>NZ_JABXKL010000066.1 GCF_017114995.1 Nostoc sp. NMS9 | reverse complement strand
CATAGGTAATCTTGCCACCATTAAAATATTTGTCTTCCAGGGCTTTAATATTCTGCGCCGCTTTATAAGCTGCTTCTAGAACCTGAAGCTGCCTACGATTCAACCATTGATTCCATTGATTAAGATTGAGTGGATTGAAATTCATATTGTTTAGGTTGAAATTATATTTAGTACAACAAGGCAAAAGTAAAAATTAAATAAGAATGATGCATAGGTTGTTTTAGGCTTTTATTAATTATCCTGCGATCGTAAATAGACCTGTAATTTGAGGCACTTTTAGATCCCCCCTAACCCCCCTTAAAAAGGGGGGAACCGGAATCTAAGTCTCCCAATATATCGGGAGATTTAGAGGGATCTAAAAGTTTTGATACCGAGAAGATGACTTTTCAAACATCCTCTAAGGGCAAAGCAATGCTCATTAGTGTCAACTTAACGGGAAACCTTTGTTAAAACGTGATATTGAGTTCACTCACTGACCATTACTCACCGTGTTACCCCACCCTAACCCTCACAGATGTGTGTACAGAATAGATCCTCCTAAATCCTCCTTAAAAAGGAGGACTTTGAGAGGTCTTTGCCCCCCTTTTTAAGCTACCGTGTACACACAAGTCGAATTTCTTCTTAAATCCCAAAGATTACCTACTTAATCGCAATGATGGTTAGGGTGAGGTAAAACTAAAGCTTAAACCTTAGTGAATCAGGTTTAAGGTGAGGTTTTAAGAATTTATGCAATAAGTTTATTGATTTTGGGTGGTCATTTATTGAATTCGGGTGGTCGTTTATTGATTTTGGGTGGTCGTTTATTGAATTCGGGTGGTCGTTTATTGATTTTGGGTGGTCGTTTATTGAATTCGGGTGGTCGTTTATTGATTTTGGGTGGTCGTTTATTGAATTCGGGTGGTCGTTTATTGATTTTGGGTGGTCGTTTATTGAATTCGGGTGGTCGTTTATTGAATTCGGGTGGTCGTTTATTGAATTCAAGCAGTGGTTAAAGTGGGGTAAAACCCAGATTCTTGAGCAACTTCAGACTTGTGTGTACACCGTAGCCTTTTTAAGGGGGGTTGGGGGGATCAAGAAGCTGTGGAGCAACTCTAGAAAACTTGTGTGTACACCGTAGCCTTATAAAGGGGAGGGAACTAGATTTCTTTTTCCCCTATTTCTAAGAGGATGTTTTAAAAGTCCTATTGTAAGTATCAAAACGTTCTAGATCCTTCTAAATCCCCCGATGAATTGGGGGACTTTGATTCCGGTTCCCCACTTTTTAAGGGGGGTTAGGGGGGATCGATAAGTGCCTAAAATCACAGTTAAATACTTTTAAAACATCCTCTAAGGGAGGATTAAAGGGGATAAGCATTTAAGCTTAAGTTGACACCAATGAGCAATGCTGTGCCCTTACGAAAGATGTGGTTTTTAAACTTATTCATATTTGGCATTTATTGTCAATGTGTAAGTCCTATTAATTATTTAATTCTCATTTCTTGCGAACTAATTCTTGGGGAAATCCTGGTGGTAGCGACCTGACGAAATAGACCTTGACTGCTTCATCACGATTTGAGTTCTTCACATAAGATGTACTGAGAAAAGGACGATATTCAGTCTGGTGAGCAAGATATACTTTCATAAAAGCTGTACTAAAAGCCTGAAAATGAATGCGTCCCAATTCTGGGTCACGTCCAGAGAAACTAGAGAAACGGTTAGAAGATGGTAAAATTACGCTACTCACACCAGCAATCAAATCAGTATGATTCCCTTTGTCACCAATACCCAAATACTTGTCTTTGGTAGTCAACCAGGAAAATGCTTGTACTTGTTCCAACAAGGCGGGAGTAAACGTGTCTGAGGCTCCACCAGCAATGGCTACGGGAATTTCGATTCGGCTCAGACCTGCTTGCCCAAGAAGACTACTCGTGACTGGATTGAGAGCAATCACAGCTTTGACTCGGCGATCGCGTAAATCTAGGTTGCTTAAGTTTTGTTGTATCTGTTCATAATCAGGAGAATTTTTTCCCAGTGCTAAAGCACGACACTGCAACAACAACGACATATTGACCGGATCAGATTCAGATTTACAATCTTTGTGCAACTGATTAATATTGATGCGTGCGCCAGCTAAGACTAAGGCTGTGTAACCACCAAAAGATTGTCCAATCACACCGACTTGTTGAACGTTGATTTTTCCTTGTAGCCAGGGATCAGATGTTGAACGCTGCTCTAATTGATTAAGTACAAACGTTACGTCTAAAGGTCGGTCAATTAATTCTGTGTCTGCAAATACTTGTTGGCTTTTCCCTGTGAGTAGTGCTTCCATTTGGAGAGAATCACTACCAGGATGCTGAGGAACAACAACAGCAAATCCATAGGATGCTAAATTTTCTGCCAAGTAAGCAAAGCTATCGCGATCGGAACCTAGTCCATGAGAAATGACTACAACTGGTGCGGATGATTGACTTTCAGGTAAATAGATATCTGTCTGAATGACTCTAGTTTTAATACTTCCAGTCAGGGATTTACGATTAGTATCCACAAACGCGATCGCTTTTTTCTGCCAAGAAAACGATCCTGACTTGTTGTATAGTTCCGGTAATTTTGAGATATTTACAGGTGGTTCAGTAGATGCTTCTGTAGTAGACTGTTGCTCAATTACAGAGAGAGCTTGATTTGTCTCCTTTTTCAGAGTGGAGAGTTTATTCATCAGTGCCAAAAGCTTTTCAGTGTTAATCCGAATATTCTGTGAAGGGAAGTAGCGCATCGTATTAAGTAGTGTTAATCCCCCTGGATCAGCCGCTGCTAGAATCAACGCCGCACGAATTGCATAAAAACCGTTTTGTCTTGAATCTGTTTGAATCAATTCACCCGCAGAATTTAACATCGATTCTCCAATTTCTGAATAAAGAAATTGAGAGACTGCTACGGGACTTAATTTTTGTTTTTCAGTCAAAACCTGACGCAGTTGAGCAACATCCTCTGGTTTGAGGCGCTTTGTATATGATGCTAGTTGACTGCTAATTTTACCTTCTTGAGCATAAGTTTTTAAATCAGTAACAGGAAGAGAAAATTCTAAAAGACTGTAAGAAAATTTTATTTGTTCAGCACCGAGAGCTGGCATCATTCCCATGCTCAACAGCCCGATAGTGGTACCGACCCAAGAAGGAATTTTAAGTTTCATAGCATCGTGTGAATGAGTAATTTGACCGTGCCAATTTTAGATTTTGGATTTTAGATTTTGGATTTTGGATTAAAAAAGTTTTTTGATACATGCCCCGCCCCGCTTCAATTTTAGATTTTGGATTAGACGATAGCGCTTGGAAGTCAAGCTTGAAAGCGATCGCATCCTAATCGCTTTCAAGAAACAAACTAGCTTGTTTGTTTCATTTGTAGCGTGTGGTACGCCGCTCTCAAGCAGTTAAGCAGGGGCATCTCCCTGAAACTTGACGACTGTTTTTTGACTCTTTCCATTCAAAGAGGCTAATTCCCCAGCAGGAGTAGGTTCAGGCGATTGGGGTGGCTTGGGAGGTTTACCTTTAGAGGCAAAGTCTGTGAGGTTTTTGATCACTACATAAAGGACAGGCACTAGCAGTAGGGTGCAAATGGTGGAAATCAATAAGCCGCCAAACACTGCCGTACCGAGGGAGTTACGACTAGCTGCACCAGCCCCAGATGACAGCAATAAAGGAACGAACCCACACAGGGCGGCGATTGTGGTCATTAAAATCGGGCGGAACCGTTGTTCGACAGCATGGAGTACAGCCTGGGCGATCGTCATGCCCTGCTCCCGCGAATGGTTGGCAAATTCCACAATCAAAATTGCGTTCTTACTCGCCAAACCAATCAGCATTACCAATGCCACCTGACAGTACAGATCGTTGACTAACCCTCTAAATGAGATAAACACCATCGCGCCGAGAACTGCGAAGGGCACGGTCAGCAAGATGATGATCGGGTCGATATAATTTTCGTACTGAGCCGCTAAAATCAGAAACACGACTACAATACCGAGACCAAACAGCACGATCGCTTGTCCGCCAGATTTGCTTTCTTCTCTGGAAAGTCCAGTCCAGTCATAACCCAGCCCTGGCTGCTCAATCTCTTTAAAGGTCTCCTGCATTGCCGCAATTGCTTGCCCAGAACTGTAACCTGGGGCAGCACTGCCTTGAATCTTGATCGAGCGGAATAAGTTGAAGTGGCTGATGGTTTGCGGCCCTGTAATTGGAGTCACTTTGGCGACTTCATTCAGTAGCACCAAATTACCACCTCTGGAACGGACATTAATTTGACCAATATTGTCTGGAGAGTTCCGAAACTGTTCATCGGCTTGGATGTATACCCGGTAGCTGCGTTGGGAGAAGGTAAAATCGTTGACATACTGCCCACCCATGTAAGCGCCCAGAGTATTCATTGCCTGACTAAAATCGACATCAAGGGCTTCTAAGCGATCGCGGTTAATGTCAATCTGGTATTGGGGAGTACTAGACGTAAATTGAGTGAACACTTGGCGCAAGACGGGATTTTGATTGGCTTTGGCAATCATTTGTTGCGCGATCGCCAGAAATTGATCGATACTCAGTTGTCCGTTGGTGCGGTCTTGAAGTTGAAATTCAAAGCCACCCGTTACCCCATAACCAGAGACGGCCGGCAGGTTGGAGGTGAAGATCAATGCATCTTGATTTTGGGCGAAGATGCCATTCAATCTTTGCACGATCCCCTTCACCGAATGTTCTTCACCCTTGCGTTCTTTCCAATCTTTCAGCTTAAAGAAAAATGTCCCCTGATTCGGCCCATTGCCGTTAAGACCAAAACCGGCAATAACGAGAGACGCTTCCATCTCCGGCACTTCTTTTTGCAGAGTTTGAGATACAGTGTTAACAATTTTTTCGGTGGAGGCGAGGGAAACACCATTGGGAGCCTGAATAATCCCAACGATAATACCTTGATCCTCTTCTGGCACAAATCCACTAGGGACGGAAATATACATAAACGCTGTTGCCGCCAGTCCGAGGATAAATAGCCCGACTACGAACATGCGGATGCGGATCAAAAACTTGCTCAGACCCTCGTATTGCTTCAGTACCCAGCTAAAGCCCCGGTTGAACTGACGAAAGAACCAGCCCAGCGGCCCTTGCCCTTCACCCTCGGTATGATGCAGGAAGAGTCCAGACATACTGGGAGTGAAACTCAGGGCATTGAATAAAGAAATGCCGATGGAGAAAATAATGATCAGTGCGAACTGCCGATACATAATGCCGGTCGCGCCCGGAAAAAAGGACACCGGGATAAATACCGCCATCAACACCAAGGAGGTGGCAATCACTGCCCCTGAAAGTTCCCCCATCGCCTCAAAAGCAGCTTGCCGTCGGTCTAAGCCTTGTTCCATCTTGGCAGCAATTCCCTCAACGACGATGATCGCATCGTCTACCACCAAACCCGTTGCCAGTACCAATCCAAACGTGGTCAACGTGTTGAGCGAGAAGCCCAAGACATAAGCAAACCCCAATGCACCAACCAGGGATACAGGAATAGCGATCGCCGGAATGATCGTCGCCCGCCAATCTTGCAAAAAGACGAAAATCACCAACACCACTAGGGCGATCGCTTCTATCAGCGTCTTGACCACTTCTTCGATTGAGACTTCCACAAACTTGCTGGTGTCGTAGGCGATGACGGCTTTCACCCCTGGGGGAAAGTTTTTCTCTAGCTCTGCGATTTGCGCTTCCACCGCTTTGGCAGTATTTAGCGCATTGCTGCCCGGAAGCTGATAGATCAGCATCCCAACGCCGGGTTTGCCCTGTACCAATGCCGATGTTGTATAGTCCTTCGCACCTAACTCGGCTCGTCCCACATCCTTGAGTTTAACCAGTGTGCCGTTGGTGTCCGACTTGATTACCAAATTCTCAAATTCCTTGACATCTTTTAATCTACTATTGATGCGGAGTGGGAAATTCGAGTTCTGATCCGTCTTCGTGGGCGCTTGACCAATCGACCCTGCCCCCACCTGAACATTCTGAGAAGTTAGCGCACTGCTGACATCCGTTGCCGTTAATCCCCGACTAGCTAAAGCGTTCGGGTCAAGCCACAGCCGCATTGCATATTGGCGTTCCCCAGACAGCGTTGCATCCCCTACACCAGGGACTCGCTTGATGGCATCGGTGATGTATAGGTCAACATAGTTACTCAAAAAGATATTGTCGTACTCGCTATTTTCGGCATAGAAGCCATAAACTAGCAGAATGCTGTTGGAACGTGCTATAGTAGTTACCCCAGTTTGCCGCACAGACTCAGGTAAAGTCGGTTGGGCGATCGCGGCTCGATTCTGGACGTTAACTTGGTTAATATTACGGTTACTCGCTGGATCAAACAGGGTTGAAATGCTGCTGGAGCCGTCATTACCACTGCTTGAAGTCATGTACTGCATCCCCTCAACCCCGTTCACTTGCCGCTCAATCACGGTTGAGACGGTATCTTCAACGGTTTGGGCATCTGCGCCAATATAGACGCTAGTGGTTTGCACTTGAATGGGGGCAATTTCCGGTAAGTTGTTAATCGGCAGCAAAGGAATACAGATGCTACCAATCAGCAAGATTATTATGGTGCAAACCGTTGATAAGACAGGTCGCTTGATAAAGGTGTCTGCGATCGACATGATGATTATACTATTTTGGATTTTAGATTTTGGTGAAGCAGCGCGGTCTTGGGGGTCTCCCCCATGAGTGACTGCTGAACCCGTTCGCGCAGCGTCTCCCCTTGGGAGAAGGGATTGAGAAAGTCTTACCCAGAGTGACTTTCACCTAACTATGTGTTGCATTCTTGTTTCAAATTGGGATTAACTTTTAAGGTTGTGGTTGGATGGGTGCGCCATCTCGCAGTTTGAGAATGTTAGACACCACTATGCGATCGCCTGGTTTAATTCCCTCTAAAATGGGATAGCGTAGGCGTAGCCCGCCGGAGGCATCGCTTTGCACATCACCCAACTTCACAGGTTTTTGATGCACAACGAATTGCGGTTTTTGTTTTGACTTGTCTCCTTCCACAACATTTTCTTTTGACTTTTGACTTTTGACTTTTGACTTCCCCGTTCGCGTAGCGTCTCGCAGAGAAGGGGCTGACTTGTTTTCTTCCACCACATAGACAAAACTCTGTCCGCCAATCCGATTCACTACTTGAGTCGGAATCAAAATTCCCGGCTGCTGGTTCCAAATAATTCGGGCGCGAACATATTGCCCATCCCGCAATTTGCCATTTGAATTAGTAAATCGAGCTTTCACTAAAATAGATTGGCCAGATGTATTCACTTGCGGTGAAATAAAGTTAATACTGCCGGTGGTTAAACGCTTACCTGTGTTAGCATCCAATAGCTCTACAGCTAATCCCCGACGCAATTGGGCAGCATTGTTGGACGGCACCGAAATTCGCATATCCAGGAGATCGTTTTTGGTAATTGTGGTCAGGTTACCGCCAGTATTCACATAATCGCCCACTTTGACGGAGAAATCGCCAACGATACCATCAAGTGGTGCAACTATCTGCTTCTGGTTCTGATTAACTTGAGTTGAGGCAACTTGAGCTTGGGCTTGCTGCACGTTGGACTGTGCCTGATTGATGCTGGCTTGGCCTGCATTTACTTGCTTTTGGGCGGCGGCTAGGGTGGCGATCGCTGCATCTAGGTTATTTTTAGCAATATCGAGTTCTTGCCTTGCCTGTGCGCCTTCAGTTACAAGCATCTTGGTTCGCTGGAACTGCACTTGCTGTAATTTCACATCTGCGGCGGCTTTCACTTGATCGGCTCGTTTTGATTCCAGTTGTGCCTGAGCGGTTGCTACAGCCGCCCGATTGGAGTTAACCGTAGCAATGGCGCTGGAGACATTGGCTGTAGTTTGATCCAAACTTAGAGACAGAATCGGCGTTCCTTGGGTGACGCGATCGCCACTGGATACAAATATGCGTTCGATTCGCCCCTGAATTTGCGGCTGAAGCGAAACGCGCTGCTGGGCTTCTAATGTGCCGACAAACTCAGAGGTAGATCGAACTTGACTCGATTCAACAGTCTGCACCTTCACCGGAAGAGGCGGTGGCGCTGGTGGTGGGGCTTCTCGCTTGCCTAACAATCGCCAAGCCACAAAACCCCCGCCTCCAATTAGCAGAACAGCCAGTATCACCCAAAGCCATTTCTTGCGCTGTGGAGGGCCTTTAGAAGCGGTTTCCTCAGTACTAATCGGATCTGTAGATTCTGGTGCTAAGACTGAACTAGAGCCTCTTGCAGTACCGTTTTTTAGCTCGTGAGTTGGATCTGAAGATCCAGATGTAATTGGGCGATCAAGTGACATAAGATATTTAACTCCCTCAATTTAGTATGCTTCTCTTACTAATTAGTATTACCAAAGGCTGAAGTTTGCTTTATACACCAGCAATCTGCTTCAAAATCTCTTCAGTAAACCATCCCGTCCGGTTGACAAAGTTACGGGCTGGAGTAGGCATGAGTTCGAGATAGGTTGCTAGGCGAATTGCCTGACCCAAGTGACCTTTTACCTCGTAGCGATCAAAGATTTCTACAGCGCTTTCGTGCAGTCCCAGTTTCATCAACGTACCCCGCAAATTTACCGTTGCAGGGATAAGAGATTTTCCGGCAATCAGCGCCTTGATATTGTGAGCGATCGCCGCTCCTTGTTGATAGGCAACCTGAGCGGTAGCAGGCTGGGAATTCAACGGATCGATGGCACAATCTCCCGCTGCAAATACTTCTGGAAATTCTGGCAGTTGTAGAGTCGGTTTAACTAGGAGGCGATTGTGTTCATCCCGGTTTTCAGCCGGAATCGGGAGCGAGTCAATCACGGGATTTGTAGCATTTCCAGTTGTCCATATCACCGTAGCGGCGCCTAATCTCCACCGTTGCCCATTGCGCTCAAACTCTACGGTTCCCGGATGCACCGCTTTGACCTCAGATCCTAGCAATATATTGACAGAGGCAGTTCGCTCTTGCAGCGCCGACTGTGCAGTTTCACGGAGGCGATCGCTTGCAGACTCTTTGAGAATCTCAGAACCACGCTGCAAAATCACAATCTGAATGTCCTGTCGGTTCCCGCCTAAAGGGATGTACCAAGTTGGCAGTAAATCCGCTAGCGTTGCTGCCATTTCCACCCCAGATGCACCACCACCCACAATCGCAACAGTCAGCAAAGCACGGTGTTCCTCTATATCTTCGGTTTGGGTTGCCAACTGCAAGCGGTTTCGTAAGTGGTGTCCTAACGCAAACGTATCATAGGCGGTACGGAATGATAGCGTATGTTCTTTTGCCCCAGGTATAGCAAGGTAGCTTGTAGTGCTGCCCAATGCCAATACCAAATGACTGTAGGAATATTTTAAGCCAGAGTCGAGCTTGACCTGCTTTTGATCCAGGTCGATCGCTTCTACTGTACCAAACACAAAGGTAATACCACTGTTGTGCAGCAATGCATCGTAGCGGGGACAGATTAACTCTAGCTTGACTTCGCTACTGAGCAGTTCATACAGCAGTGGCTTAAAAACGAAGCACCACGATTGGTCAATTAAAATAATCGGGCCGGAATGTAAATCTCTAAGATGGAGTGCTGCGAACAATCCTGCAAAACCACCCCCTAGAATCACAATCGGCAGATTATCATTTGTTTCTGTTTCATGAATCTGTGCTGGCGATCGCATTTGTACTCTCCTTGATTTTTGTTTCGGCTGAGTTAGTCTTAACAGACGAAACTGTTTAGTCTTGTTTAAAAGTAATGATAAACAAAACAGTTTCGTCTTGTCAAGGAGGTATAATAGAAATCAGTCAATAGTGTTAGTGGATGCCCAGCAAAGCGGGAAATTGAGTGATGAGTAACGTTAAGAGTGTTGAGCGGGAGTTATCGCCCGAAAAAACTGAAGCAATTCTGCGTGGAGCGATGCAGGAGTTTATGGAGCATGGCTATGCAGGAGCCAGGATCGATAAAATTGTGGCAGCCGCAGGGGTTTCTAAAGCCACAGTTTACCGACGCTTTGCCGATAAGGAGACATTGTTTACCGCCCTAATCCAACGAATGGCAGAGAAAGTAAACTTTTTTGAGCAACAAGACTTTCCCTCATCCCATGAAGAACCCGTTGTATTCTTGAAACGTCATGCTACTAAAATGCTTAACTGTGCTGCTGAAAACCCGCAAGATATAGCACTTTTCCGAATTGTCATTGGTGAATCAGGTCGCTTTCCAGAATTAGGACGCGCTTTTCTCCAAAATGTTGAGAAACCAAATCTTGACTTTATCACCCAATACTTTGCTACTCATCCTAAACTTCAGCTTGCCGACCCAGAAGTTGCAGCCCGAACCTTTATCGGAACGCTCCTCCATATTGTGACTACGCGAAATCTGCTGCATGGTGGAGATATTATACCAATAGAGGGCGATCGCCTCATTGATGGCTTGCTTTCACTGATTATTCATCCAAGCAAGAGCGTGAGATTATGACTCCGGCAAAAAATCAGAGTTGAGGACTTGCTCTAGTGTAAGGGAGATTTTTCAGGAAAAATAGCCACAGCCAATTCAGTTTCATCAGCAGCTAACAGCCTAGCATGGTCATAACACTGCCCGAAAACCTCATCAAAATAAGGTTTAAGGCTAGGACTTTCTTCTAGAGCTTGTCTGAGGCGTTTGCGATGCTCCCGAATTGTTGCTCGCCAACTACCAGAGCGCTTCTCGGCTTGATACTTATACTTTAATAGATGCATTAGCACCATTTCCAAATTGCTTCTGAGTGCTTTCTTTTCACTCCTACCTATTGTTTCAATTTCTTCAATCAGGTTGTCTAAGTCCAGTTGTGTGAAATTCTTTTGCTTGAGCAGTTCTGCTGTGGTTTGAATCCACAGGTAAAAGTCTTGCTCATACAAATCTGAACCAGATGTGATTGGAGATTGAGGTAGTTGGGCAGTCACGTCGCTTCGCTCCGAATTCAAAATTCAAAATTCAAAATTAATGATTCCCATAAACAAATTTACTTGTTCTGTATCATGAGTCTGTTTCGGTCATCAGCATTTTTAGTTAGCGCCGACTAAACCTTATGGTAGCCCATTCTCAATCACTGTTTGGTCATTTGATAGAGTATTGCGTTAAAATAAGCGATCGCTATCCTAGTTAAGTAATGCCCGGAAATTCCCGGAGGTGTGATTGACCAAGTTTATTTTGAAAATTCTGTGGTTAGACGAGAACGTTGCTCTAGCAGTCGATCAAGTTGTAGGCAAAGGCACCAGTCCTTTGACTAAGTACTTTTTTTGGCCCAGAAATGACGCCTGGGAAGAGTTAAAAAAGGAATTAGAGTCCAAACATTGGATTACTGACCTGGATCGTGTTGAGTTGCTTAACAAAGCGACAGAAGTGATTAACTACTGGCAAGAGGAAGGTAGAAACCGTCCAATGGCAGAAGCTCAGTTGAAATTTCCAGAAGTTGCCTTTACAGGTAGCGCTTGATATTACAAAATTAGCTATTGTCCTGTTCTACAAGCTGCCACAGTTTGATAGTCTTGTCCCGGCTGCCGCTTGCAATTAATTGTGTAACTTTGCTCACAGCAACAGCAGATACTGAGTCTACATGACCAGAGAGAGTAGCAATCTCTTCTGCTGTGCTTACCCTCCAAAGTTTAACTGTTTTGTCGCAACTTGCGCTTAGGAGCGTTTCACCATCGGCACTAAAAGCCACAGCTACCACAGACCAAGAATGGCCTACAAATGTGCAAATTAGCTGACCAGTGTTTACCTCCCACAATTTAATAGTGTTATCATCACTACCCGTCGCCAAAATTTTCCCATTGGGACTAAAAGCGACTGTCAAAACCGCCCATGCATGACCCGAAAGGGTGCTTAACAAGCTATAGCATGGGCGGTTTTGAAATTCTCTCTGGGAACCTTCTAATACAGGTATCTGCCACAAGCGAATTGTTCTGTCATAACTAGCGCTGGCTAAAAGCTGTCCTTGGGGACTAAATGCTACTGAATTTACCTGTAATTGGTGTCCAGTTATGGTACAAATTTCTGTGCCAGTATTTACATCCCAAAGTTTGACTGTTTTATCCCAGCTACCACTAGCGAGAATCTGCCCATCTGGACTGAAAGCAACTGATTTTACTGCGTGTGAGTGTCCTAATAGGATGCAGATTTCCTTTAATGTCTCAACCTCCCACAATTTGATAGTTTTATCATCGCTAGCAGTTGCCAGAATTTTCCCATCAGGACTGAAGGCAACTGATTTTACTGCGTGTGAGTGTCCTGATAAGCTAGCTAGGACTTTTTGGGTATTTAAATCCCACAACTTGATGTTTTTATCATCACTACCACTGGCTAAAGTGTAACCGTCAGGACTAATGGCAAGGGCATTCACACTACTCAATGTTCCAGAATGCTCAGTTAGGGTATCCAAGCATCGCCAAGGAGGATTTGGTAATTTCAAATTTTGAGTTTTAGATTCCATACCCATTGCTTGCATAACTTTATCAGCCGATTGAAAGCGACGGTTAACAGAATTTTGCAGCAGCTTGTCGAGAATTTGCTCCAAGCGTAGACTCTTTGAGTCTTGTCGCCAGACATCGCTTACCTTAGTAGTAAGATATTGTTGCCAAACCCAGCAATCATTTGCAATATCAAATAAATCAAAGGGAGAAATCTGGGTAAGTAAGTAAATGCAAGTTACACCCAAGCTATATAAATCACTAGCAAAAACGGCTTTTCCCTTCGTCTGCTCTGGTGCAGCGTATTCTGGACTGCCGATACTGGTTTCAAATGTTAGCCGATCGATTTCTGTGAAGATTTTCGCAGTGGAAAAATCGACTATGACGAAATCCCCCTTCTTGGTAATTGGGGATCTACGGATGATATTTTGGGGTTTAATATCGCGGTGAATGATGTTGCGATCACTAATAAACTGAAAAACTGGCAATAAATCTTCTAAAAGTTGCCAAATCTGAGTTTCATTAAAAGCGCCTTCTTCTTCAACCACCTGAGCTAAATTAGTGCCTGCAATAAACTCCTGCACTAAATAAAAATGTCCCTTCTGCTGAAAATAATTTAATAACGTGGGAATTTGGGGATGCTTTCCTAATTCCTCTAGCTTTTGCGCCTTTTGCTGAAAATTTTTAAATGTTTCATCTTCCAGCAATAATTCTTGAACAACGCAAGGAACTGGCGGAAACTCACCTTCATCTACAGCGAGGAAGGTTTTACAGAATCCCCCTTTACTAATCTGCTTGAGTAAACGATAACGTTCTTGTAAAAGCAAAATTTCTTTGCCTACACAGCATCTACAATAAAATATAACTGTTTTTAGTTACTTAGAACTCGGAACTGTTTACGATCAAGTATAAAAATTGCTAAAAAATACTAGTAAAAATAGCTTGTTATCAAGATGCAGAAGTTCTTAGGTCTAACCATTTGCTTATCTGCTATTATCTCATTTGTGCCTACAGTAGCCTTTAGCCTTCCGCTCTCAGGAAACCAGACATTAAACAATTTAGCTGAAAAAGCTAAGTTAGAGGTTTCTAAGACTACAGGTATCGCGGCTGAACACCTCAGTGTAGTTAACAAAGCAACTCTAGCTGATACTGGAATCATGCGGTTTAAGCTAATAGATACCCAAGGCAATATCTATGGTGTATCCCTTGATGCTGCTGGCAATCAAATTAGTCAGGAAGTGTTAGAGCAGGCTATTCAAGCAATCAACAATAAAGGCTTCGTTGGCAAATTGGAAACCGAATTAGCTAACCGCATTAGTCAAGGAAGCAATAGCCCTATCAGAGTCATTTTTCATCTAAAAGAAGAAACAGTTCAGCCTTATCGAGGATCGAACCGCACTGAGCATCAAAATCACTTAAATACTCTTAAATCTCACTATGAGGCAATTCAGCAACCTCTTGTAAACCAACTTAAGGAAAGTAACCAGCGGGTCATTTATCAGTCTCTTTATACACCAATTGTGGTGGCGGAAGTCACCCCTTTGTTAATCCAAACGATAGCTGCTCGTTCTGATGTAGAGCGAATCTATCTTGAGCGACGGACAATTAGAAGGTAAAACGATTGAATTTTAGTTTGGGAGAAGAGGCTGAACGTGGCTCGTTGCAACTATTTCCTCCCTTGCCTCCTCTGCTTATCCAAACCGTATTGGGGGCGCACATATCTCATTGGTATCAACTTAAGCTGAAAGCTATATCAGGTAGGTGTTTTACACATCACCTCACGCCCTCATCCCCTAACCCCTTCTCTCAAGGGAGAAGGGGAATTAAATCTCAGGCTCCCCTCTCCCTGGGGAGAGGGGCTGGGGGTGAGGGTAAAACGTTATCACCAAGCGGGTTTCACGTTAAGTTGACACGTATGCACATATCTACGCCCCTACCAGATGTTGCCAATGTTACTTATCTACAGGAAAATTCACAACTATAGGTGGATAACCGTTTTCTGAGGTTGGTTGTGCTTGGGTAACTATCGGTTGTGGATGCAAAGGTGTTGGTGTCAATTCACCCTTACCAGTTTGATTCCATAAAATCATCGATAGTAGCCCATCCACTAAGCCGTTATTGCTGCCATTGCTGCCAACTAAGACATCTGGAATCAAGCGGACATTGCGATCGCCGATAATCTGCATCAGTTGCATTGCTGTATAACCTTGTGGCCCCAAGGCTTCCACACCAGCGCGGTAGGTTTCAGCTTTGGCGTTACCTGTGGCCCGAATACCTTCTGCTTCAGCAATTGTCCGGAGTTTTGTCCCCTCAGCTTCACCGTTCGCCTCTTTGATTTGGGCTTGGGCTTTTAGGTCAGCAATATGTACACTCTGCTCCGATTTCACCATTTCTTGCTGGATATTAGCCAGTGCCGTTTCCCGGACAAGTTGCTGCCGTTGGGTTTGCGCCATCTGCTGGACTTCATAAGTCTTGCGTTCTTCTTCAGCAATTTTCCGGTCTGTCTGTGTCTGCATTAACGACGCTGGTGGCTGAATATCACCAATGAGGGTGTCGATCGCTTGCACGTCATAAGCCCGTAATGCTGTTTTAATATACTCAGCAGCCTCAGCTTGCCGTTCACTCCGAGCAGTCAGAAAGTCTAGTACAGTATAGTCTTGGGCTGAGTTGCGGAAATAATTTCCGATGGTCGGTTCTAATACATGGTCTACCAGATTTTGCATTGCACCAACGCGAGAAATTACCTTCGGGGCATCCAAAGCACCCACATGGATAATTTGTGCTACTTCCAAATCAAAGGCAAACCCATCACGCGATCGCACTGTCAAGGAAGCTAGTTGAGCATCATAGCTGTGGCGTTCGGTACGGTCTGACCAATTTAATACAATGTTGGTCGTTGGCACCAGTTCCATCTTCATAATCCGGGAATTAATTGGGTGCTTGCCAGGATACAGCGGTTCGATCCATACGCCCTTATGTCCAGGATTAACCAAGTTACCGTGGGTGAAAGCTGCACCACTGACATCTTGATGTGCTTTACCCACGAAAGAAATCACCACACCCACATACCCAATGGGAATTTCCGTCATTGGTACTTGCTCAACTTGGACAAACCAAGGATTCAAGTTCCAAGAACCAGAAAGCAATATCTGTTCTTGTAAACCTCGCCGCCCACCGCCATTAATAAATTTCTGACCATTTTGGAAGTTGTCGTGTCCGTCAATTATCGCGCCTGCGAGTTCACCTGCGGAAATTGGCACGCCATCTAAAGTAGTGACGATGCCAACTTTGTCAGATGCCAGACTATACACTCGCAACTGTTCTGGAGTCATGCCATGAGCGCTGGAATTTGCTGCCATGATGACTTTAAACAGGGCAGTATTAATCCGGTACGTACCAGCCGTAAGAAAACCCATTTGCCGCCCTTTTTCCCCACCTTGGGCGAGGAATTTTCGAGCATCTTGGAAGTTGTCACAACTGACAATTTTACCCAAAATCCGCTCTGGTGGGTTGGATGCTCCATCTGCCGCCACAATCAAAGCGATTTCCCCTTGGGGAACAACAATTACCGGTTCTTTCTTTACAGAATACTGCCAAGGCCAATAGCCCCAGTGCCAACCAGGAGCTAAAGTATCTGCCTGCAAGCCAGCTTCGCCGTTGAGGGCTATCAGACTGCCGGCGGGGAGTCCGCGCCCAGAAAGGGTAAATTTTCTAACTACAATACCGACTTCACGTTCGCCAATTACTACAAGTCCACCAAAGAATAGGGGCACAAATATAACTAAACCGCCAACAAGTAGAATGGGAACCAGTACAACAGGGTCAATTCCAGCAGCTTGATATTGAGTCCTGCTAGTTTGTAACTGAGCAATATTTGGTGTGGTCTGATTTAGCTGGACTGATGCAGTAGTTGTTTTTACAGAAGTCGCATTGGCAGGGTGAATACTTACAGCAATCGTCATTCGCGTAGCGTCTCGTAGAGAAGACGTTGGCGCAGCCATTGCTAAGGTTGCTACGACAGATGCTGCAAAGCTAGCTACCTTATTTTGTTTACGAGTACCAAGTAAAGATGAAAACCTTTTCATAATCTGTGCCCATCTGGGCAACTAATTAGCTAAGTTAACACTTCACTAAGGCTAGCCTCTATTTCTTAAACTTGACGTAATTTTTTTAAATTTAATAAATAATTTGTAGGTTGGGTAATGTCCAACCTACAAAGTTGAAATAGAAAGTTAAATTAGACCGAACCGCCAGCAGCTTGAAACCGAGCGCGGGCGCGTTTGAAGGCTTGGTTTGCCTGAATTTGGGCTTGGCGATCGTCTGCTGACACTTGACTTAGACGTGCTTCTGCTTGGTTGTAAGCAGTACGAGCTTCATCAAGGTTAATTTTGTCACCACGTTCAGCGCCGTTAACCAGAATTGTCACTTCATTTTCTTCGACTTCGGCAAAGCCACCCAAAAGAGCGATCGCTTCCCAATTCTGATTTTTAGCGCCACGAACTCGCATGACACCAGTATCTAGAGCAGTCAAAAGTGGTGCGTGTCCAGTTAGGATACCTAGTTGACCAGTAGTGCTAGGCAAAACGACTTCTTCAGCTGGAGCATCCCAGACTGTTTTATCTGGGGAAATTACACGAACGGTTAATGTCATTTGTCTTTTGTCCTTTGTCCTTCGTCCTTTGTCCTACCCTGCGGGTTCGCCTTTGGCGTTCTCGTAGAGTAGCCGCTGGCGCGTCTATGTCATTTGTCCTTTGTAATTGCCATTAGTCATTAGTAGTTGAACTAATGACTAATGACTAATGACCAATGACCAATGACTAATGACTAACCTTTGATTTTTTCAGCTTTGGCGATCGCTTCGTTAATATCGCCAACCAAGTAGAAAGCCTGTTCTGGTAGAGCATCTAACTCACCAGACAGAATCTTTTGGAACCCTTTGATGGTGTCTTCCAACTTCACGTACTTACCAGGAGAACCGGTGAATACTTCTGCCACAAAGAACGGCTGAGACAAGAAACGCTCAACTTTCCGCGCCCGCGCGACGATCAGACGGTCTTCTTCAGACAATTCATCTAGACCGAGAATGGCGATAATGTCTTGGAGTTCTTTATAACGTTGCAGAGTTGATTGCACCGCACGGGCAGTATTGTAGTGTTCGTCACCGACAATATTGGGCTGGAGCATGGTGGAAGTTGAACCAAGGGGGTCAACTGCGGGGTAAATTCCCTTAGCTGCCAAACCCCGAGACAGTACTGTGGTTCCGTCCAAGTGGGCGAAGGTGGTAGCAGGTGCGGGGTCGGTGAGGTCATCCGCAGGTACGTACACTGCCTGAATGGAGGTAATGGAACCCTCGGTAGTCGAGGTAATCCGCTCTTGCAGTTCACCTACATCGGTTCCCAATGTGGGCTGATATCCTACCGCTGAAGGCATCCGACCTAGTAGCGCGGATACTTCCGAACCTGCTTGTACAAACCGGAAAATGTTATCAATAAACAGCAGCACATCCTGCTTGTTTACATCCCGGAAGTATTCTGCTACTGTCAATCCCGATAGACCAACCCGCATTCTGGCTCCGGGTGGCTCGTTCATTTGACCGTAAACTAGAGCAATTTTTGATTCGTTGAGGTTGTCTTTGTTGATTACCCCAGACTCAATCATTTCGTTGTAGAGGTCATTGCCTTCACGGGTGCGTTCACCCACGCCAGCAAATACGGATACTCCACCATGCTGGGTAGCGATGTTGTTGATCAATTCCATCATAATGACGGTCTTACCAACACCAGCACCACCGAACAGACCAATCTTACCGCCGCGTCGATAGGGAGTCAGAAGGTCAACAACTTTAATCCCAGTCTCAAACACGGAAGGCTTGGTTTCCAGGTCAGTGAATTTGGGAGCAGAGCGGTGGATGGGTAAACTTGCCTCAGCATTTACAGGGCCCCTGTTATCCACAGGTTCGCCAAGGACGTTGAAAATTCGACCCAAAGTGGCTTTACCAACTGGTACGTTGATAGGAGCGCCTGTATCGGACACTTCAAAACCGCGGACTAAGCCTTCGGTGGAACTCATCGCAACAGTCCGCACCTGGTTGTCGCCCAGCAGTTGCTGTACTTCAACGGTGATGTTGATTTCCTGTCCAGCTTCGTTGGTGCCAACGATTTTCAAAGCGTTGTAGATTTGTGGCAATTTCCCGCCGGGAAATTTAACGTCTACAACTGGGCCAATGATTTGGGTAATGTAACCAATGTTTGTTTTTTCTGCGGTTGTTACCATGCTGCGCCTAATGAGTGAAGCTAGATTTCAGATAAGGTCGGAGAAGACATAAGAATAAGAAATGTCACCTTTCACTCTAGCATCGGACGGGGACATAACTCTCTTAGTAATTCCTTAAAAAGGAGTTTGGCGGTTGTGGTTGTAGTCCTCATCTTGACCAGATTGACAGAATATGCTCAAGTTTATCCTAATCTCATTTTTCAGATGCGATCGCCCTGATTTTTATGTACTGTAGCAAAAAATACCATTATTTTAAATTCTCTAAATATTTACACTTGCAAGCAAAAAGCTAGATATTTTGATATCTAACTTTGGTCTTAGAAATAATGCATATTTGTATTACGTCATGTGCTTTGCGTGGTTACAGCCCATAGAAGACATCACCAACGCAGCATTTACTAAAAGTTAGTTAGTAATAGATATATATCAAGCTATCCATAAACTACATTTCCAAAACTTCTGAATATCCATAAGATAAAGATAGATACAAAAACAGTTTTTAGCCAAGCCGCGATGCCTGAATTGGGCGTACCTGCGGCTTCATCCTCGCACCTCCACCGAGCAACAGCTTATGAATTTCTCGTCAGCACGACAATATTTTTATCAGGAGATTCAGCAGCCTGACGAGCACATTGACCTAGCAAAGGCAGCTTTGTACATTGCCCAAGAAGAATATCCCAACCTAGATCCAGAGGAATATCTCAACACCCTTGATACAATGGCATGGGAGCTTCAAGAACGCCTACCTTCTTCACGATATCCTTTGCGGATAGTTCAAACTATTAATCAGTATCTCTACGAAGATTTAAAATTTTCTGGTAATAAAATTTACTATTACGACCCACGCAACAGCTTTTTCAATGATGTAATCGCTCGCCGATTGGGGATTCCCATTACCTTAGCGCTGGTTTACCTGGAAGTTGCTCGACGGATTGATTTTCCGATGGTGGGTATAGGGATGCCGGGACATTTCCTGATCCGCCCAGATATTCCCGATATAGAGATTTTTGTGGATGCTTTCAATGGCGGTGAAATAATATTTGCCCAAGATTGCGAGGAACGGCTGTCTCAACTTTATCAGCAACCTGTGACGCTACAACCAGAATTTTTAGCTGTAGTTAGTAATCGGCAATTTTTGGCCCGGATGTTGACAAATTTAAAATTTATTTACCTCAAACAGCAAGAGTTAGAAAAAACGTTGGCAGCAGTTGAACGAATTTTGTTGCTGTTTCCTGGTTTAACTTTAGAATTGCGCGATCGCGGTTTGATCTACTATCAACTCGGTTACTACCCCCAAGCCGTAGACGACTTACAAAATTATTTAGCAAAAGTTCCTGAAGCCGAGGATGCATCTATGATTCGGCGGCTACTTACCGAATTGGGTAGGGAGTAGGGAGTGGGGAGTGGGAGGATAAGGGGACAAGGAGAATAACCATGCCCAATGCCCAATGCCCAATGCCCAATGCCCAATGCCCAATGCCCAATTACGAATTATTTTGTTCTTCTGCGACTCGTTTGAGGCGACGTAGCTGGGCTTGCATATCTTCTTTTGTCCAAGATGCAGCAAAAGTGTTGAAGCCCCAACTAATTAAGGGGTTAGGGATATTGTACTCAAAGCAGTTGAGTAGAAGCGTTCCCTTTTCTGTGGGTTGACATTCCCAGCGATCACGCCCTTGAAAAAATCCCTGAAATTCCCAAACTACTAAACCCGGTTGTCGTTCTACAACTACGCTATTCAAGGTGGGTTTTAGTAGAGGAATTTGAATAATAAAACGACTTTTACTGCCGACATCGGTACTCCAAGCTTCGCCCACAGGTTCGCAACGGAGAACGGGGTTGAGCCAACGGTGCATGAGAGCTAAATCGCTAATACAGCGCTCCACCACCGTAGCTGTAGCATTAATTTGAATCGATTGTTCCAAAACTTGGGACATTCCACATCTTTGATGCTGTTGCTGCAATTAGAGTAACGCAAAATTCAGCAAAGTGGGACATGGGGGAGCAGGGGGGCAGGGAAGAAATCAATTCAAAATTCGAAATTAAAGAACTTCTGCCTTCTGCCTCCTCTTTCCCATACCCAATGCCCGTATATTAAATCAAATATGAGTAAATATGTATGTTTTTACTGGTAAATTGATAGGCAAAACACTGACTCAGTGTTTGGGGCGAATACTTAAGCATAATTCCCGAAAACCATGAACACAACTTGGCAAGAAATAACCCAGGTGATGTCTACGACGGGCTACGCCTACGGGGTTGGTTTATCCTCAAGGGTGCAGCAATTTTTGGCACAATCATCGCCCAGCCTGCAACCAATACAACCAGCAGTGAATCAAGGAATCGCTGATGTGCAAGGTATTGTTCAACAGTTGATTCTGTTTACGCCTCGTCTTTTAGGGGCGGTAGCAATCTTACTAGTAGGTTGGCTCATTGCAGCGATCGCAGCGGCACTGACGCAAGGAATCCTCAAGCGCACAAACATAGATAACCGCATTGCCGCTGGGGTAACGGGTCGTCAAGATGTTCCCCAAGTGGAGAAATTAATCTCCAGCTTGGTCTTTTGGAGCATTATCCTGTTAACTGCGGTAGCTGTTTTACAGACGTTGGATCTGGAAATAGCCTCTCAACCCCTCAATAATTTCCTCAATCAACTTATTGGCTTTTTGCCAAAGTTGGTTGGTGCAGGAATCCTTTTGGCAACAGCCTGGTTTTTGGCGACCATTGTGAAGATTATCACTGTGCGCTCGTTACAGGCATTTAACCTAGATGAGCGTTTGAATCCAGAACCAGAAGACAGAGCACCCAGCCTGAATCAGCTGTCTTTGAGTGAGACGATAGGCAATGCTCTGTATTGGTTTATATTTTTACTGTTTCTCGCCCCAGTTTTAGATACTCTCGGACTCAGGCAGGCTCTACAACCAGTACAAGCTCTAATTACAGAAGTTCTGCTAATTCTGCCGAACATTTTAGCGGCGATCTTGATTGCTGTAGTTGGCTGGTTCATCGCTAATGTAGTCCGGCGGATTGTGACGAACTTGCTGGCGACAACTGGTCTTGACCATTTAGGTAGTCGGTTGGGATTATCTGCAAGTGCGGGGGTGCAACCTCTATCGAGTATTATCGGCACAATTGTCTATGTTTTGATTTTGATTCCTGTAGCGATCGCAGCACTCAATGCCTTGCGAATTGATGCGATATCAATACCCGCGATCGCCATGCTGCAACAGGTTCTCAACGCCATACCTGCCATCTTTACAGCCGTGGCAATTTTGATTGTTGCCTATTTCGTCGGGCGGTTTATTGCGGACTTGGTTACAAGTATCCTCACCAATTTAGGGTTTAATAACATTTTCACTATTTTGGGTCTGACAACACCCAGCAGACGAATCGTCATTTCCACAGAACCAACAGTTGAGCCGATTACAACCCGTACTCCATCGGAAATTGTAGGCATTGTTGCCTTAGTGGGGATCATGCTGTTTGCCACAGTGGCGGCGGTGAATATCTTGAATATTCCAGCCTTGACAGCATTAGTGTCTGGGATTGTGATTATATTCGGGCGGATTTTGGCAGGATTGGTGATCTTTGCCATTGGCTTATTCCTGGCAAATCTGGCTTTTAACATCATTACCAGTTCTGGCGAGCGCCAAGCCCAGATTTTGGGACAAGTGGCGCGGATTGCAATTATTGCCTTAGTTTCTGCAATGGCACTGCAACAGATAGGAGTTGCCAGTGATATTGTGAATTTAGCTTTTGGACTTTTACTAGGTGCGATCGCAGTTGCTATTGCCCTAGCTTTTGGTCTTGGAGGGCGCGATATTGCACGAGAGCAAGTTCAAGAATGGCTAAACTCTTTCAAAGGTAGAAACTAAAAATTGATGAAGGCGCAATTTCGTCTGTAAATCTATCTGGAAAAGTGCAGCCATAAGCATCAATAGTGCAGAAAATCTATCGGCAATTTTGCTTAAGAGGTTGAAAGTTAGAGCTTAGAAACTCGGAGTTTGAGTGTAGAATTTGACGTTTCGAGTTCTAAAGCTCAAATTCCGAGTTCTGAAGCTCAAGTTTCGAGTAAAAAGGTCGAAGTTCCGAGTAAAAAGGTCGAAGTTCCGAGTAAAAAGGTCGAAGTTTCGAGTAAAAAGGTCGAAGTTCCGAGTTCAAAGGTTGAACTTCCGAGTAAAAAGGTCGAAGTTCGTGGGTTAAGAGTCGCGCAATCGAGTATCCACAATATTTTTGTAACTTGAAAAATTAAATTAATAAATTTCAAAAGGTATTTTTAGTGCCGTTAACTGCGATCGCATTGAATTTCGTGTGGGACGCTTGGGAAGCTGCTTCAGGTCATTATATGGGCTGCGGCTAACTGCTGGGTGACTATCTAACAGGTCATCTAAGCGCTGAATATACTCGTTATCTAGTTGGCTAATGACAAGATTAAATATTTTTTGATTGACAAGATAACGTACCCGACGCACTAATCGGTCTAAAGTATAAAAACCTGGTAATTCATAGTGGTGTTTAATTAATTCACTAATGACAACATTAATTAAGTCGGCAGGGTTATCCATTACGCTGGCTGATTCATATACTCGCACAACAGCTAAGTGTCTGAGTAATTTTGATCAAAGTCACATAATGTTTATTAGGAAGTGACACTTCATGCCTGAACAGATCGTCATTGTTGAATATGATCCCAACTGGCCCTCGCTCTTCTTTAAGCTGAAAACTCCCGTGGCTGAAGTTCTCGGCGACTTAGCTTTAGCTATCGAACATGTTGGCAGCACATCCGTGCCTGGACTTGCTGCCAAGCCAATCATTGATATGGATGTAGTGGTGGCATCGACTGCCTATATTAGAGCTACTACCCTTGCGCTCGCCACCCTTGGATATGTGCATGAGGGCGATCTCGGCATCGAAGGGCGCGAAGCCTTTCTCTGTCCATCGAACACACCGCGCCACCACCTCTATGTCTGCCCACGCGATAGCAAGGAACTCCGTCGTCACCTATCGTTTCGTGACTACCTGATCAAACATTCCGATGAAGCGCATAGATATGCACGACTGAAGCTTGAACTTGCGCAGAAGTTCGCGTCGAACCGCCAAGCATACACTGATGCCAAGTCTGAATACATCCAAATGATTACTGAACGGGCGTTGCATGACCTTGGAGCAATCTGAATAACTAGATACCCACCCCATAAGGGATATTAAAGCAAGTGTTTTAATAATTCTTTACAACGTGTCCCATTTGCCACGTATTTCGGCATCCCCCTTGTAAACTTCCAAATAATCAATAAAATCAGGTGCAACCTTTAGAGCTGATTCGTAAAGAAAATTTAAAGAGAAGTGAATCTGGTTTTACTCAGGTTATAGGCTAAATCGAGTGTAGTTATGTAGAGTTGCCGAATTTTTTATAAAATCAATGTATATTAAATTACATAGGCAGGGTAATAATAAATTTTGTCCCCTCACCACGTACTGACAAGCAGTTGACTTGTCCGTTGTGTTTGTCAACAATAATTTGGTAGCTGATCGCTAATCCCAGCCCAGTTCCCTTACCCACGGGCTTGGTTGTGAAAGATTGCTCAAAAATTCGAGATTGCACCTCAGTAAGCATACCGGGGCCGTTATCTTGGATGCAAATTGTGACGGTTTGTTGCTGGGGATTAACCGATGTGGTAATGGTGATGATATTCTCGCAAGCAGCAATCTCTGGATCGGAATTGTTTTGATGGAGTTCATCAAATGCATCAATGGCATTGGCGATGATATTCATGAACACCTGGTTCAGTTGTCCGGGATAGCAACTGATTGGAGGTAACTCACCGTATTGTGTGACAACCTGGATTTTAGTGCGATCGCCATTGCCTTTGAGTCGATGTTTCAACAGCATTAAGGTGCTATCAATTCCTTCGTGAATCTGAAACTCCACCTGAGATGAAATATCTGCGCGAGTAAAAGTTCTCAAAGAGAGACTGATCTCTTTAAGACGGGTAATTCCCTGGTGCATTGATGCCAGTAGTTTCGGTAGATCCTCTGCCAGATACTCCAAGTCGATTTCTTCAAGAAGCTCTTGAATTTCCGAGTCTGACTGCGTTAGCTTTTGCTGTTGCAGGCTCACCAGGCGAAGTAGATTATTTACATGTTCCTCAATATAAGATAAATTTCCGCCAACAAAACCAACCGGATTATTAATCTCATGACCAATACCTGCAACCAACTGCCCTAATGTGGACATTTTCTCACTCTGGATCATTTGTAGTTGGGTTTGCTGTAACTGTTGTAAAGATTGAGTTAATTCTGCGGTGCGTTCTTGCACGCGTTCTTCTAGTGTGCGAGTGAGATGGGAAATTTTTAGGTGTAACTTTAAACGGGCAATGACTTCTTCGTGTTGGAAGGGTTTGGTAATGTAGTCAACTGCACCTATTTCCAATCCCGCCACCTTGTCTGTAGAATCGGATAGGGCAGTCATGAAAATTACTGGAATATTCTGAGTGATCGGATTGTTTTTCAGTCTGCGACAAGTTTCAAATCCATCAATACCTGCCATCATCACATCTAAGAGAATCAGATCGGGATGAGCATATTCTGTTTGTTCAATCGCTGACTCTCCATCTGTTGCCATGAGGGCTTTCCAGCCACACCTCTGAATTGCTTCAGATAGCACCTTGAGATTGTTTGGATTGTCATCCACTAATAGAATATGTATGGGTTTCGAGATAGAAACAGCGATCATGGATGTAACTCCGTTGTGACAAATGATTTGAGTAACTTACGGATTTTTCCGGTTTGGAAATTGGCAGTGAGTTTGCTTAACTCTGTCGCGAAGGGAGTTAGTTGACTATTTTGCTCAATTAGTTCTTTTAACATTCCCTCAATCGCTGAGATATCTCCCATCATTGCCAAATGATAGAGTTGTTGCAAAACATCTTGGGATGGTAGTACCCATTCACTCCCAGTAATCTGCTCACCTTTGGGAGGCGAAGATTCGGTATAAATCCATTCCACTCCCAAGAGCGATCGCAGTCTATTGAGTAGTTCGTCAATCTGGAGAGGTTTGGGTAGGAATGCTGTTGCTCCTGCCTCTAAACTCCGCTGACGATTTGACTCAAAGACGCTGGCACTAGAGACGATAATGGGAATAGAACTGGTTTGTGGATTCGCTTGCAGGTGAACCATTAGCTCAAAACCATCCATGTTGGGCATGGCTAAATCGAGTAGAATCACATCTGGATTGTGTTCAATTGCCACCTGTAGCCCATGTTTGCCATCGGTCGCTTCTAAGGTTCGACAGCCAATTTCTTGCAGCAGACTGGTTAACATAGAACAGTGGTTGCGATCGTCATCGACAATCAGAATCTGAGGCGCACTACCCTGAATCCCAATAATTTTCTGGGGAGTTGGCGCGTAGTCCGTCGTAGACATCGCTCCTCCACGCCAGTCATGAGCGAGTGGTACTGATACTGTCAAATCCAGCCAAAACAGACTTCCTTCGCCCAGGTGACTCTGCACCTGAATTTGGCTCCCCATCAATGCCGCAATTCTTTGGCTAATTGCCAATCCCAAGCCAGTACCTTCAGATCGTTGCCCTGCTTCACCCACTTGCTCAAAGGGCAAAAAGATTTTTTCCAGTTGGTCTGGTGACATCCCAATACCCGTATCTTCAATTTGAAAACGAATCTTGGGCATTGGGCATTGGGGAGCCAGCGCCGTGGGCGGGTTTCCCGACTTGAGGCGACTGGCGTCATCGGGCATTGGGCATTGATTTTCCTTGTGTCCCCAGTCCCCAGTATCCAGTACCTCTACTTTAAAGGTTACGCTACCGCTATCAGTAAATTTGATCGCGTTGCCCAGCAAGTTAATTAACACTTGCCGTAGCCGTTTTTCATCAGCTTCAATGGCAAGTGGTAGGCGATCGCTAATTAAGATATTAAACCCAATCCCTTTCTGTTCAGCCCGGATACCACAAATCTCAGTTACACCATGTAAGAAACTGGGCAGATGCACACTAGTGACAACCAAATCTAATTTCCTCGCTTCTATCTTCGAGAGATCGAGAATGTCATTGATCAGCATCAAAAGATGCGAGCCACATTGGTAGATAATGCTGACTCCTTCTAGGTTTTTAGCTGTCATGTTTGGCGATTCTTCTAGTACCTGGGCAAAACCAAGGATGCCATTAAGAGGTGTGCGTAGTTCGTGGCTCATATTGGCGAGAAACTCACTCTTGGCCTGATTGGCAGCATCAGCAGCTTGCTTTGCCTCAACTAATTCATGAGTTCGTTCTTCGACTTTCGTCTCTAGGGTTTTGGAATAATCCAATAGTTGACTGTTGGCAATTTCCAGTTGGCGATTGGTTTCTTCTAACTTCCGCTGTTTATAGGCATTAGTTGTTGCAATCACACTACCGATAAACGCTGCTAAGGTGGGTGTTACCGGAATTAAAACACCATACAAAAACATTCCATAGCCACCCCATATACAGGCTCCACTGATGCCTACAGTTGCCCAAAGAATTTTGCCGCCGGGAATCCGCAGCTTGCTACTGGATAACAACCAACTACCTGTAGAACCAATAACAGACCACAAAACAATCCAGAGTGATAAAGAAATTCCAGAAACACCGTGTAGACTGGCTTTTCCTGTTTTTGCTCCTCGTACTAGTTGATGAGCAATATTGGCATGAACAACCACACCTGGAGTCGGTTTTTGAGCAGATATCCAAGAAGAGAAGGGTGTGCTGAAGAAATCATTGGTACTGGAAGCAATTGACCCAATAAATACCATGCGATCGCGCATTAAATCTGCCGGAATTTTCCCTGCTAACACATCGCGCATCGCAACTGTCCGAAATGCTGCTTCTGAACCATGCCAATTCAGCAGAATTTGATAGCCTCCTAAATCGGCATCGGTATAACCTGCTTCTTGATTTTGCAGTGGTAGGTAAATTTCCTTACCCAACTGAAACTTTTGCTGTTGGGGGTCAATGCTTTCTAAGCTAATTTTTTCAGCTTCGAGGTACTTTAGGGCTACAAGGGTTGCCAGTCCGGCTTTAATGGTGTTTTTCTCTTTGGTATCTTCAGCTGTCAGGAGGGCACGACGTACAAAGCGATCGCCATCCAACACTAAATCTGCTAATCCTACCCGATCCTGTTTTTTCAATTCTGGTGGGGGATTGACGCGTTCACCAGTAATTTTCTCAACTCCGATTAAATTGGGAGTGTTGCGAAAGACTTGAACAAGTTGCTCGTGTCCGCTTCCTTCCGGTAAATCTCGATAGAGATCCAAGCCAATGGCTCTCGGCTGCTGCGCCCGGATTTTTTCTAGTAATCTTGCCAGTGCCCAGTCTGGAACTGGCCATTTACGTACTGATTGGATATCGCGCTCATCGATTGTGACAATCACAATCTCATCTGCGATCGCTACAGATGATCGCTGACGAACCCATTCGTCACGAATTTTCCATTCCGGTAAATTGAAAAGTCCCAACGATTGCCCAACTATAACTGTCAAGGCAACGCTGGGAGTAATAATCAAAACGCTGCGAGTACGTTGGATAAAAGCCTGGAATCTGCGCCACATATTTGTGCCATACAATGGGGGTTGGGATTAGGAAGGTGGGACGGTCCCCTCTGGTGATAAGGGTTAATTAGGAACTGGGTGGAAGGAAGCAGAGGGGGACAAAGAGAATAATTATTCGTTAACCCAATGCCCTTTAGGAGTGCTGAGTTAGGAAGCTCACTTCTTTACTTAGGAAGGGTTAAACCTAAGTATCCGCTAACGGAACTATTTTGCCCAATGCCCAATGCCCAAATTGGCATTAGTTAGTAGATGCTAACAAGTTCGCTGTTACAATCTCCTTCAAACTCACTGAGGATAGAAGTTCTTCCCATTGTTTGCGGAGAGTTGTATTGTAAGGTTGAGCGGTGTATACCGATGCAAGTGTTGCCACACAGTCATACCAAACACCGTTTTTACCCAAAACACTAGCCCGCTTCAGAGCATCTTGTTCTTGGATTGCTGTTGCCAACTCAGCGCTGGGCTGGATACGCTGAACCCAACCATCGACGTAAGGCGTACTTGGACTGAGTTGCCCATCTACTTTGAGTGCTAAAAACCATTGATAGTTTTTACCAACAGCTAAAGCGGGCGCATTGGCTGGTAATTTGATCGCGATTACCCCAGTTTTCCCTGCAACTGAAATGTTCATCTGATGTTGCATATTGCCAGCTTCATCCTTGAGGCTGAACACTGCTTCTTCGGCATTGGAAGCTGGGAGATACACCAATATTGTGGGACGTTCAGATACTGTTGTGCCATAGAAATTTTGAGGCAAGAGGGCGATTAGCGCTGCTGGTTGCGTTGTACTTATAGTCGATGGATTCAAGTAGTAAGTACCAACGCGAGAAGCACCCGCACTTGCTTGTTGGGGAGCGCCTTTACCAACGGCAGGTGTAAAGAGCTTGCCGCGAGAAGCTCCTCCAGTTGCCTGTCTGGGCGTACCTTTCCCGACGGCAGGTGTAAAGAGGTTGCCACGAGAAGCTCCTCCAGTTGCCTGTCTGGGCGTACCTTTCCCGACAGCAGGGGCAAACATACTACCGCGAGAAGCTCCTCCTGTTGCCTGTCTGGGCGCACCTTTCCCGACAGCAGGTGTAAAGATACTACCGCGAGAAGCTCCTCCTGTTGCTTGTCTGGGAGAGCCACTGTTGGCGGGTGGGGTAAATGTAATAGCATGAGCACTAGTCCATGCACTGCTAGCGATCAGAGTGATGACGCTTAGTGTACTAGCTAAATATCGACGTTTCATGATGTTTTTCCTTATGTCATTGAAATGTGATACAAACAAAATACGTTTCTTTTGACTATGGTCAGAAGCTCAGAGAATAAGTCTAAGTAACAATAAAGTCAGGGAACTTCTACTAGCAGTATAGGCGAGCTTGAGCTAAAACACTGTAAAAAATAGCCTAAATTATTTGCAATATAGTCCGTTGTATTACTTAGTTAAATCCAGTTGCCGATCAAAACAAAGCCAGACCAAAAGAACGGTTCGTGGAAATCAGTTTGGCGAATTAGACTAATTTGTGCTTGTCTTAGTGCTTCGGCTTTAGTGATTTTGGGTTGTCGCAGTTGGTCATAAAAGCGAGTCATTAGCATCGCGGCTGCCCGATCTTTGACGGGCCATAGGGTGGCGATAGTTGAGCGAGCGCCGGATTTGACAGCCAAGCCTGCTAGTCCCAGGACGGCGCGATCGTCTCCTGCTGCTGTATCACAGGCACTTAGTACCAGCAACTCGATGGCTTTCGATGGATCTTTACCCCGATTTTTTAGGAGTTCAGATAACTCTTTAACATTGACTTCTCCATCCCAAGTGAGCAAGAAGGTATCTTCGAGGCGGGAACTAAACTGTCCGTGGGTTGCTAGGTGGACAATACCTGCACTACTAGATTTCACCCGTTCAGCAAGGGCTTGACTGGTAAATTTTTGGTTCAGCAATAGAGAGGACGACACGGACTTGGAGATTTGTTTCACCTCTGATTCCACAGCGGGCAAAGCACTAAAACCAGCGCGAGATTGGCTAATGCCACCGACGATCGCACTGATGTGCTTTTGATGAAGCGATCGCGTCGCCATCAGTTGCAATCCTGGCGAGAGCGCCACAGCATACTTCTCGATCAGATATTGCTTACCGTCAAAAAGAGCTGCTATGGGAATGTTCCGCAACCTACCATCTAAAACAAACACCAATGTTTTAGTATCAATTAATGCTCGATCTGCTTCCTCTGGACGAATCAACCAATCATAAATCTGTTGGGACAATCGATCCCGGTCTTTGGAATCTGAGACAGGGTTAAGAGCAACCAAAAAATTGTCTAGAGTCTGCTCAATTTCAGCTTGAGATTTGTGAGTGACATAGGAACGGAGTGGTTGCCCTGCTTTGGAGAGAATTACTGTTAAACGATCTGGCAAGATGATCGGATAAATGACAGTTGCAGTGGGATCAACCTGATCAATTTGTTGAGTTCTATCTAAACAGGCTTCCCGAAAAAAGTTATCGAGTTCCGCAATTTGGAGTGACTCAATCAATTCACGAGCTTGTATTAGTTCTGCTTGACTCGGTTGATCCTCTAGAAGTAAATCAACCAGTTCCCGGTAGACCGGCTCTACACTGGTGCGAAAAGAGAACTGGACATCAGGGTTGATAGCCACCAAATCTCCCCGCAGTGCCTTTAAGGCGTTGACTGCTTCTGTATAGGCGGTAATCGCTTTTGAGCGATCGCCTTGTTGTTTATACAACTGTCCCACCTGCCAAGCAGATTGAGCAATGATATCGTTAGCTTGGAGTTGGCGGGCAATGTTGAGGGATTTCTGAGTTAACTCCTGTGCTTGAGATAACTGCTGTGTACGCTGATAGAGTTTTCCCCACTGATTTAGTGCGTGAGCTTCGGCTTGAGTATCCTGGATTTGCTGTGCAGATTTGACTGTGATTGCCATCAGTTGTGCCAAATCTTTCAGCGGTAAGATTGGGTCAGAATTTGACTGGCGGTTGAGGGTGGCAACAAAATTGATCGCTGCATAGAGTGAGGTGTGACTGGGGGGCAGTTCTCGGAGTTGTTGGAGTAGTTGAGGTGCGAGTGGGTTAACAAACTCCAGTTTGTCGTAATTGAGGAAAAGTTTGAACTGAGCTAAACGCGCTTGTAACTGATCGCTTGGGTTAGTTGTTAAGAGTTGAGCCTGTTCAAAGTAATCTAATGCGGCTTCCGGATCTTGCAAGTCAACGGCAGTTTGGCCCAGGCTGATCAGAATAGAACTTAACTGGGGTTGGGCTGAAATTTGGCGAGCGATCGCTAAACTTTGCTCCAACACCTCTTGACTTTTGCCATCACCAATCATTTGCAAAGCTAAACCAAGCGATCGTAACCCACTGACTTTGATTTCATCATCCGGCATTGCTTTGACCTTTTGCATTAGCGCTTCCAATTGCTGTTTCGAGCGGCGGTAAAAGCCCAAACTTTGTAATGCTTGTGCCTGGTTGATTTGACTGCCCAGGCTGCCCATTTTGTCACCTGCTTGCTCATAAAATTTTTGCGCTTGTTGCCAACTTTCCAGCGCAGTTTCAGCTTTGCCGATATGCAATTGCAAATTCGCCTGCGTATTAAGTGCCTGCGCCCAGAGAATAGGATCGGCGGCATGGGACGTTTGCAACAGTTTCAGGCTTTGCTCAATAGACTGTTGGGCTGGTTTCCATTGATTAAGTTCCTGTTGTGCCAGTGAGAGGTAACTTAAACTGAGAGCTTCGTTCAGGCGATCGCCTTGGGTATGATACTGTTGTGCTGCCGTTTGCCAAATCGTCACTGCTTCTGCAAAGCGTCCTGAATGGTAGAGTTTTCGTCCCTGTTCTAGCCAATTACTAGGCTGGGAAGTTGGTGCTGAAGTATTTATAGTAGAAGTTGTCGATACTTGCAAAGATGCTCTAGCAGGTGTGATAATCAATGCCAAACATAAGCTCACAATACTCAGACTTATATATAGCCAACGACGTTGTTTGATTTGGAAAAGCATAAATAATTACTGATAGTTTCAAGATCAGTCAAGCACTCACCTAATATTGCCCAACGGATCGTGCGATCTATCAGTTCCAGCTTTCACCGATCAGCCTTTGTTGAGCGATCGCATACAATTAAAATACTGTGTCATTCCGGGTAAACCTATGACCACCTTCTTTCGCACCGATGCAGACTTACGTTTCCCCGACAGCGACGGCAAGCCAATGGCAGACAATACCGAACAGTTTCGTTGGATTGTCCTAATTAAGGAAAATCTGGAAATTCTGTTTGCTGACCAACCTAACGTATTTGTGGCGGGAGATTTGCTATGGTTCCCGGTGAAATCGCGCTTAATTTCACCAGTTGCGCCGGATACAATGGTGGTGTTTGGTAGACCGAAGGGACGACGGGGGTCTTACAAACAGTGGCAGGAAGACAACATTGCCCCACAAGTTGTATACGAAATTCTCTCACCCAGCAACAATGCAGAGGAGATGGAACGCAAGCTAGAGTTTTACCAAACCTACGGCGTGGAAGAATACTATCAGTATGATCCAGACCGCTACGAACTCAAAGGTTGGCGCCGTCTTGGTGAACAGTTGTTACCAATTGCTCAGATGGATGGATGGACGAGTCCTCTGTTGGGAGTTCGATTTGCAGTGGGCAACCATGAACTGGTGATTTATCGACCAGATGGGCGGCAATTTTTGAGTCCGGTGGAGTTGGAGCAACGAGCAGAGCAGGAACGTCAACGAGCAGAGCAGGAACGTCAACGAGCAGAACAGGCAGAACAACAATTGCAGGATATACAAGCGCTGCTCCAGCAGTACCGCGATCGCTTTGGGGAATTAGATAGTTAGTTCTAGAAAAATTAACTCTTGGGAACAGCAGCACAGGTTAAAGATGGTTGTATATACGCTGGTTGAACCGCAATTAATTCAATTTTACCGTCAGCATTGCGATGCCAGGTTGTGGCTTCGACGAAAACCTTTGAGGATGCTGGAATCTGGGCATTTAGCTCACCTGTTTTGCGGTAAGCAGACAAATCTCGTATATCATCCCAGGTACGTAGGCGTAGCCCATCGTAGACATTACTCGTCACCTGATTAGGATTTTGTGGGATGCCACCCCGTCCCGTTGCAACAAAACTACTGCCTTGATTGTTGGCGCAGCCTGTGGCAATTTGCTGAGATGGGTCAATTACATTTGCTGGTAGTTCGACTAAGCCAGAATTTGGATCAACGCCAATGGTATTGATTTGCACATTACCATTCACACCGAACTGTGAACTCGCCGTAATATCATTGTCAGGGGTGAGTTGGTCGCGGAATTTTAGTCCAAAGATGCCTTGGGTAGTGATTTGAATATTGCCCCCCCGACCTTTAATGGCATTAGCAATAATGTCACTGTTTTTTAATCCGGCGATGATGGGTGCATTAATATTTATATTACCTCCATCACCATTACCACCTGCTGTTGCGGCGATCGCGCTATTGTCACGCAGCACCAACAATTTCCCAACTTCTAAGGCGATATTACCTCCATTACCTGATTCTGTTTGTGCCTGGATGCTTCCTTGACGGTCTAATCGGATGGTATTGGCTGTGATTTTGAGACTGCCACCATTGCCGCTACCTTGACTGGTGACACTGACTGTCCCGCCATCTCTCAGGGTTAGGTTCGGCGTTGTGATGCTGATCGTACCGGCATCGGCTGTCAGTATATTAGGCAAACGAAGTAGCTTCTGGAATGTTGGGTTTATGTGCATGGTAGACGAGTCGATGGCGCTATTTCTTAACTTAGTGCCACCACTAATTTGGATGGATTCTGTAGCATTTACGCTAATATCTCCTCCATGACCGACAAAAAACGAGCCTGTGGTAATTGTTCCCCCATCTAGCAGTTGTAACCTGGCAGTATCTAGTGTTATGGTTTTGGCATTTCCTCTACTGAAGGCATTTGAGCTAATTACAGTGGGGGTAGGTCGGGAGCTACTTCCCCTGATGATGGTATCAATGTTGTGAATGATAACTTCACCACTGTCACCAACACCCAGCGACGCTGAAAACAATGCTCCACCATTAGATATTAGTAAACTATCGCCATTGACGAAGATATTACCTGCGCTCCCGGAACCAAATGTACTAGTGTTAATAACGCTGGCATTTGAAGTGCTCAGCGAGAAGCCAGATATCTCTAGCGCTAAGGCATCGATCTGAATATTGCCACTGGCAGATACTCCATAGGTTATGCTACTTAATGCCGCTCCCTGCTGGAGGCTGAATCGGGGAGTAATGACGCTGATGTTACCACCAGTTCCAATCCCCAAGGTTTCACTCCGAACTCCGCTGGTTGTACCAGTCAGATCGATTCCTGCCGATGCCTGAAGATGCAGGTTGCCACCGGGGAGATTACCGAGATTTTGTGCCAGCGCCAGCGAGCTATCGGTAAATTGGATCTCTTTACCCTGAATTTCAACCGAACCTGCATTCATCCCACTCACATCCAGCAGCGATCGCCCAGTGAGTTGAACGTTACTAAAGCTTTGCCCATTAGCATACCCAAGCGTATAACCCTGAGCAGTTGGTATCAAGTTAACTAGCCCTATGCCACTCACACTGCCCAATTCAATTTGCCCTTGTTCGGCAGTTAGGGTTGCCCCATTCAGATTTAGATTACCACCCACCAACGCCAGAGTTTTTCCAGGCTGTACTCGCAGTTCTGTCGGACTAGGAGTGCGAGTGATGGAAGCTAGATTATTGGTAAGGCCTAAGGTTAAGGCATGTCCTGTGCCTTGAATGTTGATCGGTGCGGGATTGCTACCCATTTGCAGACCAAGGGGAACATTGATGCTCAACAGTGGGGTAGTTTGGGAATTAATCGCGCTAAACTCAACACCATCGGCAAATTTAATACTATTAGCAGTTGTACCAATAAACGATCCGCCAATATTCAATTGGGCATTTGCGCCGAAAATAATCCCACTGGGATTGAGCAGAAAAAGATTAGCGCTACCATTCGCCCGTATTAAACCATCAATTTGGGAAATACTGCCTCCAGTGACGCGGCTGAAGATATTTTGCACATCTGCGGCGTTGTTGAAGAAAGCAGAGCCGTTGGTAGGAACTGAGAATTGGCTGAAGCTATGGAACAGGTTGTTGCCAACTCGATTACCGTTGGTGATAGTAAAGTTATTGCCAGTTTGAGAGACATTAGTATTCAATGTGCCATCAGGAGTTACCTGGGCGTTGGCAAAGCCGCACCAAAGTGGCATTAACATCAACGGCACTATTCCACCGCACAGAACCAACCAAGTAGAGATTGTTGTCATCGCCAAGCCTTTATTTATACTTTGTATTTAGCCCAAAATGATATTATCTTGAACCGATCGCTTCCCTCAAAATGCTGAATAACTCACTGAAAAATACAGTCCATTTTCCTGGAGCGATCGCTTTTCACCGTCCACTGAGATTAGGGGAATGCCCCAATCTAGGCGGGTCAAGAAGTCATCACCCTGTTTCCACAACAGTCCCAACCCAGTACTAACAAGCGTACTCGGTGATGGATTTTCGCCTTTGGTATTCCAGCCTTTGCCAACATCAATGAAGGGTGTCAGTTGCAACACTCCGCCAATTTTGGCAGCGCGGACAATTGGGACTCGAAATTCCGCCGAAAATAACAGACCATTATCTGTGAGTAATGCGTCTTGGCGATAGCCCCGCACACTTAGCTGTCCACCAAGACCAAATTGCTCTAAAGGTACTAAGGAATCTGCTGCCAATTGGAAATCGCCCCTAGCTAAAAATAGAGTATCTGGTGCTAATTGCCGCACCCACTGCGCCTGTCCCCGCCACGCGAAAAAGCGGCTATCTGGTTCATTATTACTGACATTAGCATCGAACCAATCTACGCCAAAACTCAATTGCGATCGCGCCGCAAATACATACTGGTTGCTTCGCTGGGTATATTCTTGAAAAAAGCGCAGAGCCGAAATATTGGTTTTTCCGTTCGCATCTGCACCTGGGGAGAGTCGAAACGGCCCAATGTTATCAATACCTAACTCAGTTTGGCTTGACTGGCGCGAGAATGATACCCCCACTGCCAACTCTTGGTTTGGTTTTTGCATCAGTGGTTGCCGATAGCTCAATTCGTAAGAGCGGGTATTTGATTGAATATCAAGGACGCTGAATGGTTTTTCAATCACATGGTTCCATCCCTCGCTAAAACCGAAGGATACAGTGCCATTGTGGGCGTTAATCGGCAGCGTGTAACTGGCATTGATGGTATTACTGCCATCGGTATTGGCATATCCCACGCTCAAGGTATCGCCCAAACCCAATAAGTTGGCTTCTTGCAGATCCACTCCCCGGCGAAAACTGCCCACACTTGGCGATCGCCCATTATCCAGGCTTGCTGTCAGCTTAAAAGTTTCTGCTTCTTCAACCTCCACTTGCAACACATTAGTTCCGGGTTGCACGCCTGTCTGCAACTCGGCTGATAGGTTTTGAATCCGCGGATCGAGGCGGAGTAGTTGCAGCTTTTCTATTAAGTGTGGTATATTTAAAGGCTTACCTGCACCAAGTTTGATGCGATCGCGAATGTATTGAGTGTGTAATCGCCTATTACCGACAATCTTAATTTCTTGCAAACTACCCTCAATCACCTGAATTTTGATTGTCCCAGCTTCTATTATCTGCGGTGTAATCAATGCGCCTGTGGTGACATAGCCGTTATCAGTGTAGAGTTTGGTGATGGCATCTTTAACTTGCAACAACTCTGCAAATGTCAGTTCCCGGCCCACAAAGGAATTTGTGACAGTAGCAAACTGTTCTGCTTTGAAAACTGTACTGCCCAAAACTTCAATGCGATTGACCCGAAATTTGGTATTAGGGTCATTCTGCTCCAGAATCGGCTGATTCGGTAGTTTTAGGGATGGAAGCAATTGATTCTCGTCTGGTGGCTTGGGTAGCACATCCGACGGTAACGGAGTCTCAGGAATATCATCTAACCGACCTGGGGGTAATGTCTGAGGTTCGGGAGTTTGGGCGATTGCATCCTGATAGTTGCATAATATTGCAGCGATCACAAAGCTGAGTGTTATAAATCCAGCAAAAATCCTCAGTTTGCCCACGGACTTGCTTACCTTTGGCTGATTTATAACCAAGGTTTTTCTAACCATTATTTGTAATTAAATAAATTAGGGATTAAATTTTTAATACTTGGAAAGTATAAGTAAATAAGTGGTAAGTACTATAAGACTCATATCTGATTTCTGAACAAAATTTCAGATAAAACCCTGATAAAACGGGCTTTTGAGTCTCAGTGTGTTTTCAAAAATCAAATCGGAGTCCTATATATCTAACTTAAATTTTTTCCAAAAAGATCAGTAATATTACTATTTGTCAAAAAAAGAATTCAGGAGCAAAGCAGATACGAGAAGGGTATTCTGCCCAAAAAAATATAACTAGGTTAAATACACCCACAAAACTTGAAGTTTGGTGGTTTGCAAAATGCTTGCGGACTCACTACCGCTATGGATAAGCAAGCTATAACAGTCCTAAATGTGAAATATTTTTCTGTTGGCAGTCAAGAGTCATTTGTCCTTTGAATCACAAATGACTCTTGACAAATGACCAAGGACGACCATAACAAAAATTTTCACAATCTCATTTAGGATTGCTATAGCAAGAGCATCTTGATTCTGAATTCAACCTTTTCTTCAATTAATTTGATATTTTTAATTATGCAAGTGTATCAAGATGATTGCACCATATCCAAAGCAAAAGTCAGAGCAAAGATTTCCTCGGCTCTGAACTTGGTAAGAGAGTATTATTCTTTAAATTCCCTAACTTTAGTTATGGGAATTCACTGTTAGCTGATAACTGTTAAGCAGCATATTTCACTGACAAATTAAGATGTACTTATCCTGTTTGATTTTTTTGCAGTCTGATTCACGAGGTTTCAGAGGCTTTTTCATCTTTAGGATAAAGAGAGCGAATTAACTCCCGAATTACATCAGTTGCTGGTCTGCCAGTCGTTGAACAGTATTGTTCAAGCTTCTGTGCCTCGCCTGATGTGAGATTGATTGTAAGTCGTTTAACAGCCCATTTTTTATTCATGTACTAGACAAGGTATGTTTTTAAACTACTTCTCTAATATCAATCATCTAAACTGCTCTTACAATGGTATAAGTAATGACATTTAGTTCAAGTAATCATGAAGTTAAATAGGATATTTTTCCAAGTAATAGTGAAGAGATGAAGTATATTCTAGATTATAAAGTTCAGCTACTTTCTGGGCAGTAATTATAAATAGAATGTAAAAATAACATTAAATATATCAATACCAAATAAGTATTATCACAGAACAGTTGAGGATAATAATATAAAAAAAGTTGGCAGCCCTAGCAAATAGAATTCGCGGCTACACACATCAAACCTACCTTCAGGGGTTTTCAAGCCTGGATTTTCTTTTAGACTACCTGGTGGGAAGGACTTGCCTACGTTTGTGTCGTAGCGAATTTCATTTTCCCAATATTTTTCAAACTTAGTACACAGTTTCGTAAATTCATGACCAATTGAGGGTTTGAGTTTAAACCCAGAGGGACACAGAGTATAGCGCAAAGGAGCGCAAAGTTTGTTTTAGTCCATTCGCTACGAACTTCAGGGTTAGCTGTACTTATACCATTTCTTTGTGAGGCTGCACCAAATTTTCTTGGCTTCTTATTTCTTTCTTTGTGTCCTTCTCTGACGAGACGCTGCGCGAATGCGTTCTTCTCTAACGAGACGCTGCGCGAATGCGGTTCGTTCATCATATAGTTTGGCGCATCTTCATACAGAACTGGTATTAGTTGGTTTTAATTGTTAATAAGTCATGTGTTGATAATGTATCGGCAGCAGATTTAATCACATCAAATGACATTCCCGACCTTTCTGCAATATCTAATAGAGTATACTGACCGTCAGATAAATTTAAAACCCACAAGATTGCCATTTCATTTAGCCCGCTATCTTTGTTACCACCAACTGTCCGATATATTCCTCTTTTACCTAACTGTGGCTCACATTTGGGATTTTGGTTGTAGTAGATTTCGTTATTGTTGAGGATATACAACATCGAATGACATTGAAAGAATGACTCGGCAAGATATTGGGGTTGAACGAAATTTAAATCATCTGCTGAGGTATGGTATTCAGGAAAACTACCATGAGGCGATCGCATGAAGCAACCTACAGCTAAATTAAATCCAGGTGAGCAATATTGTCGCTCATCATAGCCATAGGGGAAAAAATCTATAATTTTGTGATCTTGTTTTGAGTTTTTGAGTACATAAGCAGCAACTTTATCGATTTCAGTGTCACCTCTACGGCTTTTTTTGTAAGTAAAGTTGCCTGAATCTCCTAAACAAGTTAATACCAAGCCATGTTTAATGTTATTGACTTTAGCTTCATTGAGAGCCAACCATGTAATTGAGCCAATGGTTCCAGGAATCCAAAGAAATCTATAGGAATATCTTGATGTAGTTTGACTTAAATATTTAGCGATAAAAGTAGCGATCGCAATTCCCGAAAGATTATCATTACACAGTGAAGGATGACAGGCATGGCAAGAAATCAAAATTTCATCAGTACTGTCTCCTGGAATATAATACTCACCATAAGTCAAATAACCTGCTTCCAGGGAAGAATCAATACATACTTCATATTCTTTATCTTCTAGTTGCAAATACTGGTTGTGAGTGAGGCAAAAACCCCAACTTTCCTTGTAATATGAAGTTCGGTAAGGAATCCAATTAGGATAATCGGCAAGTGTAAATAGATGTGATTTAAGTTCTTGAAGAGATATTTTTTGATGTATAGGAATACTATAGTTAACAACGTGCAAATTTGAATTATTAAAATCTATAATCTTTTCACCTTGAGAGTTTTTAATATAGGCATCTTTAATATTCCATTCATTAGGAACTGTCCAATCAAATACCTCTGTTCCTGTTGGCACTTCATGAACTGACAAAGGAATATACTGCTGAAGAATTTTTAAAGTTTCTCTAAAACCATCACCTGTAATACTACGACAAATAGGATATAAATCAGAAATTAGTTGGTAAATTTTTAGACTGATATCCTTTAAGTTAAAAGAATTTTTTAGCTCGACTAAATTAATATTCTCAAGTCTATCTGCAACCATAAGTAGAATCCTTGTTAACTGGTGTATCCAATCTTTTTTTGATGTTTTGTATACCAATTTACAGTCAATTCCAAGCCCTTTTTTAGAGGAATTGAAGGTTGCCAACCCAGTTTATCGTATGTATAAGCCGTATCAGCTACTCTTATTCTTTCCATCGGCCGCTCAGGTAAAGCACCAAATAGTGGCTGGATTTGAGGGTTGACCAGATTAACAAGCTCGGACACAACTGCATGAATGGGTACTAGTTCTCCCGAACCTAAGTCGAATGTACAACCCTCTATACTAGGAACTTGTGTTGCAGCGAGAAGTCCTGCAATCACGTCATCGATATAAATCCAATCAACTTGACGCTTTCCACTACTAAGTTTTGGAGCTTGCCCTTGCAACAAGGAAAGAATAACAGAAGGAACGATCTTATACACATTTTGCCCTGGCCCATAGGTCATAAAGGGTCTAACAAGAACTACAGGTGTCTGATAGAGTCGATGGAACATCCGAGCATAAGTACTACTAGCAAATTTAGCAATAGCGTAAGGAGAAGAAGGAACTACTTCAGGACGACCTTGTTCTGGTTCCTCTAAAGAAGCTATCAACACAATGCGACTACAGCCAATTTCGGCAGCTACCGTCAATAAGTTAATAGTACTGGTCAGTAGACTGTGAAAGGTAGGCAATATGAACTCTAGATTAGGAACTGCTGTCACAAGACCGGATAAATGGAAGATTACGTCAGGTTTAATGCTGTGGAAAAGGTTTTGAACAAACTTAATATCTTCCATGTCACCGCGCCACCATCGCAAGCAGCTGATATCAGAAGTATGAAAACTGCGAGAAACAGCATGTACTTCTGCACCATTGTGGCATAGATGACGGACTAAATGAGATCCTAGAAATCCGCTAGCACCTGTAATCAGTATTGTTTGTGCAGACAATTTTTCAACAGAGTTCACCATTTATTGCTTACAGACTGGAGTTTGGAAAACAAAAGTTCTTCTACAAGAGATTGTTTGTTGTAGACAACAACAATGTGTCAGTAATTGGGCAGAAGTCAGTGCCTCGTAAGAAGTCGCCTAAAGAAGTTCCTGTACAAGCTGAATCAATATTTGGTGCACCCTGTTGAGCTATGACATCATCAAAATGTACAGTTCTAAAGTCAATACTGAAACGGGTATAGCCTGATGTGTTGGGAATAGTGGAGTGCATCTGCGCTCCTGAAAACAGAATCATGCCACCGACTTGTGTAATTAACCGCAATTGCGGCTCCATTTCTAAAGTTTCTTCCGCATGGGGTTGCTTGCGCGTATCTGTTTTAATGTGCTGTGCCGCATTTTTGCGACTTTCTTTAGTCCACTGAGCGTAGTTATAATCTCTTGAGCTATTCTTAACTGGTTGACTCCAGTAGCGGGGATGGAATGCCATCGCATTCTCTGGGGTAATATCGTAGACAGGAACCCACCAGTTGATCTGGCACTGAGGAGCAGAGTACCAGGTGTCACGATGAGGATGGAAAGCGTAAGCAATGCCAGCAGTCAGATAGCGATCGCTGGTTACTGTTCTCAGGCGAGGTACATCGAAATAGGTTTTGTTCAAGTCACATCCACTTTCTTTCAAGATGCCTTGAATGAGTTGTTTTGATTCAGGGTGATGGATAAAAGTTGGCTTGAGTTGTGCTAAAATCTCAACGTATTTCTCTACAGGCAGGCTATGTTGTGCTTCTCTCGGATCTAAAGGGGCAAACGCTTCTTCAACCAGACCACGAGCAAAATCACATAGAGCGATCGCACTGGCGCAAGCAGAAAAAACAAACACTTGTCCATTATAAAGATGCTTGCGTCTGATTTCATCACTAAAAATCGAATCAAAATAAATTGTATTCACTTCGCTCCTCATCTGCTGTAACAAAGTTTGAACACAGTGTTAAGTATGAAAATCAAAATTTAATTTTTCAAATTTTGATTTTCCGTGTCTCTGCGCCTCTGTGCGATCCTAATCCTATATTTACTCAGCAACTATATATTTCTATATATTTTTAAATTGATCTTAAAAGTCTTACATCACCGTAGGCGTTACAATTTTTTTCGATTCAAATAAACTCCAAGCCCGATCTTTATCAGAAATTTCAGTCACAGATACAGGCCATTCAATACCAAAAGCTGGGTCATCATAGCGATACCCGCCTGCATATTCTGGTGCATAAAAGTCACCCATTTGATACATCACCTCCGTCTCATCGCTCAGAGTTTGAAAACCGTGAGCACACCTATCTGGGATATAGAGAGCAAGACGATTTTCAGCAGTTAACTCTATACCAATGTGAGATAAATAGCTAGGAGAATCTGGACGCAAATCGATAATTACATCATAAATAGCTCCCCTGATACAACGCACCAATTTTGTTTCCTGAGAAGGAGGCATTTGATAATGCATACCCCGCAATGTTCCTTTTTTATAGTTAAAAGATAAATTGCATTGGGCAATAGTAGGTTTTAAGCCATGATCTTTAAATTCCTGAGTACAGAAACTCCGAGCAAAAAAGCCGCGAATATCTCGGTGCAGTTCTAAATCAACAATAAATGCTTCTTTTATTTTAGTTTCAGTAAATATCATAAATTTGCAAACTTGAGATTAAATTCAAATTCTAATTTTTTAGAAAAATATTTTTCGACAGTAAAATGCTTCAGCATATTTACTCGGTGAATTTGATTCAATCCCACGAATTCTGAGAATTGAACGAAAAGTTTCTTCTGTAAACCACTGCTTATTATTCTGGGTAGCAAACGCATCCAAAATATATTGAATTTTTCGACGGCAGAGTGTTTCATTTAAATGGACAAAGAAATTAGGAATACCCAAATCACCATCATATTTGGGTATTTCATATTCCAAAATTAAATGATTTCTAAAGGTATTCCAAGTAAAGTCAGAAATTAAGCGATGATCTTGATGGCGATCGTCTCGATGATGAGTAAAGATTATATCTGGTGAAAATTCTTGCTTCAACTGTTCAAAGCATTCCTTCACCTCTATCCCTTGAAAAGGTAGAAAGCCATCTCGAAAATTTTTAATGATAATTTTCTTGACTGGGATTTCTTTTAAGAAGAGACTAGCACTTGTGGTTGCTTCCTCTGCTCTTTGCTCATTGGAACTAAAGACAACCCAATAGATAATAACATGTTGGTAATTTTCTATCAGCTTTAAGATTGTGCCTCCACAACCAATCTCGATATCATCGCAATGAGAACCTAGACAAAGAATTTTGTACTCAGATTCTTCTGTCTTATTCAACCTAAGTTGGATCATACATGGTCGACTTGTACTTGTTCATCTCCCCAAACTTCCCAAGGTCTTTTGCCTTGAGCATACATATCATCCAACTGTTGTTTCTCTTTAAACGTATCCATTACTCCAAAAAAGCCAGTGTATTTATATGCAAAAAGTTCTTCTTTGGCAATCAATCTTTGAAAAGGCTCCATGACCAGTTCTTCACCATAATTTATATAGTTAAAAATCTCTTTTTTAAAGATAAAATATCCTCCATTAATCCAAATATCACATTGTTTTACATCTTGGATATTTTTTACCAACCCATCTTCTTTCATGTCAACTAAGTGAAAAGTTTGGCTTGGTCTGACACATAAAAAACTACCGATTTTATCACGTTCATAAAAATTATTAATATACGTTGGTAAATGTAAGTCTGTCAAACCATCACTATAATTAGCTAAAAATACTTCTTCTCCTTCTAGATACTTTTCTACTGCCTTGAATCTTTGTCCAATATTGGCAGTTAATCCTGTATCTACAAATGTGATATTCCAATCTTGAATATCCCGATTAAACAACTGAATTTTGCTTCCATTGGAAAGGCTAAAGTTATTAGAAAGCCATTCATTGTAATTCAAAAAATAGCTTTTAATTAGGTCAGCCTTGTAACCAAGACATAAGATAAAATCTTTGTGCCCATAGTGAGCATAGTATTTCATTATATGCCATAATATTGGTCTATAACCAATATTAACCATTGGTTTAGGAATACTTTCGGAATACTCTCTCATTCTAGTTCCTAAACCACCACAAAATAAAACTACTTTCATGTCACTTACCCCTTGTTGATAATAAAAAATATTCAATACCTAAGAGTAGACATTAACTTCAGGAATTGGTACAACAAATTGACCTCCCCAATCACGGATGTAAGCTATTTGTATCATAATTTCATTTTTCAAATTCCAGGGTAATATTAGTATATAGTCAGGCTTTGTTTCGGCAATTTTGTCTGGATGAAAAATCGGAATATGAGTTCCTGGTAAAAATTGACCCTGTTTATAAGGATTACGGTCTACTGTATAATCAAGAAAATCTGTGCGGATACCGCAATAGTTTAAGAGAGTATTTCCCTTACCTGGAGCACCGTAACCAACAATCGATTTTCCCTCCCGCTTAACTTCGATCAAAAAATCTAATAAGTTGCGTTTAGTTTCTTTAACTTGTTCTCCAAAGGAAAAATAGTATTCTAATTGCGTAAAACCAGCCGCTTCTTCTCTATTTTTTAGTTCTGATACTTGGTCGCTAATAGGTTTAGAAGAGTCTTCATTGTGGCGGGCATAAATTCTCAAAGAACCACCATGAGTAGTTAATTCTTCTACATCAAAAATTGTCAAACCGTGAGCAGCAAAAATCTTGTCTACAGTAAGAAAGGAAAAATAAGAGAAATGCTCATGGTAAATAGTATCAAACTGATTTTCCTCGATTAACCGCATCAAGTGGGGAAATTCCATAGTAATTACACCATGCGGTTTGAGGATAATTTTCATTCCTTTGACAAAATCATTGAGATATGGTGTGTGAGCAAGGACATTATTTCCGAGTAATAAATCTGCCTGTTTGCCCTTAGCAACCTGTTCTTGCGCTGTCTCCTGTCCAAAAAATTTGACAACTGTAGGAATACCTTTTTGAATTGCTACCTCAGCAACATTTGCTGCTGGCTCTATTCCCAGCGCCGGGATGCTTTTGGCAACAAAGTATTGCAGTAAGTAGCCATCATTACTAGCAATTTCTATTACCTGACTTTCCTGGTTTAATTGGAAACGTTCTACTACCAAATCAACATATTTTTTGGCGTGTTGCAACCAGCTATCAGAATAGGAAGAGAAATAAGCGTAGTCGCTAAAAATATTTTCTGGACTAATGTATTCTTGGAGTTGAACTAAAAAACACTTCTCACAAACATAGACATGCAGAGGATAAAATGGCTCTACTTCATTGAGTTGTTTGAGACTGCGATAACTTTCGCAGGGAGGAGACATACCTAAATCTACAAAGGTATGGTGTAACCCTGTCCCACAGAATAGACAGTTACCAGTTATTAGCCGATTATTTGTTGGCTGTAGTAAATTCATAACTTATTATATAAAATTTTTAAACAGTCTGCCAGAAGAAATCTCGATCGATTTGCTGAGTGCGAATGAGGTATTTTAGTTGTTTCAGGCGAGTAAAGCCTCTAGACTCAAATATTCCTCCATCCATATCAATTTGCTGGAAGACATTATATAGTTGTTGAGCACCACGCTGGGCATCCCATTCACATTTGAATCCTGGTAAATTTTGGTTAATCTTATTAAATAAAACCCGATAACTGCGGTTATCAGGATCGTGTTTACCAAAGCTCAATTGACAATCTGTAAAAACTTCTGCAACTATTTGAGCAATTTGTTTGACTTGATGGTTGCTATTTGTATCGCCGACATTGAAAATTTGGTTGTGAATTACATCACGCGGAGCTTTTAAGGTACAGATAATTGCTTTGCAGATATCCAATAAATGCACTAGGGGACGCCAAGGCGTACCGTCGCTGTTCATCTTGATTTCTTTAATTGTCCATGCCCAACCTGCTAGATTGTTTAAGACAATATCAAAGCGCATTCTCGGAGAAGCGCCATAGGCTGTAGCATTTCGGAGAAAGGTGGGAGAAAAGCCATCATCAGCAAGGAGTTTCACATCCTGTTCGACAAGTGCTTTGCATTTGGCATAAGCTGTCTGGGGATTGATGGTAGACTCTTCGCTAACATAATCTTCAGTGGCAAAACCATAGACACTGCATGATGAAGTATAGACAAAGCGTTGGATTCCAGCTGCTTTTGCCAGTTTCGCTAAATGTACTGAGCCTTTGTGGTTGATATCGTAGGTGATATCAGGGGCTAACTGACCTAAAGGGTCGTTAGAGAGTTCTGCCATGTGAACTACTGCTTCCACACCTTGCAGGTCTTCTGTTGTAATGTGGCGGATATCTTTGTTGAGGGTTTTGGCAGTTACCTTGGTGCCGTTATATAGCCAACCTACTTTATAAAAGCCAGTATCTAAACCAATAACTTCATGACCTTCTTGGATCAACAGAGGAGCTAATAATGAGCCGATATAACCTTCAGTTCCAGTTACAAGTATTTTCATATCCTAAGCTATGATCGCAGTTTGTGGGGGTTTTAATTCAGTAGAAATATTGTCTTGGGTATTATCTACAGGTACTGGTAGGAACTTAGTAATGATTTCTTCTCGTAGGGGAGCGGCTTCATCTTGAGTCAACCAAGCGAATAACTTTGCTACTGCTTGTGGGGAGCGATCTATTTTGAGGGACTCTTGCAGTATAGACAAAGCCCCGGCGATATTGCCCACCTGGAGAGGAATTGCTACTCGTGTCAGACAATAGTTGAAATTTTGGCTGCGAGCTTCGGCGGTAATCTTTGCGCGCTGCTCAATGGGAAAATAGGTATCAGAAATTTCAATCGCACGGCGAATAGCTTTTGGCATATTTCCAGAAAGCCAATTTGCAGACGTCAATTTTTGGGTATGTTCGCGATAACGTGCCAAAATGCCTGGTTCGTACCACCAATCGTAACCAGCAGCATAGCGTTTAAAAATTTCCCAGTCAGAAATTTCAGTTAAGTTCGGGTAATGCCCTCCTAACTGTTCGTAAGCAGTTCGACGAATGACTATTGCAGGTATGGTTACTAGACCACAGACACCAATCTGGGACAGCCAATTTGTCATGATGCCCCTGTGTTCTCCATACAACGAAACTACTTCTCCAGTGTTGATCGCTTCTCCTTTTTCGTTAATATATTCAAAACCCGTACAACCAACCCCAACTGTATCTGGGCAAGTTGCAAGACTTTGCTGGAGGCGTTCATAAAAACCTGGAAGTACACAATCATCATCATGGAGAACATGCACCCACTGACCGCGACTCAGGGCAATCCCGGCGTTATAATTTCTAGCTCCACCAATATTTTCTTGATTGCGGTAGTAGCGGATTATTCCTCCCCCAATACTGTTTACTAGATCAAACAACGGTGGTGTACTGGCATTATCCATTACCAGAATTTCCATCTGCTCTGCCCCAGTCCATTGCACCAAGACGCTAGCCAGACATTCCAGGAGATAATCGGTGCGGTTATATACCGGAATCACTACAGTCCAAAATGGTCGAGGTTTCTCTGGGTCTGTTACAGGTGGAATCGCTGGAAACTGATAGTCGCCAACAGTAACCTCACCTTGAGGAATGGGGGGAGTAACGAGCATTTCTTGAGTGATGACAGCATTCTGGTAAGCAGATACAGCTTTGGCATAGTGAGGATTGAGTAAAGTTAATGCCTGACGATACACAGAAATCGCCTCTGCTCTCTTGTTTTGAGCTTGGTAAACCTGACTCAAACGGATGTAGATTTTCCAGTTTAAGGGATTGAGTTTTAGGGCTTGGCCATAAGAGGCGATCGCTTCTTCCCATTGAGCTTCTTCTTGCAGGGTATTGCCTAAGCTATAATATGTCTCTGGCAAATTTGGGTCAAGAGCGATCGCTTGACGATAATAATTAATTGCTTTCTTGAAATCCCCTGCGATTGTGCAAGAAAGTGCCAATTTCTGATTCAAATCCGTGTAGTGTGCTTGTTGAGCTTTTGATAGTTTACCTTGCGCGTTCAGGGCGTTGCCTAAGTTGACTTCTGCTTCGGCGCAATTGGGCTGAAGTTCTAAGGCTTTTTGATAACAAGTAACTGCTTCATCAAACTTGCCTTGTTGTTCTAAGGTATAACCCAAGTTATTATGTATTGCTACTAGCTTTGACTCTAGAGCTATAACATCAGGCAGAGAAGCAAAATCAAAATACAATAGAAACTTTGGGTAAGGAATATTTTGAAAGTTTTTATTTTCTTGCTTAAATTTTTGAGATAATAAAACTAATTTTTTATCTCTATTTTTTATCTGAATATCGTTCAGTTTTTCTAAAAGCTCACCATCTAATTCTCTGCCGCCATTTCTCGAAAATGCGTTCTTTTTTAAGAAATGTGTGTGCCAGAAAATAAAGCCTAAATAATAAGGTGTGATTCCTTTAAATTGAATCGCTTCACAGAATGGAATTTTTGCATTTTTATCGAAAATATTTTGCTGTGAAACTGTCCAATATGCCACATCTCCATCACCAGAAGCAGGACATTTTAAATTTGTGTAGTAGTTGGGATCATCTGGGCGTTGATATAAATTTACTCCTGAAAAAAATAAGGCTGTATTTTGCAGATGATTTTGCTTCAAATAATTATAAATAATTTTTAATTTTTCAGGAATGCCTACGCAATCAGCATCGATATAAACGCAAATTTTATACTGCGTCTTACTGAGACCAAAATTAGAATAAAAAACGAAAGAATGAATGTTGTTTACATCCAATTCAACTTGTTCTTTTGTAGAAAATGAATAGACGTGGGGTAAGTAATGAAAAGCCCGTATTTTCTGAGGATATTTTTGTGCAAATGCCTCTATTATTTGAGGAGTTTTGTCTGTACACTGATGAAACACAATTACCAATTCATCTACATAATCAATCCAAGATTCGATCGTTGGTGCTAAAAATTCCTCTTCATTGCGAACTCGCATCAGACCACTAATACCATCTTGTCGATTTTGTGGCTCAAAAGATGAAGTATTTATAGTAGGATACTTAACCTGAATAATTGACATACTTTTTAGTCCAAGACTATAAAATTTTTGTTTTTTCCTAAACAAGCCTTTATAAAGGAAGTGAGATAAATCTTGAGGCAATTTCATCACGCAGAGGAGCTGTTTCTTCTTGTGTTAACCACCTGAATAACTTTGCCACTGCTTCAGGGCTACGATCTATTTTTAAAGCCTCTTCTAACGCTTGGTAAACTCCAACCAGATTACCAGCCTGTAGGGGAATTATGGCTGATTCTAGACAATAAAGAAAATAATGATTCTGCGATTGGGCGGTAATCTGTGCCGAGTATTCAGTGGGAAAATAACTCTTTGAAATTTCAATTGCACGGCGGATAGATATCATCTGTTTCCCAGAGAGTAACAGTTCGCTGGTAACATTGTTAGCATGGTGGCGGTAACGAGCTAAAATTTCTGGTTCATACCACCAATCGAAAACAGAGGTAATGCGTTTATAAACTTCCCAATCGCTTGTATAGGTCAGTTCAGGATGATATACGCCCAATTGTTCGTGCGCTTCTCGACGAATCACTACCGCAGGCATATTCAATAAGTTACTAACTCCAATAATTTGCAGCCAATTTTGGGCAATTCCTCGCTGCTCTCCATAGACTTGTTGGCTGAAAATTACTTCCCCTTTCTCGTTAATATTTTCATAACCTGTAAAAGCGGCTCCTACAGAATCTGAACACCCTTCTAGACTTTCTTGTAGCCGGGAATAAAAACCTGGGAGAATATAATCATCGTCGTGCAGTAAATGAATCCAATGACCGCGAGTTAGAGCAACTCCGGCATTCCAATTTCCTGGCAGACCGAGATTTTGCGGATTGCGATAGTAGTTGATTATTCCTTGTCCAATACTATTCACCACTTCAAATACTGGCGTTGTACTAGCATCGTCTATGACGATGATTTCCATCTCTTCTTCTCCTTGCCATTGGGTCAATACACTGACAAGGCATTCGAGTAGATAATCTATGCGGTTATATACAGTTACCACCACACTCCAGAAAGGACGCTTACCTGTATTTGCTACTGTCGGAATAGTCGGAAAGCTGTATTTCCCTACAATTACCTCCCCTTGGGGAATTGAGGGTGTGACTGGTACTTGTTGAGGAATTTTAGCATCCTCACCAGTTGCTAATGCTTTGGCATAGTGGGGATTAATTAGCTTTAACCCTTGTCGATAGGCAGAAACTGCTTTCTGGTATTGGTTCAGTTGTTGGTAAATTTTGCCTAAATTGAGATATACTTCTCCATCGTTGGGATTAAGTTCCAAGAGTTTTTGATATGATGCGATCGCCTCTGCTAATTCCCCTTGTTCTTGCAGCGCCAAAGCCAAGTTATAATGGGCTTCTAACAAATTTGGTTGTAGTGCGATCGCTTCCTTGTGACAAGTAACAGCATTTTTCAAATCCCCTGCTTTTTTCCGGGCAACACCCAATTGATTATTTAATTGTGCATAGTACATTTGTTGATTGCTGGAGAGCTTACCTAGAGCGTGTAACGCATTGCCCAAATTAGCCTCTGCTTCGATAAAGTCTGGCTTTAACTCTAGAGCTTTTTGATAATAGTTAATTGCTTCTTCAAATAATCCTTGTTGTTGCAGAGTATAGCCCAAGTTGTTGTAAATTGGTAGTGAATTAGGTAATAAAACTAAAGCTTGCCGATAAGCTTTCTCGGCTTCGGAAAACTGTTCCTGAACTAAATGCAAATTACCTAAACTGAACCAAGTTTTAACAGAATCTGGTTGAACTTGTGAAGCTGCACTTAGCCACTGTTGAGCAGTTTGGGGTTGCCCCATCTGCTGCGCCAACATCCCTAAACCATATAAAGCTTCAGGGTTATCAGGTTGTTTTTCCAGAACTTGACTATATAGCAGTTCCGCCTCTGATAAACTATTCTCTCGTTGCTGTTCAGCTGCTAGTTCGAGGATTTCAGCTACTTCTGTTTTATCTAGCGATTCAGCTTCATCCTTTTCACCTGACTGATGCTTTTGCACCGCAATTTGAATAAGAGATTTAACTTTAGATTCTGAAATATTCGTAGTATTCATAACTATGTAGTATCTATAACTATATTTAATTTGATATTAGATTGTTATAGATTACTATAACTTCAGAAGATAAGTGATAACTATCAATAAAATATTTTATTTATTTTTGCCTGTTAAAAAAGCAAGCTTATTCAATTAAGACAAAACAGAGATTTTGTCAACAGTATGTGCGAGAAATAATCCTTAATTTAGTAATCAAAAATTACCAACTCAAGTAATTTCAATGCGTACACCATAGAGGTTCCTGTTAGCAAAATCTCTTTCAGAAAAGGTATCGACATTTTTTTGTGCAATCAGATTTTTTACTCACCTGATTGTTTTGACTGAGATGCTTGTAGATCGGATTCTGTTAGGGAATGAAACGAGCAATTAGCCTTAAGCAAATTATATTACCGAGCTGATGTCACTGGCACTCAGGTTTGAAAATAGTATGCTTTGTTGAGGATTATTAAAGAGAGACAAAGATTTACCGAGAGACAAAGAATTACCGAGAGACAAAGAATTTAAGGTGAGAAGAGCGCCATCGTTGGTATCTGTGATATTACCTCGACTTCCCCAGCCATCTAATACAAGCTTATCAACACCAACCTGGAAATCTTGAATGACATCAAAGTCTTTTTTAAGCAAGGTATCACTACGTTTGAAAGTAAATGTGTCATTACCTTCGCCACCAACTAAGACATCATTACCACTACCACCATTCAGAGTATCATTGCCTTTACCGCCATAGAGTGTATCATTGCCATCGCCACCATTTAGCAAATCATTACCTTGGCCGGCGTCGAGGTCATCATTACCTCTGTTTCCAGATAGCTTATCATCCCCTAAGCTGGCATAAAGTTTGTCTGCTCCGTTGGTTCCCGTCAGATTATCCTTCCGAATCGTGCCATAGATAACATCTCTACCCAGGTTGCCGATTAAAGTATCTCCTGCCAATTCAACAGAACTAGTATTAATTTTGACTATAGTTAGGTTGGTATTGCGATTAAAATTCCGTTCATAAGTACCAACAGCACTACCATTCAAGAAGTCAGTACCATTATCGCCATCAATATCAGAATCTTCATCACGAGTGTCGATTGTGATATTGCGACTACGACCAACTGTTAGATCCCCGATTTGCTCTGAGGTGACTAATTTACCCTGGATGCCAAAATAATCTAAAACTTTGGCCCTGTTAGGGTTTGTGGTATCTAATACCAAAAAAGTGGTTGTAGACTGACCCTTGTTATATTCAACGTCAGGATCTTCAATTTCTTTAGCTGCCAATTTTAAATCTGCTGAAAAATCAAAAGAGAAGCTTTCATTACGACCAACCGCAAAACTAGCAAGTACCTTTGCTTCGCTGTTGGAAGTACCTTCAAACTGACCACTTAATCCAACGACAGCAGCCTGAGTGAAAAGTGATGAAAAAGTTGGATCAAAACTTGCTTTAGCCTCAGCAATTGCAGCAGTTACGCCACCTTTAACTAATGTATCTGCCTGGGTAGCAGTTAAAATGCTTGAAGTACCTTCACTATAGTTAGAAAAAGTAGCATCCCCTTCAGCGGTAACAAAATTAGGACTAGGATCGGGCTTGGGATCGGGCCTATTATTGAGATTAGTTCTACCATTGAAAGAAAGTAACTTTAGAGGTGTCAGTCTTAGACTTACTCTTGATGCCATAAAAAACCTGTGTTGATTTTGTTAGTTAACAAATTTGCGCGTAAATATTCGGGGAGTAATTCTCTCCTAATTTACAAGTTAAACCTCTCGATAGCCCTAATTAACCTGTCAGCTTTTATCCAGGACTTGCTTTGCTTTTAACAGCACTTTTAAATAGCCTAATTGACTATTCCAAGCTGAACGTGGAAGCAATGGTATTTTCTCTACGTCTTGAGATGGTAATGACTTAAGGTCAGTTTTGTTCTCTGAAATTGTGTTAATTTCTGAATTTTCTGCCATAATTTATTATCTCACAAAAGAATAATAAAATTCGGGTTCTTGTTGCCAACCTTCTGACCACTGAATGCTGTTAGCAGTAAAGTGTAATCGGTCGTTTGCTGGCAATAAAGTATCTGTAGGCTCGACAATTAGCTCAAATTCGCCATTATCAAATGGCAATCCTTGCGCCTTTACTTTGGGAACTACACGCTCTCTCATACCTTGTTTGGCATGAACAAGAGCGCGATGATGACAGTAAGGATTATTACCTCTCTTATTAAAGAAAACATGGGCTGTCCAACTGCAACCCCCACGACAAAGTTCAGCATATTCGCAGGTTTTACAGAAACCCCACAGGTGTTTTGTGCCTTCAGGTGTTCCTGCTCCTAGATTGAAGCGTAATTCTTCTGCACCTTTGATAATATCATGCAAGGTATGTTCTCGAATATTACCACCTGTATAGGCAGTAGTCGGTAGTGAGGGACAACCTTTAATCGCTCCGTCAGCTTCAATTCCCAAAGTTGAGAGTCCTGCTCCACAACCTTGCCAAAATGAGAATTCATCCTCCTTTCCCCGTCCCCGCAACAGTCGTTCATAAGGGCCGTAGTAACCAATGTTATTTCCCGCCTGAAGTTGCACACCTTCTTGGTAAGCACGACGCGCCACACGGGCAAGCATGGGGTAGATATCTAACAGTTCATGGGGTTGGAGGAGGATATCTGCGTTATCGGCTGCATTTCCCATTGGTACAGTTAGCTGAACTTGCCAAGCATGAGCACCAGCATCACGAATGCACTCATAGATGCACGGAAATTCTGGTGCTGACAGGCGGTTAATTTGGGTGTTGCAACCAAAAGAAATACCCACTTCTCGCAGATGACTCATGGTTTTAAATGCATATTTCCAAGAGCCTTTCTTTCCCCGCAGGCGGTCATGAGTTGCTTCTAAGCCATCAATAGAAACAGAGACAGTACGAATTCCCGCTTCCTTCATTTTTTGGGCGGTTTCTAACGAAATGCCATAGCCGCCCGTAGTCATACCACACAACATTCCCGCCTCGTTAATAGCTTTGGCAATTTCCAGCCAGTCTGGACGTAGAAAAGCTTCACCACCAATGAGAGTCACTTCTTTAATTCCAACTTCTGCCATCTGCTTGACGAGATCCAAAGCTTCCTCTGGGGAAAGTTCTTTGGCGCGCTCATGTCCTGCACGGGAACCACAGTGACTACAAGCTAGATTGCACTTTAAGGTAATTTCCCAAACTGCGTAGCTTTTGCGGTGATATGTCATAGGTTAACTCTCAATCTCAACCCTCAAAATAAACTAACGCATTCTATTTCTTCATCGTTTTATCGGGTTATTGTACTTCTGTTGAACTAACAACTGCTCCATATAACGCTTGTACAGGTGGATCTATTGCTTTCCAAGGATGTGGCCATGGCTTGGGACGTGGTTTAGGAATCCATTTACATTTAACTGGTGGTTTTCCACTTTCTTCGGGAGGTTGGGCTACAACACTATACGCTGGTTGAGCGACTTGTTTATTGTTGTTTGTAAGCCCGCCAAAGGCTCCCAGTAATTCCTCTTCACTGAGGTCGTCAAACTGGCCTAGTTCTTTTAATTCCAATATTTTAATGGAGGCTGTTTCAAATTCTTCTTGAGAAAAATTATAGCCACCTTCTTCCATTACTTTTATCACTTCCTCAATCTTTTCACTCATTAATCGGGAGTAAAAAGTTTCGTCTTTGACTATTCTGATGATGAACTCTTTAACTTTCTCGAAAATTGTTATTGACATAATTTTTGCTGTGTTGTTATGGTGATTGTATTTTTTGTTTCCCTTGTTCTTGCAGTATCACCCCCAAGTTATAATGGGCTTCTACCAAATCAGGCTGTATTGCGATCGCAGCTCGATAGTAAACAACAGCAGTTTGCCAATCATCTGCTTCTTGGTGAGCAAGGCCCATCTGATGATTCAATTCTGCATAATAGGCTTGTTTCTCTGTTGAAAGCTTCCCTTGAGCAAAAAGCGCATTCCCTAAATTGATTTTCGCTTCTATGCAGTTGGGCTGAAATTCCAGAGCTTTTTCATAGGATGCGATCGCTTCCTCCCACTTTTCTTGTTGTTGCAAGGTGTAGCCCAAATTGTTGTAAATTGTCCCTGCATCTGGTCGCAAAGCAATAGCTTTTCGGTAAGCTGCTTCCGCTTCTGGTAACTGTCCTTGGCCTTGAAGCAAATTGCCTAAACTAAACCAAATTTTCACAGAGTTAGGCTGAACTTGCGAAGCTGCACTCAAATGCTTCTGAGCTTCCTGCAACTCACCTTTTTGTTGTGCCAGCATCCCTAAACCGTATAATGCTTCTGAATAGTCTGGTTGTTTTTCTATCACCTGACGATATAGCTGTTCGGCTGTGTCTAGGCGATTAGCTCGATGATCTTGAAGTGCAAGTTGAAATAGTTCAGCAACTTCTTCGGCGTTAAATTGTCTTGGTTTATTAACCAGTTGCAAAATAAAATCTTCCAGCGCTCTGACTGGCTTTAAATCGCCATATAATTTATGTTTATTTTCTGCAACTTGTTGGGAAATATATTGCCGATATTTAGCATCTTTCCCCAGACGAATGGCGATTTGGACGTATTCTGATTTATTTGAAGCGATCGTCTCTTCTATACCCATCATCTGCAAAATTGCCAGAGAATGCCGCGATCGCATCAGTTCTCCTGGTAAAGTGACAACCGGAATATTATGAGCAATAGATTCGAGCGTGGAGTTACATCCAGACCAACCAATACTATCTAAAAAGACATCTGCTAAAGCTGTAGTCCCAGCAAACTTACTGTTATTGAGGAAAGACAAAAACAAACAGTGATTTTGATAATCTAACCCTAATGCTGCAAAAGCATGGTTTAAGCGCTGGCGAAATCTTTCTGTTATTTCTTCACTTTTGCTTTTAATAAACACAAACTTAGAATTCCCTAATTCTTTAGCAATAGAAGGGAAAACATCATCATGATTGGGCAAATATTTATATAATGACTGACAACACCAGAAGAAAATATCATCCTCTTTTAAACCTATATCTGGTTTCTTAATTTCTTCGGGTGGAATTGCTAAAGGTACGTAATGAATAGATAGATTGGGTAATCTAACTAATTTTTCTGTATAATGTTCTTGAGCATTTTCTGGTTCCATTAAGTCACTGCTCAAGTAATAGTCAATTGTCGGGAGTCCACTAGTCTCAGGGTGTCCCCAAGATGTCATTTGAATTGGAGCTAATCTCAAACAACCCAGCTTGAGGGTCATTGGGTCCATCCCAAATTCTGGGAAAATCAGGATATGTAATTTATCTTTTGTGATTACCTCACACCATTGTTCAGTTGAGCGGACACCTTGGACAAATTTATCAAAAGCCTTGGTGGCACTCATTGTTGCGTAATCTGTTTTGTCCCCGGTGTAATAACCAAATAATTCAAACTCACTTCGATCTATATTTTCTACCCAACCTTTAATAGGGATTTTCCAATTAGAATGACTAGATAAAAACCCAGAAACAATACCAATACGAACCTTTTGATTTTTATCTAAATTTGGCAGAACAAGCGGCTGGCAATCTTGGGGATAGCGACTCGACATAATCTGGAAAATCATTTCCCCATAAGTTCGCTGTAAATCTTGGTCATTTAAGCCTTGATATGTCAAATAAAAAGGTTGAAATGCTCCCACAGCCTCAGATGCTTTTGCCCGTTCTTCCTGATTAGTTAATTCATAATATTTAGCTAAATTTTGCAAATACTGTTGATACTGATTTCGTCTGAATGCAATTTCATCAACATTAGAATAGATAACTGGTAGTTGGCTCATACAAGCACCAAATTTAGCCATATCATAGTTTGGTGTCACTTTGACGGCTTGCTCAAATGCCTCGACTGCCGCTTCTATTTGGTTATCATCTCTCAATGCTGTTCCCAAGTTGGAATATATGTAATCAATATCAGGTCGGATTTTAATAGCTTTTTGATAGGATTCTATGGCGGCATCGAACTTATTTTGTGCCCTGAGAATATTTCCCAAGTTGTTATAGGTGATTGCAAAATCAGGTTGAATGCTTAAAGTTTTTTCGTAAACTTCTATTGCTTCTTCAAATTTACCTTTTTCCTGGAAAAGATATCCTAAGTTGTGATAGGCGTAATGATAGTCTGGTTTAATTTTTAGTGCTTGTTGGTAAGAATCGATGGCATCATTGAATCGCCCTTGTTTTTGGAGTACCTCTCCTAAATTAGTATGAGATGATACCATATCTGGCTGCAATGCAATAGCTTGGCGATAATATAATTCTGCTATCTTGAAATCGCCTGTCTGTTGCCTACCTAAAGCAAACTGCTCATTCAACTCTGCGTAGTGGACTTGTTCTTCTGGTGACAGCTTGCCTTGAATGTGGAGAACATTTCTGATATTGATTTGTACTTCTATGCTGTCAGGGAGAATTTCTAGAGCTTTTTCATAACAGGCGATCGCTTCTTCTAGCTTACCCTGTTGTTGCAGACTAAACCCTAAACTGTTATGTATTGCCCCTGCTTCAGGCTGTAATTGCAAGGCTGCTTGAAAAAATTGTTCTGCATTTTGATATTGTTCCCGTTGCTGCGCCAGCAGACCTAATCCATATAATGCCTCTGACTGCTGGGGATCTACGTCTATAATTTGACGATAAACCTCTTCGGCTTGGGTGAAGCGCTTGGTTTGGTAATATTGACTTGCAAGTTGGAGAGCATCAGGAATTGTGGTCACGTCGCTTTGCTCCAAATTCAAAATTAACAATCCCTATAAATAAACTTAGGAAATTCCATCCTTTTATTTATGGGCCATAATTGATACAATCTTTTTTATTTATTTAATATGTCTTTTGTTCCTATATCTGCAAGGAACTCAAGACTTTTTAAACTTATAAATGATATCGATTGATATCATATCTGCTTGATTACTTCCTAAACTTAATTAAAAAGAACTTTACCCTTCTCTACCTTTCGGGGGTATACGAGAAGCTTAAGGTTACGGTAAAGTATTCCTCTTATGACTATTAGCCCAGAGTTTTAATTCAGGGCGGGCAAACAACACAGACTGCAAACTGGGTTGAGGATTAAATGTTGTAAGTTGTAAAATTTTATTGCGAAAACAGTTATTTAAGACCAAAAGATGTATTTTGGGTAAAAGCCGAAGGCTCAAATGAGCAAAGAGCCTTCGGCAATTTATCAATATACTAAGCTTTCGAGCCTAACTCTACTTGCAGAAGTTAATACTTTTTGTAAGTAGAGTTTAATTATTACTACTTAGTTAGAAGTAGAAGCAAAGCTTGATGACGAAGCAGTAGCACTATTAGGAGTGACGGTGGCGTTAGTAAAGGTTACGGCTACATTGTTGAGGCCGCCCTTTGCTGAAGCATCTGCATCAGCTTGTGCAACGCTGTTGAATTTTGGAGTGGGCTTAGGCTTAGGGACTATGATGACGATTTTCTTAGGCTTATAAGTACCACCGATAATTTCTTCAGAGGTATTTTCCAAGTAGTTCAGATCAGAAATGATCATTTGAGTTCTCCTAAAATTTGTAACTGGTGTTGGGAATATTTGGTCTAACCAACTTGTTTCGTTTGGCTATACATCTAATATACTTTATTACTCAAAAAAGTCAATGCTTTTTTGAGAAATTTATGATTAAAAAAACTAATATATTTATATTGGAAAATCATTTATGTAGTCCTATTTGAAGTCAGAAAAAATTGCATGACAAATTTAAGCAGAAATTAAAATAATTGCTGCCCAGCAAAAGTTATAGCGATTTAATTTAATTTTTAAATAAAGCAAAAGCAGCACTTTGTAGATATATTCACAAAACACTAAAAAAGAAAAGCTATTAAGTTTTGAAGTAAATAAAACCTGTATCTGCAACATTTTTGAAGACTAGAGAAATCTACCCTAACTTAGGGGAGATACTTAGCAACAAAAACATTGAAAATTCCTAAATTATTTAGTCTTGGTGAATAACATATCTATTAATTCCTCTTGTGAACCATCTGAGTCTATTTGAGTAACTATTTTCATCGTGGTGATTTGTTGCTTTAACCACTCAGAAAAGGATTCTGTAATGATTTTTTGGCGCAACTGTTCATCTAATTGGGGTTGAATTACTTCTTCCACCCAAATTAAATACACTCCCTTGGGAGTCGTTATCGGTTTGAGAGCTTCTGGTGGTGCAGCAGCAAAGACAGCGGCTGCAATCTCTGGACGAAAATCTTTGCGGTATCGGAGTCCTTTGTATCCATAAGCACGACGGGCTTCTGGTTCTGAGATATATAGACGAGCAATATCTGGAAAATTGATTTCGCCTTCTTCTAGGGCATAAAAAAGCTCTAAAGCCAAGTCTCGATCCTCGAAGACAACTTCGTAGGTAACGGCGGCGATATAATCTAGCTGATGTTCGTAAAAGTGCTTTTCCAGTTGATTGGAAAATAGATGATTTGCTAACTTCCGCGAAAGGATGTTGTTGTAGGCTAATTCTTCAAACTGATCCACAGAGAGGTGGTGTTTTTCTAGCCATGACCAGGTGTCTTTAGCTTTGACAAGCTTCTTGGCGAACCTTAAGTTATCTCCTTCTTGCTGTAGTTCTTCTGGGGTGACTGTAATTCCTGCCGCTTGAGCTGCTTCGGCAATAATACTTTGCGATGCGATCGCTTTCACCACATCAGGTATCTGACAGGAGAGTTTAAGACTGTGAATAATATCTGAAGTGGAAATGTTCAGATTGTGGGGCATAACACGATATCTCCAATAATTAAGCGGATTGGGGATTGGGCACGGAGCATTGATTATTCCTCCAATCTCCCTTGTCCTATTTCCTGATTCCAGTGCCATACCTTTAACTACATCTCCAAACCGCCCTTTTTCAGTTTCTTGAAGGGATCTAGAACAAAGTCAATTACTCGCCGTTGACGAATGATGACTTCAGCATTTGCTGTCTGACCGGCACCTAATGGAATACGTTTGTTGCCATTTTGGACATACTGCTGGTCTAAGATGATTTCTAATTCATAGGTTTCGATATTGCCTTGGGGTGTTTGGCTAACTTTCGAGTCAGGCGAGATCCAAGTAACTTTCCCTTGCACGATGCCATACTCTTGGAAAGGATAGGCATCAAACTTAACTTTTACTGGCATTCCTACCTTCAAGAAACCGCTATCCTGATTAGGCATATTGGCTCTGAGTACGAAGTCTGTTTTCGTGGGTGCGATTTGGGCAATCCTTTGACCGACTTGTACCACTGCTCCTGGCTTAGTGGTGGGTAATTCAAAAATCACCCCATTAATTGGCGATCGCACCACGCGCTGCTGAATTTGCAATCTTGTAGATATAAGCTGGCTTTTAGTCTGAGCGATTTCCGATTGCGTTGCTGTTATTTGTGCTTGTATATCTTTTAGCTGCTCCTGATTTTTCATTACAGCTAGTTGTCCGGCTTGCGTGGCACTTTTATAACTACTTTGTTCTTCTTGCAGTCGGAGTTTTGCTTGTTTGATATCAGACTCCAACGTTTTGATAGTTACTTGATAATTATTTAGCTCTTGGGCTAAACGCAATTCAGCTTGTTTAATATCTGATAGAGACTTTTTATAAAGTCGTTTGCTTTCTTGCTCTTGTTTTTTGATTTCATCAAATTGGGTTGCAGCAACTACCTTATTGTCAACGAGTTGGCTAAAGCGTTCAACTTGCTTAGAATCTATACTCAAACGGGCTTTAGCCGATTCTTGATCGTCGCGACTGGTGGAAATTTGCTCCTCTGCTTGCTTAACTAATGATTGTTTTTCTAACTTTTGGAGGTTATAGCTACTCAGTTTGGCATCCAGGTTTTGCCGCACCTGGTTAAGTTGAGCCATTTTTTCTAATTCTTGGGATTTATTTTGTTGTTCTAAAAGACTCGTTGACATTAAGAGTTGATTTTTCAGCAATTCCAGTTGTGATTGCCGATTTTGTAGCCCTTGCAATTTGCTCTGGACTTGTTGGAGTTCCGTTTGCAGCAAATCAGAATCCAGTTCCAGTAAAACCTGGCCGGCTCTAACTGTATCTCCTTCTTTGACTGTAACTGCTTTGACACTCCCAGCAGCTTGAGCGTCTAATTTTTGAGTTGCGCCTTTAGGTTCTATACGCCCTCTGGCGCTACCAGTTTCATCTACTTTCGAGAGAATTGCCCAAGGCAAGAATAGACCAGTAAAGCCGATGAGCGCATACAACAAACCACGAGTCCAAATTCGAGGTAAGGCATTGAGTAGTTTTTCTGTACCGTAGTACAAATCTTGACTTTCATTGTCTGCCTCTGTCTGCTCGTCAAACTCTACCGATTCCTCTTGCTGTTTGTAACCTTGATATTTATCTTGCTCATCTTGGGGAAGTGGGGACGATCTATTGGGATGTGGCATGGTTTTATTTCCGATAACAGTAGATGGGGAGTGGGAGAGAAATCAATTCAAAATTCAAAATTCAAAATTCAAAATTGTTCGTGTAGAGTCTCGTAGAGAAGAAAAAGACTGCCCAATGCCCCATCAACTAACTTGAGACAGCTGTTGTTGATTCAGGTAGTAATAATGACCTTTTTTAGTGATTAATTCGTCGTGGGTACCGCTTTCTACCAAAATACCTTGATCTAAAACCAGGATTAAGTCCGCGTTGCGGACTGTAGAGAGGCGATGGGCAATAATTACACTTGTGCGTCCTTTAAGAATTGTTTTGAGGTTGTTTTGAATAATCCGTTCTGATTCTGAATCTAGGTGACTAGTGGCTTCATCAAACAGTAATAACCGAGGATTTCCGAGCAAAGCACGAGCAATAGCTAGGCGTTGGCGCTGCCCACCAGAGAGCATTCCGCCGCTTTCACCAATTTCGGATTCGTAACCCATCGGTAATTTTTGAATAAACTCATCGGCTCCAGCATATTTTGCTGCTTGGATAATTTCTTCTGAAGAAGCATTTGGATAAGCGATCGCAATGTTTTCCCGAACAGTCCCACCAAACAGAAAAGTATCTTGGTCTACAACGCCGATTTGGGAACGGAGCGATCGCATAGATACACTGGTGATATCGTTACCATCAATGAGTATTTTGCCATCTGTCGGTGGGTATAAACCCAAAATCAATTTACTGAGAGTTGTTTTTCCAGAACCGCTGCGCCCTACGACTGCAACCATCTGTTCCGGCTGAATTTCAAAGTTGAGATTTTCTAATACGTTAGTGTCACTTTCTGAGTGATAACGAAAGGTAACATTCTGAAAACAAATGTTACCGCGGAGTTTACCCAACGACTTGCGGGGTTTAGTTTCTAAGTCTTCTTCTGGTTCCGCCTCCAACACATCATTAATGCGTTCAGTGGAAATCACGATTTCCTGTAATTCATTCCACAGCAAAGCGAGTCGTTGGAAAGGACTCAAGACGTTACCCACCAACATATTGAAAGCAACTAATTGTCCGATAGTTAGTTCGCCATTAATTACCTGGGTCGCTCCATACCACAGCAATGAAGTATTTACAAAGGTCTGGATGACGCCACTGATAATTTGCAAGCGATTGTCAATTATTTGAGCATTAAAGTCTTTTTTGATTAAATCATTTAGCAGTTCCTCCCAACGCCAACGCACTGTCTGTTCAATTGCTAATGAGCGGACGGTACGAATTCCGCTTAGGGATTCTATGAGATAGCTTTGTTCTTTGTTAGCTGCATTAAAAATATCTCTGGAGATGCGGCGCAAAATACTTGTGCTGGCCAGCGCCAAGATAAAAAATGGCGGTACAGTACACAGCACGAATAATGCCATCCGCCAGCTATAGGAGAACATCAAAGCCAGATAAACCACTAATGTCAGCATATCCAACACAATGGAGAGTGTCTGACCAGTAAGGAAGTGCTGAATTTTCTGGTTTTCTTGGATGCGCGAGATTATATCCCCAACGAAACGCGACTCGAAATAAGCAAGGGGTAAACGGAAGGTATGTTTGATGAAGCCTACGAGTAAGGCGATACTAATGCGATTAGCAGTGTGAAATAAGAGATATTGCCGTACACCGTTGACAGCAACACCAAACAACCCAAAAACAATCATTCCCAAACCAATGGCGTTTAAGGTTGGAACACTACGTTGCACAAGTACTCTGTCGAGCAACAACTGTGTAAAGACTGGCGTTACTAACCCAAATAATTGAATTACTATCGAAGCTATAAAAATTTCTAGCAGTGTTCGATAGTGAGGTTTGACTAACTCAAAAAATTTCCAGAAGCTTCTACTTTCGTCTTTAGCACTTTTTAGTAGAGGTGTCGGTTGCAGTAACAATGCATAACCACTCCAACCTGCTTGAAATTCAGCTTTTGTCAGACTGCGTTGACCAAGAGCCGGGTCACATACAATCACCCGCTTTTTGGTGATTTCATAGACAACAATAAAGTGTTTACCTTCCCAGTGAGCAATTGCAGGCAAAGGTTGTTCTGCTAATTTATCAAGAGTAGCTTTCACTGGACGGGTGGCAAAACCCAGGTATTCTGCCGTTGCTGCCATAGCCTTTAGGGATGCGCCGTTGCGAGTGACATTGGTCATATCCCGTAGGCGATTGATACTAAAATGTTTGCCCCAATAGTTACCAATCATCACCAAGCAAGCAGAGCCACAATCAGCTGCACTTTGTTGGGCATAGAAAGGATAGCTTTTGGTAATGCGTTTCCACCAATGCCCCATTTGTACTTTCGGGCTGGGAAAGTAAAAACGTGATTTTTTTGTTGGCTGTTGTTGTGACTGCTTTTCTTTTTGGGGAAAAGGAATAATTTTAGATTTTGGAGATTGGGAAGTTTTTTCTCTAGTACCCAGTCCCCAGCGATGCACTGAGCCGGTCGTTGTGTCCTCAGTCTCCGATTCCGTTCCGCTGACGCTCATGGCAAAAGCCCACTCTCCCAACTCCGGGAAGTATTCTAGTGCTGTTTGCATCTGGTCGTTTTTCAGAATGTAAGCAATCGTTGGTTGCGTTGTTTGCCAATCTCCTTGTTTTGGTTGAGCAAAGATTGTACCTGGTGTCAAAGAATGACCTTCAGAATGCCGCAGTTGACCTTTGTACAATAGCCACAACTGTGAATCTTGGGATATTTGTGGAGTTACAGAGCCAGTTTCTAACTGGTATCGCTCAAACAAAGATAAGGCTTTGAGCATTCCTGCAACTTGTGATGTATGGCGTGGGAATTGTGATACTTGGCGACATAACAACAACAAATCCCAAAGTTCTGCACGGGCGAATAGGCGATCGCGAATGTTAGGATACTTGTCTATCAACCTTTGCAATGCTTCTTGCCTGAAATAGCCAAGTTTTAAGCTTGTCGAAGCTCTAACTACATAAGGACTAAAGTTAGCTTCGGGAAACAAAGTCAATTCACCAAAAACAGACCATGCACCAAAGGTAGTAATTAAATTCTCAGAGCTATCTAACAGCCGGACTTTACCTGTAAGAATAATGTATATACCAGGATTCGTCTGTGCAGATTGCCAGAATTGCTTTGCTGATGGTGGCTCCACAATTTCCATTTCTGCCAAGAAGTTCTCTAGTTCTTTTTCTGAAAGTTTTGTATCCAAGGTGTACAAAAGTCTTTCACCCACATGTTGCTCAGAAAGCACTGGTGGCATTTTCTAATCTCCACAAAAAAATTTAGTTATCAGTCTGAATCCAATTCAAAAGTTCATTAAAAATATTATTTAATCCCGTATTTTCACCGAGGAAACTCTAAGCTTTATTAGAGTAAAGTTAGAGAGAAATAGCATGGTAGCAAAGCATCTATCTTTTACATACAAGGGATTTTTATTGGGTGGACAACCCACTTGTTGCAGCCAGTTATTGATGTGGCAATAACTAGTGTAAATGTGAAAATATCGAGCTAGAGCTTTGTTTATCTACATTCAGCTTCAAGAGCAACTAACTGCATTAACATGCTCCATACAAATATGGATAGCTCATTTTGGCAATCAGCGGCGGTTGTAAGTGATGATTAAGAGGAATTATTTTCGGATCATAATTTGCTTTATGCAGCAATAGCTACGCAAAGTATTTCATTTCTCCATCACAAACTATTGAAGTTTTTTCTAGTTTGGGACAATGTTCTGGCTGAAAGTTAGCTTTCATGCTCTTGAAAAAGACCTGACTCGGAAGAATTCTTAAAAGAATGTTTTCAGACATTCCTAACTTTTTAACAGCCTTGTCTTGACTTAAATGGTGTGACATAATTGTAGTTAGAAATTGCATTGAGTCGTAAATGATGTGAAAACGTAATTCCTTGCAGTTGTGTGAACAAAGCCTGACAGGAAAAAAACCACAAGTACAAATCTGACTAACCTTGTAGTGTTAATCAGAAATTTACACAATGTGCAATTAGCGCCCAGCATATTCCCCTAGTGCTTTGCGAGTCTAGGAGATAGTCTCCGGCATAGCTTCATTTTTATCGTGCAACCTAGAACAAAAGAGGATTTTGAGTAGGTTACAGGAAACAGAAGACTATAAAAACTATAAAGCTATAAAAGCACATCGTAATTTTTGTTTAAGTAGTATTTTACCAATTAAGCAAAACTCCATTTAAACAAATATTGCTTCAGCTTGCTTGGAGATTCCAGAATGGATCTTTTCCCAGCACTGCCTAGTATCTTTAAGTGAGCATCTAGCAAGTTATTTAACGTTTGTATTATACCTCCTATAGTGTAATAAATGCAAGTGACTAAAAGAGACTTGCGAACATCATATTTACATACAAACATGATATTTACATAATTAGCTTACACTCCTTAGCTGTGGAATTTAGATATTTTAGGAGTTTCTTAATGTAAATTTTCTGAAAAGTCACCTAATAGATGATTTTTAACAAAAAAAATATATTTCACAACCATTTATACATTAAATCTTTAAATAGCTAGGGGGCATAACATGATGGTAGTCATAACGGCGACTATTGTTTGCTTAAAGGTGATATTTAAGTTGTTTGAATTAGCTGTGAGGTAAAACACATTAATATTGTGATCGAGCACACACACTAGTTAACTATTGCAATCTTAGCATTTTTCCCATCAAGGATATAGCAGCAATACATATGATGGTAGTCATAACGGCGACTATTGTTTGCTTAAAGGTGATATTTAAGTTGTTTGAATTAGCTGTGAGGTAAAACACATTAATATTGTGATCGAGCACACACACTAGTTAACTACCGCAATCTTAGCATTTTTCCCATCAAGGATATAGCAGCAATACATATTACAGCTTGATAGAAGTTGAGAAATAACCATCATGTTTAAATGAGCCTATAGTTCAAAAAATGACAATAAGTCGCAAATTCGTCTTTTAAAACCTGAGATTGCGATGCGATTAAGTAAAGTAATAAATGGATAAATTTAATGGTGGTTATGGAGCCAGTGCCCTGACGAAAGTGTGACACCATAGATTTGGTTAAATATAGGAAATCATCGATAGCGGTTCTGAATCAGATGAGGTACATCCTCAAACTTAAAAAATTTATATATGAAGTCCAGTTATACCTCATTAGCAGAGAAACCGCTATAAAAGCAACTAGTACAGCATGGCGTAAATAAACATACCATTTCAAATGGCGCAAGAGCTTGGAATATAATTATGCGTGACTTTTGACTTTTGACTTTTGACTTTTGACTTCCGCCTTGCGGTACTAATATCACCTTAGTTGCGATCGCAATGCCGTTGCTGCATATTTATCCGCTGGAAAATCTACTTGATGAGAAAATTATCCCTCTGTGATGTCGGAATCTTTATATTACTCTCAACAGAGAATATTTAAACGCTTATTTCTTCGTGCTTGGCTTGCTCTATGAAAGTAGTTTGTGTCATACTTACAGAAATCACTAATTACTAAATCTTGGTCGATTTTAAGTAGTATTTTCAGGATCGCTAGAAGTAATACAGTTAGGGCAATGAGGATTGGGGATTGAGGGGAGACTCCCGTCGTGCGAAAAATTGATGTTCCTGCAAACTTGAGATGCTTCCATATTGAAAAACATCTCTGGTTTAGTAGTACAGTGAGTTGTGAAGGAGTATTTATGTCACAGTTGGAGCAAGCAGTGCCAGACACCTTTGTAGCCAAAGGCTTAGAAACTCTCCCTAATATTTTCGACCGAGTTGAGGCTCTGGCCAAAGATTTTGCCACCCGTGCAGGGACACACGATAGAGATGCTTCCTTTCCCTTCGAGAATTTTACAGCTTTGCATGAGGCAGGATTGCTCAACCTTACCATTCCACGTGAATTCGGTGGCCAGGATTTGGGGTTGGCAACTATCTGTCGGGTGATTGAAGGGATAGCACGTGGAGATGCTTCGACCGCATTAGTACTGACAATGCACTATCTTCAACATGCTCATGCAGCCCGTAGCCGTCGCTGGTATCCAGAAGTATATAAGCGGCTGTGTCGTGAATCAATTGAAGGCATTGCCCTGCTGAATGCTGCCCGTGTTGAACCAGAGCTAGGAACGCCAGCTAGAGGCGGATTGCCTGCGACAATTGCCATCAGGACAACAGAGGGCTGGCGTTTAACAGGACATAAGCAATACACCACGGGCAGTCCCATCCTCAGCTATTTTGTTGTTTGGGCACGGACAACTGAAGATGAACCACAAGTTGGGAATTTTCTAGTTCCACGTGATCTGCCTGGTTTGCGAATTGTCGAAACCTGGGATCACTTGGGGATGAGAGCTACGGGCAGCCATGACCTCATTTTAGAGAATGTATTAATTCCCTCAGAGTATGCTCTAAATATCAACCCCATATCTGCTGCGCCATCTTTTGATCCGCTAATTTCCACTTGGGGCAGTTTGACAGTGAGTGCCTTATATCTCGGTGTTGTTAGTAGTGCGCGAGACTGGCTTGCTAAATATCTTTGGGAGCGATCACCTTCTAATCTCCAAGAGCCACTGGCAACTCTGCCACGCTTCCAAACTGCCGTGGGTGAGATAGAAGCACTGCTATTTGCTAATAATAGATTAATTTATAGTTTGGCTCAAGATATTGACAAGGGCGAATATGAGCCTAACGTAGGATTACAGGCACAGGCTGTTAAATACCTCACCACAACCAACTCGATTCATGCTGTGGAGATTGCCTTAGAACTAACTGGTAATCCTGGTTTATTAAAAAGGAATCCTTTAGAGCGTCACTACCGTGACGTTTTGTGCAGCCGTATACATACACCACAGAATGATGTTATTTGCCAATCTTTAGGGAAGTCTGTACTGAAAGTCAAGTGATTAAAGACTAGGGATTAGGGATGAATGTCACTAAGATAAGGCAGGAGGCAGAAGGGAATATTGTAAAATGCACTCTAAAGCTTATGGTCAAAGGATTTTATAACTCCAGCAAGACAGCCCTCTGCCTTCTGCCTCACCCTAATAAAGAGCTAAACTTAGTGCCATTCGGATTAGGGACAAAGAGCAGTGAGCAGGAGAAAGGAATCTTCCCCCATACTCAATGCTCAGTTCCCTTAAAATAATCAGGACTTTGTTGAGTTGAGTTACTAATTAGAGCCGACGTAGTTAAACCTTGACTCGTTGTCGGACTCAGCTTTACTCCTGATCAATTTTTTCGATATCATCAGGTGTACCAGTGGCAGAAATTTTTGATGTGCCAGATTTGCCTGCACCTGAGTTGCCGCCAGAAGCGCCAGCACCCCCTGAGTGTTTAGAATCTGTGTTGCCTTGTTCTTCTTGAAGCTGTTCAAGGCGGTTTTTTTCTTGAGCTTTATCTTTTTGGTCAGCCATATCTTATTTACATTTTTCGCATAGCGATCGCTATATACTCTATCATTTATCTTTATTCAAGCGACATAACGAGGCAAATGCTTTTAATTGAAGCTTCTGGACTACGTTGCTGGCAATAGCTCACTCCCTTTAAAACTAGCTTGTGGATTTTTGGGTTATGAGATTGCCCAAATCCCTTTGCACACATCGTACTGCCTTAATATTTACGTGCTATCGCATCGTTATAGGAGCAATAATTAATTTTTTGGAATTTTGAATTGCTCAGTATCCTGCTTGTTTATCTACGACATTCCGCAAGGGCTGACCAGTTTGGTAGCGTTTGAGATTGTCGATAAACAGTTGTGCTATGCGCTCTCTCAGGGGTGGCGACAAGGCTGAACAATGGGGTGTGATAAAAGCGTTCGGTAGCGACCATAAGGGACTTTCTGGCGGCAGAGGTTCGGTTGCAACAGTGTCTAATCCAGCACCCGCAATCCAGCCCTCACGTAGTGCGGTAAGCAATGCGGCTTCATCTACGATCGCACCACGAGCAATGTTAATTAGGTAAGCAGACTGACGCATAGAGCGCAATGCAGTTTCATCGATCAAGCCTTTAGTTTCTGGGGTTAATGGTGTCGCAATAACTACATAGTCTGCGGCTGGAAGGAGCGATCGCCACTCATCAGCACCCACAACTTTGTCAAAATTCGGTAGGGGTTCAGGATGGCGGCGACTACCCCAAACTTTAACTCCAAAGGCTTTAGCACGAGATGCGATCGCTTGACCGATATTTCCTGTGCCAAGAATTAATAAAGTCGCGTCTGCCAACTCTTCGAGAAACACTCCTCTTACCCAAGAATGTTCATTCTGCAAAGTTTGTAATTTCCGCAGATTCTTGGCGTGATAGAGCATAAATGCCAGTACAAATTCTGAAATTGGGATTGCGTGAACCCCTGCGCCATTAGTGAGAATAATGTCCTTTTGCAAAAAAGTTGGTGTGAGGATGTGATTCACACCAGCACTCGGTGACTGTTGCCAACGCAGCGCGGGTGCTGCTGTTAGTACTTTGTCAAGTGTAGAGGTTTTCAGGTAAAATCCATTAACATAAACTTCTGCATCACTGGCATCACCATCGAGATTACCTTCACTATCCACCTCCACTACATCTATATTAGATGGTAGGTGTGGCTCTATATCTGCAATAAGATGATCGGGTAAAATTAATTTCACCATTAGCTAGTCCCTAATTTCATTTTGGATTTGGATTTTGGATTGTGCAACCTAATCGGTAGCACCTCTTCATTTTTAATTTTTAATTTTTAATTTTTAATTGTTTAGTATCCTGCTTTTTTATCTACTACATTTCGTAACGGCTGACCAGCTTGGTAACGCTTTAGATTGTCGAGAAATAGTGCTATTGAACGCTGTTTACTCTTGGGTGAATGACCGGAAGTATGAGGTGTGATAAAGATGTTAGGAAGTGACCACAAAAGACTTTCTGGTGGTAACGGTTCGGAGTTAACTGTGTCTAATGCTGCACCTGCAATCCAACCTTCTGTGAGCGCTTTTATTAATGCTGATTCATCGACTACGCCGCCACGAGCAATATTAATTAGGTAGGCATGATTTGGGAGCGATCGCAATACAGATTCATTAATAAATTCTTTGGTTTCGGGAGTTAAGGGTGTTGCAATAACTACATAATCTACCTCTGGCAGAAGTGATCGCCATTCATCAGCACCCACTACTTTATCAAAGTTTGGTAACTCATGGGGATGACGGCGACTGCCAATAATTCTTAAGCCGAAGGGTTTAGCACGGGCGGCGATTTCTTGACCAATACCACCAGCGCCAATAATTAGCAAGGTTGCATCTGTCAACTCTTGGATGGCAAAGCCTCTTTTCCAGTGACGTTCAGCCTGTAAAGCATATAATTCTGGCAGGTGTTTGGCATGAGCCAGTATATAAGTGATCACAAATTCTGCGATCGGAATTCCATGCACTCCCGCCCCATTTGTGAGAATAATATCTCTTTGCAAATAAGTTGGTGTGAGGATGTGATTCACCCCTGCATTTGGTGCATGATGCCAACGCAGTGCAGGTGCTGCTTCTAGTATTTTATGCAGTATAGGACTTCTCGATAAAAACCAACTGAAATAAACTTCAGCATCGCTAGCATCCCCATCTAAATTTCCTTCAACATCTACTCGTACAATCTGTGTATTGGGTGGTAGATGTGGCTCAATGTCAGCAACCAGATCGAGCGGCAAAATGAGCTTCATAGTGGATTACCTCTTCTTTATTTACAAGGCTATCTTTGGAAATTACCTATGTTTGACAAAAAATTGAGTGCCATTTTTCTTTGGCACAGATTATGATAATATTTAGTAATATTTCAGGGCTGATTATTTAATCTGTAAACACATAAACTCTAGATCAAAATATTGGTTATTATATTTATACGCTCTTTTCTCTGTTCCATATATTTGAAATCCCAATGATAAATAAAGTGCTTTTGCTAAAACATTGTTTTTAACAATATCAAGCAATAATATTTCTACCGCGTTAATAGCTTTTGCTCTTTCAATTAATTCATTTAATAATATTTTACCTATACCTTTCCCCCGATATTCTTGTTGAACATACATACTACTAATATAAGCTTTATGCCGGAGTTTTATTCTTGATTCTTGGTGAAATGCGACTATCCCAATTAAATTTTTATCCTCAAAACATCCCAAAATAAAATTATTGTTATCTACTGGAATTCTATCCCGAAATTGTTCTATCGTCTTAATTACTTCTTCTTGATATGTTGTGCCAAATGAATCTGGATTTTTCTCTAAAGCTTCTAATCTGATCTGTCTATAATCTTCTGCGTCATACTTTGTTAATTTTTTGACGATCATTAGATACTTGTGTATTATTTGTTTTCAATAAAGCAATATAGATTATTATATTTTAGTTTATCTAGATCGTGAATATAGAAAAAATCACCCAGACCAGCAGAGAGGAGAGTTGGGAGGTATTTTGATTGTTCATCAATAATTTTTTATTGCTATAGATAGCTGCTTTTTAAGAGCAAGTTTTAATCTCGAAGTAGCCTATTTACCGCAGCTACCTCAAGTTTAATATTGATTGACTACAAAAAGCTTAAATTTCAACTACTCAGCTGTAATAACTGGTTGTTTACCTGAGTATTATCATTGCTCATTACTCGTTCTAAAACTGCTTCTCTGATATTGATAAACACTTCGCTACTTCGATCTCGTGGGCGTGAAAGTCTCACAGGTAAATCCATAGAAATTTTTCCTTCATCAATCACTATCACTCGGTCTGCCAAGGCCACAGCTTCTTCCACATCGTGAGTAACCAAAAACGCAGTAAATCTTCGCTCTTGCCACAAGTTTTCAATCAAATGCTGCATTTCTTGGCGAGTTAGAGCATCCAATGCTCCCAAAGGTTCATCTAGCAACAACAAACGGGGCTGACTGGCTAACGCTCTGGCCAATGATACCCGTTGCCGTTGTCCTCCAGACAAAACATAAGGCCACTCATCAGCTCTATCTTTGAGTCCGACTTTATTGAGTACCCACAAAGCTTTTTCACGCCAATTACCTTCTAAGCCCAACCCCACGTTCTGAACAACGCGCTTCCACGGTAGCAAGCGGGGATCTTGAAACATCACTGTTACAGAACGGCTGAGTCTATGTAGTGGTTCTCCATCCAGTAGTATTCCACCTGAAGTTGCTCTATCTAATCCTGACACCAGACGCAATAAGGTACTCTTACCACAACCACTTCGTCCGACAATAGCGACAAACTCACCTGCTTCAACTTCTAAATTCAGGGAGTTTAAAACAGTTTTCTTACCAAAAGCTTTCGTCAAATCCAAAATACTTAGTTGTGTACCCTGTACATTTGAACTCACTTGCAAAACCTCCTTTTCGAGAACAATTGGAATTTAATTATTTGATGAGACGTTGAAGAAAGGAAACCACATTTAAAATCAAGATTTTTCAACCCTTGATTCTGGCGAATTTAGCATTTATGACTTTTGATAACTGGGGTTCCAAGCCAAGAATTTTTTTTCTAACCCTCTAGCAACAGCATCTGCTAATTTACCCAGCAGTGCATAGATTAAAATACTCAAAACCACAACATCGGTTTGCATAAATTCACGGGCATTCATTGCCATATAACCAAGACCAGAATCTGCTGCGATCGTTTCTGCGACAATTAGTGTCAGCCACATAATCCCCAACGAAAAACGAACACCAACGAGAATCGAAGACAAAGCTCCTGGAAAAATTATTTGCCACAGAAGTTGTGGTGTTTTTAATCCATAGACTTTTCCCATTTCAATCAGTCCAGGGTCAACACTACGGATACCGTGAAATGTATTGAGATATATCGGAAAAAATACCCCCATAGATACTAGAAATAATCTAGCTTGATCGCCAATACCAAACCAGAGAATCACTAGCGGAATTAATGCCAAATTAGGGATAGTACGGAGCATTTGTAAGGAACTATCCAATAACTTTTCTGCGATACGGGAAAAGCCATTGAGCAATCCTAAACCGAACCCAATACTGCCACCAACTATAAAACCAGATATCGCCCGCCCAGCACTAATTCCTATATGTTGGAACAGTTCTCCAGTTGAGCCAAGTTTAATAGCTGTAGCGATTACACCACTAGGTGCTGGTAAAATCCTGGTTGAAAGTAGGCCAGTTCTAGAAGCAAGTTCCCAAAGAATTAATATGGTAACAGGCACAATCCAAGGAACTATTTTCTCGATTTGCGGGTTGTCTAACACCTCGCTCAGGGATATATTATTTTTGTTTTTGGTGCTTTTAAAGGTAATAGTCATGGAATTTGGGATTTTAGATTGTTCCAAAGGATGAATCTAGAAACATCACCAACATAATTAGTAATTTGCTCTTTAATTACAAATTACTAATTATTGGGTCATGAAGCACTTGTTAGTTGTTTCGCAAATTTTTCATTGGCGAAATCATCGTCAATGGGACTCAAAACTGGTGGTGTTAAAGGTACAGGTTCGCTCTGCAAAGGTAGGCGGGGAAATAATAATTCAGCAGTGCGATACGCTTCTTCTAAATGGGGATATCCAGAGAAAACGAATGTTTCTATGCCCAAATTGCGATATTCCAGCATCCTAGCGGCAACGGTGTCAGGATCTCCAACTAAGGCCGTACCAGCACCACCCCGCACCAATCCAATTCCTGTCCACAGGTTGGGGCTAATTTCTAAGGCTGCTCGGCTACCACTATGTAGTTGACTCATGCGCCGCTGTCCTTCAGAATCAGAATGAGCTAACTCTTTCTGAGCTTTTGCGATCGCATCCTCATCGACATACTTAATTAGCTCATTGGCAGCATCCCAAGCAGCTGACTCGGTTTCTCGCACAATTACATGCAAGCGAATCCCAAAACGGACTGTTCTACCTTGTTCAGCCGCCAATTTCCTAACTTCGGCAATCTTTTGGGCAACTTGTTGTGGAGGTTCACCCCAAGTCAGGTAAACATCTATATGTTTAGCAGCAACCCGCTTGGCAGCAGCAGATGAGCCACCAAACCACAAAGGTGGATAGGGTTTTTGAACTGGTGGAAATAAGAGCTTACCACCTTTAATATCCAGGTAGTTTCCTTTAAAATCGACTGTTTCCCCACTGACGATACCCCGCCAAACTCTGAGAAATTCATCGGTTAAATCATAGCGATCGTCATGACTAAGATGCAAGCCATCCCCAGCCAGCTGCACCGGATCTCCACCTGTAACTACATTAATTAACAATCTTCCTTTAGAAATTCGGTCAAATGTTGCTGCCATCCGTGCAGCAACACCTGGGGAAGTAATTCCTGGACGAATTGCCACCAGAAACTTCATCTGCTTGGTGACAGATATAAAAGCAGCAGCAGTTATCCAAGCATCTTCACAAGAACTCCCTGTAGGTAACAATGCGCCCGTGTAGCCTAAACTATCCACAGCTTGGGCAATTTGTTGTAAATAATCAGGTGTGACAACACGAGAACCAATATCTGTACCTAAATAGCGTCCGTCATGAGATCCAGTAGGAATAAACCAAAGAATTTGCATTTGTATCAGGCAGGGTACAAGGATAACCTATACGGTAGATCGATCGAATTACCGTAGTTTATAGTCAGCATTTTACAGGAAATTATTTAAAACGCCAGTATAGATTAACGATTCATAAAGAATAACTGCCCACAAAATTGAGGTTCTCACGCACAATCCCGATAATCATGACACTTTTTTTGCAACAATGGCTGTCGTGAAGAATACAAGTTTTGTGTCAATTATCCAAATTTTTGCGACTTTGAAGTGTTCACTTCTGGTTTCATCGACAGAAACCTTGCTAACTTGCACTTTCTAAGTCTGTGTTTGGATAAAGGTTATGATCGCTGATGACTGGACTCCTTTAATACATAGCAGCAGTGTGGTAACACTACGAATTTATCAAAATTAATGTGTCGGAGTACTAGTACCGCAAGGCAGAAGTCAAAAGTCACGCATAATTATATTCCAAGCTCTTGTGCCATTTGAAATGGTATGTTTATTTACGCCATGCTGTACTAGTTTCCAGAACCAAAGTTTTCAAGAATTAATTAAAGGGGAAGTTTAAGAAAGATGGGTTGGGTTACAAAAAAAGTAGGAGTATTCTGGTGTGGAATTTGAAAGCTGGTATCTTGCTACTCACACTGAGTTGCATCATTGCAACTGGTATAGCAGTATATCTTCTTGGCGGCATTGAACCAGCACAAATCCAAGCTTTGCTGAAATCTTCTGGTATCTGGGCACCTGTTATTTATATTACTTTGTACGTTGTGGCAACGATGTTAGTTTTGCCCTCAACGGTACTTAATTTGACTGGAGGTGCAATTTTTGGCCCTTGGCTGGGTACTGTCTGGACTAGTGTGGCAGCAGTGATTGCAGCAATAATTGCCTTTGTTTTTACTCGGACTATTGGACGCCAAACCGTTGCAAAACGATTAGCAGGACGCTGGCAAGCTATGGATGCTGAGGTACGACGTGGAGGGCTTTTTTATATGTTTGCCATCCGATTAGTACCGATCATGCCCTATGGTTTGGTCAACTTTGTTGCGGGACTGACTTCGATCAGTTTTAAAGATTATGTTTTCGGTACAACACTTGGTACTGTTCCTAGTGTCTTACCTTTTGTATTACTGGGTAGTTCTGGTCTAAAGGCAGTCAATACAGGCGATTTTTTGCCTCTAGTACTCGCCTTAGGCTTAACTGGAACGCTGGTAGCAGGGTCTACTTGGTATCGCCATCGTCGGACTTTTCCCAAAAAAGCTGTAGAAAGGCTTAAAGAATCAGACTCTTCAGATAAGATAAATCCGAAGAATAAATAAATTATGGGAATGAGACTTGAGTCTTGCTAGGTATACTGTGAAGCAAACCTTTACGATCGCAAGCAGTCTGTTAGCTTGGCTGTTCAAAAATTAAACCATACTTCTAGATGCTACCAAAGTATTCATTCATTGTTCCAATTTATAACGAAGAAGAAATTATTCCAGAACTATACCGCAGACTGAGTGCAGTAATGAATCGGATGGATGGGCTTGTCGAATTAATTTTAATCAATGATGGTAGCCGCGATCGCTCCCTACAATTACTGCGAGACCTTCATCAAAAAGACCCACGCATCTGCTATCTGAGTTTTGCTCGTAACTTTGGTCATCAAATTGCAGTTACAGCTGGTCTCAATTTTGTTCGAGGTCAAGTTATCGTCATCCTTGATGCCGATCTACAAGATCCACCAGAACTAATTCCTGACATGGTTGAAAAATGGCGACAGGGCTATCAGGTAGTCTACGCTCAACGCACTCAACGCCTTAAAGAAGGATGGTTTAAGCGTTTTACTGCCTATTTCTTTTATCGCATCCTTAAGAAACTGGCAGATGTAGAGATTCCTACTGATACTGGTGATTTTTGTTTAATGGATCGGCAGATCGTAGATATTCTCAATTCTATGCCAGAACGTACCCGCTATATTCGTGGTTTGCGTTCTTGGGTTGGCTTTCAGCAAACAGCAATTCGGTTCGAGCGCAACCCCCGCTTTGCTGGGGAAGTTAAATACACTTTTAGTAAATCCTTAGCCCTTGCTATCAATGGTCTAGTATCCTTTTCAATAGTGCCACTGCGGTTATCAACTTACTTAGGCTTAGTAGCGGCGGCCGCGGCCATCTTCATGGCTTTATTAGTCTTGTATTGGCGTCTTTTTGTCCCACATTCGCCTTTAACCGGGTTTACGATTATTTTGATGGCAATTTTCTTTCTCGGATCTGTGCAGTTAGTCAGTGTTGGCATCTTAGGCGAATATATAGGGCGCATCTACGAAGAAGTTAAAGCCAGGCCCCTCTATACTTTGGCAGAGGTAGGTGGTTTTTATCACAAATCCTCTAACTCAACGAGCAATTCCGACAAACTAGATAATTTAGAAGATCCTAAAAAGCCCTCACCCTAAATCCCTCTCCCAAGCTTGGGAGAGGGACTTTGAAATTGACTCCCCTTCTCCCAAAATTGGGAGAAGGGGTTGGGGGATGTAGCAAGATCCCGCAGGGTGGGCGAATTTTGGATTTGTACAAGAGGTCTATTCGTTTTTACCGACTGACTATTTCCGGCGATGTCTACGACGGGCTACGCCTACGCAGTTACTGGAATTGACTTAGCCAAGAATTTTGACATATTTTCGCTTCATCAAAAAGTACTAGGTCTTGCATTGTACCAAGCTCTATGCAAAGATAATCCTACCAATGTACGGTAAGTCGATAGAACTGTCGTACTTAAATGATGATTGATGCTGTCAAAATATAGCTGATTACAAAATAGTGTTTTCAACTAATGTTAATTGGCAAATAATCAATTGAATCGAAATCAAGCTTTCATCAATGTCAGTAGCCATTGATGAACTTTGTACAGCATAACTAAAAAAATGGACTTTAGGATGCCTCAGAAGTATCAGTTCATCTAGTGTGTGGTTGAGTTCCCCTTAAAAGTAGAGAAGTCTTTGCTAAGGCAGTTATTGTCTCATTCCAGACGTTTTTAGGATTCTTTTAAGCATCATAATGCTAGTTTGCTGCAAATTTTGGATTGTACATTCAACTACTTAGTACTGGTTTCGATATTTATCAGAATTTTGTGCTTTTTTCAGCAGCTAAAGCTTTGGTGAATCTATGTTCTAATCGTTTGCTAGAAACATTAGAACAATGATTTATCTTGGTTTTCCTGTCCAATCAAGGACTAATTTATTCATCTTTAAGGTTGAGGAGTTAAGGAGTCATGTCGAAATTTTGCTGGAATTATAGATCCATAGTGTTCCTGCTTTTGTTGCTAGATATTCTAGCTATCCTGGTTTTTCATCCAGCCAAAAGTCAGGCTGAACTACCTAAATCTGATGTATCTACGACTGAAGTAGAAGAGAACAAAGCTCCAGAAGCAGTTGTCAATCAAACAGTAGACACTTCAATTCCACCAGCCACTCTTAAAAAAGCTCCAAACGATCTCCGAGATCGAGTGACACCTGTCTCGCAATTGTTGCAAGTTGCACCGCCAACTAACAAAAAAGCTCCAAATAATGCAGCCGGACAAGTGACATCCGTCTCGCAACTATCAGATATTAAGCCGACAGATTGGGCATTCCAAGCATTACAGTCTCTAGTTGAGCGCTACGGTGTAATTGCAGGATATACAGATGCTACATTTAAAGGCGATCGCTCCCTAACGCGCTATGAATTTGCAGCTGGGTTGAATGCAGCTTTAGATCGCCTCAATGAACTAATAGCGACTTCGACAACGGATTTAGTCAAACGCGAAGACTTGGATACCATCAAAAAACTACAAGAACAATTTTCTCCAGAACTCGCTCAACTTCGGGGACGCTTAGATAGCTTAGAAGTACGAAATGCGAAGTTAGAATCAACTCAGTTTGCGACCACAACCAAACTTATAGGTCGCTCTCAGATTGTCCTTGGCGATCTTATAGCGGGTAATAATGTCTTCACCAAGACACCAGCACCTCACAATCCCACACTTCAAGGCGTAACTTCTTTACGGTTAAACACCAGTTTTAACGGTAAAGATTCACTAGGTATAACAATAGGAGGTGGAAATCTTGAATCATTGGGACAAACAAGAGCTGGATTATTGGGAACTTATGAAGGGAGAACTGCTGATAACTCCAGTATTACTTTTCCACGCAATACTATTATTCTCAGTGGTGTTCGCTATCGGTTTCTACCTTTTCCAAATACCCAAGTCAACATTTATCCCTTGTCTGACGGAGCTAGTGAGATAGGTCTTTCTGGTCCGGTTAACCCATATTTTGAATCGTCTTCTGTGACTGGTGCTAATGGGATTTCACGATTTTCACGGCGGTCTTTGGTCTATAACTATGGAGATAGCGGCCCCGGAATTGCCATACTCCAGGGATTAGGCAAACAGGTTCAAGTCGGGATAGCGTACAGCGCACCAAACGGTGGTAATCCCACACCTAATAATGGCTTATTTACAGGCAGATATTTAGCTTTAGCACAGATAATATACTACTCCGGTAATAGGAATTTTCGGGTGGCTGCAACTTACGTCAATACCTATAGCCCACCAAATACCATAGGTTTTAGTGGAACAAATTTCGGCCCAGCAGTCGGGAGTAACTTGGTAAACAGCACCGTGCCTGGAGTAGCAACTCTAGGCAACCTTTATGGCCTACAGGCGTTCTATCAAGTTAGTCCCAAGTTGGCAATCAATGCCTGGGTAAGTTATGGGGTACACCGTTATTTAGGACGCGGAGATGCTGAAGCTATGGATTGGGCCGTAGGACTGGCATTCCCGGATCTTTTTAGTGAAGGTGCTTTAGGGGGGGTTTTAGTTGGTATGGAGCCAAAACTCATCAGCCTTAGTAATAATGTAAATTTGGGAAAAGGGCTAGGACAAGCGGACAGAGATCTTTCTCTGCACGTTGAGGCATTCTACCAATATAAAATCGGAGATCATATTGAGGTTACGCCAGGTTTGATCTGGATTACTGCACCTGATTCGGATGCCAGCAATCCTGATAGTTTATTTGCTTGGGTTCGTACTGTCTTTAGGTTTTAACCGAATGGCACGAAGATAAGGCAGGAGGCAGGAGGAAAAGAAAATAAAAACCTAAAAGTGTTGCAGCACAAAGATTTCATAATTCCTGCCTCCTGCCTCACGTTAGCGCCGCAAAACAAAGCCCAATCCAATTTTGCGTCTCTACTATCCAGACAAAATCGGTTAAAAAAATTTATTTAACTACGGCAAACTTATCGAAATTAAGTATTTTATGAACAAAAATTGGACAGTTACACAAAAGACGGTAAAAAGCAAGTTATTAAGAAAAATAACTGCGTTAATTTTACAAAAATTTACATTTAAATTAGTTTGGTAAAATGCTTGCTTTTTGTCGAAAACTGTGAAAAGCTTTGTTATATTGCAAACTACGGTTTACCGATCGGCTTAAAGTATTTATAATGGCAATCTAGTGAGAACCTGTATTAAGGGGTCACAATTTCTAGATTTTTAAATATTTATTTTGCCGCATGGATGGGGTGAAGACTTGATGCTTAAGACTTTATAGATGGGGGGGGAAATGGTAGATGCTGAAGACGTTAACAAACGATTTTGAACTCGACTTAGAAGCAGATGTGCTTGTGATTGGAGGTGGGCCAGCTGGAACTTGGGCGGCATGGAGTGCTGCATCAAGTGGAGCTAGAGTTGTCCTGGTAGACAAAGGATACTGTGGTACCACTGGATGCGCTGCTGCATCTGGTAATGGTGTGTGGTATGTGCCACCACATCCAGAAGCACGGGAAACAGCGAAGGCGAGTCGGGAATCGTTGGGTGGGTTTTTAGCCGATCGCAACTGGATGGATCGGGTACTGAATCAGACTTATATAAACGTCAATCAGTTAGCAGAGTGGGGTTATCCCTTCCCTACCGACGATGAAGGTAAACCCTATCGGCGATCGCTGCAAGGGCCGGAGTATATGCGGCTGATGCGGCGGCAAATTCAACGCGCTGGAGTCAAGATTTTAGACAACAGCCCCGCCTTAGAACTACTGGTAGATGACGATGGTGCTGTTGGTGGTGCAACAGGTGTGAACCGTCAGACTGGTGAGAAATGGATAGTGCGATCGCAGTCCACAATTATCGCAACAGGTGGCTGTGCATTTCTCAGTAAAGCGTTAGGATGTAACGTCCTGACAGGGGATGGTTATCTGATGGCGGCAGAAGCAGGTGCCGAGATGTCGGGTATGGAATTTTCCAATGCTTATGGCATCTCTCCCGCCTTTTCTTCAGTCACCAAAACCCTGTTTTATAATTGGGCAACTTTTACCTACGAAGACGGTACTGTGATTCCGGGGGCAAGTTCTCATAGACGTTCAGTAATAGCTCAGACATTGCTGCAACAGCCAGTTTACGCCATCATAGACAAAGCGGCGGAATCGATGCGGGTATCTATGCGTTTAGCACAGCCCAACTTCTTTTTACCCTTTGACCGGGCAGGCATTGATCCATTTACTCAACGTTTTCCTGTGACTCTGCGTTTAGAGGGAACTGTGCGCGGGACTGGAGGAATTCGGATTGTCGATGAGAGTTGTAGCAGTTCTGTAAGAGGACTCTACGCGGCTGGAGATGCCGCTACACGGGAACTGATTTGTGGCGGATTTACTGGTGGTGGTAGCCATAATGCTGCTTGGGCAATATCTTCTGGCTATTGGTCAGGGAAATCGGCTGCTGAATATAGCCGCAGTTTGGGGGAAAATAAAACTCAACGACAAGTTAAGGGTGTTGGAGAGGTAGGATTACAAAGTGGGAGCGATCGCTCTAAAACCTTGGCAACTGATGAAGTTATTCAGGCAGTCCAAGCTGAAGTATTCCCCTATGAAAAGAACTATTTCCGTACAGAACAAGGCTTAACCGAGTCTTTAAGTAAGCTAAATCATCTTTGGCAAGAACTCCGCAGTAGCCAGGTAACATCAGAGAAAGAGCTTCCCAGGGCGCGAGAAGCTGTGGCGATGGTAGCTACAGCACGATGGATGTACAGCAGTGCCATTGAACGTAAAGAAACTCGTGGGATGCACAAACATCAAGACTATCCAGAACTTGATGCTAACCAGCAACATCACCTGATAAGTGGCGGATTAGATCGAGTCTGGGTGAAGAGTCAGCCGCTATTGAATGCAGAAGATATTTCCCAATCCAAAATCGAAAATCGTTCGACTGAGCGTAACCAAAGTCCAAAATCCAAAATAGGGGTGACAGTGTGATTGAGTTGGTTAGCGAGTCGCGGTGCATAGAATGTAATATCTGCGTGAATATTTGTCCAACCAACGTGTTTGACCGCGTACCTGATGCGCCGCCAACCATTGCCCGACAGAGTGACTGCCAAACCTGTTATATGTGCGAATTGTATTGTCCAGTTGATGCTCTTTATGTGGCACCAGAAAGCGATGTGACGACTTCAGTCAACGAGGCAGAATTGGCAGAAGTTGGGCTACTGGGTAGTTATCGTGAAAAGGTTGGTTGGGGAAATAAACGCACTTCAACAGCCAAAACGGATCAAACATTCCAAATTTTGAAGCAGATGAAATAGTGCAGCGGAGAAAATAGTCATGCTGTTGTTATTAGTAGAAACAAGTTATATCAGTAAAAATAAATTTACTTCAAGATTATTAACTTCGGTGGCTTGTGTTCTATTGCTACTAACTACAGGATGTAGCCAAGGCGAAAATAAATCTGCTCAATCCATTGAGGCTGTTAATGTCAATAACACTGTTGCTTCCAATAACATTTCTACCCTACGAATAGGTTATGTAGGTAGTTCAGAACCGACAGGGGCACTTGGTTGGGCAAAGAAAAAGGGAATTTTAGAGCGTGAGTTGCAAAAAACAGGATTTAAAAACATTACTTTTGCAAGATTTCCTAACGGGCCGGATCTCAATGAGGCGCTTGTTGCAGGACAATTAGATGTTGGTTCTTTAGGCGATACACCAGCCATAGTTTTGAGAGCAAGGGGTCAAGAAACCCGACTGCTGCGGATCAGTCAATTTAATACAACCGCTTGGTTAGTGGCGAAAAAGCATGGTGCGCGATCGCTTGCTGAACTTAAGGGTCAGAAAATAGCTACCCAAAAAGGTTCTTATATGCATCGATACCTGCTGGGTCTATTAGCCGAAGCTAAAATTGCCAAAGATGTAAAAGTTGTCCACTTGATGACTACTGAGGCAAAAGCAGCTTTAGAACGTGGTGATGTAGCAGCTTATGCAACTTCAAGCGATCTGGGGCCTTTTCTGAAATCACAAGGGTTTCCAGTGATTGATTCTTCGGCAAATCATCAGGGTTTGTCAGGGACATCATTAGTTGTCGCAACCGAAAGCTTTCTGGCAAAACAGCCTGATTTCCCACAGAAATTTAATGCAATTCTCACAGAAGCAGCTAAGAATTTAAAAGCTAATTCTGAAGAATATTATCAGTACCACGCTCAAACTACTAAATATCCCATCAATATCATTAAAGTATCATTCCCGCTCAAACAGGTATCAGAAGAACCATTACCAGCCGAGGGAGTGAAACTTTTAGAAGGGACAAAGAAATTTTTAGTCTCGCAGGGTTTAGCAAAGTCGGACTTTAAATTAACAGATTGGGTTGCTGAAGAAAAATAGGGAGTGGGGAGTGGGGAGTGGGGAGTGGGGGAGATGAGGAGGCAGAAATCAGTAACTTTTCTGAGCAAGAAAAACAAATTTCTGTAATTAAGTTTTTCAAAAGCTCAACTTCCAAGCTCAAAGGTGCAACCTCCAAGCTCAAAAGCTCAACTTCCAAGCTCAAAAGCTCAACTTCCAAGCTCAAAGGTGCAACTTCCAAGCTCAAAGGCTCAACTTCCAAGCTCAAAGGTGCAACTTCCAAGCTCAAAGGTGCAACTTCCAAGCTCAAAGGCTCAACTTCCAAGCTCAAAGGTGCAACTTCCAAGCTCAAAGGTGCAACTTCCAAGCTCAAAGGCTCAACTTCCAAGCTCAAAGGCTCAACTTCCAAGCTCAAAGGCTCAACTTCCAGGCTTATAAACTTAGGACTTACGCAATAACTCTCTAAAACTCTGATTCCTTTGCGCCTTTGCGGTTCGTTTTTTCATTATTTTGCGTAAGTCCTGTAAACTTTCTGCTTTCCTCTTGACTAATCCATTTGAAAATTCATGTAAAATCGCCATGACTATTGCACTAGACCGTCCACAGAAAACCAAGTCTGCTCAAATTCGGGAAAAACTGGGTTATCCGATCATTGATACTGATGTACATACCCAAGAATTTCCCCCAGCATTCTTGGACTATTTAGAGCAAGTTGCTGGAACTGCGATCGCAGAACGTTTTCAAGAACACTTACCCGGTGCATCTCGCTCTAAATGGTTTAAGCAATCTTGGGATGAACGCCGTGCTAACCGCACCGCCCGCCCTCCCTTCTGGACTCGTCCCACCAATGATCCCCTAAATTTAGCCACCGTTAGTTTGCCAAAGTTGCTGCACGAACGCTTACAAGAAGCTGGTACAGACTTTGCTGTTGTGTACCCTAACTTGGCAACGATGGCACCACACATCGGCAATGAAGAGATGCGGCGGGCTGTTTGCCGTACAGCTAACACTTACCATGCTGATATTTTCCGTCCTTATAGCGATCGCTTAACGCCCATTGCTGCTATTCCCATGAATACGCCTGAAGAGGCAATCGCAGAGTTGGAATATGCGGTGAAAGTGCTGGGACTCAAAGCAATTCAAATCCCCGGACATATCCGCCGCCCGATTCCCGCCTTCGAGAAATATGCCGAAGAAGTAGCCAACGAAGCCATTTGGATTGATACCTTTGGCTTGGATAGTAAATATGATTACGATCCCTTCTGGGCGAAATGCGTAGAACTGAAAGTTGTACCCACCACCCACTCTTCCGGTATGGGCTGGATAAATCGGCGTTCCATTAGCAATTACCAATACAACCATATTGGTCATTTTGCATCGGCTGCGGAAGCATTATGTAAATCTTTATTCTTTGGTGGTGTAACTCACCGCTTCCCCACACTCAAGTTTGCTTTCTTAGAAGGAGGTTCAGCTTGGGGTGCTAGTTTGTACACCGATTTGATTTGGCACTGGGATACTCGGAATAAAGACCATTTGGTGGAAAATAACAATCCCGCCAATGTTAATTATGAAGAACTGCGAGAATTCTATACCCGCTATGGTGGTGAACTAGTACATGGTCGTTTAGATCAACTAGGCAGTGGTTTAGGTTTCCACGCTGACTTAATATCTCCCTTAGAACCAGGTGATTTAGATGAATTCGCCGTTGCAGGAGTAACCAAACCAGAGGATATCCGCGATCGCTTCTTGAATCACTTCTACTTCGGGACAGAATCAGATGATACCCGTGTAGCTCAAGCCTTTAACCGTAAAGCTAATCCCTATGGCGATCGTGTTAAAGCCTTCTTGGGTTCCGATTCTGGTCACTGGGATGTACCTGATATTACTGCGATCGCAGCTAATACCTATTCAATGGTAGAACGCAAGATTATCAGCGAAGAAGATTTGCAATATTTCCTGTCAATTCATCCCTTAGAGTTGTACACCAGCCTCAATCGTGACTTCTTCAAAGGTACGGCTGTCGAGAAAACAGCAGATGAATTTTTGGCTGCGAAAGAGACGCGATAAATCGCCGTCTCTACAAAGGATTGATTCTGCGTCTTTGCCAATCCCCAGAAACAATTTGAATAATTAGGTAAAATATCATGACGATCGCTTTAGACCGCCCACAAAAAACCAGGTCTGCTCAAATTCGGGAAAAACTTGGTTATCCAATCATTGACACCGATGTACATACCCAGGAATTTGAACCGGCAGTCTTGGATTATTTAGAACAAGTTGGTGGAAGTGAACTGGTCGAACGTTTCAAAGAGAATTTACCAGGAGCTTCCCGCTTTAAGTGGTACAAGCAAAGTTGGGAAGAACGTTTTGCTTATCGTACCAATCGCCCTAATTGGTGGGGTCGTCCGACAAAAAATACTTTGAATTTGGCTACCATTAGCTTACCCAAGTTGCTGCATGAGCGTTTGGAAGAAGCAGGTACAGACTTTGCCGTTGTGTACCCAAATTTGGCAACAATGGCCCCGAATATCGGCAACGAAGAAATGCGCCGTGCTGTTTGTCGGGCAGTTAATACCTACCATGCTGATATTTTCCGTCCTTATAGAGATCGCCTAACACCCATCGCCGCCATTCCCCTGCACACTCCCGAAGAAGGGATTGAAGAATTGGAATATGCGGTGAATGTTCTGGGACTTAAAGCGATTCAAATCCCTGGTTACGTTCGTCGGCCAATTCCTGCCTTTGAGAAATATGGCAAAGAAGTGGCTAACGAAGTGGTTTGGATTGATAACTTTGGCTTAGATAGCGAGTATGACTACGATCCATTCTGGGCTAAGTGCGTAGAACTGAAAGTTGTACCCACAACTCACGCTTCTAGCCAAGGTTGGACAACTCAGCGTTCTGTCACCAACGCCCAGTACAATCACATTAATCACTTTGCCTTTGCAGCCGAAGCATTATGCAAATCGCTGTTCTTTGGTGGAGTTACCCGCCGCTTCCCACAATTAAAGTTTGCCTTTTTAGAAGGTGGTTCCGCTTGGGGTGCTAGTCTATATGCTGATATTATTTGGCATTGGGAAACCCGCAACAAACAACATTTGTTGTCAAATAACAATCCTGCCATTATCGATAAGGAAGCATTAGTAGAGTTGTACGCCCGCTATGGTGGCGAACTGGTAGATGGACGCTTAGATAAAATTGGTGACGGTTTAGGATTCCACCATCAATTATTGGCTCCAGAAAATCCGGGTGAACTCGACGAATTTGAACTCGCGGGAATTGAGAAGCCAGAAGATGTGCGCGATCGCTTCTTGAATCACTTCTACTTCGGTACTGAATCAGACGATACCCGTGTCAGCCAAGCCTTTAATCGCGCAGCTAATCCCTTTGGCGATCGCGTTAAAGCCTTCTTGGGTTCAGATTCCGGTCACTGGGATGTGCCTGATATCACCGCCGTTACTGCCAACGCCTACTCAATGGCAGAACACGAAATCATTACCGAAGAAGACCTCCGCTACTTCCTCTCAATCCATCCTTTGGAGTTGTACACCAGTCTCAATCAAGACTTCTTCAAGGGTACAGGTGTTGAAAAAGCCGCAAACGAATATCTAGCTGGGAAATAGGGAATGGGGAATGGGGAATAGGGAAAGAATTACTATGCCCCATGCCCAATGTGACCAATGCCCATCTTTACAACGTTCCATGTTCCATTTCCTCTGTTCACTTGTAGCGTGGGCCAGGCCCACTCTACATTTCTCCTAAATTCTGTGTCTAAGGAAAGTATGTCTTGTTTCACTTTCACAGAGGAACAGATGAGAAACTGGTTGTATTAATTGTCTTTGTCCTAATTACGAATTACGAATTACGAATTACGAATTAATAAGGATGATTTGATTATGGTGCTAGATATCACAAAACCAAAGGATTACATTGACCTAGCAACTTCTTTATCCAAGGAACTAGCTCAATCCGCAGTTGAACGGGATGCTAAAGCTGGAATTCCAGAAGAGGAAATTAATAAACTGCGTGAAAGTGGCTTATTACCACTGATTGTACCTAAGCAATATGGTGGAATTGGTGCAACTTGGATTGATGCTTTAAAAATTGTCAGAAAACTATCAAAAGCAGATGGTTCAATTGGTCAGTTGTATGGTAATCATCTCAATTTGACGGCTTTGGGTCACGTTTCCGGCACGCGGTCCCAAAAGGAAAAATACTATAGAGAAACTGCTAAAAATAACTTATTTTGGGCAAATGCCATTAATACAAAGGATACTAGGCTAAAAATTAACCCAGAAGGCGAGAATTTTCGGGTTAATGGTGTGAAAAGCTTTGGTACAGGTATTTCTGTTGCCGATTACCGGGTATTCTCCGCTTTGGAAGATGGCGTAGAATTGCCCTTCATATTCATAATTCCCAAAGACAGGGAAGGGTTAGTTTCTAATCAAGATTGGGATAATATTGGGCAACGTCGCACTGATAGCGGTAGTTATACATTTAATAATGTCTTAGTAGAGAAAGATGAGATTTTGGGGCCACCAAATCCCCACGATAGTGCTTTCTCAACTTTTCTTGGTATTATTGCCCAGCTAACAAAAACTAACGTTTATTTGGGAATTACTAAAGGAGCCTTCGCTGCTGCTCGTGAATATACTAAAACTACTACTCAACCGTGGATTACATCAGGAGTAGATAGTGCTACTCAAGACCCATATATTCTGCATCATTACGGAGACTTTTGGATTGAAATTCAAGCTGCGATCGCTCTAGCCGACCAAGCAGCTGAGAAGGTGCAAGCATCATGGAATAAGGATACAGAGCTTACCCACGAGGAAAGGGGAGAAGTAGCGATCGCAGTTTCCGCAGCTAAAGCATTAGCCACCCGCGTAGGTATAGATATTACCAACCGCATCTTTGAAGTTACCGGAACTCGTGCCACAGCAACCAAATATGGATTTGACCGTTACTGGCGGGATTTGCGAACATTTACCCTCCACGATCCTGTGGACTACAAATTGCGAGCGATCGGCGATTGGGTACTTAACGAACAGCTACCCGTTATCACGCAATATTCTTAGGGCATTGGAAATGAGGCATTGGGAATGGGGCATAGGGCATTGGGCATTGGGAAGAGATTTGTTCAATAATTCCCCCTTATCACCTTGTCTCCTTTATCTCCCCATTCCCTTCACTCAGCGAGAAGTCGGCGCTCAGACTTTCCACAAAATCTCAAAATCCAAAATTGATATGACTCAACTAAAAACACTTCCTACCTACGACCCAAGTTTATTTGAGGGAGCTGCTGAGGGCTACGCTCAATATAGAACCAAATACCCACCTGTTGTATTCGATAAACTAGCCGAAATATTTAATCTCAATGGTCAAGGACGACTCCTTGATTTGGGTACTGGCCCAGGATTAATTTCAATTCCTCTGCGCAATAAATTTGAAGAAGTGGTTGCGATCGATCCCGATCCAGAAATGATTGCAGAAGCCAAACGGCAAGCAGCAGCAGTCGGAGCAAATAATATTACTTGGTTAGAACAAGGAGCCGAGTTAATTGACTCTAGTTTAGGGAAATTTAAGTTAACCACTATTGGTAGAGCCTTCCACTGGATGGAACGCGAACTAGTGCTTGAACGCCTCTATGAATTGCTTACTGATGATGGGGGATTAGCACTGCTTCAGACTGGTGATAACCCTTGGGAAAGTAATCTACCTTGGAAACAAGCTGCCGTTGGAGTAGTAAAGAAATGGTTAGGTGAAGAGCGCCGAACTGGACAACGAGGACAAGGCACTCGTAAACCAGTCGATCCTCCCCATGAAGTTGTCATTGGCAATTCGGCTTTTGTTCGTCAAGAAACCTATGAAGTGCCATTTGAAAAATCTTGGACTATCGATAGTTATCTCGGCTATTTATACACTACAGCCTTCTCTCTGAAAATTTTCTATGGCGATAACGCCCCAGCATTTGAAAAGGATCTTAGAGAAGCGCTACTAGCAGTTGAGCCGTCTGGACATTTTACAGAAGAACTCAAAGCTACAATTTTAGTCGCTTGGAAGCACTAGCAAAATTGCACACGATTGAAGAAGAATTCAGAAGTCAGAATCAAAACGCCACAAATTTAAATCTTCCACTAGCACGACCCTGGAGTGGGCCCTTCTCACTCCACTTCCTAAATTTTTCCCTTTCAACTCTTAAATTCTCAGTTCCTCGAGTCGTTATAGGGTGGGTAATACCCACTCTCTTTTCTATTTTACACATTCCCAAAAATTATTTTTATTTATTAAAAAAATGTTCTCCATGATGCCTAAATATGATAAAAATGATTTTATAAAAGAGGTCAAATTATCTATAAATCATACAGTTTAGATAAGTCCAAAACCCTTGTAGAGACGCGATGAATCGCGTCTTGAAGAACCAATCATCTACACCAATACCCTTTACCGAAGTGTATTGATACATAACCAGTTTTCCAATTTGAATTCCCAAGAAGTTCAGTCTAACAAAATAAAAAATAAAAATATCCACTTACCTCAAGAAATTACATTGAATCATGTTCATAAGCTATAGAAAGTCATGGTTGCCTGCGAATATAGCTCGTTATTTTTTGCTGGCGTTTACGACTTTTCTGTTAGTTACAGGCTGTAGCTCTCCAAGCACTCAAAGCAAGAGTCCCCAAGTTGAGGCAACTACTGCAAGCTCAAAAAAACTAGAGGTTATCAACATTGGTCATCAGAGTGGTACACCAGGTTTGAATCTACTCAAAGCTCAGGGCTATTTGGAAAAGCGCTTTGCTGCTGATGGCATTGCTATCAAGTGGATAGAATTTCGGGGCGGCCCACCAATGATGGAAGCAATGGCCGCAAACAGTGTTGATATTGGCAACGTAGGGAATCTACCACCAATTTTTGCTCAAGCTGGTGATAATCCGATTGTTTATGTTGCTGCAACTGGCTCCAACGCAGGCGCTCAAGCAGTTATTGTCCGTAAGGATTCACCAATCAAAACTCTTGCGGAACTCAAGGGTAAGAAAGTTGCGATCCAAAAAGGAACTGCTCTGCAATATTTGCTTTTGAAAGCTATAGCAAGTGCTGGATTAACTCTCAATGATATTCAACCTGCTTACCTAACTATTCCAGAAAGTCAGGTTGCTTTTGAAAGTGCCAGGGTTGATGTTTTACCTACTAGCGATCCGTTTTACGCTCGGAAAGAGCGAGCAAATGAAATACGAGTTCTAGCCAAAGGTTCTGATGTCGCTCCCCAAAGAGCCTACTATATCGCTACACGCAATTTTGCTGAAAATCACCCCGACTTAGTGAAGGTAATTTTGGAAGAACAAAGAAAAGTAGAAGAATGGGCTAAAGCTAACCCCAATGAAGTTGCTAATTTGTTGGCAGCGCAAACTAGACAAGAACCAGGAGTCTGGAAATGGGCTTTAGAAAGGCGACCTATCTTAGGGGTATTTGATATAACTGATGAATTTGTCGCTGAACAACAGCAGGTAGTTGAACTTTTCTACAGTCAAAAACTGATTCCTAAAACTTTTCAAATCAAAGATGCAGTATGGAAACCTAAAAGTTGATTTATTAAAAGAGAATTCAGAATGGGCTACGCCCCGCTGCGCTAACAGAATTCAGGAGTAACCAAGCTCCCCTCTCTTCTTCTGAGAGGTCTTAGGGAAAAGGAAGAGTTCTTTGGATTATTTAATTCGCAATTAATCATAATCGTTTCAACCACCGATAGAGGAATAAATAAAACAACCCATGCCAGCTTTAAAAGGAAAGTTTGAATTCAGGAAAAACCAGAGAGCAACACGCCGTTCCTTGTTGTTTGCTCTGGGCTACTGCTTAATGCTATCGACGGTTTTATCGAGTTGTGGTGAAGCCAAAAATAACACTCAGCAGTCATCAGCTTCCCCTGAGTCTGTAGCTGCATCTAACACTACAGAGAAGTCAACAAAAAAACAAGTAGTGCGGATTGTACGTTCAAAACAACTTACTGCTCTAGCAGTTTTAGAAAAGCAGGGTTCTTTAGAAAAGCGATTAGAGCCTATGGGTTTTAAAGTACAGTGGCCTGAGTTTGCGGCTGGGCCACAACAGTTAGAAGCCGTGAATGCAAATGGATTAGATATTGCATCTACAGCCGAATCGCCTCCTGTATTTTCCCAAGCAGCAGGAGCGCCTCTTGTTTATCTAGCTACTACACACCCTAGTGGTAAATCTATTTCACTTTTAGTTCCTGTAAACTCTCCGATTAAAAGTGTTAAGGATTTGAAGGGTAAAAAAGTGGCTTTCCAGAAAGCTTCCATTGGTCACTACCTATTAGTTAAAGCATTAGAAGATGCAGGGCTGAAACTGAGCGATGTCCAATCAGTTTTTTTAGCACCGGCCGACGCAAATGCGGCATTCAGTCAAAATAAGGTGGATGCTTGGTATATTTGGGAGCCATTCGCTACCAGAAATGTACAAAATAAAATAGCTCGTGTTTTAGCAGATGGTGGAAAGTTGCGGGATACTGGTAACTTTTACTCAACCTCACGCCAGTTTTATCAGGCTCATCCTGACGTGATCAAAGTGTTTCTAGAGGAACTAGAAAAGGCAGAAATCTGGACTAAGAATCATCCCAAAGAAGTAGCACAACTGCTTGCTCCTGTAACTCAGTTAGATCCACCAACTCTAGAAATTATGCATAAGAAATATGACTATGGGCTGGTACCAATCACTGATAAAACTATTACCAAGCAACAGGAAGTTGCAGACAAGTGGTACAGCTTAGGACTTATCCCCAAGAAGGTGAATGTTAAGGACGGGTTTCTGACACCTGAAGAGTACGCCAAAATTACTCCCTCAGAGGTGTTAGCGAATAAGTCGTTATCCCCAAGAACAAACTAAAACACAGGAGAATATTATGCCTACCTCGACTTTGACAAAGGTTAAAATTAGGTCTATTGATGCCCCTTTGGGAGCTATAGTTACCGATTTTGATGCCAGTCAACCGATCGCACCTGAAGTTATATTACAACTTAAGCAAGCACTGCGCGATCGCCACATCTTAATTTTCAAAGACCAAAACCTCTCCGATCAACAACTTTTGAACTTTTCTCTATACTTTGGCGCACTTTTTGTACCATCTGATGAAACTCCAGTATTGGCTTCTAAACCAGGAGAAACTCCGGTAGTGATTCCGATTTCCAACGTCGATGGTGGCTATACCGGTACTGGAGAACTCACTTTCCATTCCGATCACAAATGGACTCCTACCCCATCTAGTGGTTCACTTCTTTATGCGTTAGAAATACCTTCTCAAGGTGGAGATACTTATTGGTTAAATACCAATTTGGCATATCAAGCATTAGATGAAGCCACCAAAGAACGGATTGCAGATTTGCAGTTAATTACCTACAACCCATTTTTGCGAGATCGGAATGCACCCCGATCTTTATATCGTTTAGACAAAACTATTCCTTTAATCAGTCCGATCTTTCCCCATCCTTTAGTTAGAACCCATCCAGATAGTGGTAAAAATCATCTCTACTTAGACGCTGCTACAGAAGTGGAAATTGTCGGGTTAGAGCCGGAAGAAGGATCTAAACTGATTGAACAGTTGAGGCAACATCTAAATCAGCCCAAGTTCTACTACCAACACAAATGGTCAGTAGGTGATATTGTCTACTGGGATAATCAAGCTACTTTGCATTACCGTCAAGCATTTGATCCAAATGAGCGACGAGTATTGAAGCGGGTTAGCCTTGCAGGTAGTCGTCCCTTTTAGGATTTATAGCTCAGAAGATTAAGCTAATGAGCATTTGATTCTATATATTTTTAAGGCAGTCGAGAGTCAAGAGTTATTCTGACTCTTGACTGATTAAACTTGTCTAAACATCACACATATGCTTATAAAGACAAATCGTAAAAATCTTACTTTTTTGTTTAAAACAAGTGTTTGTGAATACTTTATTTCAAAACGAAATTTGATAATATCTAAACTGAAATTGAGAATTATTAGCACTCGTTAAAAGCGCTAAAACGAAAATTATTAAATTTTAAATTTAAATAGAAAAATATTATGGCACTTTCCAATTTATTGCAAAGTCTCAATTTGTCTATCAATAAACCGCAACAATCAAAAACAAACAAGACAAAGACGGTATATGAGTATAGCCTAAATACTAAACCTATAAAAGCCAAATATAAAATTGAGCATAAACATATATCTTTACTGATAGCTACTTGCTCGCTCACGATACCAATGAGCATTGTTGGTTGTAGCCAAGAAACTAAAAATACTCAAAACAAACTATCCTCAATTAGTACACAATCTCAAAGTCAAACAGTTTCTAATACTCCATAAAAGCAAGAATTACGAGTTGTTTATTCTAAGCTTGCTTCTCTCATTGTAATCAACTTTAAAAAACTGGAAAACTTAAGTTTTTAGCTGATGTTTTTATATCAGTAGTTAATCAAATGGAGGTGTATAAATGTTTAACAATTTTGTGAAAAATAAGACAACAGTAATCAGCAAGATAGCATTATTTGTAATCCCTGGTTTTGTAGCTTTATCTACTACTTTAATCAGTTGTACGTCAACTGTATCTAATACAAATTCAGGAATTGATCCTAAAGCAGAACCAGCAGGGGCTAAGACTATAACTTTTAAAACAAAGTTACTGCGAATAGGATATCAAAGCTCTGGTGATTTAGTTAGAGTCAGAGGAGTTTTAGAAAAACGTTTGGAGCCTTTGGGTTTGAAAGTAGAGTGGTCACAATTTGCCCAAGGACCACAACTTATGGAAGCGATGAATGTGGGCAAAATTGATATTGGCTCAGTTGGAGAAACGCCCCCGATCTTTGCCCAAGCTGCGGGTGCAAAAATCATCTATTTGGCTGGAAGAAGACTTGGCCCTAATTCAGGTAAAGGTAGTGCGATCGCAGTTCCTAAAGGTTCTCCAATTAAAAAATTAGCTGATATCAAAGGTCAAAAAGTAGTCTTTCAAAAAGGTTCTGCTTCTCACTATTTTATCATCCAAGCCTTAAAAGAAGTAGGTTTAAAATATAGTGATATTCAAGTTTTGAGTATGCCCAATGTTGAAGCTCGTGGTGCATTTATTCAGGGTACTATTCCAGTTTGGGTAACTGGTGATCCTCATTTAGCTTTGGTAGAAAAACTCCACGGTGCGCGTGTATTGAGAGATGCAACCAATATCGGTACTCCAGGCGGATACTATGTAGGAACACGAGAATTTGCTAAGGAAAATCCCGAATTAGTTCGCATAATTTTAGAAGAAATTGAGAAAAATGGTCAATGGGCAGAAGCGAATCGTAAAGAAGTAGCCAAACTTATAGCACCTGTACTCAAAATTGATTTACCCATTCAGGAAATAATTTCTAGCCGTGCTACTTATCGGCTCAGAGGAATTACTCCAGAACTAATGCAAGTCCAGCAAAGTGTTGCTGATTTGTTCTATAACGAAAAAATCTTACCCAAAAAGATTGATGTTAAAGAAGCATTGCTCACGCCTCAAGAATATGCAGCTATTACTCCACCAACACTGATAAGTGAAAAGTAGAGAATAATCAGATATAAAGTTTGTTTTTTTAAACAAACTAAAATACCAATTTAATAAATGAAACAGGAGATTTGTTAAATTAGCATAATCTCAAATTTTCCTCATAAATTGGTGTTTTAGGAGGTTTAAATAGCAACTTCCTATTATCTTACTTTCTTTCAGGAAGTAAGACTGACAACGTAAAAGTTAAAACTTACAAGGAAAATCACAACTGATGAACAAGTCATTTCAACCACAACGCCGTACAGTCTTAAAGCGTGTTGTCCAATATTCTGCATTGGGACTGTTTACTTTATTATCTCCCTTGGCTGGTAGCCTTATGCAAACCACTCAAGCAGTGCCTGCCAAAGTAATTAACTTGGCGTATCAAAGTTCTGGTGATATTGTCAAGTCTAAAAAAGCTGTTGAGCCACGTTTCAAAGCATTGGGTGTAACCGTGAATTGGGTTGGGCCATTCGCAGCAGGGCCGCAATTGATAAAAGCGCTGAATGAAGGTAAGGTGGATATCGGTAATGTCGGAGAGACACCTCCAATATTTGACCAAGCTGCACGTCCAGGCATCATCCCTGAAGTTGTCTATCTTACTGGACGCACGCCCAGCGATGGTACAAACCAAGGTATTGTGGTGAAAGCTAATTCTCCCATTAAGAAAGTAGCGGATCTTAAAGGTAAGAAAATTACTTTTCAGGTAGGGTCGAATGCACAGTATTTACTAACAAAAGCGTTGAAAGAGGTAGGGTTAAAAATTAGCGATATTCAAATCGTTGCTTTGACTCCAACTGAAGCCCGAGATGCCTTTATTCAAGACAAGGCTGACGCCTGGGTAGGTGGCGATCCCCTTTTAGCTGCTGTGGAAAAGACTACCCCGATTCGGAATCTGAGAAATGCAGCAGGAATTAACACTCTCAACGGGTTTTATATTGGCAGGCGTGGATTTGTCACCCAAAATCCGCAATTGGTGCGAGTATTTTTAGAGGAAGCACAGAAGGTAGGAGAACAGGCTGAAAAAAACCCAAGCGATTATGCAAAAATTTTAGTTGATGAACAGAAATTAGATCCATCAGTTGCACAAAAGGTAGCAAGCCGTCGTACTTATAAATTGAGAAAAATTACACCTGCTATCATTGCCGAACAGCAGCGCGTTGCTGATTTTTATTTTAATGAAAAAGTCATCTTGCGTAAGATTGATATCAAACAAGGGATTCTTTCTGATCTAGAATATAAAGCTATCGTTCCTGATAATATCAAGTAACGGTAAACAGGTAGAGGCAGGTTTATTCAGCTATTAACTTAGCTAGCTATTACACTGTAGCGGAAGTTTGCCTAACTTCAACAAGGGGCTTAACAAGTTGCTCAACTAACTTGTTAAGCCTATTGTCTGGTTAAGTAAAAACCGAGGAAGGAACAAGCGATCGCTAATCTTTTTACAGATATGATTTGGGAGTGACAATTAGTTTTAACTAAAATATTCCAGTGATGAAAATACCATTTATTTCACAACGCCGCACAGTTTTAAAACGCATTGTCCAATATTCTGTATTGGGATTGTTTACTCTATCAACTCCCTTAATAGGTAGCTTAGTAAATAACGCTCAAGCACAAAATAAACCTGGTTTTACTGCTAAAGTTATCAACTTGGCATATCAAACTTCTGGAGATATTGTCAAAGTCAAAAAAGTTGTTGAGCCACGTTTTAAAGCATTGGGTGTGACTGTAAATTGGGTTGGGCCATTCCCAGCCGGGCCGCAACTAATAGAAGCCATGAATGCAGGTAAGGTGGATATCGGCAATGTGGGAGAGACACCGCCAATATTTTCCCAAGCCGCAGGGATCACAGAAGTTATCTATATTGCCGGACGCACACCGAGCAAAGGTGAAAACCAAGGTATTATAGTCAGAGCTAATTCTCCTATTAAGAAAGTAGCGGATCTTAAAGGTAAAAAAATTGCTTTTCAGAGGGGATCGAATGCACACTATTTATTAGCAAAAGCCTTGCAAGAGGTGGGGTTAAAAATTAAGGATGTTCAAATTGTTGGTTTGACTCCATCTGAAGCCCGCGACGCTTTTATTCAAGACAAAGTTGAAGTTTGGGTGGCTAGTGACCCCTTTTTGGCTCTTGTGGAAAAAATTATTCCAATTCGTAATCTGAGAAATGCAGCAAGAATTAACACTCTCGGCGGCTTTTATCTTGGTAGGCGTCAATTTGTTACACAAAATCTGGAATTGGTGCGAGTATTTTTAGAGGAAGCAGACAAGGTAGGAGAATGGGCTGAAAAAAACCCAACTGGAGTTGCCAAAGCTTTTGCTCCCGAACTTAAATTAGATGTATCAGTTTTAGAAAAGGTAGCACGCCGTCGTACTTTTAGATTGAGAAGACTTACACCTGCGATCATTGCTGAGCAACAAAGTGTTGCTAATTTCTATTTTAAAGAGAAAATCATCCCCCGTAAGATAGATATCAGGGATGCAATCCTTCCAACTCAACAATATCAAGCCATCACACCTCAACGTATCAAGTAACGGTGAACAGGTAGAGGCAGGTTTATTCAGCGATTAAGTTGGCGATCGCATCTACTAACTCGCTTGGCTCTACTGGTTTGGCAATATGCTTGTTAAATCCGGCTCTTAGTACCTGTTGAGCGTTCATTTCTCCAGCATAAGCGGTAAGTGCGATCGCTCGAATTTGCCCTCCCTGCTCTGGTGGCAGTGTTCTCAACTGTCGCATAAACATACATCCATCCACTTCTGGCATCCCAATATCGCTTAAAAGTATATCTGGCAAGGATTGGGCTAAAGCAGCTAAGGCTTCATTTGCTGATGTTACTGCTCTCACATTTGCCCCATATTGCTCTAGTAAGAAGACGATAAATTCTCGCGTATCTGTATCATCATCCACTACTAAAACTTTGACACCATTCAAATTTGAGGATGGCTCAGAATTGCTACTGTCTTGTTTAATCTCTAATTGATTTTGGATTAATGGTAGTCTTACAGTAAAAGTTGCCCCCCGATCTTCGCCCTCGCTTTCTACCTGGACTGTGCCGCCATGCAGTTCGACTAAGTGACGGACGATCGCTAATCCTAACCCCAATCCACCAAATTTTCTGGTGGTGCTGCTATTCTCTTGGCGAAAATATTCAAATACGTAAGGCAGAAAATTAGGGTCGATGCCTTTACCTGTGTCGCTGACTTGAATGATTGCTGAGTTGGAATTTGACTTAGGACATGATGATAGTCGAATATCAACCCGTCCGCCTTCTGGTGTAAATTTAACCGCATTTGAGAGCAGGTTCCAAACGATTTGCTGCAATCGGTTGGAGTCTCCCAAAACTTGTCCCAAATTTGGTTCCAGGCTGATGTGCATCTCAATTAATTTAGCTTCTGCCGATAGCCGCACTGTTTCCATTGCTGCCGAAATCACAGATGTCAGATCGACTGGGTAGATATTCAAGCTGATTTTACCTTGTAAAATCCGGGAGATATCCAGTAAATCTTCAATCAGTTGAGCCTGTAACTTCGCATTTCGCTCAATAGTCTTCAGCGCTTGAGGAATTGTCTTTTCATCAAGTTTTTTGGTTTGGAGTAGTTTTGACCAACCTAAAATTGGGTTGAGTGGCGATCGCAATTCATGAGAAAGTACTGCCAGAAACTCGTCTTTAATCCGGTTGGCGTTTTCTGCTGCTTTCCGGGCGGTTTGCTCTGCCTCGTATAGACGGGCACGTTCCATCGCTTGAGCGCACTGCTGTGCTAGTGCCAGCATAAAAGCTTGATCGTCTTGATTAAACTGCTGAATTTCGGTAAAAGCTAGAGACATTCCACCGATAGCTCGTCCCTCAATAATCAGTGGAATCGAAATCCAAGCGCCGTAATTGTACTGGGCATATTCCTGAGCCAGATTTGAGTAACGAGCAATCCTTGTTTCGGTTGGCTCTTGCCAAATAGGCTGCTTAGTTCTTACTGCTTCTGCCAGTGGTGCAGATGCATTAATCGAGAATCGACGCCAGGAATCTAGTATTTCTTGTTGCCCGCCAACAGTTCGGACAATTTCTAATTCAGTGCCGCTTTGATTCAGTAATGCGACAAAAACAGAACTAGCTCCCAAAGCTGCCATACCTTGCTCTACAATTACTTCAGCAACTTGTGTCGGAGTTAAAGATTCAGAAAGGGCAGCGGTAATTGCTTGCAGACGGGTAGTGCGAGATGCTGCGCGTAAAGCCGCCTGTTGAGATTGCTGTGCTTCTCTGTAGAGTCGGGCATTATCAACAGCGATCGCCGCTCGGCTAGCCAACTCCTCAGCTAACATCAGGCTTTTGGTATCGTAGAAACGACCTGAAGAAGATACCAAAGTCATAGCTCCCAGCACTCGCCCCCGAAGGATTAACGGTACACTCATACCAGATGTCGGATTTAATTCTTGCAAGATTTTGAAGTGACTGGCGTTGTGGGTTAACCCTTGGATCTGTTCCTCAGAAATAAAATGAGTAATTTGTGATTTGCCCGTCCGTATTACCTTCGCAACACCTGCTGTTTGTGCCAAATTAGGCGGATAATTTTGTAACTGTTCTACCAATTCTTGTTTCTCTGGATTGGCATGGGCTGCTGCAACCCGACGGACTAATTGATTGTCACAAATAATATCAACTAAGCACCAATCAGCGATTTCCGGCACTGCCAAACGCGCCAAACCTGCTAGGGTTGTTTCGTAGTCTAATGATGCAGCCAAAATACCACTAGCTTCAGCGAGAAAACGCTGCTCCTCTTCCACCTGTTTGCGCTTAGTGATATCTCGCGAAGACGCTTGCATCTCTAAAATTTCTTGAGTTTGGCGATCGCGAATAGCTCGAATAGTTGCTTCCAACCAGATATAATGTCCCTCTCGGTGACGAGCACGGTGAGTAATGGTATAAATATCTGGTAAATCGGCATTGACTGGGTAATTTTTCGCAATCTTTACCAAATCGTCTGGGTGAACTAACTCATGACTGGGATGACCGACTAGTTCTTCTGGTTGATATCCCAGCACTGTGTAGCAAGCTGGTGAAACGTACAGAATAATTCCATCAACTGTATGGCGGGAAATAATATCAGTTGAATTCTCAGCCAGCAGCCGAAAACGCGCCTCACTCTGGCGCAGTTTGGTCTCAGCCTGCTTGCGTTCGGTAATATCGACGCACATTCCCACCCATTCGCGGATTTCGCCTGTTTCGTCGAGTATCGGCACACCGCGTATATTCATATAACGATATTCGCCGTCATGCCGCAGAACACGATACTCGGCAAGTGCAACACTGCGTGTAGGAAACGCCTGTTTCCAAATTTCCACCATCGAGGAACGATCTTCTGGGTGCAGTGCCTCAACCCAACCCCATCCTTTGTATTGTTCGAGACTTTGCCCTGTGAAGGCCTCCCAAGTTGGAATATCATCAACAACATTGCCCCAAGGTGCTGCTCTCCAGACAATGGATGCGCTGGCCTCTGCTAGTGAACGGTAGCGTGCTTCACTATCGCGCAGCGCAACTTGCTGTTCGCTCAAATATTGCTGCAAATCAGTAACCTCTTGAGCTTTCAGGTTCTCACTCATTTTAAAAGTATTTGGCTAAAAGCGACTCACTGGGTTCTCCCATCTGCTGTAATAGTATATTTTGATTTTTCTCATGCAATATAGCAGATGCTATGCCTCTAACTGCACCCATCTAAGGTTATAGAGGTTGTCAAGAAAAGACAAAGGAGCAGAGGGGGAAGAAGATCGCCTACAAGGGGCGGGGCTTGTACCGAAAATCATTTTTCTCCTCTGCCCCCTGCCCCTCTGCTCCCCTGCACCTCTGCCCCTCTGCCCCTCTGCTCCCCTGCCCCTCTGCTTTCTTGTAAGTTGGTGATTATGTATTACATCAACTATCATGCAAGCTATTTAAGCTAGTAATAGAATTGTTTCAATTCAGGGGATAAGAATATGAAGGTTTGGCTTGCTTGCTTTTTGGTGCTGTTTGCCTTAGCAGAACTGTTTGACTGGTTGCAAGAATTTAATCTACCATTACCTATCTATATTTTGGGTGGCGCTTTTTTAGCTGTTGCTTCTAACTATGATAAAATTGTTGGCTCCTATTTTGCTGATTCAAGCATTGAAGCATCACTTGAACAACCTCAGTTAGATTCACTAACTCCATCTACTAATCCGATTTCTTTTCCAGTTAGCAGTCCTGTTGAAGATGTTCAAACATCTCAAACAGATGATTAGAGCTTGTCTGATTCTATGGTTGACGCTGGGCGTAAGCTTGCTTTAAAAGTAGGAATACGTCAAAGTCTCTAACTAACAAGTAAATTGCTACATTAATAGGAGCTTCAGGTTAATTAGCTTTTAACCTAGATTCCCAAAATTGACTTCTGCGCCTACAACATCTACCCAATTCAGGCTACCGCCTCAACGCCGTGATTAGTGGACTATTAGAAAAACTCCGCGTACCTTTTGTCAAAGTTCAGGATTCCCGTGAAACTTCTAAGAGCAAAAGCTGGCTGCAAATTATTTTTGTTACCAGTATAGGAGTCACTGCTTTTATCTGGGGAGTTCGGGAACTCAAATGGTTACAGCCTTGGGAGTTAAGAGTTTATGACCAGATGTTGCGATCGCGTCCATCAGAAGCACCCGATCGGCGGATTTTGCTAGTAAAAATTACTGATAAAGATATCAAACGCGAGAAATGGCCTCTATCAGATCGGACAATCAATCAGCTATTAAAGAAAATAGAGTCTTATCAACCGCGAATTGTTGGTTTATATCTTTTCCGACCAGAAGACAATAATTTGGCGGCTAATCTCCAAAATCAAGATAACATTGTCACTACCTGTTTGTTCAGTAGCTTGGGTAGAGATGAAATTCCCCCACCGCCGAATGTCTCTATAGATAATGTTGGGTTTAGTGATGTGGTTGCTGACAATGAAAACGACCAAATTCTCCGCCGTACTTTATTATTTGCCAACTCTACAGACAAGAAATGTACAACATCATTTGCATTTGGTGCCCAAATAGCAATTAATTATCTAGAAAAACAAGGTATTGAATACGATTTCACTAAAAAAGGAGATTTTCTGTTAGGTAAAACTTTGTTTGTGAGTTTACAACCTAATTCTGCTGGCTACCAACATTTAGATGCACAAGGCTATCAAATATTATTAAATTACCGTCACCCCAACAGCCTCGCCGACCAAGTAACCCTTACAGATGTTCTTAGTGGGCAAGTCAACCCTATTTTATTCAAAGACCGTCTGGTAATTATTGGCACTACAGCGGCTAATATCCCTCCAGGTGGCTTTTATACGCCCTACAGTGCTTTGCCAGATCAACCAGCCAGAATGCCTGCTCTATTTATTCATGCACAGATAGCAAGTCAACTCATCAGTACAGTATTGGATGGGCGACCCTTGATTTGGTATTGGCCAAACTGGGTGGAACTTATTTGGATGTGGGGCTGGTCGCTATTAGGTGGTATTTTAGCATGGCGGTGGCAAAATCCACTGCTTTTGCTAGTGGTGGGAACGATAACTATATTTGGCTTAATAGTAATCTGCGTTGTTTTGTTTTTGCAAGCTGGATGGGTGCCGTTAATCCCTCCTGCTCTTGCTTTGGTGATTAGTAGTATCTGTGTGATTGCTTATACTAGCTACCAAAATCAGCGGCAAACTCAGGTGATTGTTCTGCAAGTTGAAAAACAACAAGAAGCGATCGCCCAATTAAATGTACTCTTAGAAGATAAAACAGCACTTCCCGACTCGTCTGTTGACTTTCTTCCCCCAATTGATTCACCAGAAACAAAATCAGGTGATTTGCTTTTGAGTGGACGCTACAAAATTTCTAAAACTCTTGGTGCAGGTGGATTTGGTCGGACTTATTTAGCACAGGATACTCAACGACCTGGTAATCCTACTTGTGTAGTTAAAAAGTTAATGCCAGCCCGTCAAGATACACGATTTTTGCAAGTCGCTCGCAGGTTGTTTCATAGTGAAGCTGAAATTTTAGAAATTTTGGGTAAACATCATCAGATTCCCGAACTACTTGCTTATTTTGAAGATAACCACGAATTTTATTTAATTCAACAATATATTGAGGGACATACCCTCAGTGAAGAATTACCACCTGTACAAAATGTGCAAAACGAATCATTTGTGATGGAAATGCTCAAACAAGTTTTAGAAGTTCTAGAATTTGTTCATCAACATCGAGTGATTCATCGCGATCTCAAACCGACTAATATTATTAGATGCGTTCAAAATAATCGGCTGGTATTGATTGACTTTGGTGCTGTCAAATTGATGCAACCGCCGAGTAGTGAGCAAACAGAATTAGCGACAGTAGCCATCGGGACGCGGGGTTATGCACCTCCAGAACAATTTGCCGGTCATCCCCGCTTATGCAGTGACATTTATGCTTTAGGAATGATTGCTATTCAAGCCATAACTGGGATACCACCGCAAGAACTCCACCCACATCCAGAAACGGGGAATGTGATGTGGCGACAAACGGTGCAAGTGAGTGCAGAATTAGCGGCAATTTTAGATAAAATGGTTTGCTATCATTTTAGCGATCGCTATCAATCAGCCACCGCAGTTTTACAAGATTTGAAACGTTTTTCAACTAAGTGAACGAGGAATTGGGGACAGGGACATGCATCAATCCACTTCTAACGCCCCTAAAGCTTTTAAAGTTGCTTGCCCAATCATTGCTCTACTGAAATTACGAATTAACCGTCTGTAGCAACTGATTCCACTGCTCCGAGCGCTTTTAGAGTCGCTTTTTGGGCTGCGGTTAACCCTGTAATGCCTGCAATGTTCATATCTTCGTAAGGGCGGGGCGATCGCAAAGTTTGCAAACACTCCCCTGTTTCGACATCCCACAGCTTAATTGTCTCATCTTGACTGCCACTAGCTAGGGTTTGCCCGTTGGGGTGAAAGGCAATTGCCCAAATCCAATCTGTATGTCCTATGAGTGTTCTCAGGCATTCTCCTGTATTGCTGTTCCAAAGTTTAATCGTTCCATCTTGACCTGTACTGGCAATAATATTGCCTTGGGGATGAAACTTTGCACCTAACACTATTTTTGTGTGTCCGTGGAAAGTTTGCTGACAGTTTCCTGTATTGATATCCCATAATTTCAAGCTGAGGTCAAAACTGCCGCTGAGTAACGTTTGACCGTCTGGACTCCAGTCTAGTGAATATACCCAACCGGAATGTGCCTCTAAAGTTTTGATACATTGCCATGTTTTGACATCCCATAACTTAATGCAGCGATCGCTGCTAGTAGCCAGAAATTGCCCATTTGGACTCCAGGCAACAGAAAATACCCAACCAGTATGTCCCTCTAAAGTTTTGATACATTCCCCAGTTTTGATATCCCAAATCTTAGCTATAGTATCTGTATTAGCACTGGCTAAAGCATTTCCTTGAGGATTCATAGCAAGTGAGAGTATCCACCCGTTTACCTGTAAAGTTCTTAAGCATTTACCTGTAATCGTATCCCAAAGGCGAATTGTCCCATCTGCACCGGCACTAGCAAGGATTGTTTCATCAGAACTAAAAACAGTCCCACAGATTTCACGAGTATGCCCATGTAAAGTATGTATGCATTTAGCTGTGGAAATATCCCATATTCTTAGTGTTTTGTTTGTATTTGCAGCTAATAGCTGACCATTGGCGTTAAAGGCTACACACCAAACACGACTGGAGTATCCTTGTAAGGTTTTTAAACATCTCCCTGTAGTCACATCCCATAACTTAACGCTTTGATCTTCGCTTGCACTTGCTAAAGTTTTACCATTGGGGCTGAAAGCAACTGACCAAACACGGCCTATATGTCCTAAAAAGGTTTGAATACATTCGCCAGTTTCGACATCCCACAAACTGATTACAGATGCTTCACCTGCAACTACAACACTGTCACCACTAGGACTAAAGCTAACTGACCAAACACCATCAATTTGATTTCCTTGTAAAGTTGTTCGACATTCCCCCGTACTCACATCCCAAAGTTTTACTGTTTTATCAGCACTCCCACTTACTAGTATTTTCCCATCTTCACTCAAAGAAACTGACCAAACTTGTGCCAAGTGTCCTTCTAAAGTCTGCAAATATTCACCACTATCAACATCCCAAACCTTGATAGTTTGGTCTTCACTTCCACTAGCAATAATTTTTCCATCTGAACTAAAAATAACTGGACGAACAATATTTGTATGTCCTTTTAATACTTTCAATAATTGTCCCGTATTAACATCCCAAAGTTTAACAGTATGGTCTCCACTACCACTTGCTAGTATTTTTCCATCTGGGCTGAAGCTGATCGACCAACTACGCTTGGAATCATCTTGTAAAGTATGATGACATTTCCCAGTATTAATATTCCATATTTTAATGACACCATCATCACTACAAGTTGCTAAGACTTTACAATTCGGACTAAACTTAGCATCCCAAACCCAGGCTTGATGTCCTTGTAGAGTCGTTAAATGTATCGCTTCTAAACCTTCAATATTCCATAAATGAATGCCATCATTTGCATCGGTACTAACTAAAAATTTTCCGTCAGGGCTAAATTTAACGCAAAGGCTACTAGCTAAATATTCTGTAAAAACTGATTTATTAATATTTGCACCTGTGAAATTTACCTGATTTAAATTGGTGCCTTGGAAATCAGCTTGCCAAATTGTTAAATTAGAAAAATTAGAACCTGTAAAATCTACTTTCAAATGCCGCAGTAGATTAATCAAATTTCCACCTGCATATCCAGGTATAGCGGGCAAGTTTTCTTGTAATTTTAAAATAAATTGCTTAATTTTTAGTTCAATTTCTCCGGGGATATTTAATTGACTTTGTAACCTAATTAATATAGATTCTAAAATTACGCGGGTTTGACTTTCTCTAATATAATCTTTAGCATTAGCTTTGATGAGAGCGTAGCAATTTAATAATCGAATCTCAAAAGTTATTATTTCTTGACAAATCTGTTCAATAAGTTGGTCTGTTATGTATTCCATAACTACAGGTTGCTGAGTAAAGCCACCGGAACTTTTTTCGATTAAGGAACGCCAAATCAAAGACTCCAAGGCTTCTAGTAAATTTGCCCTTGAAACTGCTGGCACCATATCTTCTTGTAACACCGCAACTACAATTGGCTCACGATTAATTGCTAGCCAGTACATGACTTGCTGCTCCGAAGTGGAGAGTCTTTTGAATTGCTGCTCTAGGAGATTGCCAATGCCATAGAAGACTGTTGTACCTTCGGCAAAAAAGCTGGCGATGTTGCCTTCATGTAAGTCCCGAATCGATGTGGCAGCAATTTTCAACGCTAGTGGATTACCACCATAACACTCAACCAGTTGGCGGGTTTCGTCCTCGGAGCCTGATAGCCCTTTGAGTGTCAGAATTGTTTGTCCGGCTGCAACTTCTAATCCTAATAAAGTAAGGGTACGAACTGGCAAACCATCACCTTCCAAGGCGGCGACTTCAGCAGGTTTTTCCCGGCTGGTGAGCAGGACACAGCTTTGATGCCCAGTTTCTCCTAATCGCCACAGGAGTTCGCCGTAGGGTTCGTAGCCCTCACGGTAACAGCCTGTCCCTTTACCTTGCTGCAATAATGTGTCGAAATTATCCAGAATCAGCAAGCATCGGGAATTGCGGAGGTATTCGATTAAACAAGTAATTTGCTCATGAGGGGAAGTGGGCAATGTAGTAACTTGTTGATGAGAAAGGATTTTGATGCAGTCTGTCACCTTGTCATAGAAAAAAGGTGCGTGCCGGAGCGATCGCCAAATGACGTACTCGAATTCGACCTGTAGCTGTTCTGCTAGCTTCACCGAGAGCGCGGTTTTACCCATACCACCCATACCTAGCAGTGCCACTACACGAGCGCGATCTCTGACAATCCATTGGCTGAGGGTCTCTAATTCTGTAGTACGTCCATAGAACTGAGAAACGTCGATTGCTTCCCCCCAGTTTGTGAAGGGTTGAAGGTTTAAGGTTGAGGAGGCGTTTGTGTCCTTTTGTCGCTGTGTGGTTCGCTTCAGTACTCCTTGCAGGTTATTTTTGGTAACTTTTTCTCCTAAAGCTTGAGAGAGCGATCGCCACAGTTCAGAACCAACGTCTTTGATGTGACCGGGGTCATAAGAGACTTCTTGCGCCATTTCTAGGTAAGTTTTCCCTTCCCAGGTGTAGCGAAATACAATCTCTTGCGCTTTGGTTAAGCGTCCTCGTTCCAATAATTGCTCAACTAGTGCGATCGCCTCTTCAACCGTCATTTATTTTCGTAAAAATACTAAGTTCACTACGATATTTGCACCATAAGCTTTGTTTATTTAAAAAGTTTGCGTAAATCTACCAAGAAGATCCGACTTTTTCCCTACCTTTTCCGACCGGCAAACTTTATACCACCCAGTTAGAGTATTTGGAAGATCAGAGCGATCAAAGAATCTAACCAATAACGAGGACAAAGACATGACTTATTACTATTACGGCACAAGTGAAACTAACTATTTCAATTACAAGGGTTCAGACAGTCTTCTTGCCTTTGGTTATGAGGGGAATGATACCATCTATGGCAATACTAACGACGATGATCTCAATGGAGGTAATGACAATGACTACTTAAATGGTTGGTCAGGTAACGATAAATTATACGGAGATAATGGTAACGATACCTTATACGGATACTCTGGTAACGATACTCTACACGGTTCTTACTCAACTGGTTACAACAGCAATGAATATGATGTCTTAAATGGTGGTAGTGGCTACGATACATTTGTTTTAGGTTCAAATTTTACTGGAAACTATTATCAGGGATCTGGTTACGCTACGATACAAGACTATGATGGTGCGTATGACTATATCCGACTTAAAGGAAGTGCAAGTTCTTATTATCTTAATAAAACTGGAAATTATGGGGGAAGTAGTGCGCTTGATACACTGATATATCAGAACAATGGAGACTTGTTAGCAATAGTTCAAGATAACACTAGTATACAGCTAACTAGCTATTACTTTAACTTTAGCTAGTTCTGGGTTCTGCTACAGTGTTGAAATAAATCTAAATCTGATCTAACGCATTAGTTTGTAGCGATTGTCTTGATTGTCAGGCAAAATCCAGTATTACATTTTCTCATTACACGATTAATTTTGTACGATGTCTGCGGCAGACGTAGCCATAGCACAGATTTGGAGAGCGCTCATCACCGTTCTAATAATTAGTCAATTAGTCTGATCTTTTCTTCGACTGTCATTTACTGACTGAACAGTAGTGCATACTTTCGTATTCGATCAATTTGAGGCTTGGCGAAAGCGATCACTGTCTAAAACTAATAGCTTATTAATTCACAGTGTTTTTGGAAAAACAAGCGTATGAAATCGTTAAAAACTCTGCACCAATAAAACTTGATGTAATTTCATCACTCAATTACCGCGAGAATTTTTAACGATACCTGCGGTGTTATCGTTGCCATCGCGATGATTTTGAGTTGAGGTGAAATAGGTGAGAGCGATTGCTTTCTCGAACTAATAACTTAGCAATCTCTAACTTTGTCTAACCTACCCGACAAGGTAATTGAAGTGTAACAGCCAGCTTTAGTCCTGTTACTAAAAAGATCCGACCTTTTCCGACCATCAAACTTGATACTAGGCACTATAGTATTTAGATCAGCAGTCATTTTGATATCTAACTTGTTCTGATAAATAGTAACTTTGGTTATTAGCCATTTAAGAAATACTTAATTATTTATAGCCTTTTCACTAACAGTGTATTTGCTATTTATTTACCAATTAGTTTTCTTTTCATAAAGCTTTAACCTAAGCTAAATAAAAACGATCAAAAAGTTATTTTTTATAGCAAGTTGATATAGCATAAAAACAGAATGGTTACTGAACAATACTTTGTTTCTTCCGCAGTATCAGATGGTTTCAGGAACAATGAGTAACAACAATTCAATTTCAGTTAGGAATGTATTTATGAAATTCAAGTTAGTAACTAAATTTCTGATAAGTGCGATCGCGCTTTCTGGTGCTGCGATATCTCCAGCAATGGCACAAAATTATCCCAATCCAAATGCACCTGTGCCAAGTGGCAATCCCTACCCCTATCCAAATGCGCCAGTCGGTACCGGAACATCTTTTATCTGCGGTCGAGTTGGATCTGACCCAGCCACCCTCGTCCAAGTGAACGGTCGGATTTTGCCATCACCTCTAATCGTTTGGCAGACGGCAAGTAATGATATGTCACCCCAGCAACGGTGTCAGATGGTTTCCCAGCGAATGACAGCGACAGTAGCGCAAAATGGTGGCAAATTGAGTAACTTGCTGTTGACAACTGGTAATGTCAATGGCTTCAGCGTGATTTGTTTTGTGAATACTGCCGAAAGTTGCAACTCCAACAATGTGATCATGACCCTGCTGAGAGGGGAAAATGCCCGCAATCCCGGCAATGTCCTAGCCCGGATTGTAAGGTTTGGTCAACGGGGTAGTGGTTCAAATGTAGTTGAAAGCAGTGGCTTCACAGGCAGTGTCGGTGGTGAAGAAGAAATTATTCCCACTGCTGTGGGTTTAGAAGAAGCGGTTAATCAATTAGCTAATGAATCTGGTGGGATGCCTGCTGCCCCCAATCCAGGAAATTATAGTACTCCCAATCCAGGTGCAGGGACGGGTGGCGGTTCTATCTAGCTTTAGCAATTCTTGTAGAGACGTTGAAGGCAACGTCTCTATATGCAGGTTCACAAAATCTTCTGCTTCTCAAATGGCTGTGGAAAGTAACAAAGTTGATTTACGTAGGCGCAGCCCGCCACAGGTATCGCTCCTTTTAAGTCCAACCTGGATATGGGTTGTTCACTTGGGAGTGTTTACTGTGTTTTCTGCTTCCCCATTAGTATCGCCTTCTGTCGCAGCTAACCCAAGTTTCACGGATACTGACCTGCAATTGCATCAAATGTCCCAGACGATCGCTCAATTTCCAGGAACGGCTGCTATTCTTCCTGATTCGGTGCCAGCGATCGCTAAATTAGTAACAGTGAGAATTTTAGGCGATCGAGGCACTGGTTCGGGAGTCATTATCAAGCATCAAGGACAAACCTACACAGTACTCACAAATGCTCATGTTGTGGCCGAAGCCGGAGGCAATGGCTACACCATCTTAACGGCGGATGGTCAGCTCCATAAGGGTGTTAGGCTGCATTCTGCTCAGTTGGGGAATGACGATTTAGCCTTGGTGCAATTTAGCAGCGATCGCCTTTACAAAGTCGTAGTGATCGGCAACTCTAACATCCTATCTGTTGGTGAAACTGTTTATGCTTCGGGATTTCCCAATTGGCGCATCATTAATGCTAATACCCTAGCTGATACTCGCGATTGGGGCTTACAAGCCTTTGAATTAACTCAAGGCTATATTGGGATGCTGCCCAACCAAGCTTTGCAACAAGGGTATCAACTTGGCTATACCAATCAGATTGAACCCGGAATGAGCGGGGGCCCGGTTTTAGATCGATATGGTCGCTTAATTGCGATTAATGGCGGCTTGAAATATCCTCTCCAAGGCATCATCGCCTTTATTTTTGCCGATGGCACAATGCCAAGTCAAGCTTTATTTGAGCAAATGGAAACTTTGAGTTGGGCTATTCCAACTGCTAGATTTCAACAATTGTTTAGGCAACCTGCTAAATAATTTCAGGGTAGTTATTAACTATTTTTTACTATATATGAACCTCAACTTTTTTCGCTCTAATCTTCCTTATGCAGTAATCAGTGGAACTGCCAGTGTTGCTGCAATAGTCATCGTTCAATCGGCAGCTTTTGCTGTGAAATCTTCTCAGGAAATTGCCCAGTATGCTAACACCATTACTGTGCAAGTAAACAGACCGACTGGAGTTGGTGTAGGTCTAGCTAGTGATGGTTCTGGGTTTATTATCAAGCACGAGGGAAGCACTTACACCGTCCTTACTTGCAATCATGTGGTTAATCCATCTGGCGGGCCTAAGCCAGCTAGCATTCGCACTAGCGATGGAGTCTCTCATCCCATTAACCCTACAAGTGTTAAAAGTTTAGGAACTAACGTTAAAGGAAGTAACGATCTAGCCTTGTTTAGTTTTACTAGTGATAAAGACTATCCAGTAGCCGAATTAAAAAGCCCTAATCAAACAAGGCTGGGCAGTAAAATGTTTGTTTTTGGTTATCCAGTTAACAATGATTTAAATAGAATTGCTGAAAATCGTGTTTATGATTTCCAACCAGGAACGATTTGGGAATCCAAGGATGCGACTTTGAGCGAAGGTGGCTACTCGTTGCAATACGCAGCTCAAACAACAGGCGGTATGAGTGGGGGGCCAGTGTTTGATATTGATGGTAAAGTAATTGGAGTTCACGGCAAAGCTGACACACAAACCGAAGTCAAAGAACTTCAGTCGGGGCAACAAATATCAGCTGGGCTAAAAGCTGGAGTTAGTGCAGCAGTTCCAATTGAGAAGGCGATCGCTTTATCTGGGCAGGTTGGAATAACTGGGTTGAAGGTAGACAGCTCCCCCAGTACGGATAAACCCCAAGAACGGATGCAAAATCCCCAAGCTTCGAGCGATTTCTTAGCACGGGGACTGTCCCAGCAAAGTAATAGTACCGCAGCAATCAATGATTTTAGCCAAGCGATCGCTCTTGACCCTAAAAGTAGCATTGCTTATTACAATCGCGCCAATGCTCGCTACAAAATGGGCGATAAAGAAGGTGCGGTCGCCGATTATAATGAGGCGATTCGCTTCAACCCCAATAATGCGATCGCTTATTACAACAGAGGGGTAGTGCGGTATTATCTAGGCGATAAGCAAGGTGCAGTTGCAGATTTTACCGTCGTCTTGCGTTTCGATCCTTATGATGTATCAGCTTATTACAGCCGAGGATCTATCCTCCGCAACTTGAAAGATGCTCAAGGTGCTTTTGCCGATTTTGACCAAGTTGTTCGGCTTGCACCTAACGTGCCTCACTCTTACTTCAACCGGGCGCTAGCTCGTGCCATGTTTAACGATCGCCAAGGTACTCTCGCTGATTTTACTCAAGCGATCGCCCTCGATCCCAAGTTTTCTAGAGCCTACATCAGCCGCTCGTTGACATTGCGTCGCTTGGGACAATTACCCGCAGCGATTCAGGATTTAAACACAGTGCTGAGTTACGAGCCAAATAATAGCATTGCTATTTACCAACGCGGCTTGTTCCGCCGCGATTTTGGCGATCGTCAAGGTGCGTTTGAGGATTTACAAAGAGCTGTAAATTTATTCCAGCAAGCCAATGATACTACTAGTTACCAAAAAGCAATATACGTTCTCCAACGCTTACAGTCATCACCTGCAACTCCCCCTCCTAATCAACAACCAAATAACGGACAACCAGGTGGTGAAACTGCTCCAGATGTCATAAATGAACCTATCTAGCAATGAGTGTAGAGATGTTTTATGGAACGTCTCTACACTTATCTAATGAAATTTATCCACAAAGCACACCAAAAAGTTATGAAAACTGGGCGCTTTAAACTAAACTTTACTAAACTGATTCAATTCGGTACGACAGTCTACACGTTTACTTTTTTATCAGTAATTGATATTGTCGGGGCTATGCCAATACCGATACCTACGGCGGTAAACTACGCTCAATCGCTTCCGACATCGGGTTTTTCTACTTACCCAGCCTCCACAATATCTCCTCTAGATGGGATTTGGAAACTCCAGTGGCGCTTAAATGGGAAATCTTTTAATGGACTCCTGACTTTAACGGGAAATTCTGGCACAATGACCGTTAATGTGCGCTATTCCAATGGTCAGAATGATGTCGTCCAACAAAGAATGGTGGTTCAGTCTTCTGGCGATCAATTCATTTTATCTGGACAAAATCCCGTTTATGCAGGGACGAATATGCCGATTGTCTCCTACATTCCCGATACTTTTTTGATCGAGCAAGCAGGCAATTTGGAGGGTTGGAGCGCTAAAAGTTGTGATAGCACTGAACGGTGTTCACGAGTCACGATGCGATATGTTGACCCTGCCTACCCACCATCTATACCGAATCGGGCACCTGCCGAGATACCCACAAAATGGGATTCATTGTAAATTTTTGGTAATTGCTTAACCCCTTTGACAAGAGGTAGAGATAGAGATTAGCTGAAGAATATAAATTGAGACTACATAATTGCCGCAATCTTAAGTTCCAATTGTTGCTGTTATTCTTCTCTCGCTATAAAAATCGCCAGCCAATTTTTCCTAGTTTTCAGCAAAAAAAATCGCCCCCTGAATTCAGGAAGCGCATCACCAAGGTGGTGTAGAGACGCGAAATTCCGCGTCTCTTGTTTTAGCTAGCAACGTATTCTTTGACATTGGCACGACGGCGACGCAGATGAGCTAAAGCTTGATGCTCTAACTGACGGACGCGTTCACGGCTGAGATTTAATCTCTCACCCACTTTCGCCAATGACATTTCGTTACCATCTTCTAAACCAAAGCGCAGGGCTACAACTTCTCGCTGTTGCGGGGTTAGTTCTGCTAGCAGATTGTTCAAATCTTGGCGTAAGAATTCTTGGTTGGTGTAATACTCTGGTGATGGCCCATCATCTTCGAGCATTTCTTGCAACTCAGTATCCTGGTTCTCGCCAACTCGCACATCCAAAGACACTGGTTGACGAGCCATATTCAGATACTCACGAATCTGAGTAGGTTCTAATTCCAGTTCTTTGGCAATTTCAGCCGGAGTCGGCGATCGCCCCAAGGTTTGAGCTAACTCGCGCTGCACTTTTTTGATTTTGTTCAGTTTCTCGGTAATGTGGATCGGTAAGCGAATAGTCCGACCTTGTTGAGCGATCGCACGAGTAATTGCTTGGCGAATCCACCAGTAAGCGTAAGTCGAGAACTTATAACCCCTCATTGGGTCAAATTTCTCCACACCCCGCTCTAATCCTAGTGTTCCTTCCTGGATTAAATCCAGAAACTCCATATTTCGCTTTTGATACTTTTTAGCAATAGCGACAACCAAGCGCAAATTCGCTTCGATCATTTTTTGCTTTGCCCGCTTACCTTGCGCCACCGTTTGTTGCACATCGGTTTCCGATTGTTTAACGTGATCGGCCCACTCTGAGATATCCGGTTCGCGTTGCAACTTCTTCGCCAAAGCTTCCTTGGCGTCGATGAGCGTCATCATTTGTTGCACTTGCTTCCCAAAGACAATTTCTTGTTCGCGGGTTAGCAGTGGTACACGACCAATTTCTCGCAGATAGGTTCGCACCATATCAGCCGTGAATTTGGTGTTGAGGTTTTCCGTTTGGGTATTGACAGTAGGCATTGGTGCGATGTCCTCTACTTCGTAAAGATAATGTATGTTTTATTACTAAAATGGATGGGAAAAAGTAGTACATCTATCACGAAATATCGGGAGCTACCAAAAGCAATTAATTAATTGATACAGCCGTTGTTAAGACGGTAAGCCCCCAATGATAGGTTCCCCTACCTTCCCTAAATTTTCAATCTTTTATAAGCACGCTGGTTATTTTTGAGAATTCTTCTCTTGGACAGTTACTAACACCGATCGGCAAAACCGAAGTCGGTATGAGTTCTACTTAACTTATGATACGATAAATCGGGCAAATAGTAAACTATCTTAAGATAAAACCTATCATTATAATTCAAAAGCAGCCGTTATAGAAAAATTTTTTAAATTTCCTAGAAATTACTCACTACATCTATAGTGACGCCAAAAACCCCTCTTCTGTTGCCGAAAACTAGCCGGATAACCGAACTTAATTTGCTGTGACAATGGAGGGATGTCAACCCCTTCGGGGAATTCAAAATTCAAAATTCAAAATTCAAAATTAATAATCCCCATAAATAAATTTAGGAGTTTGTATCCTTTTGTTCTTCGGTCACGAATTAGTCATTAGTCACTTGTACTGAGCGTAGTGGTTGGCGCAGCCTCTCCAAGAGTTGTATTGGTCATTTGGAAAGGATATAGACGCACCAGCGGCTACTCTCGGAAAACGCCAAAGGCGAACCCGCAGGCTAGGACAACTGACAAATGACAATCTAAAATCCAAGGTCAGCTTTGGCTAGTTCCGCAGCAGCGAATACTTCTGCGTCAGGTTTTTCTTCCCAGGCTGGCTCACCAATTTCTTCGTAAAAAGTTGCGTCGTAAGGACGGGTACGTACTACTACGGGCATAGGAACGGCGTGACCCAATATTAAAGCTTGTTGCTTCGAGTCTAGCTTTGCCAACACCGATCGCAGTCCGCTACCACCAGATACACCTGTAAAAATTGCGTCAATGTCTTTTTCATCATTCAGCAAAGCGGTAATGCGAGTCCCTATTTGCGACATAACTTCATTATCTATGCCTGATGGACGTTGATCAACTACCAAAAGTGTGACAAAATATTTCCGCAGTTCACGAGCAATAGTCCCAAAGATAGTACTTTGGACAATAGCCGGGTCAAGGAAACGGTGCGCCTCTTCAATGGTAATCATCAATGGCGTTGGGCGATCGCTAGGATTTTTGCTTTGCAGGAATTTATCTGCTTTCTTGACGTAATGCTCGTGAATACGTCGGGTGATCATATTCGTCACCAACATATAAGAGAGCATATTAGACTGGGAACCAAATTCTATCACAACATTCTTCCCAGATTCCAGGCATTGCACAATTTTACTAATATAATTCTGGGGGCAAACTGCTCGCATATACTTCAAGCTATCCATCCGCAAGAGTTTGCGCTGCAATGCCATAATCGAGCCTTTGTGTCCGCGCTTCTCGTCGCAAAACATCTCGATTTCTTCGTTAGTCATATTCAGCAACTGGACAATCCAAGACTTGCCAAACTCGCTATACAGAATATTGGCGTTATCTAAGGCTGCGTCAGAGAGTCCTAAATCTCGGCTACATAACTTAATATCTTCAACTTCTATTTGCTCATAGCTCAAATAAAGTTCTTGGGCATCACGCACACCCCGACGCTTTGTTGATTCCGGGTCGAGGGTATAAACTTCCACCTTACTAGGAAAAAGTTGCTTTAAGCCTTTAACGGTATTGACATTTTTACCTTCTGCAACAGCTTCCCAGCCATACTCAGAGTGCATATCAAAAATCAAATTGACTGCCGCATTTTTACGAATAACGCCAGCTAAAAGTAGCCGCGTTAGAAAAGATTTACCAGTACCAGATTTCCCAAAAACCCCATTACTCCGTTCCACGAAGCGATTCAAATCGATACAAACCGGCACATCCATATCCAATGGTTTGCCGATGGAAAAGTTGCGCCTTTGGGGGTCATCTTCCCAACCAAATACCCGGCGAAAATCGTCAACACTTGCTTCGTAAACTTGACTAAAGTGGCTAGGAATAGTTTTAACTGGCAACAATTCTATCGTCGTGCTGGTTTGTGGCATAAATGAAGCTAAACCCGTCACCGATGGGAGGAAAGGATTTGCCGATTTGCCATTTGTTGGGGAGAAAGATTCTTCAGTTTCGGGAGTGAACATCAACATCGGTGCGAGGTTGATAGTACCATAAGTACCACTTCCGGCTAAAACATCTCGTAAAAAAGTGTCTTCCCAACTGGGGGGATTAGCAATAATTCGGGCATTAGCAGTTCCCAATGCTACATCTGTCAGCATACAAAAAAAACGCGATCGCATCCCTTGCACAACAAGAAACTTACCCACCCGCATATCTTCTACAGAAATGTCAGGATGCAATCGTACTTCTAAACCTTCAGTTAGAGAACCTTGAATGACCGAACCTAATGGCTGTGCCGAATTCATCTAATTAATTACACGATTGTTGGTGCTATCTCTTATGTTGAATTTTAATTGCATAGGGCAAAAGTTGCGAATTTGTCATTAGTCATTGGTCATTCGTCATTTGTGTTGAGTTATTCTCTCTCAATGCCCCATGCCCAATTCCCCATTCTCTAATCAATCTGAATCGAAGTTGGCGCACTTCCCGTTGATGGAGTGGTACTAATTAACGGTTTGCGGAATTGGGCATAAAGGCGATCGCGCCAGGTAAAGAATAGTTCATAATCTATATTCTCGGCAAAGATTGGCAATCCTTTACCTCTGATAGAAGCTGGTAAATCCAGATAGGGGCCAGGAGGAAACTTGAGCAATATCGATAAGCCAGCCACCGCTAAGTCAGCTAAAGTCGGCTCATCTCCTGTTAAATAAGGACTATCTGCCAATAATAACGTTAAGGCTTCCAAGTCTTGTTTTAAAGATGCGATCGCTGACTGTATCACATCTGGGCTGTAACCTACACCAAAACCTAACACTGTCAGTAAGTCACTAGGTACTCCTTGAACCAGACTTTTAAATATATCTGGTGTTGAGGTAGGTAATAAAGACTTACGGAAATTTTGATCTTGACTTATAGCAGCAAATAGTGCTTTGCGACCTTTAATGCCTATAGACTCATCCGCCCATTCTTCTATTAATAAAGTTAAACCCCGTTGTTTAGGATCTTGCGGTATTATAGGGCGATCGGGATACTCTAAGTCTAAATACTTAGCTATCTCCGTAGAATCCGCAATATACTTGTTACGATCCTTTAACACTGGAACTTGTCTTTGACCAGTCAGCCGGAACAGTTCTACTTGTCCAATCCCAGGCGTAACCTCTATTTTGCGGTAATCTAGTCCTTTAAAATCTAGAATTAGGCGCACTTTCTCTGAGTATTGAGAGAGTTCCCATTGGTATAATTCCAGCATATTTTGTATATCTTGTAACTGGTTAACTTCTTAACTTTACAATTGTATCTTTAGTTTAAGTAATTTTTATTGGTATTAGTTGCTTAGCTATCTATTTAATTGACATTAGGGTTTAACTGATGCCTAATTTTTGGCAAAATTATCGATTTTAAAAAATATTGCTTTATGATTAATTAAAATATCGAATAACTAAGTAATTTAATTCAGCATATATATAAATATAAACCTAACCCCTTATTCGTGAGTTTTCAACAGTTACTTCAATTTCTGTCACTGTTAGCTTACTTTAAAATATTTCGGTGATTAATTTCTATGCTTTTGCTGAATAATCAATGGTCAATTCTGAGATATAACCTTCTTTCCTATGTAATTTAGGATTTATGAATCAACTATTAATATACCTACAAGTTTGTATATAAATTGTCTTTTAAGTATAATCTTTCTTTGAAGCTCATTCTAACTCATAACTTGTAGATATGAGATTTTCACACTTTCTTAGAATTTACGTGACACCGAGTGGGGCTTTTTAACTCATTTTGGTGTGATGGAGAAAATTTGCTTAATTTACATGAAATATATGGTAGATATATTTCATACTTATCAGCTTGAGTGGAGGTTAAACATTTTACCTCACTAGCACAAACACTTCTAGAGAAAAATCTTACTTCCCTCTTGAGTTAGATTTTGTGCATAGCAAAATGTTATAAATCTTTATGTAATGTGTGGACAAAAAGAAAAACAAAATTTATGAAGACAAATTACAGCAAATTACTGACTACGTTGGCAGGCATAGCAGGATTGAGTAGTTTCAGCGTCCTCATTACTTTACCATCTGACGCGAAAGAGGCATTAAATCCTAACCCCAGTATTTTCAACGAAGCCCCCTATAACCAGGGTCAACGCATTCAAGCAAACGCTCAATACACACCTGCTGAGGCTGTTTCCCAAATAGAAAAGGGCAATACTAAACGCAAACCGATAGCACAGAATAGTGGTGGAACGCTAAATCCCAAACCAAGTATTTTCAACGAGCCTCCCTATAACCGTGGTGGTGGTAGTGTTACACCTAGTGAACCTACACCCCGCACCCCACGTCCTATCCCGGACGAAACTCAACCTACCACACCATCTACTGATACACCTTCTACAACTCCACCAGGGCCAGGGGCAAGCGACAATCAAGGTAAAAACTTGTTAGCGTTGGCAGAATCAAACGCTTCCTTTACCACCTTAACTAAGGCATTGAAAGCAGCAGGATTGACTGGAGCTTTACAAGGTAAAGATAACTTAACTATTTTTGCACCAACAGATGCAGCTTTTGCTAAGTTGCCACCAGATGCTTTGCAAGAATTGTTAAAACCAGACAACAAAGAAGTATTGCTGAAGATTTTAACTTACCATGTGGTGACTGGTAAGTTATTGTCTACTGATTTGAAGTCTGGCGAAGTTAAAAGCCTTGAAGGCGGAACAATCAACGTAAAAGTTGATCCTGCTACTGGTGTTACCGTTAATGATGCTAAAGTCACACAGGCAGATATTACAGGTAGTAACGGCGTAATCCACGCAATCGATCAGGTGATTTTACCTCCTGACTTGTAGTTGTACGGTATCAGTACTACTGGCAACATAACTAGATTGGCATAAAGTATTAATACGTTAAAATTCCGTTCAGATGTTAATTTTGGACGGTTTTTTTGTTTGCAGTCAGCTTTTGATCTTTATCTTGCATTTCTAAAAGTTCAGGAATAGTAACAAACTTATAGCCCTGTTTCCGAAAGTTGGCAATAATTTCTGGTAAAGCTTGCACAGTTTTAGAGCGATTACCACCACCATCATGCATTAGCACAATTCCACCTGGCTTGGCCCTCCTAAACACATTATTAATTAATTTTGGTACAGCAGGACGTGAGTAGTCTACAGAGTCAGATGACCAGCGAATGATGGCATATTTGCTATTTCTAGCGTAACTAGCCACCCCATTATGCATGATTCCCCCTGGTGGTCGAAATAAATTTGTTTTAATCCCTGTCACTTGATAAATCAAGTCTGCTGTGTGGTCAATTTCATATGCAGCTGCTTGGGGATTTAAGAATTGATACCAATGATGCCAAGTGTGATTACCAATTACGTGACCCTCAGCAATCTCCCGCTTCACTAAGCCTGGATAATTCTTCACGTTTTGCCCAATGAGAAAAAATGTCCCTTTGATCTGATTTTTTTTGAGAATATCCAGTACTTGCGCGGTACTCTCAGGCCATGGTCCATCATCAAAGGTGAGCGCAATTACTTTCTGTTCGGGAGTCAATTTTGCCGCATCAATTATTGCCCCTTGAAAACGTAGTGGCACAGTATATGAAAAACCTTTTGTTTGTACTTGTTGCTGCCAACTTCTAAGCATCGTCGCTTTTAGTTCTTCAATCTGCTGCTGAATTCCAACTTTGCTTGATAGATTGTTTACATTTATATTCTCTGTACTTTGAGCATTAGAGGAGCTTGACTTAATAAGCATCATCGTGCTGACACTCACACTGCCACTCAAGACAAGCAACGTAACTAATATTTTTTGCAGACCAAAAAATGACTTATTGTCGTCCACTTCATAGCTCCTTTAAGGTCGAACCATCTTTTTTTTTACAATACTTATGGCAGCTTTTTATACTCTGTAAGCCTTGCCATACAAGCTACAGTTATGATTGGTATATTTTTTAAAGTTAGCTCCAACCCTGACTCTGAAAAAATACCTTACCCGATGGATAATCTAATATCTATAAGCAAAACCCTCACCATGAAGGTGAGAACTTTCTTACGCATTAATTTTTATAACCTATGGGGTATGAGAGTAATTTCGAGAACTATAAAAGGCAAGTAAAATAATTTGTAATTAAGTTAAGTTTTGCAACGAAGATCGAGACAAGAGCCACCAAACTTGCCACTTCTTAGTTGTGAGGGACTTAACCCCCTATAATTTATTAATCCTGCCTGATTCTATGAATCTTAATATAGGCTAAGTATTGCATATTCTATTGACGAAGCCATTGCGAAATTATGACGAAGATGTGACCTTCCTTAAGTAATGACGGTAAAGAGCAAACTTGTTAAAAAATTTCTTTGATCCCCAACCGCGCAAGACGATTGAACACCATTAACTGCTGAAAATTCTGCAAATAATGCTTTAGAGTGAGTCCGAAAATTCCATACGCTTGTTTCTGTCTTAAAAAAGGGACTTCCTAATAAATCATCCATTTTGTAGGGCAAGATGCCCACCCCACAAGAGTTAACAGGATACTTTTTATTTGGAAATCCCTTAACAAACAGGTTACAGGCTCGACATTACATCCCGTGCAACTGCTAAAGTCTGCTCAATGTCTTCTTCAGTGTGAGCAAAAGATGTAAACCCTGCTTCAAATTGAGAGGGGGCTAAGTAAACACCGCGCTCTAACATCCCGCGATGGAAGCGTCCGAATTTGGCTGTATCAGACTTTTTCGCATCTTCATAGTTATGAACTGGGCCAGAGGTAAAGAATAAGCCGAACATGGCGCTGATTTGACCGCCACAAGCTGCATGACCAGTTTCTTTGGCAATTTGCAGCAAACCATCTGCTAGCTTTTTAGTAATCCGCTCAAGAGACTCGTAAGTACCTGGCTTTTGCAGCAATTCTAAAGTCTTAATCCCAGCAGTCATTGCCAAGGGATTACCAGAAAGAGTCCCAGCTTGATATACGGGCCCGGCAGGCGCAACCATTGACATAATATCTCGGCGACCACCATAAGCCCCTACTGGCAAACCACCACCAATCACCTTACCCAAGGTTGTTAAATCGGGAGTGACACCAAATTTTTCTTGAGCGCCACCGTAAGCAATGCGGAAGCCTGTCATCACTTCGTCAAATACCAATAACGCTCCATACTCGTGAGTCAATTCCCGTAATCCTTCTAGGAAACCAGCGTCAGGCGCAATAAATCCAGCATTGCCGACGACTGGCTCAAGAATGACACCAGCAATCTCGTCGCGGTTTTCTTCAAATAAAGCTTTGACTGCTTCTAGGTCATTGAAAGGTGCGGTTAGAGTGGTGCTAGTTGCCGCTTTAGGTACTCCCGGTGAGTCAGGTAAGCCAAGTGTGGCAACACCAGAACCCGCTTTCACTAGAAACGTATCGGCGTGTCCGTGGTAGCAGCCTTCAAATTTGATGATTTTGTCTCGGTTGGTGAAAGCCCGCATCAGCCGCAAAACTCCCATACAGGCTTCAGTTCCAGAGTTGACAAATCTGACCATTTCGATGCTAGGAACGGCATCGATGACCATTTCTGCCAAAACATTTTCTAAGACTGAGGGAGCGCCGAAACTGGTGCCTTTTTCTAAAGCTTCATGCAAGGCTGCAATTACTTCTGGATGAGCATGACCACAAATAGCTGGGCCCCAAGTGCCTACATAGTCTATGTATTTATTGCCATCTACATCCCAAATATAAGCGCCTTTGACACGATCAAAAACGATGGGTTGTCCACCCACAGATTTAAAGGCACGAACTGGAGAACTGACTCCTCCGGGCATGAGATTTTGAGCAGCGGCGAAGACTTCTTGTGATTTTGTTGTTTTAATTGTGGTATTTACCAAAGTTCTCTCCTAACAGTGGGCAATAAAACGCTCTATCTTAGGATAGGGTCAAACACTGCTTAGAATTTCTATCCTATAAAATTAGCTGAACTAAAAAAATAACAATATGTTATGCAAGTCCAATGAAGATTTGATTTTAGATATTTAATTCCAAAAAATATACCAGCTAGCCTATTCTGAATGGTATCGTGAATCCATAAATTATTCTCATGAGAGCAAACTAGCTGGTATGTCTTCTAACGATTCGCGATCGCTGCATTACACCATCCCGGTTGAGAAAATTCGCTACGATGAACGGGGTCTGGTGCCTGCAATTGTCCAAGACTATCTAGATGGTACTGTCCTGATGATGGCGTGGATGAATCAGGAGTCGTTACACAAGACTTTGGAAACTGAAGAAACTTGGTTTTGGAGCCGTTCTCGGCAAGAATTGTGGCACAAGGGGGCGACTTCTGGGCATATCCAAAAAGTGCAAAGTATCCGTTATGACTGTGATAGTGATGCCCTCCTGATTGGGGTAGAACAATTAGGAGATGTTGCTTGCCATACTGGAGAGCGCAGTTGTTTTCACCAAATAGAAGGAAAAATTGCTGCACCTCCAGGTGATACATTGTCGCAATTGTTTCAAATAATATGCGATCGTCGCGACAATCCTACTGAAAGTTCTTATACCTGTAAACTATTTGCAGGTGGCGATAACAAAATTTTGAAAAAGATTGGTGAGGAAACTGCTGAGGTGGTAATGGCTTTTAAGGATGATGAAGCAGATGCGATTGCAGGTGAAGTGGCTGATTTGCTATATCATACTTTGGTTGCCTTAGCTCACCATCAAGTTGATTTAAAATCTGTATATCGCAAGCTGCAAGAACGTCGTCAATAGAGAATGTAGGCAAATGGCAGTCAAATAAAGGAGTAGGGGAAGTAGATAAAAAACTTGATGCCCCCGCTTTGCCAATTGCCAGACTTCAATAAGCATCCCCTTTGTTATTGGCTATGACAGGTTAACTTAACCGTGTACCTACAGGTTGAACCTCTCTGGCTAAACCAATATGTGCTAACGACAATGAGATATGGTTAAACTTTACTCCAGCCAAAGCCCACTGAAGTTCAAGTGTCCCCACCCAGAAACGCGCCCGGTCAATGACATCCGGTAACATGGAATAGTCGCTTTCCATACGCCGCACAATACTTTCTCCGTAATTACCAAGTTGCACTGCAATATCACAAGCTGCATCTCCCAAACCAGCCGTGCCAAAATCAATCAGACCGCTGATGCTCTCTGAGATCGGGTCAAAGAGAATGTGATACACTGTCTTATCACCGTCGATCAGTACGGCTGTGTAACTGAGGTCAAGTTCATTTGTAATTACGGGCGCAAAAAGTTCGTGTATCCAAGTTTGCTGATGACGCCACAGGTGAGGAAAGAGAGTTTCCTGAACTTGCTCATACAACTGCAACCAATCTTCACGAGAACGTTCTGCATCAGAAGAAGACACTCCAGCATTAATTAAAACTTCATTTGGGATGCTGTGCAATTGTTGATGAAATCTGCCTAGTTGGGAGATGATACGCACTTGTGATGCTTCACTCAACTTCAGCAAGGTGTTACGAGATAGCGGTTCACCTTTAATAAATCTGTAGCTAGCAAAGCCTTCTTCCAGGTGTTCAAAATGCGGAACTCGCAATTTAACATAATTTTGCACCACTTCCAACACCTTAGCTTCATGGGAAAGTACCTGTTTTCCCCAGTCATCTTTGGCAAAGCGACATACAAGCTCATGATTAATAATTACTACATCGTTAACCATTCCATCTTGATTAAAGTCAAGATGCTCAATAGAGATATTGGGATAGACAGCACGAATTTTTTCAAGATACGAGGAAGGAATATTCACAGTAAATCCTAACGTAATCACAACAAACAAAAAATCAAAATTTATCGGACTTTTAGCCCGATCGCAGTGACTTATAACAATTTGTCTGTTTGTTGTATCAACGTACCACTGTGATTTAACTCCCTAAAAAGTCGCTCAACATGGTCATAATACCATTTTGGTGATTAATCAGCCAAAATTCGATTGAGATACTGTAAAATTACCACAGTGATCGCTACACTGAAGATGAAGCCTAGCCAGTAAGTATTAGTAATAATTTGTGGTTGATCTAATGCCCATCCACCCAAGGGATGACCAATAAAATAGCCAACAGCCCAGCACAAAGCGTTGATAGAGAAATACACGCCGCGTTGATTTTCTGGGGCTAACTCAGTCACTAAAGAAGCAGCAGATGGGGTATAAGAAACAATTGCCACAGCAAATACTCCCAATGCTAATGTTACCCAAAGCAGATGATGAGATGAGACTGTACCGCTTACCCAAATCAGGCCGAAACCAATTGCCCAGAAAATGGCGGAAATAGTAAGCGCAAGTGTATGAGAGCAGCGTTTTAAAATGCTGGTGACAGGCAACTGACAAATAATTGCGACCACTAGATGCCAAGCAAATAGTCCGCTAATGGTAGTTTCAGCAAATCCCTTGGCGGTACTTTCTACAAGGACAAAGTTTTTGAAGTAAAGCGGCAGGGTACTGTGGATTTGAGAAATATAGATTGTAAAGAATATATTAACTGCTATGTAGACCAGGAAACGGCGATCTTTTAATACTGCCATCCAAGCAGCAAAATGTTCTGTCTTTTCAGATTCCTCTATCTGCTGTTGTTCAGTTTCAGTAATCCCTACATAGACAACTCCAAAAAATACCATAAAAGAGATGGCATCAATGATAAATAGCCATCGATAACTCCCAATTATCGCGATCAAAAACCCAGCCAGCACAATTCCGATCGCTAACCCAAGATTATCAGCTAGTCGAGCGATCGCAAAAGTTTCGCGGCGATTGTCAGTTTGGCTGGCATCAGCAACCACAGCTTCAGCCGCCGGCCAATAGAAACCTATTCCTAAACCGCTAATCAAGCTACCGATTACCAAAGAAGTGAAATTATTGGTTGCAGCTAAAACTAGAGAAGCAATTGCTGAAATCGCCGTCGCTAGCAACAAAGTGCGGCGGCGTCCCCAATATTCAGAATCAGCCAAAGAACCACCCGCAATCCGCCCTACAATGCCGGAAATCGAGGCGCTACCAAAGGCTACCCCAACACTGGTTGCAGATAAACCAAGTTGATTAACAAAAAAGATGGGCGCATAAAACAGGGTAAAGCCGGTACCAACTTCCGAGAGAAATCTACCAATTGCGAAAATCCAGACCTGGGGATGTATCGAGGGCAACCACGATGATAACTGAGATTGAGAAGCTAATTTCATGAGCTTAAATGTCATAGTTTGATGACATTTTTGTAATTCTTATCATTGGCTACTATTTTCCTCACTCATTCCACAGGGTTTCCACAGGGATTTTAGCAGTTTTCCACAGCTGCTATACGAGCTAATAGGCTTCTTGCTGTCTTACTGGGGATTGTTGATTACAAGTAGCAAAGAAGTTTAAGGACTGAGTTTTTATGAAGTAAAGTAACAAAAAATTGGCTTAAACCCCGATTATTTCGTTCGCATTTATTTTTTATACAATCGTTTTTAACATTTCGCAGCATTGACAAACCTACCCCCTCTTGGCGCACAATGATGCGGCTTGCTTTTATAATTCCGTTCAACCGTTGGCATCAAATTTGTAAAATATATTACCAGCAGATGTAAGCGCAGATTGTCGGGATAGCGAAAGAGCGTGTAAAGCCCTAAACCGCTTTACCGCAAGCAACTTGTCCCTCTTGATTATCCTCATAGGAGGAAAATCTCATGAAATCAACGGTTAGAATCTTTACAGAAATTCCTGAAACACTCCACGAATCCTTAAAAAACTACTTAGAAACCCATCCCGATTGGGATGAAAACAGAGTATTGACGGCGGCACTATCATTGTTTTTACTCCAAAATGGAGATAGCGATCGCCGCGCAGCACGAGTCTATCTGGAAACTTTGTTTCACCACTCCACAGTAGAAATGCCCTGTACCGACTCACCAGCAACAGCTAATTTACTAGACACCCCATAGGTACTGGTATGAAGGGCGTTATTCCCCTATTTATTAATGGGGGCACGGCATACCGTGCCCCCATTAACGGGATTTTAAGCTAATAGCGATCGGCAATATTACAATAAAAAAGATCGGTAGATTCCGATCCATAAAAAAGTTCTAATAGTTTTTCTTGTTGCCAAAAGTAGTTGGTAATAGGGCGGAATTTACTTTTGTTCTCAGTCTCCGACTGGGAATACCTATTTTGAGGCAGCTGCTTCCCTGACTTACAGTAGCAGCCCAATGAGCAGCATTTCCAGATAGAGGCTAGAAACGGGGTTTTAAGTTAAGGGAACTTTAGCTGAAGTTGACTACCCAATGCACTAGCTATGTACCCGATGAACTCCAATCTAAGCACCTTTATATCTACCAAACCGGTCACATACCAAGAAATATTTTCCACTGGACTCTCTCCCCTGTCCACTATCTTAAATAGATAGATAAATATCTCAAATAACTGTTTGGTTTGTATTTGAGGAATATCTACTTATTTTGATTGTCTAAATTTGTCTGTTACTAAAGCCAAGAGAATTCACCAACTACTACCCCAAGAGTTAACAGTCAAGAGTTAAAAAACTCTAGACTATAAACTCAGGACTTACCTTCCAACTGCTGGGGGTGAGCAGCAGATTCAAACTTATAACCTACGCCACGTACAGTTTGAATTAATGCTGGCTGACTAGCATCAATTTCAATCTTCTTGCGAATTTGGCCAATATGTACATCTACAACCCGCTGGTCGCCGACATATTCATAATCCCACACCTCTTGAATAAGTTCTGCCCGCCGCCAAACTCGACCTGGATGACTAGCTAAAAAATGCAACAAGTCAAATTCCAGAGCAGTTAAGGGTACTGGTTGGTTATTAAGTGCTACCTCCCGTCGCACTGGATCAATCATAAGTTTTTCAAATACCAAGCGTTTCTGCTCGGCCGTAGTTATCACTCGCTGACGCCTCAAAATAGCTCCGACTCGGACTTCTAGCTCACCTAGCCCAAAAGGCTTGGTGAGATAGTCGTCAGCACCTTTAGCAAAGCCGCGAATTTTATCAGCTTCGTCAGCACGGCTAGTCAACATCAAAACAAAAACACCATTACGACTTTGCATCTCTTGGCAGAGGTTAAACCCTGTGACATCTGGTAAATTCACATCTAGAATCACCAAATCAGGGTTAAATTGCTCAAATAGAGTTAAGGCTGTCTTTCCATCTTCGGCAGCCTCCACCTGATAGTTCTGCTTAATCAGAAAGCGTTGGATTAAATTCCGAACCGCAGGGTCGTCGTCAACTACAAGAATCTTGGCAGGAGCCATGACCATTACTTTGCACAAAAATTCGTAAGATTAACAAAAGGTTTGCGTAAAAACGCAGTTGCCACTTTGGGACTAACTAAAAATCTACATGGCTACGGTATGAGATTCCTGATTATTCAAAAAGAAATACTCTAATCAGGATTGTGGGCAATGAGAACGCTAAACTTCTGTTAGCCACAGTATATAGGCGCTCTGACTTTAGCCGCAACAGTTCTCAACACCAAGACACGTTCTTAATCCCAGTTAGGTGGTAACTTAAAACGTCTCAATTTTAAATCGATATGCGGATATATACCACAAGCGATTATTCAGTATAATTAAAAAAATTCTATTAGGGCACAGTAAATTGCCAAATTTGAAACATTAAAGTTGATATTTTCATAAAAACTATGTGTTTTAGGTACTCTCCGTTCAAATTCTAGATTAGAGCCAGAATTAGACAACGACATGAGGGTATACACGGAGTTATAGCGATATGTTAAAGTGACTATAGTTGAAATTACAAAGTCGATCAAACTAACCCGTGCTACTATCCTGGTAGGGCATATAAATAGGTCGAGACTTTAGTTTCGATCAAAATAAAACCTAAAGCTGTTTTTTATTCGATAAAAGACTGCCGCTGACTGAGGCTGAAGTAACAAACTCCCATGAGCGATCAAAATCCCTACGAAAAACTTGGGGTATCAGAAGAGGCTAGCTTCGATGAAATTCAGGATGCTCGTAATCGCCTATTCGAGCAACATAATGGCGATGCCAAGCATTTAGAAGTGATTGAGGCGGCTTACGATGCGATTTTAATGGATCGCTTACGGATGCGCCAGGAAGGTAAAATCAAAGTCCCTGAGCGGATACGGTTTCCAGAGTTGCGAGTGCAATCGCCTCCGAAAGAAAGTCCAACCCCTCGCGAGCAGTCACCTGCATGGCTGCAACGGATGCTGGATCAGCCAACGCCTGCGGATATACTCTTACCAGGAGCTTGGTTTCTCGGTTTGAGTTCTATTAGCCTGTTCTATCCAGAGGGAGGCGATCAGGTTTTGCAGTTAGCATTGGTGGTTGGCGTAGGCACTAGTATTTACTTTCTTAATCGCAAGGAAGGCAAATTTGGCCGAGCAGTTCTGTTCACCCTGGTCAGTTTAATAATTGGCCTAATTGTTGGGGGACTAGTTGCTAGCTGGCTCTTACCACAAATATCATTTATTAGTCTGGAAACGAATCAGTTCTCTACTGTAGTGACGTTTATATTGTTGTGGTTAGTTAGTAGTTTTCTACGTTAAACCACTGCCGTAAGCAGGTTTCTATAAAGAAGACATAGTTTATGTATGTTCTTCTGAGATAAAAAGTCAGGAGTCAGAATACCTATTCTGACTCCTATTTTAATTTGCAACCTGAATGCTGATTAATTGAATCTGTTGCAGCTACAGAGCCTTTTTAAACAAAGTGTTTAGCTCTTAGAACTAAATCTACAGCAGCGCTAAAATCCTTAACGATTAAGTCGGGGTGGTAAAGTTCTAGTTGGGTGCGATCCCGAATCCCAGATTCTACAGCCATCACCTTAATCCCATAATTTTTCGCAGCGGTGATGTCGGCTTCCGTATCTCCCACCATCCAGGTATCAGTAGCCGGGGGTAGTTCTGCTAAAGCCCTAGCCATTAACAAAGGCTTATCTTCAATATCACGAGTTTTAACGTAGTCGTTAGTCAGGCAATAACAACGATTTTCTGGGAAAAATCTACCTAAATCGTGTTTTTTGAAGGCATAATCTAGTTCCCGAAATCGGCGCATGGTCATAACTGCTAAATCAATTTCAGCTTGTTGAATTTTTAATAAAGCATCCACAGCACTAGGCGCGAGGGTGTCATAGCCAAAGTAGGGTTCTGTATGCACAGTTTGTCGTCGCAGCTGGGCAAATTCTTGGGCTTGGGCTTCATCTAACCCTGACTTTAAGGCGATTTGTTTTTCGGGAACGCGCGAGCGCTTTAACTGCCAAAATTCCGCTTTCGGAAGTTCTTGCACTACTTGATCTGGGCGACGGGTTTTATCTAAGCAGAATTGATAAACGCGGTAGTAGCGTTCGGAAACATCAATAATTGGGCCGTCGAAGTCAGTAATCAGTCTTAGCATCGGCGGAAAATGTTAATTTTTATTAAAATTATCTCAGATGTATGGCTATTTTTGGAGACTATCAAGTTTAGCTAAGGGTTTTTTGTAAATTCTTTTTAAGAAAGTATCGACGATGACCTGGAGGAAAATCCGCTAACTCTCCAAAAACTTCATACCCCAAGTGCTGATAAAATTCAGGAGCTTGGAAGCTGTAAGTAAAAACATATACGTTTAAGCAGCCACGATTAACAGCTTCTTGCTCTGCTACCAAAAGTAGTGCTTTTGCATATCCATTACCTCTTAACTCCTCTGCAATCCAGAGAGTACCGATATGAAGCCATCCCAAGCCGATAAAACCTTCCAAGCCACCCACTACATTTTCTTCTGAATCACAAAGCGATAGAAACAGTGGCGTATATTGGTAATCTCCAATCTTACTTAGATTAAATTTATGAAGTTGCTTATCTACAAAATCAACTTGTTTGGAGTCTGGCTGAATTTCAATTGATATTTTGTACTCAGGCATCATTGCAAAGTACCGCGTTTGATTTGTTCGCTTTCAATAGCTTCAAATAAGGCGCGAAAGTTACCTTCACCAAAACCTTGAGCTTGAAAACGGCGTTCAATAAATTCAAAGAAAAATGTCGGCTGTTCAAAAATGGGCTGGGTGAAAATTTGCAGTAGTAGGGGCGCGGTTTGTTTTGTCCCTGTGGGAGTATATTCTTGCCAGTCCACCAGAATTTCCTGTTGAGCGATCGCTTCTAATTCTAAAGGTGATAGTGTAAGTCCTGGTCGCTGTTTTAGTTGCGAGTAATAGGTTTGGGGAACCGAGAGTAAGGATAAACCACTGGCACGAAATTTAGCGATCGCACTCACAAGATTAGTCGTCCGCAAGGCAATATGTTGAATTCCTGGCCCCCGATTGACATCTAGAAATTCCTGAATTTGAGAATTCCTGGAAGCTGGTTCATTAATTGGCAATTGGACGCTACCGTTATGTGAAACCATCACCTGGCTGTGTAAAGCAGAGCGATTGGTTTTAATTTTAAATGCCTGCTGGGGTTGAAAATCTAAGATTTTTTCGTACCAAGCCACAGCACGCTCTAATTCACCAACTGCCACGTTCAGCACTATGTGATCTATAGCGGTAAAAGTGTTGTCATTTGTCATTTGTTCTTTGTTATTTATGTTAGTTACAAATGACGACGGACAAATGACCAATGACCTTTCTATCAACGTATGAGTCAGTCCACCCCAGGCGGCAATTTTGCCACATTTGATGAACGCCGTACCTACCTGGCGTTCCTGGATGGGTTGTAGGATTGTAGCACCGTGTTTTTGAGCTAATGCGATCGCGCCTTCGACATCTTTGACAGCAAAAGCGACATCTGCCACACCAGGTGGATATTGACGCAGAAATTCAGCTACTGGACTTGTCGGCAACAGTGGTGAAGACAGAAAAAAGCAGACATCACCATTTTTCACCACTTCTGTACAAGTGTGAAATGAACTGATGCGATCGGTTACTGCTTGAAAACCAAGATGGCGTACAAACCAATCCCGCCACACTTTGGCGTCTTCTACATAGAAATGAACGTGATCAATTTTCATAGATATTGAAAATCCAGCATAACAGTTTATATATCTGTAAATTTTGCCTTTTTTGCTAGATTTTCACTTCTTTCCTAAGCAAGAATTATGTAAGCGTACTCCCACTTTAAAAGAATAAATGACTATCAGGTTGAATGTTAATTTCCATTGGCACAGCTTGCGGTTCGGCAGAAAGAGCAAAGAAAATCGCATTGGCAGCAGTTTCAGGACTGAGCATTTTTTTTCGGTCGACTTTTAGGTTGACGTTATCCCAAAAAGGAGAATCTACCCCACCAAAGTAGAATAGCGTGAACTTGATACCAAAACGCTTGAGTTCCTCTGCCATGCACTTGCTAAAACCGACAACACCAAACTTAGAAGCAGAATAAGCCGCTGCCATCCCCATCGAATGCTTGCCCAGAATTCCTACCACATTACAGATGTGACCAGACTTGCGCTTTTGCATCTCTTCAGCAGCCGCTTGAGTGGTGTAAAAGCTACCTTTTAAGTTGACATCTAACATCTTGTCTAAATCAGCGGGTTCTAGGCTGTTGTAGGGCTTGAGTATACCAGCACCAGCTGCATTCACTAAAATATCAATTTGACCAAACTCAGCGATGGTCTTTTCTATCAAAGTATCTACCTGTTGGGGGTCAGTAATATCGGTGGGAACAGTCAAAACTTGTCCTGGTAAATCAGCAGCCAATGTGGTTAAACGAACTGTATCTCTCGCAGCCAGTACCAACCGGACTCCGGTAGGTGCAAGTTTTTGTGTTAAAGCTGAACCAATACCACCAGTAGCACCGACAATAAGAACAACTTTATCCTGCATCGTATTATTTACATTTATTTACATCTTTTTACATAATACAGAATTACAGGCTCAGGTTGTAGGTAGACATCTAGAAAGTATCTATTCGGAGAGTAGCGGCATTACCTCATATTCCTTGCCATTCATTTTTAATCTAAATGTGGGAGATGATTCTAGATATTTGGTAAAATTGGAACCTAACTTTAATTTTTTAATAATTGAATTAGGAGATTCTCCGGTTATTTTACGTAACTCTGAACCTAGTTTAGACACAGATAATTTAGTTTTGGGAGATTTTATTTGTATATCTTGAATAATTTTTAATAGTAATTTATCTAATGTTTTTTCATTAGGGATTTCCGTAGAATCTTCTTCTTGAAGAGATTGTACAGATAAATTATCTATAATAGGTATAATTTCCTCCATTTGTGGTTGCTTAAGATTAGATTTATTATTGATATTGGATCTTTCTTGAAATAAAGTCGCAATTTTTGCTAAACTGTGTAATCGAGTATTGATAGAATCTTGTTCGTTTTTAATTAAATCTTGAATTTGCTCAACCACTTTTTGCAAGGATGGCACTTCTGTTGCCATTGCTAAAGAATAATGAGTTAATTTGCCAGTATTCCGGTTTTCTATATGCAAAGTTTGCCCTTGTCTACGTACCCAATAGACAATTAATCCTTGGTTTTGGAGTTCGTTGCAAAGGTGAATTAAAATTCCATCACTAGAACAGACTAATATTTCTTGAACTGTTGGATAAGAGCGTAAAACACAAGCACCGAAAGCGATCATTTTTGCATCAGCACTATCCTTACCCTCTGGCACATGGACAAGTTGATAGCCACGGTTATATAGTTCAATATCTTGCTTTCCAATACTTGGATTTTTCCAGTTAGCAAATGCGATTTTAAAGTGGAGAGGATACTTGCAGACACTAGCTAAAAATAATTCTGAATTAACATCTAGTTTTAAGTTTTCTGCATCCAAAAGTAGAAGTGATATTCCTGTTTCTAATTGATGTTTTGTTTCAGTTTTTTGTTGAATTTTTTGGATAAATTGGCTGAAAGCAGCAGATTCTAACCAACCAGGTGATAATATCGTTTGCAGCAGTTGTTCAGCTAATGTCAAACTAAAAGAGCCAAGACTTTTCTCTGTGATTTTTTCTTCTGGCAGGTTTTTTACTAAAGAAATTTCCGTGGCTTCAGGCGTAGAAACTTTAGTATGTCCGTTGCTGTTAGCAAGCAAGTCAGTTTCTAAGGAATGAGAGAATGTAGGCTCAATGAATTGTTTACCACAATTTTTGCAGAGGTAATTCTGCTTGTCATTCCGACGACCATTTTTACGATATGAAGTAGATTCGCACCGGGGACATTTCATTTTGTGATTCAGGTGGTCTAGAGCAAATACTTGTCTTTAAATATATAGGATAAAAAAATACTGTCAATATCAGATTGCGTTGCTCAACACCAGAAAAACTTAAAGCAAGCGGAAATTCAATATTAACCCCTGATTTCCGCTTGCACCATGTAGTAACTCTCTGAATAGCTAGAATTTAAGAAACACTTCAAATGATGCGAGCGAAAACGTAGTCGCGGGTACGAGAATCCACAGGGTTAGTAAAGATTTTATTTGTAGTACCAAATTCAACCATTTGAGTAATCCGATTTTCATTACTATAAAAGAAAGCGGTAAAATCAGATAGGCGAGTAACTTGCTGCATATTGTGAGTAACAATCACAATTGTCAACTCAGAACGCAAGTTATGGATCAAATTCTCAATTTTCATACTACCCATAGGATCGAGACCTGAACAAGGTTCATCCATCAATAAAACGTTAGGTTTGACTGCTAAAGCACGAGCAATACATAATCTTTGCTGTTGACCGCCAGAAAGCTCTAAAGCAGATTTGTGCAGCTTATTTTTCACTTCATCCCAAAGTTCGGCAGCTTTGATGGCAGATTCAACAATTCCATCTAATTCTACTTTCGGATGCCATCCAACTAACTTCACCCCATAAGCAACATTATCGTAAACGCTCATGGGAAAAAGATTTGGCTTGGGAAAAACCATACTAACTTGGCGACGTAAGCGATTGATGTTGACACGACGCTCATAAATACTCTGCCCAAAAAATTCTACTCTTCCTTCAACCCTTACTTCTGCTTCTAATTCACCCATGCGATTTAACGATTTAAGAAAAGTAGACTTCCCACAACCACTAGAACCAATAATTGCCGTGACTTGGTTTTGGTAAATATCCATTGACACGCCTTCAACTATCTTTTGAGTGTCGTAAGAGAAGCTGAAGTTTTTGACTCTGATGGCTGGAATTAGTTTACTCATATTCCCAAAACGTGTGAAACAAAACTTGATTAAGTAAAACAGTACAAATCAGCAATGCTGTTTCACTATGTTACTGCCAAAATGACATATTCATGGAAATTACGTAGTTATATAGCAGTTATACAGCAAATAAAATGTTATTAGATATTTGTATCAAGACTGTGTTCCAAAATGTATCTTTTACAAACCTTTTATACCCATCTTTTGCACCTTGACTTAGAGGTTGTTTGAAAAGTGGTATGTTGTGATTTTAATCGAATTATTACCCCCCTTAATCCCCCCTTATAAAGGGGGGAAATATCCGGTTCTCCCCCTTGCTAAGGGGGAGTTAGAGGGGGTCAGAAAGACTTGTGTGTACACCGAGCTTCTTTGCAGGAGAGAGGAATGGAAGTGAGGTCAGAATATTAAGTTGCACATCGCGTCAAACCTATGAGCGAATGAACATTTGTGTGAAATAGATTGCGCCTTGACTGTTTTTAGCAACACCAATCCCCGTCAGATTATAATTACCTCTGATATTGGCAAGATGCCCTGGACTTCTGAGCCAGCCTTGAACAGCTATTGTGGCAGGATCGCTATATCCCTGGTTGTAAGCGACATTTTCAGCAGCTGATCTGTAAGAAATACGGGTTGCATTAAGACGTTCTGAAAATCCATTATGTCCAAAGGGAACAGTACCATTAGCCATGTTCTGACTATGAATCTTCACTTGATTATCGATGGCAGAATTACGAGTCAGCGCTGGTAGCCCTTGGGAAATTCTGTATTTATTAATTTGGTTAAAAATCGACTGTTCTAGAGCAGCAGTGTCGATGCTATATGCTGCAATTTTAACAGTATTATTTGACACATCTGAAAACATCGGTGTGAAAGCTGGATTTGTCACAGGAGTAGCAATCGCTCCACTACTGAGAGCAACAGTGCCTAAAGCAACGCTGTAAATTATTTGTTTGAGCATTTGTTTACAGTAAAGTTTTAGACAATGTAACCAACGAATATCAATGTGACAAATTGCTTATAGGTCTAAATAGCTCTATTTGTAGGCTTTTTTGCTCAAAAACTACTAGTAAACGTTTAAATTCATGATTTTACAAAAAAATAATACCGTTTAATGACTAATTGTCTTTTACCATTAGTATGATTATTTTTATCCCATATTCCACACTTAGACTGTCACATAGTGTAATTACTATATTTATTTGAATTTACGAGTTCTAAATTATGCTTATTTACCTTCATAAATTCAGCTATTTTACTGTATACAAGTATTTTAAATAGCTTTTTTGTGTCATAAAAACAGTAAAAACCGATTGTGGCAGTCGAAGATGCGGAATGTCGGATAAAAATGGCTGGATTTCTTCAGCAAAATATCTATGTGATTTCAACTAGCTTTTTTTGAGGTTTTCTAACTCTTCCTGTACCACGCGCAACACCCGTGCAATATATTCTGTACGCCACTGTTCCCGTTCCTTGGTTACTTTTACATCCGGCTCGTAAGCTTCAATCTCACTAGCCGATAAAATACCTTTCACCTCTAGCAACCGTTCAATGGTGTCTAGCCGCTCATGCAGCACAGACACCTCACCAGTCAAAGCCATGACGATCGCTAACAATTTATCAGTTTGCGGATTTTCTAAGTAAACAGGTCGTTTACCCTTGGCTATTTTTGTCATCCTAATACCAATTCTCCAAAAATAAGACTAGACATACAAAACGAGGAAAGCCAGATAAAATCTGACTTTCTCAATTACGAATTACGTTAGCGTAGCAGGCCATAGCCCATTACGAATTACGAAATTTTCTCTGCTTACTTAGTTGCAGCAACCATAAACCAAGTGCCTTGGGTGGCTGAGTTCCGATTTTGAAACATAGCATTAGTTTCTTTTGCTTTCCATGCCCCATTGGGGATAAATTTCTCAAATGTCTTATCTGCTGAAAAACCAGCCTCAGTAACTAGCGGCACCAAATCTAAATCGCGTACAGCACTCCAGAAGGGTTCGTTGTTGTTAGCAGTTTCCCAATCATACATAAACTGTGCATAAACATCCATGTGATGATACAGGGGTGCTTCTAGATGAATCATCATGCCACCGGGAGCCAGTAGACGATAAGACTCTTGCATAACTTTACGCACAGATGACGGGGGGATTTCATGCAGCAAAATGTGAGAAACCACTAAGTCAAATGATTCATCAGGAAAGTTAGTATGTTCGGCATTTTGCTGAGAGAAGTGTACCCGTTTTCCCAAGGCTTCGGCTCTTGCATGAGCATAACGCAGTATAGATGCACCTATATCTATGGCATGGACTTCTGCATCTGGGAAACCATCGACATAAGGTAATGTGCTATTGCCAATAGAACATCCCATATCGAGGATTTTTCTGGGTCGAAAGTTGGGAAACTCTGCTAAAAGGTAGTTTTGGACTATAGATAGCCCCATATCATCGTTGAGCGGCCCCAACCAACCGAATCCATAAACGTAAACGCCGCGATCGTAGGTTGCACCGGCGGCGACATCATCGGCAGTGAATTCACTGTGATATCCTCCGGGCATACAGTGAATGTCTACAACCTTTTGATAATTAGGTATTTGAAAATTTGGATCGAGGGTTAAAGTACCCAGTTCACCACCCTTATCTTTGGCACGCTCTATCAACTCTGGCAGTTGTCTGTCAACGTTGGCATTTACAGCATCCCATAACATTTCCTGGTTGATGCGCTTCAGAGCACTAGTCCAGCGGTAATAGGGTTCGTGCTGCATTACTTCCCGAATTTCATAACGATTCTGGGGAGGGCGCTGATGTTCTTGTTCAAACTTCTGCTTGGCTAGTTTTTCATAAACTTCTTTATTACCAGGAAGGATATTCCTGAAAATGTGCATTTTCATAGTTTGCACAAAGTTTTGGCGTGCCAACTCGTCGTGAGTGGGTTGGGGTAACATTGGGTGTTGGAATTGTTGATCCATTATTGTTTTCTCCCAAATATTTTATGTAGATTTACGCTGGATATAATAATTTGGCTACCGTTTGTACATCCTTGTCACCACGTCCAGAGCAGTTAATTATAATCCGAGGACTGCCGGTTAGTTGAGGACAGAGGGTTTCGAGATAAGCGATCGCATGGGCTGTTTCCAATGCCGGGATAATCCCCTCCAATTTCGATAATCGCTGAAATGCCGCCAAAGCTTCTGCATCTGTCACACTATAGTATTCAGCGCGACCAGTATCCTTTAAATAGCTATGTTCTGGCCCCACACCGGGATAATCTAACCCCGCACTAATTGAGTGTGCCTCAATGATTTGCCCATCTTCATCTTGCAGCAGGTAGCTCATGGCTCCGTGCAATACACCAATTCGTCCTTTTGTCAATGTAGCTGCGTGTTTTTCGGTATTGACACCTTCCCCGGCTGCCTCAATCCCAATGAAGCGTATAGAAGACTCATTCATAAACTCATAGAATAGTCCCATCGCATTGGAACCACCACCTACACAAGCCAAGAGAATATCAGGTAATCCACCCCACTTTTCCATTGCTTGGGCGCGGGTTTCTTCGCCGATTACTGCATGGAAATCACGTACCATCATTGGGTAAGGATGAGGCCCTGCTACCGAACCCAGGATGTAGTGAGTAGTTTCCACATTTGTCACCCAATCTCTGATTGCTTCGGAAGTAGCATCCTTCAAAGTTCCGGTTCCCGCGTCCACAGGCCGCACTTCTGCCCCCATCAGCCGCATTCTAAAAACATTCAAAGCTTGGCGTTCCATGTCCTGAACACCCATGTAAATTACACATTCCAGCCCAAAACGAGCGCAAACTGTGGCTGTAGCAACTCCATGTTGTCCAGCACCCGTTTCAGCAATAATCCGCTGCTTACCCATGCGTTTCGCCAACAATACCTGACCAAGGGCATTATTGATTTTGTGAGCGCCAGTATGATTTAAATCTTCACGTTTCAAGTAAATTTGTGGCCCGGTGCGATCGGGTCGGGCATAATGAGCAGTCAGGCGTTCAGCAAAATACAATGGTGTCGCACGTCCTACATAGTCTCGTAACAACTGCTGTAGTTCTGCTTGAAAACCAGGGTCATTGCGGTATTGCTGATAAGCTGTTTCTAATTCAGCCAGGGCAGGCATAAGCGTTTCAGGTACATACTTACCGCCAAAGCGTCCGAAGCGGCCTAGCGTATCTGGAACCTGAGCAGTTGAACTTGGAGATAGGGGAGTGGTAGTCACAAGCTGTTTTTGATGACGGGAATGACTTAATCATTATAGAAAAGTCTGAAGCATATCTGGGGAATGGGGAGGAAGTAGGGGGGCAGGGGAGCAGGGGAGTAGGGGGGAATTTTGGGAGTTGCTAAATCATCCCGTAAATATGCAACGCCTAAAATTCCGCCCCTATTAAGAGTTCCCATACGGCTTGGTTAACCCAACGCAGACTTTAAATCACTTTCCGCTTGTCCTAACGCATCTGGTAATTTACTTGGATCGCGTCCGCCGGCTTGGGCTAAGTTCGGTCTTCCACCACCGCCGCCGCCGCAAATTTTAGCGATCGCACCCACAAATTTACCAGCTTGCAAACCTTTTTTGTTCACTTCTGGACTAAAAGCTGCAACTATACTAACTTTCCCAACTTCTGGAACAGAACCCAGCACTACTGCACCGTTGCCGATTTTTTGCAATAAGCGTTCGGCTGCGGTTTTCAATGATTCTGGATCGACATCTTCTAATTGGGCGACAATAATTTTATGATCGCCTACGGTTTCTGCTGTTTGTAGCAAGCTGTCAGATTTAGCGATCGCTAGCTGTACCTTCAAGGCTTCTAGTTCCTTCTGGCTATTTCTCAGTTCGCTTTGCAGACTTGTGATTCTGTCTGGTAATTCTTCAGGTTTCACTTTAAAGCGATCGCTCAAATCTTTAACTACTTTATCCCGCAGGTTGAGATAATCTAATATTGCTGGCCCCGAAACAGCTTCAATCCGCCGCACCCCAGAAGCTACACCAGCTTCTGAGATAATCTTGAACACGCCAATTTCAGCAGTGTTACTCACATGAGTCCCACCGCATAATTCCATTGATACGCTAGGAAAGTCAATCACGCGCACTTCCTCACCGTATTTTTCCCCGAACATGGCGACAGCACCCCTAGCTTTCGCCTCTGCTAAAGGTAATACTTCCACTTTTGCAGCATGAGCCTCAGCAATCCAAGTGTTCACCTGTTCTTCAACTTGTTGAACTTCTTCTGCTGTCAAAGCGCGGGGACAGTTGAAGTCGAAGCGCAACCTATCAAAGGAAACCAGAGAACCTGCTTGAGATATGCCCTCATCAACAATTTTTTTCAATGCAGCTTGCAATAGGTGCGTTGCGGTATGGTTAGCTTGAGCGCGACGGCGACAAGCCGGATCGATTTGAGCGCTGACGCGATCGCCTACGCGCAGTGTACCGCGTTCGATGCGTCCGAAGTGAACAAAGAAATCTGATTCTTTCTTCACGTCTTCTACCCGAATTACGATACCATCACCAGAGATATAACCGCGATCGCCGATTTGTCCCCCAGATTCTGCATAAAATGGCGTTTTGTCAAGGACAATTTGTACCTCTGTCCCCGCTTCTGCTTCCTCTTGAGAAACACCTTCTACCAAAATCGCTTCAACTTTCGCAGTCGTCGCAGGTTGGGTATAGCCGATAAATTCGGTAGCATGGATGTGTTCTGCTAATTTATCGAGGGAACCTTGTACAGTTAAATCGATGGTTTCATGTGCTGCTTTGGCACGTTCCACCTGTTTTTGCATTTCGATATTGAATCCCGCTTCATCAACTGTCAGATTATTTTCCTCGGCAACTTCTTGAGTAAGTTCCAGGGGAAATCCGTAGGTGTCATAGAGGGTAAATGCACTTTCACCGCTAATTTGAGTTTCCCCTCGCTGTTTCACCTCTTGAATGATTTCTTCTAGGAGTTTTTCGCCTCTATCCAGAGTTCTGAGGAAATTAGATTCTTCCCGTTGCAACTCAGCTTTAATTGCTGCTTCCCGTTGGCGCACATTAGGGTAAGCTGATTCCGAAAGAGCGATCGCAGTTTCAGCAACTTGGGTAGTAAATTCGCCAGAAATCCCAATTAATCGCCCATGACGCACCACGCGCCGAATTAATCGCCGCAGCACATAACCGCGTCCGACGTTGGAAGCGCGAATTTCATCAGCAATCATGTGGATGACAGCCCGAATATGATCGCCAATGACTTTTAGGGAAGTTTTGGTTTTTTCATCACTGCTGTGGTAATCAACACCAGCAATTTTCCCTGCTGTTTGAATAATTGGGAAAATCAGGTCAGTTTCGTAGTTATTAGGCACTTTTTGGAGAATTTGCGCCATTCTATCCAAACCCATGCCGGTGTCGATGTTCTTATTTTGCAGTGGCGTTAAATTGCCTGACGCATCCCGGTTATATTGCATGAAGACGAGGTTGTAAAACTCGATGAACCGAGAATCGTCTTCTAAATCTATATTTTCGTCACCCCGTTCTGGATGGAAGTCATAATAAATTTCGGAACAAGGACCACAAGGGCCAGTTGGACCAGATACCCAAAAGTTATCATCTTCGCCCAAGCGTTTAATTCTCGCTACCGGCACACCGATTTGATCGCGCCAAATTCCAAAGGCTTCATCATCATCTTCAAAAACGCTGACGACAAGATTTTGAGGGGAGAAGCCAAAGACTTGTGTGGAGATTTCCCAACCCCAAGCGATCGCTTGTTCTTTAAAATAATCACCAAAGCTGAAATTGCCCAGCATCTCAAAAAAGGTGTGATGCCGTTTGGTGCGTCCGACATTCTCAATGTCGTTGGTGCGGATACACTTTTGCGAAGTCGTAGCCCTTTTAAATTCTGGTGTGCGCTGCCCTAAGAATATTGGCTTAAATGGTAGCATCCCCGCGATCGTCAGCAGTACAGTTGGGTCTTCTGGCACGAGGGAGGCACTTGGGAGAATTTGGTGTTCCCGTTGAGCAAAGAAGTCGAGAAATATGTTGCGAATTTCGTTACCGCTTAGGTACTGGGGATTTGAAGACATAGGTGTTTTTTACTTTAGACTTTAGACTTAGGCGTAGCGGCACTAGGTAGGTGTATTTTCATAAATAGCTTTATATATTCTTGCATTTTGTTTCATATTACTGCCAGCGAATTCTGCCATTGGGTGAGATATATGCAGTTACTAGGATGCTTTTACGCTACTAGCTGACTTTGGCAGGATGTGCATAGGCGTAGCCCGTCGTAGACATCGCATTTCGATGCTTAAAATTAATCATTAAGAAATACTTTAAAATTTCCATAATGAGGTAACAAATGGCACTAAAACTGAAAGTATCAAATATTGCTTTTGAGGGATGTGCAGAAATAATTACTGAGTCTATCTACGTTATGGAACCTGAGGTCAAAGTGGATGTTGATATTAACGCTAAAACTGTCACGGTGGAGTTTGAAGCTTCTGAGTAGTCAATCAAACAGGTAATTGTTGCTGCTGGTTACGCTGTAGAAGGTTATCGATCGGATTCCAGCTTTTCACAGAAGAAGTTTAGACTTTAATATCTTAGGCGACGCTAACAAATTTTTTTATATTTTCCGCCTGTAGAAGGCCGGAATAGAAATAACTTCCCCAAATTAGTGGCAGGTTTTGACATAATTTTTTTATTTAGCTTTATTTTCTAAATTTATGATGTTACAGCAAATAAAAAAGACGTGAATTAAGTAAATAGGCAAATCTAAATAAAATGTCGGCACAAATATTTTATTTCTCCTGTTAACGCATTGTTTTTTTGGGTTAAATTTTACTTAAATTATAAATTTTTACCCGACAACTTCTGTCTTTATTTAGATGGGAGGTAAGCCCCAAAAAGCTACTGTACATAGCAGGAGATAGTTTTGCTATATATATTATATATATTTTAAACACTTTGTTAAGATGTGATCTAAGCCTAGCTTATAAAGAAAAAGGCTAAAAAACTTTATGGAAAATAATATTTTGAATTGCATAATAAAATTTCAGATTTGATAATTCAATTAAAAAACTTTATATTTTCTTTGTTTTTCTACTTGGGAATAAATTTATCTACCTAATGCAATGGTTATTACAAACTATTTATTTCGGTAATTCCATCATGGAAATAGTACTTAAGAATCCACCACAATAGTTTTTATACATTTAAATAATATTCCGTATTTTTACTGTTTTAAAAATAACCTGTAAAGAAGACATTAGTTGTTAGAAATGAATATTTCCGAAACGGTAGTAGTAAATCTAAAATCTTAAAATGAGATTAAATTTGGAAGTTCACTATCTAATCGATGCTCAAAAAACAAGATGTAAAAAAATATAATTTAGCCTAGAACATCATATTTAGTATTAGACACAAGAGCAGTAGTGACCCAAGTGAATTTATTTAAAATTTAAATAGGATAAAAAATAAAGCAATGAATATTTCTATTCTGATCTTTGGAAAAAATAATTTTATCGCCACACTTCCAGATCAGATCCGTTATGCGACTGCTTTTAGTGTAGAAGTTATAGACAATTTGGATCGAGCAGTGTCGCGGATTAAAACAACACCCCCCGATATAATCCTGGTGCAGGCTAGCCTGGATAGTAGTATGGAACTCTGCGGTTGGTTGAAAGATCAGACAAAACTATCGTGGATATATTGTATTCTTTTCGAGGATCGTTCCCAGCAACTTACTGATAGAAATAAGTATGGTTGGCACAGGGAATTGGAGATGAGTGCTGCGGCCCTAAAGCAAGGAGCCGATGCATATATTTGGCATCTTATTGAAGAAAAAACAGACTATAGCTTGGCAGAGTTGACTGCCAATCATGGACTAATACTTGCTCAATTGACAGTTGGTTTGCGGAAAGCACAAAAATACCGAGATTTGATTCGGACAAATGATATGTTATCTGCGATCGCCTTAGCAGATTCGTTGACAGAATTAAATAATCGTCGTGCTTTAGAATGGGACTTGCCCAGACAAATTCAAAGAGCCAGGACTCAAAAAACTTCCCTGAGTTTGATTATTCTGGATGTAGATCATTTTAAGAAAGTTAACGATACTCACGGGCATTTAGTAGGCGATCGCATTTTGCAAGTATTATGTCAGCGTTTGCGCCACAATCTGCGCTGTCAAGATACAGCATTCCGCTATGGTGGCGAAGAATTTGTAATTCTTCTAGCTAACACTACTGATGAGGAAGCACTACTAGTAGCCCGTCGTCTCAATCGTGTAGTCAGCGACGAACCATTTGCACTCAACAATAAACTGACAATTAATATCACCATTAGTTTGGGTACAGCCTCTCTGCAACCTGAGGATGATGAAAAAGGAGAGAGTCTGCTGCATCGTGCCGATCAATGTTTGTTACAGGCTAAAACTTCTGGGCGTAATCGGGTGATTAACTCCAGCTACCTATCTCATCATGGCTCACATTTGAAAGTTGTTTCTTCGTGAAAGTCCGGGGCATACGTGTCAATTTAAGCTAAAACTCCTTTAAAACCTGGCTAATAATAGTGCAATCACCTGTTGTCCTAAAAAGGCTCAGATTTAGTATTAAAAATTACAATGCTTCAATCTAATTTTTATAGAATTCCTTGAAATAAGCAATTTTAGATGTTGAATTCAAGGATGAGTCGCTAAAATCTATACATTCGATCAAGTATTTCCATTGCCAGATGACAACTCCAATACCTTACTACATCTCTCGCAAACAGGCTCATGACTTTTTAACTAAGTTTGCCAAAGCACTGGTATCTCCAGAATCTACCCCACTGCTGTTTCAGGTTTATGGGATCGGAGGAGTTGGTAAAACTACCCTCACCACAAAACTGAAAGAGACGCACGATTTGCAAGCTGACTTTGCAGAGGTGTCCTTTGGCCTTACACCAGGTATTGAAACGCCACTGAAGCTTATGGAAAAGCTTTATGAGCTATTACCAAAACCTACCGGACTCTGGCGAAGGGATTTATTACCTAAACCCGACCCTTTTACATCACTTTATGAGCAGTATCAGGAAACTGTTTACAAGCTGAAAACTGAACCTGTACAAGGTAAATCAGTTGATACAGAGCAACAAAATACAGTTAAGGATTGGTTTGAACTAGGAACAGCCACACTGCTAGCCACAGGTGCAGGCTATTTGGGAGATCATGGAACAGCATTGAGTTTAGGTTTGGATGCTACGGTCAAGGCTGGGGGAATGTTATCAGATGCATCACAGGCACTCAAACCGACGAAAGAGCGTATACAAGAACTACTGCAACAGCATCCAGCAACGAAGAACGACAAACAGCTTCAGGAGTTGATGCTGGAACCAATACCCAAGTTGACTCATGCATTTGCTCAAGGGTTAATCCAGAAAACTCAAAAACACAAGCGCTCGATTGTACTGGTTCTAGATACCTATGAAAAGGCATCGTCAGATATTGACACTTGGCTGTGGCAGTATTTGTTAGAAGATACACCCCTTAAGTCTTATGGTGTACGTATTTTGGTGGCAGGACGACGTTCTTTATTAGAAAAAGAAAGTTGGCGGAAGTTGCAACAGGATCGGGATGTAATCTATGAACAACGGCTAGATGAATTCAACAAAGAACAAACTAAGGAATATCTTCAGCATATTGGCTTTACTAAATCTGGAGATATTCAGAAAATATATAAAGCTACTCAAGGCTTACCCTACTATCTCAACTGGATTAGACGAGAGAAGGAAGCAGGTAGAGATATTGACGACTTTTCCCGTGGTAACAAAGCAATCACTGATCTGCTACTGCAAGGACTAAATGCAAATCAAAAACAGATAGTACAATTAGCTGCTTGTTGTCGTTGGTTTGATCGATCGTTGATTCAGTACTTGATGCAAAAGCAAGGAATAGATTTTGAAACTGGTGTTCATGCAAGTATCGACTGTTTTGAATGGCTAACAAAGTGCGATTTTGTTGAGTTTGTTCAAGATCACTATCGTCTGGATGATGTGGCTCGTAATGTTTTCCGGTTGTCATTTTGTAATGAGGATAGAACGCGATTTCGTGAAACCCATGAACTGCTAGCCACATATTTTGAGCAACAAGCAAACCAAGAAGTTGCTCCAGATAGCCCTGATCCAGAAAAATACGATAATTATCATTGGCGTCAATACACTGCTGAATTTCTCTATCATGCTCTCTTTGGGAGAAGAGATGAGGGTCAGCGTCAATTTCTTTCCCATTTCTTTGCTTCTCGCTATCTTAAACAACTTGAAGTAGTAATGATTCCTTTCGCCGCAGTTGTCGCAGAAGCAGCAGTAGAGAATTATCGCCTCTTGCCTGATTCAACTAATAAGTTTCTGAAAAGCATAAAATTGGGCTTTTTCTTTAGTTGGATGATGTTAACAGAAAATCCAGCTAAATATGAAATTAACTACGAGAATCTGATTGGCCCCTCCAAAGAAGAAATAGAAGCAGCATTACGACCTTGTTTTACTCAAGTTGACTTTTTGGAAGATGGACTGGGTAAATATACAGGGCTGTTGTCCAAATCCTTACGCAGTCAACCAAATCAGCTTGCTGATTTGCTACAGAAGGCAGCAGAGCAGGCTGAAAAAATTGCAAATAATAGTTATCCTATTTATGCTGAATTCAGCAGTAGTCTATTTTTAAATTTAGGTGATCAGCAGGATAATCTAGATCGTTATGAAGAAGCGCTCGTGAGTTATAACAAAGCCTTAATAATTCAAGATGATAATCCCATAATTTATTACTGCCAGGGCAATGTCTTGGGAAAATTAGGTCGTTATGAAGAGGCGCTCAATAGCTACGATAAAGCCTTGCAAATTAAACATGACTATGGCGAGGCTTGGAACAACCGAGGCTCAGTACTGGCAGGATTAGAGCGTTATCAAGAAGCACTTGCTAGTTTCAATGAAGCTTTAGCAATTAAAGATGATGACCTGAATGTATTAAGAAATATAGCTGTTACACTGATGTACTTACATTTTTATAAAGAGGTAATTCCTATCTGTGATCGGGTTTTAAAAATTCAACCCAATGCTCCTGAGATGTTGAGCAACAAGGGTTTGATGTTGAGTTTATTGGGGCGTTATGATGAAGCATTGGCTAACCTCAATGAAGCTATGAAACTTCAACCAGAACATCCACTTTGGTGGGCTAACCAGGGCATTATCTTAGCTCGTGCAGGGCGTTACCAAGATTCACTCGTTAGTTGCGAAAAAGCTTTAGAACTACAAGCTAATGATGAGAGTGGCTATTATGGCAAAGCTTGCTATTTCGCCTTACAAAATGATGTTTATTTAGCTATTGAGAACCTGCAACAAGCAATTAATATCAATCCCTCTCGATGCCGTATAGAAGCAAAAACAAACCCTGATTTTGATAGTATTCGGGATGATGCAAGGTTTCAATTATTGCTGCAACGTTAAATGAGCAGGTGATATTAAGGAGCAAGCGACTCAAAATAAAAAAGATCCAATTTGTAGTAGTGTGGCACAGCTAAAATGTATGGTGTCACTCAAAAGAGACTTATGACCTTAACCCTGAACTTGCCACCAGAATTAGAACAGTATCTTGCACAACAAGCTAAACAGCAAGGGCTTTCTGTTGAAACATATACTTTGCAGATTTTGCAAGAATATATTCTGCCAAAAGAGAAACAGTCTAAGTTGATAAATGTGCTTCAGTCTTGGATTGATAAAGGTGACGCTAATGAGCAGCAAGAAACAGGAGAGTACTTAATTCACGCCTTAGATGAGGATCGTTTATCTAATCGTAAATTATTCCCTATTGAGTTAAAAGGTATAACTTGGTGAGTCAGGTTATTCTGTTAGATTCAGGGCCACTAGGTTTAGTCACAAATCCCAAGTTGTCTGCTGAAAGCCTTGCTTGTACTCAATGGCTGCAACTACTAGTTTCCTCTGGCAGTCGAGTTATAATTCCTGAAATCGCCGATTATGAAGTGAGGCGAGAATTATTACGGGCAAACAAAGTTAAAGGTATTACTCGTTTAGATGAGTTAAATCAACTTTTAGAATATCTACCCATCACAACAGCTGCAATGCGTCAAGCTGCATTCTTCTGGGCACAAGCTCGTCAACAAGGACAACCAACAGCTGGTGATAAGACGATTGACGGTGACATAATTTTAGTAGCCCAAGCTGTAACTATTATCGGTGCAGATGTTGCGTAGCTTGCCGCCGTAGGCATCGCAACAACTAATGTTGGTCATTTATCAAGGTTTGTTGCAGCCGATTTGTGGCAAAACATTCAAACAAGTTAAGTGAAACCCAACATTATATTAGGTTAACGCTGGGTTTCACAGAATTTAACTACCTTGATTAGGCGGTATTTGTTCAGGTGGCGTTTCTGCTGGGGGAGCGAGTACCGCATCCGGCGCAATTTCTTCTACGGGAATCGGTTGCTTATCCTCAATCTCAAAATCTGGTTGCGCTGCTTCCACCAATTCAGGAGATGGGGGATGTGGAGGAATCGCTTCCGGTACACTCTCGGTTTTTGCTTTGGTGTCGGTAGTAACTGTCTCCTCTGCTGGTTGTTCTGGTATGACAATAGTTTTGTCAATAATCTCAATAGCAGGTTTCTCTGACAGTACAGAAGTAATATCTTCAGGTTTGGGGGTTGTGGGTGTTTTTTTACTCACAGTCTGTTGCACTTTGTCTTTTGCGCCACTGAAGGTACTACCAAGACCTTTTTGCAACTGGACCAGCCGTTCCTGAAGGGACAACTTATTCACCTGTTCTTGAATGCCAGTTTTTACCGTCTCAGCACTGGGTACTTGGGTTTGTTGTGCCTGTGGAGTCAATTGCCGACGTAATGATAGAGTTTGCCAGCCAAACCAGACCAAAAGAGCCACACTAGCCACATGACCCAGCAACAAACCTCCAGTAATGCGTGGCGCAAACACCCATAAAACTAAAGCGTAGAATAATCCTACGCCACTCCAGATAAAGTCATTCTTGCGGTGGATTTCTGGAAAAAAGAAAGCTGCTATGTAAATGGCTAAACTACCAAGACCCACTACCAAAGCTAGGACAAATGCCAGCATTATTTGGTTACTCCTTACTGCGTCCTTTGATTATTTCAATTTTGCAAATTTTGCAAGTCAATTGTTGATTTAGATACAATTTAAAATTAATTATCCATGTTAGTTGTGGATTTTTGTCGTTTATATCAAGTCTTAAGGTCTTCTTTAGGGGAGAAGGGAAAATATCGGACTACCCTTAAGGTAAAAGGATCTGCAAGAGTTAGCCAGAAATTTTTTATGACACTACAAAGCTTTGGTGTGATTGGATTAGCCGTTATGGGTGAGAACATCGCTCTAAACGTGGAGCGCAATGGCTTCCCAATTGCAGTTTACAACCGCTCCCGAGAAAAAACGGATGCGTTTATGGCGCAGCGTGCGCCAGGACGGAACGTCAAAGCCGCCTTTACTCTAGAAGAATTCGTTGCCTTATTGGAACGTCCCCGCAAAATTCTAGTAATGGTGCAAGCTGGTAAGCCAGTGGATGCGGTGATTGCTCAACTCAAACCCTTGTTAAACGAAGGCGATATCATTATCGACGGTGGCAACTCTTGGTTTGAAGATACAGAACGACGCACTCAGGAACTAGAACCGGCTGGACTTCGGTTTATTGGGATGGGTGTCAGCGGTGGTGAAGAAGGTGCGCTAAATGGGCCTTCACTCATGCCAGGAGGTACAGAAAGCTCCTACGAGTATCTATCGCCAATTTTTAATAAAATTGCTGCCCAAGTTGACGATGGCCCTTGCGTAACCTATTGCGGTCCTGGTGGCGCCGGTCACTACGTCAAAATGGTACACAACGGCATTGAGTACGGCGATATGCAGCTGATTGCTGAAGCCTACGACTTGCTGAAAAATGTTGCTGGACTAGACCATAATCAGCTACACGAAGTTTTTACCGAGTGGAACACCACCGATGAACTCAATTCGTTTTTGATTGAAATTACAGCTAAGATTTTCCCCTACATTGACCCAGAAACAAATCTACCCTTAGTCGATTTGATTGTTGATGCCGCAGGGCAAAAGGGAACCGGACGCTGGACAGTGCAGACTGCAATGGATTTGGGAGTTGCTGTACCAACAATGATTGCAGCGGTGAACGCCCGGATTATGTCTTCTTTCAAAAAAGAACGGGTAGCAGCATCTAAGATACTTACAGGCCCTTCTGGCAAGTATGAGGGAGATACCAAAGCCTTTATCAATATGGTGCGGGATGCCCTCTATTGCTCGAAAATCTGTTCTTATGCTCAGGGCATGGCACTGCTAGCTACAGCTTCAAAAACCTATAATTTTAACTTAAATTTAGGTGAATTGGCGCGGATTTGGAAGGGTGGCTGTATTATTCGCGCTGGATTTTTGAATAAGATTAAGAACGCATTTAACGAAAATCCAGCGCCACCTAACCTGCTATTAGCCCCGGAATTCAAGCAGACGATTCTCGACAGACAAACAGCTTGGCGTGAAGTGTTGGCAACAGCAGCAAAACTGGGAATTCCAGTACCAGCATTCAGTGCGTCATTAGATTATTTTGACAGCTATCGACGCGATCGCTTGCCCCAAAACCTCACTCAAGCTCAACGCGACTACTTCGGAGCGCACACCTACGAGCGACTTGATAAGCCTGGAGCCTTTCACACCGAATGGACGCCGATTTCTGAAGCATCAGTGCAAACTTCCACACCGGAACCGATGCAAGCTACACAACCAACTACACCTACAAATTAGAGAGTTTTAAATTGTAACTTTTAAAGTGGCTTTTACAGAGCCACTTTTTTTGTTCAATTATTACTGTTAATTGTTAAGCTAATACACATTTAACTTGTATATTTTCATTTTAGAGAAAAAGCATCAATCTTTCTCTCTTTTTCCTCTGCCCCTCTGCTGCCTAAATGTGCTTTCTTAGATGTATAATATTATGTCTTTCTCACCACCTTAATATTAAGAGTTGTTATTACCAAGATATTTAGCTTTTAATTCTTCTAATTCTTCATCTATTTTACTTTTACTAGAAGGCTGAGGTGTGGGGTTTTGTGGCTGTATTTTACTTGGTTGAGGTTTGCTGCTACCCATAAATTGGGTTTTCATTTCTTCTAATTCTCGCTCGAGTTGACTAGGAGATTTCGATACAAAATTGGGTGAAGAATTTGGTGGTGATTGAGGGATAGTTTTTGGTGTAACCGCTGGCTTTGATGCTACTTGCGAGTATTTATTTAAGTCTTTGAGAACTTCGTCTACTGTTTGATAACGCCGAATCGGGATACTTTCTAGCATCTTGTTGAGAATACGGCTCAACTCATTACTGACGGGAGTTTGCAAGTATTGCTGCCATACCCAAGTATCGTTGTTGGTATCATAAGAATCGAAGGGCGATCGCACTGTTAATAAATTAATACAAGTCGCACCTAAACTGTAAATATCGCTAGCAAAAATAGCCCTACCTCTCATTTGTTCAGGGGCAACATATTCTGGACTACCAATACTAGTACCAGTTTTATTTAAGGCAGCGCCAGTGGCAGATTTAGCAGCACCAAAATCTACTAATACTAGTTTGCGTTCGGCATCACTCTCACGAATAATATTTTCTGGCTTAATATCGCGGTGAATTACGTGTTTGGCGTGACAAAATTGCAAAACTGACAATAAATCGTTTAATAGTTGCCAGATTTGTGTTTCACTAAAAGCACCTCTATGTGCCAATTCCTGGGCTAAGTTTTGCCCATCAATAAATTCTTGTACAAGATACTGCCGATTTTCTTGAGTAAAATATGCCAGTAGTTCGGGAATTTGGGGATGTTTGCCCAATTCATCTAACTGCACTGCTTCTTGGTTAAATAACTCTACGGCTTTTGCCAGAGTGTTAGTGCCTTGGGATTGGGGATAAAATTGCTTAATTACGCAGCGTGGTTTTGAGGGTTTATCCTCATCCACAGCTAAAAAGGTTTTGCCAAAACCACCTTGTCCGATTGGTTTGATAGCACGGTAACGTTCTTTGAGGAGTAACTTGGAACCGCAAGTCACGCAAAAATTGACATGATCGGGATTTTCAGGCTTGGGACAATGGGGATTAAGGCAGTAGCTCATACAGGCGATCGCTCTTATATCTCTTTATTTTACTGGCGTTAAGGGTGGAGACTTTTGCGAATCCGTTAAAATATGAGCGATCTCTACGACGGGCTATTCGGCGTCGCACTACTAACTAGTACAGCGCAGCGGAAATCAAGCCACCATTTTAAACAAGCAAAAACCTTGATATACAAACTTTTGACTTTTGACTTCCGCCTTGCGGTACTACCTCATACCTTCCATAACTGGATGGAAGTAGAAGGCGAACCCCAACACTGTATAAGCAGCTAATAACAAAGTGCCTTCCAGCCAATTGGATTTACCATCAGAACTAATACTGTTGGCAATCAAGACTGACACAACCACAGCGACTAATTCAAAGGGTTTGAAATCCAAATCCATTGGTTGACCCAATACCCGTCCTGCTATAACTAACACGGGTGCAACAAATAGGGCAATCTGCATACTTGATCCCACAGCTACCGAAAGGGAAAGATCCATCTTATCTTTCATTGCCACGGTGACTGCTGTAGCGTGTTCAGCCGCGTTACCGACGATGGGAACTAATATCACCCCTGTAAACAGCGCCGTCAAACCTAGCTGAGATGTGGCCACTTCCAGAGAATCTACTAGCATTTCTGACTCAATTGCCACTAGCAAGGTACATACTAGCAACACGCCCACCCACAACATCATATTTGGTTTCGCGTGAGGGGTTTCCTCTTCTTCTGTCTCCGCTACACCCACATCATACAAATAGGAGTGGGTTTTCATCGAAAATAGCAGCGTTAGGGCGTAAACCAAGATTAAGACTACGGCAACAGCAATAGAAAGATTTTGCAGTGTTTCTTCGTTAATTCCTTGAGAAGTATAATTCATCGCCGTTGGCATCAAAATGGCAATCACTGCCAAATTCATCGAAGCAGCATTTACCCGCGCCACAATTGGCTGAAATGTCTGTTCTTTGTAGCGCAGTCCTCCCAAAAGCATGGAAAAACCCATCACCAGTAGTAAGTTGCTAATAATCGATCCTGTGATACTAGCTTTGACTACATCGATTAACCCAGCGTTCAACGCTACTAGGGCGATGATTAATTCTGTAGCATTGCCAAAGGTAGCGTTTAATAAGCCCCCCAGCGATGGCCCAACTACGACAGCAATTTCTTCTGTAGCTGTACCCATCCAAGCTGCTAAGGGCAGAATTGCTAATCCAGCTGTGATGAAAACTATCAATTCTCCCCACTCTAGAAAATGGGCTGCTACAGAAACCGGGATGAACAGTAGTAAAACGAAAAGAATAATGTTTTTGGTTGACATTTGTTGTCTTAAGTTGAGGGTATCATTCACAGCGAGCAATCCTAAGTTTTCAATTTGGAGTGTTGAATTAACTAATCACTTTCACTCAACACTCCGATATGGTACTCTCAACCATCTGTAGACCAATTCAGAGATTGTACTGTTTTCCGTTTGCCACTGTGGATATTGTGTAAAATAAAATTGCGATATAATGAGTTTTCGTAATCTTTTGTTGCAAAAGTATGAATGTGAGCCAAAGTTTTACACCAGAAATAGGGTTTAATGTATTAAAAGACAATTAAAATTTTGATTGGCGCCCAAGAAGAGAAAATCCCTAACTAAGGCTTTGTTCAATGGCTAATTATTTTAAGCCTTCAGGGAAAGGGCTGTGCGATAACGCAGATTTCCCACTACAATAAAACCGCTTTGTCAAAAATTTAGTTGGGTTTCATAGTTGTTGTTTATACCGGATTTTGTGTTCAACCTATTGGAGAAAGGTTTATGCACAATGTTTTCGGTGCAAATGCAAGTTTTTTGTTTTGGATAAATATACATGACTTCTGCTGCCCAAATGCCAGCTAGCTCTGGCTCAACGTTAACATTACATTCAGATCCCAATAACACCAAAGAAACCGATCCCCTGAGAAAGGCTAGTGGTGTTTATGTGACGGTGCATGGTCATTTTTACCAGCCACCAAGGGAAAACCCTTATCTGGACGCAATTGAACGCCAACCGAGCGCTGCACCTTTCCATGATTGGAATGAGCGGATTCATTGGGAATGCTATCGTCCAAATGCCTTTGCCAGAGTCTTAAATGACCAAGGCGAAGTGGTGGGGATCGTCAATAATTACGAGTATTTCAGTTTTAATATTGGCCCAACGCTGATGTCGTGGCTAGAACGCTACGATGTGGAAGTTTATCAGCGGATTTTAGAGGCGGATGCCAAGAGTAGCCAACGCTTGCATGGTCACGGCAATGCGATCGCGCAAGTATACAATCACATCATCATGCCTCTGGCGAACGAGCGCGACAAATATACCCAAATTCGCTGGGGTAAAGAAGACTTCCGCTCCCGCTTTGGACGTGATCCCGAAGGGATGTGGCTAGCAGAAACTGCTGTAGACTACGCCACCCTAGAAGCTCTTGTTGCTGAGGGTATTCGCTTCATTGTCCTGGCACCGTCTCAAGCACTGCGTTGCCGTCCCCTCCCCACTGAAGCTCATCCCCATCCGGAATGGATCGAAGTCGGTGGTAGTCAGATTGATTCCACCCGTCCTTACCGTTGTTATTTGCAGCCCACACTAGACACTTCATCTTCACCTCTGAGTGCGATCGCTACAAGCCCTAAAGATGGTAGTACAGAAGAATTACCCTACATTGATATCTTCTTCTACGATGGGCCGATATCGCGGGATATGGGTTTTAGTGATGTCGTTTATAATTCGAGTCACTTTGCCGGACGTATCGGTTCGGCAGTGCGTGGGGATCATCGTCTGGCACAGTTGATTTCGGTGGCGACGGATGGGGAAACCTTTGGACATCACAAAAAGGGAACAGAGAAAACTTTAGCCTACGCCTTTACCAAAGAGTTTCCTCAACAGGGTTGGACGGTGACGAACTTCGCCCACTATCTCAGCTTAAATTCTCCTGGTTGGGAAGTGGAATTAAAATCAGTCACAGCCTGGAGTTGCGCCCACGGTGTCGGCAGATGGGAGGATGACTGTGGTTGCGGTGGGGAAGGCTCAGTTTGGCATCAGAAATGGCGTCGTCCTTTGCGGGATGCCCTAAATTGGCTCCGGGATCAGCTAACTGAGGTATATGAAGAACATGGTAGACAGTTATTTCGCGATCCCTGGCTAGCGCGGGATGAATATATCCGAGTAATGCGCGATCGCTCTGCTACCAATGTCAACCGTTTCCTCGCCCGTCATCAAACCCACAAACTAACCGCAGCCGAACAAGTAGACGCTTTGCGCCTGTTAGAAATGCAGCGTCACGCTTTGTTGATGTTTACTAGTTGCGGTTGGTTTTTTGAAGAAATTTCTCGTCCAGAGGGGACACAAATTCTGCGCTACGCCGCCCGTGCTTTAGAATTGGCAGGGGAAGTGGCAGGTGTGCAGTTAGAAAAAGGCTTCGTCAAACGTCTTGGTTTAGCCCCCAGTAATGTGGATGACTTCAAACACGGTGCGGAAATTTATCGGCAACTCGTGTTAACTGCCCAACTTGGCTTTAAGCAAGTTGCAGCCCATTACGCCATTACTTCCCTGTTTACCAATCAGAAACCAGCAGAGACACACAATTCCCTACCAAGAAAAGATGCTGCTGACAAACAGTCTCAGCGTTACCATAAGCGGGTTTATTGCTACGCTGCCAATGAGCTAGATTACCAACTGCAACGCATGGGATCGCTAACTCTGGCTGTGGGAAATTTAAAGCTGGTATCAGAGATAACTTGGGAAAGTGAGCATTTGGTATTTGCAGTTTTGCATTTGGGAGGCTGGGATTTTCACTGCTGCATTCAGCAATTTACTGGACGGCGTAACTACAGCCAATTAAAAGAAAAGCTGTTTGGCGCACTAAAACAAGCTAGTGCGGCTCATACTATTTCGGCGATGACACAGCTATTTGGAGAAGAAGCTTTCAGCTTGCAAAATCTATTTGCTGAAGAACGTCACCGAATTATGGGGCTGCTGAGTCAGGAAACACTGGCACGTTTAGGGCAGCTGTATACCCAAGCCTACCGCGATAATTATGGTGTGCTGATGGCGTTTCATCGAGATGAAATCGCAGTACCGCAAGAATTGCAGGTAGCAGCAGATATTGCTTTAGGGCATCGCTGTCTGATGACATTGCGATCGCTTGAGCAAGAAATTGCCGATCCCCAAAAGAGTTGGAATCACATCTTAGAATTAGAGGCGATCGCTACTGAAGCAAAACATCTGCGTTGTCGGCTGAATATTCCCGACGGTAAGCAGATGTTAGAACAGTTAATTGCGCGATCGCTCTGGCAATTGCTGCACGATGCCAATGGTAGTTTTAATGCAGATATCCAACTATTGGAGCGATTGATTGATGTCGGGGATCAACTAAATATTGATATTTCCCTACAGCGATCGCAAGAACTATATTTTAGTTGTCTGCAAAGTCAGATAGCACCAGTGTGTATCACTAGCCTTGCTAATGAAGGAGATAATCAGTGTCTTCAGTTGCTCAAGTTGGGTAAAAAATTAGCTGTTGATGTCAGCTCGATCTCAAATCAGTTGAGATAGATGTAGGAACTCATATTATGTCCGCTTGATTACTTATTAATCCCGGAGAACCCCAGCCCGCCAAAGCTACGCTTTGTCTCCCCTCCCCGCTTGCGGGGAGGGGTTAGGGGTGGGGTTCTTTTATTATGGGTAATTAGCCGGACTTGATATCATAGGGGTACATTAGTATCAACTTAAGTTAAAACCTCGTTCCCGGTGTTTAGCTGGGAACGAGGTCAATTTTTGGATAAAAATTTTACACACAGAGAAGAAGAAAATTATCCCCTTTTCTTTTGACAGTGAATTTCAAATTAGTGAAGTACACAACGATTCGTCTCAAGTCCAGGTAATGCAGCCTGTTTTACTCCTGAATTCTGACTTCTGAATTCTGACTCCTGAATTCTGCTGTAACTTCCTTTACTTAACATGAGAGCGATCGCAATGGTAGGGATAAAGCCACTCACACTTGAAGAGTCCACGGGTATGTTTTTCAAAAAATGTTCCTGCATGGCGTCCAGGTGATATGTCGATCCCAGCTTTCGTTTTAATCTCATATAGCCAGGGAAAGGCTACTACTAAAATAGCTATGACAGTGAAGAAGTAAAAAAGCTTAGTTCTAATATTCAGAAATATTAGAGAATTGCTATTTTTATTTTGAGGCATAGAAATGAGAGAGAAACTAATAGCTTATACCATCGTAACCTAAAGCTGAAAATACCGCCGGAAACGCGGGTCAATATTATCTGTTTTCTGCTGATTACAGGTAAAACAGAGAGTTTGAAGATTGCTGATATCATTTTGACCCCCACGAGCGAGGGGAATAATATGATCGATGCTGAGGTTAGTTTCTACATTAGTTTTACCGCAGCTTCGGCATTGATATTGGTCGCGTTGAAAAACATATTTTTTTACTTCCGGCGGGATATGAATGCGGGGAGTTTTGCTCATCTGTTTTCTAGTTACTCAGAAATTCTTCCAAACTAAGTACATCTAACCAACTTGATTTTTGATGCGATTCATGAGATAAATCCATCAACAACTGAGAATAGATTCCTTCGCGTAGTGATGGTGTAATTTCCTGATTGCGGTCAATTCCTTGCACCCATTGGTCTACTACGCGGATAAATGCCGAAATGCGACCATCAGCATGATTTTTGGGAAAAATTAACCGATTCGGTATTTCTATTTCTGTTAGAGGTTTACCTGGCTGGGAACCCCAAACACGAAAACCATGTATATAATCTTTTTGATTTTCACTGCCCACAATTAATGTACCGCGATCGCCATATACTTCTACCCAATGCGTTCTTGCTGCATGAACCACCGCACTGATAGAAAGTTGACAAGGTATACCATTGGCTAATTCCAGGGTTAATATACAGTTGTCATCTGTATCTACTGGCTTCGATTCCCCACTAATCGGGTCAACTCGTGTAGGAATAGCAGTACTCAAATAGGCGTTTAATCTACGCACTGGCCCGAATAACCAGTGAATATAATCGAAGGCGTGAGAACCCAAAGATCCCAATGCACCGCCTCCTTTTTCTTTATCAGAATACCAATTCCAAGGGCGTGAAACATCAGCACGAGAAGAACCTAACCAATCAATTTTAATTAGGCGTAACTCACCCACATAGTTTTCTGACAATAATTCTGCAAACAACTGCCATGCTGGTACAAAGCGAAATTCAAAGTCTACAGTTGCAATCACGCTTTTTGCTTTAGCTAACTGATAAAGTTCTTTTGCTTCAAATACATTTAAAGTTGTCGGTTTTTCTAGTAATAAATGTTTTCCAGCTTGCAGTACAGTTTTTGCCATTTCATAGTGCAAAAATGGCGGTGTCGAAATGCTGACGGCTTGCACTTCTGGTAATGCCACAATATCTGCAAGTGAGTCGTAAGCGTGACGAATATTATGGGATTCTGCTATGGCTTTGGCTTTATTTATATCTCGGTGATAAACAGCAACTACCTCAGTGCCAGGATGTGCTTGGAATCCGGGTATGTGGACTTTTTGACCAAATCCAGTGCCTGCGATCGCAACTCCAATCATATAATTTTTATCCCCATATTTATGCAACTTATTCTTTGTTTAATATTCTTTGATAAATCATATCTAATATCTAGTTATATCAAACTTTTTAGACAATATTTTTCTTCCTGCTTGGCGGTTGCTATTAACTTTATAATATCTAGCGATCGCTTCTTTTGAATCTAGTATACTATCAGATAGGCTTATCGTAAAACTCTAATTGTAAAGGGGTAACGATAATGCTCACCATTGTAAGCTTTAATAGCGGCAAAAGTCACTACAAAAGATTGTAGTACCAGTTTGAAGAAAATTAATGATATAAGTATAATTAATAAGCTATTTAAAAAATTTTTTATTTCATTAAATGAACCATTATTAGTCACTGCCAAACTCAAGCTAGTTAATACTAAAACTAAGGATAGTATTATAACAATAAAAGTGTAAAAAGTTAAAGAAAGTTGAAAGTTTAATGACTCCTTTCCTTGTAAATCAATCCAGGGATATTGAGATTTTTTAAAGTGCCAAATTATGAGTGGAGGTAATATATTTAAAGGTAAATATAGAGGAATGCCAAGAAATACCAAAAAACACAATAATATCCATCCTACCAAAGCTGAGAAATGACACAACATCGCCCATATACGCATTTGTTGTTTAGGTTTTTCTTTCATGGCTTTTTATGTGTAGGTGGATTACTGAGATAATTCCCCATTGTAATTATCTATAAAAAAGCCAAACAAGAGTTTAAAATCTGAGTATTTTTCGGTCAGAATGCGTAGTCAAAGTGAGACAGGAGTCAGGCATTGGTGTCAACTTAACGTGAAAGCCAGCCTAGAACAAGCTTTTAGATATCGTCTCATTCCCAGTCGGAAACTGGGAATGCCGTCCTTGGGGCTGCCGCCTCCCTTGCTGGCAGGAGCAGCATTTCCAGCAAGAGGCTGGAAACGAGGTTTTAAAGGAGTTTCAGCTTAAGTTGACACTAATGAACATGTTGTGCCCCTACCCGTATACTTCATTTACCTGAAATACGCTGTAAGTGATTAATCTGACTTGATATGAAATGGACAAAAACTATTTCCATCAAGAAATTTTCTACGCTGTTTGATTTGCTTCCAACCAGGTAAGTAAATCCTCAATGACTGTAAAATCCAATAAAGCTTCGCCAAGTGCTTCTAATTGCTTTAGGGAAAGAGTTTGAATGCGTCCCCGAACCTCTTGTGGTAACTCTCCTACCCGTTTTTGTAGTAGCCGTAGGACGAGTGTTTGTCCTTGTTCCTGTTTTCCTCGCTCGTAACCAATGCGCTCGCCTGTAGTAATGTAGCTCATAGTCTGCTCCTGCTCAAATTGCTTAAACTCTTGCCAAAATTCTGCTTCCAAGGCTTTTGGTAAAATCATAACCCAATCAATAAATCGATAAAGGTTACGAATATCTTTTTCTTGCAATCCTAATTCATACAATCGACGAATCAAGCTAAATTTCCAAGCTTTACGTTCTCCTGGCTTTTTACTTGTTTGCTGCGTCTTCAAATGCGCCATTACGACAGTTGCAAATGGGTTGTCACTGGCTTCTAATTCTGTCCAATGATTTTGATAATCCAGCAGCTTGACGGTTCCAAATTCAAAGTTAAGCCTGGTATTGGGATAACTATAACTATATTGATTGGGTCGCCATTTCGAGTCTGTATCGCAAAAAATCGCCAAACTCATGGCAGGTTTCGCAAACCTGTCAAAAATTCGCAGGTTGTAAGAAAACATTCTTTCTGCAAAGGTATCTTCTGATTTTGCTTGGATTTCTACATGGATTAATAGCCAAGTTTCTTGTCCTTGAATTTGCCAGACTTTAACTAATTTATCTGCATATCTCCTACCAAGTTCTGCTTCACGGGCTATTTGTTAAAATTCCTTATCAAGAAATTCATGGGGACGTTCCCAATTAATTAGTTCTGCTGTTTGGGGAAAGAAAAATTGCATTGCTTGGGGAAAGTAAGCTTCTAAAATTTCTTTCCAGGGGCTATCATTATCTGCTCTTTCCAATTCCTCGTTCATTAATTGATTTCTATACCATCTAGTAATCCTAAATCATTTGCGAACAACAAGATACCCAACTTCTTAGAGAAGTCGAGTATCTGAGGCTGCGAATTCGAGTCGCCAGGGATTTTGTTAATTCTCAAACAACCGGAAACAATATGCTTCCTCAATTTTATCGCTGAATTTTTCCCTTTTAACTACAAGTATTTGCTGAAGCTGAGTTCATATTTCTTAAATCACCTGTAAATGTGGCTGTGTATTGATAAGGTGATGAACCAGTGCAATTCATGGAATTTGTATAAGTGTTACGGGGACTCCACCATGATTGAGCTTTCACAGTCAAATTTTCGCCATTCCATGATAGATAATTGACAAGTATAGAGTTAGTTTGTCCATTATCTGGCTTTTTAGAAGATAAAAATGTGGCGTAATTCACCTGGCCATTAGCTGGATTAATCCGAGCTATAACTGCGGCTTTTGGCCCGCCTCCACTACCATAGCTAGGCAACCACCGACCACTGGCAAAGCGGCGAAAATCATTACCTGCCTGAGTGCCTGTGGAAGAGTAAATGCCATATAAAACATCATCTCCATTCCAATACAATCCGTAACCTGTACCATCGTCATTTGTTGTTTCGTAATCATTACGACACCATGCTTTTATCCCATTATTGAAGCGGATAGTTACAGGGTTTTTGTTATTTGAGAGTTGCTGATAACCAACGTAAATTCTTGCTGTTCCATTAACTACTTTGGGGCCATTTTTAGCTGCGATTGTCGCTTCACTATCATTGCAAGTGAATGTCACAGCTTCACCGATCGATGTATTTATGGTTTCGGCTAAAACTGGAGCAGTTTTTTGGGTGAGAACTAAATCACCTACTAAAATTACAGACAAAGAAATGCCCGCAAAATACTTTTGTAATTTGCCAGAATAAATCATGTTATGAATCTGCCGAGACAAGGAACGGAAAACACCGTATCACTATAAACTCTAATCAGTATTTAGACAAGTAAAATGCTTGAAAATGCTATGGTGTAAGACTTTCAGTATTGCAAAATATTAGGCAGAACTACAAAATGTCCGATCTAATATGCATGACGATGCATGATACTAGCTGTATATAATTGTTGTTTATCAATGAGCATTAGTAAATATAAAAAATTGCAATAGGTTATGGTTTCCCATAACCTATTGCAGTAGTTGAGAAAATAATTTTAATCAGCAAAGTAGCCTTTGTTCGTTCCCTACATCCTTTGCAAGAAGATTGCTTTGGCTCTGTCTTATGCTTTTATCCGGGCTGTATTAGGTAGTTTTAGGATTTTCATCTGATGCTTGTTTAGCAGCAGTTTTCAGGCGGCTCAATCTGCTTTTGCGAACCCGTTCACTATCACGAACCCCACCCGCCATTTCATATTCGCTGCTATCTTTGCCATATTTAAAAGCAACCCCTCTTACCATCTTGTCTGTAAGATTACTTAGGGTTTTTTCCATCGCATCGATTTTAGTTTTGGAAGAATCAATTACAGTTAAAGCAGTGTTATAAGCATCAAGCGTAGTTCTTAGCTGCTCAATTGCTTGACTCAAGTTTTGCAAATCACAATCATCACCAAAACTCATATTTGAATCAATTGCTTTTAGTCCAGCGGATCTCAACTCAGCTTTTTCGAGAACACGGGATGTACGTTTTTTACGAGACATTAATATATTCCTTAGAGAGGTTTCTAAAGCTACTTTGCCTTACTAAAACTGTTTTTTGGTTCAGTAAAATTAGTGAATAATTATATTTGTCAAAAAAATCCAAACCAATCTGAGTAATTTCTCTTGATTTTCAGTTTTTAGCTCTTTTTCTTTGCAATTGCTTTAATGTTGATGAGAAATATTGCAATATTGATGAGGAATATTGCAATGTTAATGAGAAACATTTCAATGTTTATGAAGAACGTTGCAATGTTAATGAGAAACATTTCAATGTTTATGAAGAACGTTGCAATGTTGATGAGGAACATTGCAATCTTGATGAGAAATATTGCAATGTTGATGAAGAATATTGCAATGTTGATGCGAATAATAACCGACATCATCTATAGGTATATAGCGGTTCCCATTCAGATGCGGTACAACATTATATCGTGGGGTGTAGGGGCTGTCTATACCCATTGGTGTCAACTTAAGAAGATAAAGCCCAAATTTGTTGGGTGTAAGCGTCAATCTCAACAAGGGTGACGCTTACGCCTTGCTTTAACTATGATTACGGCATCTGTGCAAAAATCCCAAAAGCCTCTTTCCCCCTGCTCTCAGTAAGAACTGCGTAACCACAATGCAGCCATTGTCATCAAAAATAGGTTGGTGGTGCTGTATCTGCCCCTAATTGTTCCCATTTGGACGCTGAATAATTGTCTCCAACACTCGCCGCTTGGCTTTGGGATCGATACCTACTAAGCGCACATACTCACCACTATATTCTGTCAAAGTTGCCTCCAAATTTGAGATGGCATCAGACTCGGCATCAATGTGGCTATGAACACAAGTTTGCCAAGAACCTGTGCGGAAGCGGCGCTCATCTACGTGTTCAATACTAATTTTGTAACCTTGAGATAATAATTCCCTAATTTGAGCTTGTGTATCTAGAGTCAAATGTGGACTGGATGCTTCCTGTTTTTGGAATCCATTAGTTTTTGCTTCTTGAGTTGCACCATTGCTTGACGGCTGACTAATTGGTTTCACAACAGCAGGTGGTGCAGATTGAGAATTTCTACCTCGATTGAGTCGATTGTAATCATCAACTAAATGGGAACTTTCCACCCGTTTTTGTTCACCAACGAGGAAGTTACCAGACTCGATTAAGTGAGACAGCTTGAAATCTGGCTTTTTAAACTCTGGTGGCCCTTCAAGGCTGTTAACCACATTCAAAGATATCTGCTCAAAACCTACTTTATGGATGTAGTTGCGGATTTGTTCGTCATAAATGCGCGATCGCAAAGCGCTAAAAAAGTCAATGGACTGATTGACAAAAGTATCAACTAGCTGTTCAATTTCCTTCTGTGAGAGTCCATCCGCTTCAAAAATCCCCTTGACAATCCCCACCTTATCGTCTCTGTCTGGTTCCCAGTAAAATTTCTCCATCCGTCCATCCCGAATTAACGGTGCATAGAGGGTGGAAAAATCATTACCTGTGACAATAATCGGCACACGATGTAAAGGTGTGGAATCATAGCTTCCCGGCAACTGCACATCTGTGGGATTATCAGCAATATTCATCAGTGTGGCATTCACCAACTGCGTGTTTACAGTATATTGAGTCCCTTCGTCAAAGCGTCCAGCACCAGCATCTAAATCGTTAATCATTAGTACACACATTTTGCCGCGTACTTTGATCAGTTCTGCTGTTTCTCGATAGCGCAACCGAATCAACCGCGCTGGATCTCCAGCATCTGGACTTTCTAATTCGCCGCCAGATACGTGAGTCACCTCGATACCCATTTTCTCGAAGACTAATTGACATTGAAATGTTTTGCCTTCTCCTTTGCGTCCATGAATACCCAATATCACGGGAACTCGCACACCAGGAAGCTTCAGGAAATTTTTGGTGATGTGGACAGCAAGTTTGTCCAAAAAGCGGGGAGCGATGTAGTAACCCATGAGTTTATGTGATGAAAAATTAACACTTCTAAGGTTAATGTTAAGTTTTTTTTGGGGATAGCGATCGCTTTTCTTTCAGACAAGCTTGTGCTTGTTTATTTGTTGGGTTGATTGTCTGTTGCCAAAGTTGAACAGGCTCCCAAGCATGGAAGGAGTGAAAACTGCTGTTATTTGGTAGTGCCAAAGATTTAATTACAATATCAAATGACTTTGATAAGCCATTAGAATAATTCCAGGATTACTTACAGCAGATTGCAAGTTAATGAAGTACAAAAATATCCCTCCCTAACCCTCCCCGTATGTATTGGGGAGGGAACTAGATTGAGAATTTACCCTCAATCCATCGAGGGGATTAAGGGGGGTAAAGGATGTACTTCATTTAGATGCAAAATGCTCTAAATTAATCTATTTTTTTAGAATACAGCGTGTTTGAAAACACGTCCTAATATTGCATATCGCTACAGTTAATGGAAATCGTTTATATCTACTACGTCTGATTACCCAAAATTTCTTTTAAAGCAGACAACGCCTCTTCTGTTAATGTATTTGGGTTGTTAGGATCGTTAGTCACTTGAATACCGCGCTTTTCAAGAGCAGCAATAATCTCAGGGCTTAGTCGTGAAACAGGAGGCGTTGCGCCACCGTATACACTTTTCAATACCTCATCATCTGTTACTTCCTCAATAAACATAACTAGAGCTTGATTTAAATCGACGTTATCTTTGATTTTGTTTTTAGTCATAAATCACGTCCCAATTACGTATTTTTAACTAGTTATTGAATGCATACTTAATCTATCACCTCGAAAAAGTAGAAATCAAGGGTTTATACAAAATATCCTACTTTTCCTACTTTTTTGATTAATACAATTAGGCAAGGGCTGAGGACGCGATCGCACTTGCTAGCAGTGTGCCAGTTAGAAAATGTTCAGCCCAGCGCTGTCGGTGGCTTTTCATATTATGGCAAAATCGATTGGAAAAAACGTTGAGAGTGTAGTCTCAACGTTACAATTGGCCCAATACTTTATTTGCACTTGTTGTGGTTTAACATCACTTTTTATTTAATTTGACTTCTGTAATGGTGATGGATACTTATAATATGGGAATTAAAAATTTAACTATGGAAATACAACCGATACAAGTAATTGGAGGTGGACTAGCTGGGACAGAAGCAGCTTGGCAAATAGCGCAAGCTGGAGTGCCAGTAATTCTGCATGAAATGCGTCCAAAGCGATTTAGTCCTGCTCATCATACAGAACATTTAGCAGAATTAGTGTGTAGTAATTCCTTTGGGGCAATGGCAAGCGATCGCGCGGCGGGATTATTGCACGAAGAGTTACGCCAACTGGGTTCTATCATCATCTCAAAAGCTGATGAACACGCCGTACCTGCGGGTGGGGCGCTAGCTGTAGACAGGGGACAATTTGGCCAAGATTTAACTGAAACTTTAGCGAGTCATCCTTTAGTTGAATTCCGCCGGGGTGAAGTGTCTGCGATTCCTGAAGGGATTGTGGTTTTGGCAACCGGGCCTTTAACCAGTCCTGATTTGGCAGAAGATTTGCAACGCTTTACAGGGATGGAATACCTAAGCTTTTTTGATGCAGCTAGTCCGATTATCGTGGGAGAATCGATTAATCGTGACATTGCTTTTATGGCATCACGTTATGACAAAGGTGAAGCCGCTTATCTCAACTGCCCAATGAATAAAGAGCAGTACTTGCACTTTCGAGAAGAACTCTGTAAAGCTGAACAAACAGAACTCAAGGGTTTTGAACGGGAAACGGCGAAATTTTTTGAAGCTTGTTTACCCATAGAAGAACTAGCACAGAGGGGAGAAGATACCATGCGCTACGGCCCCCTGAAGCCAGTGGGATTGTCAGATACTCGCACAGGGGAACGCCCTTATGCTGTGGTGCAGTTACGACAAGAAGATAAAGCTGGTCAACTGTGGAACATGGTAGGATTTCAAACTAATCTGCGTTGGGGTGAGCAAAAGCGAATCTTTCAGTTAATTCCAAGTTTGGAAAAAGCAGAGTTTGTCAGGCTGGGAGTAATGCACCGCAACACTTTTATTAATGCTCCCCAATTAATGCATCCTACCTTGCAATTTAAAGAGCGTCCGACATTATTAGCCGCTGGACAATTGATTGGTACTGAAGGTTACACTGCTGCGGCTGCGGGTGGCTGCTTGGCGGGAATTAATGCAGCGCGATTAGCTTTGGGTAAAGAAGCTTTGGTTTTACCACCAACAACAATGATGGGTGCGTTATTAGAATTTATTAGTTCCGCTTCACCGAAGCATTTCCAACCAATGCCGCCTAACTTTGGGATTTTTCCCGATTTAGGAGTGAAAATCAAAAGTAAACCAGAACGTTATGGACGTTACCGCGATCGCTCTTTAAGTGATTTGGCAAATTGGAAAGCTAATCATAATTAATGGGCATGGGGCATGGGGCATTGGGCATTGGGCATGGATTATTCTTCTTATCCCCCTTGTCCCCTTGTCCCCACTCCCCAATCTCCAATCCCTATTCTTTAATAGTGACTAATCCATGTATGCCTAGTGCTGTAATTACACCTCCCAATAATCCCCAGGTACCATCGGCAAATACGTTGATGCGATGAATGTAGGTGCGATGATAGGCATACTCTAACTGTCTATCATTTACTTTTCCAACCTGTACCAGGTTTTCTACATACTTTTCAGCTTTGATCAGTGCTGCATAATCGAGATTAAACCAATACAACGATACTCCCACCACTGCCAAACCCGGAAAAACCAAGGTAATTAAGAGAATTGCTATACGTGCGTTCATACATCTCACCCACTCACATATCTGCTCAATGCTGACACAGATAGAATCTTTGTGTTACAACTTGGCAGACCAATTTGATACATAGTGTTGGAGTGGGTGAATCAAATTTTGGGAATAATCCTCATAGTGTTTGAAAGTATTGTTTTAGTTAGGCTCGCACTATGAGAGGGCGATTTCTAGAAAAAAAGCAGATTTATTGCTGTTTATCTATTGCATTTTGCTGTATTTTGTGGATTTGTTTGGCATTAATTCCAGCCCACGCAACGTCTACAGGGTCTATTGATACTCTGCGACAGCAGCAGCAACAAATGAACCAGCAGCGTCAGAGTGTGGTTAACGATCGCGATCGCTTAACTAATCTCCAACAAGAGGCTCAAAAACACCTCACTGGTTTAAAGCAAAATCTGCAAACTACAGATAGCTATCTTCAAGAGAGCGAATCACGATTACAACTCTCTACCCAACGCCTCCAGCAGTTAGAAGCTGATTTAGATGTGGCAGAACGTTCATATCAGGAGCGGCAAATAGCAACAGTAGCACGATTGCGTTACCTCCAGCGATCGCCTGCTTTTGCTGGATGGGCAGTTTTGCTCGAAAGTGAAAATCTCAGCGACTTTTTCAGCCGTCGTCATCAGTTGAAGTTAGTGTTTCAGGCAGACGAACAAATTTTGCTAAAACTCAACGCCCAAGCAAACTCAATAGATAAACAAAAAACGGAAGTAGAACAGCAAAAAAACGAAATTGGCTTGATTCGTGAGCAACTATTAGCACAAAAAGCCGATTATCAAACCCAGGCGCAATCACAATCAGAATTGATTCAACGCCTAAATAGCGATCGCCTCGCCTTAGAAGCCGCACAAAATCAGCTAGAAAGGGAATCCAAAAATCTGGAAGTCTTGATTCAACAAAAGGTAGCAGAAGCCCAAGGAAAAACCAACAGCCGGACAAGTATCATCATTCGGGGAACTGGTGTAATGGCATATCCTAGCGATGCTGCTACTAGCAGTCCCTTCGGCTGGCGGATACACCCTATTCTTGGCTATCGTCGCTTTCATGCCGGGTTGGATTTTGCCGCCAGCTATGGCAGTAAAATTCGGGCAGCCGATTCGGGAACAGTAATTTTTGCTGGGTGGTATGGTGGTTATGGCAGAGCGGTAATTATCGATCACGGTAATGGCATAACTACACTCTACGGTCATACCAGCGAGTTGTATGTTTCTGAGGGACAAGCAGTTGAACGCGGACAAGCGATCGCTGCTGTCGGTTCCACAGGTTTTTCAACTGGCCCCCATCTCCACTTTGAAGTTCGTCGGAATGGTACACCCGTAGATCCAGCTAATTATCTTTAAGGCTGCGAATTTTATCACAGACGTGCTATAATATGGAAGATTAAGGGCGCGTAGCTCAGTGGATAGAGCAACAGATTCCGGTTCTGTGGGTCGGGGGTTCAAATCCCTCCGCGCTCGTTATGTACATTAACTAATTATTTGTCACTGTTAACAGATTAATGTCAATTTTAACAAAATATTGTCACTGTTAACAAATTAGTGACTACTAGAACACCGATTCATTAATAAAACATAAGACCGATCAACCCTGTTTTAATGTCTTTTACAACCAAATATTCCTTGTTGCAACCTAACGAAACCTGGTTTTTTCGTTATGATTACGATTACTGAATCGGTGTTCTAGGCAGTCTGGATACCCTATATCAAAGATTAACTGCTATAGTCACAATACCAGTCTAACAAGGACGTAACTGGATTCGCTTTCAACCCACCCTTTTCTAAAAAGCTTTTGTTATAAATTCGTAAACTGATATCAACACCTTTCAACCCGCCTCTAGCTGGGAGGGGTGTTGAAACTCTGCGCTTCAAACCCTTGATTTACCATAGTTATGAAGGCATTTTTGTCACGTCTCCCAAAATCACCTGTCACTTAATACTTAAAAAAGTAAATCAACTGACACATTAAAGGCTATAAACCTTATTAAACAAGCGATTTAAAGTTTTGGCAGGAGTCCCAGGGAAATCGCCCCTGCTTTACCATGCCAAAAAATAATTAAGGTGGGTTGATTTTTGTTCAGCTTTGGCTTGAACCTCACTTTGAACTTGTTCTCGCATATCGCCCAACTTAGGGAGGACAATACTACCAGCTTTATATGTTTGTGCGATCGCTAGAATTTCTTTAGCTATCAATCTGTCTACATACTGCCCTAACTCTGATTCTCCCAATTGATTTGGTGCAGCAAGCGTTTGAGCTATTTGGCGTTGATGAGATAAGAAGTGTTTTTGTTGTCGCTGTCTATTAAGCAGTCTGTAATAGTTATGCCTATTATCGGTGAGACTGGAATAGGGCGTAGTATTTATTACTCAAAGCCAAATTTGATGGAACTGGCAGCAATGTTATATTTTTTATCTATGGGGCTAAATTTTGATGTTGCTAATACTACGCTTAAAACATTGAAAGACAGGGAACCAGAATTATTTGAATCTGGTAAAGGTACGCGGTGGATGCTCCAACGAGACAATCACAAGCGATCGCTCGAACTTGTAGAGTTTGAATTAGACCAAGCGATGCCTAACGGCAAGCCGCTTTGCGTCTACGCCCAAATCAAAGCAGGCCAACCTGTAATTCCAGTATGGTTAGATACCATATACGAGCGTATAGCTAGCAAATTGAAAGATTAGACTTCAGCAATTTGGAAGTGGGTTAGAGTGTCTCTCAACAAGAGATATACTGGCAAAGCATTAGTGTCGCAATCTCAGCATCTACTATGGGCAAACTCACGCTGCCGCAACTAGAACGTCATCTTTTTTCTGCTGCGGATATTCTGCGGGGAAAAATGGATGCTTCGGACTTCAAAGAATACATCTTCGGGATGCTTTTTTTAAAACGCGCCTCGGATGTATTTGAGCCGCAGTATGAGCAGATTTTGCAGCAGAATTTGCAAAGGGGACGGACACAAGAAGAAGCAAACATGAGGGCAGAAAGGCCCATCAGTTACCAAGAAACTTTTTTTGTACCAGAAAAAGCGCGGTGGGCATATATTCGTGATCAGCTACATAAAAACGTCGGACAAGGGCTAAATGATGCTTTGACGGCATTTGAGGAAAGTAACGAAGCCCTGACAGGTGTATTAAAACATATTGATTTTAATCGTCAAGCTGGTAAAAATCGGATTCCTGATGTCAAGTTGCGCGAAGAGTTTTATTAAAAACGATCAATTAGAGGCGGTGATTGGCTTACCACCCAATTTGTTTTATGGCACTGGTATCCCCGCCTGTATTTTGGTGATGTGTCCACAAGGGGCGAAACCTGTTGAACGCCAGGGAAAAGTTTTGTTTATTAATGCTGATGCTGAATATTATGCAGGTCGCGCTCAAAATTATTTGCGTCCTGAGCATATTGAAAAGATTTCCTGGGTGTTTGAAAATTTTCTGTCTTTACCAGGATATTCAGCAGTAGTAACTAAAGAAGAATTAAGAGATAACGATTACAACTGCAATATCCGTCGCTATGCTGACAACGCGCCACCACCAGAACCGCACGATGTACGGGCGCATTTGTTGGGGGGAATTCCTAAAGTAGAGGTAGAGGCTAAATCTTCCCTATTAGCAGCGCATGGGTTTGATGCAACTAGGATTTTTGTGGAGCGCAATTAATTATGACTGTAACCTTACAATTACCTCCTAATCTGCAATTTAGTGATGAGGAATTTGCACAAATTGTAGCCGTGAATAAAGAATTACGACTAGAGCTAAGTGCTGAAGGGGAATTAATTATCATGTCACCTACTGGGGGAGAAACAGGAAACCGTAATTTTGATTTATTAGGTCAGATATGGTTTTGGAGCAATCAAAATAATTTGGGAAAAGCTTTTGATTCTTCTACTGGGTTTAAACTGCCAAATGGAGCAACTCGTTCACCTGATGCTTCTTGGGTAAGGATAGAAAGATGGGATGCTCTTACCCCAGAGCAAAGAAAGAAATTTATCCCTTTGTGTCCTGATTTTGCAGTGGAATTAGTTTCTGAAACTGATGATGTGGAAGATACTAAAGCCAAAATGGCGGAATACTTAGCAAATGGCTTACAACTAGGTTGGTTAATTAATCCTAAAGATCAACAAGTAATCATTTATCGCCCAAATCTTGCACCGGACGTTTTACAATTTCCCACAAGTTTATCGGGTGAAGATGTTCTCCCTGGTTTAGTTTTAAATTTACAGCAGATTTTTACATAGATGACTGATTATTTTGATTTTATTTCTCCAATCACAGAACGTTCTCAAATTAAAAGTTTTATAGAATCTGATGCTGGTGTTCAGCAGCAAGAAGGCAAACTTTATAATGTGTTTGCTGCTTGGTGGCAAATACACTCTAGGAGTTTGGGTGACTTGCCTAAAACTAAAAAGGTGATGGAACTCCGCGCTGAGTTTTTTAGTTCTTTTGTGGATAGTTTGCAACCTGTGGGATTACTTGACCGCTTTAAAGTGGCGGGTGTGGTTGCTAGTTGGTGGAATGAACAGAGGTATGAACTGAGAACTTTATCAGAGTCAGATTTTGGTGGTTTAGTTGATAGTTGGGTAGATACAATTAAAGATGCTTTAGAACAAGATGATGACGAGAAGAAAAAGCAGGCAAAATTTGACCCTCTAAATCATAAATTAGTTGGGCGGTTGATGCCGGATTATTTACAAGACATTGCTGAGGCTGAGGCGAAGATTGCGGAATTAGAACAGCAAAAGTCAGCTTTTGAGCAGGGAGATGAAGCTGAGGCGGATGTTGAAGAAGGTGAAGAATCAGAAGCGGTTAATATTGTCAAGGATTTAGAGACAGACCTTAAGTATATAAAAAATTTGATACAAGAGCCGAAGAAGGAATTCAAGATTTTAAAGAAGACACCTTTATTTAATAAGGATAAAATTGCTGAACTTGAGGCTTTTATTGAAGAGAATGAAGCGGAAATTGCCCAAATAGAAGCCCAACTAAAACCCTATAAGGAAATTGTTAAGCAGTTGAAGGAAGCAAAGGCAGAATTAAAGACATTAAAGAATGAATTGGTGAAGCGTTTGTCAGCTGCGCGGGCTGCGTTGACTGATGAAGATTGTCATGAGTTAGTGTTAGCGATTTTCAAAGATGGGTTAATTGCTGAATTAGAGCGATATGTTACCGCGCACCGTCAGCAGGTGATTGCGGCGGTAGAGAATTGGTGGGATAAGTATCGGGTGACGTTGCAGGATATTGAGACGGAACGGGATGCGGCGGCGAAGAAGTTGAATGAGTTTTTACAGGGGTTGGGGTATGTTTAATATTTGAAGTAGGGTGTGTTATGCCGTAGGCTAACGTACTACCAGCAATTTAAGGTGCGTTACGCTAAAGTAATAACTTGCGTAAATGTTTTTTATCTCACGTAGAGAAAGAGTTAAAATCAATTTCAAGTCTGGTATATGCTTTATATAGTATTGATAGGATTAATAGTTGATGAAAGTTAAAGTGACCGAACAAGGTGTAGTGATTCCTAAAGAGTTGCTAGAGGGAGTTCAAGAGGTAGAAATTCGCAAGGAAAATAATTTAATTGTAGTAATAACAACTATTAAAAGCGATCCAATTTTTGAGATGGGGATGAACCCTGTATCTTGTGGTATTCCTGATGCTTCTGAACAGGCTGATCCTTATATTTACGGTTCTGGTGAATGACTACTGTTTTTTTAGATACGAGTTATATCATTGCCTTGGAAACATCTGATGATATTAATCACGATGTAACATTAAAACATTGGCAAATTTTTATTCAGGAATTACCTAGACTGGTAACTACATCTTATATTTTTGATGAGATAGTCACTTTTTTTAATAGTCGAAATCGTCATGCTAAAGCTGTTGAAGTTGGTAATCGCTTGCTAAGTAGCCCATCAGTTCAGTTTATTCATGTTGATGAAGTGCTGTTTTTTGATGGGTGGCGATTATTCCAGCAGTATGATGATAAGTCTTATTCGCTAACTGATTGTGTTTCGTTTGTGGTAATGAAACAGTTGGGAATTCGTACAGCTTTAAGTTTTGACAAGCATTTTGTTCAGGCTGGTTTTGAAAAGCTACCCTGAAAGCTGATTAAATGAGCTTTTGCAGGGGTTGGGGTATGCGTGAGGTTTTGGTTAAATATGAGGAGTTTAAGGATTCGCCTGTTGGGAGAATTCCGAAGGATTGGAATGTTGCATTTTTAGAGGATGTAGCTGAAATTGTTATGGGTCAATCCCCTCCTGGCCACACATACAATCAAGTTGGCAGAGGTATGCCTCTAATTAATGGCCCAGTTGAATTTGGTGACCGTTTTCCTTCAAAGCTTCAATGGACTAATACGCCCACCAAATTGTGTAAGCCTAAAGATATTCTCTTTTGTGTTCGTGGTAGTACCACAGGTAGAATTAACATTGCGAATGATACCTTTTGTATTGGACGTGGTGTTGCAGCAATTTGTGGTAAGGAAGGTATAGCGATTACTGGTTTTGTCGAACTTCTTTTAAGACGGCTAGCTGAAGTCATTCTTTCTGAAGCTAGAGGTAGTGGCTCAACATTTCCCAGTGTTAATTCAACACGTTTAGCTGAAACACTTCTTCTATTACCGCCCTTTGAAGAACAAAAAAAAATTGCTGAAATTTTGGATACGGTGGATGAAGCGATCGCACGCACATCTTCCCTTATTATAAAACTTAAACAAACCAAAGCCGGACTACTGCAAGACTTGCTCACACGCGGGTTAGATGAGGATGGCAAATTGAGAGATCCACATGCGCATCCTGAACAGTTCAAAGATTCCCCACTGGGACAAATTCCGAGATATTGGGATATTGAACGACTCGAAAGCTTTGCAGAATTCATTACCAGTGGTTCAAGAGGATGGGCTGCTTATTATTCTGACGAAGGTGCGATGTTTATTAGAATTGGCAACCTGACCCGTGAACATTTGAACTTAAAACTAAATAATATTGCTTATGTCAAGCTACCAGCTAGTATTGAAGGAGCAAGAGCAAGAGTTCAAGCTGGTGATCTTCTCATTTCAGCTACTGCTGATTTAGGGATTATTGGTGTCATACCTAGTAGTTTTGAAGAAGCTTATGTTAATCAACATATTGCACTTATAAGACTTGATCAAAACCGAATTAATTCTTGGTGGGTTGGTAACTACTTATCAGGAGAGCTAGGTCAAAAAAAGTTTTATCAGCTAAATGACATTGGTGCTAAATCTGGGCTAAATCTACAAACTATAGGAGCATTACTAATTGTAGTACCACCAATTCAAGAACAAGAAAAAATTGTAAAAATCATTAATACCTACAACGTGCGTATCTGCACAGAAGAAGCCTACCTTAACAAGCTCAAACTCCACAAACAAGGACTGATGCAAGACTTATTAACTGGCAAAGTGCGCGTGAAAAATCTCTAGACATCAACTTTTATTAGTAACCTTATAACTAGCAGTTACCTTCTGTTGAGGTTCTAAACTTTTATCTCGATTTTGAAACTCATCTAACAACCGATAGAAACTATTAAAACCCTCTTGTTCACTCCCACAGTGGAGCATAATAATCTTTGCCCAAGAGTTAGAAGTTGAGACATGATATTTTTTCTGCACCCAAGGCTGAAACTCTTGATAAAAATCCATTTCCTCCTCAGTTGCTTTAACTTCTAATTCTCTTAAAGCAGTTTTAAAACCAACTAAAAAATGAAACAGATCGCTAACAGAAGCACGCCCGATATACATTCCTGGCTTAGATTTAATTTTTTGCAATATTTCAAATAATTTGCTCATCTTAATTTTTTCCTCCCAGCTACTAATATTTCAATTCTAAAGCTCATCTAAATAGTCAATCAGAAACGGCATAACAAGCCGATGCAATGGCATAACACCCCGATGCAATGGCATAACAAGCCGATGCGTTAACAATAAAACTGATTTCGCAGGTAAAAGTAAGTTTTATTACAGCGATCGCCTCAAATTTATGATTGTGCGGTTACTCTGGATTTGAATATATCGCCCTCAATTGCTGTAATTTACCCCAAATACTGCCTCTATGCCCCAACCAACACCTGAGTATATTCATGTAGAACTGCCCATCATTCAACAACTCACAAGTATGGGATGGCAATATATAGAAGGCAGTTGGGACAATCCCGCAATTACCGAACGCGAAAACTTTAAGCAAGTTCTACTGATACAACGCCTCAAAGCCGCCATCAAACGCATCAACTTAGATGACAACGGCAATCCTTGGCTAGATGATATCCAAGTTCAAACCGCAGTGAGTCAGTTAGAACGCTTGGGCGCAAACAGATTAATGGAAGCCAATCAAGCCGCTACAGAATTGCTACTTAAAGGTACTACTGTTTTAAGACAAGACGGTAAACAGCATACGGTACATTTTATTGAATTTGATCCTGAAAATCTTCACCGCAACAATTTTTTAGCCATCAATCAATACCGAGTAGACCCGCCTTGGGCAACTGGTAATCGGGGGTTTATCGTCCCAGACATGGTACTACTTGTTAACGGCATTCCTCTAGTAGTGATTGAATGTAAAAGTCCCAATTTAGATAACCCGATAACTGAAGCAATTCAAGACTTATTGAAATATTCCAACCAACGGGGTAGCAGTCAACCAGAAGGCGCAGAAAAATTATTCCACTACAATCTGCTGATGATAGCAGCCTCTAGAGGACGGGCAACAGCCGGAACCATCAGCGCAAATTATGAACATTATGTTGATTGGAAAGATACCATTCCCAGCCCCCAAGCGGAAATTGCTGCACAATTAGGCGTTTCTGAATTGAATTTTCGCCAAACCCTCATCGCTGGGATGTTGAAACCAGCTAATTTGATCGACATCTTTCATAATTTCACTCTATTTAAAACCAGTGGCGGACGCACTATCAAAATTGTCCCCCGTTACCAGCAATATCGGGCAGTTTATAAAGCACTGCACCGACTTCAACACAATCAAACCCGCGCCGAACATGGCACAGATGACCAACGCGGTGGCATTATCTGGCATACCCAAGGTTCAGGTAAAAGCCTGACAATGGTTTACCTAATTCGGAAAATTCGCACTATCCCAGAATTACGCCGCTTTAAAGTTGTTGTTGTCACCGACCGCCGAGATTTAGAAAAACAACTTGCAGATACCGCCGTCCTCACTGGGGAACCATTGCAAAAGGCTAAAAATGTCAAAAAGCTAGAAAAATACTTGCAACAACCAGGCGCTGGCTTAGTCTTCGGAATGATTCAGAAATTTAAAAGTGGGGAGGATTCTGATGAAGAAGCAGAAATAGAACCAATTCCGAAAAACCTCAATCCTTCGGAAAATATCTTAGTGCTAATTGACGAAGCACACCGTTCTCACGCCAAAACCCTGCACACCAATTTATTAGAAGCCTTACCTAATTGTGTCCGTATCGGCTTTACTGGTACACCGATTGTCAAAGCTGCCAAAAAAACCACGCTGCAAATTTTTGGTTCATTTATCGACGAATACAATATCCGCCAATCCCAAGAAGATAAAGTCACTTTGCCGATTGTCTACGAAGGATTAGAAGCTAGAGGTACTGTAACCCAAGGTGATGACCTCGACAAACTTTTTGAAATTATCTTTGCTGATAAAATCCCAGAAGAACGGGCGCAAATTAAAGCTAAGTACGCAACTAAAACCCAAGTTGGCGAAGCGCGGGAATTAATTAAAGCCAAAGCTAAAAGTATGCTGCATCATTATATTGAGTGCATTTTAGCAGGAGGCTTTAAGGCGTAAGTAGTCGCCTGTACCCGTCTCGCCGCCGTCCGTTACCAAGAGGCGTTTGTGGAAGCGCAACGGAAACTAGTACAGCAGCTAGAACACCGCGCACCCCTTCTGCAAAGTCTCGATACGGAGATTTTAGAATCGCTTGATGCCGAAACTCGTTTTTTTGCTCAAGCACTCCCACATCTTGAAATCATACGCAAACTAGAATTTGCTGCTATCATCTCTGGTGATAAAGGAGATGACGGTAGTTGGAAAAAGTGGACAGATAAAAGTCAACAGGAAATTAATATTGAGAAATTTAAAAAATCTTTAGACGAAGATAGTTTAGCAATTTTAATTGTAAAAAATATGCTGCTAACAGGTTTTGATGCACCGTTAGAACAAGTTTTATATTTAGACAGGTCACTAAAAGAATACGAATTGCTGCAAGCGATCGCTCGTGTTAACCGAGTGTATGATGATAAAAAAACAGAAGGATTAGTGGTCGATTATTACGGTGTTGATATCGCTGCTGCACTCTCGGTTTACGAAAATGTAGATACAGAATTAGCTTGGTTTGATGTTCGTGCAGAATTGCCTAAATTACGCGACAAACATCAGCAAGTTATTGCCATATTCACTCGAAATAATTGCACAATTGATGATGTAGATGCTTGTGTAGAGTTGCTCAGAGATGAACGCCTGAGAGTTGAATTTAACGACTGTTTCCAAGACTTTCTCAACACTCTCGATACAATACTGCCGCGTTCAGAAGCACGTCAGCCCTATAATTTTGTTCGAGATGCCAAAAAACTTGGCTTTATTAAAAAAGCTGTTGCTGACCTCTACAGAGATGAAAAACTTAACATCGTTAGCGCCAAAGAGAAAGTTAGAGCATTAATAGACCAATATATTGAATCGCAAGGTATTGACCCAAAAGTGCCACCGATTGATATCATGTCACTGGATTTTAAAACCCATGTCCAGCGCCATCGCTCAATTAAAGCACAAGCCGCAGAAATGGAATTCGCCGCTCGTCACCATATCAGCGTAAATTATGAAGAAGACCCAGTTTACTACAAAAATTTAAGTGAAAAACTCACAAAAATTCTGGAATCTTTAGCTGATAACTGGGAAGCAAAAGTTGAGGCGTTGCGAAAGTATATAGAACAAATCCAAACTGGTCGTACTACAGATGAGACTGGATTAGATCCCAAAACTCAAATGCCATTTCTCAACATTTTAGGTGAATATTCCCAAAAAGAACTCCCCGAACTTGCTCAAGCAACTGTAGAAATTGTCAAACATATCCGCCAAGAAATACGACGAATAAATTGGGGTAGCCAGATAGTCCAAGAGGATTTAAGAAGGTGGATAGCAGGGTACTTGGATGACCATGATTTAGTGAGTTACAACCAACTCGAAGAAGTTGCGGATAAATTAGTCCAACTAGCTAGGAGAAATCGTGATAATTTAATGGCATGACAAGCATCACCTTTGGCGACCTGAATTTTGAAATTCGCCACAGTTCCAAACGCCGCACCGTAGGTATTACCGTCGAACGTGACGGTAAATTAGTCTTAGCTTCTCCCCCAGAAGTACCAATAGATACATTAGAAAGAATTGTCAGCGAGAAACGTTACTGGATTTACAGTAAACTTTTAAAAAAAGAGTCATTAAATCCACCAGCTAGCGTTAAAGAATACGTATCAGGCGAAGGTTTTTATTATCTAGGACGCAGCTATCGCCTGAAAGTAGTAGATGGAGTTCAACAACAGCCATCTCTGAGACTATATCAAAGCCGCTTTGAGTTACAACGCCCAGCAAAAGTTCAAGGTCGAGAACACTTTATTAAGTGGTATCAGAAACACCTTCAGCCAATTGTAGAACAACAAATTGCCACACTGATTAGACGAGTTTCTACTTCGCCTCGTTCAGTACAAGTACGTGAGTTAGGGAATCGTTGGGGTTCTTGCGGACACAAAGGGGATTTATATTTTCACTGGCGAGTAGCAATGCTACCACGAACGATGATTGAGTATTTGGCAGTTCATGAATTAGTGCATCTAATTGAACCGGATCACAGCACTGCATTTTGGCATAGGGTGGAGCGTATTGTGCCAGATTATCTTGAGCGAAAGCAGTGGTTAGCTGAGAATGGGGCAATTTATAACCTTTAGAAAAATAATTAAGAGCGATCGTATTTAGACAAAGTTGAAAGAATGTATCAAACTTCTACAAATTTTTGGTAATTTTCCATCTCTGTAAATCTCATAAAACACCTCTGGCAATGTCCATCTATCCACAACGCTGGAATTTTAAACCTTCCACCGCAGTTAGGACATTCTGAAAGTAAATGTAATTTATGGCGATGTCTGCGACGGGCTTCGCCTACGCATCCCTTAGTCGCCTTAAACTGCCATTCAATTTTGTGGCAAGGCGAGTCAGCATAACAAGCAGCACATAATCGAATTGGTTCAAGATTCATCTCTACCCTAGCAGGTGCTAACATCTCCTCTAAGCTATCAGCGTCAACTCCCACCACAGTAGCTAAAGCCTCCAACTGCTGCCGAGAAGCAGGAGGATTAAACCGAAACTTTTCCCATCGGGCGATCGCTTGAGCTTCTTGTAAAGTCATTTTTACCACCCGTAATCTTCACGCATTTGTTCGTAATCAAAAACTTCCGGCATCTCTGGCTCAGGTTCGCTATCAATAGATACTGCCTCTACTGATTCCTCTGGCTCAACAGGTATAAGTTGTTTAGATTTTTTGACCTCAGCCTGTTCTACTTTTTGACGCTCTTTTTTAGTTTTCTTTTGAGTTTGGAATGTTTCGCGTTCCCTAACTTCAGCCAAAATTGAGCGATTGCTCACAGCTTTACCCGCTTCTCTGACCTTACGGCTGCTAGCTTTTGCTTCATCTAGAGATAGTTTTTCTGTCTCCAAATCTTGAGCATAAGCACGAGCAATAAATACCTCTTTATCCCCTTCTATGCGATAAACCAAAATCGTTGTGATGTCTCTGGGGTCATATCGCAATACAACACTTTCCCCCGCATAACCCGCTAAGAGTTCACCTCTATACATCAAGTTTTCAAATTGCAGATATCCCCCACGTTGAATTTATCGCCGTGTTTGCTTCATTAAGCAAATATCCAAATCCCTCTCGGAAAGTAAATCGGGTGCTGCGATTAAACCAGATTCCCAGCGTTGAAATCTTGTCTGGTCGCCCATTCGAGCATCAAGTCGCTGGTTATAGTTATCAACGATGTAACGCACTAACATTTGCTCTAACTGCCGCAACGTTAAGCAAGCTTCTTTCTCCGCTTCCTCTGGTCGCTCTTGAACGTTTGAACCTGTATATCCTTGTAAAGTTGAGAATAATTCTGTATTTAGAGTTTTAAACGGACGCTCAACACTACCACCTTCAGATGGGCGATCGCGTAAATGACAAACAAACCCTAACTGCACTCCTATTTGCTGTAAGGGACTTGCAAGAAAATAAGATCCCAATCAAACTGGAGTAATCGTGATATCCCAT
>NZ_JABXKL010000107.1 GCF_017114995.1 Nostoc sp. NMS9 | reverse complement strand
GGGTTTTCTTTTTTTATTCTTTTATTCAGAATAACCGGAAAGTGACAGAAGAGGGTTATAGCCGTAGCCACTAATGTTAGGACAGTGTTGATTGCTCAAAACCTTGAAGCAACTGGGTTTCTACTCAGCACTCAGCACTTTGCTATAAAACACGCTTTATATCTCAATAGAGTTCAGAATCAGCAACAAAACCCCGATCTATAGACGCGATAAATCGCGTCTTGAAAGACCAACGATCTACAGTTTGGGATGTAATAAGATACAGTTCAAATTCTCCACTTTTCGGTCATGATTCCTCAAATAAGCGAGCACCCTGATGTAAACGTTCTGCAATTTGATAAGTTTGTCCTTGAGATCGCATTGTCGGAGAATGAGCGGCTAAATACCGAGACGCAGCCACTAGTATATGAATTCCAGCCGAAGTTTGACCAAGGAAAGAATACTGACGAAAAGCGGCTTCTATTTCTTGAATGACATGAAAATCACGGTTTTCTCGTAGCATCAATTTCCCCAGTTTTGCCATCAGTCTTTCAGCACTACCACCACTGTATAAATAATTAGCAACTAATTGCCCTGTCTGGTTTACTTGCTGCTGACGGTTTAATAAATCCGGTAGCTGCTGGAGTAATTGTTCGGGATTTTCCCCGATGTCTTTAGGTTCTGGCAGCCTTGCTGGTGGGACATTCAAAAAACGATTTAAATATACACTCATCGCCGCATCAAACACACCTCTTAGTAGTTCGACTGTTGGTACTCTTCGTAAAGCTTGATGTACGGCATTTGCAAACGTAAATGGATGGTGGGCTGAATTCCAATCTCCAAAGTCATTATTAGTGTGGAAACGAGCTATTCGTAATGCTGCTGTATAAGTAACTACACTAGCTAATTGTTCTTCAGTACAACCTGCTGCCAGTGCATTCAACAGCGAGTCTGCGATCGCTTGTGGGTCTTCACCCAATAAAATTGGTACTAGTTCATCTGTTTGTGACCAACTTCCTTGTCGACATTTTCCCACACTTAATACAGTCGGTAATTGCTCAAATGCTGACTCTAATATTGCCACCAAATCTACAGGGTAGCGCCAGGAGTTGGATTCTTCCATCCGAGAGGCATTGGCTAAACCTGAAACTAGGCTAGCCAGAATTGATTCTGCCGCTTGCCAAGCTATAGTATCAAGTGCTTCTAATGCTTTATTGATAAAATCAACCGTATGCCCAACATCAAGATAGCGACGATCCGTGGCAGCACAGAACAGCATATCTGCTATTTGCTTTGAATTAGCTCCTGAACGAACAGCAGATACTAAACATCTTTGTGCCGCTTCAGTATCCCGTACCTGAATAAATTGGCGAAACCAGTTTTTGAGAGTCGCAAAATCTACTTTAGCGTTGGGTAATGGGTGAACAACAAACTCTGGTGGCGCACCCGCACTATCATTAGCTACTGCCGACAGTCCGTGGAATAAAGCACGGGGTCTGTCTTCTACATCGAGATAAGGTAGTAGATTCATCATACAGGTATGGATAGTCAAACCTGTACTCCAACCCGCTTTGTTATAACGAGTGCCAAATTCTAGCCCCATGAGAAATGGTTCTGTCGGGTTCACCCCCATATCTAATAGTGCGAGCGTTGATTTTGCAATCACTAAAGAAATATTCTGCTCTAAACCGTCTTGCAGACGTTGGCGGTGGTGAGCATGAGGATTAACTGGTGGTGCTAAATTTACCCAAACTTCACCATCACGGATTTTTACTGGGAAACAAGGAACATCATCTGCCCACGAGTCAAACGTTCCACCGCTAGCAAGGTCAAAGCGGGCATAATGCCAAGGACAGGTAACAATACCATCTTTGCAAGTGCTTCCTTGTAAGGGAAAGCCCATGTGAGGACAACGGTTATCAATTGCGTAAACTGTATTATTTGAGTAAAACAAAGCAATCGTATGCTTTTCTTTGTGGACTAACAAGCTGCCTGCTGCCTGAACTTCTGCAAGTTGAGCAACACGGATATAATCGTCTGTTTTCGTCGCATCTTCAAATATTTGAGTCATTTAATTGCACATAGGTAAATGTCAAAACCCTTATTTCTACTCTGGCAAAGTTTTTCAAATTTGAGCATTTGTGCATTCTAATTTTTGTTAACTAGTACCAATTCAAAAAATAGACCTCTTGCAAAAGTCCCCTAACACCCCACCCCCAACCCCTCCCCGCAAGCGGGGAGGGGAGAATTTGACGTAAGTCAAAGGCGGGGTGGGGTTCTTTTTTTGATTTATGCAAGAAGTCTAATGTTTACGACAGATAACCCCGCCCGCGCTGACGCGCACCCTGCCTAAAGCATCGTGTATACACAAGTCTGAAATAGCTGAGAAATTCACGATTATACCCCACCCTAACCCTCCCCTTAGAAAGGGGAGGGAAGTAGATTTTCCGGTTTCCCTCCAATAAACGGGGGGATTAAGGGGGGTAATTCGACTTCTGTATACACCGTAGCCCCAAAGCATCGGGGAGGGTTGGGGAGGGGTATAATTATGAGTTTGTCATGGGTTTGACTTTCAAAATTACCGATATATAAGTTGCACCTGCGGAATCTGGGATAAATAGTCTCTTATTGCTATATCCTAAAACTGATTATAGACAGGGGATAGGTGGCTATTGCCTACTCAAAAGGAATCGCATAAAAAACCCCTAGCATTTCTACTAGGGGTGGAAAATAATACCATTTCACTTGATGTTTGTCTGAGATGACCCTGTTTGTGCCTCTGCTCTACGCAAGAGGCTGGAGTGTTTCTCAAATATTACAGTAAAAAGCGATCGGGTATAAAATTAACCAACATTTGCCAAGAGCAATTCTCGTTTTTCTGATTTTTGTACTCTCACTTGAGAGTCATCATCAACATCGATAAGGGCTGTGTCTCCATCTGTAATTTCACCAGACAGCATTGCTTCAGCGAGAGAATCTTCTAGGAGGCGCATAATTGCCCGACGTAATGGCCTAGCGCCGTAGCTGGGGTTATAACCCTCTTGTACCACAAGCTCTTTGAAGCGATCGCTAACTTCTAGGATAATTCCCTTTTCTGTCAAGCGGCTAGCAACATCGCGGAGCATAATTTCGGCGATTTGCTTAACTTCATCCTTGGAAAGCTGGGTGAAGACGATAATCTCATCAAGACGGTTGAGGAACTCAGGACGGAAGTAAGCTTTCAATTCCTCATTTACCAAGGTGCGGATGCGGTTATAACTAGCGTCGGCTTGAGTGTCGAAGTCAAAGCCTAAACCACTACCACCTTTTTCAATCACCTTGGAACCGATGTTTGAAGTCAAAATGATCAGGGTGTTCTTGAAGTCAACTTTCCGACCTTTGGCATCAGTAAGATGACCATCATCCAAGAGTTGCAGCAGCATATTGAATACATCGGGGTGTGCTTTTTCGATTTCGTCGAATAGCAGCACTGAGTATGGTTTCCGGCGCACGGCTTCTGTAAGTTGTCCGCCTTCGTCGTATCCTACATAACCAGGAGGCGAACCAATCAGCTTGGCGACGGTGTGGCTTTCCATGTATTCGGACATATCTAGCCGAATCATCGAGTCTTCCGCGCCGAAGAAGTAGGAAGCTAGTGCCTTCGCCAATTCTGTTTTACCAACTCCAGTGGGGCCAGAGAAGATAAAGCTAGCAATGGGACGATTAGGATTTTTCAAGCCAACGCGGGCGCGACGGATACCGCGAGATACAGCCGAGACTGCTTGCTCTTGACCGATGAGCCGCTGATGCAGAGTGTCTTCTAGATGCAAGAGCAACTCTGACTCAGATTCAGTTAGCTTGTTAACTGGTACGCCAGTCCAAGAGGCAACGATTTGGGCGATGTCTTCTTCGTCAACTACAGTCGAGTTGACAGGTTGCTCGTTTGGTGTAAACGTTGCTTGCAGTTGTTCTGCGAGTTTTAACTCTTGGTCGCGCAGTTGTGTAGCTTTGTCAAAATCTTGGACTCTGACTGCTGCTTCTTTTTCTTTGGTAACGCCAGCGAGTTCACGCTTCAGTTCTTTATTGGGAGAACTTTGGGAGTTCCGCAGACGAACGCGAGAACCAGCTTCATCAATCAAGTCTATTGCCTTATCGGGCAAGAAGCGATCGCTAATATAGCGGTCTGATAATTCTGCGGCTGCGACAAGTGCCGCATCCAAAATTGTGACTTTGTGGTGCTGTTCATAAGCACCGCGCAAGCCGTAGAGAATTTGTACGGTTTCCTCTACCGATGGTTCCCCGACCTTAATTGGTTGGAAACGACGCTCTAGGGCGGCATCACGCTCAATATGCTTACGATACTCATCCAGGGTAGTTGCGCCGATGCACTGGAGTTCACCCCGTGCTAAAGCAGGTTTAAGGATGTTGGCTGCATCCAAACCGCCTTCTGTACCACCAGCGCCAACCAAGGTGTGAATTTCGTCAATTACCAAGATGATATTGCCCACAGTGCGGACTTCTTCCACGACTTTTTTGATGCGTTCTTCAAAATCGCCACGGAAGCGAGTTCCAGCTACCAATGACCCCATATCGAGGCTGATAACTTGCTTGTCCTGTAAGGTTTCGGGAACATCTTGGTTGATGATTCGTTGAGCTAGACCTTCTGCGATCGCAGTTTTACCAACTCCGGGTTCTCCAATCAACACTGGATTATTCTTAGTGCGGCGACCGAGAATTTGGATTGCCCGCTCAATTTCCTTCTCACGACCAACTACGGGGTCGAGTCTGCCTTCTTGGGCTAATTTGGTCAAATTTCTGCCAAATTCTTCCATTGTTAATGGTTGGGTACGCTTTTGACTACCACTACCAGCAAAAGCTGGTGCATTTTCACCCAAACGGCGAACTATGGCACTGCGGACACTCTTGAAGTCAACCCCTAGATTTTGCAGTACTTTGGCGGCGACACCTTCACCAGCCTCGGTTAATCCTAAGAGTAAGTGTTCAGTGTTTATGTAATTTTGTCCTAGACTGTGAGCTTCTTTAAACGATTGCTCGAAGAGGCTTTTTACTTTAGGAGTAAAAGGAATTTCTGGTGGTACAAAGCCAGAACCCCTACCAATAATTTTTTCTACCTCGCGACGTGCATCTTTGAGGGTAACGCCTAATTCAGCTAGCACTTTAGCAGCAACCCCAGTTCCTTCTCCCATCAAACCCAGGAGAATTTGCTCAGTTCCTACGAAGTTATGTCCCAGGCGACGTGCTTCCTCCTGAGCTAACATAATTACTCTAATGGCTTCGGAAGTGAAGTGTTCAAACATAATGGGTTATTGCTCCCTCGCTGCTTGGACTTTGGGTGAGATAAAATTCACCCTCATCTAAAGTTTTTTGTATTTTCTTAAGAACAATGTAACTTTATTTAAAGTTAAGTGGCAGTGGTGAGAGCCGTAAGACATCAGGTGTACTTGCCGTCTTAGTAGGAGTGCTGAGTGGAGTACGGAAAAAGTCAAGAGTTGCAAAGTTGACAGTTAAGATTTCGGTATTTGACAATTTTCTTTTGTCTGTTTTGTTTTCCACTGTCAGCTAAACTTAAAATTCAGGACTTAGCACTCTAAACTCAGGACTGACAATGACTGAAGCAACGGCCGGTAAAGACCAACAACATCCACTTTATAACCGCGATCGCCCCCTTATTGATATTTTACTCGCTCAAGAGGCGACAGACTATAACTTAGCAGAATTGGCTAGACTGCGAATGCGCTATCAAGGGTTTCCAGGGGCGAGAGACATCCAACAAGACCTAGATAAAGTCTTGCAGCAGTGGGGTTTGACCGAAGCCGAGCTTTTTGAGAAAACTCGTCAAATTCACGATTTGGGGGGAATTTACAAAAGCCGTGGCAAGAAAGATGAACAGGATTGGAATTAGTTATGGGGAATTGGGCATTGGGCACTTGTTACTGAGCGTTTGCGAATGCGTCTCCAAGAGTTGTATTGGGTATTTAGTTATTCTTTTCCATTCCTAACTTCTGACTCAGCCCTGGAATAATGATCGCTAATTCTGCGCCTTTGCCTAATTCAGATGTCACTGTGAGTTGTCCACCATGTTTTTCTTCTATAATCTACCGGGAAGTGGCTAATCCTAAATCAGCACCTTTACTTCCTGGCTTAGTGATAAATAAATAACCAAATAGTTTTTGGAATATTAAAATAAACCTTGCGATCGCTATCTCGTTTCCAGAACGAGATGAGTTTAGACAAGTGTTCTTGGAAATAGTCTAAATCGATTGTGGCGATCGCTTCCTCAATTTCTGCTCCCTACTCAGGAAAGCTTTGCCAATAAAGCTAGATGGCTGCCAGAGAATCATAAAAATTGAAATACAGCAGATTTCAAGGAAAGTGAGGTACACAAGCGAAGTCTGTTACCCAAGTATAAAGCGTATTTTACTCCTGTTAGCACAGCGGGGCGTAGCCCATTCTGAATTCTGAATTCTGCTGTATGTTAGGAATTTGTCTTGGCAAAAGTATTACATTTCTGAGGATCGCCCGTTTGGATACCTTGTTTAAACCAACGAACCCTTTGGGCTGAACTACCATGTGTAAAAGATTCTGGCACAGTATAGCCTCTAGCTTGTTTTTGCAAGCGGTCATCTCCAATACTGCTAGCTGCGTTCAATACTTCTTCAATATCACCTGTTTCCAGAATTTGCCGTGAGCGTTGAGCATGATTTGCCCAAACGCCTGCAAAACAGTCTGCTTGTAATTCTAATCGCACAGAAAGCTGATTTGCTTGCGTCTGATTCACTTGGTTCTGCAAACCTCTAACTTGCTGCGAAATCCCCAGTAAATTTTGGACATGATGCCCAATTTCATGAGCAATCACGTATGCTTGAGCAAAATCTCCAGGTGCCTGATATTGAGTCTTCAAATCGCGGTAAAAACTCAAGTCAATATATACCTTTTTTATGTATCGATCTCGTCTGCCTACAGACAAAGCATAAGTAAAGGACAGTCAGCCTTTAGGAAGGTTTTGTTAAACAGGTTGTCCATCAAATCACACAGAATTCCCGGACTTCTTATAGGGAAAACCACAGTAAGAACAGAAGCGAAATTTCAAAGAAGTAATTTGCATTCCATAACCAAGCCGTGAGAATTTAGGATATGAACATGGGGGAATGTCGTTATGTCTGCGTTGGACATACACATGTAGTTGAGGCTGTCCCGTGTCACTCACTAATAATAATTCTGCATCAGTTAGAAGTCTTTCGTCTTGGTGTATTCACTTTTTGCTACTTAGAATTACTTATAATAATTATTACACCTGTACCGCTTGCTTTGCTTGGGTGGCAAGAAATGCGGTATTCAAAGAAATGTTACGAATACTGCCACCCGCCACATTTAATATCTGTATAAGAATGGCTATTGTTTAGCAAAATGACTTGTACCGTTGAGGGTGTTATTGCCTACCTAATGAGGGAGAGAATGTATTTTATTACTAAAGATAGTTTTGAGTTGAACCAACTCGTATTTAATATAACATGTACTGAAGAATCAACTTTGTCAGTGATTAATCTTTCCCCTGCTACCAAGGAGTAATAATGGCTTTAATTCAATATCAACGTGCTGTAGGCGTATTTACTCATCGGATAGATGCAGAACAGGCAATACATGAGTTGAGAGATTCTGGCTTGGCGATGGAGAAAGTATCTGTAGTTGTACAAAATTCAGATCGTAATCATGAGAATGCCGATAATGAAGTGAAAGAGGGCACTGGTGATAAAACTGACGAAGGTGCAACAGTAGGAGGGCTTTCAGGGGGCGCTGTTGGTGGGTTAACTGGTTTATTAGTGGGTCTTGGGACTTTAGCAATCCCTGGAGTTGGCCCAATAATGCTGGCTGGGGCGGCGGCAACTGCTTTGGTTACAACCCTTGTTGGGGCAAGTATTGGTGCTGCCACTGGGACTTTTGCTGGTGCATTAGTTGGTTGGGGAATGTCGTCAGAGCAAGCTAGAGCATATAACGAGCGAGTAGAGGACGGACACTATTTAATAATCGTGGATTGCACATCTTTTGAAATTACTAAAGTAGAAGAAATACTACAGCGTTGGGGTATTGAAGAGTTTGGCATTTACGAGCATCTCAACAGTGAATATGAAACTACAAATTATCTGACCACAACGACTTCTGCTACTGCCATTCCTAATAAAAGTGGGATGATGTCTAAATATGGTGTTAGTTGCTTTAATAACATAGATAATGCTGAAGCGGCAATTAAGGATATGTGTATCGCAGGTTTTTCATTAAACCAGATTTCCTTAATTTGCAAAGACTTTTCTCAATTGGTTGGCTCAACAGGCATTAATTTAAGTGAACGCTTTGACGCTATGAGGTTAGGAATAGCAGATGAGTGGGCACGCTTTTACAATGAGCAAATAGAGCAAGGCAATTACAATACTTATCGTTAGTGGCACAGATCATGAGCAAGATATAGCTAGGTCTATTCTGTGTAATTATGGGGTTCAAGAGTCTCAAATTTATGACCCAATGTTAATTCGTTCTTAAAAGCGGGTGCTGTCATTAATAGGAGCAAACTTATTTGAGTTTTGGAAGATACAGCAGAATTCAGAATTCAGAATTCACAATTCAGAATTCAAGAGTAAAACACGCTTTATACCTGGGTAACAGACTTAGCTTGTGTATCTCACTTTCCTTGAAATCTGCTGTATCACTGAGCAATGGGTTTTGCAGCCTGAAAACTTTACTATGCAAACAATCGACACCTTTCAAGGTTATAGCGAGTGGTGTCGATGAGCTTCAACACATTCACCTGACAGTAAAATATCTTACTTAAAATTTTCAACAGTTTGGCTTTGCTCAGGGTCAGCAGTGAGCGAAGCTGAAGGGTCAACCTGTATAGCCTCTTTCTCCGTCTCCAGTTGCTCCCGTTGCTTGCCATACTCCCGCAGCTGCTTCAAAAGGTTTTCTTGGGATGAGTTCGGGATAGACGGACTGGAAATTGGTTGAAGGTCGGTGTTGGTACTTGCAAAATTAGCCGCTGAGGGATTAATTTCATAGACTGGTAGCGACTTGTCATTAAACATCGCCTGTTGGGTTGGTGCTGGGGTAGGAATTAGATTCTTTGGTTTGCTCACAGCAGCTTTTACCGAATCTAGAGTAGTAGCAACCTGCACTTGTTGCTGCATCTGTTGTGTAGAAGATACTAAACCACTTAAACCATTTACCAATTGCCGCAGATTTTTACGGAAATTAGGATCTCCTGTCAATTCATCTAAATCAGATGTAATTTTTTGGGTATTTTCAAAGGTTACTCGTGCTGAATCTAAAGTTTGTTGCAGCAACACCGTATTCTTGGGATCGTTTAAGGTTTTAGAAGCATCACGTAAATTAGCTGAGGCTTGGGCTGCATTTGCTGAAAGCGTTTCTAAATTGTTGAGTAATTCTCCTTGAGTCAATCGATTGACAGATGGTGATAAGCTACTGACTGTAACACGCAATTGGTTGCTGGTTTCGGTGATATTGTTCAACGCACCAACCAGCGTCGAACGATTTGTTGTCAACAAATTATCCAAATTGTTTAGCAATCGATTTGCTTGAGTTGCAGTTGCACCGAATTTATTTACTGTTTGATTTGCAGATGCATTAAGTTGGTTTGTCGCCCGTTGCACTGAATTAGCCGTAGCAGAAAAGGTATTAAGTTGTAGTCGTAAGCTTTTGGTCAAACCTTGTAAATCCTGACTTAGCTCAGTAAAACTGGATGCTGCACCTGTGGTAGTTTCTAGAACCCTATTGAGATTTCGATAAAATTTTGGATTATTGTATGCACCGGCTAGCTCAGTTGAACTGCGAATTAGTGCATCAACACTGATGCCAACCTGACCTTTTAAGCGAGAGCCATTACAGACGATGAGGCTGGTATCACAACTTTTATCTAGGGGTTTAGCAGTCACAACCCCAGCAGGCAAGGTTGTTCTTGGTGTGATGTCGATAATACTTTCGCTAATTAACCCGCTTTGATTAGCTTCCACCACGACATTACGGGGGATAATGAGGTTAGTTTGGGGAATTTCAATCTCTACATCAATGGCATTTGGCCCTGGTCGAAGCTGGGAAATAGTTCCTACCTTAACGCCACGATAGCGAACTGCTGCTCCCTTTTGCATTCCACCAGCGTTAGCAAATTCTACAATAATTTTGTATGAACGGCCAGCAGCAGTGAATCTATTTAACCACAGAAAGAGTAATCCAAATACCCCTAGTCCTAGCAGGAGTAATAATCCCACAGAACCTTCTCTAAATGTTCGCCCAGACGCGAAGCGACTTGTCATAAGACCTCGCATTTTTTTGCCTCCACCAACAACCAATAACCAATTAGGAGTTAAAAGTTAGAAGTTAGTAGTTAAATTTAACTCCTTACTCCTCACTTTTAAGTTTCTAGCCGGCGACTTTAATCGGGCCTTGAACACTTCCACTGATAAATTGTCTGATCAAGGGATGTTCTGTGTTGTATATTTCACTAACTGTACCTTGCCACTGCACTTTACCTTCATAGAGAAATATAAGTCTATCAGATGTACGGCGGATAGTGCTGTCCTGGTGGGTAACAACGGCGTATGTACTACAAACTCCATGTAAACATTGCAAGTGGCGGATTAAATCTTCGATTACTGTCGAGGCAATGGGATCGAGTCCGGCCGTTGGTTCGTCGTATAGTAGAACTTCTGGCCCTTCACTGGGACTATCAGGGTTAGACATAATTGCACGGGCAAAACTCACCCGTTTGCGCATTCCCCCAGAAAGTTCAGCTGGGTAGAGGTGGCCTATTTCTGGCAAACCAACCATCTCCAATTTTTCTTTTACCAAATCTCGGATGCGCGATCGCGCCAGCTTTGAATTTTGATAAAGTAAAAATCCTACATTTTCCTCTACTGTCAGCGAATCAAATAGCGCCGCCTGCTGAAACACCATACCAATGCCAACCTGCTGGCCACCATCCTCAATCAAACCGTCTCGCCGCACTCCTTGCACATAAATTTCTCCTTCATCAGGACTAAGTAACCCCGCTACTACTCGTAAGATAGTTGATTTCCCAGTCCCTGATGGGCCAATAATCCCCAGTGCTTCTCCCCGGTAAATGGTCAAGTCTACATTATCTAGAACTTTATGGCTACCAAAGGACTTAGAAACACCTTTCAGTTCAATCAATGGTTCAGTCATTAGTTATTAGTCATTGGTCACTTGTACTGAGCGTAGTCGTTGGCACAGCCTCTTGTAGAGAAGTATTGATCGTTGGTCATTAGTCACTAGAAAATAAACAAATGACTACTGAGAACTAACAAAGGACAAATATGCCAAATAGTGATTTCATAGTTATTTGTAGGACATTGTATAGTGTATTATAAGTACATAATTAGCATTCTGATTAGCAAACTTTATTTTTTTACCATAATATTTAGTTATTGGCGATGTTTATCGTCTCAAAATATCTTCAACGCAAGGCTGCGAAAACACCGTAGTAATTAAACATCTCAGTGATGTGAAAATAAGATTCCAGTTTTCTGTAGACATCACCAAAGTCATTTAATAGTATTACTATACTACTTCAGGTTATAACTAGTTGAGATAAAAGTTACAGGAAAAAAAGCTAATTAAGTAGGTTGATACAAGATATAAAAATCAAAAGGTTCAGACTTCCGGTTTTTTATATAAGTCAAAAACCTGTTTTCCATAAATTATTAAGTATAGCTATAAAAAATTATTTTTATTCCATCCAAAGTTATTGTAATTAGCATAATTATTAGATAATTGGAGAGGTTAATAGCATTATCTGTCAATCTTAAAATTGGCAAACTCACAAATTATTTACTATTATTGTAACAATGACTGTTAAAAATCAAAGTAGAAATTATGAGTAGCCAATTAGAACAGTTTGCAAGTGATAATTCCTCTGGTATTTGTCCTGAAGCACTGGAATATATGATTAGGGCAAATCAAGGTAGTGTTCCAGCTTATGGAAATGATGAATGGACTCAAAAAGCAACAGATTATTTTCGGGAACTCTTTGAAATTGATTGTGAAGTATTTTTTACCTTTAACGGGACAGCCGCAAATTCTTTATCTTTAGCTGCTCTGTGTCAATCATATCACAGCGTCATTTGCCATGAGACATCTCACATAGAAACAGATGAATGTGGTGCACCTGAATTTGCATCTAATGGCTCTAAACTGCTACTTGCTCACGGTAAAAATGGCAAACTAACATCAGAAGCTATAGAGTCAATTGTCACTAAACGCACTGATATTCATTATCCCAAACCTAAAGTTATTAGCATTACACAATCAACTGAATTAGGAACTTTATATTCTATTGAAGAACTTTTAAGTATTAAAGAAGTTGCAAACAAATATAACTTAAAGATTCACATGGATGGCGCTCGTTTTGCAAATGCAGTTGCCGCTATGAATAAAAGCCCTGCTGAAATTACTTGGAAAACTGGAGTGGATGTATTGTGTTTTTGTGGTACCAAGAATGGAATGGCATTAGGTGAGGCCATTCTTTTCTTCAATAAAGCGCTAGCAGAAGATTTTGATTATCGATGCAAGCAAGCAGGCCAGCTAGCTTCAAAAATGCGGTTTATTTCGGCTCCTTGGTTGGGTTTATTAGAAACTGGTGCTTGGCTAAAAAATGCCAGACATGCTAATCAATGTGCTGAATACTTAGAAAATAAACTATTAAACATAGAAGGTGTTGACTTGATGTTTCCTAGAGAAGCCAACGCCGTATTTGTAAAATTACCTGAAGAAGTCGTTCACAGCTTAAAAGCCAATAACTGGCAGTTTTATACATTTATAGGTGTGGGAGGAGTACGTTTTATGTGTTCTTGGAACACTACTCAATCAAGGATTGATGAGTTGATTGATGATATTAAAAACGCCAAAAAGTAAGCGACTTAGCCTACTTGTATCATGTCCGCATAAGTTAGTTATGATTTCCCATAGTCATTGCACCCCACCATTAAATCTGACTTTTCACGGGATGTGGAAAAGTCAGATCAAATGTTGTTTTAGGATTAGAGAAAAATTCGTAACCGCGTTTGCGATTGCAAGTCCAACATTGCTTGTAACTTTTAGCACCGAATTTCAATTACTGTACCGTATATACTGTGCTTTGTCCAGAATCCTTTATGAGCAAGCTTTTTGAGACTTAACGGGAAAAGTCAGGTCTAGGAGAAAGAAAAAGGTAAGAAATGCATAAAGTGTAAAGTATTGTTGCACAAGCGTTTCTTTTAGGTGCGACCTTGCAACACTTTTGCTGGGTTGTACCAGTCGCAATTGGGGGAGCCAAACCAATGCTACTAACAAGGTTATCTAATACTGGTTCGCTAGTAAGTAGTAGGCACAATTAAAACGAACTGTGTAAACTTATACAAAATACCAGAAACGCTTTGAATATAAGCTTTTAAGCGATTTAGATTTCTTAATCTAGTTGTATTTTTTTAGCGCCCACCTACTTATTGCGCCTTTAAGCTTGTATATAAAATTTATAAATTTTCTCAAAGTAGATTTTATAAATCAACAATATCCTTCATACTTTAAAACAGTAATCCTACGTAAAATTTAAGGAAGGGATGCCAATGACATCTCTATTACAGCGACTAAGTGCAGAACGAAATCGCAGATTTGTAGGACGTGGGCGGGAAGTGGAGCTATTTCTTGATGCGATCGCATCAACAGAATTACCTTTTCACATTTTGCACGTTTTTGGGCCTGGCGGTGTGGGCAAGACAACCCTCATGCAGCAGTTTTTGCGGTTTTGTGAACGGTCAAAAATATCAACTATCTACGTAGAAGGGCGTAATATAGAAGCTGCGCCAGAATCTTTTGTTAGCACGTTGCGTTCGTTGATGGGATTGAATGAATCAGATTCTCCTTTGGATGTGCTAGCCCAAAGACAAGAACGGAATGTAATTTTAATTGATACCTATGAAGCTATTACCCAGCTAGATGAATGGTTGCGAGAGGTATTCTTACCCCATTTGTCTGTTAATACTTTAATTGTGATTGCTGGACGCAATCTCCCCTCATCTGGTTGGTGTAGCGATCCAGGTTGGCAAGCTTTGATGCACACCTTGCCCCTACGCAACCTTACCCCAGAAGAAAGTCAAACTTATCTCACCACACGAGATATTCCCACCACACAACACCAGGCGATTCTAGAATTTACCCACGGACACCCTCTAGCATTATCTTTGGTTGCTGAGGTGTTTGCTCAGGGAAAAGAAATCTCTTTTCAAGCAGAATCTGCTCCCAATATTGTTAAAACACTGTTGTCAAGATTCATCAAAGAAGTGCCAACGCCCGCACACCGTATGGCTTTAGAAGCTTGTGCGGTGATCCGGCTGACTACCGAAGCCGCACTAAATCAAATATTGGCTGTGCCTCAAAATATTTTGGCTGGTGAAGCTCACTCTTTAGGGGAAATATTTGATGTTCACGATTTATTTGAGTGGTTGCGCGGATTGTCGTTTATCGAATCAGGGCAATTGGGTTTATTTCCCCACGATTTAGCACGCGAAGTTTTAATTGCTGACTTACGTTGGCGTAATTCGGAATTATACACGGAATTACACCACCGAGCACGTCAATATTATACCAAACGACTAGGACAAACCCAAGGGCAAGAAAAGCATCGAGTCCTACTTGATTACATTTTTTTGCATCGGGATAACTCGGCGATTCGATCCTGTTTCACCTGGGGTGAGCAAAGTAGTTTATTGACGGACTCACTACGGGAAACTGACAAAACCGCACTGCTGGGGATGGTGGCAGAATATGAAGGCGAAGAATCAGCAAAAATAGCAGCTCGCTGGTTGAAGCGCCAACCGCAGAATGTAGTAGTATTTCGTGACTTGCACTCCGAACCTGCGGGATTTGCAATGATGGTGGCATTGCAGACAGCAACTGTTGAAGATTTGAGTGCAGATCCGGGCGCTCTGGCATCTTGGCAATATCTCCAAACCCATGCACCATTACGCCCTAGTGAAGGTGCAACTATTTTCCGCTTCTGGATGGCGCGGGACACCTATCAAGCTGTTTCCCCCACCCAAAGTCTAATTTTCATTAATTTTGTGCAGTATTTTCAGAAAACACCGGGGTTAGCATATACCTTTCTACCTTGTGCCCAAGCAGATAGTTGGACAGCAATGTTGAACTACTTCGACTTAACACGACTTTCTGAAACTGATTTTACAGTTGAGGGAAGACAATATGGTGTTTATGGGCATGACTGGCGAATTGTCTCACCTGCCGCATGGCAGGAAATTTTGGCCCGAAAAGAGGTTACAACTGCCGGAGAATCTGTAGATAATACTCCAGTCGGTGAACCTCTATTAGTTCTTAGTCAACCAGAATTTGTGGAGGCGGTGCAGAATGCGTTACGTAACTTTAGTTGTCCCGATGTATTACAGAATAATCCATTAGTGCGATCGCGAAGCGTGTATGAAGTAATCTCGCGCAGCGTGGAAGAACAAGTTACCACAAAAGCAAGTATGAGTGAGAGTTCAAAGGACACGCAAATTTCCGAGAAGTTGTCCTCTGGACACCTACGCGAACGCGTTAACGTTTTACAAAATCTGGTGAAACAAGCAGTTGAATCTTTACAATCATCGCCGCGTGACGAAAAACTCTATCGCGCTGTTTATCGAACTTATTTGAATCCCGCCCCCACCCAAGAACAAGCAGCTGAGTTGCTAAATTTGCCTTTCAGTACCTATCGCCGTCATCTGAAAGCTGGGATGACGAGAGTTGTAGATATATTATGGCAAAGAGAAATTAGCTAATCAGCGAAAATTACGAGTGCTGAGTGGGAAATGATTTTGCTAGGGAGGATTATTAAAGACTAAGATTGAGCCAAAAAAGTTTTTCAGCTTGAGACAGGCTAATTTCAAAGTAGCCGATTATGCACAAAGCAGTTATTAAAAAGATGAAGGTAAATCGTTTCATATTTTCCTCAAAATCAAATTTTCTGACAAACTCATCAGGAGGTTAGTTTACAGATTTTAGCTTTTTCAGGTTGCGCTTTAGTATTAAGCTGCTACCAAAAATACCAAAGATAACCGTGCTGGCAATTGAAGAAGGTTCGGGTACTAGTGTAATATTGCCAGGGCCTATGATGATATTGGTAAAAGTACCAAAACTGTTATTGCTATTATCAAATCCAGTAGTGACTAAAAAGTATTGATTATTGGCAGTTAAGCTCAAGCCGTTAAAACCAGATGTGCCCTCATCTGGAAAAGGATCATTCCCACTGAGTAAATTAACTAATGGGGTAGTTGGATTGAAGCTGTTCTGGTACAAGAACTGGATGCCCAAAAATGCTTGAGAACCTGCAATATTATATGAGCCAGTAGTATCAACTAAGAAAGACTGGCTGTAATAAGGAACGGCAGTACCATTAATAGAGAGTGATGTGGGTGGGTTAGTACCACCTTCAAACCCTTCCGTTTGAGGACGGTTAAAAGTTGGTAGGTTTGTTGTGTCACCTGAGTATGAAATGGTGGATGCCTCAGATGGCAGGATAACACTTAAAGACAGAGCGATGGCTACGCTTGCCGCAGGCATCGCAGCAGAGGCAATACGGATAGAATGCTTTATGCAGAGGGGAAGTAGATGATTTTCCGCAACAGTAGATTTTTTAATTGTTTGTGACATCTGGGTTTCAGAGTTATTTTGACAAAATTCAGTACTCAGCACTTTGATTTAGTTCCAGGGATGAGCGAGTAAAGCCTGGGAAGTAATGCCTAAGCCAATTATGGTGATACAGAAGGCGCTTGCCACTGGTAACATTTTTATCCTGGGTATCTGAAGTGACAAATGCTCAAATCGATCTTTGGCGTAAACCAGTATTAAGCCGATTCCAGTTAGTACTGCTGCTAGACCTAAGCTAAAGGCAGATACCAGCGCTAATCCAAAGCCAATTCGCCCCATTGCGATCGCACTTAGCAACACTACTAAGGCTGAAGGACAAGGTAACAAGCCGCCCGATATTCCCAGCGCTAGTAGGCTAGACCACTTCATAGAAGCACCGTGAGGCGGTAGATGTGAATGCTCATGATGTACATGGTGATGGTGATGATGCAAGCCATGGCTGTGTTGATGGCTATGTACATGATCATGTGAATGAGAAACCTCAGTCCCTTGCAATCGACTGATAAATAAATTCAGACCAATTACAGTTACCAGCACACCAGAGATTACACTTAACCAAGGGTACAATTGCTCTGTCAAGATGAACTGGGATGTGCCAAGAGTGACCAGCCCTAGAGCAAATATGCCAGCAGTATGGGTAATCGTCATAATCAGCCCCAGGAATAGGGCGTGTTGGGCGTTACTACGGGAACCCACCAAATAAGCACCGACTATCGTTTTTCCATGACCAGGGGACAGGGCGTGTAAACCACCCCATAAAAAGGCGATCGCTAGAGCTATTAGGATAGTCAGGAAATTATGATTTTCCTGGGTAATCAGGCTAGTAAAAACATCGTTGCTTCTTCCTGTCAAAGCATTATCTAAACGGCTGGATGACTTAACAGACGGTGGAGGCGCTTGTTCACTCAATGTCAGAGACGGATTGAGTTTAAAGTCAATCCGACGTTGGTCGAGAGGACTGCTAAGTAACTCAGTGGGGTAATCTCTCAAGCGGTTGGTAGTACTCAAAGATGTGAAATCACCTTGAATGGGAACGCCATTCGCAGCCACAGTAATCTCACGCCAGCCCAAGCGCTGTGGATAAAACTGATCTTCAAACTCGATTAACTGATTCGCGCCTACTAACTCCGTTGTCCCCTGAAAATTACAACTCAGCCGCAGTGTAGATAATCCTCCTACACCTGGAGGAAATTCGACTGTTGATTTGCTCAAAGACAGTGCTAAAGGCTGTTTATCGATCAACAGTTCCAGATGTGAGTTGACTTCCTGGCATTTTTGATCGGGGTATCGAACCGTCTCTACAGGTTCAGCTTTGCGATCGCGATTAATATCTAAGTGATTAATCTCCTGAAAAGCAGGAATCTCTGCCATGTCTAGAACATAATCAATTCCCACACCATCTGGTGCTACTTGCACTCCTGCGTAGTGATTGATGGTAAAATTGCCTAAAGGATGGGCATCTGCCTTCGGCATCCAAAATAAACATATTGCGATAATTGCAGTACTCCAAGTCAAGTAATGTAGCAGCTTTTTCATAAAGAACTCCCTATAGCGTTAGCAGTGGGAAAAGAGACAGAGGGTACTAAGTTAGCCAAGACTTGACGAGCTTCATCAGCATACTTGTGATGAAATTGAGGATTGAGGTTAACAGCTTGAGTTAGTCGCTTTATTGCTTCCTCACGCTTACCTAAGTGAAACGCAATCATGCCAGCATGAAATTGCAGCAAAGCATCCTCTGTTCCGAAGCGAGTTGCCCGTTGTGCTGCCCTTTGCGCTTCTTGCCATTCCCCATTAGCCGCAGCTGCCCAAGCCAACGTATCCTCTGCATATACATCGTCTCGCACTGCCACTTCACTACGGGCAATTTGTAGCGCCTCTGGTAAGTGGATTCCATGTTCAGTGTAGTAGACAGCCAAAGCGCGATCGTAGATTCCTTTAACCTTGCTCAGGTAAGCGACTACCCCGATTAAATCTTCAGTTTCAGCTGCGCCTTCCTGGTCTCCCAGAGCTAGTTGAGCATCAGCCTTATACCCCAGCGTTTCTACCAACGGCATCAGTTCTATACCCTGGTTTGCGATATTTAGAACATCCTGCCATCGATGCTGTGCCGCATACAGGCGGGTCAATCCTGTAAACGCAGCTATATGCCGTGGGAAGAGGTCAAAAGCTTCCCGATATCGCTGCTCAGACAGGGCAAAATCGCCGACTGCAAAAGCCAGATCCCCAGTCCGCACATGAAACCAAGCACGAGTTTCTGCGCTCGTCGTGTAGAAAGAGTCCATCTCCTGCATGGCCTCATCTAGCAGTTGTCGCGCTGAGGCGAGATTGCCAGTTAACTCTAAGTAACGAGCTAAAACCGCGTTATGACCAGAGTTCGATTCTTCCTCAACAAGGTTTTGCAAGAGTTGATGAGTTGCTTCATAGTCACCCAATTCCATCTGAATTGATGCCCTCAGCGAGACAATATTGGGATTGTCAAGAGATGAATTATTTAATACATCTAAAGCCGATCGAAACTGATGTTGAGATAGTAAAGCTGATGCTAAGAGCATGGAAGAAACATCATTATGGTGCGGCTGTAGTACTAGGGATCTACGTGCCGCTTGTTCTGCTCGTAACACATCGTCTATATCTCCAATTTCTCGAAAGCGCCTCAAATATTGATCGGCTAACAGACGTAAAAATATTGAGGAATCGGGAGATTGGGCAACTTTCTCCTCATAGACGCTGATAATATGCGATCGCTGTAAATAATCGGGGAAGACTAAATCTGACTGCTTTCCTGGTAATATCTGCCTAGAATTAACAGTCAGCAGTTGCACAGCAGAGGAATATGTGTCTAACTTACCATTGGTGTAGCCTAAACTTAGCGCTTGTGTATCACAGGGTCTTAGTAAAACCAGTAGGCTAGTCAGCACTAACACCCATAGTATTTTTAGATGCATAAACCTTACAAAGGATTACCTAAATAAGGGAACTCAGAAAGAAAGTTAGCATTATTAGGCCCAACATTATCGCTAGTCAGCCCCGGAATTTGGCCTGTAGAAATGCCTGTAACTGCATTACCAAAAACAACAGATGCAGTCACATCAATTACGTCATCTTTTGGTCTTCTACCACCAAAATTTTTGCCTAACTGAGTACCAAAATAACTACCACTAGCTTTAGAAAGGTCAGCTTGGATCACATCAGGAATCGCCACTGAGATCACTGCATCGGCTATGCCTTTAGGTCTGCCGATCGCTTTCACAAAGGCTTGAATGAATTGGGATTGATTGCTAGCGTCTTTGGTTGGTGTCTGAAGATTACTATTATTATGAGCTTTAAAGTCCATAAAAAGTTCATTCAGGGCTGGAACTGCTAACCGCTCAATCTGAGCAAAATGACCGTTTCTGAGTCTAGGAGTTTTAACACTAGTTGTCATCCAAACACCAATCTTGCCTTTACCAAGCAGTTTCCTGGGTAGCTCAGCAATAATTGAGTGAACATTGAATGGGGCTAGAGTGTCTTTTGCTTGTCCAGGTGGTCTAAAGGTAAGAACTGTGAAGGGAGGACTGGGATTAGGCTGAAGGCTATAGTTTCGATCCGGGATGATTTTGAAGAACTGTTCCAAATCGAAAAAGAACGGGTCTTTGCGTGTCCCAACAAAGAACTTCATACCGTTATATGCGGCGAATGTTTGGTTGAGTTGCCCTGTCCAACTTACTGGCAGCAAAGCTGACTCTGTTCCTACTGTGGTTGGACGACATGGGCCGCGGACTGTCACAGTTTGCTGTGAGCCTTTACCATTTACATTGAATTGGAGTACGACATCTTCAATACTGTCGCCAGTGTTATCAATCTTGAACTGATAAAGAACGTTTGGATCGAATGGTCTTTTTTCACCAGAAACGATCAGAGGGTCGAAATCCATCACTAAGACAACATTTTTGGGGTTTGTCGGACTCTCAAACACAAATAAATCTGTGAGATCCGCAGCAGTCAGCTTAGTGGCAAGAAAAGTTGTGTCCTGGTGGTCTGAAGCCAAAGCTTTAGGAGTTGCATAGGTTAGCACTACCAGCAAAATAGCGATAAATGCCACTACGGGACGAAAAAAATTAGTAGATTTAGTCCAATATAGCGATCGCTTGATGGAAATAAATACCATATTTTGGACTGTTTTATCTATGAGTAACCTGCTTTCAGTTGATATAAAAGAGGTGATACTCCGAGCATTTATTCTCATAGTTGCCCTTTTTGAGGTGTTTAGCCTCTACTGTTAGTGTGGAAATAGGAAGTTGATTTGGATTTCAAAAAAGACTGCGGCTATTACCGAAGCGCTCCACAGCTTATTTGCTCTTACTACTCACTTTCCAGACCAAAACTTGCTCATTTCTTGCTCACCCTTATCTATATTGATTTTCTGCTAAGTAATAAAAATTCCATTCGGACTTTTTGATTACTTGTGCTGATTTCCATCAATAAAGCCCTCATAAAATCTCTGAGGGCATTGATAAATATCTATGTCACTCATCAAGTGGGGAAATGTCTTTTCCCCTGTCTGTGCTTGGCAATTTCTTTACGGTTGCGTTTTTCAATAGGCGTTTCAAAGTGATGATGTTTCTCATCTCTGGAAAAATCCCAGCCGAAGAACGTGGAGTAATTAGGTTTTTAACGTTTCAACCACCTTATCCACAAGTTCCATTGGCTCAATGTGCTTGGTAATAAAAAGTTGAAACCCTGCTTTTAAAATATGGTGTTCATTTACAATTTTGATTGTTGCCACAATCCCAGGTGCTTATTTTTAGCATTAGCTTCTGCAATTAAAAATTGGGTTTTGCTCTCGTAGCAATTGTGTAAAGACTCTTGGTCAACAACGGCATTACCTGACTCTACCAAAAGGAGATTTACTGACCGATTATCTACAAACACTTCACCCGCTGGGCGATCATTTTTAAATTGTTCTGTGCTTCTAATCACGACAGGAGTTTGAGGTGGTAATAGCTGTTTTAACCTTTGTGTTGCTGCTAAACCATAGCGCTTGTCAGTTGCCTCTGGTGCATTAATACACGCTAACTTGACTATAGTTGTTTGTCCTGCATTATCTTTAACCAAAATTGTGTTCCCGTCTGTAACACCAACTACTGTACCTAGCACCAACATTAGTTGAAGTAATTCCATCATTTTATATGTAATATTTTATGCACAAATAGAATTTTATTTCGGTGCTTAGGTTACTAGTGTGATTTAGCTCACAAGTTGCAAATAAAAGTAATAAATATTATTATTGCAAACCTGGCATTTATATCAATCAAAACTTCATTGAAGAACTACAAGTAATTGAACACTCACAGTAGTTCCTGTCAAGAGGTTAGAAGAGATTAATAGTTCCCCACTATGAGCATTGACGATGCGTTTAGTAATAGCAAGTCCTAACCCAGTGCCACAAGGTTTTGTAGAGAAGAATGGCTGAGAAAGTTTGGCGATAACTTCCAATGGGATTGGCTCACCGCCGTTATGGACATTAATGCAAACTTTATCTGTATGAGAACAATCTACTTTCAATTTAACAATATCTTCTGCTGCAACTGCTTCGCAAGCATTGCGAACAAGGTTGATAAATACTTGTTTAAGTTTGTCCTTATCTCCCAAGATTGTTACCGTAGGTGATGCCGGAATAAATTCAATTTGTCGTTCTAGAGCTTCTGGCATTTCACGAATGCATACAAGCAACTCATAAATAAATTCATTCACGTCCAATTCACAAAGTTGCAAAACTTGAGGCTTGGCGTAGAGCAAAATTTCACTCAATAGACGTTCTAAACGACTAGCTTCACTCAGTGCCAACGCTAATCGCTCTTGAGCAGATTCAGTTAAAATGGTTTTTCGGAAATATTTCAATCCCATGATCATTGTAGTCAAAGGATTACGAATTTCATGCACAATCATAGCGGCAAATTCACCAATTGCTACCAGTCTTTCTTGTTCTAAAAGCTTGGCTTGGGCTGCTTGTAATTCTACGGTGCGTTTTTCTACCTCAGCTTCTAGAATATGATTAAATTTGCACTGTTGTTGATAGAGATGATAGTTATCAATTGCTGTTGCAGCTCGTTCAGCAAACAATTCCACAATTTTGATGTCTTCTTTTGCAAAATCACGTGGTAGATGATTAAAAGAACAGATAGTACCAATCACTTTACTTTCAGCAGTCCGCAATGGTATCCCTAAATATGCGCAATAACCTTCTGGGGCCTGTCCATACTCTGGGTGTTTTTGAGCATCTCTTACTGCTAATGATTGACCCATTTTGATAACAGTACCAGTTAGTAAACCATGTAGTGAATAAACATGTTCGCCTTCGCCCATTTCAAGGCTACTGGCTAGAACAGTTTCAAACCCCTCTTGGCAAAAGGTAACAACTGTCCAATCAACTCCAATGAGTTCGCTGACTCCGCAAGCAATGTTGTGCAAATAGCTACCCAGTTCGCCAGTTCGATAGTTCAAAGAAGATAAACGCGCTATTATTTGCCGTTCACGATGCCAAGTTTGCTTGTGCAACAACATTTCGTCATCACTGGTTTTGCTCATGGATACCTATTGCATGGGTTTTGAAGCCTGTTTCCGCAAGCTTGGTTTGGGTAGCCGCGATTTTTATCGTTAGATACAAGATATGAGTTGATAGAAAGATTCTACTAGAGATATCTGCTATTTGTATACAACAAAATTATGAAATTTTACTTAACTAAATTTAAATTTATACAAGAATTAAATAGGTAAAAATAAGCGGTATTATTGTCAGCAAAGTTAAATAATTCTAGAAAATTATGCTTGGTTGACTTCAGTCTGTTACGTTCACGATGATGTAATTGTATTTATTCATACTTATAACAACTGCGTACTGAAAGTTTAGATTTTGCTGAAAAATCCATAATAACTTTCTAAACAAAATATTAGCTTTTTAGAGATTAATCCTTAGATATCCATAATTTTTAGACTAAGTAAGTCGGCGGGAAAATTTACAAGTATGTAACAAAAGCTTAATTAGAGTCA
>NZ_JABXKL010000020.1 GCF_017114995.1 Nostoc sp. NMS9 | reverse complement strand
ACAATCGCATTGTTAGTCGAAACAATCGCATTGTCAGCCGAAACAATCGCATTGTCAGCCGAAACAATCGCATTGTTAGTCAAAACAAAGCCATTGCAACTCCAAAAGACTTGTGTGTAAAGTGTAGCGCCTGTGGGAAGGAGATTAAGAGGAGCCAGTGCAGTATTCTCCCTTCTCTACGAGACGCTCCGCGTTCGCGTAGCGTTCCGTTCGCGGAGCGTCCCGTAGGGAAGGAAAGGCGCTAGCCTCTCCCTTTAGGAGAACTAGGGTGTATACAGAAGTCGAATTACCCCCCTTAATCCCCCCGTTTATTGGGGGGAAACAGGAATCTAGTTCCCTCCCCTTGACAAGGGGAGGGTTAGGGTGGGGTAAAACCGTGATTTCTCAGCTATTTCAGACTTGTGTATACACGGTAGCTTTGGCAGAAGGGGAGATCCCATCGCCCTTGGTGTCTCCCCAAGTCGAGCATCTGGCGTGTGGGGTTCTGCGAGTTTAATTAAGTAATTAAACAAACATAATACAGCGTATTTCAGGTAAATGAAGTACACGGGTAGGGGCACAACATGTTGTGCCCCTACAATTATCTGTACCTCACCTTGGCGTAGCCTCTCGTAGAGAAGTTGCAATCTGCTGTATGAAGCTAAAGTTTCGAGTTTTGATCTCGGTGTTCCGAGGCACTGTTTGGGTTAATATATTGAGTCAGCAATTTAGAACCCATACTCTGTATAGAAACGAGATTAAACATTCTCATCCAGAATAGTTCCTTCTATATTGGCTCCATCCAAATTTGCTCCGCTCAAATTTGTCTGGCTCAAATCTGCTTGAGTGAGATTTGCCTGGGATAAGTCGGCTACAGTTAAATCTGCACCACTTAAATCGGCTCCATCTAAATTCGCCGCTATCAAGCTTGCTTCCTGCAAATCTGCCTCACTCAATTTAGTTTCAATCAGTTTAGCAACCGTCAAATCAGCGTGACTCAAATTAGCTCCATCCAAATCTGCTCCATCCAAAATTGCTCCATCCAAAATTGCTCCGCTTAAGTTACTACTACTGAGATCCGCATTGCTCAAATCTGCTCCATTTAAGTCTGCTTCAATCAAACTGGCATGGGTTAAATTAGCGTGACTCAGATTAGCTCCATCTAAAATTGCTCGGTCTAAAATTACGCCACTGAGATCGGCTTCTCTTAAGTTGGCCTCGCTCAAGTTGACACCAGTAAAGTCTCTGACACCTGCGGCATAGTTTTTCAGGAGTTGATCTGCTTTCATATCTGTCGCTGTGCTAAGGAACGTTTAACTAATTCGTAATGGGCTTCTCTACGAGACGCTATCGCGAACGCCCCGCTACGCTAACGTAATTCGTAATTTTTGAGTGTAATTTTACTTTGTTTATACATGGCTTTGTTTCAGTTTGGGTCTAAATAAGAGTCTGAAATAGTCTTTATTAAGAATTACGCTAGCGCAGCAGTAGCCAGTTCGCAAGCGTCATTATCAATTACAAATAATATTGGACTATCCAGACAGTAAATCTTCAGTACGCGCCACGGAGGATTAGATATTGAATTACCTTTATCCAGATTAGCTATTCTTAATTACTGGCGCTACTACCTAGAGTTGTGAATTAATTTCATACTTGGGAGGGATGTTGCTCCCCTTAAAAATTTAAGCATTAGTGCAAAGCGATCGCTATACTCAATTGTGTGTTCGTCTAGCAGAGGTTATGGCAAAACCAATTGGTATTCTTTTGCAGACTACAATTCTTACAACTGAAGATAACTGGAGTATTTTTCGTTTCTCGATGTTGTTACAAGATTATTTAGCAATACAGTTCAGAATTAGCAACAAAATCCTGATGTAGAGACGCAATAAATTGCGTCTTTAAAGACCAATTAATTATTTGAAGTCATTAGTCATTGCTCAACCGTAAATCCACTGCGATACCTAGTATTTTCGGTATCGCAGCGGATAGTTCATGTTTCCCCACCAACCACTACATCTCGAATTCGGAGGCTAGGACCACCACAACCCACTGACAAGCCATTTTGCCCTCCCTTACCACAACCGCCAGATTCATCCCAATAAAAATCATCACCAAGTGCCTCAATATCCTCTAAAGTTTGGAATACATTTCCCGAAAGCGTCACATCGCGGACAGGTTCAGCAATTTTGCCGTTCCTAATCATCCACGCTTCCCCAGCACTAAAGGTGAACATTTCCCCATTCGTCATCCCACCCAACCAATTACGGGCATAAACTCCTTCTTTGATATCGGTGAATAAGTCTGCAACTGGTGTTTTACCCCGTTCAATCCAGGTATTTGTCATCCGCACAATGGGTGTAAAGTGATAGTTAAGACAGCGGGCGTTACCCGTAGGCGCTTCCTCCAATTTGCCAGCAGTTTCACGAGAATGTAAACGTCCCACTAAAACTCCATCTTTAATTAGTTGAGTAGTAGTAGCAGGCGTGCCTTCATCGTCGTAAAAATAGCTACCGCGATGTCCCTCTGGAGCCGCACCATCAAAAATTTGCAGTTCTTCTGGGCCAAACCGCCGTCCGATGGTCATAACTTCCAGCAGATCGGGGTTTTCGTAAGCCATATCAGCCTCAGAAAGATGCCCGAAGGCTTCGTGGACGAATAAACCCGTGAGAATTGGATCAATGACTACAGTGTAAGTATTGCCTTTGACCGGTGGTAGAGATAAAGCGGCGATCGCTCTTTGAGCAGCACCTTTTACCTGTTCATCCAAACCAGTTAAATCTTCGTAAGCTTTGCGAGAGCCAGTAGTTTCCCGTCCAGTTTGTACGGTTTCGCCATTTCTGGCGGTGGCGGCAAAGCGCATTTCCATATCTACCCAAGATTGCTCGATTAAAGTACCTTCTGAAGTAGCAATGATTACTTTTTGGGCGCTGTCACCGTAACGCACCGAGGTAGTGGTAATTCGGGGATCGAGGCTTTTAAGCAATTGGGCATAGCGATCGCACAATTGTTTTTTCTGCGAGAGTGAGACATTTCGGGGGTCAGTACCTTTTAGGGGTAGAATGCATACTGCTTGCACCGGGTCAATGGGTGCAAGTAAAGTTTCTTCATCACCAACCATCCGTGCAGCTGCGATCGCTTCTTCTATGCGATCCTTAATTGTTGCCAGCTGGTTAAAGCAGCTCAACCCCCATCCGCCTTTATAACAAGCGCGAATATGTCCACCAATGGAGATGCCTTCACTGAGGGTTTCTACCTTGTCGCCACGCAACAAGATATCAGTCCCTTCTGCTTCTTCAAGGCGAATCATCAGATAATCTACACGCCCACAGTAGCGAGCGATCAGGTCAGAAAGTAAATTTTGTGCGTCAGCAAGTGTAGTCGGCATTTCCAATTAGTAACAATGACGAACTGCATTTATTTTGCAATTATTTGGGGAATTTCTGCTAATCAATATTATGAGGAGATTAGGTACTGGGGGAGATGATACCATTTTAGATTTTAGATTTCGGATTTTAGATTTTGGATTGGGAATTGCCTTGGTGCGTCTGGCTTGGTGTGAATCCATCTGTCGCAATCATTTTTCAAATTGGTATGAGTGAGTGAAAAAACAGAGGAGAAGTTGCAGTAAGTTTTTCCTCTGTGCCCCTTTGCAATTCTGCCTCTTGTACCCAATCTCCAACCCCCAATCTTGAGTTACGGTGGGTAAGAACTCAATGATGTGCTAAGATAATCAAGTGAGAATAAAATTCGGTTACATTCTTTGTTTTTAGTATTGACAGGCTTTTCCCTTTTGGTCTTAACAAGCTTGCCTCCGAAATCTAAATCTCTACACACCTATGATTTTGGAGATAATGCATGTCAATTTATGTAGGTAATCTATCCTACGAGGTCACACAAGATGACCTCAATTCTGTGTTTGCCGAACACGGTACTGTAAAGCGGGTTCAGTTACCTACTGACCGTGAAACAGGACGGCCACGCGGCTTTGCCTTTGTAGAGATGGGCACAGAAGCTGAAGAAACAGCTGCCATTGATGCTCTTGATGGAGCTGAGTGGATGGGACGCGACCTGAAAGTCAATAAGGCTAAACCAAAGGAAGATAGAGGTGGTTCTTTTGGTGGTGGCGAGCGCCGCGGCAGTGGTGGTGGCGGTGGATACAATAGATCGCGCTACTAAGCTTTAAGATCAAAAATTAAGTTTTAACGTCTAAAGGGCAGAATCATTATCTGCCCTTTTTGCGCTCCGGTCTTACTGGATGGCTTAAATTGCCCAGTACCAATTAAGTAGGAGATGATAAATGACCCAAGTATTTGTGGGCGAAAATGAAGGAATTGAGTCAGCCTTACGTCGATTTAAGAGGGAAGTTTCCAAAGCAGGTATTTTTCCAGACATGAGAAAGAATCGTCACTTTGAAACGCCTTTGGAAAAACACAAGCGCAAAGAAGTCGCTAGACACAAACAACGCAAGAGAAATTTCCGTCGTAATTAACTATTAGCGATACCTCCGGTTAGTTATGCTAACACACTCTCATTAGATTCTTAGCTATCGAAAAGGCGATCGCTGTACTCCAAAGGAGAATCTAATGAGTAAGTTTTGAACTTCAAAACCTTTTCTGATATAAGCTATCTTTGAACCTCGCATGACTAAAAGTCACGCGATTCCTGCTTCAACGATCTCCGCCTGGATGACTCCAGGACTTACAATTTCTCCACAGGCGTTTAACGCCTCCGGGATACCCACGGCGGCTATTAATCTTAACCCCTCACTCAGAATATTTAAACTTGCATTTACATCTCTCAAGTTGTGATTACCACAACTTGGGACTTGCACCATTCGCGCAAGTTTAAATTCTTGACTAGTGGGTTGATAGAACCACAATAGTTGCAAGTCTGAGATGAGGGATAAAACGTGCCAACTTTCTGTACAAGTCTATCGTGCCACAAAGCTTTATACTCAAGCATGGTAACAAATTTTTACCAACTAGCATCTGAGATACTTAAGGCTAGTTTATGGTTTTTTACCATATTCGTAACACGCAAATCTTCAATACAGATAATGCTGTTTTCTTTGATTAAGCGGGTTGATAGCTTGTTCAAAAAGTCATCTCTCAAATTCGTAATCGGTGAGTATGTACGAGCCAGCTTGATTTTCGCTTTGACTCGATTACTACTACTTTTTACACTGCGGGATAGTTTTTTATGGTATGAGCGTAACTTCCTTTTTTGAGTTCTATAATACTTCGGATTGTCTACAACTTCACCGTTACTGGCAACAAGATAAGATTTAATTCCCATCTTGTTTTAATGCTAGAAAGTGGTTATACACAAACCTTGCACAACCAATACTCTTGTTAATTAAGGCTTTTTGGTTGTGGTTAGCAATGAGCGTAACTTTACTCATGACTTCTAGTCACGAGTGTGCGGCTTGCAGAAATCAAAATTATTATAAATTTGTTTGAGTTACTCAGAATTTCCAGGGGTAACTAATCAGAAAATAAGTCAAAAATATTCTTAATCATAAGCTGTACCAATCAATGCCAATAAAAAGCCCTCAAGCAAAGATGAGGGCTAGTACCGCAAGGCGGAAGTCAAAAGTCAAAAGTCACGCATAATTGTATTTCAAGCTCTTGCGCCATTTGAAATGGTATGTTCATTTACGCCATGCTGTACTAGGCAGTTTTTTTGCTAGAGATATCAGCTCAATTCCTTCTAAGCACGAGCACGCGTAATCTGAGTGGTATCAAAGTCTTGTAGCCGAGTCATATTTCCACTGTTCTTATCAACAATATACACAGCATTAGGTGTCTCATATCTCATAGCTCCAAAAGCGAGGAGTTGACCTGTTGCAGAGCAAACCAAGCCTTGTAAGCCATTATTCCATGCTTGACCATTAACTTTCAATTGTCCTAGTCTGATGGGCTTTTTTTGATTTGAATCTAGCTGCACCAGAGTTGTATCACCATACGCACCAACTATAGAGGTATAAAGTATTCCATCTGGGCACTCAGCTAGATTGCTGACCCGCTCATCGTCCAGGAATTTAACCTTACTAATAGAACTTATTTCTCCTGTTTGAAGGTTAATATCTACCAATCTGATCGGTGGTGTACCGTTTTTCTTACCTACTAAACCAATGAGTCGCCCATCATTAGTACCTAGCAAGCTTCCAAGCTGTTGATTTTGTTTAAGTCCTGAGACTATCAAAGTTTTTACAGGCGTACCCAAAAATGTAATGCGAGTAGGTGTCGCCTCTCTCCGACTAATCGCAACAGGAGTAATGGCTACAACAAGTGTGCCATCGCTTAAAGAGGTAAAACCACTCAATATCTCATTAGGCTCTAATAGAGGTGTACTTTTATCCGTAAGTACTTGAGCCTTTCCTGTAACTAAGGATTGCAAAACTAGTCCTACAGGCTTAATATCTGTGCGAATATCTGTGCTTACACTGTTTAGGGCAGTGTTCTCTACTAATTCAGTGGTGTTTACCTCTGTAATAGCCGTTTGGTCAGTAATAACCATCGGGCTGGAACCTATACCTACAATATTTAAACTTGGTGTTTCTGCCAAGGCTTTCTTGGTGAGATAACCAAGTCCAGATACCACAGTTCCAGCAAGTGCCAACTGTCCAAACTGTCGACGTGATAGCTTGTAATTCATATTTTCCTTCCTAGAATTAATGACTTTTATTAGGTAGCAGTGCGAACATAAACAGATAAGGCTAATATATTTGCGTCCAGGTTGCTACTGAGGGTGTTCCATTGTTGTCACTAATAAAAAGCATGTACCAGCCTGGGGGTGCGATGTTTCGATTGTTTATTACCGTGACCTTAAGAGAAGTAGCGTTTCTAGAAGTAATGGGTGCATCCACTAACCTTTGTTCTGTATCGCAAGAATGGGTGGTTGCCATTGGTCTAATAAAACTAACCCATTTAATATTCGCAGCCTGGGGTGTCTGAATTGTAAATTGCTGCCCGTAGGTCACTGTTTGAGGAGCGCTCTGAATAACTGGTCGTGATCGTGACATATACGCAGGACTGTAGATTTCTAATCGCAGTTCATTGACCCTCCGTTGAGGGTTCCCCCCAGCTGTGACGACCCTACCATCTGGTAGCAGCAAGGCCACCGAGTGATATACGCGAGGGACATTTTGTTTAGCTACTACTGTCCAAGTATTTGTAGCTGGATTGTAAATTTCTGCTGGCAGCATTGATTGTGTTGTATCCTCATTCATTTTGCTACCATTGCAAACAAATACTGTGCGATCGGGCAACAAAACTGCGCTGTGATGCATCCGGGCATAGTTTAAAGGCTTTGCTGCTACGTAAGTTGGATTAGTAGCTTTTAAATCGACAATATTTACCCTCTTTGTTGCTGTCTTACCACTACCCCCACCGAGAATCATCACCTTCTGATCTTGTGCAGGTGGTAAAAGCACACTGGCAGCTTGATCGCCAAAAGCTATGTCTTGCAGCCCTGTCACCACTTTTTCTGTAATGGATTGTGTAAATGTCTCTGGCAGGGTTAATATCCTTGGTGTAACTCCAGTGCCACCCATCTGAGCACCTGAATAAAAAACTTTTCCACTACTTAGTAGAAACAGATGCGCGTATGCCGGTAAAGCACTCGTTGTTGGAAAAGCGTTCCAACCATTTGCAAAGAAAGCAGAATAAATTTCTGGTTGTATATTAAGCTTGCCATCTTTATCCAGCCCAGACACTGCTAAGACTCGACCGCTGCCTAGTGTTAACACAGTAGGATACCAGCGACCATTATTCATTGATAGTATCTTGACCCATTTCTCAGCAATGGGATCGAACATCAGAGCATAGGGTGAACCATAAAATGGGTCATAGCGCAAAGTTCCACCTGCAACTAGTAACTGACCATCAGGGCGGAAGGAGTGACCAGCGCAAAAAAGATCCATAGGTTGCTTGTTACTATCCAATGGAGGCGCTTGACGGGAAAAGGTTCCCTTGTTTACATCCCAGACCACACTGTCATAGGGAGTATTTAACCGAGTGGGATCGTTACCTGAGCCACAGAAAAAGAATACCTTACTAGTACGAAATAGAGCAGCATGTATAGGTAGGATTGGAGCACTGTAGGACAATACTTGCCATTTATCTGTAGTAGTAGCTACAGCAATGGAAGTTCCTAAATCTCTTTCCTCTTGAAGGTTAGTCTTGTTATTAGGTTGAGTCACTTTATTTACAATTCTTCCTACGTGAACTTTATTTTTTGTACTTTATTTTATTAATTGATTTCTCAATTCATATCTATACTTCTTTAGGCTTATTTAGCGTTAAGATATGATGTGTTTATAATCAGGAAATGTAAAATCAGCTTTATCAATAGTAATTGCGGTGTCAATCATCCATTCTGTAGAGTATCTAAATTAAGCTTGAAATACATTGCTGCTATCAAGAATTTGTCATAACTTATTTTCTCACAGAAGAAAATCAACATTTTTGGTTTTGCGGCCTCAATTTGTGAAATCATCGAAAATCTCTAGTCACTTTTGGATAATCAGATAAATTAATAAAAAGCTTGTATAGTAAGGGTTTTGTAGGTTCAAACTAGCAATATTAATTTGTGAATGTATATTAATCAAGAATAATTATCCAAGACCATCTGTATCCCTACAACTATTTAATGTAGCGTATTACTTCAGCAACTGACCAAGCTTGAGCGATCGCTCCTCTGGGTGTGTGAGGTGAATCGCCATCAAAAATCTCAGAAATAGAACCAAGACAAGCGTCAAATAAAAAATGATCTTGCAAGGGTTGCCAATCAAAAGGCAGCGATTGTTGTGGATAAAAACGTTGCCAAGCACGAATATATGGCCCAATTAGCCAAGTCCAAACAGTGCCTTGGTGATAAGCGCGATCGCGTTGCTGTTGATTGCCCTCATATTTTCCTTTGTATTCAGGATCTCCTGGATCGAGACTGCGAAGACCATAAGGTGTGAGCAAGCTAGTAGTTGCCAAATCTAATATCTGACACCCTTGCTGTTCAGAAAACCCACAATGGTGTAGTGACAGCGCCAAAACAGCATTCGGACGAATTTGAAAATTCCGGCGATCGTCCGGCTCAATGGTATCGTACAGATAACCTAGCTGAGGATTCCAGAATTTTTGCAGTGAGGTTTTCACGTGTTGTGCTTGATTAGCATAACGCTGTGCTTGCTTAGTGAGACGCACTGGTGAGCCATACTCCATTTGGCTCAAGCGCTCTGCCCACTGACTCAGCCAACATAAAGCAGAATACCACAGCGCATTGATTTCCACTGGCTTCCCATAACGGGGTGTAACGGGGTGTGCCCCAATTACCACATCCATCCAGGTGAGAGCTACACCACGAGCATCCCAACTAACTAGCCCATCGGTAGCATCGACCTGGATATTAAAATGTGTACCACCGACAAATGCTTTATAGATTTGCTGTACTACAGAGAATTGCTCTGCCAAAAAATCCCAGTCTTGGGTAGCTTCTAAATAAAGTCCTAAAGTTTCAATCCACCACAATGCCGCATCAATACTGTTATAAATTGGTTCGCCATTGAGATCGGGAAATGCATTCGCAATCAAACCGTGACGACAATAATGCCCAAAAGTTCGCAATACTCCTTTTGCTAGGTCAAAGCGCTGTGGAACTAGTGCCAACCCTGGTAAAGCGATTAATGTATCGCGTCCCCAATCATTAAACCAGTGATAACCAGCAATGACCGTGGGGCCTGCAATTGAGGCTCGATAGACGATAAACTGATCGCTTGCTTTGAGTAGTTGTTGCCAGATTGGGGAGTGGGCATTGGGCATTGGGCATTGGGCATAAGAGGCAGAGGGGAAAAACTTACTGCAACTTCTCCCCTGCTCTTCTGCTCCCCTGCTCCCCTGCTCCCCTGCCCCTCTACTCCCCTGCTCCCCTGCTCCCCTGCTCCCCTGCTCCCCTGCCCCTCTACCTCCCTCTCTCCATCCAAAAATCTGTGAGAGCCTTTCTTGCTCTGCCTCCACAGCTTCTACGAAGGTTTTGAGGGTAAGAACACTTGGCACTGAGTCGGGAAAACCTACTCGTGCTTCTAAAGTCACCGTATCTCCTGGTTGAAGTGTGACTATCAAGTAACCAGGACTGTGGAGGTCTTCCTTGTCGCCTAACCCCCGTTTTGTTTCCTCAGACAATCCATAATCCCAATACCAAACTGCATCTGGTTGATAATTTCCTTGTGTCCAGCGCAAGTGCCAAGGTATGCCGAAGCGCCCAGAATTGATTGCTTGCAGACAGACTTGCTGTTGCCCTAGCAATTGTGAAAACTGTAATTCTTGACTAGCAGTTTGCTGGTGGTGAAAGTCACGTTCTGCTATCAACAGTCGCAACCGTAAAATCGCTGTTTCAGTTCCCTCGTAGCGATACTGGATTAAAATTCGATGGCAAAATTGAGCAGGGGCATTGGGCATGGGGCACTGGGCATGGGGGAGGCAGTGCGGTCTTGGGGTTTCCCCAAGTGGAGCAACTGCCGTCATGGGGTATGGGGCATTGCTTATCCCTCCTTGCTCCCCTTGTCCTCCTTGTCCCCAGCCCCCAGTCCCCACCAAACCATAGGGCATCACCAATTGTCTAGTTAATTGCCAGTTATCTTGACCCCAAGTCCATTTGGGAACTGGGTTAATATCAAAACGGCGTAGTTGTTCGTAGCCTGTTCGCTCAATCTGACCGTTACCCCAAACATTTGTCCCCAGTGCCATAACGCTCCCTAATATTTCCAAGCTAGCTTCTAGGTGCGAAAACAGCAGAGTCTTTCCAGAAGGTGGGTTTGTCGCGGCAAACAGCCAACCATGATAGGTGCGCGTGCGGACATCAGAAACTGTACCGCTGGCAAAACTTCCCAAGCCATTGGTAAGCAACCATTCTCTTGTATCTAAATCTGGCATTTGCTACTCAAAATCGTTATGAGTATGATATAGTCGTAACAGATCGTAATTAAACTGTGAGAGCGTAGATGGGTAAATTTTATTTGACCCAAATTCCAACGCTACTAAACTGATAAAGGAGAATTAGGTTAATGTCCCTTACTTACGGAACCGAAGGAAGCCTCCGCGTTGGTCAACAAGCTCCCGATTTCACAGCAACGGCTGTAGTAGATCAGGAATTTAAGACAATCAAACTTTCCGATTATCGCGGTAAGTATGTCGTACTGTTTTTCTACCCACTTGACTTTACCTTTGTTTGTCCTACTGAAATCACAGCATTTAGCGATCGCTACGAAGAATTCAAGAAAATCAATACTGAAGTCCTTGGGGCTTCCGTTGACAGTGAATTCTCTCACCTCGCCTGGATTCAAACAGATCGTAAGTCTGGTGGCGTTGGCGACCTGAATTATCCTCTAGTCTCTGACATTAAGAAAGAGATTAGCGCCGCTTACAACGTTCTTGACCCAGCAGCAGGCATTGCCTTGCGTGGTCTGTTCATCATCGATAAAGATGGTATCATACAGCACGCCACCATTAACAATCTAGCTTTTGGTCGTAGCGTTGATGAAACTCTGCGGACATTACAAGCAATTCAGTATGTTCAGTCTCACCCTGACGAAGTTTGCCCAGCTGGTTGGCAACCTGGTGACAAGACAATGAATCCTGACCCAGTGAAGTCTAAAGTCTACTTCTCTGCTGTCTAAATTTTGCTAGCGAAAAAACTCTAATCCAGCCTTTTGGAGTTGAAAGCAAAATCAATGAAAACTACAGATAAACAGAGATACGCATTAAACAATGTCAACCTCCGTATATATCTGTGGTTTTTTTTATAAAATTGTATTGTAAATAATCAAGGTTAAAAATATGCTGACTTCAACTGACTTTAGTGGCTTATTAAATGAGAGATTTTTCCGTAATTTTTTACCGGTTCCAGCTAGCAATCAACTCAGATTGGGAGTGGGAACACCTGACTTTCAATTGCCAGATATTACCAACGGAACTTTAGTAAAATTGTCTGATTATAAAGGCAAACAACCAGTGTTACTCGCCTTGACTCGCATCTTTACCGAAAAGCAATATTGCCCTTTTTGTTTTCCTCACATCAAAGCTTTGAATGAAAACTATGAGCAATTCAAAAATCGCGGTATAGAAGTTTTAATGATTACTAGTACAGATGAACGGCAGAGTCAAATAGTTGTCAAAGATTTAGGCTTAAAAATGCCACTATTGAGCGATCCTAGTTGTCGAGTTTTTCGTACATATCAAGCAGGACAAGCACTGGGAGCGCCTTTGCCAGCACAGTTTGTATTAGATAAAGAAGGAAAACTGCGCTACTGGCATTTATTTTCTTTTTTGGATCATAATGCTAGTGTTGAGACATTACTACAACAATTTAATTGACTATAAATATTCAAAATAAATTGCATTGGGTGCTGGAAACTAGGGATTAGGAATTGGGAACTATTAAGATTTGAATGGGAATTCAGTCCCTAATCAAATCTTAAGCCAATATAGAGACGCAAAATTAATGCGTCTCTGAATTTTACTTGTTTTAGCGATCACCACAAAAATCCCTTAATTATTATTTGTCGTTACCCACATCTTTTTATCTTTAGCTTCGTTGCTATTCAACCTCGGAATACAATTTCAAGGCTAATAGTTCAAGTTCTCTTAACTGGACTAAACAACAATTCATCTCAAGTTCGGTTAAACATTTATCCGAACATGATTCAAGTCCACTTGAGTGAACAGTAGCTCTGAGCTGCAGAACTTAAGTTCTAGACAAGATGTGGTTTAGCATAATACTTTGACTGTTACCAAAATGTGGGTAATGACGAGATTTTAGTTATGGGGATTCGGTTTTTGCTTATTAAAGCCTGAATTGGTTCAAATGACTACGGGGATTATAAGTACGTATAGCCCGGATTTTTTCATAATATTCCCGCTCTTGTTGGCTGAGGTCTTTTGGTGGAACGATCGCCACTTTCACCAACTGATCACCGCGTCCACCTTTGGGGAGGGGCCAACCTTTACCACGTAAACGTAGAGATTGACCAGAACGCACTCCTGCTGGTAGTTTGACATTAACTGAACCATCGGGAGTAGGTACATCAATAGACGCTCCCAGAGTAGCTTCATCTGGTGTGATTGGCACTTCGCATACCAAGTTATCACCTTCCATTTGGAAGAACGTGTGCGTCTGAAGTTCGACTTTTAAGTATAAATCCCCCCGTTGTTGAGTCATGGGGTTGATCTGACCTTTGCCCCGCACTCGTAGGCGAGTACCAGTTTTAGCCCCAGACGGGATGTTGACATCTATTGTTTCATTACCTAAACTGAAGCGCTTTTGCACACCATTAAATGCTTCAGCAAAAGTTAGAGCGATCACAGCTTCACTATCCTGGGTACTACCCGCACCTCCATCTTGAAACCCAAAATCGTTAAAGCTGCTGCTAAAATGAGTTGAGGTACCTGGAGAAGTGCGGTAAGAGTGACTTCGTGCCTGACTTTGGCGCCCTGCACCCGCACCACGAGGGATAGGACCACCAAAGCGTCCTAGCAACTCATTAATGAACTCATCAAAATTGCCGTATTGACTGAAGTCAAAGTTACCCATATCGGGACCAGCACCGCCAGATGGGAAACCTTCACCAGCTTGTTTCCAATATTGACCGAATTGGTCGTACTTTTTGCGTTTATCTGGGTCTGACACAACTTCGTAGGCTTCGCTAACTTCTTTGAAGCGTGCCTCTGCCTGTTTGTTGTTTGGGTTGACATCAGGATGGTATTTGCGGGCTAGTTTACGAAAGGCTTGTTTGATTTCCTCTGAACTGGCAGTCTTACTGACTCCCAAAATAGCGTAATAGTCCTTGAAGTCGGTTGCAGCCATCTACCAGCCTCCTATAGAAATTCCCGTTATGTTTTTTTTTAAGATGAGAGATGTTTAATTTGCCTGGTATAGTGCCAAACAAAAAGAATCTGATTTCAAATTAACAAAAAATATAGAAAATCAAGTGTGGTTCTCGCTCACCAAGAAATCGCAATTCCCGTACTCCGATTTTTCTGATAAGCGGCTTAGGCTGTCTAATCCTTCTTCCAGACTTGGGGGAGCATCCCGGAGTTGACGATGCATCCGCAAAATAATTTCTTCTGGAACTTGGCGCGATCGCTTTTTATTCCGTGCCAAACACAGCCAAACTGGTGTATCTACCCAAATTCCCCGAATGTGAGTAAAGCCCAGGTTACGGACTAAAGAAATGACTTCACGACGATGGCGGCGCTGGGCATTGGTGGCATCAAAAATAGCTGTATTAGTTGTGGAAATAGCTTGCTGAAATTGCCGCTCAATTTCGCGCCAAATCAGCAGCCACGGTCCTTGAACAGCTTGGGAACCGAACAATTGCCCCCGAATGGCATCTGTAGAAATTAGTGCCATTTGGGGGCATTCTGCCAGTAATTGTTTTGCCAAAGTTGACTTACCGCTACCTGGAAGACCAATCAGCAAAATGAGTTTAGTCATTAGTCCTTTGTCCTTTGTCCTTTGTCTTTTGTCTTTTGTTGCTTGTAACTATTAACCAATGACTAATGACTAATGACTAATGACTAATGACTAATGACTAATGACTAATGACTAAATGATGGTTCCATCAGGAATTACAGCATTTTTCAACACGACAACGATGCCACTACGGATGTAGAAACCTTGACTTTCTCGGTCAGCTTCTTGCACGTTATCTTTATTGATGATTTTGACATCGTGACCGATACTGGCGTTTTTATCAATGATGGCACCGCGAATAATCGAGTCAGTACCAATACCTACAGGAATTTCACCTTTTTCTACATTACATTGACGTTCTACAAAAGCTTGATAAAAATCTGCACCCATGAGTAGGGACTCTTCGATGACACAACCAGATTCAATTCGCGATCGCACTCCCAACACTGAATGTTGAATGCGGCAATTTTTCAAAATACAACCTTCGCCGATAATTGATTCTGTTACCTGGCAATCTAAAAGTTTACTTGGAGGTAAGTAGCGGGCACGGGTATAAATTGGCGCTTCTTCATCGTAGAAACTAAAGGGTGGCTGAGGCTGCTGAGTTAGGGCTAAATTGGCATGATAAAATGCTTCGATTGTTCCAATATCTTCCCAGTAGTCATCAAAAAGGTAAGCTTGAACGTTGTAATCTTTAGAGGCATCAGGAATAATTTCTTTGCCGAAATCAGTCCTTTCTATACCTTCTCTCAGCAACTTGAACAAAACATCTTTTTTAAAGACATAAATCCCCATTGAAGCGATGTAGGGCTGTTGCTGGGCTTGTTCTTTTGATAATCCCAGTACACTTGTATCAACTTGCATTTGGAGTAACGCTTCACCTTTTGGTTTTTCGCTAAAATCGATTACCCTACCAGAATCGTCAATTTTCATCAAGCCAAAATCTGAGGCGCGGCGCTCATCGATGGGGATGACTGAGAGAGTAATATCAGCCCCCGTTTCCCTATGGCGCTGGATAAACTGGCGATAATCCATGCGGTAGAGGTGATCGCCTGAGAGAATTAGATATTCTTCTACATCCCATTCTTCCATTAACCACAGGTACTGACGTACAGCATCGGCTGTACCTTGGAACCAGTTAGGGTTCTCTGGTGTTTGTTGTGCGGCTAGTACTTCCACAAACCCTTCATTAAAGCCAGTAAAGTTATAGGTACGGGCGATGTGACGATTCAGTGAAGCTGAGTTGAATTGTGTCAGGACGTAAATTTTGAATATTTCGGAATTTATGCAGTTACTGACAGGGATATCGATTAAGCGGTACTTCCCCGCTACTGGTACTGCTGGTTTAGCGCGTAGTTTCGTTAGCGGGTAAAGCCGAGTACCCGCGCCACCACCAAGGATGATTGATAATACTTTTTTCACAAAATTTCTCCAGACTGCCTTTCAACTCTCATCTTCAGTTTAGGACTGTCTGCCACCACAGGTAAGGGGGATCATCTGATTCTTTGGGATGAATTTTACAGAATGCTGCTGGTGATGGATAGCACTGTTAGGGAAAAACTAATTAGAACATTTGTATTAATTGAGATGAAAAGTGTAGGAAGTTTCAACTAGACCGCCCTCGTATGGAATTTTATCTCTATGAGAGACAGCTTGCAAGGGAAAGAGGTAAATCGTCTGTAACAAACCTCGTGATAAAAATAAATCTAAAAAAGTTCTATGTGTAATCCGTAAAAGATTGTTTTTATAGTGTATTCACTTACAGTCAGCTAAAAGTCACCTATTAAGAGGATATTTGAAAAGTCTAATTTATTACTAGCCTTGGCTATTAGAAGTCGCACGCCAGGTGCTTTAAGTTGGCAAAGCCGCTCAATGCACTGGCTCGGCTACACAGACAAAACCCACCTCCGTGAGTTAGAAAACTCTTAACTTTGAGTTAGTCCACGTTCGCGTAGCGTTCCGCAAGAAAGGTGGACTTTGCTTGTGTAGTAGGGAATTCTATTCGCCTAATACTTTTCAAACATCCTCTAAGTTAACTTCCTAACATATTTAAAAACAGGGTAACAGACATATGCCGAACTTTAGAATGGGTTGGTTGCCAGATCGTCCAGATTTTAGAGACTATTCTCTAGAGAACATAATCAAAGACTCTAATAACAAAGAAAGAATTAGACTCGAACAAGCAACTTTAGTAAATGATTGCACATTACAAATAGAGAACAAGACAGAAGTTCAAGAGAATGGGAAAGAAGATAAAAAGCAAACTAGCCTACTCTTACCTTTTAAAGAACCAATAGACCAAAATTCGGCAAGTTTGCAATATCCAATATCTTTATCTCCTGATGTCGATTTGCGGCAATGGTGTTCTCCAATTGAGGAACAAGGAAACCTTGATTCTTGTACAGCACTGGCTGGCGTTGCCTTGTTGGAATATTTTGAAAAGAAGGGAAATAACCAATACATAGATGCGTCCAGCCGCTTTCTCTACAAAGTCACACGAAAGTTAATGGGACTAACTGGAGATACTGGAGCATCGACCCGCTTTACAATGAAAGCGATGGCAATTTTCGGCATACCTCCAGAAGAATATTGGCCTTATAATGTTGAAAATTTTGACGAAGAACCATCTGCTTTTTGCTATGCCTACGCTCAAAATTATCAAGCACTTCAGTATTTTAGGCTTGACTTACCTCAACTTTCAAAAAAGGAAGCATTGGTTCAAATAAAAGCTTTTCTAACGGCTGGCTTTCCTGCTATGTTTGGATTTACAACTTATAGTTCTCTAGATAATAAAAACATCAAGAAAAGTGGAGAAATTCCTTATCCTACTGAGCATGAAAAGGTGACAGGTGGTCATGCAGTTGTTGCTGTTGGTTATCAAGATGATATGGAAATTAAGCATCCCACTGAAAATTGCACTACTAAAGGAGCTTTCTTAATTAGAAATTGCTGGGGTGAAGATTGGGGTGAAGATGGCTATGGTTGGCTACCCTATGATTATATATTAAGTGGGTTAGCTACTGACTGGTGGTCATTACTAAAGAATGAGTGGATTGATGAGGGACAGTTTGGCTTGATAGCTAAGGATGGTGTTCTACTAGGGGATAAAAGTAAAAAGGTTAAAAAGGATTCAGAAAACCAAGATTCTCGAACTCCAACTATACGGGTTCCTAAGGATGATAAATCTGTCTATGTTATTCCAACTCAGCAAAATCCCTCAAAAAAATAAGAAAACAAATCAATAATTAGTAATAAGAATCTTTTCATTTTTTGCCAATTGGACACATACCACCAGATTGGTTATTCATCCAATCTGGTATATTCTTATTAGTTTGTAAGTATTCTTTTAAAAAATCGCAGCTATAGTTTAACAATTTTTCTGCATCAGGAGCAACATCATCTTTTTTATCCAAGTGCCAGAGCCAAAGTCTGACAGTTCCATCATCACTGGAAGATGCTATTGTCTTACCATCATGACTAAATGCTAATTGATTAACCCCATTAGTATGTCCTTTTAGAGTTTCTAGCAAAAATCCTTCTTTAGTACTAGAACTTTGTGTAGCTCTATCTACATTCCACACATTAACAGTTTCATCATTGCCACCAGAAGCAAGTTTACGCCCGTCAGGAGAAAAATCTAACCCGTAGATTATATTACCAGTAGCTTTATTACTAGTATTGAAAGACACTAGTGGTTTGTTAACTCTAATTTTAGTATTCCAAATATTTATTGTACCTTTATTACCAGCAGAAGCAAGTATATTTGCTTGCGAACTAAATTTTACTACTTTTACTATCTGGCCCTCGCCCTGAAACCCAACAGGTTCTGGTTTATTACTTTTATTAAAATTGTTAAAATTCCAAAGTCTGATATGACCGTCATTACCTCCATAAACTATTTTTGAATTATCATAAGGCTCAAAGTCTAGACTATAAATTTCATAGTTTTTGCCAGCATCACTATTTTTTAGTTTTATAAAAAAATCTCTCATATTTAATTCATTTTCTGCTTGGGACTGCTTTTGTTGAACTTCAGTATTCCAAATTCTTATAATTCCGTCTTGACCAGCAGAGGCAATTAGTTTGTCATCATGACTAAAACTAATATCATTAACAGGCCCTTGATGCTCAGAAAAATCATTTATAAGTTTGTTTCTCTTAGATTCAATACTCCAAATTTTAACAGTTCCATCAAGACTTGCAGAAGCTAATAATTTACCATTATGACTAAATCTTAAACGCCAAAATCCTTCTTTTTGATGTGGGAGATCGTATAAAAATTTGCCATTGCTATCCCAAATTTTAATAATTCCATCAACACCACCGGATGCAATGATTTTACTATCAGGACTAAAACTTACACCATAAACGGAACCCTGATGACCTTCGAGCCGATTATGCTCCCCCACTTTATAAATTATTGATTGCAGTTGCTGAAGTTCTTCAGTGTGTTTTCCACCTATCTTTTTTAATCGCTGTAGTGCTTGTACACTTGCCATTAATGCTTCAATTTGTTTATTATTTTCAAAGAATGTTTGAGACTCTTTAATCCATTTATTTACCTCTTCCATTTTGACTAGTTCTACATTATGCTTTTCGGATTTAACCCACAACCCTGATAATGCAATTGATACAACTGCTAAAGCTGCAAATGCTTGAGTTCTTTGTCTTTGAGCTTTAACTTTGGCTTTTTCCTGTTTAACTTTTTCCCCTTCCGCGTTGGCTCTGGCTTCCGCCGCTTCTCGCAATTCACGTTCCTGCTCTAGTTGCGCTTGAATTTCTCTATCGCGTCTCTCCAAACTCTTATGCAAAAATTCTGATTCTAATGGCGTAAGTCTTGGCTGAGTCTTATTCACCCATTCAGAAATTACAGCCAATTTTGCACCTGTCAATAGTGCTTCATCTAATTTATTAAATCTTTGTAGCCATTCCTGGCAATCTTCCTCTAAAGAACGACTGAGACGAATATTCTCCAGATTTTCAGCAATCCAAGTATTTAATAATTTCCACTCAGATAAAAGTGCTTCATGAGCAACTTCAACCGTCTTTTCATCGGTGATAATTAAACGTTGTTGAGAACCTGCCAGTAATCCTACAACCCGTTGCAATTGTTGTGGAGAATCTGAAATTGCATCTAATCTATCCCAGCTAGCACGCCGCCGCGTCACTTCTCCAGTTTCACCTAACTGCACCAATTCCATAAACAAGCGACGTGCAAAGGCTTGATCTATAGTTGTTAAACTTTGATACAAAATCGTCGCTCGTTTATCTAAAGCTCCTTTAACCCCACCAATTTCTTCATAGCCTTTGCGGGTTAAAAGCGGTTGTGGCGATTCAGGTTCTTCAATGCAAACTCGCCACAACTCTTTAAGCGCGTATTGCAGTATGGGTAATGCACCCGGACGGTTGACTACATCGGCGGAAATTTGTGAAACTAAACCACGCTCAAATGTTACCCCATGTAATTTTGCTGGTTTTTCAATTGCTTCTTCTAACTCAGTAAAAGACATCGGTGTGACGATGAATGATGTGGGAGGAATGCTATTGATGAGAGTAGTGATTTCTAAATAGTCAGCACATCGATTTAAGAAATCACCGCGAATTGTCAAAATTATCCGCGTTTCTCCCTCACCCTTTTTTACTTCCTGTGCTATTAAACGAATAAAAGCTTTGCGTTCCTCATCGTCTTGACAAAGGGTAAATATTTCTTCAAATTGATCGATAAACAATAGATGTGGCTGATTTTGCTGCTGTTGTCGAGCTAAAATGTCAACTAATTTACCTAATGGATGCTCTCCTGGTGTAAAAGATGCGATTTCCCATTCACTGCTTCGAGGGAGGCGATCGCCTTTCAGTTGCGGTAACAAACCCGCTTTTACTAAAGAAGATTTACCACTACCTGAATAGCCAATTACAGCCAAAAATCGACTTTCTGCTAAACGCGAAATTAGTGTGCGAACTGCTTCATCTCGTCCACAAAAATATTGCGCTTGCTCTGATTCAAAAGCATAAAGTCCCCGATAAGGATTTTCCTGATTGAAAGCAATTTTTTCTCCTGTAGGAATATCTAACTGGGGATAAGTAACCAGAGTAATCGAACGTCCCCAACCCATGCGAATCGGCTCCTGTACGGAACCTTTCAATTCGTTACTGACAAAATCAAACAAGCGATCGCCACTTATTCGCCTACTACTACCTACATTTTCTATTGCCAATCCCTTAACAACTGCACCTGTGAAAATACTATATTCTTCACTTTTAATTACTCCAGCGCGTTCAAAGCCACGACAAGCTGTAATTAAGTAATAATCTTTTTGCGAACTGAAAGCGTTAAGAGTTCTTTCTATTAATTGTCTTTCTAGGAAATAGCCGCTATGACAGCAATCGAGTAGCATCACTAAACTACTCAATTGCGAATCTCGAATTAACTCGTTAAGACTATCCAGAGGAATGCCATATTTTTGTTCAACATTTTCGTTTTCTTTAAATTCAATCTGACAATCAGAACTTGCCAAATATCCCTTTTGTTGTCCCAAATTGTCCGAAATGGTAAAACCGTGTCCGCTAAAATAAATCAACGCTTCATTATTAGCAGCTTGCTCTAGCAGGAATGTTCTCAAATCTTGGCCAAGTTGAGCGCCAGTAACTTTTTGTGTTGCCATTTCATAGCCATTTTTCTCTTTATTCCAGCGCTGTGGTAGTCTTTGCACAGACTGGAAATCACCATATTGCTCTAGAAGTTGTGCTATAGCCTCAGCATCATTTGTAGTCTTCGACAAACGCGGTAATGATGGGCTGAGATACTCGGCTATGCCAATAACAAGCGCGTATCGTGCCATTTAACACACCTTGGGTTGGTAAATGCGGGATAATCTTGACAGACACAATCAATGGCTGTGTTACTAGAAACAATACCATCTGTTAGTTTTCTGCAAGCAAGCTGAAATTTATTCAGATACGTTACAAAACTTTAATCGAGGTAGCTTATGTCAGAAGTGCAGCAACTATTTTTCCAAGCAGATGGAGAGATTGAGCAGATTGAGATTAACGTCACAGCCACCGAAATAACTTCGGAAATTGATGAGGACGATGATGGCATAGAATACAAGGATGTCCGAACAGATGCGATCGCTCGGATGCAACAAGCTCGGCAAATGATTCGCTCTTATACTATTTATGCTCTTAGTGCTTTTAAAGACTTCAATACTGCTGAGATTGAAGAGGTAAGACTTAAATTTGGCATTAAGTTGGGTGGTAAAGCAGGTATTCCTTACATTACTGAAGGCTCTGCTGAAAGTAATCTGGAAATTGAGGTGAAGTGTAAGTTTCCAGAAAAACCAAAACCTGATTCACAGTAACAGCAAAAAATTATCTACACATTGTAAGGGTAGGCAATGCCTATTAAACACCCAACTTCGGTGTATTTATTCTCCTATTAACCAAACCTAATTGCTGCGATCGCTTCAAATACTTCACCCAAGATTGCTCTGACAACTGGGCAATGGCATTTGGTGACAGTGTTGCCGTGAAAATATCTTTGCCACTGCTAACACCACTGACACCAAAACTTTCTAAAACAGCAGTTGCAGCAGGGTTTAAAATTGGTTCAGTATGGATAAAAACTGCCAAACTAGTTTCTTCTGAATCTTGAACATCATTTAGCGCTGTAGCAAGAGCGGCATCTAGTTTCTGATAATTCACCAGCAACTCCTTGGTAAACAGGGTAGACATTTCTGCCTACCCTAACTTATCAAATTTATCGGTTGTTGTTACCTACCCTTGTACAGAAATAATATCCAGCTTTCTCAGTCTAATTACAGATTAGCTGCGTTAATGACTCCATAACCCCATTTGTCATCAAATGTGCCTGCGGGTTTTCCAGGAATTGCACTATTTTTACGTAGTAAGTCTTTCACAGCAGCCGGATCGAGTTTAGGATCGCGCTGCAACAGTAGTGCTACTAACCCACTAACAAACGGTGTCGCCATACTCGTACCAGCCTGAACCACAAACTTGGAATTAATCATTGATGAGCGGTCAAAATTAGCATCGGCGGAAAGTGTGGAAACGATCATTGCTCCTGGTGCTGCTACATCCGGCTTCTGTGCATCATTCCGTAGAGGTCCTTCACTACTGAATTCCGAAATAGTATCCAATTCTAACCCCATTTCTCGCACTTGGTTATCAATATCTGTGTATTTGGTTTTAGTAGTATAGGCAGCAACTGTAATTGCACTGCTGGCGGCTCCTGGCGAACCAATTTTTAAGGCATCCTTCACACTTTTACCGGTGAAAAACACTGACGAAGTATCATCTAGTGTCCACACATTTAAACATGTGTCAGTTGAAGAAGTGTTGCGGACTCGCAGCTGCCAAACACCTCCCATTACTTGCGAGGGGCCAATACCACGTATTTGCACAAAGAAATTATGGTCGCCGTTGGCTTGGTCTGGCGCTGGTGTCGCTAATTGCACCCGTGCATCTGGTAACTGATAATCTTGGGCGGCATTACCGTCAGTAATTATTTTTTGGAAGGGGGTAACAAAACCGTTAGGACTCCGCACAGATACTTCCAATTCGCTGTCTTTGGCATACCAAGCGTTTAACCAAACTATGCCTACTTGATTCAAAGGAACATTAAAGCGCATACCACGAGTGCGTCCACTTGGTATGGTCGCTTGTCCATGAATGTTATCGTTTCCTTCGTTACCCGCCGCACAGCAAACAATTCTTCCAGGGCCAGTTTCGGCATCAATCACTTTGGATAGGGAGTCGCTACCATCATGGGCATCAGCGTGTCCACCCAAGCTGAGATTTACCACTGCTGGGCGTCCCAACTCTCTAGCAACTCGGAAAATGTAACGCACACCATCTGCAATGTGGGCATCCTGTAAATCTGACCTGACGACAACTAATTCCGCTTCTGGTGCGACACCGCCATAACTAGCATCAGCACCAGCGGCAATGCCAGCGACGTGAGTACCATGACCGCCAGTATCTTGAGAAACTGTCAGTTGCGCTCCCGTAAATTCAGCCCCATAGCCGCCTTCTGTGACTCCTGGCCCTGGCAATGTTTGATCCCAAATGTGTAAAATTCGTCCAGCAAAAGCGGGGTGTTTCGGATCGATGCCACTGTCTATAATCCCGATAATTACTCCTTTTCCAGTCAGTCCGGTTTGATTCTTGAATTCCGGCAGTTTGACTGTTCCCATTGCAGTGTCCATCCTCAAATGGAGTTTGCGTGATGGCTTAATCCGCTGAATCACATCTTCTTCAGATAAGACATCTAGACTCTCTATGGGTAAGAAAGCTGTCCGCACACTCCCAGAGTTTTGATTGACTTCAATATTATATTGTGATAAATAACTTAAGTCTGCATTGGGGTCGCAGTAGATAAAAACGACGCTCTTAGTGGGCTTGACCGGGCTTTTATGGGCAATGATGCCAAGCGATCGCTTATGTGTAACTAAAGCTTGATCTCCTTCATTTTGATAGTCTTGATATGCCAAAAGTAGTCCAGGAGAAAGTTTTTCGTGTCTCATTTTTACCTCAAACTCAATTTATTTGCTGTCAACAAAGTAGTAGTTCTAGCAGGATAAGTCGCTCTAGCATTAACGCAGAGTATGCAGTTTTTTAGCTTTGATTATTTGATGCGACTATAGTTATCTATTTATTTTATAGATAACATCAAATAAGCTTAGGAGGTAAGAGTTATTCCTAAGACAATTGCTAATTCATAACTCATATTCTTAAATTACGTATCCCTCATAGTGATTTTCTGTGGTTCCTGAGACATCTTTGATCGGTTGCATCTAAGAATTACCGAAATCTAAGGTAACAGGTAATTTTTATGAAGCTATTAAACTAATCCATTGTCTGCCTAAATCATTACGGACAAAGTGAAAAAAATAAAATTAAGAATAATTAAGTAATAAATAAATTTATCAAAGAAGAATTCAGTAGTCAGAATGGGCTACGCCCCGCTGCGCTAACAGGAGTCAGAATGCATCAGTGGCAAGTCTATCTTGTTGAATTGTTAAAAACTAAAACAAAATAGTTAAGACTGATAACATTTGCGTATAAAACAGCATGAAAAAGCCTAAATCGCTAATGAATACTGAGAAATGACAGATTCTCTATCATAAGTAAGAGCCATAAAGAAGCTAATATTTGCAACGATCGCTTCTAAACATACAAAAAGTTATTCATGCAAATTCAAACACCAGACTGGGTGAAGCACGCTGTTTTCTACCAAATCTTCCCAGATCGTTTTGCCAGAAGCAAACAGCCGCGCAAACGGTTATTGCAGGAAGCCCGTTGGGAAGATTGGGACTCTATGCCAACCCTCCAAGGCTATAAAGGCGGGGATTTATGGGGCATCATGGAGGATTTAGACTACATCCAGAATTTAGGGATTAACGCGATTTACTTCACACCCATTTTTCAATCCGCTAGCAATCATCGCTATCATACCCACGATTATTATCAAGTTGACCCGATGTTAGGGGGCAACGAAGCTTTTAAGGAATTGCTTGATGCAGCCCATCAACGGAATATCAAAGTTGTTCTGGATGGGGTGTTTAACCATTCCAGCCGGGGCTTTTTCTTTTTCCACGACGTTTTAGAAAATGGCCCCCATTCACCTTGGGTAAATTGGTTCAAAATAGAAGGTTGGCCCCTTTCACCATATAATGGGGAATTTCCTGCCAACTACGTGGGTTGGGGGGGAAATCGTGCCTTGCCAGAATTTAACCACGATAATCCAGAAGTACGAGAATATATTATGGAAATTGCCGAATATTGGATTAAATTCGGCATTGATGGTTGGCGATTGGATGTACCATTTGAAATCAAAACTCCTGGTTTTTGGCAGGAATTTCGCGATCGCGTTAAGGCAGTCAATCCCGAAGCTTATATTGTGGGCGAAGTCTGGGGAGATTCACGTGAGTGGCTAGATGGGACGCAATTTGACGGCGTGATGAATTATTTATTTGCTGGGCCAACAATTGCCTTTGCAGCAGGCGATCGCGTAGTCTTAGAACAAGTCCAAAGCCGCGACTATCAACCCTACCCACCCTTATTTGCTGCCGAGTACGCCACCAAAATCCAAGAAGTACTGCAACTTTACCCTTGGGAAATTCAGCTAACTCAACTCAATTTGCTTGCAAGTCACGATACAGCCCGATTGATGACCATTGCAGGCGGCGATATCGCCAGTATAGAATTGTCAACTCTACTGTTGCTCACCTTTCCCGGTGCCTCCAGCATCTACTATGGTGATGAAGTTGGCTTACCTGGAGCAATAGACCCAGACTCACGTCGTAGTTTTCCTTTAGAGACTAACTGGAATCAAGAAATTTTCAATACTCACCGCCAGTTAATTGCCCTCCGCCACACTTACCCAGCCTTGCGTACAGGTGATTACCAAGTTCTCTTTGCTCAAGGGCAACTTTATATCTTTGCGCGAACTCTAGGGACAGAGGAATTAATAATTGCCATCAACGCTGGTACAAGTTCGGCAACAGCAAATGCAGATGTCGCCACTTTGCGTACTCAACCCAACAAACTTTTATATGGTAATGCTGAAGTTGAGTGGAATAGTAAAGGAGAAACTCAACAGTTGTCATTGACTGTTCCCGCACGCAGTGGCTGCATTCTGGGAGTGGGGGGTAGCGAGTAGGGAGTGGGGGACAAGGGGATAAGGAGAATACCAATGCCCAATGCCCAATGCCCCACATCCCATAAATTACTTTCCTGCCACCATTGCAGGCATCAACACCGCATCAATGATATGGATCACGCCATTGTCTGTTAAAATATCTGTTTTCAGGACATTGGCGTTATTTACCTTAAATTTACCGTCGGCAGATTCAATGGCTACAATTGACCCCTCAAGCGTCTCTGCCTCATTAATCTGTACCAAATCATCAGACCTAACATCCCCACTAGCGATATGATACGCCACAATTTTCTGGAGCTTGGGAATATCTTGCAGTAGCGAGTCTAAAGTTCCCTCTGGCAGATTAGCAAAAGCTTCGTCAGTCGGTGCAAAGAGTGTGAAAGAACCAGGGCTTTTCAAAGTTTCGATGAAATTTACAGCTTTAGCAGCCTTTATTAGGGTATTGAAATTACCCGCTGCGATCGCAGTTTCCACAAGGTCAGCCATGAGGGTGCGTTATTTAATACTACAAGTTACTTATAAAGTTACTAAAATATCTTAGCCTCTATCAATAGAGAGGTTGCTGGCGATTTAACAGACAGCAGTAGACTGATTTAGTGCTGTTACACTGGAGAATGACCCTAAGAACCACTGATTATGCTAAAGCGTTCTAAGTTCGAGACAACTCAATCTCAGATTATGCACCGGGCTGAGGATCTGATTAGTGCAGCCTCAAATCGTTATCGCATTACGGTTCAGGTAGCAAATCGTGCTAAACGTCGGCGTTACGAAGACTTTGAAAGCAACGAAGATGCGATGATGAAGCCAGTACTAAGGGCAATTATCGAAATGTCCGATGAATTGACTCAACCAGAAATTATCGGCGAACTATAAGATAGAGTGCTGAGTGGTGAATTCTGAATCAGGCAAATTCATATTTTCACTCAGCAAGCCCAAAATATTGTTCTATGAAAGAGAAAAAATTTCTGTTTAAATCAATTTTCTCAAAACTCGCAACTTTGCGCTGGCTCAACCTTAGTTATCCGCTAACACCACTACTGCTTACCTTATTAATGGTAATGGGTGTAATTATTTTAGGTTCCGGGGCGGATAAATCAATACATAGAAATTTATTTAGTATCCAACCTGCTGATGCCCAGACAATCACTCCTAGCGATGTTTGGCAGATAGTTTATCAGCAATTGCCAGATTTTCCACGGGAAAATAAGTATATCAGCAAAGAAAATGGGAAAGTTGCCGAAAACAATACCTTAGCAAATCGTCTAATTAGATATCACATTTATACCAAAGGGCGGGCCCCCATTTATCGCTTAGATTGGAAGCTGACTTTAGCTGATTACCTGGGTGCAAATGAAATTATGTATGATACTACCTATCCAGGAAATGATGCACTACGGGAAAATCCCATAGAAGGCGATCGCAAAGCTATCAAAAGCCTCACCCACAGCCAACGAGATGCCCTAGTACAAGTCTTAGTCAATATATTTAATCCTACTTCCCAAAACACCGTACCCCCTAACTCCAACACCGCACCCAGTCCAACTACATCAACTACCCCACAGCCACCACAACGAGGAGGTGCCGAACTACTAAAATGATCAATTTTCCTTTGCGCCCCTCTGCGTTAAACCTCTGCGTACCTCTGCGTTTAAAAAACTAAACTATGGAACGCCTTGTCAAAACTGGATCGGGTTGGCGTATTGGCTGGAACCCCGATACACCTGAGTTTAAAGGTTTAGTCGGTACAGATGATTGGGCAATTGAGTTAACCGAAGCCGAGTTAAATGATTTTTGTCGTCTACTAGCACAGCTAGCAGACACCATGAAGCAACTCGTAACTGAATTGATGGAAGAGGAAAAAATTACTTGTGAAGCCGAAAGCGATTTATTATGGATGGAAGTGGAAGGCTATCCTCATGATTACAGTCTGCGCTTCATCTTGAATACAGGGCGATGTGTAGAAGGTAAATGGAATGCTTCTGCTGTTCCAGATTTACTGCAAGCTAGTGGGATGCTTAAGGTTTTTTAAAATTGCCTCTTGATTATCCTAGAGTTTTGTTATATGATAGGAATTCTGACCGGGGCGTAGCGCAGCTTGGTAGCGCGCCACTTTGGGGTAGTGGAGGTCGTGGGTTCGAATCCCGCCGCTCCGATTGATGATAAGCCATACCTGCTAGTCTTTTTAAAAGATTAGCAGGTTTTTTCATAGCTTTACCTGAAAAAACCTAAACGAACAGTAAATTGGGGTGTACCCGCACCATCAAATTTTGTCAATGATGAGTGATTAGGTGGACTTAATATAAAATCTCTAGCAGATAAGTAGGTAGATTGGCATGAGTGAAAGTACAGAAACGATTTTCAGCAAAATCATTCGTCGGGAAATTCCCGCTGATATTGTTTATGAGGATAATTTAGCCCTAGCATTCAAAGACATCCATCCCCAAGCACCCGTTCACATCCTGATCATTCCCAAAAAGACCATTGCTACACTAGCTGACGCTGAATCTGAGGATCATGCTGTGTTGGGGCATCTTTTGTTGACTGCTAAACGTGTTGCAGAAGAAGCTGGACTAAAAAATGGTTATCGAGTTGTCATCAATGCTGGTGATGACGGCGGTCAAACAGTCAATCACTTACATTTGCATATTTTGGGAGGACGGCAGTTGGATTGGCCCCCTGGTTGATGAGAGGCAGGAGGCAAGGGGCAGGGTAAAAGGTACAAACTGAGTGGAATTGTGGGCAAAAGTACCCCTCTTCCGCTGCTTTTTAATATCAAGGATCATAGTGCTTAATTCTGGCAGCGCGTTTTCACTTGACCGTGCGGTAATGTAAAAATAAATCACTTCCAACCTGACGAGTTTCAATGAGTTGGAGATGAGGAGCAGTATTGGGGACAAAACCCTCTCCCTCCACTGGGCTAGGGGCGTGCTTTCCTCCATAAATTACTGGCCAAATGGTCAACCACCAATCGTCAATTCGCCCTGCCTGAACTAGAGCAGCTGTTAAAGAGCCACCTCCCAAAGCAACGACTTTGTGAAGACCCCGCTCTGCTATCAAGGTGTAGGCCCGATCCCAGTCCAGGTCTGTATCTCCCAAATCAATTAATTCAGCCAGTTTTTGCAAGGTTGTTGTATCAGAACTGCGCTGCAAACCAGTCCGTGTGGTAAATATCCATCGCTCAATGTCCTGACTCAAAAAAGGCAAGTCCGGCGATAAGTTAAGGGAAGCTGAAACAACGCAAGTAATCGGCTGGGGAGATTGACCCCGAACCTCACGTGCTGCCAACAGTTCGGGATCGCGAATTGTAAAGGTTCCCCCCTCAGCCCGAATTGTCCCTGCTCCTACCAGCAATAGATCGGCAAGGGAGGCTTGATATTCCAAGTGTGCTTGATCGACTACATCGGGTTCACGAGGCGCTTTCGGATCTACGGCGCTAATTTTTCCATCGGCCGTCATAGCAAGAACTACAGTTGTTTGGATAGCTGACATGATTATGTTGTAACGATTCTTTATAATTTTACCTTTTTGAATCCCTTCAATACTTTAGAGAGAAAACTATTCTCTAGTCCCAATCCCTACTCCCAGTCCCCAATCTCTAGTCAAAATGCCTAATCAAATTTGGTTATCACAGTTGGAAAAACACCGAGCGATCGCAGTTATCCGTGCCCCTAAAATCGAATTGGGGCAGCAAATGGCAATGGCTGTAGCATCTGGGGGAATGCAGCTAATTGAGATTACCTGGAATAGCGATCGGGCTGGGGAATTAATCAGTCAACTACGGTCGGAATTACCAGCCTGTATCGTTGGCACTGGTACGCTATTTAATGTGCAGCAGTTACAAGATGCGATCGCCTCTGGGGCGCAATTCCTCTTCACACCCCACGTTGATTCGGCAATGATTAAAGCAGCACAAGAAAACAATGTGCCTATCATACCAGGAGCGCTGACTCCTACAGAAATTGTTACCGCCTGGAGTCAAGGTGCTAGTTGTGTAAAAGTGTTTCCCGTGCAAGCAGTGGGAGGGACTAACTATATCAAAAGTTTGCAAGGACCGCTGGGTGAGATTCCCTTAATTCCTACTGGCGGCGTGACTCTAAAAAATGCCAAAGAATTTTTGCAAGCTGGAGCGATCGCTGTCGGTTTGAGCGGAGAATTATTTCCCCAAAAGCTTGTCACAGAGGGAAATTGGTCAGCGATCGCAACTCAGGCAAAAAACCTAATGCAACAGTTAGGTTAACTTAGAATCAAATCATCAAACATTCACGTCTATTAAAGTAATAGATAGGGAAATAAAGGTGAAACCTGATAAGTTTCTCAAGACCCGATGATTTGAGTGTGAGTGTATCTAAAATGAAAAGACAAAATTCTCCTGACTGGGTGCGTCGCTTACAAATACTCCTTACTGGTACAGCACTGTCCTTAAGTGTTTTTACTAATACTGGAACCAGTGAAGTTTGGGCGAATTCCAAAAATCAAGTAATTGCACAAAAAATCCAGACATTACAACAATCAAATCAGCGCTGGATTCAAATTGATCTTTCAAAGCAAAGATTAATAGCTTGGCAAGGTGACAAAGTGGTTTATGGAAGTGCTATTTCCTCTGGGAAAAAAGCCACTCCTACTCTTGTTGGTACTTTTAAGGTTCAATCCAAGTTCAAAACTACGCGGATGCAGGGAGAAAACTACAATGTTCCCAACGTTCCTTATGCGATGTTTTACCAAGGTAATTACGCTATTCACGGAGCTTATTGGCATAAGAGATTTGGTACTCCAGTGAGCCACGGCTGTGTGAATATCGCACCTAAACATGCAAAATGGCTATTCGAGTGGGCATCAGTAGGGACACCAATAGTCATTCATAAATAGTAGGTGAAGCAGCCAAAAAGCAATTTAGGTAAAATTATAAATAACAACAAATCAAGACAATTAAGTGATTCCCAGCAATATTTTATGCTGGGAATCTTCGGAGTCGGAATTACTGAACTTGGAATAAAATCTAGAAAAGGGCATTTAACGATTTGCCCAAAAAATAAGCGGAAATCCTGACAATTCCTGTATGAAATTACAAATGCAAATATAAATTTGGGGAAAGTTTGTATTTAAGCATTTAAATGACAGATTTTTGTAAAAATTGTCCTTTGTAATTAGTCATTGGTCATTAGTCACTAGTTAAGACTCATCATTTAATTATGGACAAATGACAAATGTGCAAATTGGATGCAGATTAACTTAGGACTTGTCTTGAGAAGCATTAACGGATGAATTGCGTAAATCCTCCATAGAAAGCAAGTAGTCGATCTGGAAATTTGTAATTTTCTGGAAAATTACTTCACTTGATGATTTTTGCGTAGTTTAGAAGATGAGGCATAATGCAAACTTGGATTCGCCGTGGTGGGATTCGTTCTTCAGGAACTTTTTGTACAGGTGTGGCGCTGATGGTGGTGACTTTATTCTCTTGGTCATCACCGCTAACAGGTATACCCAACTCGACTACAGCAACAGCCACGTCAGTCGATCAAAACAGCACTAATAATATTAGCCAACCTCGCTGGATTGAAATTGATTTGTCAGAGCAACGTTTACGTGCATGGGAAGGTCATAAACTTGTTCATTCATACCGCATTTCTGGAGGTAAGCGATCGACTCCTACACCTATAGGTAGATTTCGGATTAATTCTAAGTATCGCACTCACCGGATGCGAGGCAGAGGCTACAACATTCCTGATGTTCCTTACACAATGTATTTCTATAGAGGGTATGCCATTCACGGCGCTTATTGGCATAACCGTTTTGGGACTCCAGTCAGTCACGGTTGCGTAAATTTACCTGTTAAACAAGCTCGTAATCTTTACAACTGGGCTTCAACAGGAACTTTAGTAGTAGTGAGGAAATAATCGGTAATTCGTAATCAATATCTGCAATTTTTCCTTTGATGTATAGACGGGTGTGTTCACAAAGTTAAGCACCTGTCTATACATCTTGCTAGACTAAAAACAATCTTCAAGGGATTCAGGAGCTATGAGCGTCATAATTACTCAACCTCTCACATTGGAAGAGTTTCTGAAGCTCCCAGAAACAAAGCCTGCCAGTGAATATATTAACGGAGAGATTATTCAAAAGCCAATGCCAAAAGGGAGACACAGCCGCTTACAAGTTAAACTCTGTGCTGTTATCAATGAAGTCACAGAGAATCAGAAGATTGCCTATGGGTTTCCCGAATTACGGTGTAGCTTTGGGGAACGCTCAATTGTACCTGATGTAGCTGTATTTCTGTGGGAACGCATACCGTTCACAGTTGACGATGAAGTACCTGATAATTTTGAACTTTCACCAGACTGGACGATTGAGATTCTCTCGCCAGAACAAAAACCTAACAAAGTAATTGGGAACATTCTTCACTGTCTGAAGTATGGCAGTCGTCTAGGATGGTTTCTTGACCCTGATGACCTCAGTATTTTGGTATTTCTACCGGAGCAGCAGCCAGTGCTACTCCAGAGAGAAGATTTTTTGCCTGTATTACCAGAAATTGAACTTGCATTAACTGTCAATCAAGTTTTTGGATGGTTAAAAATGGTTCGTAAGGTGTAACGGTAACATCAATTGACCTTAGTAAGGCGCAACATCCGCAATTTCGACGATTGCGTTATCCCACTTTTGAATCCTTTTAGTTGACTAACTCAACTGTGCCACAAGTTGATTCTCCAAAAGTGTGTCATTTGTTAATAAGTCTTCAACGGTGATTCGTAAAAAGCGTTGTTCATCAACTTGAAAGAGAATTTTGATCCGATCGCTTCCAGGATATCCGGTTGGTGTCAGTTGGGCAATTGTCCTCGCGCCTTCTTGATCGTTGAGAGGTTTGACGCTGGTTTCACTATTGTCTAGACGGCGAGTAATTAAACGATCGCCATCAAAATAAACTTCAGTACTAGCTGTATCTGCTCCCAATTCTCCCATAATTAATTCAATGCTGGGCTGATTTTCTACAGAAGCGCCTAAGACTAATTCCACTGGCTGACTCATCGGATATGCTTGTCCAGCTTTAATTAAAGAATGCCATTTGTGACGCTGATTGCGGCGATCCCAGTAGCGGATACCATAACTATGGTAGAGAAAGTCTTTGATTTGTATCCCTTGTGCTAACTGTAATGCACCTTGAGCGATCGCTTCAAAGGGACGTTCGCAACGGATTTTTTCTGGCTCAAAATACTGTTTGATCCATGTCTGCACTGCTGGCAATTGCACTGTGCCACCAACTAACAAAACTGCATTAATATCTGGAAGTTCTATCCCTTGCCGTTTTGCTTGTTGCAACAATGTCGTCATCGACTCATCCAATAATTCAAAAAATGCGTGTTCTTTAAGGATATTATCAAAAGTGTCGCGGTTTAGTTCCAGTTCATAGCTTTCAAATGTCTCATCATCAAAATAAACTTCACTAGCTTGGTTTTGGGTCGATAGCTGAATTTTTACCCGTTCTGCCAATCTTGTTGTCAAAGGACTTACCGCCAATTCTTGAGTTTTGGCAAAGTAATCTACTAACCAGTTATCAATATCAGTACCGCCCAGATTTTGCCCAGCTTTCGCCAGTACACGGGCAGTTTTGACTTTTTGTTTTGAATCTTCAGCCAAGGACTTATTACCCCACTTGAGGATAAATCCGAGTGGTTTGGTGGTTGCTTGGACACCTCGATCCAACCGGACAAGGGACAAATCCAAAGTACCGCCACCAAAGTCAATCACCAAAAGAATTTCTTGATCTGCCAAGCCATAACCCAGGGCGGCGGCTGTGGGTTCATCTAGCATTCGCACTTGTTCGACGGGAAGGGCTTGACAAACTTTTCCCAACCAGTGACGATAGGCTTCAAAACTGTCTACAGGTACGGTTAACACAAGAGAATCTAACCCACCTTCCAAAGGTGCTAGTTCTTCAATTACTTGAGTAAGGAACCATTGCCCTACTTGTTCAAAGGTGACAATTTGCCCATCTAATTCGGGTAAGAAACCTTGAATATCTGCACCAATACCGCGTTTGAAGCTGCGGAAAAATCGCATTTCGCCTTTGAGATCAAAACCGCGATCGCGTACTTGTTGTCCTACTAAGACTTTATTTTGGGTTGCGTCTTCGACATAAACCAAGCTAGGAATAAGTGGCGGATTGAGACTTTGTTTAATTGATAAACCTGGTAGAGTCAGGGTTTCTGGCTGCTGGGTTACAGGGTTCCAACGAGCAATAACTGTGTTGCTAGTACCAAAATCGATTGCGATCGCCATATTTTATATTTATTCTCTCGCACGAAGATGCCAAAGCTGCTTTATCTGTATTCTCTCGCACGAAGATGCCAAAGCTGCTTTATCTGTATTCTCTCGCACAGAAGATGCCAAAGCTGCTTTATCTGTGATTATTCAGGGTAACTGAAATTTTATCAAGTTTGAAAACCCCTCATTTTCTTGCTCTCATTAAAGAAAGTGTTGGCTGTAGCAATTTCTACCAAAGCTTGATACATGATCCGAAAAAGTTGATTTTCCATTGTGGGAAGTGGGACGGTAAGATCACGCTACCCCTGATAAATGTGATAAATGCTGCATGTTTACCTTCCGCCTCTGGAGCGGGCACAAAATGAGTAGCAAAATTGCTGCTTGCGATGCCTGCGGCAGGCTACGCCTACGCTAAAAATCAGGGTAAAAATGGCTGAGTTGAGTAGCAAATGAATAGCAGGTATTCAAGAAATCCTTGAAAGTATTGATATAGCGTGTGTAACTCAGACTTCTAGCAATCAACGGATTCGGGTGTTAAACCCGGCTTTCCAAGACCAGATTACTTGGGCTAGCGACCAGATAGAAATCCACATCCTCAAGGATGGTGGACGTATTGTGATTGGCTATCAAGGTGGACTAGAACTAATGTAGGGGCACGGGCACAGGGCAAGAGGAGGGAGTTAAAACTTAAAAATTGAGCTTCTGAGTGTCAACGTCCACCTTCTGAAGGTCAACATTGAGCTTCTGAGGGTCAACTTTCACCTTCTGAGGGTCAACATTGAGCTTCTGAGTGTCAACTTTCACCTTCTGAGGGTCAACATTGAGCTTCTGAGGGTCAACTTTCACCTTCTGAAGGTCAACATTGAGCTTCTGAGGGTCAACGTCCACCTTCTGAGGATCAAATTTTTAGATTCCTCCTCTCTCATCGAGAAGCTATCTTTAAATGCAGCTTTGTTTGGTACGGATTATATTTAAAAAAAATACATATCTAAATTTGATTAGACCATTTCAGACATTTCAGAAAATTTTTACTGAACACCGCGTATTTTGGGCTGTTTTACTCTTTGGTACAGCACTGGTGGTAACACTAGCACTGTCCCTTTCTCAAGGAGCAGTACCTTTAAATATGTCGGAATTTTGGCAAGCCATTCTCCACAAAGGCGATCCGGTTAAACAGACAATTCTCTGGGATTTACGTCTCCCACGCATTACTGCTGCAATCATTGTCGGCGCAGCTTTGGGAATGTCAGGAGCGTTGCTGCAAGGAATGTTACGTAATAGTCTTGCCGATCCATTTATTTTGGGCATTTCAGCGGGTGCGGGACTACTTGTAATTCTGATGATTGTGTGCCAAATATTCCCGATCGCAATTCCTTTAGCAGCATGGATGGGAGCAATTTTAACTGCCGGGATCGTTATTTTACTGGGTCGTTCGGGGTCGGGAATTTCTGTTGAGCGGTTGATTTTAGGCGGAGTGGCGGTGAGTTCTTTATTTGGTGCTGTACAAAGTACATTGCTGCTTTTAGCTGAAGATGGGCAAATTCAAATTGCGCTCAGTTTCCTAGTTGGTAGTCTTAATGGACGGGGTTGGCAAGAAATTGCTACGACTGGCCCTTATATCATCGTTGCATTGATCGGGGGATGCTTGCTGGGGCGATCGCTAAACATACTGGCTTTGGGAGATGATATAGCTGTGAGTTTAGGGCTTTCGTTGACGCGATCGCGCCTGTTAATTGGTGGTGTCGCCACTCTATTAGCCGCAGGTGCAGTCAGCATCAGTGGCTTGGTTGGATTTGTTGGTCTTGTTGTTCCTCATGGTGTCCGCCTCATTGTTGGTACAGATCATCGCTTTGTTTTACCACTTTCCGCCCTTGCAGGTGCATGGTTACTCACTTTTGCAGATTTACTCTCTAGACTAGGAGCAGTAGAACTACCAGTAGGTTCCGTCACTGCCTTGCTGGGTTCACCCCTGTTTATCTGGTTACTTTATCGTCGTTCTGCTGGGTTTAATAAATTTTGAGCTATCAGACCGCTATTTATCCCCACCGTATAGACGAATCGGGTTTTCCGCAAATTCTGATAAACTGAGACTAAAGTCTTCTTCAACTATATTAAGCCAAAATTCTCCATAGGAAAACACACCTGTATAACCCTACTTTCTTATACCAATTTGAAAAAAAAATGCGACAGATACATACTCCCAAACCTTTGTTCTGTCAGGCTTTCTTAATTTTGAATTTTGAATTTTGAATTTTGAATTGGTATTATCCCCCCTGCCCCCTCAAGGAGGTTAATTGATGTTATGTGTTGAGGAATTAATCAACTTAGACCCATTTCAACAACTTCCCAAAGAGCGATTGCAGTGGGTTTGCGATCGCACTCAAACAGTTGAACTTTCTGCCGGAGAAGTGTTGTCTCATGAGGGAGACCCTGTATGTCGCTTATTTATCTTAGTCAAAGGTAAAATCAACATCACCCGCCGCAGTGAAGGAGTGGAAATTCCCATCGGGCAACACGAAGCCCCATCCTTTTTTGGTGAAATTCCAGTACTCACAGATGAACCTGCACCTGTGACAATGCGGGCATTCACAAATTGCCACCTTTATGAAATGAAGGGAGAAGACTTCCGTAAACTGCTGCATGAATGTCGTGATTTTGAGCGGATGGTCTTCCGAATTATGCAAGGTCGTGTCCGAGGGCTAGAGTCTTTCATTCGTGGGCGAGAAAAGATGGCAGCTTTAGGGACACTTGCCGCCGGTCTAGCTCATGAACTCAACAACCCAGCCGCAGCCCTGGTTCGGACTTTAAGAGAAATGCCAGCCGCCATCCTAGAGTTACAACGAATGAACTTAGTTTATGGGCAACGCAATGTTGACGAAGCCCATACTCAACACTGGTTGAGAGTACGCGATCTAGGCTATGATGCGATTTTGAATAATCGCCTAGATCCGGTGACACTAAGCGATCGCGAAGACATATTGCTGGAATGGTTAGAAAACTATGGTGTAAACCAAGCATGGAAATTAGCAGAACCTTTAGCGGAAGGTAGTGTTGAGGTTGAAACCCTAGAGCAACTCATGGAACGTTGGCGCAACGACGACACGGAATTGCGAGAAATGGGATTGCACTGGCTAGCGCTTTCCTTTGAAGTCATGTCGATGATTAAACATGGTTTGCGAGGATCTGAGAGGATTTCCGAACTTGTGCAAGCGATGAAGTCTTATTCTTACCTCGATCAAGGCACTCAGCAAGAAGTAAATATACATCAAGGCTTGGAAGATACCTTGCGATTGTTTGCTCATAAACTCAAGTGCGGTGTCCAAGTGCAACGCAATTACGATCGAAGTCTTCCAAAAATCCTTGCCTATGGCAGTGAACTCAATCAGGTGTGGACGAACTTAATTGACAACGCCATTGATGCAATGGATGGAAAAGGACTGCTGGAAATTACAACACATCATTGCGATCGCTTTGCCCATATTGACATCATCGATTCTGGTAATGGAATTCCACCTGAAATTAAAACCCGCATTTTTGAACCTTTTTTCACCACCAAATCAGTGGGGCATGGTTCAGGACTCGGTTTAGAAACAGTTCGCCGGATTGTAGAAAATCGCCATCACGGTACGCTTTCATTTGAATCGCAGTCAGGCAGAACTTGTTTCACTATTTGCCTACCCTTATCAAATGAATGAATCAATAAGCGATGGGATTAAAGATGAAAAAAAATGGGAACCAATGGTTCCCAAAATCTAGCAGCAAGTGAATATTTCCGTCAGATTTCTAGTTTCTTATTGGTTTCTACACTAGAATTCGTTTTTTAGTTATAAATCAATACAAGATAATTCCAAAATCCTCATGTAGAGACGCGATAAATCGCGTCTTAAAATACCAATTATCTACCAAGCGTATTGAGTTATAAATAAAATGTTGGGGTAAAAGGAATTATTTCTCTGATAATTCTGATTTTGTAGGTTGTTGTTCGGAGTTAATAAATTCAGTCTTAGGTGGTTTTCCTATTGTATTAGGAGGTTGTTTTTTTGTTTTGGGTTGTGGGTTATTATTCTCGCTCATCTTAATTTATCTCCTTAATAGCTTTAATTATTTGGCTGTTTTAAGATTTCTTGCTTGGAGTTGGTCAAGCAAAAAGTTCAGTGAACGCAGTCAGTTTGTGTCCTGATGATTATGACTTCAAGCGATGTCATCTCAATTCCGTAATTCTATTGAAAATTTTGCTCCATTCTACGTTGAATACTATTGTCAAAGAGGTAGATAGTGGAAAAAACTCCTTACTATCTACCTCTTTAACCTTAGTTTTCTATTCAAACTATTTTTGCAGCCAGACCGATATTGAACCACCAGGACATGGAAAATTTCCCCATCCGTCGTTATTGGTGTGAATGATATTGTTTATATGTCCCGTAGCATCGTAAAATTCCTGATTGGGTCGGAACACATTCATCCACTTGTTCCCTGGTGCGCTATTGGTCAGCACCACAGCCATTGCACCCGGATGTTCCCTAGTACCCAAGCGCGTCCAACCGATAGTATTGGGATGGTCAAAGTAATCATGCTGGTCGCCAAAACCGTATTCCCTACGCGCCTTCAAGAACTTGTCAATCAAAAAACGGTGAGAGTAAAGGGTATTATCACGTCCTTTATCTTGATATTGTGCCCCATAATAATCTGCATAGAAAACGCAAGGATAGCCTTCGTGACGCAGTAAGATTAGTGCATAGGCTAAGGGCTTAAACCAAGGTTCAACAGGCGACTCTAGGGATTGACAAGGTTGGGTATCATGGTTTTCAACAAAGGTAACAGCTAGGGCAGGTTGTTCTTTAACTAGGGTTCTATCAAAAATCGATCGCAAATCGAAACTACTGCCCTGGCGACTAGCTTGGTGAAATTTGAAATGTAGAGGCACATCAAATAACGACAAGCGCCCATCACTAGAGGCAATATAACCGTGTAAAGCATCGATATCTTGAGACCAGTACTCACCAACGCTAAACAGTTCCCGCCCACCAAAATGAACTCGCAGGTGATTTAACCAATCACGGAAAAAAGTGGAGCGAATATGTTTAACAGCGTCAATGCGAAAGCCATCTACACCTGTGGTGTCAACAAACCAACGCCCCCAGTACATCAACTCACCGCGCACGAGGTCATTACCTGTATCCAGGTCGTTCGCCATTAAATAATCGTAATTGCCGTGTTCGTGGCTAACTTCCGTCTCAAAATGTTTATCTTTAAGGCGGTAGAGCTTCTCTGCATTTTTGGTATCTACGTTGTATGATAATGAATCAAAGCACCACCAATACCATTTCATACTAGAGTACTTATCTCCACGACCAGCAAAATTGAACTTTGTATAAGCTCCAATTTCGTACCAATCGCTGACTGGACGGTTGCGGTCATTCCAATCCATTTCTTGGGCCGAGATGCGTTCTATTTCATCCCCACCATCTTTGTGGTTGAAAACCACATCGGCATATATTTGTATACCTGCACGCTGTGCCGTTTTAATCGCCCTTAAGTATTGCTCACGTGTTCCATATTTTGTCCGAACAGTATTTTTTTGATCGAACTCACCCAGATCAAACAAATCGTAGACTGCGTATCCAACATCCCATGTTCCACCACTACCCTTATAAGCTGGCGGCAGCCATAAGGCAGTGAAGCCTGTATCAGCTAGCTCATTGGCTGTTTTATCCAGCTTGTCCCATAATGTACCATCATTGGAGATGTACCAATGGTAATACTGCATTATTACGCCGTTGGTCATGCGATCGCCTTTGTAGAATCTTTGATTTTACAGATTTCTGTCAGAAATCTCTGATGCTAGGATATGTTACTTTTGTCACACCTCCTAACTTCATCCGAATTTATTTAGGTTTCAATGACGACTTCACAAAGAGCAATTACGAATTACTGGGACGGGATAATTGCTGATTTGCCTTGACAAGGTTAGTGAACTCCTGCAAAGTTTGACGATACTTTTCTTCAGCTATCGAGAATAAATCGTTATGATTTGCCTCTTCAACCCACAAATAAAGTTTTGGGGATGTTGCAGCATTAAACAACTTTTCTCCATGAGTAAAGGGAATTATGTTATCTGCTTTTCCATGAATTACCAATATCGGACATTTGACTTTTTTTATATTATCCAGATTGGGAAACTTATCAAAAGGTAAAATCCGAAAAGGTACTATTACTTGAAAAGCGGAAATAAACGAGCTTTCAATAATTAAACCAGCTACTGGTTTCTGCGTTGCTAAATTTACCGCAGAACCACCGCCAACCGAACGCCCCAAAACTATAATTCTTTCAGGTGGAATTTTTAAATTTTGGGTCAAATAATTGTAAGCGCTATTAATATCTTCGTATGCATGACTTTCTGTCGATTTTCCTTGACTCGTACCATAACCGCGATAATCAAAAGCAAAGACACTAAAACCCCATGCGTGTAATTTTTCTAGGATCTGTTTGATATCTCCTAAATCTTCAGAATTACCATGAGAATAAAGAATAGTATATTTAGCTTGATTGTTCAATAAGTATGTAGCTGAGATATTCGTATTTTCCCCACTCCTTAACTTCAGAATTGTTGGATCATCCTGATAGCTAGAAGGTTGAGACAGAAAAATCATGCTATCTGCCCGAAAATATACAAATACAGCAAAAAATAGATAGATAAAGATTAAAGATTTAACCAGCCGTTGCCAAGTCAAATCACCAATTAGCAGTTTTATAACTTGCTGTTTATCCATTAGTTTTTATTTATCGGGTAAAACTTTATTTCCAGGTTGCCCGATTTCTGATGTTTCCTAACTCTAATACAACTTCATCAAACTTCACGCCAACTTTGTCACAAATGAGTATCTGGAGTTAAGCGACTGAGTAATTTACTTAACCCAGATTTTTGAGCCGATACCAACAAACACTGTGATATTCCCTAATGCTAGATGGCAATGGTTAGTGTTGTATAAATTACAGTTACCAAAACTGAAACGGTTATCAAATCCCAAGCTGCTCAGGACTATTCTAGGTAAATAGTCAAATGTGACAGAAAAAATTTAGTGTGAGGATTTAGCCATGTCTTACCCGATTCCGTCCAAAATGTGGCAGCGAGTCAGTATTGTAATATTGTTTTTATTGATACCGTCAGTAGGAATTGCGATTTTACGCCAGTCTGCTACGGTTGCGGTTCCAGCCAATCAGACTCCTGCCAGTTCTACCCCAAAAACTTCTATTCTACCCAATCACCCTGACTACCAAGCACTCCAGGCATTGGTACAACAGTATAGTTGTGTCGTTCCCGTCCAAAATTTTGGCACTCTTCCTGTAACCCGGACTGAGTTTGCCACAGTCTTGAATGCCTGTGTGAATCGCAGCAATGAGCTAATAGCGACTGATCCCAAGATAGTTACCCCAGCAGATATGAAAATTCTGCAACGCTTGCAGTCAGAATTTGCACCGGAGTTAGCAACCTTAAAAAGTCCGATAGATGAATTGGAAGCTCGTAGTCCCATCACTCCGACTACCAGAGAACGGACTCAAACTGAGTCTACCCAAAAGACTCAACCTTTACCCACAGCCCTACCCCTTAATATTCCGTCTGGCTCATCTGTGCAGGATCAAGTTGTTAACCGCGCGAATATGCCTAAACTCCAAACTCGTGGCAGTATTGGAAGGGTTGCCCCGGAACCACAAACAGATAACAGATTCAATACAGAAAACTATAACCGGATTGAAGATAATCCCTTTCATCGTGTTAGTAATGATCCTCTTTCCACCTTTTCCATTGATGTAGATACAGCATCTTACAGCAACGTGCGACGGTTTATTACTCAAGGGGAATTACCACCCAAGGATGCAGTGCGAATTGAGGAATTGATCAATTATTTTACTTACAATTATCCCCAACCAAAAAGCGAACGCCCTTTTTCCGTCACCACTGAAGTTGCTGCTGCTCCCTGGAATCCTCAACACAAGCTGGTACAGGTGGGTTTGCAAGGTAAACGCCTAGAGAGCGAAACCTTACCACCCAGCAACCTAGTATTTCTGATTGATGTCTCCGGTTCTATGGATGACCCGAACAAATTACCCTTAGTGCAACAGTCACTCAAATTGCTGGTGAATAAACTGCGTCCTGAAGACCGGGTAAGTTTGGTAGTCTATGCTGGGAATGCTGGATTGGTTTTACCTGCTACTCCTGGTAGTCAAAAATCAACAATTCTGGCGGCGATTGACCGCTTAGAGGCTGGAGGCTCGACTGCTGGCGGCCAGGGTATTGAATTAGCTTACAAAATAGCCAAACAAAGCTTCCTCAAGTCTGGTAATAACAGAGTAATTTTAGCTACTGATGGAGATTTTAACGTCGGGGTTTCTAGTGATGGCGACCTGACGCGATTAATTGAACAAAAGCGAGATCAGGGAATTTTCCTGACGGTGTTGGGATTTGGCACCGGCAATTATAAGGACGGGAAAATGGAGCAACTAGCTGATAAGGGTAACGGCAACTACGCTTACATCGATACCCTATTGGAAGCCAAAAAGGTTTTAGTTAACGATCTCAGGGGAACTCTGTTTACTATTGCCAAGGATGTGAAAATTCAGGTGGAGTTTAATCCGGCGAAAGTTCAGGCATATCGCTTGATTGGTTACGAAAACCGCCTGCTGCAAAACCAGGATTTCAATGACGACAAGAAAGATGCAGGGGATATTGGGGCTGGTCATTCTGTGACAGCGCTTTATGAAATAATTCCTACTGGCACGAAAAGCGATGTGAAACTCCCAGAGATAGATCCTTTGCGGTATCAGCGTTCTGGTGAAACTGTCTCGGATGCTGCTGGTAATGAGTTGATGCAGGTGAAACTGCGCTATAAGTTGCCCCAGGACAGCACCAGTCAACTAATTACTCAAACCATCCAAGATAATGATTTGAGAACCGACCAGATACCCTCCACAAACCTGAGATTTGCTGCTGCGGTAGCTACCTTTGGGATGGTGCTGCGTGACTCTGAGTATAAGGGGGATGCTAGTTATGATTTGGTGATGAAATTGGCAACTCAAGGGAAGGGGGAAGACCAGGAGGGCTATCGGGGTGAGTTTATTCGCCTAGTGGAGCAATCTAGAGGGTTGATTACAAGAAAATGATTTTAGACTACAACTGAGATGGGGACTAGGGAGTAGTGTAGTTCAATTACTTAAAAACCGCTGTAATATCTTGGAGATATTCACAATCCACATCAAAGGCGATCGCTCTCCACTGTATTAAATATCTGCAATCAATATAGCAATTTAATTTCAGAAGAGAGCATTACATATTTGCGAGATGTTTTTTGCTCGCTGCTAGTAAGAAAACTTATTCCCTACTCTGCAAGACGAGAAGGAAGAAATGCTTAACTGAACTGTATTGTGCCATGTAAGGTTTTTATTTATTTCTATTTTCTCCCCTTTCTTCCCACTGGTATACACATCGGTGTACCGGAAACCGGGTCTGGGATAACCCGACATTCCAATCCAAACACCTCCCTTACCATCTTCTCAGTGATCGCCAAATTAGGTTCGCCAACAGCAAAAATTTGACCTTCTTTCACCGCTACCAAATAATCAGCATAACGACAGGCATGATTCAAATCATGTAACACCATGACAATCGTTCTTCCCTGGTTTTGGTTCAAATCATACAATAAATCTAAAACTTCTATTTGGTGCGCCAAATCTAAAAAAGTAGTTGGTTCATCTAACAATAAAATATCCGTATCTTGAGCTAATGCCATTGCAATCCAAGCACGTTGTCGCTGTCCACCAGAAAGAGTATCTAACTCGCGTTCTGCTAAGTATTTAATCCCAGTAGTTTCTAATGCTAGTTCTATTAATCTTTCATCTTCTTTTGTCCACTGCTGCAACCAGTTTTGATAAGGAAATCTTCCACAAGCTACCAAATCTCGAACTGTTAATCCTTCTGGTGCAACGGGGCCTTGGGTAAGAATTCCTAATTTTTTAGCAACCTCTTTTGTTGATAGCTTAAATATATCTGTTGTATCTAAATAAATTGTGCCAACACGAGGTTTTAATAATCTTGCTAAACCCCGTAATAAATCCAATTGTTGCCGCAGTTGCTACTGCTGCACCAGAAAATGCTGCACTAATTAAGCACACGTTTGGCAGAAATTATGAAAAATTTGTCTCATGATAGCGTCTGCTCTGATGCAGAGGAATATCTGCTGCGCCAAATGAGACGCTGAAAATTAGACAAATCAAAAGAATTAGCAATCCCACAATTAAACCCGCAACGGGAAATATTAGGAATGACAACAATCCTCTGGCTGGTGAGGGAACCGATCTACTCATTGTTCAAATTACTGGCTTCAAGCAGTCTAATTGTTGCTTGTGAAGATAAGCCAACACAAGCTGCTAGTTCTTCTAATGCCAAGCGATCGCGTGCGTTTGTATTCAGCATCTCCGTTGCAGCTGCAACATAGTCAGGATTCACCAGGTGACTTAAACCTTGAGAATTCACGGTAGCAATCCGCTCAGTTTTTGCTCCCAAAAGGGCAAGCTGTTGCATTCGATAAGTGGCTATTTTCGCAGCTTGACGGGCTTGGAAGTAAGCAAGGTAGTATTGGACATCGCTACTACAGCAAAAACAATGGCGACTAGAGCCAATTTCCAAAAAATTGTGGTTTAAAGAATAAAGTGGCCGCTTTTAAAGAATAAAATGTCCGCCAAAGGATTGCTGGAATGCTTATTATTCTATTGTGCAGGAGCTAGAGCGATCGCCGAGCAGTAGCAAAGCCAATCGTATTCAAATCTCTCAAACTCCCTTAAGTGTTAAGTTTTGCTCTGCAGCCACTTAAGGGTTAAAAAACGACTATATTGTCCTTTAATTTCCTTAGATAGTTGATTTTATAACGCCGACTTACTTAAACCAAGCGATAAATCTAGTTTTTCTGTTAATACATTAATTGAAGTTTTTGTCAAGGATAATTTAGATGCGATTTCCGTAAATCTAGTCTCATTATCGGGAAAAGCCTGAGCACACGGAGGAAGAGGATCGTCTTTTATAACAGGTACATTCATTAGACAGTAAAGGTCATTGGGATCGCATACTGTTCCTTCTATAAATGACGATCCTCCTACAATTTTTTCAGCCTCCACATCTGTAATGTCCTGCTCAACAATTGATTCAACATGGTCTAAATCCAGGATTTTTATTTTCAAGGAATGATGCATAGTAATTACCCAATTGATTGTTTTTCCTTAGAGGTAATAATCACCTCTGTTTAATAACCCAAGTTGCAGCATAAATTTTTCTGCCAATTGTGCTATTTCTTCACAAAACTTTATAATTTATGCTGTCCAAACAGCACAAAAATCCCTGATTATTTCTGTTGTTAAGGGAAATTCATCAAATGACTGAAAACTTACGCGGTTCGTGCTGGCTTTTAAGGCTAATGATTTCTTTAGCTATTAGTGGCGCATACGTCAATGCTTGGGATTGCGCCTTTGCTCAAATTACGCCTGATAGGACTTTACCCAATAATTCCACATTCAAGGAGAATACCGGAATTATTGAAGGAGGAACTCGAGCTGGAAGTAATCTATTCCACAGTTTTGAGCAGTTTTCTGTACCCGTTGGCAGTCAGGCTTACTTCAACAACGCTTTAGATGTTCAAAATATCATCAGCCGCGTCACAGGTAGTTCTGCTTCTCTTATTAACGGTTTGATTAAAGCCAATGGTTCTGCTAACTTATTTTTTCTCAATCCCAATGGAATTATTTTTGGGCCTAATGCCCAATTGGACATTAAGGGTTCTTTCATCGCAACTACAGCAAACCGCCTCAAATTTGCAGATGGCGCTCTTTTTAGCGCGTTTCCTCCCCAAAACACACCTCTGCTAACAGTAAATGTTCCCATTGGCTTGCAATTTGAGGGAACAGCAGGAGAGATTCGTGTAGAAGGATCTGACCTAAATGTGCAACCTGGTAAAACTTTAGCACTCGTGGGTGGTGATGTAACGTTGCAGGGAGGTGAACGAGCAGCTTTAAATCAAGCGAATTTGGCAGCTCCAGGAGGACGGATTGAGCTAGGTAGTGTGGCTGGTGTTGAAGAAGTGAGCTTGAACCAGAAAGATAACGATTGGGTACTGGGGTACGCCTCTGTCAATTATTTTGGCGATATTGGATTGAAAGACAAAGCGTATGTCGCTGTTACTGGTGCTAGCGGTGGTGATGTTCAGATTCAGAGCAATAATTTGGCTCTAACTCAAGGCTCACGGATTTTTGCCGATACAACAGGTACAGAGCCAGGCGGAGAGGTGCTTGTCCACACAACAAAGGCGGTGACTCTCACTGAGGGTTCGCGGATTAAAGCCGATATTTTATCAACAGCAACTGTAACCGGAGGAGATGTGACGATTGAAACTAGACAGTTGAATATCCAAGGGGATGACTCATTTATCAGAGTTAATAGCTTAGGTAAGACGGGACAGGGGGGAAAGCTTACCGTTCGCGCCTCGGAGTCTGTGGAACTAGCAGGAACAACAAGCGGCTTGTTCACTCAAACTCTAGGTGCTGGAAATGCTGGAAACTTGAGAATTACCACTCGAAGGTTAAGTTCTCAGAATGGAGCGCAAGTATCAACTTCTACTTCAGGCGAGGGACAGGGGGGAAATTTGACTGTAACCGCCACCGATTCTGTGGAACTAATTGGTGCTGATAGCGGCTTGTTCTCTCAAACTTACGGTGCAGGAGATGCTGGAGACTTGACAATTAATACCAGACGCTTGAGTGTCCAGAATGGGGCGCAAGTATTAACTGCTAGTCGTGGTCAAGGAAAGGGAGGAAATTTATTTGTGGCTGCTAGTGATTTGGTGGAATTACAAGGAACAGGAATATCATCCAAAAGGCAGCAAATCCCTAGTTTTTTATCTACTCAAACAGAAAAGTTTGGCAATGCCGGAGACTTAAAAATTATTACTAGGCAGTTAATTGTAGGAAATGGCGCACAAATATCTAGTGCTTCTTTTGGTCAAGGAAAAGGTGGAGAGATAGAAGTTAATGCTTCTGATGCTGTTAACATTTTTGGAGTTGACATTAATTATAGAACGGCAAGTGGATTATTTTCACGTACCACTCAAGGGGGTCAGGGAGGAAACATCATTATTAAGACCAATGCTTTCCGGGTAGCAGACAATGGGGTTGTAGATGCCCGCACTCTAGGTAAGGGAAATGCTGGCAATATCACGGTGAACGCGAATACTTTGGAAGCAGTTAATGGTGGACAAATCCTTGCCAATGCTTTTACAGGCAGCAGTGGTTTTGCAGGTGATATCACAGTTAATGCTACTGATAGGGTGACTATATCTGGCAGTGCTCCTTTCAAACGGCTTGTCCGAAGTGTTGGGGGTCTCGTTGAGGATGAGTCTCTTAACAGTGGCTTGTTTGTTCGCTCTCAAGGGTCAGGGAGTGCAGGCAAGCTTCAGGTACGATCTCCTTTCATTCGCTTAGACAATCGAGGGGAAATCACTGCTGAAACCGCATCTGGTAATGGCGGTGATATTACACTCTACGACCTAGATTTACTGTTACTAAGCGGCAACAGCCAGATATCTGCTACCGCAGGCACTAATCAACAGGGTGGAAATGGTGGTAATATCACTATTAATGCCCCTGACGGCTTTATCGCCGCTAAACCAAATGAAAACAGCGACATCACTGCCAATGCCTACAATGGTAATGGGGGAATAGTCAAAATCAACGCTACTAAGATTTTTGGAATTGCCTCACTAACTAGCGAAGACCTTAAAAGGTTGCGCCCTAATGATCCAGACCCAGACCCGCGTAAACTTCAGACAAATGATATTACAGCAATTTCCCAAACAAGACCTGATTTAAGCGGCATTGTAGAAATTAACACACTCAATGTTGACCCTTATCGAGGATTAATTAACTTACCAGCCGTACCAGTCAATACTCAAGTGTCGCAAGTCTGTCAGGTGCGTACAGCACAAAATCAAAGTAGTTTTACGATCGCCGGACGCGGTGGCTTACCACCGAATCCCAGAACCGAACCCCTCACTCCTGATGCAGTTCAACTAGATTGGGTAACTCTCAACCCAAAAGGCGAAAACCACTCTAGTACAAATGTTTCAAATCAGGCAAATAGTTCCAGTCCAGCGCCAATTGTGGAAGCGCAAGGGTGGGTGAGAAATACTAAAGGTGAAGTTGTACTCACGGCTGATGCGCCGACAGCTTTGCCTCATAGTTCCTGGCTTACTCCTGCTTCTTGTTTCTAAGAAACCAGGTTATACCGTTTCCAACTAAAAAATGAATATATCCTTGCAGAACGGGATATCTTAGACTTCCAACACCTTCGAGCATATCCAATGCATTTAGGCAAACAACTAAGTCTGATGAACTGAAGATTGAGCCGAAATGCATAAAAAGTGCAACATAGTCCGAAAGTACTTTAGAGATGCAAATAATCCAGCTATCTGCCCTTAATAGAGGTTTTGCAACACAACCCAAAAACCACCCAATTTTCACTAGAGTATACGTACTATTATTCTTATCTAGTCTACTTTGTAGTCTCTTTATCATTCCTTAAGATCGGCTTGTTATCGCTAAAAGTTAAGGAGTGTAAATTTTCGTATAGTTATATTTATTCAATTTTTTACATACTTTTCCCGTAATTGTTCTATTACGTTTTGTTGTAGTAATTGTTGCGTTATTTCCCGTATCTAAAAATATGCTGCAATTACTTAGCAATTTTATTAATTCTCTCAGTCAGCGATCTGGAAGCAGTGCTTCTAAAGAAAATAAACAGATTAATTGGTTTGATACGCCGAAAATTGGTTTTCATGAAGGTAATGTCTCCAGAGAAAATATCTTTGCAGATAATTTCTACAAACCGACAATAGAAACCTTGCAAGACCAAAATCCCATGCTATTAATGCAATGGGGTGCAAGTGTAGTACCAGCATCTGAAAATGCTAAGAAACTATCTGATAAAATTGAATCTCTGGAACAAGAAATCACACTTTTAGGAAAAGAGAAATATGCAGCAGAAAGTGCTATACAACCTTTGCGAAGAGAGGAATATGAACGCCTCTCTAAGCTTGTACCCTACAAAAGACCTTGGTGGCATTGGCTGTTAGTATTTGGGCTTTCTTACTCACTTTTTTTGGGGCTAAACAAGCATTCTGATGTAGAGCTAAAACGTTTAAAAGCTTTTCAATATCCAATTGCAGCATTGAATCTATCTGCTGCTGTGGGTATTACATTATCCATTAAAGCAACAATGTCATCTTTAGGAAAACGCAGTAAACAATTTACTGTTCAACCTATTTCTGAGGATGCAACCAGCTTTGAAACAGTTGCTTGGTGGCTACGATTTATAGAAGGTGATAGAACATTATGGATTGGACTAGGCTTCATTATCTTGGAAACTTGCTTTGCCTTTCCAGGATTAATAAGTATTCTTCAAACAAGTTTAGCCAAGCAAACTATCTATCAAATAGCAACATTTGGGGCATCTGCTCTTTCTGCAACAGCAAATATTGCTCTGGCATGGACTACAGGATTAGAAGAGGCTTCGCATTTACATGAACAAGAATTAAAGGTGCAAGAACTGAATGACCATCTAAAAGATATCCTTAACCCTCAAGAAGATTTTAAGATAGCTGTGAACAACGAACTGCATAAGAGAAAAATTGAAGCTACTGATAAGAGAGTGGAGGAACTTCAAGAGGAACTGATAAAACAGCAAGAGTTACTTTCCGAGGCAAAAGAAAATGCTCGGTTGGAGTATGAACGCTGGGCATATTTAATGAAAACATCCTTTAAATCTCTAGAATCTAGCTCTTCTCAGCAAATTCAAAATTATCCCTTATCCAGCAATGGACATAAAAAACCGCAAGAGCAGATAAATTAGCTGCGCTTTGAGCATTAGACTTGTCGCTTAATAACATTTTATTAACTTTAAAGATTCATAAGTTAAGGGTTTTAGAATGCATCTTATTAGGTGACAACTCTATTACAGAAGGTATCTTGAAGATACTTTTTATTCTAACAATAATTTCGGAAAATTTACCAAAAACTTTCAGTAATCGGTACATGACTAGAACTATTAAGAGGTTAAATATGAACAGAAAATCACGGAATAGAGAAAGCAACTTTAATAATTTTATTACTAAAAATGTGATGATTAAAGTAGGTATTTTCAGTAGTGTAATTTCTTTGTTTGGACTTACTAAATTAAGCTTTATTTCATCGCAATCCAAACCCCAGATACAGGTCTACATTGCTTATGAACTCAAGACCGAAAAAGCAGTAAACTTTGTAACGGACATAAACGACAAATTTTCTCGTACCAATTTAGAATATCCCATGAATGTAGATATTCTGAAAGATCGGCAGATATCTAATATCTATGGTGTATCCTCACAAGGATCTCTTCGAGATATTGAAAAAGATTTGCAAGTAATCCGCTCTGACGATCAAGCCTTGATTCAAGCAATCAATCGAGTCAAGGGATTGATTAATGAAAAGCAAGAGTTACATGCATTTATTGTCAGTGAAGGAACCAATGACAAGTCAACAATCAAACAAATTCAGAACATTGCTCAAGAAATAGCCAAGAAAAAACCAACAAATTTTCATCTCTACCTTATGGGGGTAAATCCAGATTTTAAAATAGAGTTTTCGGATGCTTTTCATTCAATAAGGGAAATTGTACACTCATGCCCTAATACTCAATATGAGCAGTGTTCCGCTTTTATTGACAAACTTGAGTAATAACTACATTTTTGACTAAGGGACTTGAGGTAAGACAAAAATGAATAGTTGGTGGAATTCAGTGAATAACTTTTAGTAGAAGATGAGCAAATCCCTCATAACTACCGCACAGTAGTTTGAGGGATTTATGATCTGTTCTTTTCCAAAAGGTAAAAAAAGGGCTGTTCTTTCTAGCTAATTGCTTTCTTTTTCTTCAGCCATATTCCCAATAAACCAGCAGTAACTGCTATTCCTCCAATAGTTGATGGCTCAGGCACAGGTTTTACACTCACATTATCCAAGTATAAGAATTCATATTTATCCCAATTCCCAAACTTTAACTCTGTGGATGATGCATCTGCCGTGAAATTGAACTTATATTGCGTGTATAGTTGAAAAGAAATGTCTTTTTGATCAAAAAGCTTATTTCCACCTACAAATGTCTGAAATTGATTATCAAGGTTAGGGGCCTCATCTATAGATGCTAAATAGTAACTAAGTTCGTATTTCTGACCAGGTTGTGTAGAAAGTGTCTGTGATACGTAGCTAAGACCTATAAATCCACTAAGTGATAAGCCCTGATTACCACTATTATGCTGAGGAAAATTGCTTATTCTTATCCCTGATATATCCATCGGATCGCCAGACTTAGTCCAGTCTGTAATATTCGGATTTGTAGCGTTGGGATTGTTAGGATCTACGAGGGGATCGAGTTCAAAGCTTCCGTTTTTAACAAGTTCTGCCGCTTGTGCTGCTGTATTATAAATATTAGTAATCACAGCAGTACTAATTAAGGTAGTAGTAAAACTAAAAACAATAATTGAGAGTTTTTTAGTTAAATTCATGAAACTTGACTCCAAATAATTCTAAATTTTGACAATGAAAATAAGTTGATAGTTACATCCATGCTGGCTGGCTTTCAGTAGTGTCAATAAAAATGAACACTTTCTTCTGGTTTATAAGAGTTAGCTATAGATGTGGATAATGATTCATACACCCAAGGCAATTTTTCTCAACAAACGCATTATGGAGTTTTTAAATCAGATGAATTTTAGTGGCATTATTGACACTATTGAGCCAGACATTGCTTAGGCTTCTACCTTTGGTTTATTCATCCCCATCATCTATCACGGGGTCATCCCTATAGTTTTTCCCTTGATTTCAGGTGTAGCTTTGACACTCACGTCATCCAAATATAAAAACGCATACTTGGCTTGGTAGCCAAACTTTATTTCGGTGGATCTTCCTTTTGCTCTAAAATTTAACGTGTATTTTGTGTAGGCTTGGTAAGGTGTATTGTTTTGAACAGAAACTTTTTTTCCACCTATAAAAACCTTAAATTTGTTATTCAGATCGGGTGCCTCTTCTGTCGATGCAAGATAGTAAGTAAGTTTGTAGAGTTGACCAGGAAATGTAGGGATAGTCTGCGATATGTAGCTAATGGCTGAAAATCCACCAAGCGATAATCCTTGCTTACCAGTATTAGGAAAATTGTCAATTTTAGTACCTAATGTGTCTGTCGAATTACCAGATTTAACCCATCCTGTAACATTAGGATTTGTAGTTTCGGGATTAGTTGGATCTATAAGAGAGTCGTATTCAAATCCCCCGTTGATAATCAGTTCTTGTCTTTCAGCTTGTGCTGCTGACTTATAAGTATTAGTAATCACAGCAGTATGAAGGAAAGCAGTAGTCAAACCACAAACAATAATTGAGAGTTTTTTAGTGAACTTCACAAGACATAACTCCAAATAGTTCAAAATTCACGACAACGAGTACTTGATTGATTTACTTTCTGGTGATTAAGGCAGGATAAACCCGTAAGTATTTTTGAAGATATTCTGAGCTGTACTACCACTTAAGTAGTTAGAAAAACTCTGTGCCGTCGTTAAAACTTTAGTTCTGGTGAGTATACCCAGTGGATAAACAATCGAATCGCTCTCTGTTGTGAGGGCAGTTTGTACTACTCTTACCTTGTTAGAAATGGCCGCATCAGTTTTGTAAACAACACCTGCATTGATAGTTTTATTTACACCTCCAACTAGAAGAGTTTTATTTTCAACAGCAGTTAAAACGTTACGCACATTACTAGCACGGTATAATTTAGAACTGAGAGTAGTGAAAATACCTCGGCTAGTGAGAACTTGTTTGGCATAATTTCCTGCTGGCACAACTGGAGGAGTACCTGTATAGTCACCTATGGCAATACCAGTAATGTTGGCATTGGTCAAACCATTGAAACTAGTGAGAGTAGCACTACCAGCACTAACGGGAGGTGTGGTAGGCGCAATCAAAACTAGACGGTTTTTGACAACGTTTTTACGACTAGCTGCAACCAATTTACTTGGGGTTGAATTCTGCAATACATCTATTTGGCTGGTAGCAGCAGAAATGAAAATATCTGCTGGTGCTCCTGCTTGTATTTGACTCAGTAAAGTACCAGAAGCACCAAACGTATAAACAACGTTGACTCCTGGGTTAGCATTTTGGTACTGAGTCTTAATGGCATTCAGCGCGTTTGTTAAACTGACAGCTGCATACACGTTAAGTGTCGTTACAGAGCTTGCTGGTGATAAATTAAGGAACTGCAAGCCTATTACCAGCATCATGCTGCTAGCTGCTGTAGCAATCCAAGCAATAAGTCTTCTTCTGTTCATGAAAGTTATAGTTTGGGGAAAATATTACCTAAAAGTCTCATTGTTGACATACCTGACTTACGTACAGTCAACAGAAATACTAACCACACAGAAGGTAGAGGATATAGATAAATGGGAGTTAGAGAAGGTTTTGGCGTAAATCTTACGCATCATAAATTCTGGAAATAAACGGCCCGGCCAATCACAATTGCTAAAAGCATTGGTGTGATCGCCCGTTTGTTATTTCCAAGTGGAATTACACAAACAGCGAGTGAAATGTATTTAGTGATGAAATAATATCAGTTAAATACGCTTATTACCAACTTTTTTGGTCAATAAATCCTGACAAAAAGCTAATGCAAGTATATTTAAATTCTCTAAATAGCTCTGATTTGTTTATCTAGTATGGATTGTGCTATAAAATTTTTAGATTGCTCCTAAATATCTAAAGCTTTATTTATACCAACTAAATATTTTTAATCATCCATTTAGCTAACTTTATTGGTATTGTAAGTGCTGCCCTGACAATCTTTGGATGCGATCGCCTCTAGCACTGCGTAAAAAAAATCGTGAGCGCATCCAGCAGTGCTAATAACTCATCCGCCTAGACGATGTACATATAATTCTTTATTTGTATAAAAAAATATATAAACTTTTATGTTACCAATAAAAAAATTGATTTGACATACGCCTAATGATAGATGGATTTTATTAAACAAATAGTTTAGATTTGTAACAAGTTACACAGAAATAGGTAAAACACATGGCTAACATAATTGACACTGCTACTAACAATGGTTCTTTCAAGACACTAGTTGCAGCAATCCAAGCGGCTGGTCTGGTAGATACACTGAAAGGTGCTGGACCATTCACCGTCTTCGCACCCACTGACGAAGCGTTTAACAAGCTTCCAGCAGGTACTGTAGACGCATTACTGAAAGATCCTGCAAAGCTCAAGAAAATCTTGACCTATCATGTTGTTTCAGGCAAGGTACTGGCTGCTGATGTAGTTAAGCTGAAGACAGCTAAAACAGTTGAAGGTTCAGATGTAAAAATTGACGCTTCTAATGGCGTTAAGATTAATGATGCAACAGTTGCAACAGCAGATGTTGCTGCTGATAACGGTGTCATCCACGTCATTGACACAGTTTTGATTCCTGCATAACCAAACCTCAGAATAGCGAACGCTATTTCTGAGGTGGCGACTACCTATAGTCGTTTCTTCATTACAGTCTGGTTGAATGTTTTTTAGTAAACATCAACTATCAACAAATCCATCTAGACAGCATCTAGATGGATTTGTTGTTTTATACGTGTAAAAACGTTGCAATTGCTAGTAGTCTGTCAAGTTTAAATTGATGGGTAATCAAGTTCGTAGTAAGGACTTTAGTCCTTAATTTTCTAAGCACTAAAGTGCTTACTACAAACTTTTCATTACTAACTTAGACATTGTACTAGTTTCTCTTAATTAGATGTAATCAAATTTTTAGTTTTGCCAAACCCAAATAACGGATACCTTCGGGGGAAATGTCAAAACGGCAAGGTAAGACTTCTAAACCGAGAGCGATCGCATCCCGTAATAATTTACCATATACAGGATCTGTGCGATCGCCAGGGGAGAACTCGATACAATCACCGCGATTGATAAAGTAAAGCATCACCGCACGAGTTAAAGGTAACAGCGCCATCAGTTCTCGCAAGTGCTTTTGCCCTCTTGTAGTCTCCGTGTCAGGAAATAGGGCTAATCTCCCCTCAGACAAAGTTGTATTTTTCACTTCTAAATAAATCGGGCGTTCCTCATCACTCCCCGTCAAAAAAAAATCTACTCGACTTTTTTTATCTAGCCCATAAACTACCTCGCCCTTGATTTGGCTGTAGTTGCCCAATTCCGGGAAAAGGTATTTCGCCAAAGCTAGCTTTACCACCCGATTGGGCAAAAAAGTATTTATGCCTACCCAAGTTGGCTCATTGTCATGTACCTGAATTAGTTCTAAAGTGTAAGCCAATTTACGGTTAAGATTATCGCTTTTGGAAAGCTGTACCGCACTTTGAGGAGTCGATACTCCAGTCATTGGCCCTGTATTGGGACAGTGTGCTGTCACTATTTCGCCAGAAGTAAGTTGAACGTCAGCAAAAAACCGCTTGTAACGCTTGAGCAAAATACCGGGATACAAAACAGGGTAAGAGTAAAGCCAATCTATCATTATTGAACCTTGTTGCTGCTTGTAAATATACGTTAATTTTTTACCCACCGAACCCATATCTGCAAATTTTTTCAGCAGCGACTCCGCCCTGTGACAGAATTTGAGGAACTTTATATATCATGGATTGTCAACTTTTGTAGTTAAATTGACAACATAGTAATAAAAAGTAGCATATACTAAATATTACAAGCCTCCCATAAAAAAACTGGGAGAATTTCAATGTGCAAGGAGGTAAATCCTATGCAAGAAGTGTGGACAGCAACGGAATTAGAATATGCTTTTCTGTTTACTCTAAGAAAAGTAACTTCAATCAATCCAGAAGGTTTTAAGCCATTTTTTAGTAATATGCCTATTGACCCTTATATCAAAGGCAATTATCGTTCCAGAAGATTATCTCGGTTCACAGTTTCTGGAAATCATTTAATCAAATTACCTCATGGCTACCTCTTTCAAAGTAAAGATTACAATCCATTAGTGGGTGACATAAAAAGAGAGTTTCCAGAATTAGAAGATGCACTTATAGAACTTGATATTTTTAAGAATCTTGTCTTAGCATTTAGTGATTCTTGTAAACTTCATCCTGAAGCTGAAATCGGAGTTCATCAAATTAGAACTATTTGTTCGGCAGATAATTTGGGTAATCCAGCACCTGAAGGTATCCATCAAGATGGTACTGATTTTATTAGTATATTTTCAGTAGATAGAGATAATATTCAAGGTGGAGAAACACATCTATATACTGGCAAAAAAGAAAAGCCTGTGTTTAGCAAAGTTCTAAATCCGGGAGAACTCTTATTAGTCAACGATCATGATTTTTTCCACTTTACCACTCCTATCAAACCACAGATTCATGCTCAGGGCAGTAGAGATGTTTTTGTGCTAACTTCTCCCAGCTTGCTTTCAGAATAATTTTAGTCAACCGTAAATATTTTACAATCTACGAGATATGGGGAATTGAATGTAGTCATTTCCCCAGCTTTTTTATTTGGAATTGGAAATAATCGTGCTGATAGTGGTTTATCTAACTTGATGGCTAAAGTTGCCATATCAATTAATAAAGCTGTAATTTTTTCTATTGTGATATCACCTGGAATCGTAACTGTATAAAATCCATAGCCACAAACTGCTGAATGTAATAATAAATTTGATTAGTGATATTTTCACTAAACTGAACTCCCAAATCTGGATGTGTACAATATTCCATTTATCAAAAGTTAGGGTAGTGTGTTGGTTTTATTTCACAAAAACTATGAAATATACTTAAAATATGAAGATGAATGCATAGATTAGGCTACGAAACAAGCCTGCTGGAATTCAATTAACTGAATCAACCAAACAAATGTCATGAATGATGAATTCTACAATAGAGGATTGGAAAAGGCTAGGCGAAAAGATTACGCGGGAGCAATTGAGGAATTTAACCATGCTTTACAACTGACACCTTACTTTAGCGAAGCTTATTTGCAACGGGGTTTAGCACATTATGACTCAGGCGCAATTCTGAAAGCTGTTTCAGATTATACCGAAGCCCTGAAGCTGAATCCTGAGAGTATAGAAGCATATTATTGTCGGGGATTGGCTAGGGTAGCGCTGAAAAATTTACCGGGGGCGCTAGAAGATGCTGAACGTGCGATTCGTCTCAATCTCAATTATGCTGCTGCTTATAATCTGCGGGGAATGGTGCGGCGCAAACAGGGTTATATTCAAGATGCGATCGCTAACTTTAAAAAAGCTGCTGGGTTATATCTAGAGCAACAAGATAAAGAGAATTGTCGTCTGTCATTGGAACGAATTAAACAGCTACAACCACAAAAATTACCTGCCCTTGAGCAATCGCCTTCCACTAATGCACCAATTTTATCCACCAATGATTATTTTACACAATTATTAGAAAAGGCTGAAAAGGGAGATACCCAAGAAGCACTCGCCGATTTAAACTGGGTATTAAAAGCCGATCCGCAAGATGCCCAAGCTTACTGCTGTCGTGGGGTTGTGCGTTGTAAAATCGGGAATTATCGAGAAGCGATCGCAGATTTTAATCAAGCATTACGACTAAATTTTCAAGATGCGATTGTTTATCGCAACCGAGGTAAAGCACGTTCTGTCTTGGGAGATCATCAAGGTGCGATCGCTGATCTGAACCAAGCACTCCAGATGCAACCCGAAGATGTCTTAGTCTATATTGCCAGAGGTAATGTCTATCGGGCAATGGGCAATTATCTTGGTGCAATTCAAGATTACACCCAAGCGCTACAAATCAATTCTGATGATGCTCAAGCTTATTACAATCGCGGCATTGCCTATACTTGCTTAGAAGAAATACAAAACGCCGTGGAAGATTATCAACGGGCGGCGAGTATCTTTTGCCAACAAGAAGACTGGGAAAATTATCAACAAGTCTTAAGTAGCCTAGAAAAAATCCAGAAATTTAGTCCAGAGTCAAAAAAGCAAAAATATCATCTGCTACGTCAGCGACTTTTACGAATGGTTGGGGGATATTGGGAAATTGCCGAACGATTGATTCAGCAAAACCAGGATTACCATCCTGGGATGTCAGACGAGTGGTATTTGCAAAAAGTGATTGATGATTTAGAACGTGATCGCAATAGATAAAATATAAAATATAAATGCCACTACAAATGTAAAATCACCCGTATAAATGTACGGGTGAAAATGCGATTGATCGCTTGTTATTTTCCAATTAAACTAAATACACCTTATATTAAGCACCGTTTCAAAGTTTAGTGAGAAGTGCGACTTTGACGGCGGCGGCGCAATCCAAACATACTAACTGCTCCCACCGCAAACATTGATAGAGTAACAGATGGTTCAGGAACGGTAGCGCCAATTAACGCTTTAACATTTGCCTCGCCGACATCAAGAACGACGACAACATCATTAAAGTCGCGATCGGAACCTTCGTTCCACTTACCAGTTACAGAATCTACTCCTGAAGCGTGTAAACCACCGTATAAATCCTCAAATGCCAGGAGGATGTAGTTGTTGTAAGCATAAGCAACTGCGTGCTGTAGTCCGTCAGCGTTAGAAGCTGTGTCAGTACCAAAGATATTGGCAGAGTTGCCACGGTTCAAACCATCAGCTCTTAACCAGAAGTCGAGTTGAGTACCTGCGGTAACATTACCAACTTTGACCCCATCACCTAGTTTTAGTGCGTTACCGCCCCAGCCGCCAACACATCCAGTCCCTTCACAAGAAATATCATTAAAAAGCAGCCCAGACTTGTTAGTAGTTCCTGTAGCTTCAAAGGCTAACTGGTTTCTATAACCTGCGCCCTCATTGATAAAGTAAACAGAAACATCGTGGTCGTATTTTAGGTTTAATTTACTGGGGTCTAATTTAAATTGTCCGCTATTTGGAAGGGCAACACTTTCTGCTTGGACAAATTGTTGAAAAGGAGCGTCGTTAAAACCAGTTTTAGACTTACTATATATTGTTGGTTGAGTCCATGAACTATTCCAATTAAAATCAGCAGCAGATGCAGTTTCTACTTTGGAAACTAATCCGGTCAAGGTAGCTGTAGCAGCAATCAAGGCTGTGAATAAATTAAGTTTCATTTTATGAGCCATTAAGTAGGAAATACAATTTAGATAATGCTTTTGTAGCAGCTATCTATCTTCGCTTGTCTCTTACTTCTAACAGCTATACTTCTGCGAAGTCAATCTATTTGTTTACTTTTACTAGTAGATTCAAATAGCTCTTTATTTAAAGTATTTTTACTGAAAAAATACTATTTTTAATCGGATGTTACACTGTTGTTAGTACCTAGTAATTAAACTTATATATGATGAAAAATTGATGAAATATTTCTATTTTTTATGAAAAGAAGATGTGCAATTCCTATAGTGAAATGCTAAAAGCTTAATCTATAATAATTTTTATTTAAATAAGGTAGATAAGTAGTAGTGCGCTGTTAGGTGTATCAACTTAGGCTTGACGAAGGTTATTTGCTGCTATACAAACAGAGTTTATCTCGGTACTTACGTTGGGAAACGTAGTAATCTATCAAATCAATGAAACCTGGGTAAATAAGTTTAGTCTTTGTTTTAAGCACTCAAGTGCTTACTACGTACTATGCTTTCGTTGACTTGATTAACTAGCAGTAGTCTGCCAAAATCGACTTCGGTATCGTCAGAATCTAGAAGTTATGCCAAGGATGGGAGACAATTTAAGGGGGTTGTACCTTAAAATGACAGTCTTTGCCTAGACTTGATGAATATCTTTTAAGGTTAAAATAATCAAGCTTTTCCAGAGCTACATTCCCCCTTTCACAGATAAAATCTATATATGAACGCTACACAAGAAAAACTAAAAGCTCACGTAGAGCAGGCCTTAATCGCGGCTTTTGGCGCTGACTTGGCTGGAGTAGATCCAATTTTGGTTCCTGCTAGCAATCCTAAATTTGGCGATTATCAGGTAAATGTGGCTTTATCCCTGAGTAAAAAGTTAGGAAAGCAACCAAGAGCGATCGCAGGTGCGATCGTTGAGAAACTAGATGTATCCGAAATCTGCGAACCGCCAGAAATTGCTGGGCCGGGATTTATCAATCTGAAACTGAAAACAGCATACTTAGAAGCACAACTCAACGCGATTCAAGCTGATCCCAGACTAGGAGTTCCAGCCGCGAAAACGCCGAAGCGGGAAATTGTGGATTTTTCCAGTCCGAATATTGCCAAAGAAATGCACGTTGGACACTTGCGTTCGACGATTATTGGTGATTCCATCGCCCGGATTTTAGAATTTCAAGGACATGATGTACTGCGGTTAAATCATGTCGGCGATTGGGGTACGCAGTTTGGCATGTTAATCGCCTATCTGCGGGAAGTTTACCCAGACGCGCTTACCACCGCTAATGCTTTAGATATTGGTGATTTAGTCTCTTTTTATCGCAAAGCCAAATTGTGGTTTGATACAGATGAAGCTTTTCAAGAGACAGCACGCCAAGAAGTCGTCAGATTACAAGCAGGTGCAGAAGATACACTCCATGCTTGGAAACTGTTGTGCGAACAGTCGCGGCAGGAGTTTCAAATAATTTATGACTTGCTGGATATCAAGTTAATTGAACGCGGCGAATCTTTTTACAATCCCTTACTACCAGGAGTTGTGGAAGATTTAGAAAAATCTGGGTTACTGGTAGAAAATCAAGGGGCAAAATGCGTTTTTCTGGAAGGGTTTACAAATAGAGAAGGTGAACCCTTACCTTTAATTGTGCAGAAATCAGATGGTGGTTATAACTACGCCACAACAGATTTAGCATCTCTCCGTTACCGGATTCAGCAGGATGAAGCAAAGCGGATAATTTATGTAACAGATGCTGGACAAGGAAACCACTTTGCCCAATTTTTCCAAGTGGCACGCAAAGCCGGATGGATTCCTGATGATGTGGAATTAGTGCATGTTCCTTTTGGGTTGGTGTTAGGAGAAGATGGTAAAAGAATCAAAACTCGTTTTGGGGACAGTGTGCGGTTACGGGATTTATTAGATGAAGCTGTTTCTCGTGCCCATGCTGACCTCAAAACTAGATTACAAAAAGAAGAACGCCAAGAAACTGAAGAATTTATTAATGAAGTTGCTAGGGTAGTTGGAATCAGTGCAGTGAAGTATGCAGACTTAAGCCAAAATCGCACCAGTAACTACATCTTCAGCTACGACAAAATGCTGGATCTTAAAGGTAATACTGCGCCCTATATGCTGTATGTTTATGCGCGGATTTATGGGATTAGCCGCAAGGGTAATATTAACTTTAAAGAGTTGGGAAATAATGCCGTTTTGTTGCAGCATGAAACAGAATTAGCGCTAGCAAAATATTTACTTCAACTGGATGAAGTTATTAGTAGTGTAGAGCAAGACTTGCTGCCCAATCGTTTATGCGAGTATTTGTTTGAACTGAGTCAGAAGTTTAACCAATTCTACGATCGCTGTCCCATACTACAAGCGGAGGAACCGCAGCGAACATCTCGTTTAGTTTTATGTGATTTGACTGCTAGAACTCTGAAGTTGGGATTATCTTTGTTGGGAATTCAGGTATTGGAGAGGATGTAATATTTTTTTAACGCATAGGCGCTTCGCCTTCCCGTAGGGTAGTGACGCTGAGGTAGCGCATAGGCGCTTCGCCTTCCCGCAGGGTAGGTACGCAGAGTAAGAGTTAAGTTAAAGCTTCTTTATGTACTTTGCGGTTTTTTAATAAGAATTGCAGGATTTGGAGGCGATCGCAAATGGTACGGATACGATCAAAAAACATAACTTTAGCAGAGTTTCTAATGCTACCAGAAACGAAGCCCGCTAGTGAATACATTAATGGTGAAATTATTCAAAAACCAATGGCACAGGGAGAACATAGCACTATTCAAGGCGAACTGATTATTTTTATTAATGCTATCTTGAAACCCCAAAAAGTTGCACGAGCATATCCAGAACTGCGATGTACTTTTGGTGGCAGATCAATTATTCCGGATGTAGCAGTATTTACCTGGGAGAGAATACCTCGCAAAGAAAATGGCAGGGTAGCAAATTTATTTTCAGCAGCCCCCGATTGGACTATTGAGATTCTATCACCTGACCAAAGACAAACGAAAGTTACAAAAAATATTTTACATTGTCTGAATTATGAAACACAAATGGGTTGGCTGATTGATCCAGAAGAACAAACAGTATTTGTGTACATCCGCAATCAACAGCCAGTCATGTTGGATGAATTAGAAGCTTTACTCCTTGTGCCAGATTTTGCAAGTGAGTTGAGGCTGACGGTGGGAGATTTATTTGGTTGGCTGTTGGAGTAAACCCAATCATGTCAAACCCTGACAGCCTGAGTAAGGAAATACAGCAAATACAACAGGTTTTATGGGTAGGAATCGGTTGTAAACGGGGAACATCATGGCAGTTGATTGATCGGGCAATTGAGCAAGTATTTCGAGAAAATCAACTTTTTCCAAGTGCGATCGCAGGTATTGCTACCATTGACACTAAAGCCTCGGAAGTTGGCTTAGTCAAACTTTGTCGCCTCCGCAATTTGCCCTTAAAAACCTTTTCTGCGGAAATACTTCGCTCTGTCTGTGTCCCCAACCCTGCCACAATTACCGACGATCGAGTAGGTACACCTAGCGTAGCAGAGGCAGCTGCTATTCTTGCAGCATCTCAACTCACATCTTTGACTGTTTTCCCCTTTACAAAGATAAAGGAATTGCGAGTGAAATTTTTAGTTCCTAAACAAATTTTCCAAATACAAGGGCAACCAGGAGCGGTAACTCTTGCTGTTGCCCAAGCTTTAAATATTATTAGTATTACAAAAGTTCTTTAATTTTCTAGTCAACAACTCTCAAAAAATAGTTAATGATGCTAGAAACAATTGCTAGTACAATTGAACCTAGCAAAGCAGGTAAAAAGCCCTGAATCTCAAAACCAGAACCAGGAGTTAGGATACTTGCCAGCCAAAGGGCTAAGGCGTTAATCACCAATGTAAATAAACCAAAGGTGAGCAAGGTAATCGGAAACGTCAAAATCTGCAAAATTGGTCTAATAAATGCATTAACTAGACCAATTACAAAGGCTGCGATTAAGGCAGTCACAAAATTCTTGATAAAGAATCCCGGAACGATATTAGCTGTAATGAATAACGCCACCGCAGTACCGAGCCAAGTTAATAAAAAGTGTTGCATAAGTTTTTTTAGAGGAATTAGCAGTAAGTTTAATTAATTTCACTATTGCCAGTTGTGATTTGTAACACGATCGAGTGTTGTGCTTGACTCCTAAAGTTGCGATCATCTTTTATCAGCCTAAAATCAATGTAATTTTTCAGTGCTGGCAAGAGAGATACTTGTAATGGGTATATCTTTATCGTATTGCAGGATGTACCGCATTAAATTCATAAAAAATAGTGTTGAGCGCAAAACCTGATTTTTCCCGTTATCTTTTGGTGGAGGTTTTGAGACAGGAGGCAGTCCCGATGAAACAAGTTTCACAGCCAAGCATGAAAGTGGGACTAGGGACTGGGATTTTTACTCAGTACTCAGCACTTTCAAGTCAGAGGGCAGGAGGCAGGACGCAGGAGTTATAAAATCTTTGTACCGCGAGACTCTTAACTTCTTATTTTCTTTTCCTTCTACCTCTTGCCTCCTGCTTCTCTCTGTGCAGGGGTTTTCGGACTTAACGGGAAAAGTTAGGTTTTTATGTCTATGTGCAAACCCAACTTTGGAGCGTAAGTTGGTAAAATTAGCTCACATACCCCAAGTTTTTCAGGGGGTTGAGTTATGACACCACAAACCGTCCAACCACCGAAAGTTGGTAAAACCGAAAAACAAGAACGTCAGTCGCCTAACTCTCCTAAGTACTTCAAACTCAGGACTAGGGAACATTTATTACTAGAAGAAGTCTCTGCGATGTGGTCAGATATCAAAAAATCCAAGGGTCGCCACGCTCACCGAGACTCAACTCTAATTTTGCTTTGCTACCGTCACGGATTGTGCGTGGCAGAGGCGGCATCTTTGCAATGGAAGCAAATAGATTGGGATGATCGCACAATTTACGTGAAGCGAGTTAAAAAAAGCACTCTATCTATTCATCCTCTTTACTCTGAAGAAATTTGTTCTCTCCGCAAGCTTCAAAGCGATTATCCTCTTAGTCCCTATATTTTCCAGTCTTCTCGATATGGGCCATTCTGACTTTCCACATCCCGTGAAAAGTCAGATGTTTAAAGCCCCTGCTTAATTCTTGCCTATCTCCCCCGAAAAAAATCGCTCTCTTTTATATTCCTTATGTAATCATTGACGGGTGAATCATGTCGGACAAAATATCTAAATTTAACTTAAATGAAATCTTCAAGTATATGAGTGAAATTCCGTTTCAGCACAAAACACAAAATGAGGCGTTGAAGCGAATTACTGAACTTGGCAAACAATTTATCGATTGTCATACTTTTGCTATAGCTCTTATTAATGCTGAAACAAGAGTAGTTACTCAATTGATTTGTACAAGCAACAATCTAGAATTAGAAGGATTGATTAATAATAAAAAACTTTTCTGGGATGAAATAGTCTTTTCTAAACAAGAAAAGCTTCATCCTAACATTAGAGATAAGTATCATTTAAAATCAGTATATAGTTATCCCTTGTGGTCAACAGAAAGTAAGGTGGTTGGTTATATTTATCACTTCTCTTATATACTTGGAACTTTGACTAAACAAGAACAAGGATTGTTGAAATCATTTGCTAATAGAGCAATAGTCACTATTGAAAATCTCGATTATAATTATAATCCTTATAAACCGTTGGAAACTTTATGTAAGTTATCAGAACAGTTAATGACGGTTGATCCTGATGAATTTATTCAGTTATTGCCTCAAAAAGCCTGTGAGCTTTTTGAGGCATCAGCTTGTATTCTCTGGAAAAAAGATATAAAGCATCAAAAGTTTAAAATCTTAGCTACTGCTGGCAAAGTAGATGATGAATATAAAAATCTGGAACTGGATAAAAATTTTAATGTGGTGCAAGATTTTTATCGCCGAAAAGGTATTTTTTATTTATCCGACATTACTAGAGCTTCTACAAAATTTCTGCATTATGGAGAAGTTAAAAAAAGAGGCTGGACTTCTATGCTGAGTGCGCCATTAATGATTAATGATGGAGAAATAATTGGAATTTTGGATATTTTTACTACAGAAAATCGCTCTTTTAAAGAACTAGAAAAAGAAGGGTTTAAATGCTTCTCAAACTATGCAGCTTTATCTTTTGATAAAGCCGTAACAAATAAAAAAACCAAGGAAAACTTAAAAGATAGAGAGAAGTTGAAAAAGCTAACTGAAATTATGCTAGAAATGATAAATTGTGATACAGCTAAAGAAGTTTTTAAATGTCTTATAGACGGTGCTATAAATTTACTTGATTCAGGACATGGAGCTATTAGTCGCTTAAATTACTTTACTGGCGAGTTAGAAGTTATTGAAAGCAAAAGGCCTCTTAAAAAAGATCTCACTAAATGGAAAATAGGTGAAGGTATTACTGGTAAAGCCCTTGAGAGCAAAAAAACTATCAATGTTGGTAATGTTTTAAAAGATTCTATATGGAAGGATACTTATGTAGAATATTGGCGGGATACTCGTTCGGAAATTGCCATTCCTCTATTCATAGAAAATATCCCAGTTAGAAAAGGAACTGAGGTTGAATTAGGTTCAAAAAGACTAGGGGTTTTAAATATTGAAAGTCCAGAACTTAATGCTTTTTCAAAAGCTGATGAAGAGTATCTCGAATTATTAGCGCGTTATGCTGCGATATTGATTGATAGACGAGAATCTGACAAAAAGTTAAGCGATCTACGTCAAAAAGAACAGCAGATTGCCGAACATCAAAATCACAATCAAATTATGGAAAATGTCATCAAGAGCATTACTGACATATTACAATTTGAAGTTGTTAATATTTCCTTGGTTAACCGCGAGACCAATAGTATAAAAACAGAATTTATTACTGGCATTTTAGATAATCAATTAGAAGAGTTTAAAAAAGAAGCTAACCATTCATTAGATAGTAATGATATTCAAGCTAGTATTGTGAAAAGCAGAAAAATTCAAGTACCAGATATTGAAGATCCACGCTTTGATAAGCAAATATATCATAAATATGGTCATCAAGACTTAATTAGAGTTTTTATTCCTATGATTGAACCTTTCAAAAGTCAAGTGATTGGAACTCTCGAAGCAGGCTATAAAAGGGATTATAGAGAGTATATTTATGAGCGAGATGTGCAAGTATTAGAAAGTTTTGTTGACTCTGTTGTTAATGCACTTGAACGTAGAAAATCGCAAATAATTAATAAAATTACTCATGAATTTAGATCTCCTATTGTTGGAATTAGAAGTAATGCAAGTTTTGTTCAAAGACGTAAAGAAGAAATAAATTCAGAGCATTTTGACAGAAAACTAGAAGATATTCTGACAGATTGTGAAATACTTTTATACCAAGTTGCAGAGTTAGAATATATTATGGGTGGTCGTATTTCTGGAAAATCTAAAAAAGAAAAATTTTTTATTTTTAGAGATGTTATTATTAAAACGACTAATCAACTTCGTCCGATTGTAATTGACCACGGGTTCTCCATAGAAAATATTGACTATAGTAAAGTCAATCCTCGATTCTTAAGATTAGAAATTAATACAGATAAAGTAAAAATAAACCAAGTTATATATAATTTATTGATGAATTCGATAAAGTATGCGAAAGATGACAAAAATCAATTTAAAATTGATATAGATATTGATGATAAAAATAAAGAAAATATAATTATTAAATTAAAAGATTGGGGAATCGGTATTGAGAATGAATTTGTAAAAGACATATTTAAAGAAGGTTTTCGCTGTCCTGGAGCAATCAAAAAAAATGTAGCAGGATCGGGGTTAGGCCTCGCTATTTCTAAAAGTATAATGAGAGAATTAGGAGGAGATTTAATTTTGTCTAATAATACTGAGCCAACGGAATTTCACTTAGTTATTCCTAGACACTAAATGTAAGTAAAGGAGGCTGTTGATGATTCTTTTTATTGATGATGAAGAGAGAGGAATAGCTAGCTTTGTTGAAGAATTAAAACTTTCTAAATTTGAGACCACTTTGAAAAAAGATGTTAATTCTGCTTTCAAATATCTCGAAGATAATCATGACAAAATTCAACTAGTAATTTTAGATGTGATGATGCCACCAGAAGACATATTTAAAGATTGTGATACTAATGATGGATTAAGAACGGGGGTTCATCTCCATAGAAAAATTAGAAAAAGTTTTCCTAATTTACCGATTATTATTTTTACAAATTTTACTGATGATGAGCTTGAACAAGAAAGCAATAAAGATAATAAAAGCCGATTCATTCATAAATATGATTATCTTCCTTTTGAGTTTGTTGAAGAGGTTCAACAAACTCTAAGTAAGCAATAATATTTGATTGTTTCCTTCTCATCAAAATAAACTTTTTTCGTACTATTTGCTTGGAGATCAATATGTCAGCAGTTATCGAGCAAGTTGAATCGCGTATTGAAAATGCAGATAGAGAACTGAGTAGCATTGTGCGAGACAAAGAGATGAATATTATTTTAAAAAAAGACAAATTGCAATCTTTAAATTCAGAGATAGAATCAATCCAGTTATTAATTAATGAAGCTAGTACAGGAGAAAAAGGACAAGAATTAAAAGCAAGCAAAGCTGCTGAAATTCAAAAAGTTCGTGAATTACGGAACTATCTGGAAAGAATCTGGAAAAAAACACAGTTATTAAATCCTAGTGATCCTAAAGATTTTTGGCAGGCACTATGGTGGTTTTTTACTCAAGGAGGCAGAAAGGAGTTATCTTTAATACAAACAATCAGAAATAATTTACCATATGATGAGCCTGAATTTCAAGACTTTGTTGAAAAAGTTCAAAAAAACATTGAAGCAAAACTCTTTACTTCAGGAGTTTATCAAGTCTTCTTTTCTGAAGATCGGATTAAGCAACTTTTGCCAGAAATAGTAATAATTGAAGCTTATAGCGCTTTTGTAATTATTTCTGTAGATTCTAACAATGAAGAAATAATTACACAGTTAAAAAATGTCTATCCAGTGGAAAAACTTTCAAAAGACCTTGCGGAAGACTCAAGAGGATCTAAAATGCCTTACAAAAAAGAGCAAGTCGTTAAATTTAGATTTCCTGTTCGCGGTGAATGGAAGCAACGAATAGGAAATACAGGCGCAAGAATTTTAGAACCGATAGGAGATTCAGAACTTATTGTTTCTGTACCAAGTGAAGAGATTTTGACTAAGATTAAAAATTTTAGAGAAGTTGCTAGCGTAACCCCTTATGAGCCAACTATTAGAGTGCAGGAGGAATATTTAAAAGATTTAGGAGTAGAAGTTACCGAAGAAATGTTGGCAGACGCAAGACTGAAAATAGTCGAAAATTCCCAAACTCTTAAAATTAATAACAATTTTATTCCAGGTATTTTAATTGCTCGTTTCTTTACTGAAGAAGACCGTGATGAAGCTCTAAAAACTTTAGAGTCTGAGAAAATTGATGTCGTTGAAGAAGCTGATATTAATGAATTAGTCGTAGATTTAATCAGTCATAGTAACCCTATTAATGCTTATGAAATTCTTAAAAGTTTACCAGGTTTAATTTCGTTAGAAGAAGAAACCATCGAAACAATTGATAATCATGTTGCTGTTCCCCTACTTGCGAATGGTGTTTCTATCATCAACTATATTCCTGAATTGACTGGTAGTGGAGAAATTATTGCTATTGCAGATACAGGGTTAGATACAGGAGAAAAAGCAATACTACACCCTGATTTTCAAGGAAGGGTCAAGATAATTAAAAGTTATCCTATCAGACCTTCAGATTCTAACAGAGTTAATAATCCTAATGATGATGATGGAGCATCGGATAAATATTCAGGACATGGAACTCATGTAGCAGGAAGTGCATTAGGAAGCGGAAGAATGGCACAAAACTACGGACTTCCTCCTATCCAGGGAATGGCACCTGAAGCAGAATTGATCTTTCAAGCAGTTGAGCAAACGCCCAAATGGAAGATACAAGAAATGCACTCATTCTTGAAACGTAAACTGATACCTCCCGCTTCTGATTTGCTAGGAATTCCTAGTAACATCAAAACATTATTTGAATTTGCTTTCACAAACGGCGCACGTATTCATTCTAATTCTTGGGGAGGAGGTGAATTTGGGTGTTATAATCGCCGATGTCTTCAGCTAGATGAATTTGTTTGGCAACACAAAGACTTTTTGATTGTGTTCGCTGCTGGGAATAAAGGTAATCAACAGGGAACAATTACGCCACCAGGAACGGCAAAAAACTGTTTAACAATAGGGGTATTTGCTGACTTTAGCAGTCGAGGTCCTTGTCAAGATGGTCGTTATAAGCCTGATGTCATCGCGCCAGGCACTTTCATTTTATCCACTCGCTCCTGTCAGATTACGCATTACTCAGAAGCTGCTTATCCACCAGCTAAAGGAGATTATATGTATATGAGTGGGACTTCTATGGCAACTCCTTTAATTGCTGGCAGCGCGGCATTAGTTCGTCAATATCTTCGCACAAAGAAGAACATTAGTAATCCGAGTGCAGCTTTACTCAAAGCAGCATTAATTCATTCAGCAGAGTATTTTCAATACTCTTATACTCATAAATCTTCTAAAAAATGGGCAGATAATGAGCAAGGATGGGGCAGAATAAACCTTAGTCGGATTATTAATCCACCTTATCACGTCGAATTTTTTGATCAAACCCAAGGTTTCTTTGAGTCTGGTCAGAAGGAGCATCAATACGAATTTGAGATAATCGACAACTCAATTCCTTTGCGAGTAACCTTAGTTTACACCGACTATCCAGGTAAACAACCACTAGGTCAACTTGTCAATAATCTTAACCTAGTAGTCTATAATCCTCAAGGCGGATATTATCTTGGCAATGATTTCGATGAGCGAGGCATGATAGATAGTGTTAATAATGTCGAAGGTTGCATTGTTGATGCGCCCATAACAGGAAGATGGAAAATCAAAATTGTTGGAAAAAAGATTGTGCAACCCACACAAGATTATGCTTTGGTGATTTCTGGTGTAATCGCACATTGGAAGCAAGTGCCACGATAAAAGCGACTGTCTTAAAAGTCAAGCTCCTAACGGAAGCAAATGAAATACCTCTATTTATCACTCTTGACTCGAATTAGTCTTGGAAGAGAGGGTAAATGAGCAATCTATGCTATTGGCGAAGTCAAAAAATGCTCGTTCCCTCAACTCCCGCTCTTGCGTCATAGAGCTTTTTCCAATCAGCGGAAAGCTGTTATTGTCGCACGGTTTGCAATGCTTGGTATTCTGCCTTTGGGCGCAGTGTCAGTTCTCTTAGCTCAGTTTTTGAGCGGGTGCCTAGCGCGAAATTCACACAAAACAATGATTTATGGCTCATTGATTCGTCTAATGGTAAAGCGAATGGCGGCTTAAGCTTTTGTTTACGAATCAGCTCTAAGTCGAGAAACCTCAGTGATTAGGGATTTCCAAGAAATAAATTATCTAGTTTTATACGGTGGGCAGCATTCGACTGACTTGTACTGAGCCTTGTCGTTGGCGCAGCCTCTTGTAGAGAAGTCGCATCTTGGCACTGAGCTTGTCGTTCGCGTAGCGTCCCGTAGGGAAGTTTCACGCCGAATTTTTGCCCGTAACTCTGGTTACGGACGGGTGAGACGCTACATGTACCAAGTTTTAAGAGTAGGGATACGGTTAACGCCGCAAAAGAACCTCCCAGGTAGAGCCACCAACTACGCCGTCAGCTTCTAAACCATAGCGCTTTTGTGCAGCTTTCACTGCTGCTTCGGTTGTCTCGCCAAAGTCTCCATCGGCATCACCTTTCAAGAAACCAAGCTTTTTCAATTGTTGTTGCAACTTAACAACTTCAGAACCACGTAATCCTATACGCAAAATTGGCAATCCTTCTGAGGTGTATTGAATACCAGGAGTTCGTTTTGTAGTTGTGTTTGACTGAGTTCGAGTAGTTGATGTAGTACGCTTCGGCGGTTTCTTTGTGCTAGAAGTTGTAGTTTTTCTGGGAGTAGCAGGTCTTGGTTCAGGGTTGTTCGTAACTTGGGTTACAGCTTTTTTTGGGGTGGTAGGTTTTGGTTCTGGTCTAGTCGGAACTTGTGTTACAGCTTGTCTGGGAGAGTTGGGGTTGGGATTTACAACGTTGGTGAGGTTACTAGCTTGGGTTGGAACAGGAAAATTTGTAGCTGAGTTAAATCTTGGCTGGGATGAAGGGGCGGTTGATGCTGCTACTGGTTGATTAGGAAAAAGTCGTTGCCAAGTGCTGGCATCAACAACGCCATCTGGATTCAAGCCAGCTGCTTGTTTAAATCGGGAAACAGCATTAGCTGTATTTTCACTAAAAATGCCATCTACTGCACCAGAATAAAAACCCAAAAGTTTCAGAGCTGCCTGAAGTTCAGTCACACGTTCGCCTTGGCTACCAACTTTGAGGCTAGGGCGGTTGATGCTATTTCCAGGATTTACTTGGGCAATTTTTTGTGGGGCTGCTATTGATACTAGAGTCGTTGAGGTAATAAACAGAGGCGTAGCCAAGAACAAGAGTATTTTAATAGCTGATAAAGATTTAGACCTCTTTGGCCACCAATCCTTTTGCTGTTTTTCCATTTTACAGCGATTTACAGTTGGGTCTAGTAATTTTAAGTAACTCAAAATACTTGCTGTCAGGCTGCTTTGCATGGAATTCACTCCCAGAATATTCTCATGCTAATGGTACAGCCGCTTGGTCTAAAAAACAGCTGCTGAATTTTACAATATCTCTGATGGGCGTAGCTGCGGCACATTCTCAGTTACGCGATCGCGCGATTAATTGCTTCTTCTTGACCAACTAAAGACAAGTAAGGCTCTTTTAAATATTTACAAGCTGAAGAGATCGCATCCTTAGCACTCACCGCCGCAATCAATTCTTGGAACTTTGTGTCAAAATCAATTCCTAAGCCCAAAATTTCATACCAACCATATATCTGAGCAATTTGCCCGTTCGTTTGTTTACCCAAGGCGTATTGCCCCAGGATCTTGTTTTTAGCAGCTTGGAGTGCGCTTTCAGATACTTCGGTAGTACATAACAAATCTACTTCTGTACGCAGTCCTTCTAGAGCAATGCTGGTATTTTCTGGTGCTGTACCCATATAAACCACAAACGACGCTGGAAATAGCCTTGTGGAGTAAAAGGCGGATACTTCGTAAGCTAAACCACGTTTTTCCCGCAATTCAACAAACAAGCGACTAGAAAGCCCATTTCCTAAGTAGGTACATAGCAACTTCAGGGCGGCGTAGTCAACAGAACTCACCGATGTTCCCAAATACCCAAGCATGACGATTGATTGTTGTGTCTGTATTGGCTTTAGTCTTACCTGCGGTTCTACCTTAATCTCAGGTAAATTCAGTATTGGTAGTGCCTGAGATGGGGATTGCCAATCAGCAAAAACTTCTTCCACCAACGCTGCTGCATCTGTGGGTGTGACTCTACCAGCAATACTAATTACTACATTATCTGGACGGAAATAAGTCTGGTGATACTCCACTAAATCTGCACGAGTTAAGCGGCTCATGGTGGTTTCATCTCCCAGCACTGACATGGAGTAGGGATGATTTTGGTACATTACCTGCCGCATTTGTTCAAAGGCGACATTGAACGGTTGCTCTTTTTGGGAACGAATATCTTGGAGTGCTAAACGCCGTTCTAGTTCGACTTGAGTTTCGGGAAAAGTCGGCGATCGCAAAATCCGCCCTGCCAATGTTAAAATTTCCCCAAAATCAGATGTTACCGTCTTGAAAGATAGCAAGAAATAATCAGTGCCAGCATCCGCACTCAAACTCGCCCCTACAGACTCAACTTTTTCTGCAATTTCCAAGCTAGAAAGTCCATCACATCCCTTTGTCATCACTGCTGATAACAAATGTGCTAACCCTGCTTGTTCCCGATTTTCGTTACAACTACCGGCACGCACAAAGATTCGTGCTGCAATAATGTCCGCAGCCGGATTTTCTGCCACCAGCACGACAAGGCCATTGTTCAATACAGTGCGATGGATGGGCGATTTTTGTAGCAAGGTTGTCATTTGTCCTTTGTCCTTTGTCATTTGTCATTTGTCATTTGTCAAAAACTAATGCCCCATGCCCCATGCCCCATGCCCAATGCCCAATGCTCAATAACTAACACGGTTTAAGTACAGTAACCGCGTAATTCTGTGGCGAGAGATACTGTTTAGCTAATTTTTGCAATTCTTGGGCATCAAAAGACTGAATCTGCTGGGGATATGTCACAGCTAATTCAGCTTGGGCAATGGTATTGTAATATCCATAAAGCCCTGTAAGTTGATTTGGCGTTTCGGTAGAAAAGGCATACTCGTTACATAGAAGTCTGCGTGTACGAGCAAGTTCTTGTTCACTAATTCCTTTAGTCTGCAAATCATCCAAATGAGTGCAAATTAAAGACTCAACTTCCTCCAGATTTTCTGGTTCTAACCAAGCAGTAATTGTAAATAAACTCGATTCCCGTTGTAGAGAAAAACTACTGCAAATTCCCTGTACCAATTGCAAATCTTCTCGCAAATCGCGCACTAAACGCGAAGTTCGCCCTTCTGCCAATAACACTGACAAAAAATCTAAACCATAGCCAGTACGAATATCTTCTACTCCGGGTACCAGCCACGCCATCAACAATCGCGCTTGCTCTATGCGTGGTAAACACAACTCTTGACGATGAATTCCTGCGATCGCGGGCTTTGTCACTTTCTCAAACTGCGGACAATTCGAGCGTTCGGCAAAATCAGCAAATGAATGATTTACCATTTCCCAAGCTGGTTGCTGGGCTATACCTCCGGCAATTACCACCGTCATATTTTCCGGCTGATAGTGGGCGTGGTGAAAACAGCGCATTGCTTCTGGTGATTGCTGCATCAGTTCTTGCTCAGTACCCAGCACCGAACGTCCGTAAGGATGATGTGGATAGATGCTTTGAATCAGCGCTTGAAATCCTATCCAATCGGAATCATCTTGACAAGAGCGAATTTCCTCTAGCACTACATCCCGTTCCCGGCTAAATTCATCTTCTGGAATTGCCGCATTGAGTAGTAGTTCTCCCAAGTAGGGAAGAGTATCTTTTAAATAAGTAGCAGCTGTGGTGAGTGAATAATGAGCATAATCATAGCTTGTTGCTGCATTACTCACGCCACCCCGATTTTCCACTTTGGAATCGAACATTCCAGGGGGTAGCGTCGCCGTACCTTTAAAAATCATGTGTTCTAAAAAGTGCGCCATGCCAAACCACGGTTTTGGCTCTAAGCTGGCTCCAGCACGCACCCAAACATCCGCCACAACTACAGGAGTAGTGGGAATTTCTTGATGAATAAAAGTTAAACCACTCTCTAGTCGGAAGACCGAGGCTGGAAATACGGTATTAGTTAGTTGTTTTAACAATTTTTTGTAGTTTTAACCACAATTCAACGCAATTGTGTAATTTTAACTCTGAACGCTACCTCATTTAGAATCAAGTTATACAGATTTAGTAGAATTATGCTATTGCTGTTCTCCACATTACCGAAAAATTAGAAGCGTTATGCATTGAGAGGAAAATCGCAAATTACTTAAAATACTGGAATCTCAATGACAAATTCTGTTCCTTCACCAAGCACAGAATTGCAACTCAACCGTCCATTATGGGTTTCTTCGACAATTTGACGAGCGATCGCTAATCCTAATCCTGTTCCTTTCCCAACCTCTTTTGTTGTAAATAGGTGGTCGAAGATCCTTGCTCTAACCTCCTCTGGTATCCCCTGACCGTTATCTTTGATGCGAATTATCACCATATTTTGGCCACTGGATACTTCGGTGTGAATCAGTATTTGGTGATGATTGGCTTGTGCTTGGGCAAAAGAAAGCCCCTCGCAGGAAGTATCTAAGGCATCAATTGCGTTAGCAAGGATGTTCATAAATACTTGATTTAGCTGTCCTAAAAAGCACTTAACAGGCGGTAATTTTCCGTATTCAGTGATGACTTCAATTGCTGGACGTTTTTCGTTAGCTTTGAGGCGATACTTCAAAATCAACAGCGTACTCTCAATCCCTTCATGGAGGTTACAAGCAACTTTTTCGGTTGTATCGGCTCTGGAGAAGGTGCGGAGACTAATGCTAATATCTTTGATCCTTTCTGAAGCCACCTTCATCGAGCCTACTAGCTTTGGTAAGTCTTCAGTCAGGAATTCTAGGTCAATTTCTTCACCATGCTCAATGACTGCGATCGCAGAATTGGGATGATGTTGTTGGTAGCATTGGATGTGAGCGAGTAAGTCTTGAATATACTCTTCGGCATTGTTAAGGCTGCCTTTGAGAAATCCAATGGGATTATTAATTTCATGTGCCACCCCAGCAACCAAATTACCCAAGGTTGCCATTTTTTCATTTTGCACCATTTGTAATTGGGTATGCTCAAGTTCTTGTAGCGATCGCTCTAACTGTTGGGCATAATTTTGAGATTCTTGATAAAGACGGGCATTTTCTAGAGAGATGGCAGCTTGAGCGCATAGCAGTTGGATAACTTCGGTGCGATCGCTTGTAAATGCACCAATTGTCAGCGGATTTTCTAGATATAGCAGCCCGATGAGTTTACCTTGATTTAACATCGGCGTACACAACACACTCTTAGGTTGTTGCTGCATGAAATATGAGTCGGCGATAAAATCAGTTTGTGCTGTTGCATCATCCAGCACAACAGTTTTTAAGCTGCGTTTGACATAGTTCACCAATGTGACGGGAATGCCTTCGCTGGTTGACAATGGTACAGATACCAGAGTGATTCCTTCGTTGATGGTAGCTACAGCTTCAACCACTAAGTCGCCCTGTTGGAGTACAAGCAGAGCAGCTTTTTGTGCCCCGGCATTTTCCATCACCACTTGCAAAAGGGTAGTGAGTAATTGCTCTAATTGAATTTCACTGGAGAGAGCTTGTGAGGCTTTAAAGATGGCGGTAAAATCGAGGGTTTCCGAAATAATGCTGCTAGAAAGGTTTGTGTGGATGGTTTGATGTAGAAATGATGATGCATCGATAGTTGAACTCAATTGAAAGCGATGATGCTGCCCTTGTAAGATGGGAGCCAGGAGTTGAGGATAGCGTTTTTCTAGGTTGTCAGTTTTGGCTTTAGCACCCCAACGAGCATAGCAGTAATAAGCTTCTTGCATATAAACTTGGGCGATTTTTTCTTTGCCCCATTCGAGGTAGAACTTGGCAGCTAGTTCATTGCTCAAGGCTTCTTCTTGGATATATTCGTTTTCTTTCGCTAGAGTTATGGCGCGATCGTACAATTCTATTGCTGGCATCTTTTCCCCCAAAACCCGATGGCGTTCTGCTTCCACCAAATCAAATTTGTGCTGGAAATTCATCGGTGCTAATTTGGCTCGAAACTGCAATTTTTCCTGGTTTTCGCCAACCTTCAAGAGTAATTTCTCCTGTTGAGACTGTTCAACCGTTGGATAGACAGCAAGCCGGGACAAAGAATCGTAGTAATAGAAGACTGGCACAGATAGCATTCCTGGGACACCGTTGAGGTATTGCTCTCCCTGATTAGCATTCTCAACTGCCGCCGGAAAATTCTCAAACAGATAACTGAGTGTTAACTTATTTAAGAAAAATATATGGGGTGTTAATTCGTCTTCTTTGATGATAGAAGATAAAAGTTGTTCTTCTTGACAATCTTCTCCAATGAGGGACTCTGGATTATTACTATATTCGGTTAGATTTTTAATGCTTTGACAGACTATATTCGACCAATTTAATAAGCGCTGATTTTTTGCAAAATTAGACTCATAGGCTCTGATATCTGCTAGCAATATTTCTAAAAATTCTTTGCCACTTAAATAGACATAGAATAACTTGAAAATCATCGATGTAATCACATGAAAAAAATCGCCTGTCTCTAATCCAATATTATGCGATTGCTGTAATAAACTTATTGAGTTGCGAATATGTTGTTTATTATATTGATTTAATGCAGCTACCTTAAATATAGTCATGCTTTGAACAGATCTTGCTTGAAATCTATCTACAAGCATTAAAGCTAGCTTACCAAATTCGTAGCCTGACTCTAGTTGGTTACAAGCATTAAGTACAATTCCAAAATCTGCATACCCTGGTGCAGAAAGTGGTGCATTGCCGTATTTAAGAGATAAATTCACTTCTTCGCAGGCCAAAATTGGAAACAGATACGAGCAATTCTGGTGGATGGCGGGAGCAATGCTAGCCATAATCCGTAAAGCAACCAAAGCTTTGGTATTTTCCATCAATGGTAAATCAACTAAGCCCTGAATACTTCTGCCTGCCAATGTAGAGAGCGTGTTTAATACATATTGTTGAATGTCTGAAGGTGTTACTGATTCAGGTAATGTTACCCCAAGTTGATTGAGAAGTTCACGCCCAGTGGCGATCGCTTGCAATGATTGATCCCGCACCTGATAAGCTTGAAGTTGAACTTCATAAACTTTCACTCTATTTAGTAAAGTTGTTGTTTGTTCGATGACAACCTGAATAAGAGATTCCATTTGCTCAAATTCATTGTTGAGAAAGGCAGCTTCGGCGGCTTCTTCATATAAATTTCGAGTCAGTTCGTAGGCGATTTGCCAACTATTAATCGGCAATAACTGCATTCCATAATTGAGGTAATGAATTGCTGCACCATAAGCGGTAGCTTCTTTCGCTTTTCGACCGGCATTCAGATTTAACTGAGCTAACTGTTGACGTTCAGTCGGCTGGATGATTAGTGCTATTCCACAATTTAACTGACTGACAATCTCAAAAATTCGCTCCTCTTGTTGAACAATAGACGTATTTTGCAAGAGTAATTGACCAATTTTAAGATGTGTAAATTGTTTCTCTTCATCTGGAATCAACGAATAGGCGGCTTGCTGCACGCGATCGTGTAAAAATTTATAGGTGGGGATTTGGAAATTAAAATTTAAGGGGTTTGAGTCAGAATTATGTTCATTATCTTGAAAAAATTTATAAACTTCACTAGTAGGTAAAACTAACCCTTCTTGTAAAGCTTTCCATAAAGATGCTGCTGTTTCGGTTTCCGATTGTTCAGAAACAATTGCTAAGGTTAGCAAATCAAACTGGTTGCCAATACATGCAGCTAATTTCAACATATTTTGCGTTGCATCTGGCAACTTTTGCAACTGTAGCGCTACGAATTCTACAACATCATCCGTAAGGGCAAGTGCTTTCACAGCAGCAATATCACATTGCCAGTAACCTTGAGCAAAATTAAAAGTAATCAGCCCATCTTCATATAATACTTTGAGAAAGTGGGTTACAAAAAATGGATTTCCTTGAGTTTTTTGATAGACGAGTTGCGTTAGTGGTTGAGCAGTTTTACTTGAACAACTCAAGGTATCAACCACCAATTGATTTAAACTAGCTTTACTTAACGGAGCTAAAGTAATGCTGTGAATTATCGCATTGGCTTTGCGAATCTCCGCTAAAGTCAATATCAACTGATGCGCGGTAGATACTTCATTGTCTCGATAAGCCCCAATTAAAAGTAAAGAGCCACTTCCTGACTCGCTCATCAACAACTGCATCAATTTGAGTGATGCAGAATCAGCCCACTGCAAATCATCGAGGAAAATTACTAATGGATGTTCTTTTGTGGTGAATACCTGAATGAACTTTTGAAAGAGTAAATTGAAGCGATTCTGGGCTGCACTCTGTGAAAGTTCCGTTGCAGGTGGTTGTTGACCAATAATTTGTTCTAGTTCAGGAATTACCTCAAGAATGACTTGCCCTTGATCGCCAAGTACTTGTAAAATTTTATTTTTCCAAGTTGACAATTGGACATCACTTTCACTCAGTAATTGTCCCATTAAGTCTCGAAATGCCTGCACAAAAGCGGAAAAGGGAATATTACGATTAAATTGGTCAAATTTGCCTTTGATGAAGTAACCCTGTTGCCGGACAATAGGTTTGTGAACCTCGTTAACTAAAGCAGTTTTACCAATACCAGAAAAACCAGCCACCAGCATTAGTTCTGTTTGGTTGTTGCTAACGCGGTCAAATGCTTTGAGCAGAGTTTCAACTTCATGCTCACGCCCATAGAGTTTTTCTGGGATAATAAAGCGATCGCACACATCCCGTTGAGCAATTGGGAAACTTACAATCTTACCCGTCTCCTTGAGTTGAGCCAAACAATTTTCTAAATCATATTTCAGTCCGAATGCACTCTGATAGCGGTCTTCGGCATTTTTCGCCATCAATTTGCTGACAATAGATGAGAGTACAGGCGCAATTTGTGGATTAATCTCATGTACTAAAGGCGGAAGTTTGGCAATATGACAATGCAACAATTCCATCGGATCGTGCGATTGAAATGGTAATTGCCCTGTTAGTAATTCGTAAAAAGTTACACCCAGAGAATAAAAATCAGTACGGTAATCAATCCCCCGATTCATCCGTCCAGTTTGCTCTGGAGACAAATAGCCAAGTGTCCCTTCTAATACACTAGGACTCATGAGGCTTTGAGTTTCTCGTGGCAATAAAGATGCAATACTAAAGTCAATTAACTTAACTTCTTTAGTTTCTGGATGAATTAAAATATTGGCAGGTTTAATATCTTTGTGAACGATCCGATAACGAATTAGAATATCTAATGTATTGCACAGTGCGATCGCTACTTGTAAAAACTCAATGAGAGCTTGCGGTGTTTCCCCTATTCTCCTATTCTCTCCTCTGTCTTGCCACTGCTTTAGAGAAATTCCCCCAAAGTCTTCCATCACTAACACATAGCCGTTCTGATAGGATTCCAGACTGTAGGTTTGGATGATTCCAGGGAGATTCAAATTTTTGGCAATGGTGAACTGGTTGCGAAACTGTACCAATTCGCTGAAGCTGGGATAAGCAGTTTTCATCAGCTTAATCACCACAGATTTTTGGTCAGTTTCTCGATTAGCACGATAAACCAAGGTTCGAGAACCGTTGTAGAGTTCTTTGCTAACGTGATATCCGGGAATGCTGACCATAGGGCTTAATTCTTGAGACCTCAGTATCTAGGTTTCCCAAAAACATAGCAATCTTTGCTGTCAGTTCGCTTATTTTAAACTGATTGAAATAATTAAAGCTCCCAAATTCTAACTGACTTTGGGAGCTAATAATTTTAAGTTCACCGCGACGCCGTTTTACCTAAGTTTATGACCTGGGTTTATCCAGGTGGGAACCTAAATTCCTCGTTTAAAGTTTCCGGGTACATGCCCGGTATACTGCCACGAGAACAGTTGACTCCCTTGTCATTAAAGGCATAGATCAAAAAACTTGATGGCAGTCACCAACGTCGTAGTGCAACTCACTCATTATAGCTTTTCAAAAGATGTTGTGTGTTCAATATCGAAACTTTCCGATCTATTTACCTGGGATACCAGATAGATTCTATGGTGCGGGCGATGTTATTGGCGTATGCACCTGCCGATTCTCGATTCTGATTATCCAGCAAAACAGTAACATGCCCTAACTTTCGCCCAGGACGTGATTCTGTCTTCCCATACCAGTGAACGTGCGCTTGGGGAATTTCTGCTATTTTTTGACGCTGATTTTGGTAGTCGCTGTGAGAATTTTCATACCCCAGTAGGTTGACCATCACAGCGCCAGCGCCCTGCAAAGCCGGATTTCCCAAAGGTAAACCACAAACGGCTCGAAGATGCTGCTCAAACTGAGAAGTTTCGCAAGCGTCAAGAGAAAAATGCCCAGAATTATGGGTACGGGGCGCAATTTCATTTACCAAAACTTGGCCATCAGCCCCGAGAAATAGCTCAATTCCAAAAATTCCCACTACTTCTAGGCTATTTAATAGAGTATGTGCGATCGCTTGGATTTCTGCTACTTGATTGGGCGTAATCTCGGCTGGCGCAATCACCCGCCGACACACTTGTTGTTCTTGTTGGGTTTCCACTACTGGATAAGTGACAATTTCTCCCTCCACAGAACGAGCTGCAATTATTGCTAGTTCTCTTTCAAATGGGACAAATTCTTCTAACAAGAAAAGTGATTGATTTAAAGTATTTGTTGTGGTTTCATCACTTAACTTTTGTTCTAAAGTAGCAAAATCTTGAATTATGAAAGTACCTTGACCATCATAACCATGACGACGGGATTTCAAAACTACTGGAAAACCTAGATATTCTATTTTTGATTGAAGATTTTCCACCTCCTCAAGAGCGAAAAATTCAGGAACTGGTAAGCCCAAATTGCGTAAATAGCAACGTTGATGATATTTATCTAAAAGAGGAGCTAAAGCTTCTAATCTGGGACGGAAACAAACGCCTTGCTCTGCTAAAAGAGATAAACCTTGCAGGTTCACAAATTCGTTTTCAAAGGTGATGATATCGCATTTTTGAGCTAATATTTCCGTAGCAGTTGCATCATCAACTGGCGCAAAAACAGTTTCTTTGGCGATTGACACGGCCGGGTCGTGTTCGCTAGGAGTTTGTACTACTAGTTCTACTCCTAGCTTCTGTGCTGCATCCGCCATCATCCAGGCAAGTTGTCCGCCACCAATTACACCAACACGCTTCATTGACATCCTAGAGAATCACGAGTTTGCACGCCTGTTTTGGAATTCACACCACTGGCTTTTTCGCACAGTTCTTTGATTTGCGCTCTATTTAAAATTGCATCTGTAAAATCTGCACCGTCTATATTTACATCATTAAATATGGCGCGGAGCAAAAGAGCTTCTTTGAAAACTGCATCGCTCAAATCTGCCTTAGTCAAGTTTACCTGATCGACCATTGCATTCGTTAAATCCGCTCCGTGGAGATTTGCTTTTGTCATCACCGAAGCGCTCATGACTGCTCCCCGTAAGTCAGCGTTTGTAAAGTTAGCCAATTCCATATTGGCGTTAGAAAACTCCGCAGCTTGCAAACTCTGTCCAGAAAAATCACGTCTTGATAACTCTGCATTGCTAAATGACAGTGGATGAGTCCAGTCTACTGCCACTGCTGGATCGGCCACACACCAGATAATAATTCCCAGGAGGAACGCCAACCCTTGCCGCCAAAAGATATTGAGAGCCAATTTAGTGTACAATCGCCGCATTTAATTACCGCACTTGAATATTAGCAAGACTGGATCGTACTAATTGAGACTCGCAGCCTTGCTACTGGACTTGGAAAACGTGTATTTCCGTTGCTTAATATTTTGTAACGCAAAAACAGCATAAGCTTCTTACTTTAGCAAAATTATCCCTGCTACTTGAGGTAAAGAGTGCCAATCTGCGATCGCACTCAAGTTATATATCAGAACAATAATTATCAAACACAATAGCGATCGCAATGACTGAGTATAAATTATTTCTCACATCAAGCAAGCTTTAGCAAAATAGAGACGGGGAGCATAATCTATCGCTCTTGATGAAGATAAAAGTTGAAATTCCTAACTCTAAAGGAATAATTTAGCTGAATCAAGCAATGTTTTAGTATGGGCTATGCCTACGCTCGTTGACTTATTTACAATTCTTCATTTGGAGATTTAAATTTCAAGATATAAAGAGTTTTATTGAGCAGTAATACTTACCGACTGATTTACAATTCTTGACTTTCCATTTTTCAAGTAAAGTTTGTTGTCTTTTGAATTCAAGAAACCCGATCAACTGTTAGTCTTTTAATTAATGAAAGCAAGGTTTGAGCGTAATTATATGCGTCTCAATTGCTTAACAAAGCTTAAAGATCGATCATTAGCTTTAATTTTATAGCGATTAGTTAGTTCTTCAGGAATCTCCAAGAGTTTACATTCACCAAGCACACAACTTCCACAAACCGAACTCCCAAACCCGATGATGAATCATTACTCACTTCAATGGATTGAGGCATGGTGCCAAGAAAATGGCTGGACAGATTTATTTGTTGAGCGACGTAACAACTTCTGGGCTTTCCCTCCGGGTGGGGTAATGCCGGAACCAATTCCAGTTCATGTTCTCAGATTGATTAAAGCCGAAAAAGGACTGACTTTTGAAGAACGATTGTGGTCAATGTCCGCAGTAACTGGCACAATACTAGCTGTTCTTTTGACCTTTTGGTTTCAGTCGCCAATGCCATTAGTGTTAGCTTTCGCTTTTAATGCTGTTACGGTGGCTCAATTTGAACTTGAAGATGCCTAAATTATGATTTGGGCTTTGCTATTCAAAACTGCTCTTGTTTACTTTCAGCAAGAGCAGTTTTTAATTTCACAAGAAAGAATTCAGGAGTCAGGAGCCAGAATGGGCTAAACCTTAGCTATCCGCTAACAGAATTGAATTCTGTGCGACTCACTACCGCTGCAAAGAAACAAACTACGCGCAGCGTCTTGTAGAGAGCGTCTTGATTCTGACTTGTGAATTCTTCTTCAATGATTTGTATAGCAGCCGTCTAGTCTATTAGGACATAACAATTAGAAATAACTAACATCTAAGAGCAGCTAGCAGGTAAAGCTACCTTCGCGTGTTTGTTAACGTAGTCCACAAATAATTGCTTCAATCGGGGACTAACACCAGCGTGTTCAAAGAATCCAAAGCCGAGATTTTTTGCTTTAGCTAAGGTTTCCTCTGGTGTTAATCCTTCCTGGATAGCGATACTCAACAGCGCAATTCCAGTCGATCGCATCCCGGCGGCACAATGCACAACTGCTGGTTTCGGGATTTGTTCGAGTGTCATGAGGATTTTAGTAATCACCTCTTCATTCAAATTTTTGAGATCCACCTTGAGTGGAACATTTTGATAATACAGCCCCAATGCTTCCGCTACTTTTTGCTCATCTTTGGAAAATCCTAGTTCATCAGGCGATCGCAAATTGAGAACGGACTTAAAACCTTCTTGAATAGCTTGCTCAAGCTGTTTCGGTATGACTTGTCCTGTTGTTGTCAAGTTTTCGTTAATTTGTATAGCGTTGATCACATTCACTCCTTTTAACTTTCTAATATCTTCCAGCTTGCTAAATACTCTAAGGGCGCAAGCTTTGAGAAGATATTCAAAATAAACACAACAAAATTAGCCAAATATCACAAGATATTGCTTAACTACTTCAAAATTAGTCTTTTGAAGCCGATTCTTTTATTGCTTTATCCATAATATACGGTTTATCGATAGATTTAGTGTTGATTAGAGCTTATTATACTTTTCCTCGATAAAATTACCGTAGATTATATTTCAGGAGTTATGCTATTGGGCAAGTTGGGAGAGCAATTGGATCAAGATTTTCGTGAACAAGGGTATAAATAGAACAATTCTTCTTTTTAAATTAGGCAGATGGCCCAGAAGTAAAGTTTTCATTCATACTTCTTTCCTCCTGCCCCCTGCCTTCTGCCTCCTGCCCCCTGCCTCCTGCCTTCTCTTGTAATCTGAATGCCAGCCCTGAACCTATGAGCGCTAACGAAATATCTCTTCGACCTGCCCAAGAAACAGATGCGTGGGTGCTGAGTGCAATTCATATTGCTGCTATCAAAGCTCTACCTGCAACTTTCTACACCCAAAAAGAACTTTTAGCTTGGCGCAATTACCGCGATAAACCTGATGGTTCAAATATCTTGAAGAGTATGAAAGCAGAATCTTTCTGGGTTGCGATCGAGGGAGATGTTGTTATAGGTTTTGCTAGTTTCATTGTTGATGAACTCATCGGGTTGTATGTCCATCCTAAATATCAAGGTAAAGGGATTGGCCGTGCTTTAGTTCAACATTTTTGCGATGAAGCAACTGAGCAAGGTATAGATAAGGTAATTACAACTGCTAGCCTTTATGCTGAAGGGTTTTATTTACGACTAGGATTTACTGCCATCCAAAAAGCACCTCATTATTTAAGAAGTGGGATAGTTGTTCCAGTTACTAAAATGAGTAAAACATTAGCTACCACACCAAAATCAATTTGAGAAGGTAAATATTTTCAATAATTTTAAAAATGTTGGCATCAACAATATTTTCCCCAAATTACGACCACTTTTTCCACATAATCTATGATGAAAGTAAGTACTTGCCAGCATAAATGCATAAAACTATCCGTTCATCAACTCTCACCCGTACACGTTTGATAGAAGCCGCGTTGCAGGTATTTGCCAGTTTAGGTGTTCAAGGAGCAACTACCCGTGAAATAGCTCGTGTTGCTGGTGTGAATGAGGTGACTTTATTTCGCCACTTTGCTAGCAAAGAACAACTTCTGGGGGCAGTAATGAAAAATGCCTTAGCACTCCAGACAGAAGCTCTTGCACACCCCGAAGCGTGGACACAGGATCTCAAAATTGATTTAAAACAGTATGCCCATCTTTACAATACTATGCTAGAGACACAGGAGGACTTAATTCGTACCTTCATTGGAGAAGCCAAACGTCATCCAGAGGCAGCCAAACAAGTGATTCAAGAAGCTGCCAAGCCCTTAGCCGAAAAACTGGTAGCTTACCTGCAATCGAGTCAGAAACGAGGCACTGTCAGAGCAGACCTCGATCCATTTCCGGCTGTCGATATGTTTACAGGAATGCTATTAGCTGGAATGTTATGCCGCAGTGCAAAATTCAATCAAGGCAGCTATAGCTGTGAGGACTATATCGAAACCTGTGTAGATATTTTTGTATGCGGTATCAGTGCCACTCCCCTCTAATACCATTTCATTTTAAGGTTGAGACAAATAGGCAGCAGGGGAGCAGGGGGAAAGAGTTAGAGACAAATCATTATAATATGTTCAATAGATATAAATACTAGTACAGCATGGCATAAATAAACATACCATTTCAAATGGCGCAAGAAGCTCGGAATATAATTATTTTGACTTTTGACTTTTGACTTCCGCCTTGCGGTACTAGCCTATTTATACAAATAAAGATAGATGAAAATCTTGAAAGGTAAAGTTGTGAGTGGTTTAGGAAACTTTTCTTACTGGATTGAGAAACTCCAAGAATATTACTTGAGAAAAACGGGAATGAAATTCTTTCCTGGAACTTTAAATATTCAGTTAGATCAACCTTACCATCTCCCGAAAAATGTCATGCGTCTGGAAAAGGAAGAATATGGAGGGACTGTTTCTGTGAGCATTGTTCCTTGTCAGATATTTGGCAGAGATGCTTTTATCTTAAGAACAGACAAAAATAATACCGAAAGTGGAGATCATCCGAAAACAATTATTGAGATAGCTTGCAATGTGAAACTTCGGGAGCTATATAACCTTAAAGATAATGATTTGATTGAAGTTGAGATTCACGATGCCAGATTTATCTGAATTAAACAATCTGCTTGGAGATGAAGCGTTAATCCATTACGCGAGTGGTCGAGAGCAAAACCGGTTATCAAAAGGTGCAGGTTTGCTGGAATTAGCCCGAAGCCAAGAACTTATTAGCCGCTACCTACCGCCTCCTCCCGCAGTGATTTTCGATGTTGGCGGTGGCGCTGGCGTTTATTCTTTTTGGCTTGCTCAACAGGGCTATGAAGTCCATCTCATTGATGCGGTTCCTTTGCACATAGAGCAAGCCCGACATTTGTCTCAAGCTCAACCGGAATATCCTTTAGCTAGTTTGGCAGTTGGAGATGCTCGGCAACTCAATCGGGCGGATAATAGCGTTGATGCTGTTCTGTTACTTGGGCCTTTGTATCATCTGACTGAGCGCGCAGATCGGATTATTGCTTTGCGTGAAGCTCATCGGATCTTAAGAACTGGAGGTTTTGCTTTTGCTGCGGGAGTTTCTCGTTTTGCTTCAACCTTAGATGGATTATTTCGGGGACATTTAGATGATCCAGAGTTTGTAGAGATTGTTAAACAGGATTTGATTGATGGTCAACACCGCAACCCAAACAACCATCCTCGCTACTTTAGACATCTCCGAAAACAGTCAAAACTGCTTTGTGACTAGCTTACAAGGCGCATT
>NZ_JABXKL010000099.1 GCF_017114995.1 Nostoc sp. NMS9 | reverse complement strand
TTAACGCTATTTTCAGCTTACTACCTGTCCCTTTCCTTATCCCGAACTCAGGTTAAAATAATAAAACTCTTACCCATTAGGGCTTTAACCCGGATTTCTCACAAAGATTTAAACGACTAGCCAAAACGTTTATGCCACTTAGACTTGCGATAAAATACCCCGTTCACATACTGTTGTGATTTGTACAGTCTCTAAAACGCTCAAAATCTAAGCTTGATAAAGATTTGGGTAATAGCGATCGCACCGCTTGTGAGAAATGCGGGTTTAAGAGTAATATTTTCCAACACAAAAATCTGTCAAATTGTCAAACAATTTGGCAGCCGACACTAGCCCTTTCAAGGTGGATAACAATTTTGAACAATAAATTTCTCTTTAACCTCTTACCTCTGTGTTCTCTGCGCCTCTGTGGTTATAAAAACTACTTTTCAACCGCAGAGGCACAGAGAGCGTAGACAGAAAAAAGAGATTCTACCAGTCACCTTGAAAAGTCTAGGCAACCGACACTTATGATTTATTTCGCAAGTTGTCGGTAGCGTTCTTGAACTTCCTGAATCGAAAACAAAGTTTCAAACTTCAACCCCGCTGACTGGTACAACTCACCTCCCCCTTGTTGTCGATCTACCAGTGAAATTACTTGATTTACGGTATAACCTGCATCTTTCAGACGCTCAACCGCTTTTAGAGCAGATTGCCCAGTTGTTACTACATCTTCCAAAACTACTACTTTTGCGCCCTCTAGTAAACTGGGGCCTTCTATATAAGCTCTTGTTCCATAACCCTTGGCTTCCTTGCGAATAATCAGCGCTGGTATCGGGCGGTTTTCATAAACTGAAACTATACTCACTGCTGTCACAATTGGGTCAGCCCCCATTGTTAAACCACCTACAGCCTGTGTATCTACAGGTAATAAAGGGAATACCAATCGTCCGACAGCTAAAGCGCCTTGAGGATGGAGTGTTACCTGTGTCTTATTGACGTAATAAGAACTACGCAGCCCAGAAGATAGGAGAAAATCACCCTCTTGATAAGCAAGTTGGCAAAATAAATCTAGTAGCTTGTGGCGCAAAGTGGTCAAATCAGAAGTGGTTGCCCAAATATCTGGGTGGGTGATAGTTTCAGTAGGATACGTCATTACAAAACATTAAAAGTTGTGCTACACCAAAGGTTGAACTCATCAGAGTTCTGAACTTCAGCATAAATTAAGATTCGCCCAAAGCAAAAGTTGAGGAGTCAGAAACGTGCGTATAAAATTTAAAACCTTTGGTGGTTTATTGGTGTTGCTTGCTGCTGGTATTGCTTTTCCCTCTATTGCATCTGCCCAAACGGCAACACCCAATTCTGAAACTACGAATGATATATTTGAACGAGCTTATTTTCGTCACGATCGCAATTTCTACGAAAATGGCAGTCTCAAGCGTCAGCTAGACTCATTTCTAGGATCTGGTTCCGGTTTCGGTGGTTCCTTTCCAGAAAATGAAATTGCCCGCGATGCTAATTTGATTAATACTTTATATCACGATGCCCTGACTCAGCAAGTTGGCAACGATCCTTATATTCGTACTCCTGATTTACCAAATCCTTATGACACATCGCTGCTCGTGTCTCCTCGCTATAGCAACAAACTTAAAGTAGGAACTGAATTCAGATTTGAAACTTTACCATCTCGGTAAGATTGGGGTGTGGGGAGTGGGAAGCAGAGGAGCAGGGGAAGAAGAACTATTAATTATTGATCAATACCCAATACCCAATGCCCAATGCCCAATTCCCAATTCCCAATTCCCAATGCCCCATGCCCTCTATTACTACTTTTTGATAATTCAGTGCGCCCTGCTGGAATCGAACCAGCCTGAAGACGAATTATGAGTTCGTTGCCTCCCCAATCGGCCAAAGGCGCTTGTTTTTTTGGGTTGTGGGTTGCTACAAGTAAATTACTTCAACTCTTAGGTCAACCTCATTTGCTGATTTTAGAGTGAGAAAAATACCTCACGTACTGAGTTTAGCCAATCCCATGAATATAGCACAAATTTACCACGCGTGAATACTGGACAATAGTTTACTAGATTTTTATACTACATAATTTGATCATAGATATAGTGCAAACTAATATTGATTAAGTTCCTTTAAGGATTGAGGTCAAAAGCTTCACTATTCTTAAATAGACCAGCATTCTATTGTGATAGCTTGTCAGCGATGAAAATAAATTCTACTGTACTTCTTACTTTGATTTTGTTAATTCTGATGATGGGAGCAGGTTCTGTGAGCGCGTTTTTGGGCTTTGAACTGGGGAGTTCAGCACTTAAAGGCGTGACTACACCAGATGGGCGTCCCACAACCAAATTTGCCAGCAATAAGGCAAATAACTCCCAACAGGGAGGGCTGGTGCTATTAAAAGAAGAAGAGATTCTGAAAATTGTCAAGGCGCGAATTGAGGGTAAGACCAAAGCCGCTAAATCGGAAAAGCCAGAAGAAGATGATGAAGAAACCAATAGCAGCAAGCAGAAGCCAGAGGAAAAACCCCCAGAAGTAGTTGAAGAAAAACCCCTACCAGGTTTTCCGGTTACAGCCCAAAGTCAGGGTGTAACAATGACTGTACAATCTGCTCGCTACTCTGGTGGTGATTTACTACTGAAAGTGAAAATGCAGAACAAAGGTAAGGATTCTGTGCGCTTCCTGTATAGTTTTTTAGATGTTACCGATGACAAAGGACGAACCCTGAGTGCAAGTACAGAGGGTTTACCAACAGAATTGCCTGTAAATGGGCCAGCATTTTCAGGTACAGTGAGCATTCCTACAGCTTTACTTGATGATGTCAAGAAAATATCACTTGCTCTCACTGATTATCCCGCTCAACAATTGAAGCTAGAGGCATCGAATATTCCTGTAGAAAGGTAGAAAGGGCATTGGGCATTAGGCATTGGGCATTGGGTATTGGGTATTGGTAATTATCTGTTATTTTTTACCATTCCCTATTCCCCCTAAATGGAGGGCGTGAGTTTTACACGAGCTTTGGCGGTGAGTGGTTTTCCTAATTTAAGTTTGATAGAAGTGGCGCTGCGATTGTTGTCAGTGCTACTACTGATTGCCATAAATGCCTTTTTTGTAACGGCGGAATTTTCGATGGTGAGCGTGCGGCGATCGCGTATTCACCAGCTAGTTAAGGCTGGGGATATTCCAGCGATCGCTGTAGAAATGTTACAACGCAGTATTGACCGACTGCTATCTACCACCCAGTTAGGTATTACCCTCTCTAGTTTGGCACTGGGATGGATTGGCGAAAGTACGATTGTCGTGCTGGTGAATGCCTGGTTAAGATCCTGGCCTTTACCCAGTGGGATGACTACCTTCCTCGCCCATTCCCTATCAATTCCCATTGCCTTTTTCTTGATTGCCTATTTGCAAATTGTGATTGGAGAACTATGTCCCAAATCCTTAGCCATGCTGTACTCAGAACAGCTAGCGAGGTTTTTGGGGCCTCCGGTAAAAGCGATCGTGCGTTTTTTTGGCCCCTTCATCTGGATTCTTAACCAATCAACTCGTTTTTTATTACGGATTTTTGGCATCCAATACACAGGTCAAGGCTGGCGACCGCCTGTAACTCCCGAAGAATTGCAACTGATCATCTCTACAGAATGGGGGTCTACTGGTTTAGAGCGTGCAGAGCGGGAATTACTCAATAATGTCTTCGAGTTTGGGGATGTCATGGCGCAAGATGTGATGATCCCGCGCACCAGTATTATCGCGCTGCCAAAAGATGCTACCTTCCAGACATTACTCAGGGAAATGGCTTCTACGGGTTACTCTCGCTATCCCGTGATTGGTGAATCTTTGGACGATGTTCGCGGTATTGTTTATTTTAAAGATTTGGCACAACCTTTGGCTGTAGGAAAGCTCAGTTTAGAAACACAGATCCAACCTTGGATGCGTCCCGCCCGGTTTGTTCCAGAACACACGCCCTTGAGTGAACTTTTGCCCATGATGCAGCAAGAGAAACCCGCTATGGTTATGGTAGTCAATGAATTTGGCGGTACTGTGGGACTAGTGACAATCAAAGATGTGATTGCCGAAATTATTGGCGACCCCAGTGAACCTGAAAGCAGTGAAGACTTACTGATTCAGATGTTAGATGAGCAAAAATTTTTGGTGCAAGCACAAATCAACCTTGAAGACCTCAACGAAGTTTTGCATCTCAATTTGCCCCTGACCAGAGAATACCAAACACTAGGGGGCTTTTTGCTGTATGAGTTACAGAAAATTCCTGCCAAAGGCGAAATCTTTTGTTATCAAAATCTCGAATTCACCGTGGTATCGATTGTTGGCCCACGCCTACATCAAATTCAACTGCGACGATTAGAGGAGTTAAGAGTTGAGAGTTAAGAGTTAGGAGTTATGGATTTTAACTCCTCACTCCTCACTTCTCATTCAAGAAGCATACGCCAGTGGATCAACAAATCCCAATACGGCAAAAGCTGCTAGCCGTAAGCGACAAGAATCACACACACCACAGGCGACATCTCCATCGGCATAGCAAGACCAAGTTAGTTCCCAAGGAACTCCCAATTGGTTCCCCAGTTGGATGATTTCGGTTTTTTTCAGGTTGATTAGGGGTGCAACAATATTAATTGGTCGTCCCTCACGCCCTTGTTTGGTTCCCAGGCGAAAAACTTCTTGCATTGCTTGGATATAGTCGGGGCGACAATCAGGATATCCTGAGTAATCTAGGGCATTAACGCCGATATAGACACGCTCTGCTGCGATCGCTTCAGCGTAACTAAGAGCAAAGCTTAAAAAGATGGTATTACGAGCTGGAACGTATGTTACAGGAATATTTTGAGACATTTCATCCAGCGATCGCTCTTGGGGTAAATCAATGGCATTATCGGTAAGGGCCGAACCGCCCCATTGCCGTAAGTCAAAGTTAACTACCTGATGTTTTGCGATCGCAGCTTTTTGAGCGACACTGAGCGCTGACTGTAACTCTCGTCGATGTCGCTGCTGGTAATCAAAGGAAATAGCATGACATTCACAGCCATCAGCCTGAGCTTTGTACAGAATTGTGGAAGAGTCCAATCCCCCAGATAACAGAATTACAGCTTTCATCTCGGTTGCAAATTTTGGATTTCAAATCGCCAAATCAAACCTTAACAAGATGCCAGAAAGCAATGCTAAGGAGAATTTATACTTAGGTCTTACTGACTTTTTTCAAATTAATAAAAAGACATATATTTTTTGTAGAAAGTGCAAAATCCAAAGCAAACCCGAAATATCGATACAAAAGATATTTGGATTACGGGAACCGATCACAAACTTTGAAATTCTTCATAAACATAGGCTCTATGTTACCATCTGGATGGTTTTAGACGGATCGTAACCGGCTTTCGAGTATAAACGCCAACGGCCGTAGCGTCTCTAAATTTGGTGGTTGAGGAGAGAATAATAGTGCAAAATAGCATGTCAGTGGCAGAACCGAATCCATATACACAGCGCAACCAGCCACGACCAATCCGCATAGGCGTGATTGGAGTGGGTAACATGGGACAACACCACGCTCGCGTGCTGAGTTCAATGAAAGATGTTGAACTAGTCGGAGTGGCAGATATTAACGTCGAGCGAGGATTAGAAACTGCCAGCAAGTACAAGGTGCGTTTTTTTGAAGATTACTGCGATCTGCTACCCCTTGTGGAAGCAGTTTGTGTAGCTGTTCCCACTCGTCTGCACTATGCCGTGGGCATCAACTGTCTGTTAGCGGGAATTCATGTTTTGATTGAAAAACCGATCGCAGCCAGTATTTCTGAGGCAGAGTCTTTAGTAAATGCCGCAGCTGAATCTCAGTGTATCCTGCAAGTAGGTCATATTGAGCGTTTTAACCCAGCTTTTAAAGAACTGAGCCAAGTTCTAAAAACAGAGGAATTGCTGGCACTAGAAGCCCACAGGATGAGTCCTTACTCAGATCGAGCAAACGATGTTTCAGTTGTGCTGGATTTAATGATCCATGACATCGACCTACTTCTGGAATTAGCTGCTTCCCCAGTCACAAAATTGACTGCTAGCGGTACTCGCTCCCTAGACTCTGGTTATTTAGATTACGTAACCGCCACCTTGGGCTTTGCCAATGGTATTGTTGCTACTCTGACTGCCAGTAAAGTTACTCACCGAAAAATTCGCCGGATTGTCGCCCATTGTAAAAATTCATTTACTGAGGCAGATTTCCTCAAGAATGAAATTTTGATTCACCGACAAACCACTGCTAATTCTCTCACCGACCACCGACAAGTACTTTACAGACAAGATGGTGTAATTGAAAAAGTTTACACCAGCAATATTCAACCACTGAGTGCAGAATTAGAACATTTTGTCAACTGTGTACACGGTGGCAATCAACCCTCAGTAGGTGGCGAACAAGCTCTCAAAGCCCTGAGACTTGCAAGTTTAATTGAGCAGATGGCGCTGGAAGATCGAGTTTGGAATCCCTTAGACTGGCAATCGGAACCAAGGGTACAATCATTGACCCCCACAGTCTAGAAGAAGAGGGGATGAGGGGGATGAGGGGGACAAGGTGAAATTTTCTCCCTTCTCTCTCTGTACTACCCCACAGCCCCAACTTCAGCAGAAAACCCTAGAGTATGTTTTTAAATTTGCCATCAAGTCTTTAGATCCTTCCTAGTCCCTTTAAAAAGAAGACTAAGGGGGATCTAAAAAATTAGAAAAAAAAACCTAGTGGTTCGTTTAATTAATTTTGTGAGGTTTGTAGCGAGCAGATAAATCGTTCAATCTCAAAGGCTAGAGATACTTACGAACTTTTATAACTCTCAAGATTAATGAAACAGACCCTTAGCTTCCACTTGTCTTACTCTGTTTTTCAGTTGTGATGCCAATTTTGAGTGCAGCCAAATTAACTTGACTCTAGCAAGCGGGGATAATTACCCTTTAAAAAAGCTAAAGCTGAATTTAGCAACAAGACTAGTCCAGCAATTTCAGGAATTGACTCAATGCTTGAATGGATAACTAATACTATCAATTATTTTGGCTATTGGGGAATTGCCCTACTCATGTTTTTAGAGAACCTTTTTCCCCCCATTCCTTCAGAATTGATTATGCCACTGGCTGGATTTACAGCAAGTCCATATCAACCAGGAGGGGCAAAGCTGAATATCATTGGTGTATTTTTCGCAGGACTTTTGGGTTCTGTATTGGGCGCACTTATTTGGTACTATCCGGGTAAGTTTTTGGGTGAAATCCGTTTGAAAGCTTGGGCTGATAAGTATGGCAAATGGTTGGCTATATCCAGTAAAGATATTACCAAGGCCAAAGAGTGGTTTGACCGACAAGGTAGAACAGCAGTATTAATTGGTCGTCTTGTGCCAGGAATCCGCACCTTGATTTCTGTTCCCGCAGGTATTACCAATATGCCTTTGCTACCATTTTTGTTTTACACAACATTAGGTAGCGCTGCTTGGGTGGGTTTGTTAACATACTCAGGATACATATTGGGTAGTCAGTATGAACTTGTGGACAAGTACCTTGCTCCTGTATCTAAAATCGTACTTGGCGGTTTGGTTCTAGCATTTGTTTTCTGGATATTCAAGCGCCAGTCAAGACGTACTAGAAGATGAAACATGGACGCTTTTGGTTTGAAAGCAGTGAAAGCAGGGGTTACATCTGGCCAAAATTCGCCTACACTATGCCAAATAATACTAGATGTGCGTTGGCAGAGCTTACCGGAGGTATCGCCGGAATTAATTTTTGGCGTATTTCTAGCTACACTTGACGCAACCTAGAATTTCTGGTTGCTCGCATTTTTGTAAGATGAGCATGACAACTTTTTACAGTTAAGTTTGAACTAGGAGCTTTCATGACAGACCAACCTTCCGCCGCTACCCCAATCAATGCTGCTGCTATACCCATGAATAGGCAGCCGTTAGCATCGACTCCCATAAATGCTGTTAATAATAATCCTCCCACTAGCAAGCCAGTCGGTGGTTCCGGGAAAACCATTCTCAGTGTTGATTTAGGCAGAACTTCCACAAAAACTTGTGTGAGTCGTGAACCCGGCAGTGTGGTGTTCGTACCTGCCAACGTCAAGCAGATGTCGATAGAACAAGTACGCGGTGGTGTTTTTGAAGCCAGAGCTACTGACCCCTTAATGGATTTGTGGCTGGAGTATCAAGGAAATGGATATGCTGTTGGTCAACTGGCAGCCGATTTTGGGGCGAATTTAGGAGTCGGACAATCTAAGGTAGAAGCTGCACTAGTAAAAGTATTAGCAAGTGCTGGCTACTTCAAACTCAGAGATGATATCTCAGTTGTACTGGGTCTGCCTTTTCTTTCCTTAGAGCAATTTGAAAAGGAAAAAGCACAGCTAATTAGCCAAGTCGGTGGCCCTCATGTGTTGAATTTCCGAGGCGAATCTGTGTCGCTGAACGTCAGTAAGGTATGGGTAATGCCAGAAGGTTACGGCAGCTTGCTGTGGTCTGAAGCTCAACCTAAGAAAAACCCTGGCAGTCCCGATTTTACAAAAATATCGGTGGCGATCGTCGATATTGGACATCAAACCGTCGATCTTTTGATGGTAGATAACTTCCGTTTTGCCAGAGGTGCTTCTAAGAGTGAAGACTTCGGGATGAATAAGTTTTATGAATTGGTGTCTGCCGAAATTGAAGGAGCAGATAGTCAATCTTTAGCGCTGATTTCCGCTGTTAACAAACCCAGAGGTGAACGCTTTTATCGTCCTAAAGGCGCTAGCAAGCCCACCAACCTAGACGATTTTCTTCCCAACCTCACGGAGATGTTTTCGCGCGAAATCTGTAGCCGTGTGCTAGCCTGGTTGCCAGAACGCGTCACCGATGTGATTCTGACTGGCGGGGGTGGTGAGTTCTTCTGGGACGACGTTCAACGTCTGCTCAAAGAAGCAAAGATTAATGCTCATTTAGCAGCACCTTCCCGACAGGCGAATGCTTTGGGGCAGTATATTTATGGAGAGGCACAATTATCCTCCAATCGCGCTGCTAGGGCATAAAGCTGATGTTCCAATGGTCAAAAAAGGTAGTTAAATCCGTCACGTTCAACCCAGAGCTTGCTGATGAAAGCTTGTTAGCGCAAGTAGAAAGTTATTTGGAAAAACAACCAGACAAGACTTTCAGCGACCTCTGTAAAGAAGCCTTATGGCAATCTTTATGTGTACCGGAACCTGTACAACCTGCTCCACAAACAGCAGTAACAACACCGATCGATCAACAAATCGGTGAACTGCAACGTCAAGTGGCTGGACTTGAGGAACGTTTTTTTGCCAAGGGATCTAATCGTTTGGAGGCGATGGAACATCATCTATTGCAACTTTCTCAACAAGTTGCACAACTGGCGCTCATAGTCAACGATCGATCGTTCATTCCGTCTCCAACTCAATTAGAAGTAGTAAATAATACTTCTTATACTGTTGCTACCCCTCCTCAAGAGGTTGACCCCGTAATCAGTCGCCTTAGTCAGTTTCTTGATGATTTTTAAGGAAAAATCAGGTTTGTGAGCAGTTTTTGCTCATATTAACAATCCTTAATAGTGAATACTATTAAGGATTATTAATGTTTATTCATATTTTTTAGAAGTGGAATTTCTGGCGGAAAGCGCCTTTGAGTCTTTGCAACTAATTAAGTTTGATAAAAAAGCGATCGCGCATAGAGATTTCGTGCTGATTTACATTATTGTAACTGGGGCGATCGCTCTTATTAGCAAGCAGATTTTACTCAACACTAACTGTGAGTAATAACCTCAAAATAACTTACATTCCCTACATCATGTATGATTTTCTCAGAACTAGGGACAGTATGTTTAATGAGTAAGAGGGTTTATCTGTGGATAATCTAGAGCAGTGTTACCAAGTTTTAGGTATTTCATCTGATGCTTCTGTAGATGAGATTAAGCAAGCTTACAAAGATTTAGTTCAAGTTTGGCATCCAGATCGTTATGCTCATAATCCTCGCTTACAAAGAAAAGCGGAAGCTGAGTTGAAAGCAATTAATTCAGCATACGAAATAATAATGGAGTCTTTGGCTTCTGGTCGTACTGTCAGAAAAACAACTAATTTTTACAAAAATGACTCTTATAATACACAGGTTTCTGAACCGGAACCAGTGGTAGAAGTTAAAACAAACTTACAATCAAAGGTTAAATCTTGGATAAATAAAAATAAATGGATTTTGATAACTGGTACTGGTGCTAGTGTCTTAATATTTCTTCAAATATATGCATACACTAAATATAAAGATTTGCCATTTTCCAATCCGATACTGCTTCTTCAGCGAATTTCTAGTAGCTTTTTTCTGGAGAGGAATATATTAGGAGATGAACGTCTTGGCTATAGTTCAATAAAATTTAGTAGTAATGGAGCTGTTTTTAGTTCTCAAGAGGATCACACTGAGATTAAAATTTGGGATTTCCATAGTGGAAAAAAACTTAAATCTTTTTCTGTAAAGAATCTTCGTCCTCCAACATCTAGGGAAGATGCAATTATCGCTATTAATTTAGAACTTAAATATTTAGTGAGTAGCCACGACGAAGAAATTAAAGTTTGGAATATAGATAATAATCAGCTAATGAGGACGTTAAATCTTGGCGATCCCAAGTATAAAATCAGTAATATAGTAGTAACTAAAAATTCTGAATATCTTGTAGCATTCTATTCTAAGGTAGTATACTCTTCTGATAAATTTTACTTTTACATTCTCGATGATGATAGATTATACCCAAAGATTAAATTATATGACTTGAAAAATGGTAAATTAATTCGCTCTTTTGGTGATGAGTCTGGTTTCCCAAGCATAAGGCTGCTTCATATAAGTGATGATGGGAAAATAATCATTGGGATTGTTGAGGAATATAATTCATCTTTTGATCAGGAAGAAAAGCTTACATCTTTTGATCAGGAAGAAAAGCTTAAAATATGGAATATAAAAACTGGTCAAGAGCATATCGTTGAGAAAACACGGAATGAAGAATATTGGCACCAATCGTTCTCAGTTATTGATAGTGATGTTCCTCAAAATATTCTGTTAACTAGAAGAGATCAGGAGCTTGAAATCCGGCAACTTAACACAGGTGAATTAATTAATGTTAAACATTTAAACTGCCAGGTAAACTACTCATCTAAAATGCTTTTAGATGGTAAATTATTTGTTACTGCTAATTATTATAATATAAATGGTGGAAGCTATTTTATTGAAGTATGTAACTTAACTAATGGCGAAGAAGTTCACACTTTATATAAAGTGAATTCAAATTTAAAATTGAGTCCTAATAGCAATATTCTTGCTATTAGCAGTAATAGTCAGAATCAGATGATCGAGCTATATAATTTGGAAACAGGAAAAATTGACCAGTCTTTTATTGATACTCCGAACTCGACGCCAACTCTTGCTTTCACTCCTGATGGTCGATTTTTACTCACTGGAAGTAAGAATGGTATGAGGATTTGGCGGATACGTTAGATGCTCGAATCCAGAAATTCGCTGACTTTTGTGTAGAAACAGCCGAATACTACTAGATGTTAATACTATATTCTTTTTTTACTTTATACACTGTGATAAATGCTAGAATCCTCAAGTAGACAGTTAGGATACTTAGATGCCAGTTGTAGCTAACTCAATCAAGTTTGGTACAGACGGCTGGCGGGGCGTTATCGGTGACGAGTTCACCTTTGAACGTCTAGCCCTGGTCGCGCCAGTCGCCGCAAAAGTATTATATGATACATATTTTCCTACGGTGGGTAGCCGGACAATAATTGTTGGTTACGATCGCCGATTCATGGCCGAAGACTTTGCTCGTGCTGTCGCCAATTCTGTCAGTGCTGTCGGCTTTGATGTGCTATTGAGCGAAACTTATGCCCCAACCCCAGCTTATAGTTGGGCAGCAAAACAACTCAATGCTTTAGGGGCACTAGTAATTACAGCCAGTCATAATCCTGGTACATATTTGGGATTAAAAGTCAAGGGTTGTTTTGGTGGATCAGTACCGCCAGAAGTCACAAAAGAGATAGAGGCGCAGTTGTCGGTTGGAGTACCATTAGCAGCTACCCCAGGTAAGCAAGAGAAATTCGATCCTTGGCCCAGTTATACCCAAGCGCTAGAAGGTAAAGTTGATATCGCCAAACTTCGAGAAGCGATCGCATCTGGCAAACTAACGTTATTTGCCGATGTTATGCATGGCGCTGCTGCTGGCGGATTGGCGAGATTACTAGGCAATCAAGTCAAAGAAATCAACAGCGAACGCGACCCCCTATTTGGTGGTGGTGCGCCAGAACCATTGCCGAAATACCTTTCAAAGCTTTTTGAAGTCATCAAGACTCACCGAGAACCCGATAAATCAGGTTTAACAGTGGGGTTGGTATTTGATGGAGACTGCGATCGCATTGCAGCAGTGGATGGAGAAGCCAACTTCCTAAGTTCCCAAGTATTAATCCCGATATTAATCGACCATTTAACCCTGCGACGCGACTTTAAGGGTGAAATAGTTAAAACTGTTAGTGGTTCGGACTTGATGCCCCTTGTAGCAGCACTACATAACCTATCAGTCTTTGAGACAGCGGTTGGTTATAAATATATCGCTGACAGAATGTTAGTAGCAAAAGTGTTACTGGGTGGTGAGGAGTCGGGAGGAATTGGTTATGGCAGCCATATTCCCGAACGCGATGCCCTGCTGTCAGCCTTGTACGTTCTAGAGGCGATTGTAGAATCTGGTTTGGATTTAGGTGAGTATTATCGCCACTTGCAGAAACAAACAGGGTTTACCTCAGCTTATGATCGCATTGATTTACCCTTAGCAAATATGGAAGTGCGATCGCGTCTTTTGCAACAACTGCAAACCCAACCCTTAACGGAAATTGCCGGGTTAGCAGTGATTGATTGCCAAACAATTGACGGCTACAAATATCGCCTAGCTGATAAAAGCTGGTTAATGATTCGGTTTAGCGGGACTGAACCAGTTTTACGCCTGTACTGCGAAGCCCCAAAAATTGAGCAAGTGCATCAAACTCTTGCTTGGGCAAAACAATGGGCGGAGTAAAATTAGTGAGGAGTTGAGAGTTATTAATTGCTAACTCCTCAACTCCTAACTCCTAACTCCTAACTCCTAACTAATAATTCGTAATTCATGACATTACTTGTAGTAGCCACAGGAAATCCAGGTAAGTTGCGGGAAATGCAGGCTTATCTGGAAAATTCTGGTTGGGAATTAACCCTCAAACCTGAAGAATTAGAAATTGATGAGACGGGCGAAACTTTTGCCGCCAATGCTTGTCTAAAAGCGTCACAAATTGCTAAAGCTACGGGAAACTGGGCAATTGCTGATGATTCGGGCTTGCAAGTGGATGCCCTAAATGGCGCACCAGGGGTGTATTCTGCACGTTACGCCAAAACTGACTCAGAACGCATTGCTAGGGTACTCAAAGAATTAGGCAACGAGGTAAATCGGCAAGCTCAATTTGTTTGTGCAGTAGCGATCGCTCGTGCTGATGGTGCGATCGTATTACAATCTGAAGGTATTTGTCGTGGCGAAATTCTCCACGTACCTCGTGGTGATAGTGGTTTCGGCTACGATCCAATTTTTTATGTGCAAGAGTTGCAATTGACCTTTGCTGAAATGACACGGGAGTTGAAGGGGTCAATAAGTCATCGAGGCAAGGCTTTTGCTGCTTTACTTCCCCAACTAGACACAGTGCTTATTCCTGAGTCCTGAGTCAGGAGAAGATAAATCACCATTTGGTTTTACTAATTTTAAATTGACTTCAAAATAATTATGTAGAAATTTAAAAAATTGGATGGACTAGAGAAAAGGAAAGCAAAGACATAAGCTTAACCTCTTGTTAATATAGTTTTACCTTGCTTGATTATGGGGAAATATAATATTTTGCAAAGCATTTCAAATTTTCACCATTTTTATAACAAATCAAGCAAGTCTAATTACGATTTAAATCATATAAGAATTTACATATGCTGAAGCTAGCATTGTTAATTGGAATAAGTAAGTATGAGTCTGGTTTAGCCCCTTTAGTTGCTGCCAATAGGGATGTAGAGGCAATGCAGCAAGTGTTGGGAGATCCAGAAATTGGTGGTTTTGATGAAGTAAAACTTCTGATAAATCCTGAGCGACAAGTGATGGAGGAAGCAATCTTTTCCTTGTTTGCAAATCGCGAAAAAGATGACCTTGTACTACTGTATTTCTCTGGACATGGAATTAAAGATGATAGTGGTAATCTTTATTTAGCAAGCTGTAATACCCGCAAAGAGCAAGAAAAATTGGTTCAGCCAACTGCGGTAGCAGCAAGTTATGTACAGAACACGATGAGTGATAGTCGCTCTAAACGACAGGTGGTGATTCTTGATTGTTGCTTTGGACTTAGAGAAAAAGATGCAGTCAAAATCCAACAGAAAATTATTGCTAAACGGGAAGCAGGATTTTTAATATCTTTGGCTACTAGCATTTTGGAGAAGCTTGGATTTGACCAATATTTTATCAAAAGTAAAGGTATATCTCCTCCATATGTAGCTTATAAATTCAAGCAACCTAGAGAAACTGAGGAACTTTATTAACTTGTTTTATTCCAGCAAAATGATGGTCTAGATATTTATTTTATTAAGAATGTTTTAACTCTCAGTTTATTAAATATAAAATGTTGGGAAGATAATGAAGTTATTGGAGAGCCAGATAGTTTTATCAAAGGAACTTTTTGGATATTGCCTGGTAAATCTCATATTTTTTTAGATTCGCTTCACCCTGTATATGCAGATTTTTTTAAGGGGAAAATACAAGGGGATTTTTCTCTGAATCAAGTTTACTCACTTCAAGCTGACTATGGAGAATATAGATGCACTAAGTCCAAATTCTCCTTAGTTGAATTTCCCGTTGAAATCATGAGCAACAGAAACGATAGCTATTTGGTAGTTAGTGACAATGAACTTTTTACAAATACTTGGAAAATATCTATTAGATCCCGTGAAGTACTAGAAGAGGTTATTGATTATTTATTCCAGCAAATGATGATACAAGGTTTATTTCAGCCACTTCCCAGTCCTATTGGTAACACTGAAAATCCACCTATAAGTAGTAGTTGAACGAATAATGTATGCCAAGGAATTTCATTGAAGCCCGACCCACTAACTAGATTGCATAGCATTAGTACGTGAAAATATAAACCAGAAGACAAAAACCGCAACTAAGTAAAAAACTTTTGTTGCTGTTTCTTACTTTTTTTGTGTCCATTTCAAACTCAATAAAAGGCGTTGCTGATTTAAGAAATGAAAGACTATCTCAAAGTTAACATTTTCGATATATTTCATCCTACTATTCAGCAAGGCCCACCATACTGGTACTCAGTACTCAGTATTTAGTACTCAAACTGCTTCTGTGTTCTTTTCCCCGGTGCGAATCCGAATTACTTGCTCAACAGGCGAGATGAAAATTTTACCATCGCCGATTTCACCAGTGCGGGCAGCAGCAATAATTTTGTCTACCACCATATCAACCTGATTGTCGTCAACTACGATTTCCACTTTGAGTTTTTGCAGAAACTCAACGGTGTACTCAGAACCACGATACCGTTCAGTTTGACCTTTCTGCCGTCCGAACCCCCGGACTTCAGAAACAGTCATGCCAACAATACCAGCGTTAACTAAGGCAATTTTCACCTCATCTAGCTTAAATGGGCGGATAATAGCTTCTACTTTTTTCATCTTCTTGACTCCTGAGTTCTACTAGCTTCGTTTATATATCTAACCAGATCCGCTGTCTGAAGCTGTAACTAGCAGTGCTTTTCCTAAAAAATATGTAATAATTACAACTTTTTTAAAGTGTAGGTGCTTTACTTGAGGGTTTATGACATGAGAAACGGCAAGGAATTCATTAATTGGATAATCTTTGAGGTTCTAACATAAAGAAGTTGCTGTCAATTTAGCATTTTATGTAGCTTTTATAACCTAAAAATAGATCATTTCCGCCATTTAGCAGATTTGTTCGGATATTTAGAGAGTGATTGCAGCCAAATTACACGGTAGCCCGAAAGCCTGCTACTGCTGCTGACTGTGGGAATGTCAACTAACGTTTCTGATGTTCAAACAAAGGACGCACAACAAAATACCCAGCACTAAAGGCAGTCAGCATGATTAACAAGATGGTAATAATTAACCACCAGCCATTGAGTCCCTTGACATCTGGCTCAGTAGTGGAATAATAACTGACTTGTTGCTCTTCTATAAAAACTGGTTCTGGTATCGGAAAATTCATTTCCATTACAGGTGTAGAAAAATCTTGGTTGCGGCTTTTTTTGGCTGGTTGTTTGGACACAACAGATGGACGCGAACGAGAAACCTGCTGAGGTGAACGCGCTTGTGTTACTGGCTGTTTGGCGGCACTTTTAACGTCACCAGAAGCTTGGGTAGCTTGGGGATAATTAGCTGTACCATGAGAATCCACAAAATTTTGCAAACGAGAAAAAGACTCAACTACTTTAGTAATTTCTTGGCGTAATAGTTGATTTTCTTGTGCTAGTTGCTGATTTTGGGTGGTGAGTGCATTTAGCCTCGCCTGTGCTGCTTGCAACTCTGTTGACAATTCCCTGTATACAGATAGTGGTACAGAGGGAGGGTAGGGTTGAGTAGTCGGTGTTGGCGAATTTCTGTGAACAGAACCTATGGTTGTTCGCATCGGGGGCTTGGTATTAAAAATCAAAGTAATTAGATCGTACAGAGATGCTAACAGAGATAGTCACCCCTGAAACTATGCCCAAGAATAATAGAAAAATACCGAAAGGGCAAAGATTTTTTATTTGGGCATTGGGGATGGAGTACTGAGAAAACTTTTCTCTAGTCCCCATCCCCAATGCCCAGTCTCCAATCCCTAATCCCTAGTCTTTAATCCCTAGTTCCCACAATGGGAAGAAGTGTCCCACAGGGCCTTGCCCTTCGCCAATATCTAGGGCGTAAGTGAGTGCGGTAGTCACATATTCCTTTGCCTGTTGCACTGCCTGCCACAAATCCTTTCCTTTAGCTAAATTAGCAGCGATCGCAGCCGATAATGTACAACCAGTACCGTGGGTATTTTTTGTCTCTACTTGTTGGCAAGTCAAAACTTCCAACTTGTCCCCATCAAACCAGATATCAACGCCACGCAAATCTCCCTGCATACCTCCGCCTTTGACTAAAACAACCTTCGTGTTTAAAGTCTTGTGAATAATTTCAGCAGCGGCTTGCATATCCTCTAAAGAATTAATTTGTAAACCGCTCAAAATTTGGGCTTCATAGCGATTAGGCGTGATCATAACCGCTTTGGGAATCAGGGTATGGCACAGAGTCTTCACAGCATCATCATCAATCAATTGTGCTCCCGTGCGTGACACCATTACTGGATCAACTACTAAATTATTGATTTGTAAAGCTTCCACTTGCTGGGCAACAGCAAAGATAATTTCCTGATTGAGCAACATTCCCGTTTTGGCAGCTTGTACGCCAATATCCTCAACTACTGCCTGAATTTGCGCCACAACAGCCTCTGTCGGCATAGCATCAACCCTCTTCACTCCTAGAGTGTTTTGTGCCGTGACGCAGGTTATAGCACTAGTACCGTGGACACAGTGAAAAGCAAAGGTGCGTAAATCAGCTTGAATTCCTGCACCACCACCGCTATCTGAACCAGCAATGGTTAAAGCAACAGGTATTCTGGAGTTTATTTCAGTGTTCATATTATCAAGATTAAGTAAGTTGGCGTCATCCAACCAAACTATCTCAAAGATTGATGAACTACGCTAAAACCCTCTTCCCTCTTGCCCGATTTCAACGACTGACTCCACCAGGCATCTCCATAGTTTTTTTGGTTTTGTTGTAAAAAAACTTACCATATTCCGGGCATTCACTGATATCAAGTGCTATTTGTAAAGGTTAGTTTTAATTAAGTTCACAACGCTCAGTTACACCGCTTAAAACAGGTTCAACTAAGTTGTTACATTAGTCCCCTTAAGTTAAAGGGTCAACCTAACTAAAGTTTCAACCAATTTAACTTCGATCACTTTAACTTTAAGTCCCCAGTTATCAGCCAAGGGTGAATTTTACCATGCAGATTTGGCAACCCCCTGACCTAAAACAACGCATAAAGTTCAGAGGAATTACTATGCCAAATACGATCGTTTTATTAAAAAAAGCAGATGCTAAAGCTGGTTTGCAAAGAGCAGCGATGTCTACGACAGGCTACGCCTACGCGGCTGCTAAAGATGAAGATACGATTCAATTCGACTCCATCCAGTCTTGCTAAGAGGATGTCTGACGACAAGTCTGGAGTAGAAGCATCTACACGCTAATCGTCCAATTACTCTCAACAAAACTCTGACGATTGACGGTATCGATATTCCTGATTTAACCATCAACGGTTAACAGGAGAAAAATTTTTCAGGTTTACAACAGCGTTTCTACAATCGACGCGATTTGAAGTCGCGATCGGACAACTGTGACTGTCTTTAACAGTGCAGATAGATGACTCATTCAAATAACTACTTAGCAACTGAAGAAAGTTGCTGAAATTGTACTACCAATTTTCCTTACACATATTTGGAGTAAACAAATGGCTGGCACAACATACTACGTTTCTGCAACAGGCAGTGATAAAAATAATGGCTTAGACGAAGATTCTGCATTTCTCAGCTTGGGTAGAGCCGTGTATGAGATGAAAGCAGGCGACACGCTCTACGTCATGAATGGAAATTATCAAATGAAAGGGGTTACGCTTTTAAACTTGAATGGCTCACCAGATAACTGGACAACAATAAAAGCTTATCCAGGGGCTACGCCTACGATAACAACAACGGGAAGTGGCATTAATATATTGAGTTCATCCTACGTGCGGATTGAAGGACTTGATATAAAAGGCAATCGGGAAAACATCACTCTCGAATATGCCTTGCAAGAGAAGAATAACCTTAATAATCCCTTGACCAATAGTAATGGAATTGCTGTTAATACATGGAAAAACGCCGAGGGTGTAAGTGGTACTAATCCTCATCATATTGTCATTACTGGTAACACAATTCGTAACTTTCCAGGTGGAGGTATAGCATTCAGTAATTCAGACTATATAACTGTTGAGAAAAACATTGTGTCTGGAAACGCTTGGTATTCACCTCACGGCAATCAGGGAATAACCTCTCTCAACAGTTTTAATTTTGATAACAATACCACTGACTACAGAATGATTTTTCGAGACAACATTGTCTACGATAACCAAAGTTTAATTCCGTGGAAAAATGGAGGCACTGACAAAATCACTGAGGGACATGGGATTATGCTTGATACTACCAATACCAGCAAAGATAATGTGGCCTATACAGGTAAGGCATTAATTGCAAATAACATTACTTACGACAATGGAGGTGCAGGCATTAATGTTTTCAAAGCTACCAATGTTGATGTTATCAATAACACGGCTTACAAGAATGCCCAGGTTCTTCCAGAATCTGGAGAGATTGGTGTTACTTACTCGGAAAATGTACGTGTCTACAACAACATTTTGTATGCAAGCGATAATCAAAATGCTAACAGAATTAAGTATGACACAAATGTAACCTTTGATCGCAATCTTGTTTATAACTCGAACCTATTCCAACCTTCAGATAATTTAAACGCTACAGGGTTACAAAATCTTTTGGGTCAAGATCCTCAATTTGTTGATCCAGACAAAGGGAATTTTGCACTCAAACCTGGAAGTGTTGCGATTGATGGTGGTTCCAATGCCTTCAATAGCATCACTAAGAAGACTCCTCAGGATGGTGATGGTAATGGCAGTACAGTCATTGATATTGGTGCATATGAAGCTCCCCGCAACCCTACCAAAACCCCAGAAATTCAAGTTCTCAATGGCACAGTTAATATTATTGATGGCAACACCGCCATTAACTTTGGTGAGACTCTTGTTGGTGAACCCTTGACTAAAACCTTTACCATCAAGAACACCGGTATAGCTGTACTCAACTTGAGTAATCTTAAACTCCCTGACGGATTTAGTTTGGTCGGAACTCTTCCAACGAGCGTGGCTGTCAATGCTTCCACCACTATATCGGTGGCACTCAACCCCACTACACCCGGCATCTATAGTGGCAGCTTCAGTTTAAACAACAACGATATTAATGAAAGCCCCTTTGACTTTGCCATTAGTGGCACAGTTACTACCCCGGAAATTCAAGTTCTCAATGGCACTGTTAACATTACAGATGGCAACACCACCGCCATTAACTTTGGTGAAACGACTGTTGGTGACACCTTGACCAAAACCTTTACTATCAAGAACACCGGTACAGGCGCACTCAAGCTGAGTAATCTTAAACTTCCAGACGGATTTAGTTTGGTCGGAACTCTTCCAACGAGCGTGGCTGCCAATGCTTCTACTACCATATCGGTGGCACTCAACCCCACTACATCCGGCAGCTATAGTGGCAGTTTCAGTTTAAACAACAACGATACTAATGAAAGCCCCTTTAACTTTGCTATTAGTGGCACAGTCAGACCCGCTCCTGTCCCGGAAATTCAAGTTCTCAATGGTACTAACTCCAATGACACCTTTATTATCCAACGAGGCGATGGCAATTACAGCATCACTGACTTTGGTGGTGTAGGTACTGGCTCAAACCCTCCGGCTGCGGTGATTGCCAAGATAGACACCTTACAATTTATTGGGACTGAGTTGACTGCGAGAAATCTGCAATTAACTCAAAATGGCAACAATTTAGAAGTCACCTTTGGAAATGTGGCTAATACCAAAGTCACTCTGCAAAACTTTAAGTTAGAAAACCTAGACAACTTAGCTGCATCCACAACAAGACCTGCCATCGGCAATATCATATTTGACGGAGAAGACAGTGTTAGCAAAAGCTTTGATGTGATTAATGCCAACTCTACTCAAACGTATATTTCTACATCAAACACTGTCACTTTCCTCAATGACTTGAACAATAACATCAGCGGTTTTTACAGTTCCAACGATGTGATTAATGGTCAAGGAGGTAATGATACCATCGATGGCAGCGGTGGTGACGACCTGCTGCGGGGTGGTACTGGCAACGATCTTCTGATTGGTGGACAGGGCAACGATACTCTTGTGGGTGGTACAGGTGCTGACTCTTTCCTTTACGACACCAATTCTATTTTTAATACTGCTGTTGTGGGTATTGATACCATTGCTGACTTCAATCGCTCTAGTGGCGATCAGATTGTCCTCGATAAGACTACCTTTACTGCTATTACTTCTGTTGTGGGAACGGGTTTTAGTAACGCCAGTGATTTTCAAATCACCACTTTAGGGGCACTTAGCAATGCTGTAATTGTCTACGACCGTGTGACTGGACAGTTATTTTACAATCAAAATGGTAGCGATGCTGGTTTCGGCAGTGGTGGTCAATTTGCACAACTTACTGGTGCGCCCTCTCTTACTGCCTCTGACTTCATCATTCAAGCATAGCTGGGTCGGGTCAACTGAATGCAAGTGTAATCCAAACACGAATTGACTTTTAAGGCGGCTTTCAATTAGATAGACCACACCCATAGGGGCGCAACATCTAGTGAGAAAGAATGTAGAGATGTAGCACAGCTACGTCTCTACAAGGGTTTTGGATAACATATATTTAATTTATGGAGATGTTAAATAAATGGTAGTCAAGTAAAAGCCATTCCAAAAAACATCTTTCTAATAAAAACGTCCTTGTCCATGAATAATATCACCACTAGCGATCTAACTTTTTGACCAGAAATAGCCGTCTGATTTGGAACTTATAGTTTTAATATAACTACTGCCGTAGTTGCGATCGCAAGTTTTGTAATAGCCCCTGCAAAAACTTACCCCATTCTGCTGCCAAAGGGATTTCTGTAAACGGAACCCGCACTGAATTAGTAGATTCGGAAAATAGAAATTCTAATTCTATAGAACGACCTTTTTCAGGTGGATTGTTTACATCTACTAATTTTTCATCTACTAAAAGCTGGATTTGTTTGATATCAAGCAAGGAGAATGTTTCTAGTTTAATCGGTCCTTGAGGTGTGGGTTTTCCCCAAGTGATATTGTTGTCTTTTTGACCTAATACAGCATAAATATCATACTTGGCCCGTTCAAATTGCTCTGCCCAAGTGCGATAGGCTTCGACTTTTTGATACTCCTTCGAGCCTTGCCAAGCTAACCAGAAAAACATTACTAACAGGGGCAACCACAAAAGACCACGTTCCATCGTTAAAAAAATCCTGATTCCTGAATAAAACTTGTAACTAAAAGTGCAAAATCTACCAACAAGGGATGCAGATAAGTTATGGTAGTGAACAAACTGGCAAAAAGCGGTGATGAGTTAATATGAGAAAACTTATATTATTGTGCTTGTTTGTCATTGGGCTAGGAGCTGCCATATTTAGTTTCCTGAATTTTCAGGGATTGGCAGCTAAAGGAGAGTTTGAGACGATTTTGCTTGATTTTCGGGAAGATATTCCATCACTTGTAGTGGAACAGGATTTGCAAGCGATCGCCAAACAATACAACGTTACACCCCAATTAGACAACAAGTTTTCCAAAAAAGATAATGTGTATATTATCAAGGGCGATCGCCAACGGCTCCAAGAACTGAAAAAATCTCAGTTTGCCCAAGCGACAGAATTCATTGAACCAAACTATATCTACAACAAGATTCCACAACCAGGTAAAACCGCTTGGCTAGGTGAATTTTTAACACCCCAAGAAGATGAAGAAGCAAGTCCTTCATTAACTGGCCCTAATGACCAATATTACAGCAAGCAGTGGAACTTGCACAAAATCGGTGTTGAAGGCGCATGGAGTCAAACCAAAGGTAGTGGCATCACAGTCGCAGTCATTGACACCGGAATTACCAAGGTTCGTGACTTGTATGAGACAAAATTCGTCAAGGGCTATGATTTTGTTAACGACCGAGAAGAAGCCACAGACGATAACGGCCACGGTACTCATGTTGCTGGAACTATTGCCCAAGCCACAAATAATAAATATGGCGTCGCTGGAATTGCCTACGAAGCCAGTCTGATGCCGCTGAAGGTACTCAGTTCTTATGGCGGTGGTACCGTTGCCGATATTGCCGAAGCGATTAAATTTGCTGCTGATAAAGGCGCAGATGTGATTAATATGAGCTTGGGTGGTGGCGGTGAAAGCCAGTTGATGAAACAAGCAATCGAGTATGCCCATAGAAAAGGTGTAGTTATCATTGCCGCAGCCGGGAATGAAAACGCTAATGGAGCCAGCTATCCAGCCCGCTATCCCTATGTCATCGGTGTTTCGGCAATTGGCCCAGATGGTGAAAGAGCGCCCTATTCTAACTTTGGTGCAGGGATAGATATCTCTGCTCCTGGTGGTAGTGAGGCTGGTAAAATTCTCCAAGAAACCATCGATGAAAAGGGCGAAGGCGTATTTCTGGGCTTCCAGGGTACAAGCATGGCTTCTCCCCACGTTGCTGGTGTTGCGGCATTAATCAAAGCTGCTGGCATCAAAGAACCAGATGAAGTTTTAAAAGTCCTCAAGCAGTCCGCACGAGTTATTCAGGATGATGGTTTGAACTATTATGGCGCTGGACAACTCAATGCAGAAGCAGCAGTCAAACTAGCCTTTGGGGGGCAAATCAGTTTCCCAGATTTCTTCCGGTGGTTACGGGATAACGGCTATCTTAACCCCGGCTTTTGGATTGATGGTGGTGCGGTAGCACTGTTACCCAAGGTTTTAATGGTAGTTGGTTCCTATCTGCTGGCTTGGTTTTTACGCGTTTACTTCCCCTTCACTTGGAGTTGGTCTTTATCCAGTGGACTAATTGCCGGCAGTTCTGGGTTATTCTTCCTCAAGGGAATCTATATTTTTGATCTTCCCCAATGGCCTTTTCGGGTTTTGGGCAGTTCAATTCCCGAATTAGGCAATACCCTCCAGGGAACTGATGCATTAAATCCTCTATTTGCTAGTATACTGATTCCCATTGTGTTGATGGCATTGCTGCTGGGACACCCTAGTTGGAAATGGTTTGCCATTGGTTCAACTTTAGGTGTAGCAGCGTGCTTAACTATAAGTGCGTTTTTCGATCCGGCAGTTTGGGGATTGGGAAGTGGTCACTTAGCACGCCTCTTCCTCATTGCTAATGCCCTAGTCTGTTATGGACTTGTTCGTTTAGCATTGAAAAACGAAGAAAAAATAGCGTAAATGGCATCAATAGGGAATGGGGCATTGGGCATTGGGCATAGGGAATGAATTTTTATAACTCCTAACTCCTAACTCCTAACTCCTCATTCCTAACTCCCTACTCCCCACTCCCCACTTCCCAGTTCCCACTTCTTATGAGCATTACACTTACAGGTACAATCGAACGTCGTGATATTGGTACAGGCGCATGGGCGTTAGTTACAGAAGAGGGCGTTACTTACGAAATCCTCAGAGGAGCTGACAAAGACTTACTCAAAGCCGGACAAAAAGCAAAAGTTAAAGGACAGGTGCGCGAAGATATTATGACAACTGCCATGATTGGCCCTGCCTTAGAGGTCAAATCTTTTGAGGTAATTAGTTCTGATTAGCTGTGGAATTCAGAACTTCTTGCAAACGGCTTCTAAACTCCCCTTTGGGATGACCTCCTTTTACTTCACCAACAATCTGAAATTCCCCCTCTGGAGAATTGCAGATGATGTAAGTAGGCCATCCCATTTCTGATTTATCGGGATATTGAGTCAATAAAATCTTGCGATACTTGCGGTAAGCAGTTGTATCTTGCATTTTTACATCGATAAATTCTAAACCCAGTTCTTCAGCCACCTTTTTGTCATAAAAAGACATTTTGTGGCAGATGCCGCACTCTTCTGAAGAGAACTTAATTACAGCTAAACTCATGGGTTGGCTACTTTTTGATTATAAACAAAGTTTTTTAGCATAATGCCATGAAATATTACCATATAGCTGGTCATTAGTGTCAATCTAAGGCTGAAACCCCGAACCAGTAGTTTTTCCTTTTTCCCTAATAGTAGTCTGTCAAGTTTAAATTGATGGATTCATCGGTGACAAACCAGTGCGATATCTACGACGGGCTACGTCTATGCCAAAATATCAAGTAGGATGTGTTTATGAGTCCAAATCTATTCACTGTCTGGATTTAGGCTTGCATTTAACATACCAAAATCGAGATTTTTAGAAAAAATAAGGTGCGTCATCTATCTTCATAACGCACCATCTATTAGCAATTGCAGATTAATAAATCGACATTCCTTATTCTTCTGGCTCTAAATCGACTTCTTCCTCTTCATCTTCTTCACTGGCTTTAGCTACGGAGTTAGCAGAAACAACAGCGCCTTTATCTAGCTTTTCACGCACTAGTTTCTTAATTTCTTCAGCGAATTCAGGCTTTTCTTCTAGATACTTAATGGCATTGTCTCGTCCTTGAGAGATATTATCGCCGTTGTAACTATACCAAGCTCCTTTGCGGATAATAATGCCAGTTTCTTCTGCTAAGTCAACAACACAACCCAAGGTAGAAATACCTTTGCCAAAAATAATATCAAATTCCGCTATTCTAAAAGGCGGCGCTACTTTATTTTTGGCGACTTTGACCTTAACGCGATTACCATACTCGTCTGTACCTTTTTTCAAGGTTTGAATTCGGCGAATATCCAAGCGCACCGAAGCGTAAAACTTCAATGCGTTACCGCCAGTAGTAGTTTCTGGGCTACCGTAAGTAACACCGATTTTTTGCCGCAACTGGTTGATGAAAATTACTGTACAACCAGATTTCCCAATATTCCCAGTAATCTTACGTAGGGCTTGGCTCATTAAGCGCGCTTGCAGACCAACGTGAGCGTCACCCATATCGCCTTCAATTTCAGCACGGGGAACCAACGCCGCTACTGAGTCAATGACTACAATATCAACCGCAGCAGAGCGCACCAACTGATCGACAATTTCCAAAGCTGATTCGCCAGTGTCAGGTTGGGAAATCAGCAAATTGTCAATATCTACACCCAATGCAGCAGCATAAGTAGGGTCTAGGGCGTGTTCAGCATCAACGAAGGCAGCAATACCGCCATTTCTTTGCACTTCGGCGAGCGCGTGTAGCGCTACTGTAGTCTTACCGGAACTTTCCGGCCCATAAATTTCTATTACCCGACCCTTGGGTAAACCACCACCCAATGCTAAATCTAGGGTAAGCGCCCCACTGGAAATCGTTTCCACCCGCATCCGGGTAGCATCGCCCAGGCGCATGATTGCTCCTTTACCAAAGCTGCGCTCAATCTGGTTGAGCACCATAGTCAGTGCTTTTTGCTTGCCTGAAGTATCTGTGTTGATAGCCATTCCTGCCTCTAATGCCTCTAAAATATATGGTTTTAAGGAGTGTTGCTCTGGGAGTTTGAGTAGAACAGATATACTATTTTAACCAGAAAATTCTGGAATAGGACTTCTCAAATCAAAAAAAGGGTGTGACAAGATCGTAACTCGATCGCTACCAAATTAGGGTAGCTCTGCACAATGATACCAACTTGCATTCAGAGATAGCTTTTTTTGGCTGGGTAAGCAAGGGTTTTCAAAGAAAAAATAAATTACCTAAACAACACTGTCAGTAGAACCGTACTCGTGAGCATTTGCGGAGGTTGCTAAATTAGGAGCGATCGCCATGCCAATCAGCATATCATTTACAGAGACTTCATCGGGTAAGGCGAAGATGTTGACGGTTTCCAGGTAATAATCATGGGATTTTCAAAGCTTTGAGGGTGACTTCCACGCGCAAGATGTTGTCTGCAATTTTGGCTTGTACTTGAGTGTGCTTAGGGGGTGAGGCGATTTACTGTTAGTTAGAGGTTTAAATGTACAAGCTACTGAGTTGGGGTTATAGTGTTTGTGTCAACTAACCTCATATTATTGTTTTTTGTCTTTAATCTAAGTGTATTTACTTAATAAAATGCTCAGTTTTAGTTTTGTGTTCACTTAAATTCCCAGTGATTGAGCAAGTGATGGATTCACGGGGAATTATTGCTTTTTGCTGGAAGATAGACTGAAATTTTCAGTCTGGTAATCTTATAGATATCAGTTTAATAAGAGTTAGATTGCCTTTTAGCTTTGTGATATTGGCACTATAAACCAACAGTAAATGTCACATAACTTTGATATTTTTTATAATGAAAGAACTATTTAGTGGTTACTACAGACCAAGTGAAATAGATTTTCAAAAAATTTGGCAATCAGCAACTTTTGTGCTAGATGCCAATATTCTACTTAATATGTATCGATATCCTGAAGAAGCACGGAGACAGCTTTTTACTGTTCTACAAAGTATAGCACCTCGTCTTTGGGTTCCATATCAAGCTGCACTTGAATTTCAAAGAAACCGCCTTACTGTTATTGCTGAACAAAAGAAACGTTTTTCAGATGTTCGTAAAGTTCTAGACAGTTCTAGAGCCGCAATGATCTCTGAACTAGAAAAATTACAGTTAAAGAAGCGACACTCATCTATTCAAGCTGATGAACTTGTTTCAGCCCTTGATCAACAAATCACTGATTTTCTAGCTAATTTAGACCAGCTTGAAGCTACTCAGCTATCAGTAACAGATAGTGATCCAATTAGAGAACAACTTGATCAATTACTAAAAGAAAAAGTTGGTGAATCTTTCTCTCAAGAAGAAATTACCAAGATATATCAAGAAGGAGAAATTAGATTTAAGAGTGATATACCACCAGGATATAAAGACCAGAAGAAAGAAACTGATAGCAAAAGCGATATTTTTTCCTACGGTGGTGTAATTTATCAACGTAAGTATGGAGATTTAGTACTTTGGAAGCAAATAATTAATAAAGCATCACAAGATTCTATTCAATCAATAGTATTTCTTACTGATGATGAAAAAGAAGATTGGTGGTGGATAACTGATTCTCAAGGTAAAAATAAGATTGGCCCACGTCCTGAATTAGTTAATGAAATTTCAAGAGAGGCTGGTACTAAGCTCTTTTATATGTATAATTCAGAACAATTTCTAAAGTATTCTAAAGAATTCTTAAATACCAATGTTACTGATGAATCAATATCCCAAGTTCGTGAAGTTGTTAGAGCATCTTTAGAGGGACGTTTAGCTTTTAGGCAATTAGAGCTTGTTGCGGCAAAATCTGTACTTATATGGCTTCAAAAACGTTATGCTAACTTTAGTATCCTGGAAAACAAACGAGGTTTTCCAGATTATATAGTTCGTGATTCAGAGTCAGAAATAAATTTGGGATTTAAAATCAAAATATTTCGTGATCCCCTTACTGCTCGATTCATTTTACGAGATCAGAAATATCGTGGTTATTATGAGACTAAAGAAGGTTCACTTGATGAAATAACGTTTGTATTCGTAATGCAGGATGAAGAAGCAGCACACCAAACTATCCAAATATTACAAAAAAATAATAGTCAACTGCCACCATGCGTGAATCTTATTATTGGAGTAGCTAACTTAGAAAAGGAAGATGATTTAACAGCAGAATTTTATCCATTAGCAGAGTTTAATAGAGATGCATTATAGCTATTAAAATGTGGTGCATTACTAACAATAATCACAGTCTGTCCATCTCTTGTAAGTTTTTGATATATTTTTCAAAATCATCTACCACCATAGTGAACCGGAATTTGAGGTTTTGCGAGTAGATACTGAAACGCAATGCGGTTCATCTCTACCAAACGACTGGCTTGAGCGAAGGTGAGTTTTTCCTTCCCAAGGAGCATAGCGGCAATTTCTTTTTTCAGTTCAATCTCAGCCATGCGGGTTGCAGCTAAAATTTGATCAGAAATAACGATGTTCATTGCTGAATTCTTCTCTACGTAACTATTCTATTTACATAAACGAGCAGCAAGTTCTGTTAAGCCAAAATTGAGATGAGAAGAGTTATCTGCTAAAATATAGTCAAAATGTCTAAAATAGTCAAAATCACTATGCAGACCTATACTCTCACAGATGCTCGTAACAAACACGGTGAGGTTTTTGACAAGGCTGCTACTGAGCCAGTTCTACTAACTAAGCAATCACGGCCTAGCCACGTGATTATCTCAGCAGAGAGCTACCAAAAATTAATTAATCGGCTGGAAGAATTAGAGGATATGGTTTTCGGTCAAGCTGCTGAAGTTGCTCTGAGTCAGTCTAAAATGATCGGTACAGAGGCTTTTATATCTGCATTAGAGCATTTAGCTGATGGCGAAGCTTGATGGTCTAGCAACTGTTCTTGATTTTCTGAACGGTTTACAGCCTAAAATAGCAGCACAGATTGCAAAAAAGGTTTTGGCTTTGAATGTTGAGCCTTTACCTGCTGATAGTGAGCAGCTATCTGGTTATCAGGGTTTATATCGAGTTGATAGTTGGTGAATATCGAATTGTTTACAGGTATTTTCCTGATCAAAATTTAGTAGAAGTGATTTTAGTCGGTAAGCGCAATGATGATGATGTCTACAAAAGATTAAAGCGTTTACTGGGTTAGCCTTTGGTTTTCATTAAAATGCTAAAATCGCTCCAGCACAAATGCTTTCAGGCATCTTTAATGACTTTTGACCTTCCCGATTCTCTGATTCTTGATACTGCGCTTTCAGTATCTGGATTAACTGACTATATCCGCTTGCTGTTAGAGCAAGATGAACAATTACGGCAAGTTTGGGTAACTGGTGAAGTTTCTAGCGCTAACAACCATCGCAGTGGGTTGTTTTTTACGCTACAAGATACCGATCGCACTGCCGGAATTAAGTGTGTAGTATGGAATAGCCAATTGGCAAAACTCGCCCAAATGCCTGTTCCTGGTGAGCAGATAATTATTTTGGGCAGTATTCGCGTCTATCCGCAACGGGGAGAGTATCAGTTATCAGTTTGGCAGACTCTACCTGCTGGTGTTGGTTTACAGGCGCTGCGCTATCAACAATTAAAAAATCGCTTGCTGGCTGAGGGATTGTTCGACGCCCAAAGAAAGCGATCGCTCCCAACTCATCCCCAAACGATCGCTGTTGTCACTTCACCAACGGCTGCTGCTTGGGGCGATATTCAAAAAACCCTCAAGCAAAGGTATCCAGGTTTACACGTTTTGTTTTCTCCGGCGACAGTACAAGGTGAGCAAGCGCCAGAATCTATCGTCAAAGCAATTGAGCGGGTGGAAAGAGATGGTCGCGCCGAAGTGCTAATTTTATCGCGGGGTGGTGGTGCGGTGGAAGAGTTGGCTTGCTTTAATGATGAACGAGTGGTGCGATCGCTTGCTAGTTGTTCTATTCCTGTAATTACTGGGATCGGACATCAACGAGATGAATCTTTAGCAGATTTAGTCGCAGATGTATGTGTGCATACACCCACTGCGGCAGCAGAAATGGTTGTGCCACCACTTTCAGAGTTGTATACTGAGCATCGCCAGCGAGTTGTGGCTTTACATGAGACAGTGCATGACTTTAGAGAAAATGCTGAAAATAAACTGCAAGTATTACGGAACCGTTTGCGACGTTTGCGGTTAGATCGGCAAGTGCAGCAGGAGGTGGAAAAGCTAGCTTGGAAACGTCAGCATTTGGTGCAAATTACGACGGGGCGATCGCAGCAAGCAACCCAGCATTTAGAATTATTGCGGCAAAAGTTGGCTAGTCTTGACCCGAAAGCGGTGTTACAGCGTGGTTATGCAGTGGTGAGGCGGGAAAATGGAGCGATCGCTCGTTCGGCAACTGAATTGGCTGTGGGGCAAGATTTAGTGATTCAGTTGGGGCAGGGTGGGGTTAAAGTGAAGGTTATGGAAGTGAATGAACCGCAGAGGCGCAGAGAACATGGAGAGTTGAATGGTTAAACGTAAGGGTGCTTCTAGTTCTGAGGAGGGTTGGAATTATGAGGCGAAGGTTGCTGAGATAGAAGGAATTATTACTCGCATTGAGGCGGGTGAGTTGGAATTGGAAGCTGTGTTTGACCAATTTGCAACTGCTGTAGAGTATTTACGTCAGTGCGAAGGTTTTTTGCAGCAACGACAACAGCAGGTGGATTTGTTGATTGAAACATTAAGCCAAGAGTAGAAGCCAGAGCCTGATATCAAGGCTGAAACAGTCAAATTCAAACCAACAGAACCCCGACTTTTTGGAAAAGTCAGGGACTTGTTTATGCGCGTTTGATTCAGGATTGCTATAGTTAAAGTATCTATTTAAAACCTGTATATTTTATAGAGAGTTTTATTAGTCAGTTAAATATAATTAAAAATATAAACAGCTAAAAAGAAATAATTTGACTTAATAAATCTCTATTCTAACTACATATTCAACATTTCTGATTTATCCCAGAGTTTTAATGAGGAGTTTGAGAAACTGAGAATGACTGATGAGATCATTGATTTGACAAACTGCGATCGCGAACTGATCCATATTCCAAGTCTGATTCAGCCTCACGGGGTTTTACTAGTTTTGCAAGATCCTACTCTGGAAATCCTTCAGGTGAGCAGAAACACCCAGGAATTTGTTGGTCGTCAACCTGAAGAATTGCTGAACAAGTCGCTGTCAGATTTACTCGATGCCAAGCAGATTAAGCTGATTCAACAATGTCTGGCAGAGAATTTTGAGAGCGTTAATCCCCTTAACCTGTCTATCAAATATCTGAATAAATTAATTTTTTTTGATGGCATTGTACATCGTTTAGATAATATCATTATTCTGGAATTAGAGCAGAAAAAAGCGAAGGGCAAAACAGGCTTTTTTGACTTCTATCAACAGGTAAGAGGAACGATTACCCGTATTCAGAAAGCACCAATGCTGCTGGAAATGTGCCAGATTGTGGTTACAGAAGTCCGGCGAATCACTGGCTTTGATCGCGTCATGGTCTATCGATTTGATCAGGAAGGGGCAGGCAGGGTAATCGCTGAAGAAACCAATCAGGAAACGCCCTATTTGGATTTACACTATCCGCCCTCTGACATTCCCAAGCAAGCCCGACAGCTATACACTCTCAACTGGCTGCGGCTGATTCCAGATGCCAGCTATCAGCCTGTCGCCTTAATTCCAGCGAACAATCCCTTAACAAATCAACCGCTGGATCTCAGTTTATCGGTGTTGCGGAGTGTTTCTCCGATTCATCTAGAGTACCTGCAAAATATGGGCGTGACCGCCTCTATGTCTATTTCTCTGATGCAGGATCAAAAGCTTTGGGGATTGATTTCCTGTCATCATTCCTCGCCCAAATATGTTTCTTACAATATCCGCACTATGTGCGAGTTCATTGGACAGGTGATGTCTGTAGAACTGGCAAACAAAGAAGCCAGTGAAGATATTGATTACAAAAGGCAATTGAAATCATTGCAAACTCAATTTGTGGAAGGTTTGTCTCAGGCTGAGTGTTTCTTGGATGGGATGGTGCAATTAAAATCTCAATTACTGAATCTGACCAGTGCCACGGGAGCGGTGATATGCAGTGGCAACCAGTGTATTCGAGTGGGTAAAACGCCATCAGAGGAAGAGGTTCACGCCTTACTTGATTGGATTAAACCTCACCTGTATCATAACTTGTTTGAGACCCGATCACTCACGAAAGATTACCCAGCCGCCGAGTCATTTAAAGCGATCGCCAGTGGCGTTTTAGCCCTAGAAATTTCTAGAGTTCATCACAATTACATTCTCTGGTTTCGTCCAGAAGTAATTCAAACGGTGAATTGGGGCGGCAATCCCAACAAGCCTATGGAAGTTTTGTCAGATGGCAGTTTCCGAATGTCTCCCCGCAAATCCTTTGAATTATGGCAAGAAACAATGCAAGGGTATGCCCTACCCTGGAAACCCTGTGAAGTTGAAGCGGTTGCTGAACTGCGAAGCCTGGTTGTGGGCGTTGTGTTGCGGCAAGCAGACAAACTGGCATCGATGAATTTTGAATTACAACGGAGTAACGAAGAACTCGATTCCTTCGCCTACGTTGCCTCCCATGACCTGAAAGAACCGCTGCGGGGAATTTACAACTATGCTAACTTCTTAATGGAGGACTATGCAGACGTACTGAATGACGATGGGATTGCGAAACTCCAAACCCTGGTGCGGCTGACGCAGCGAATGGAAGACCTGATTAATTCACTTCTTCATTTTTCCAGATTGGGACGCGCCGAACTGATCCGGCAACCAGTTAATCTGAATGAGTTAGTGCAGCAGGCAATCACCACGTTGACTATTGCTCGACCGCAGCAGAGTGAAGTTGAGTTTCGCATTCCTCAACCCTTTAAGAACGTTGAATGCGATCGCGCTCAGATCAATGAACTCTTCACCAACCTGATCAGCAACGCTATTAAGTATAATGATAAACCTGAAAAGTGGGTGGAAGTTGGTTTCATCGAAGAAAATAGGGAAAGAAGAGTAGCTTCTACTTCTGTGACTTTTTACGTTCGTGATAACGGCATTGGCATCCCCGAAGAACATCTCGAAAAAATCTTTCAGATATTCCGCCGCTTACATGGACGAGATGACTTTGGCGGTGGAACTGGGGTAGGGTTAACCATAGCCCGCAAAATCGTGGAACGGCACGGTGGTAGAATTTGGGTGGAATCTACCCCAACTCTTGGTAGTACGTTTTACTTCACCCTGTCAGTGGAGGCAAATACATGACTAGCTTTTCAGCTTCTCCTTTCAGGGAAACACCATTACTTTTAATTGTGGAGGACAGCAACGAAGATTTTGAGGCACTGCAACGATTTCTAGGGCGATCTACCATTGCGATCCCCATTCAGCGGTGTGTAAATGGGGAACAAGCTTTGGCGTTTCTTTATCGAACTGGCAGCTATGTTGAACGCGAAAGTGCGCCCCGTCCAGGCTTGATTGTGCTTGATTTGAACCTGCCTGGAACCGATGGACGAGAAGTGTTGCGCCGAATTAAACAGGATGACAACTTAAACATGATTCCGGTCGTGGTGTTTACCACCTCTAACAATCCCAAAGATATCGAAGTATGCTATCGATATGGAGTCAACAGTTACATCGTTAAGCCGATCAATTTTGCTCAACTGAAACGAGATATTCAGATGCTGGTAGAGTATTGGTTTGAAGTGACGACACTGCCCGATTGCCCGAAGGATTAGTTATGAGTCAGAGATCGCGCATTGTCTTAATTGTCGATGATTCGCCAGAAGATCGAGAACTCTATCGGCGGTGTTTGCTGCGCGATCGCGAGTATTCCTATACACTTTTAGAAGCAACTTTAGGACGGCAAGGACTAGAACTTTGGCAGCAACACCAGCCCGATGTTGTGTTGCTTGATTATCGACTGCCCGATGTGGACGGACTGGAATTTATCGCTCAATTGCAATCCCTGAGCCAACAGCCGTGCTTACCTGTGATTGTTGTTACAGGCCAGGGCAATGAGGCGATCGCAGTTCAGGCGATGAAAGCGGGCGCACAAGATTATTTGGTCAAAGAACAAATTACCCCAGAAGGGCTGCAAATAGCAGTAAATGGGGCAATTGCAACAGTGCAGTTACGCACCCAACTGCAACAGCGTATTGACCGAGAGCGCGTAGTCGCACATATTACCCAGCAAATTCACCAATCGCTGAATCTAGATGAAATTCTTCAGACAACCGTAGCGCAAGTCCGGCAGTTTCTCCACACCGATCGCGTCCTGGTTTTTCGATTAAAACCTGACGGGGATGGCACAGTAGTAGCAGAATCCGTTGGGGCAGAGTGGCGATCACTGCTCTTTGCGACGATCCACGATCCTTGCCTAGCTGAGAACTACCTCGCATGGAATCGACCGGAAAATTTAAGCTCCGATCCCGCTTTTGTCAAGAATTATATCGAACGTGATCATCAGGGTTGCGTAACTGCAATATCTGATATTCAGGATAGCAGTATTGACCGATGCCACGTTGAATTGCTGGCTCAGTTTCAAGTGAAAGCTAATCTGGTCGTGCCAATTCTGCAAGACAACCAGTTTTGGGGATTGCTGATTGCTCATCATTGTGCTTCCCCTCACTCGTGGCAACCCTTAGAGATTGACTTGCTCAAAGAACTGGCAATTCAGGTAAGTATCGCGTTGCGACAGGCAGAACTATATCAGCAGGCACAGCATGAACTAAAGGAACGCCAACAGGTAGAAGCGGAACTGCGCCAGAGCGAAGAACGGCTACAATTAGCACTCTCAGCCTCTCGGATGGGAACGTGGAACTGGAACATCAAAACGGGAAAAATTTCCTGGTCAGATAACCTGGAAGCCTTATTTGGAATGCAACCAGGAGAGTTTGACGGCTCATTTGATATGTTTGTCGCGCGATTGCACCTTGACGATCGCGATCGCGTGCTGGCAGCTGTAGCTCGTGCTGTCGCCACCGGAGAAGACTATGACATTGAATTTCGGGTAGTCTACCCAAACGGTAGAATTCGATGGGCACTGAGCCAGGGCAAGGTGTTCTACGACCAACACAGACAACCAATTCAGATGGCGGGTATCGATCTAGATATTACCGAACGCAAACGGTCAGCCGAAGCTCTGCGCGAGAGTGAGGAACGTTTTCGGCAGCTTGCAGAAAATATTGATGCGGTGTTCTGGATTAGAGAAGTGGCGGAAAACCGAGTCAGCTATGTCAGTCCTGCCTACGAACGCCTGTGGGGATTGAACCCGCAGGAATTGTATCAAGGACAACAAGCATGGGTCGATCGGATTCACCCGGAGGATCGAGAATCGACCCAGAGAGCATTTCAGGAAAAAGCTGTCGCAGGTAAATTTGATGAGCAGTATCGGATTATTTTACCTGATGGTAGTATTCGCTGGGTTCACGATCGCTGCTTTCCACTGCGAGATGAAACAGGAGAGATTTATCGGTTTGCAGGTATTGCCGAAGACATCAGCGATCACAAACGCTCTCTTGCAGCCCTGCGCCAGAGTGAAGAATTTAAAAACCGCATTTTAGACAGCAGTTCTGATTGTATCAAGGTATTAAGTCTTGATGGGCGGCTCCTGTATATGAATACAGGTGGACTGTGTTTGATGGAAATTGACGACTTAAATTATCTCAATACTGAATGGCTCTGTTTCTGGGAAGGCAGCTATCGGCAAGAAGCAGAGCAGGCACTCGCTGCCACTAAAGCAGGCCAAGTCAGCATTTTTCACGGATACTGCCCAACTGTAAAAGGCACTCCGAAATGGTGGGAAGTGGTCGTTAGCCCGATTCTGGATGCCTTTGGGCAGGTGGAACGAATTTTATTGATTTCACGAGACATCACCGATCGCAAACAAGCTGAAATCGAACGCGATCGCCTATTGCAACTAGAACAAGCAGCAAGAGCAGAAGCCGAACGCGCTAATCGGATCAAAGATGAGTTTCTGGCCATTCTCTCCCACGAATTGCGATCGCCTCTCAACCCGATTCTCGGCTGGACAAAACTGCTGCAAACCCGCAAATTTAGTGAAGCTAAAACGGCTGAAGCTTTAGCCACCATTGAACGCAACGCCAAACTGCAAACTCAACTGATTGATGACTTGCTGGATGTAGCCAAGATTCTGCGCGGCAAACTCAGCATAGATGCGGCTCCTGTGAATTTGGCATTTGTGATTGAATCTGCGATCGACACAGTAAATACAGCAGCCCTTTCCAAATCAATTGTGTTGCATTCAGTACTGCCAAATATTGGGCAAGTCTCTGGAGATTCTAACCGCCTTCAACAGATCGTTTGGAATTTACTTTCCAACGCGATCAAGTTTACCCCCAAGGGAGGACGAGTAGAAATCAGACTAGAGCGAGTTGACGATCAGGCACAGATTAGCGTCAGTGACACTGGCAAAGGCATTAACCCAGATTTTCTCCCGTATATTTTTGAATCATTTCGTCAGGAAGATGTTTCAATTACTCGCAAGTATGGGGGGTTAGGATTAGGGTTAGCGATCGTCCGGCAGTTGGTTGAGGCTCACGGCGGCACCATCGCGGCTGATAGTCCTGGTGAAGGCTTGGGAGCGACCTTTACAGTCCAGTTGCCACTGCTGAATGTTCAACCGGAAATCAAGCAGACAGATGAGTTGTCACAACCAGCACTCGAACTCACAGGGATTAGAGTTCTCACAGTTGATGATGACCCCGATGCCCGTGAATTATTAACAGTATTGCTTGCTGAATACGGCGCGCAAGTCCTGACTGTTGCCTCTGCGACGGAAGTATTGGCAAACCTAGAATCCTTTCAACCCGATGTCTTAATCAGTGATATTGGGATGCCCGAAGTCGATGGCTATTCTCTGATCCAACAGATCCGCGCTTTAACCGCCGAAAAAGGGGGAAAGATTCCTGCGATCGCTTTGACTGCTTATGCCAGAGTTGATGATTACCAACGAGTGATAAACAGTGGCTATCAACGGCACGTTACCAAGCCCCTCGATCCAGAAGAGTTAGTTCAAGCTGTGGTGGCACTGGCGCAGACGAAACTAAATTCTACCATCCCTCAAAATGATTCAGTTTAAACCTTTTTAACTACTTATCTGCTGAACTTAGCCCTTTCTGCAACACTGCTAAAACTTGTTGCATATTTCCCGCAACTAATGCTGATGCATCAAGCCACAATCCCGGAAACACTTGACTTTGAATTATGCCTGACGCATTTGGTATCAGCGCTACGTATTCACCATTTTGCAAGCTGAACCAACTAACAGTCCGCTCAAAAACCTGCCAAACAATATATTCCTGAATGCCATTGCGACGATAGGCACGTTTTTTATCATACAAATCTTTGCTAGCACTACTGGCGGCAACTTCTGCTACTAATTCTGGAGCACCTTCCACGTAACCATCAGTACCCAGATGAGATGATCCGCCACACGCTGAATCAATTAACAAAATTGATTGTATCGTAGTGCATTAAGCGAAAGAGACGTAGTACTAAGTCTCTACATTGTTTTTCGGTGCTAAGTCTCTTTCGACATCGCTCAAATTTAAACATTAGTTGTCAAAAATTGAGCGTTTGCAGCTAATATTCTTCCATATATAAGAAACGCTTAAGTATTTGCAGCAAATGTATAATTAGTTCTTGCAAACACTTAATACTTTGCAACAAATGCTCTTCCATGTATAAGAAACGTTTAAGCATTTGCAGCAAATGTATAATTAGTTCTTGCAAATGCTTAATGCTTTGCAACAAATGCTCTTCCATGTATAAGAAACGTTTAAGCATTTGCAGCAATCATTGTAATGAACTTATAAATCTATTTATTTCCTGAAATATAACAGATATCCTAAGAAGCTACGGTGTACACACAAGTCCTAAAAACCTGGTTTGATGAGGCTTGACTCGTTCCCAGGCTGCGCCTGGGAATGCATTCATTGAGTCTCTGACTCAATGTTTTGACTGGAGGCGGAGCCTCTAATAAGCCATTCCCATGCTCTGCATGGGAGAGATAAAGACTGCATATTAGCGATCGCTCTTTCTGCAACTGAGTTTAGCTGTGGGAAAAGATTTGTTGATTCAGTTAGGGCAGGGTGGAAATATATGAGTAAAGGGTAAGAGGATGTTTGAAAAGTCATGATTGATGTATCAAATATTTTTTTACCCCTCCCTAACCCTCCCCAATACATACGGGGAGGGAACCGGATTTTTCTTGTTTCCCCCCTTGTAAAGGGGGGACTAAGGGGGGTAAAAACGCAATTAAAATCACAGACAATCACTTTTCAAACAACCTCTTAGCCTAAATTTTAACTTTTGAAATTAAAATAAATTATATTCTACAAAAAAATACAAACCATTTTCTTGCCATGTATTACGTGAAGTATCAACAGAAACTAAAGGAATACCCCACTCAACAGCAGCAGTAAAATTATTACCTTGTAACCACCGCAAACCCAAACCAACAGCAGCTAGAGTGTTAATATTATTTTCATATCTATTGGATGAATTACTCCAAGCACTACCAACATCAACAAAAGGAGTCACTTGTAGAACTCCCTTCCAGGAAGGTAGATGTAAAATTGGTAGTCGTAATTCAGCAGAAGCAAGAGCGCCATTATCTGTCGATAACAAATCTTGACGGAATCGTCGAACACTATTTACACCACCTAAACCAAATTTTTCTGAAGCTAAAAGTGTTGTGGAAGCTAGTTGCACATCGCCACGAATCAAAAGTAGGGTATCAGGAGCTAATAGGCGTACCCATTGTGCTTGGCCTCGCCAAGCGAAAAAACGGCTATCAGGAGCGGTATCATTGATTGTGGCATTGAATGCATCAATTCCCAAACTAAATTGAGAACGAGCGGCAATTACTTCTTGGCTATTACGGGAAATCCATTCTTGGAAGAATCGCAGGGCAGATACTCTGGTGCGTCCTTGTGCATCAGCTCCTAGTGAGAGGTCAGAAAGGGGGATACCATATTCTTCTAGAAAAGAAGAGGAAACCTTACTTTCTCTATGATAAGCAGTGATTCCAAGGGCGAATTCTTGGTTAGGAGTTTGGAGTAGTGGCTGGCGGAATGTGAGTTCGTAACGTTCGAGGGTTGATTCAATATCTAGGATATTAAAAGGACGTTCAATAAAATTGGCTGGTCTATTACCATAGCGGAAGGTGAGAGTGCCATTGTGGGGATTGAGGGGTAAGCTGTAACTGGCATCTATAGCATTACTGCCATCAGTATTGCTGTATGCTAACGATATACTATCTCCAATTCCCAGTAAATTGGATTCCTTAACTTGCAGTTGGCGACGAAAGCTACCAGAATTAGGGGGAGGACGATTGTCCAGTACTATTTTTGTATTAAATGTATCTGCCTCAGTTACCTTGATGGCTAGTAAACTAGTATCGGTTCGTGAGCCAGCAAACAGTTCAGCAGACAAGCTTTTAATTAAAGGATTAAGCTGTAATAGTTGCAGAGACTGTAATAGGCGTTTTTGATTCAAAGGGGTGGATGCACCATTAGCTATACGACTGCGAATATAATTTGGGTTAAGTCGCCTAGTACCAGTGACTTGGATATCCTCTAATTTGCCTTCGATTACCTGGATTCGGACAACACCATCTGTGAAAGTTTGTTCAGGAATATAAGCTTCAGAAGTAATGTATCCCTTTTGATTGTACAATTCGGTAATTTTGGAACGAGCTTCTAATAATTGTGCAAAAGTAATCGGCTTGTTGATAAAGTCCTTAAGTACCTCATTCAACTTTTTTTGGCTAAAAACCGTACTACCAACGACTTCAAACTGTTTAACAGTGAAAGTGTAGGGAATTTCAGGGAGTGGTTGCTCTAGTGTGGGTAGCCCTTGATCTGGTTGGAGTAATTGGGATGGAGGGGGTAGTTGCGGTGCTGGAGACGGTGGTGTTGATTGTGTTTTAGTTGGTGGCTGGACATCCTGCACTCGCCCAACTAACCCAAGCGAGGGAGAATTGTTTTGAGATAACTGCGCCTTACCAGGTGTAGTTGTGATGCTGTTAAACAACATCAGCAAACAAGACATGGCAAAAGTATGAGTAACTTTAGCTACCATAACACTGCATAGGCTTTTGCCTGGAAGTATAAGGAGTAAGAGTGGTTGGATTAGCACTAAAAACTATTTGTCCAAAGGCATTTAGCGTCACTCCTGTGGCCTCAACAATACGTTTAGGAATATAAATAGTTGGTTTAATCCTGACAGGTAGTAGGGAACGCTTCTTGTTGCTGGGTTTAAGAGATACCCAATCTATTCGTATTGCATCAGGGTTGAGAATATCTTTAGGATTGGATGGTAAACCGCCGCGTCCGAGAATAACAAACTTGCTTTGAGCATAACCTGGACTGTAGCAGCTTGGCCCAAAAATAATTTCATTCGGGTTGAGAAAAAACAAGTTAGGAGAGCCATTGTCTTCAATCAAATCGTTGTCAATCCCGCTAATCGAGGTAAGTTGAGATTGAGCAAAAACACGCCCTTGCAAAGAAACAATAAACATACCCGTCAAAATTAGAGAACTATACCAAAACCGCCAATTTTGAGTTATTCCTGACATAACACCCCTCAATTAATCAGTAATTTGACCGTGGGTAGTAGTGCATAGTAACGATCAACTAAATAAGTTTCTGGCGGATTTTCGCCTCCTTAATCCTGACTCTGGCATTATTGACCTGAAGGCTCACTATCGTGGCTTTCGATATGTCCATGAAATATTAAAAATGCTTCCAGAAATCCCTGAGCCTCTTTTATTAACTCAGATTTTTGCCAAGCTTACATCTTTAGGTCGTATCCATCCCGTTTCTACTGGCTTTGAACCCTCGGAAATTGGCAAAGGTATTGACCTTTTACTGACAATAATTCTAACTATCCTTAATCTCGAATTGAATGTCTGGCATATTTTGTTTTTAGCAAACAAATCTCTTGCAAAAGTCCCTTCGCGCGGTAAAATAACAAAATTTTGCAAGAGGTCTAACCATGAAAGCATTTCTTTTTGTAACCGATTTAGATGACACCCTCGTGTATCGCACCGTCGGTGATGACAGCGCTTTACCAGAACTAAATCAACTGCTGGAGAGACATCGCCAAGAATACGGTACTAAAATCGTTTATTCTACCGGGCGATCGCCTGTACTTTACAAAGAACTCCAAGCTAAAAAAAATCTTTTGCAACCGGATGCCCTCGTCCTATCTGTGGGTACAGAAATTTACCTTCATGGTACTGATACTCCAGACTCAGATTGGTCAGAAATCCTCTCTCCGGGATGGGAACGGGAAACTGTATTATCTATTACGAAAAAATATCCTGAGTTAGTTCGGCAACCAGATTCAGAACAGCGTCCCTTCAAAGTGAGTTATTTCCTAGAACAAGAAGTATCTGCGAATGTTCTACCACAACTTGAAGCAGAGTTGCAGAAATCTAAATTAAATGTAAAGTTAATCTACAGTAGCGGTATTGACCTTGACATTGTACCCCATAGCAGCGATAAAGGTCAGGCAATGCAGTTTTTACGCCAAAAGTGGAAATTTGCAGCAGAACAAACAGTTGTCTGTGGTGATTCGGGTAATGATATTGCTTTATTTGCTGTAGGCAACGAACGGGGAATCATTGTGGGGAATGCCCGCAAAGAGTTACTCCAATGGCACAATGAGTATCCCGCAGACTATCACTACCTGGCTTCATGTTTTTGTGCAGGTGGAATTATCGAAGGCTTAAATTATTTTGGTCTCTTGTAATGATTAGTTATTTAAAAGGTATAGTCGCTGGTATCCAAACAATTGGCGCTAATCGCGTGATTCTGACTCTGGAAGTGAATGGCTTGGGGTATGATTTGCAAGTTCCCCAACGGCTAGCAAACCAGTTACCAGAGTCGGGAGGAGTAACGCAAATTTTTACCCATTTGCAAATTCGTGAAGAAGTGCCCTTTCTTTATGGCTTTGCTTCCCCAGCCGAACGCGATTTATTTCGCCACTTGCTGACTGTCACAGGTATTGGTGCAGCCTTAGCGATCGCACTCTTAGACACTCTGGAACTACCAGATTTAGTCCAAGCAATTATCGCTGGCAATACACAAATCTTGATTCAGGCTCCCGGTGTCGGTAAAAAAATCGCCGAACGCATCTGTTTGGAACTGAAAAGCAAATTAGTCGAGTGGCGCAAATCAGCCGGGTTCTTCGTCGCCACAGGGGGGCCTGCACCAGGAATTCTCGAAGAGGTGCAAATGACCCTCTTCGCCTTGGGATATACTGCCCATGAGGTCAGTCACGCTCTGCATGTGGTCAGCGAAGACATCGGACTACCCAAAGATGCCTATGTCGAAGATTGGATTAAACAAGCGATCGCTCATCTCAGCAGCGAACAAGTTTAATTGTCATTTGTCATTGGTCATTTGTCATTGGTCATTTGTCATTAGTCATTTGTCATTGGTCATTTGTCATTGGTCATTTGTCATTAGTCATTAGTTATTAGTTATTTCTTATTACCCCCTGCTCCCCTGCTCCCTGCTCCCCTGCCCCCCTGCTCCCCTGCTCCCCTGTCTTCACTCCAAACTCCCCATGCCCACCGATCCTTATGCTTGGCTAGAACAGTCCTTAGCAACAATTCATCGGGCAGACTGGTATCGTTCAGTACAACCGATCAATGGTCGTCCGGGTGCAACGGTGGTTTTAGCTGGGCAAGAGGTAATTAATTTTGCCAGCAATGACTATTTGGGATTGGCTGGAGATGAGCGTTTAATGGCAGCGGCGACGGCTGCGATCGCTGAATTTGGCACTGGTAGTACTGGTTCGAGATTACTCAGTGGGCATCGGGAATTGCACAGGGAGCTAGAGTCGGCGATCGCATCTACCAAACAAACAGAAGATGCCTTGGTATTTAGTTCCGGGTATCTAGCGAATTTGGGTGCAATTACCGCCCTCGTTGGCAAGCGTGATTTAATATTCTCTGACCAGTACAATCATTCCAGTCTTAAAAATGGAGCGATTCTCAGCGGTGCAGCAGTTGTGGAATACCCACACTGTGATATGGCAGTATTAAAAACTCAGTTGAACCAGCAGCGGCAAAATTATCGGCGCTGTTTGATTCTTACTGATACCGTCTTCAGCATGGATGGCGATTTATGTCCGTTGCCTGCACTGTTGGATCTCGCTGATGAATTTAGCTGTATGCTGCTAATCGATGAAGCTCATGCCACTGGGGTACTAGGAAAAACTGGCGCTGGATGTGTCGAACATTTTGGGTGTACAGGAAAGCAGTTAATTCAAGTTGGCACCTTGAGTAAAGCTTTAGGTAGTTTAGGCGGGTACGTAGCAGGAAGTAGCACTCTAATTGACTTTTTGCGGAACCGCGCACCCAGTTGGATTTATACCACTGGGCTTTCACCTGCGGATACAGCCGCGGCCTTAGCAGCAATCAAGATCGTGCAACAAGAACCGCAACATCGTGCCCAATTGTGGGGGAATATACATTACTTGAAAACTTTGCTGCAACAGTTACCTAACCTGAAATTACTGCCTTCTGAATCACCCATATTATGTTTTCAATTGCCTAATGCCACAGATGCACTTAAAGCGGGAAAACAGCTAAGAGATGCTGGCATTTTTGCCCCAGCAATTCGTCCCCCCACAGTGCCCACAAGTCGAATCAGAATATCTGTGATGGCAACTCATGAAGTAGTACATATTCAAAAATTGGTAGCAGTATTAAAGGATGTCAGCTGACGACAGTAGGGCATTGGACATAATGAACGGAGTTCTGAGGTGGATGAACCGAGTTCCGAGGTGGATTAATCCAGTTCAAAGGTGGATGAACGGAGTTCTGAGGTAGATGAACGGAGTTCTGAGGTGGATGAACGGAGTTCTGAGGTGGATGAACGGAGTTCTGAGGTGGATGAACGGAGTTCTGAGGTGGATGAACGGAGTTCTGAGGTGGATGAACGGAGTTCTGAGGTGGATGAACGGAGTTCTCAATCTCCAATCCCTTTTACAAAACTGGCAATTGATTAAACAAGATCCAATAAAAACCAAGCTGTTGGACTGCTTGGTTAAATTGTTCAAAATCAACAGGTTTGACGATGTAGCTATTCACCCCAAGCTGGTAACTCTCGATCATATCCCGGTCTTCAGCAGAAGAGGTCAGCACCACAACTGGATCATTTGTGTGCGTGGATCAGACTTGAGTTCCCGTAAAACTTCTAATCCACTTACCCTTGGCAGTTTCAAATCTAGCAAAATAACTTTGGGTTGATTCCTCATGCTACGGTGGGTGTACTCTCCCCGACAAAAGAGAAAATCTAGGGCTTCGGCTCCATCTTGAAGTAGTTGAATATTGTTGCCAATTCTACCGCGACGCAATGCTCGGATAGTTAGCTCGGCATCAGTAGGATTATCTTCAATTAATACAATGGAAATTGGTTGCTTTAAAGATGGGTCATTGGGCTGATCGATGGGTTGTTCACTCATGGGTTAATTTACCCTTGAAGGGTGAAATAAAAGGTTGCACCTAATGCCATTTTTTCTATTAGTGCAGTCGCCTGAGCTATACTCAAGTTTTTTGAGCTTTTAATCCTTTGTTTTGCAGATTTAAAACCTGATGTCATCAGACTGATCCGTTAAGTAAGATAGACGCTTTGCTTTTCAGGGTACTACTAAACGTCTTTAATACTTAAATCATTTCCACGAATCTATAATTGTGCAAAATAATCTGTAAATTTAGCTACAAAATTAGATGCGCTTACCCTGGAATTTGGCCAAGGTTATGTGTTCTCTAAACCTCTAAGATATGAGACAGCAGAAGTACTTCTAGCAAGTTAAACTATGTATTTATCCTCTGGTGAATCCGACAACAAATGAGCTAATGAAAAAAGCAGAAAAAGCTCTTACCCAGATATTATTCTATAATTTTTGTTATAAATTAATTAGCTTCATGTTTGTATTTAGTATTTTACATTAGTAAAACAGTGTCATTTATCTTGAGGGATCGAGCTAAATTTTTACTTTGCATATCAGATAACTAACAACTTAACCTCTGGCAAAAGAGGTTTTTCTAATTCACCAAAAATCTATCTGTAGATAAGTTACTAAAATTTACAAACTAGCTTAGGGTATCTACAGCCTCTGCAATGAGTATTGGTTTTTCCAAGAACTTTTCATGCCCCATATTCATTATTCTCAGTTATTGCGTTATGGCATCGTTGTATTAATTGTCGCACTAACATTAGTGCTAATTTTGATGCTAGACCCCTGGTTAAGCATGAGTGAAACTCCTTTCCTGCTGTTTTTTAGCGCTGTTATGGTGAGCGCTTGGTATGGTGGTTTGAAATCAGGGCTATTAGCAACTTCCTTGTCTGCGTTACTGAGCGATTACTTCTTTCTCCCTCCAGCTTATGAGCTTAGTTTTGACTTATCCAATTTTGTGCGAATTGGGTTATTTGCATTACAAGGATTGCTCTTTAGTATCTTATGTGAGGCATTAAAAACTGCTAAAAAACGGATTGATGAAAATCTCCAAAAGCTAAGAGTTAGTGAAGAACGATTTCGATTAGCTTTAAGTAGTTCAGATATTGTGGTCTTTCAACAGGATCGTGATTTGCGATATCAGTGGATTCATAATCCTCAAGGTCTAGACACTGCTGAGGAAATGTTAGGTAAGTCTGATGATGAATTATTTTCACCCTCAGTAGCAGCGCAATTGCAGGCAATTAAGCTAAAGGTAATAGAGACTGGTGTTGCAACCCGTGAAGAAGTTTATCTGACAACTTCTGGAGAAGACTGTTTTTATGATTTGCTAGTTGAACCACTAAGGGATGCAGACAATAGCATTTTAGGTATTACCTGTGCAGGTGTGAATATTACTGAGCGCAAGCAGGCTGAGGAAAAACTACACTATATCGCCCAAATTAGTAGTTTACTCTCTACTTCGTTAGATTATGAACAAACCTTAGAACAGATCGCCAAAATTTCAGTTCCCCAGCTTGCTGATTGGTGTAGCGTCGATATTTTAAATGAAGATGGTTCTATTCGCCGCCTACCCATTGCCCATGTAGACCCATCGAAAGCGGAGTTAGCGCGTAAACTTCAGGAGTATGTGACAGATTACAAAGGTGCAAGTGCAATTACTAGAGTACTGCAAACTGGGCAAAGTGAATTGATCTCAGAGGTATCTGACTCGCTATTAGTAGCAACTACTCAGAATCAGGAACACTTAGAACTTGTTCGGCAATTGGGGATGAAGTCTGTAATGATTGTGCCGTTAATCGCAAAAGGGCGCATACTCGGCTGTATTACCTTTATCAACACCCGATCGGATCATCGCTACGATCGCACTGACCTAACTTTAGCAACAGATATTACTCATCGTGCTGCCTTAGCGGTGGAAAATGCCCAACTTTATCGAGACATCCACCAAGCTTTAGTCCATTATGCTGAATCGCTATCTCTTCTAGATGCGCTGTTAGAAGCGGCTCCTGTTGCCGTATGCTTTTTGGATCGGGAACTGCGATATATCCGCATTAATCAAGTTTTCGCCCAGATTAACGGTTTAGCTATAGAAGAACATTTAGGACGCAAATTTAGGGAAGTGTTGCCAGCGATGGCGGCTGAGTTAGAGCCACAGTTACAGCGCGTGTTAGATACTGGAGAACCCCTGCTGAATATGGAAATCAGCGGTGAGACAAGGGAGCAACCCGAACGTTACGGTTACTGGCTGGGCAACTATTACCCAGTTCATAACGCAATGGGTGAAACGGTAGGAATTGGAATTATTTTGGCAGATGTGACAGCAGCAAAGCAAACAGAAGTTGCTTTGCGAGAAAGCGAAGAAAGGTTTCGGGCAATGTTCAATCAGGCAGCTGTCGGTATTACTCTAGTAGGGTTGGATGGACGATTTCTGCAAATTAATCCTGCCCTATGCGAAATTACTGGGTATAGCCATGAAGAGTTAATTCAAATGAACTTTCAGGAAATTACCCACCCTGACGACTTAGAAGTTGATTTGGAAAATGCTCGGCGAGTTTTAGCAAAAGAAATTAGTGGTTATTCCCTAGAGAAGCGCTACATCCGCAAAGATGGTTCCATAGTTTGGGCAAACCTAACCTCATCAGCAGTTTGGGATGCTAAGGGAGTTCCAATGTATGCATTAGGGATTATTGAGGATATTAGCCATCGCAAACGAGTTGAAGCCACACAAAACTTTTTAGTCGAAGCCAGCACCTTACTAGCTGCCTCATTAGATTATGAAATCACCTTGGAAAATGTGGCAAATCTAGCAGTTCCAACTTTAGCCGATTTGTGCATTGTAGATGTCTTCCAGGAAGATTGGTCAAGTAAACAAATTGCGATCGCAATTGCCGATCCCACAAAACTAAATATTTTAGACGAAATCCGACGGCGTTATCGACCCCAAACCAGAGCCAAACAGCTTTTACGGCAGCTAAGGTTAGGAATATCTGTCTTTTATCCCGAATTATCTGACTCACATCTTCTACAGATGTCTGAAGACAACGAACATCGGCAATTGCTGCAAAGTCTGGGTATTCGTTCTCTAATGGTGATTCCAGTTCGTTCTCGCGGGCAATTATTTGGAGCAATCTCTTTTTTTACCGCCGAGTCAGGTCGGTACTATCAACAAACAGACTTGGCTTTAGCAGAGGATATTGCTCGGCGGGCAGCGACAGCCATCGACAACGCCAGACTTTACCAGGAAACTCAACGGTCTGTCAATCGCACAGTACTTTTACAAAAAATAACTGCTGCCTTCTCAGAAGCCTTAACTCCCCAACAGGTGGCTGATGTAGTGGTGAACCAAGGCATTGCCGCCTTGGAAGCTACTGGTGGTTCCGTTGTCTTACTTACTGAAGGAAATACTACCCTAAAAGTTGTGCAAGCAATTGGCTATCCGCAAACGCTCATAAATACTTCGACAAGTTTTCCGATCGCAGCACCTAACCAAATAGCAGAAACAGTCAGAACTGGGCAGCCGATTTTTTTAGAAAATTTAGCAGCCATGATTGCTAGATATCCCGACTTAGCAGATGTTGTCACTGTTATAGCGAATAATGCCTGGGCTTCCATTCCCTTAATAGTAGAAGGTAAAGTAATTGGGGCTTTGGGATTAAGCTTTACTACTGGACAAATATTTAATGAAGAAGACCGGGGATTTATGTTGACACTGGGACAGCAGTGTGCGCAAGCGATCGCTCGCGCTCAACTTTACGAAGCTGAAAAGACCGCAAGGGCACAAGCTGAGACAGCTAACCGCATTAAAGATGAATTCCTCGCTGTCCTTTCCCACGAACTCCGAACTCCCTTGAATCCGATTTTAGGGTGGGCAAAGTTACTCAGAACCCGCAAGTTTGACGAAGCTACTAAAATCCGAGCATTGGAAACAATCGAGCGTAATGCTAAATTACAAACCCAATTGATTGGAGATTTACTTGATGTTTCGCGGATTTTACAAGGTAAGGTTAGGTTAAATCTCCATGCAGTCGATTTAAAAATAGCGATCGCATCTGCATTAGAAACGGTACGTTTAGCAGCAGAAGCCAAATCAATTCAAATTCAAACGGTGTTAAGTAATGATATCGGCAAAGTTCTCGGCGATGGCGATCGCTTGCAACAAGTGATGTGGAATCTCCTCTCCAATGCCGTTAAATTCACACCCACAGAAGGACTTGTAGAAGTGCGTCTAGAGCAAGTTGGTTTAGATGCTCAAATCCAGGTAATTGATACAGGTAAAGGAATTAACCCAGAATTTTTGCCCTACGTCTTTGATTACTTCCGCCAAGCAGATGCTAAAACAACCAGAGTATTTGGCGGATTGGGATTAGGACTGGCAATTGTGCGCCATCTTGTAGAACTTCATGGTGGTACAGTTCAGGCAGAGAGTCTGGGAGAAGAACAAGGGGCTACCTTCACAGTTAAATTACCTTTGCTTAAAAATTCTGAGTTGCGAATCAGCAGTAGTGAGGCTTCTCAACCAGAACTCAATACTGAGGAGACATTACTTGCTGGAGTGCAAATCCTGCTTGTGGACGATCAAGCTGATGTGCGAGAGTTTTTTAACTTTGCGCTGGAACAATATGGCGCGACGGTAACAGCAGTTGAATCAGCAGATGAAGCGCTGCAAACATTAGTGCAATCAAAGCCAGATATCCTCTTAAGCGATATTGGAATGCCCTTGATGGATGGGTATATGTTGCTACGTGAGGTGAGAAAATTACCGCCAGAGCAAGGCGGACAAATTCCCGCGATCGCTTTAACTGCTTATGCTGGAGAAATTAACTACAACCAAGCAATGGCAGCAGGATTTCAAAAACACCTACCTAAACCCGTCGATCCAGTGGATTTAGCTACAGCGATCGTTAGTCTCATTGGACACACTTCACCTTCAGAGTAAATCAACTCTTCAATTTCTCTTCTTTCCTTTAGAAATTAAATATGTATTTTTTATTTTTCTTCAGAAATTTGCCATTTGCAAATTGATGTTATAAATTGGTGCTCAGGTTTTAATCAGAGATTTATTTACCAATGAAAACCCAACAGTTCAGTTCAACAACCCTAGAAAATAGACCTACCAAGACGAAAAAACAGTCTTTTCCTGGTATGAGTATTGGTACTCCTAAAGTACCATTCCCTAAATGCCATAAAATAGCACAACAACATGAGTTACTTAGTGACTGGGAACACGCGAGTTGAAACCATGTAAATTAAAGGGGTGATGATTTCTTTGGCTCTATTGCCATAAGCCAACAATCTGAGTATTTTCCTTCATGCAGTTCATGTGCGGGCAATAGCTTTACCTTCACAAAACCAGATTTCTCATAGCAGCGAATAGCACGAGAATTGTCAACGTGCGGATCTATGACAATTTTATCAGCTTGCCGCTGTTCAAAAAGATAGTTGATAACTATCTCAAGAATTGTTTCTAATTAACTGCAAAAGTATTGATTCAAGGCTTTGTAATGCAGCATTAGTAGTGCGTTGATGTTCTTCAAAATTATGCTGGTGTTGTTCATGACTATCACGTAACTCAAGCAATACGTCATCCAAAATTGCACTACGAGCTAAAACACGGTCAACATTATCTGTAAGGTTGTTAACACTCGCTGTAAGCTCTCTCATTTCCTGCCTTAGTTCATCTACTTGTGTCTGGGTATTAGCTTGTCTTTCAGCTAATCCTAAAATTATTTGTTCAGCACGGTCTAGTCGGCTAGGGAAAGGTGTGTCGGTCATTTTCTTTGTGTTTAACTCCTACAATTTTACTTTTTTATTTGATTTAACGTGAGTTCGACGCATAGGAAAGCGCAAAAAGCTTGCTATGTATAAATTTGCTCAACTGAGCATTCTTCAGGCGATGTCTACGACAAGCCGCTTCTCTACGTTCGCGTAGCGTGTCGCAGACAGACGCTCCGCGAATGCGTCTACGCGACGATTGATTGAGAATCGGTAAAAAAGTAACAAAAAATGCCGAGACTAAAAATATCAAAGAAAAATCAAGGTCTCGGCTATATCAAGGATTAAGAAAGTAAACTATTTGCTGACAATACATTTCATCTTGCATTAGACGAATAGATATTTCGCCTTTTTGAATCAGCATATCTTGTCTATATATTTTTTTACAGAAATTATTTAAATCAGCGATGCAATGATATTAATACTCATAGCTAAAATGGTGGTATTGAAAAAGAAGGATAATATGCCATGTAACAAAGTCAAGCGCCTCATATCGGGTGATGTTGTCTGCACATCTGAAACTTGACTAGTCATGCCAATTACAAAAGAATAATATAAAAATTCCCAGTAGTCTGGATAGTCATTATGAGGAAAATCTAAACCTCCGGTGATTTCTTCACTATGATTACGATTAATATATTTGTAATAGCTGTGTGCATATTGCACTGCAAACATCGTATGAACTAGTAACCAGGAACCAACAATGGTCATAATTGAAAGTATGACATGTAGAGTAAGCAGAGTTGTTGACAATCCTTTTTTATCAGTTAATAAAAACCCAATGGCTAAAACACTGGCACAAGCCGCAGCAATCACCAGCATCAATATAGCCAAATGTCCTTCATATTCACTCTCAGCATAGCGGCGAATTTTTTCTGGGTTAGCTTTAATCATTTTCCACCACGTTATGGCTAAGAAAAAGTCAATACCGGAGTTCCAAGCGCAGAGAATGCGAGTAGGTAAGTGCAGCCAACGCGGCAGGATTACTGAAACTAATACCGCAAGTCCGACAGCAACAATCAGTCGGGGTCGGGAGTCAAAGTTTTTAAACAAATTAAGTTTCACAAATATTGCGATCGCAGAGTTTAACTAATTCGTAATTCATAATTTTCGGTGAAACACCACACCACATTGCACAATCGTCATTCCAGATTCTACTGGATCTGAATCCACATAAGTAGATGGATAAAAATATTTACAACCATTGCAAATCAAGTGAAGTAATCCAAAACTCTGCGATTGTCTCTCTTTTCTACGAAAGGCTATGCGAATGTCTCACTTGTAATGACATCGTGTAATTAATTTTGCCCAACTACTTACTTATTTTCCCAGTCTTTAATCTCCAGTCCTTAGTTCAATTACAAATTACTTGAACTTGGCTCTAATCGTCTCTATTCGTTGACGATTAACACCCAAATCGCTCTGACCTAAACGTGAAGCTGAACGCACATGGATAACATTCGCATTCCGGTCTAGATAGAATTCTACATCATCCACAAATCCCAGTAAAGCACTTTTAAATTCTGCATATAAATAATCTTGACTTTCGGTAATGATTTTGGTTCTTGGTAAAGACTCAATAATCTGTTTAAGATTAGTAATTGCTTCTTCTGAAGTAGATGTAAAAGTCAGTGGTGCAATTTGGTGCGATGCATCTGTACTCTGACTAGAAACGCAGTTAGGGGAATTAGGGCAGGATGCTAATTTACCGTTGCTAATACCTAAATTATTTGGTCGTTTGCCAGCAAAAACCATAATTATATCTCCGGGTGAGTGAATAAATATACTCTCACACATTTGTTTGAATCACTGTAATACTTTGCCGTAATCGCATCTTCTTACAAATGACAGATTCACTCCAACATCGGTGATGCGATCGCTGTTTATGACTCATATTTGACTTTTTCAGAAAAAAAGCTTGTATTCATTGCTCAATAAAGCTTACAGGCTATATTACACCTATACCAAGTCACTTCAGACTAGTACAGTATGGCGTAAATAAACATACCATTTCAAATGGCGCAAGAAGCTCGGAATATAATTATGCGTGACTTTTGAATGCGTGACTTTTAACTTCCGCCTTGCGGTACTAGGCGATACTCAAATTAACTCGGACAATCAAATCGTTGTAATCTCGATCGCCACCATTTGCCAAATCCTCAAAGCCAAAAGCGTTATTCCCTAACAGGCGAATATGATCTGCTTTGTCAGTGTTAGCGCCCAAGAAGGAGAAGTAAACTGCCGGATCGTTATTAGTATTGCTATCAAGAATTGCATCAGTCCCGGCATTAACAATGATAAATGGGACAAAAATAGCACCAGGTTGAAAAGTACCTGTAAAACTTGCTGTACCTTCGTTAGCCACACTCAAATCAATACCAGCGACACGATTACTAATAGCAGCTTGAGTATAACCAGCCTGTCCAACAAGCACATCTGCTGTACCATCGCCATTGGTATCGATGCCACCATTCTCATCAGTTATCTGATAAAAGCCGACAAAGTTATTAAAAGCTGCTTCTCTATGAACCACAAATTCGGCTTTCACCAATTGTGTCACATCTCGTAAATCAATCAGTTCAGGTTCATATTTTCCTTGAAGACCAGTACCTAGAGGTGGGTCTTGCTCTGTTGCTGCAATCTTGACAACCAAATTCTGAAAGTTGAGAGAGAATCCTTTATCATCCACATTCGTATCCGAGGAAAAAAGCACCTGAGAAAACGAAGTTTGTCCAGATAGCACCGCCTGAGTAGTGCTGCTACGGATTAAATAAAATCTTAGGTTGCTCTGAGAGTTGAATTCCAGTAGCCTGCTTAGGTCAGTGGAATTAAAACCATTAGGTAGTTTTGCAAGAGATGAAAGAAGCACCATTGCTCGTTGGAGAGCTAGTTCGGTGTAATTTGCACCACCAGGGGCTACGCCGTTAATCCTACCTTCTGCATCGTCAACGACAAATACACCCAGTTCATTGACTTCTTCAGAGGTATTGCTTTTAATCTTGACTGAGAGTTTGGCTTTTTCACCGTTAACTTGATTTTTTATCGTAAAGATATCACCTGTAATTCTTGTGAGTAGGCTGGTTGATTGAGTCTCAGCGGTAATCACTTGAGCAACGGTGAGTGCAAATACATCACTAATTTCAGCCCCAACCGAATCTTTGGCGGTAACTTTGATGTTCAAGCTACCCAAGTTATTATTCGTAGGAACGCCGCTGAAAGTACGCTTATTAGGATTGAAGCTTAACCAACTGGGTAGTGGGTCGCCGTTGTCTAAGCTAGCAGTGTAGATCAAGGTATCTTCAATATCTACATCCCTAAAGGTGTTTTCAGGGATGGTGAAATTAAAGGTAGTTTCTGCCGTAACTTTTTGATCAGCGATCGCCCGATCTACAATTGGTGGATTGTTGGCTTTAGCAATTGTGAGTGCAAATACATCACTAATTTCAGCAAAAGCCGGATCTGTTGCGGTGACTTTAATGTTCAAGCTACCCACATTATCATTCGTAGGAGTGCCGCTGAAGGTAAGCTCATTAGCATTGAAGCTTAACCAACTAGGTAGTGGATCGCCATTGTCTAAGGTAGCAGTATAGGTTAGGGTATCTTCAAGATCCACATCGCTAAAAGTGTTTTCAGGAATGGTGAAGTTGAAGGTAGTTTTTGCTGTAGCTTTTTGGTCAGCGATCGCTCGATCTACAATTGGTGCACTATTGAACTTAGCAACTGTCAATACAAACACATCACTGACTTCATCCCCAGAAAGATCCTTGACTGTGACTTTGATATTCTGATTACCCAAATTCTCTACCGTAGGAGTACCACTAAAATTATGGGTAGCAGAATTAAAAGTTAGCCAACTGGGAAGTGGATCGCCGTTTTCGAGAGTAGCAGTGTAGGTGAGGCTATCGCCAGCATCGATATCAATGAAAGTATTTTCTGGGATAGTGAAATTAAACTGCGTATTTATGACTACCTTTAAATTAGCGATCGCCTCAACTACCTCTGGTGCATCGTTAATGTTCTTAACAGTGAGTGCAAAATCATCACTGACTTCAACCCCAAAAATATCCCTAGCAGTAACTTTAATGTTGAGGTTACTCACGTCCGCATTTAAGGGAGTGCCACTCAAGGTTTTGGTCGCAGCATTGAAGCTTAACCAACTGGGTAGAAGATCGCCGTTTTTGAGAGTGGCAGTGTAGGTGAGGCTATCGCCAGCATCGATATCAATGAAGGTATCTTCTGAGAAAGTGAAATTGAAACCCGTGTCTTCTGTTGCTTCTTTGTCTGCGATCGCCTGAAATACCTCTGGCGGATCATTGGTATTCTTAACAGTGAGTACAAAAACATCACTGACTTTAGCAAGATAAGTATCCGTGGCAGTAACTTTAATGTTCAGGCTACCGACATTTGCATTCAAGGGAGTACCACTGAAGGTTTTGGTAGCAGCATTGAAGCTTAACCAACTAGGTAAAGAGTCACCGTTTTCGAGAGTGGCAGTGTAGGTGAGAATGTCTCCAGGATCTTGATCTTGGAAGCTATCTGAGATTGTGAAGTTGAAATTTATGTCTTGTGGAGTTTCTTTGTCTGCGATTTCCTTCACTATCACTGGATTTTGGTTAACCCTGTAGCGTGCCACAGCAAAGTTATTGGCGCTTACTCCCGCGACTATTATCGTACCATTATGTTGGGTGAGAGCGTAGGCATTATCAGTAGTATTTGTGCCGATATCAGTAGTGATGATGCCAGTAGTGTTGAAATCAGTGTCAAGAGTACCATTGCTGTTGTAACGTACTAAAGCAAAGTTATTGCTACTCGAACCCGCCACAATAATTTTGCCATTAGCTTGCACGCTAACGCTGTAGGCGGTGTCAGTACCGCCCAAGTTAGTAATGACCTTGCCAGCACTACCAAAGCTGGTGTCGAGACTACCATTGCTGTCGTAACGTACCACAGCAAAGTTACTGCTACTCACTCCTGCCACAATAATTTTGCCGTCAGCTTGCACGCTAACGCTGTAGGCAGTGTCTGTGGTATTAGTACCAATATCAGTAATAACCTTGCCAGCACTACCAAAGCTGGTGTCGAGACTACCATTGCTGTCATAACGTACCACAGCAAAGTTACTACTACTCACTCCCGCCACCAGAATCTTGCCATCGTCTTGCAGGGCAATGCTGTAGGCGATGTCAGTACTGCCCAAGTTAGTAGTGACTTTGCCATCACTATCAAAGCTGGTGTCGAGACTACCATTGCTGTTGTAACGTACCACAGCAAAGTTACTATTACTCACTCCCGCCACCAGAATCTTGCCATCGTCTTGCAGGGCAATGCTGTAGGCGATGTCAGTACTGCCCAAGTTAGTAGTGACTTTGCCATCACTATCAAAGCTGGTGTCGAGACTACCATTGCTGTTGTAACGTACCACAGCAAAGTTACTATTACTCACTCCCGCTACCAGAATCTTGCCATCGTCTTGTATGACAATGCTTCTACCAGTGTCAGTGCTATTAGTACCAATATCAGTAGTGACCTTGCCATCACTATCAAAGCTGCCATCGAGAACTACAGGTAGAATTGAAGCGTAAGCTGTTATTACTTCTTGCCCAAACGCTAAACGAGGAACAATAGGCGCTGTACAAACCTCCAGTTCCCAGTCACCACCTAATACAGCACTCCCTGTCAAGTCATCAGAGGCCGCTACTACTGCACCTGTCAATTCGCTCAGACAGCGTATAAACAATACACCTGGCTCGGTTTGAGCGACCTTGCAACCATACAGCAGTAGTTGTGCATCTTCACTCAAAGCATTTGCCCAACCCATAAGTTGGGCTGCGTAACCATTGAGCGTTTCGTTGTTGAGTTGACTGTTGCCCAAATAGATGCACCCAGGTGCGCCGTGGGAAACAATGTGCAGACTATTGACCCTCTGATGAGACTCCAGCACTTGACTAATTTGCTCAATACCATCTTGGTTGGCATCTAAGACTGCAACTAAGGTATCTGGTAATACACCCATTACCAGACTTTGGTAGTCATCAACCTGTGGGTCAATAAAAACTAGGCGAGTAGGATACAAGTCTAAAGTTGGTTTAATATTAATGCTGTTAGATATTTTGTTTATAGTAAAGTTTTTATTGCTACTATGCTTTATCATAATTGTCCAATAGTAAATCCCTGATATTGAGCAAAAATGAAACTTTTTGCAGGTCATTGATGGTAGTTGCTTTCAATGTAGGAATAAAATAAATCCTTTCCCTCGGTAAATCCACCAGTTTAATTAATGGGAATTTAGAAATTTTGGGCATAGAAAGTAGCTGAAACCTTTGATAAAAAAAACTCAGTACACATCTACATCCCGGCGTTGCATATTTGCGGGATGATTTAGCAACTTCCAAAAATTTCTCCCTGCTTCCCCTGCTTGCCTCAATTCATGCCACTGTTCTGCAATGCCCTATTCCCAGATTCCTGTTCCCTCCCTACACAAGTAAGTTCAGGAATCAAATCGGATTCCTATATGATCCGGTAAGTATCGTCTAAATGAAGAGAGATTTATGACGCAAACAATTTCAATTAACGACTCTGGGCGCTTGCAACTCACGCCGCTAGAAATCCCATCCCGTCTGCTGTTGGGACCAGGGCCATCTAATGCCCATCCCACAGTTCTCCAAGCGATGAATACTTCACCCGTTGGGCATCTTGACCCAGCTTTTCTCGCACTCATGGATGAAATTCAGTCGTTGCTACGCTACGTATGGCAAACAGAAAACTCACTTACCATTGCAGTCAGCGGTACGGGAACAGCTGCAATGGAAGCAACCATCGCCAATGCTGTAGAACCCGGTGATGTAGTTTTAATTGGTGTAGCTGGTTACTTTGGTAATCGCCTCGTAGATATGGCTGGACGTTATGGCGCTGATGTGCGAACCATTACCAAACCTTGGGGACAAGTTTTCAAATTGGATGAACTCCAAACTGCCTTAAAAACTCATCGTCCAGCTATCTTAGCTCTAGTTCATGCCGAAACTTCCACCGGCGCACGTCAACCGTTGGAAGGGGTCGCTGATTTGTGTCGTGAATTTGGCACTTTGTTATTAGTGGATACGGTGACAAGTTTGGGCGGCGTCCCCTTGTTTTTGGATGCTTGGGGAGTTGACTTAGCCTATAGTTGTAGCCAAAAAGGGTTAGGTTGCCCGCCTGGTGCTTCTCCCTTTACTATGAGTGCGCGTGCTGTTGAGAAATTGCAACAGCGGCAAACGAAAGTTGCAAACTGGTATTTAGATATGTTGTTGCTAGGCAAGTATTGGAGCGCTGAACGCACCTATCACCACACAGCACCGATTAATTTATACTATGCATTGCGGGAAGCACTACGTTTGCTTGCAGAAGAGGGATTAGCAAATTCCTGGCAGCGGCATCAAAAGAACGTAGAATATCTCTGGGAAGGTTTAGAGAATTTAGGACTGAGTATGCACGTTGAGCAAGAGTATAGACTGCCAACGCTTACCACTGTCCGCATTCCAGCCGGAGTAGATGGTAAAGCGATCGCTCGGCAGTTACTCAATGAACATAATATTGAAATTGGCGGTGGTCTTGGCGAACTCGCTGGAAAAGTTTGGCGCGTGGGATTGATGGGCTTTAATAGTCGCAAGGAAAGTGTTGACCAACTTTTAGCAGCACTACGGCAGGTTTTACCTAAGTAGTTTTGATATAATTTGGTGCGTTAACAGTAGCTTAACGCACCTGAGAAAAAGAGCGTAGGTGTAGCCCACCGTAGGCATCGCGCTAACATTATTTAAGAATTAAAGGAAAGTTGATACTTTACACTTACTTACTCTTTTTACTTATCCCAAAAATTAAAGAAAGAGCAAGGTTAATTTTTGCAGGTCAATACAATCGCATTGTCAGTCGTTGCATTAACTAATGTAGTATTGTGTTTAAATAATAGTTATGATTCCCACAGTCATTGCACCCCACCCCTTAATCCCCTCCCCTTAGCAAGGGGAGGGGAGACAAAGCGTAGCTTTGGCGGGGTGGGGTTCTTAGGGTTCATAAATATCTATTGAGTATTCCTCACTAGTTCACTGCGAGAAAAAACCAACAACCAGCAGAGGCAAGAGTATTAAGACAGATACAATCAAAACGAGGGTTGCCGGATCGACTTTAATTTGGTTCTTCTCTGGATCGCGCATTTGGCACTCTCTCGAACAATAAGTATATTAACTAAGCCTAAATGATGGTTACTTTTTTTTCCAAGCCCAATGAGGTTTAGAAGTGTAAACTTTTTAGCCCATCAGCTTATTTCTTCCAAGGCAATTTAGTCCCCATTTCAGTTAAAGCTGAGAAGATCAGATAAAGAATGAGTAACCCAGCAGCCGCAAAGAAAGCGAGTAAATTGTTATCCATAAATGCCCCACGCTAAAACTTCGCTAATCATAGCGGAATCATCTAATCTTTAGCATTTTTTTGAGTCTGCAATCTTTGATCTTCTGGGTGCAAACTGTACCAGCCATACCAGTGACGAACTGCTAGCCAAACCGCTGAAAGCAAACCCGCTAAACTAAGAGTTAGTCCGCTAAACGGTACTAATAATCCAAAAATAGGTAGCACTGCTCCAGCTATAGTGGCGACGATCGCAGCCAGAGAAGCACTGCGGCTAGCTCCCAATCCCCATGTTAAAATTAGTAAAATGATAGAAATTAAAGTCCAAGCCAACTGAGCATTGATAACGCGAGCTAGATAGGTCAAAGTCAATAGACAAGCAAAGAAAATACTAGCAGCGATCGCAATATTTCTAAAACTCATTGGCAGTGACAAATATAACAACAATATCCACCACAAAAATATTGCCGGTGCTAGTAACAAAAGTCGGGGAATGATGCCAGTATGACGAATGGGGTCAGTATTAGTAAATACTCCAAATGGATTTTTGACTGAAACATTATCGTCAAATTTCCAAGTAAACTGAGTACTACGTCCATTAACTTTAATCTCATTCGGTACAACACCACTAGCAAAATCAGCCGGAGCAAAGTTGGCAATTGCTGTGAGGCGAAAATTAGAAAGCAACTGTCCTGCGGCGCTATAAACCCAGCGAGGCCCGCCTTGAGCCTGATAGGTGACTCGAAAGGTAGTTTCTTCTCCTGGTTGCAGCCGGAAGGGAAAACCATAGTCTCCCGGATTGGTTTGTTGTAGCCTAGTACCGTTACGCTCTACTTTGTAGCCAGCAAGCAGTGTGTAGCCGTTAGGTGGCGGTGCTTCAAAAAAGAAATTATTAATATCCTTGAGTTGGTTAACTACTTTATAATCAGCAGTGTATTCCACGCGATAAATTGAACTGCGACCTGGAACATCTACGCTTTGGTCTAGCTTGACTTGAATTTGCGAACCACCCAGCGTTAAGAAGCGGTTAACCTCTCGCGTATCATTGACTTTGACTATTTTGCCATTGGCTTGCGTGGTATAAGAGTATGGCTCCTGGGTAGTGTAGCGCACTTGCGGGGCAGATTGTTCGAGCTTTTCACCTGCGACACTTTCAGCTACTTGAGTCACCCTTGTTTGTTCCCAGTGATGATAACGATTGCTCAAAGTTGAACAGAGAAAAAATCCCGGTATTAACAGAACTAATACTAGAGTTAAATGCTGTAATCCCCGCAACAGTTGGGAATAACGAACAGCCCATTCGCCAATGAATATAAATTGTTCCGGCTGGCTGCGACGCAGAGAAAAACTGATCAGTGCGATCGCAACTCCCAAAGCTACGACCAAAAATACTAATAACAGTGAAGCTTTAAGCGCCTGGGTTCCAAATTGAACAAGCTCAATCGGATGCGTCAAATCGGGTAATCCGGGAATACCTTGAGCAGAAGATGACATTGGTTGATTTTTACAGAATTTGGAGAACCAGACCAATAAAATCTCTTAAAAGTTTCTGGACAATAGTTTTATTTGATACGCAGACAGTTTAAAGAAGTGCTGCGTTGGCGTAGCCAGCCGTAGGCATTGCTCTGTCTCTGACTTGCTCAACTGTAACTTGGTATAAATACCAAAAACCCGGTCTTTATGACCGGGTTTTTGAGCGGAAACAATGGGGATATATTCCCCGAAGGTTAGTTATAGAGGTTCAGTATAATATCGATGCTCTGATATTTACTACCACGCCGTTGTTACCTATTCCGGAAAATTAGCTAAGAATTTTTGACTAGTCTTCTTTGATCTCCTAAAATACAGCAACCTACTGGTAGCATCAGCGTGTAGGATTGATAAATATTAATTTTCCGGCTTTTGCTGATGAACAATGCATTTGGTAGCTGGCAAGAATGGCTAACAGTATTTATCTATCTAGGTTTTACCGTCTTTATTATCTGGCGCGTGTTTACCGCCGAGAAGAATTAAAAAAGCTGCATATCATCTCACCAGGGCCTTTTTGCTCAAAGGGCAAAACAGTCCCAGCTTGTTGAACCTTGACTCGTTCGCGACAATTGTAAACCTCTGTAGGTCTTTTTATGCCATCTACGCTAACAATTGCCTTGTATTCCCAATAATTTTTGGCACTTCGGCTGATACTGAGAATGCAAACCCGGTGGCGTAGACCGTCGTAGACAGCATAATTGCGGCATACAGATGCAAAAGCCGGATGTACCACTGAGAAAGGTAGTATTAATAGCAACAGAAATATTATGTATTTAATCCTGCTCATAAAAAATTGTTTAACATTATTTGGAAATATTATTAAATTTTTCAACCCTTTGAGTTGATTCAATTACTTTTCCTAGTTTCACAGACCAGAGATTGCAACTCCATAGCAGACAAAGCATGAGAGCAGCAGCAAAAAAGCTCTGCTTTATGTGCTATTTTCCGCTAAAGTTTACTAAGCTAAATTGAACCATGCCCAAACACTTTCTCTACTTTGAGGGAAAACATCTAGTACAACACGGCTTAAATAAACCACCCCTGACGCTCGATGACTCGCTAACGCTGCGCTAACGGGTGACGCTCGCAGGCTCGCTAACGCTGCGCTAACGGCAGTTCCTCATGGGGGGAACCCCCATCCATCGCCTTTGGCGTCTCCCCTTCTCCCAAAGGGAGAGGCTAACGCCAAGGGAGAAGACCGGACTGCCTCACCATTCCAAATCAATGCAACGCTTACACTGTATACCTGTTTTAATTTTAAATTTTGAATTTTGAATTCCGCCTTGCGGTACTAGTGCGTCTGTTCATGTACCATACCCTAATACCAATTGGTAATATCCTGCAAGAAGCTGCACTTAGTGCCTCTATTTAATTGAGAAAGTCAGATTACATCTGGCTGGGTTCCCACCATTTGTATCTGTAGTCTTATTTTGGAAAATTGATATAACAACAAATGTGCAAAAAAAGTCAGTCGTAAGGACGATAAAATTGCAACCAAAAACAAATTTTGAGCAATCTGAGATTACACGCTGTTTTGCAGCAATACTGCTCTTTGGTCAAGTGTGGCTACATTTACTCCAAGGGAAAACCTACTATCGCAAGATTTTGCAACATCTTGTTACCGCTGGGCCAGGTTCTATCTCTCCAGTTCTCCTTGTCAGCGGTTTTGCAGGAATGATTTTTACTATTCAAACGGCGAGGGAATTAGTGCGATTTGGGGCTGTCGATACAGTGGGAGGTGCTTTTGCCTTAGCTTTTTGTAGAGAATTAGCTCCAATTTTGACCGCTAGCATTATGGCGGGACAAGTAGGTTCTGCTTTTGCAGCAGAAATAGGTGCAATGCGAGTCACCGAGCAAATTGATGCACTTTATATGCTCAAAACCGATCCCATTGATTATCTAGTACTTCCTAGAGTAATTGCTTGTTGTTTGATGGTGCCTTTGATGACGATTTTGGCTTTAGTTACAGGCATCATTGGCGGAGTTTTTGCCGCATCAAAGTTTTACCAAATTATTCCCGAAACATTTTTAGAATCAGTCAGAAATTTTTTAGAACCGTCAGATTTGTTTATTATTTTGCTAAAAGGATTTATTTTTGGAGTGCTGGTTGCTGTCATTGGCTGTAGTTGGGGTTTAACTACTAAAGGGGGAGCAAAGGAAGTAGGAGAATCGGCAACAAAAGCAGTTGTTACTAGTTGGGTATCCATTTTTATTATGGATTTTTTCCTCTCTCTACTGCTATTCGATCAGCCTGCGTTTTGAACCCAAGTAAATAGTAAACAAGATTCACAACTTTTTTAAGAAGTTGGGAATATGAACCAAAAAGGAAGTTCTGGGTAAGCAATACTGATTATGAAGCGTTGGCACAGGCATCGCTAGCTTTATTGGATATACTTCATCACATTAGCGGAATTTGGGAATATATGAACTTGTAGATTAGCGCACCCAAAGCTAAACCTCCCAATGAAAAGATAGAGGCAGTTGAAAAAGCTAGGACTTCCTTAAGACCCGCTCTTTGAAAGTCTATTCTGACTAATATAGTCGCTGAAATGATGAGTAAGGTATCAAGAAATACCTGAAACCAGGCAATCATGATAAAGAACAAGAAAGCTGCAAAGACGGCAACGCCGAAAGACCTGGTATTTGATTTAAGCAAAATCCTATAGTAATATGTCATCTTCGGCCAAGGAGCGGTCAAAGTTACAATTAAAAGTAAGATAGCAACTACAGTTGCCACCCACACAAATATAGAAGCATGTGTTTCAGATATTACCCAGCCCAAAGTACTGTAACTCAGTAGTACTAGCGCCAGGGACACCCAAGGAACTCTTTTCAAAATTGACATGGGTTTATATTTCTAGTACAGGGTTAAGGTTTTATCGCATAAATAAGTGTAGTAACTCAAGACTTTATTTTGCTTGAGGACTTGCTCAATTTATGATGGTTGTCCTCCCTTAACGATATCCCAGTATAAAAGGAGTTTTTCCCGATACGGGTATCAATGAGACAAGAAACCAGAAGTTATTACAGATAAAATTATATAGATTTTGAATATATGGCTTAAACTAGTAAGTTTAGCATTATATTTTTATAGCTTCAATCAATAGACTTTTATGCTATTCCCAAGAAAGCCAAACAAGTTTGTCGAGAATTGCGGTACAAATTAATTAAAGATTTGTAAACTGTTAGCAGCCTAGTAGCCGCGTGTCACATCTTGTTAAGGAATTATCATGAGACAACTTGTTATTGCTGAACGCGTATGCCTCATTGGTCATATCGCGTCAAAAGCCTTTGGACTGGTAGGGATGCTACTGGTAGTACCTAATGCTGAAATAATTTTCAACTTATCGCAGGTAGGTGAAACTGCCATACAGTTAAGTATGGCTGGCGGCGGTGTAGTTGATATCATCTTAGGGACAATAGCTGTCTCCATTTATGCCTACCGGACGTTGGGCTTAGGAACTTGGCTAGCATTTATGCTACCAGCTATGTTTATCTCTTTGGGGAGTGAACTACTGGGAACTAGCACAGGGTTTCCATTTGGTGATTATAGCTACTTGAGTGGCTTGGGTTATAAGATTGGAGGGCTAGTTCCTTTTACAATTCCTTTATCTTGGTTTTATGTTGGGCTGTCGTCTTACTTAATTGCAAGAACTGGTTTGAAAGTGGCTCAAAAACCCAGTTGGGGTCGCCATATTGCTGCGATAGCCGTTGGTGCTTTACTCTTCACTTGCTGGGACTTTGCCCTTGAACCAGCTATGAGTCAATCTTCTCTGCCCTTCTGGTATTGGGAACAACCAGGAGCTTTCTTTGGAACACCTTACCAGAACTATGTAGGTTGGTTTGGTACTAGCGCCCTGTTTATGAGTGTGGCAGGATTATTGTGGAGAAATACCTCGATTAAATTAGAGCGATCGCAACTAAATCTGCCCTTAGTCGTTTATTTAACTAACTTTGCCTTCGCCGCCGGACTCAGCTTGGCCGCTGGATTCTCCATTCCTGTATTACTCGGCTTATTGCTAGGTGTGATTCCGGCTGTGGTGCTGTGGTCAAGGAGTTCAACCACACCTGCTCAAGTTACTGTTGAACCAGTAACCAAAGAAGTATCAGTAGCAAAGGTTGAAGTTGCCTTGAAATAAGCCTGGGAACTGGGGACTGGGGACTGAGAATTGGGGAGGGAGAAGGGAATAAACCAATACCCAATGCCCCATGCCCCATGCCCATTTATGTTGTATAGTAGCGATTTTAATTGTTAAGTATTTTGACAACAGTAGACAACGCTTCGATAGTGGAAAGTACAATTTCTCTTTTATTGCTACTTATCCAAGTACCAGCAACGGCGATTCTGTTTTCACGCCTGTTAAAGGGGCCAAGACGCCATCCTCCAATAGAACCCCAACAACCGACACCTGAGCTTTTGGGTAGGGTTAGCATCGTTGTTCCCACACTGAACGAAGCACTTCGCATCAGCCCTCTGTTGGCTGGTTTAAGTCAGCAAAGCTATGAAGTTCGGGAAATTATGGTTGTAGACAGCAAATCTAGTGATGGCACCCCCGACTTAGTAAAAGCCTCACAGCAGAAAGATCCGCGCTTTCGCCTGATGACAGATGATCCCTTACCCTCTGGTTGGGTGGGGCGTCCTTGGGCGTTGCATAACGGTTTTCTATATAGCTCAGAGGCTAGTCAGTGGTTCCTGGGGCTGGATGCTGATATCCAACCACATCCTGGTTTAGTTGCTGGTTTGGTGAAGACGGCCGAAGCACAAGGCTACGATTTGGTTTCTCTTTCACCCCAGTTCATCCTCAAATATCCTGGGGAGTGTTGGCTACAACCGGCTTTGTTGATGACTTTGCTTTACCGATTTGACCCAGCGGGGATCAATACAGAGCAACCAGAACGGGTAATGGCAAATGGGCAGTGTTTTTTGTGTCGTCGCTCCGTTTTAGCTGCTGTAGGTGGTTATAGCAGTGCGAAGAGTTCTTTTTGTGATGATGTCACGTTGGCACGTAATATTGCTATCCAAGGTTATAAGGTCGGTTTTTTAGATGGTGCAAAGGTATTAAAGGTACGCATGTATGAAGGGGCGATGGAGACGTGGAAAGAATGGGGGCGGAGTCTCGATCTCAAAGATGCAACTTCTCGCTCTCAGTTGTGGGGAGATTTATGGCTACTCGCATCTGTTCAAGGTCTACCCCTTTTAATTGTCCTGACTTTTTTGTTGATTTCTCCCACACTCTCATATTTGCCCACTCCCCCACTCCTGCTGCTGGGACTGAATTTATTCCTGTTGGTGATTCGCTTTGCAATGCTAATAGCGATCGCACCTTCTTACGATCGCATAAACGCTAAAGGCAGCTGGTTATTCTGGCTTTCTCCTTTGGCTGATCCCTTAGCTGTGCTACGAATCTTTTTATCTGCATTGCGCACCCCGCGCGAGTGGCGAGGACGCAAGTATATATAGTGGGGCATTCGGCATTGGGCATTGAGCATGGAGAAGAGACAAGGAAGAAGGGGGAGACAAGGGAGAGACTTGTTCAATAATTCCCCTTGTCCCCTTGTCTCCCCTGCCCCTCTGCCCCTCTGCCCACTCCCTACTCCTCTTCCCCTCCTACTTGATCCCCGCGTTCCAATTCCCAAAGAATTTGATTTCCTTCACGGCGTACCCGTGACACTATCCAGTTTCGCCAGCGCCATTGATCTCCACGACTGGTGACAGCGCTGGCGTGGACATCCATCAAGTCTGCTAACTCAGAACTGGTGATTAAGTAGCCTTTTTCAGAAATTTCGTCAGCTATACGCAGAGTTTCGACCAAGCTGCGGAGTTGCAAAACCCTCATTTCTGGCGGTTTTTCATCGGTTACGGCCGCAGTTGGCCCAGTTGATAGTTCCATAACGGTTATTTCTGGTGCAGAAGTACTGATTTCTTGCGGACTTTGGTTAGTTATTCTAGAGTTTTTTTCATAATCAGCTACTTTTGCTACATTTAATTCATTTTTGTAAGGTAAAGATTTATAAAAATCTGTGGAAGATAATTGTTGTAGGGAAGGGGTTTTGCCACTAGCATAAGTGCGAGCGATCGCATCACAACGTTCGTTACCTATGTTACCAGAATGTCCCCGGACGTGTTGCCATTTTACTTGTTGGGTATTGAGTTCATCTAAGATTTCTAAAAGGTCTTGGTTTTGGACGGGTTTACCATCTGACTTTTTCCAGCCTTTATTTTTCCAGCCTTTCACCCATTTGGTAACGCAGTTAATCAGGTATTCGCTATCCGTATGAAGGGTGATGGGTTGGGCTTGTTGAGATGTTTGCAGAAATTCAAGGGCGGCGATTGCAGCTTGCATCTCCATTTTATTATTAGTGGTATGAGGGGATGCATCACCCATTTCGTGGATTGAGCCGTCGCTGAAGTAGACGACAACACCCCAACCACCAGGGCCAGGATTACCGGTGCAAGCACCGTCGGTGTATATGCTTTGAATTATGGGTTGGGTGGACATGCTTAGAGTATCGAACCGCGAAGGTAAGAGTTATTAGCGGCGAATTTTTTTTAACAATATCCAGGCTATTATACTGATAAAATCTCTTTATTCTGACTTCTGAATTCTTCTCTAATCCTCATTATCTGGCAACTTTTCCATTTCTTCACTAATTAGCGTCTGAAAATCTTCGTCACAATGATTATGCAGATGAACCACACCAGCTAGGAGTTCTGCTAGAATTTCAGCTTGTTGGTTCGCAGTTAAACTAGTTAACTGTAACTGGTTAACGAATGCTTGTACTTTCAGGCATTCTATACCTAATTCAGCAATCAAGGTACTGAGGGTTGAATTGGTTATTGCAAGAGGGCGATCGCTAATCTGCATATTTTAGTTATTGTCCCAATCTTTTACGTGCTTGTTGGATTGCCTTGTCAAAAGCACAAATCTCTTTTTACCAATGCTTAATTAAACCTTCGTCAGGAAAACTCTTCTCTGATTCTAGTTTAATCTTTTCTTGATGTTCGCTAATTCTTTGAGCTAAAGATTCAATCGCCTTTTGATGGTGCTTCTTACTCATTACTCAGAACGATAAGCAACACGGAGACTTTGGATTAAAATCACCAGAGATGCGATCGCCATTAACCCGCCCCAAAACCAGTAAGGTAAAAGCAAATATCGCTGCATTTGCGCTGTATCAGAAATTCCAAGGGGACCAGCAGAACTACTAAATAGATAATCAAGTTGATGGTACGTACTTACACAAGCTTGTACACCCAAAAATTGAATCACAAACCCTTGCGTCCAGCGAGGTGCTCTTAAGGCAATACCTAAGATTATTAAACCTAGTAAGGGAATTGCCACCAATCCAAACCAGGAACGCACCCAAATTAAGGTGGACAATAGCAAAAAACTTCCTAAAATTTTCAAACAGAGGGTTGCTGCTGTAAAACTGCGAGAAGCCAGAATCAAAGCTGCACCGGCAAGAGGCGGCCCCATTGGCCCGGCTGCGGCGATTATTGCCGGGACAATTGGCCCCAACGACGACCGGATGCCATAAGTTGCGACACCAGAACCATTGCTAAAAATCTGCAACTTCTGAAACTGTCCCCCTAATAGCAGTGCCATTAAACCGTGACCCATTTCATGAAACCAAGTTGCCAGAATTGTAAATGGGTATAAGATATAATCCCCTCCTGGTACTTGCCACAATAAAGCAGTTGCGATCGCTGCTGCAACTAGCCAGGTTCGCCCCATGCGTTCAACAACTGGCGGGGCTTCTTTAGCGAGCAAGGTTTCAAAATTTTTACTTGGTTCCCTCATAGGTCACTCATTGGCAGTGTATTTCCATCCATCCTAGTGTAATTATTCAGGTAATGGAGTTGCTGGGCAATGCAACAATTCGCACCTCGAAGCGACGGCTGTCAACTATGGCCTTTTCAAGAACAACATAGTTATCCGTCGCTTGTTTGATGCAGTTCATTTGTTGCTCCTCCAAAATGGATGCCGGAGGATGGGCAGAAAATACTTAGACTGATGTCACAATCGATCGAGAATCAGTTAAGCAAGCTGAAAGAGGAATGTCATCAAGTCTCCTTTACCCAAGCTGATGCGATCGCCTGGTCGCAAGCGATGGCGGTTCCCTGGTAAAAGTGGCAAATTATTAATATAAGTGCCATTAGAACTTCCTACATCCTCTACATAATGAGCATCTCCCTCGACGCGAATATCTGCATGAATCCGCGAGACAATTTCGGAATTGGGAAATCCTGAAACATCTATATCTGGAGGAATCCGGTCATTAGGCTTGCCGATATGAATCACAGAAAAATTTTGCGGTAATTCAATTAAGCGATCGCTTTGAACGTGGATTAACCGTGCTGTAACCTGCTGCAATTGCGTTCTGGCAGCAGTTGCAGTTGGTGCTGCTGGCGGTGGTGCTTCGGCTTCAGAGGCTGGTGCTGGTTCCACAGGTGGTGGAGTTGGAATACTACTTTGTCCAGAGACTACGGGTTGAGCTACAACGGTTGACGCTGGTTCTGGGGGGCTGCTTACTGTAACAGGTACCTGTGGCGTTGGTTCTGGGGGAACTTCTACCTCTGTTGGTGGTAAAGATGATTCAGGACGATGGGAGTTAGTAGAACCGCTAATTCCCAAGGCATCTGGTTGTAAAAGTTCTAACAGTGGATCGGGTGGAACTAACGCTGGCACTTCCACGGGAATATCGGGAGTTACTGTTGCAGCTACTGCCGTATGAACGTGTGGAACACCTGCAGAGTGAAGGTTATAGCCACACTGACCGCAGAATGCAGCATCTGCCTGCACAGTTGCCCCACAACTGGGACAATTAGTAGTCGCAGGTAATGGTGTATAACAAGCTTCACATTGGACAGCGCCGTCAGGGTTGGGATGATTGCAATTAGGGCAGACGATCATCGATATTTAGCCTTTGTTCAAGATCATCATAAATATATTTAGGACTGGCAAGCAGAGGGCGGCCGTAGATTTAGATTCTAGCAATTACTGCTAATCGAACAATGAATTGGACACTCTTACACGGGGAAGGAGAGCAGAGGGGCAGGGGTGCAGAGGAGCAGGGGAGCAGGGGAAATAATAGTAACTCCTAACTCAGCACTTAGCACTCCCAATGCCCCATTGTTCAATGTTGAAGTTCCAAACCTGCTGCCGCATCCAGCAGCCACCAAAGTTCTCCTTGGGGCTGAATTAAGCGGGATGGGTAAGTAAAGTCATCAGCTACAGGTGCAAAGACTTGCGCTAAAGCTGGTCGTTTATTAGCCCCAGCAACCAGAAAAATCACGCTACGAGCAGAGTTGATGAAGGGATATGTGAAACTTATCCTGGGGTTTCCGTCTTTGTTACCTACAGTGACGAGGCGATCGCCTACTTTCAGAGCCTCTGTGTGGGGAAACAAAGATGCGGTATGTGCATCATCACCCATTCCTAGTAATACTACATCCAACGGGGGAAACTCGAGACCAGAAGAATTGAAAAATTCTTTGAGTTGTTGTTCATACTTGGCAGCAGCCAGTTCTGGATTGGCTTCTAAAGTTGGTACGGGGTGAATGTTAGCCGCTGGGATATCAACGCGATCTAGCCACGCACGACGCGTCATCAGTTCATTGCTATCGGGGTGATCTGGTGGTACGTAACGCTCATCCCCCCAGAATATATGAATTTTATCCCAAGGCAGTTTTTGAGTAGCAATCGCTTCGTATAACGGTTTAGGTGTACTGCCACCAGATAAGGCGATGGTAAACTGCCCCCGCTGCTCAATAGCAGTTTCTAACTTAGACAGGATTAATTCTAGCGCTCGTGCAACCAGCGCTGGCTGATCCGGTAGAACTTCAACGGTTTTGTTCATGGCTTCATCATCATATTGCTGGCTTCCAGCAATACAATACCGAACTTATTACAATCTCCCTTTTTAACTTTTGAAACATTTAACATCGTGGATTAAGTAGACTGGAAAAATGTAGACCCTCCTTATCACCTTTAACCGTAAGTTGTCAGTAGTGAGTCGTACTAACTACTAACCACTCTCATGATTATTTTTATTTACATCCAGTTACTTGATACTTTGTTGATTAACGCCACAGAGGATACATTTATTAATTCTTATTAAAAATTAATAAACCTAATTAATCACAAACAACGCCTCCCAGTCTGCGATCGCTTCACGTTGGGCAATTAACAATTCCTGAATTCCTTTTTGGGCGACATCTAGCAGTTGATCCAACTGAGTGCGGCTAAAGCTGCCTTCTTCGGCTGTTCCTTGGACTTCAATGATTCCCAGATGTTGATTCATCACTACATTAAAATCTACTGTTGCAGCCATATCTTCGATATAATTTAGATCCAAAAATGGCTCTCCCTTCAGTAATCCTACGGAAACTGCTGCTACCTGTCCACACAAAGGCGATCGCTCCAATACGCCCTCTTGCAACAATTTAGAAATTGCAAGAGCCAACGCCACAAACGAGCCTGTAATTGCTGTTGTGCGAGTTCCAGCATCTGCTTGTAACACATCAGCATCCACAGTCAGCGTGCGTTCTCCCAGTGCCTCAAAATCCACTGCTGCGCGTAAGCTACGTCCAATTAGACGTTGAATTTCTTGCGTGCGTCCAGATAATTTCAATAATTCCCTTTCTTGCCGTTTTTGGGTAGCAGATGGTAGCATTCGGTACTCAGCAGTTAACCAGCCTTTACCAGTTCCTTCGAGAAACTTTGGAACTCCCTTATTAACGCTAACGGTACAAAGTACTTGCGTATCACCGCATCTTGCAAGAACAGAACCGGGGGCAAAGCGGGTGAAATTGGGGTAAAAGCTGATCGGACGTAGTTCGTAAGGAAGACGACCGTCAGGACGCTGCCAAGCCATTGGAGTTGCCTCAAGTTTTACAATACTGCCTTAAGATTACCTTAGTGTTATTGGGCATTGGGGATTGGGCATTGGGGATTGGGCATTGGGGATTGGGCATTGGGGATTGGCAAGAATTCTTCCTAACTCCTAACTCCTAACTCCTAACTTTCCCACTCAGCACGGGCTAAACGCCCCGCTACCGCTAACAGCACTAAGTACTCAGCACTCTTCAAGGAACTGAAAGTATAGTCAAAATATTTTGTTGCACCATTTCTGGTGATTGGTCGCCGTTGATTGTCAATAAACAGCGACGACGGTCGTAATATTCTAGGATGGGAATGGTGCGATCGTAGAATAATTCTACACGGCGCTGCACGATTTCTGCTTGGTCATCTGGTAGCGATCGCCCCAAGGATCGACTAACCATCACTGCTTCTGGAACTTGGAGATAAATTGCCCAATCTAGCTTTTGCCCTAAATCATCCAATAAAAAATCTAATTCTTCAGCTTGGAAGGCAGTACGGGGATAGCCTTCTAACACCCAATCGCAGTTAATATCTGGTTGTCTGAGGCGAATTCGGATCAATTCAACGATCATTTCGTCTGGAACTAACTCCCCTTTTTGCATGTAGGGTCGTGCGTGGTAGCCTAGTTCACTCAAGCTAGCGTAAACCGAAAGAGAAGTCCGGGGATCGGCTTCCAACCATCGAAATTCCGGCAGGGGCTGATTGCTAGATATTGCTTCTCGTAAAATCTCACCTGTGGAAATCAGAGGAATATCAAAGTATCTGCAAAGCCTTTGTGCTTGAGTGCTTTTCCCCGATCCTGAACCTCCCAGAATCACCAATCTCACAACAATTTACTCCTCATCCTGTCAAATTCACTACTAGCTAAGTCTGTTTTGCCCAAACAACCGACAAATCTAACATTTAGCGATTTTTAGGCGTTTTGCCTAGCTTTTTTAAATAATTGGAACTGTAACTCTTATGTTTTCATTTTTACAACTCATTTCAGAGAAAAGACAAAAATTTACAGCAGTTAGCGGTTTTATAAACTACATCCAGAGACATTACATGCAACGTCTTTACAAGCTTTCGGGTTTTGTCTACGTACTTCATTTGCTTGAAATCTGCTGTAAATCAAAATAACTCTTGACTTCAATACAAATGTAGTGTTTGACTAAGAATGCAATTTGCCAAATCCACCATACCTGTGAAAAACAGATTGATTATACAGGCAAATTTGTCAGTTTCACTGCCAGTAATAACCCTTTACTTATTGTATTTTTTTTGAACTTAATGTTATGGTTGCTCAACTAGAAACTCAAAGTATCAATTCAACCCTAACCCTACCATATCCAGTTGAAGGACTAGTGCAAGTTTTCACTAGCTCCCATCGCAACTTTTTTACGAGCGTGATGGCTCAATCACTGAGAATAGCTGGACAAGGAACGCCAGTATTAATAGTGCAGTTTCTCAAAGGAGGTATTCGCCAAGGACAAGATCGACCTATACAATTAGGACAAAATTTAGATTGGATTCGGTGTGATTTGCCTCGTTGTATCGATACACCACATTTAGACGATACAGAAAATCAAGCCTTACAAAAGTTATGGCAGTATACACAACAAGTTGTGTGTGAGAGTAAGTATTCTCTCGTGGTGTTAGATGAGTTAAGTTTAGCGATTAACTTTGGTTTAATTCCTGAAACGGAAGTTTTAGCGTTTTTGGCAAAACGCCCTCCCCACGTCGATATCATTCTCACAGGGCCAGAAATGCCGAAATCTCTCTTAGATGTGGCAGATCAAATTACAGAAATCCGTCGGAGTTATCGACCTTAAACAAAATACTCAATTTCTGCTAATATCGTAATTCTGTGTAAAATAGTTTTTGAAGCTGTGATTAAAAACGATATCTGGATTAGAAAAAAAGCTGAAAAAGGGATGATATCGCCCTTTGAGCCAAGTTTAATCCGTCATAGTGAGGAATTACCTGTCATTTCGTATGGTCTTGGTAGCTTTGGCTATGACATACGCCTATCATCATTAGATTTCCGTATCTTTAGGCATATTCCAGGAACTGTGGTTGATCCCAAAAATTTTAATCCTGAAAACTTGATGCCAGCGGAGCTTCACACAGATGTCAATGGCAGCTACTTCATTCTTCCATCTCACTCTTATGGACTTGGGGTTTCCCTTGAAAGGCTAGAAATACCTAATAACATCACAGTAATTTGTATAGGCAAGAGTACTTATGCTCGTTGTGGAATAATTGCAAACGTAACTCCAGCAGAGGCTGCTTGGCGTGGTTACTTAACTTTAGAGTTATCCAACGCTTCTAGTGCTGACTGTCGCATTTATGCTAACGAAGGCATAGTACAGTTAATGTTTTTGGAAGGAGAAACTTGTGCTGTTAACTATGAGGCACGTCAAGGTAAGTATCAAGATCAGCCAGATGTTGTAACTATCGCTCGGGTTTGAATTTCAAAATTAGACATTTGAGTTATAAAATTTTCAAATGGTTAATCTAAACTTTTTAAGAAGCTGTTTAAAAGCTATGGATTATAGTAAATGTCACATTAAATTAATTGCAATAAATATATCTAGGTGAGAAAGAATCACTTAGTTCTATCTCTATTTTCTGTAGGAGATGTTTGTACTGCTTGTTGATGTAAAATAGGCTGTAAAATTTGAACTAGTGTTAAAAGTATAGTTGCAATAGTTAGAATAATAGTAAAATACGTCTGATTTGTCTCAATAAAATCTCTAAGTTCACTGAATAAACCCTTTCTAGTGTTTCCAGCAATTCTTTTAGAAGGTTTCTTATATGGAATAGCTCCCTGTTGGACATCAAGTATATAGAGTGTACAAAATACTTGTCCTTTTTGAAGTTTAACGGTTCTTTTGCCTAAATTGAAAACTGTGATCGAAAGTTTTCCGTCGTATCCAGGATCTATTTTTGATGAGGTATTAGATAAACCATCTTGTAAAAGAGATACTTTTGGAACTATATGACCAAATCTACATTTAGGCAATTTAAACGCTTCGGCCGTCTCAATAATTACAGTAGCTCCTGGTTGTAGAGATATTCTGCCATTATCTAATAAATCAGTTTTACCTGATTCTCTATGATCTCTATATTCATCGCCAACTTTTAAATCGTAAGTTACATTACTAGAGTCTGTATTACGAATTTGTTTGGCATCAAGATTCTGTATAAATATTACGTTTCCTTCAAGACCACCAGCTTTTTCATACTCTTCCGCAGTTTCCACTACAGTTCTGTTACTACCATCCAATATAAACGGGATAACACTCATCTTGTTGTCGAGCTTAAAAACCTGTCATCTATTATACTGTTACATTTGGTAATTTTACTCTATCAAACAGAATTCAGAAAGAAAAAATTGTGCTATAACTTACGTAATGCAGCAATGCAAATACAAGACTCACCTAAAAATTGTTACGCTGGCTAAAGTCTAAGCAATTCAAAATAAAACTTTAAGTTTTGAATTGTAGTAGCCAGTAGGGATCTAATCTCACTCTACCTAAACGCTGCTTTTCATACCATTGTGCGATCGCTCTAAATCATACCCAAAAATTAGAGTGCGATCGCTTGCTTTATCCCACTGCAAATTCTGTCAGCTTTCGCATATAAGGAGGCTGATAAGCCAGCACTATATCTTGCTTAGGAATACCATATTCTATTAATTCATTAGCCACGCCAATCTCAGTCCCATCATACTGAATCCAAATCTTACGATCTCGAATATCTAGATGAATTAAACAGCCATAAACTCGACGACGATTTTCCCACCCCGTATTCACAACTTGATAATGATCCTGTTGCACATCAAAAATAGTTTGTCGTTCGATTTCACCATAGGCAGGTTTAATCTGAGCATGAATTGTCAAAACTTGCTGGATGATTTGTCTATACTCCGCTAGTTTATCCATTGTACAATTACCTCATTTTCAGGGTCAAATACTAGCTAGTTTCAATTGATATTCATGAATACTCAGTTGTGGCAACTGCCGTGAGAAAAAATCTTCATAAGTTGCTAGCGGAACTGCTAAATAGAGAACTCGCTCTGGTTCTTTTAGTTTTAGTGCTACTCGATAATTTAAACATTGTCCCAAAGCTGTATGAAACTCAGAAATCGCAGAAGGAGCAACAAAACTCTTGATTTCTACAGCAATCCGTTCGTCTTGTTTTTGGGCAGCAATTAACCGTTCTGCACCCAGATCAATTTGCAATTGTCCATCTGCTAAATCAATAGACAGTGGATCGTGTGTAATTGTCCAGCCATCTTTTTGCAAAGCCAATCTAACTAAATTATGGAAAATATCTCTTGCAGACATTCATTAAAATTTTAGGCGTTGCATAATTAAGGGATGAACTGTCCACATTGTGCATCCAACCTTATCCGTAAGAACGGGCATCGTCGTGGTAAACAGAACTACATCTGTGTCTCTTGCGACGTGCGTTCCGCCCCGCTTCGCTAACGCCAATTTCTAGAATCATATTCAAAACGCGGATACGACGACGAAATTAAACAACGATGTCTAACCATGTATGTAAATGGTATTGGTTTTCGCGCTATTGAGCGGCTGACTGGAGTCAATCATAATACGGTAATAAATTGGGTGAAAGAAGTCGCTCTAAAATTACCAGATGCGCCTGAACATTCAGAAATTCCTGAAGTAGCACAAGTCGATGAACTTGAGACATTTGTGGGTAAAAAAAAACAAAATTTGGGTATGGACGGCAGTAAATAATCATCTTCCAGGCATTTTAGCTTGGACTCTAGGAGACCGTAGTGCCAAAACCTTTGCAAAACTATGGAAGATTATTAAATGTTGGAAATGTTATTTTTACGTAACAGATGGATACCCAGTTTATCCATGTTTTATCGATGATTGTGACCAGATAATCAAAAAAACCTACATGACACGAGTAGAAGGAGAAAATACCAGATTAAGACATTATCTAGCACGCCTTCATCGAAAAACTCTTTGCTATTCTAAATCAGAAGAAATGCTTAAGCTATCAATTCGATTGTTACTGCACTACCTCCATTATGGATTTGTACCCTTAGTAGCCTAATTCATCCCGCAACTATGCAACGCCAAATTTTAAGTGTAATAACTCGAAAATTTTATAATCTAAACCTTCATCACATTCTAGCTCTCAGCCAGAGTTGGAGCGATCGCTTTATCCTACAAAACATTCCGTAAATCTTGAATTGTATTTGCTACAACAATCCTGCGTAAAATCTCTTTCAATTGCTCTAAGTCAGAAATTTGCGAAATTTGCGACATCAACTCCAAACCATCGCTGCCAAATTTCGCCTCTAAATTTGTTTCGATGCTAAAGATTATTCCACGTACTTCTCCTCGTGCTTCTCCTCGTGCTTCTCCTTCTGCTTCTCCTCGTGCTTGTCCCTCACGCAAAATTTCTTGATACCAAGGTGACTCTCTTAAGACTGTCATATCCCACCTCATGATTTCCTGAACTAAAGTACTTTCTAATACAAAGGTTGCAAAAAATGCCAGAACTGTCTCAAGTTGATTTAATTGCTCATCAGCACGCAGCATTCGCAATGCTTCCCTAATTGTAGACTCGTTTTCTCCGCCTTTGAGAATTGGTACAAAGGGAAGTAGTGACGGTAACGGCGTCTCAAAAGCAATATTTACATCAACCTCCCAAAGGTTGATTACGCGGTAATCTTGAATTGCTCTTAACCCGATAAAATTGGATGCAAAGCTTGTAGGTATTTCGCTGTTGCTGATTTTGAGAATGTTAATCAGTACAGGGTAGGTTTGTAGTTTATATTTCTCTTCCGCAAGAGCAGCATAAGCACGCATCCGACGCGGCATTTCTGATGTGTAGCGCAATTGTAACTCATTGAGGATGAGAAATTTTCCGTATTGGGGACTTTCAGCCTGAATTACAACATCACTTTGTCGGCTAATCCATTGGAATTCTGTATTTAAGATTTCGCCTGTAACAATGTCGGGAATTCCTGTCACCCATTTTGCCCAATTATTTGGTGCAAGGCTGATTAATTTTTTAGTGCTAACATCGGCAGCTTTGTTCATCAAAAAAAATAGATGCGATCGCCTTAAATCAAATCCAATAAATCCGACGATAGTCGCGTCGCTTTATCCTACCGCAAATTATGTCAACTCTCGTATATAGAGAGGCTGATCGGTCATTAATCTATTCGTCATTAATCTAAGGTGCTAACCTTGCTTTACCTAGACGCTGCTTTTCATACCATTGTGCGATTGCAGGTGCCCAATCTTCAAAATGAGGCCACATCATTTCACACAACTTTTGAATTTCCAGTTGAGCATCTTTCTTATTTCTCAGGTCACAAAAATGCAAGAAAGACCTTAAATTAAAACTAACTACAAAATGCTGGCGATAATCAAAAGGCACTTTGCCTCTGGCGTGTTCTTCAGACATTCCCGCCTCAAAATCAACTTTATATCGTTTAGCTGCTTCTAAACACCACTCCAAATCTGCTGCTCGTTGCTCTGGTGAATAGTGGTACTTTTTGCCTTGTCTATCAGTGTAATAACCAACGGGACGTAGGTAAAAAACATCTTCTATGTCTTTCTTTCCTTCTACTACATCAATAAATTGGTTGCCTGTGTACCTAAAAGATTGTACATCAAATGATACAGAAACACGATGAGTCCGCGCCTGCTGCATCACACTGTGGGGAAAGTAGCCACAGTTGAAAACAATCTGGGGATGCTCTAAAGGCCCATAGTGTCCCCTCTCACCTGCTAAAAGCCGCTTAACAATAACTTCGCCGCTTTGTGGCTCCGACGGCCAGGAGTCGCGCTCATCAAACACGAACCCATCGGTATAGTCCTGGTGCATCGCGGCATAAATCACCTGCTGCGGGTTTGGTGTTTTGGCAATAACCTCTACTCGAAATCGATGCATTAGCTGTTAGGGTATGGATTTGTGAGGTAGTTCGGTCTTCTCCCAAAGGGAGAGGCTAGCGCCTTTCCTTCGGAACGCTACGCGAACGCGGAGCGTCTCGTAGAGAAGGGGGTTTCCCCCATGAGAAACTACCGTGATTGAAAGTGCTTACGAACAAGGAGCAGAGCCTGTTGCTGAGACATGGCTTTGAACTCGATTCATCATCATATCTTTTCTCTGGCTTGGACTACTACTCGATTAGATTAAAATACTTTACAAATATTAATAAATTTGTTACAGTTGTTTACATAAACAGAATACAGGGAAAAATCCATGCGTACAAGCACTGCTATAATTGACGACCAAGGCAAACTGAACAACTTTGCGATCGAGCCAAAAGTTTATATAGATAAGCAAGGCGATCGCACTGGTTTCACTCCCTATGCAGAAATGCTTAACGGTCGTTTAGCAATGATTGGTTTTGTCTCTCTGATAGCATTAGAAGTATTCACAGGACACGGTATTGTTGGTGTTTTGGCAAATCTGTAAAAACTAATTTATTTAACATATAGCCGTTCCCATTCAGATGCGGTACAGCATTATACGAGGGGTGTAGGGTGTACCTCACGCAAATGAGAAGCGCTATAACTCTCAATAAATGATAGGAGACGCTAAAATTACTGTCTTTTAATTTATGGAAAACTTAGTGCTAGAGTGAACGTCGAAACACTACTGAAAGATTATTAGCTGGCATTTGGTAAATCTGTTGCAAGATCAGATTTTGTGCCCTAGCTACTGCTATGACATCATCCAAGTTACGCACACCCCACTCTGGGTTTTCAGTGCGTAAATATTCGTCAAAAGCTGCATTACTCCCAGATGTATTTTCTCCATCTTGTTTGAAGGGGCCATACAAATAGAGGATACCTGCTGCTTTTAGGATACGACCTGCCCCTGCCATTAACCCTATACAGGCTGACCAAGGTGAAATGTGAATCATGTTGATGTTGACAATGGCGACAATTGGCTTCGTATTCAGCCAATCAAATCCACTATTTTCCACAACCCAAACTGGTTCTCTTACATCTAGCTCAAGCGGTGCATAAACGTTATCACATACATTGTGTTCAGTCCATGAAATAATGCTGGCTCTTGATTGTGGATTTACATCGGTTGGGAGCCACAGATAATCTTTGAGCCTGGATGCAAAAAAGACTGCGTGTTCACCAGTACCACTTGCTATTTCTAAAAGAGTGCCGCTCTCCGGCAACACTTGTAAAAGTACTTCTAGAATTGCTTCGCGGTTACGCTCGGTTGCTGGTGCGTATTTTCGTGCGTCTTGTGGTGTCATCTGGATCGTGATATTTATAATTAATATGAATATGAAACTATAGACATCTCTGAAATATCAAACGAAGAACTCGACAAATTTTTAGAAAATATTTGCACAAGTTTGAGCAAGTCACTTTTTGCAGCCTCACCGTCATACAACCATTTTATTAAATCATCAGGGGATAACCAAAAACTTTCAATAAAATCATTTTTATTGTACTCTGGACTACAATTTAATTTGATTTCATAAACCTTCATAAAAGCAGATACTTGATACTGATTTGGTGTTAAATATCCCAAAAGTCGAAAATGAAGTATGTTTAACTCTAAGTTCAACTCTTCTTTAAGTTCACGTTGTAGAGCATCTTCATAGGTTTCTCCGGTTTCAACATGACCAAACAAAAAAAGGATACAAGCCCCTGAATTTATTTATGGAAAAGAAAAAATGCAAAGCAACATTAATTCAAGCCCCCGGATTTATCCGTGGGGTCTTCAATTTTGAATTTTGAATTTTGAATTCCCCGCAGGGGTTGACCCCCCATACTGACATCAAGACAAAGGGGAAAGATACTTTTGTGTGCTAACAACAAAAACATTCACAACTCTAAAATTGCATAGTCTTTGACGATATATTTCCGAACGTTTCTTCTGCCCAATTACGCAATCATTTTCATCTACAATGTCAAGTATTTCATCATCTTGTATCATAATTAAATCTCTCTAGAATTGGAATTGGCTGATTAAAATATACGCCAATGTTAATAACTGTACGCAATCTGAAATGTTGGAGTGAATCGCTTTGGAGTGGAATGCCCAACAAAGTCAGAGCGAACGCCAGGAGACGAAGATAAATAACTTTTGACTACAATCGTTAGTTCGCTTTTAGCGAGAGGCTTTCATTAATTTGGCTCTCTAGCTCAAGAAAAATTTTCCAGAGATTGGATCTTGCTTGAGGGATTGAATAAAATCCCTCAAAGTCATCATGCTACCTGTTAAGGTGAACTTAGGAGTGCCATTTTGAGTAACGATTCTCACCTCACTGTCTTGGATCTGAATCTTATTTTTAATGCTATCCCATAGAGCATCGAAGCTCTCATCATCCTTACAACCATTGGCTTCAAGGAATTTTTGGCGTACTTCTGTTTTCAGTGCCAGTGCTTCTGCTGCTTGAGTACGCGCCTCAAAGTGCTTAACTACATCTTCATAGGCACTTTCTCTCAGAGTTTTGTTTTCAGCCTGAACTTGTTCTAACTGAGTTTTGATGGCTTTCAGTTGGGATGCTAAAGCGGCTGATTTTTGATATTCAGCTTTTAAGGCTTGCTTTGCATTGGCTAACAAGGTTTTATAATCTAGCTGATCTTGATTTTTTTCGGATTGCATTTTTATCTCTCGATCAACACATTTTCGGTGATCAACTCTCGTCAGTTATATAACAAAACTGGCGAGAGCTTAGTAAATATTGTCTGTGTTATCTGAGTGTCAACTATTTCACCAATAATGGTGATTCAGAGTGAGGATTCTCCTGAATACTACTCAAACTAGAACTAATGTGGGAGCGGATAGCTCGTTCATAAACACTAGTCTGCTGAGTGCGTACCCCTACAGCCTGATATATTAAGTTAACTTCTGGAAACTCAGACCAATACATTAAAAAGATGTCTTTAGCTGGAGTAATAATTTCATAATTATTCTCTTGTCTTTTCTTTCTAAGTTTACAATTATTTAGTTGTAATTTTTGTCTGAATAGTTTTTCAAATTCTGGAATTAAATCTGAAGTAATTTTCATGGTTAATACACGTTAAAACGTGCTAATTATGCAAAGACTATCTGATGATATTACTAAGTATGACACTTCAGATACCTCTTACAATATAGTGTATCAGTTATCGGGTATTTGAGAAGGGGATTCAGAGGCAGGGTCACTCGTTGGCGTAACCTCTCATGCAGAAGCAGACTGGGCGATCGCTGGAACCTTTTAATCAGGATTTTTGTGGTACAAATACACTATTTACTAAAATATACTTATCAAAAGTTTGCCCGCTTGCAATGTTATGTCAGTATAGCTAGTACAGCCGGAAGTTTGTGTACCTTTAACCAGTTGCTCAGAACAACTTGTCTGCCTATTGTCTGCTGAATTGAGATGGTAGCTGGATTTACGCGCCCACTGTACTAGTTAGCAGAACACCCTGTATAATTACACCACTAAATCATCTTTGGGGTAAAACCTTGCGAGGTATTCACTACCCAATACTGTTTGGTTAAGGCAAGAGACGTGATGAATCACCACCTCTATAATAATCAGTCTTTCGTCTTGACGGCGATTTATCGCGTCTTTGTGATCTAGAATTTTCATCAAAAAACCTTAAGCGAACCGTATTGATTCACTACCTACAGGCTACAGCCTGGGCCTTCAATACCCTCTGCAAAACTGATTAATTCCAAGTACTCTGGATTTTCCACAAGCTTTTTAGCAGCTAGCAATCCGGCAATGCTCCAAGTTTGATAAATTCGGGCTTCTTTGCCAATTAAACGACCATTGTTGCCATCATAGTATTCTGGGAATTTATCTCTAAATAAACGCCTTTCGGCAATAGCGATCGCTGCTTGAGCAAGTTCTGTTCGATCTGCTTTCAGTGCCGCAGCGGTAAATAACCACAGTAAAACGGGCCAGTTACCGCCGTTGTGATAAGACCAAGCCCTGTTCTTAGAGTCACATCCTGTAACAATTCTCCACTCTAAACCTTCCAAAGCGGGAAAGCAAATTTTAACAGGCATATAGCCGATCAAGTCTTGCCAACGTTGGGCGAATAAATTCATAATGCTTTGAGATTCTTTTTCGCTGGCTAAAGAAGTTAAGATTGCCATCAGATTTCCCAAAGCAAAAAAGCGAAAATCTATGCGTCCCGGCCCCAGATTTCCCGCTAAATATCCTCCAGTTTCGGGCAACCACTCAGTCAACCAACTAGGAATTGATTCTGAGTTGATGTTGAATTTATTAACAATTTCTTTACCAAATTCGTTATCTTTGTAACGATAGATTTCCCCCAATCGCTTCAGGTCTAGCCAATAATAGTTGCGGATATGATATTTCAAAGATCCCAATCGCCTATTGACTTTGCCGAGGTAAGTATCGCCATCCCCATCTGGTAAAAGCAATTCACCAGCAGCCCTCAAAGAGGCGTAGAATAACACCTGAATTTCTAAAGGATGTTCGTAAACTCCCATGCGACGGTCAATCATAAACGCGCCATCGGGAACTAACATTGTTGGGTACATGGAAAACCGATGTACTAAGCAAAGATCCAAAATTAGTTTGATTCCGGCTTGAAAATCTGGCTGACGCGCTAGTGACAAATCGCCTGTAGCTTTTTCATAAGCTCGTAGCAAGAGAATCCACCACATACAAGAATCAATCGGGGGAACACGAGCGATCGCTTGCTCTCCAAAATCAGCGACCAAAAATTCTTCATTCCCATTAGAATGAACCTTGAAACTGGCAGGCATTAATCCCGCTCCCGGTTCAAAGCAGTCTATTTGCTTTTCATGACTTTGTAATTTCAGTGTTTCTACTAAGAAGTTACGCACAATCTCTGCTTTGCCGTGCATGAGAAACACCAAGGCAGAAGGGATAAAATCGCGGAGGAAGCACTGGTCATAATTGAGTGCATCTGACTCCAGATCGTGGGCGGCTAGAGTCCCAATGGGTTTTCCTTGGTAATAAATTACAGACTCTTCCAATAATTTCCAGGCTTCTGCTTCCATCTGACTGTTCTTATCGATCGCGCTAGTCATAGGCGTTTAATTCCACTAATAGGTATGTATCGGCTTAATGTGGAAAGTACGCCAGCCTAACCTCAAGCTGACCAAGATTCCCGGAAGTCAGCATATAGAGTCAATCCACCATCTACAAATAGCGTTTGTCCGGTGATGTAGGCGGCTTCATCCGAAGCTAAAAAAGCTACTGCGGCTGCCATCTCCTCTGAGGAGCCAGCACGTCCCATTGGGATGTGACTTTCCACGATTGCCTTTTTTTCAGGATCATCTATCCAAGCTTGATTCATTGGCGTGATTGTTGCTCCGGGGCCAATGGCATTGACACGAATACCAAGGCTTGCATATTCCAAAGCTAAAGTTTTGGTTAGGTTTTCCATCCCGCCTTTGCTAATGGAATAACTGATATATAGCAATCGCCCAATAATTTCGTGAATGCTGGAAATATTAATAATCACCCCCGGACGATTAACAGACAGGAGGTGTTTAATAGTTTCACGGGCGCAGAGATAAGCACCCCGAAGATTGACTGCAATTACCCGGTCAAAGTCTGCTGTGGTAACTTCGTGGGATGGACTTTCTGTTTGAATGCCAGCATTATTAACTAGAATATCTAAACTGCCAAATTCCTTTACTACGGTGTTGACCATCTCAACAATGTCTGATTCTTGGGAGACATCTCCCTGAACCAGCAGCGACTTCACACCACAATTTTCGATATTTCCGCAGGATTTTTGCAATGCCATCTCTTCCGTGTCTGCCGCCTCTTCAGGGTATGAGCGGTAATTGATGGCGATGTTGCACCCTTCTTTAGCGAGTCTGATAGCGATCGCCTGACCGATACCTGAAGTTGCACCTGTAATCAAAGCATTCTTTCCTTTTAAGCCTATCATATTTCCTCCTTAAGCTGCCTTTATTTGATATTTGCATCAGTCAAACAATTAGTGAGATTTATAGTCATCTAAAGAATGATTGACTCATAAGGGGTAATCGTGCCTTGTTTGATTAAAAAGCTGGTACTGCTATGCGTAATTTTTATACCACAAACTTTTCATTGATTTAAAATGGATGCTTTATTTACACCCTGCTGTACTACAGACAGCGATCGCTCCATAGTTTCGATTAAGTTTGGATGCACATCTGTGTGCTGTTAATTAATAAATAATATATCAGTTTTTTATCCCTAATTCTTTAGTATCTGCTACTGGGAAAAAGTAAAATATCTATTACTTCACCTACTAGCAAACCCAAGACAGCAAGGACAGTTATAACCCAAAACGAATCTAGTTTATTGCAGCCAGAAAAGCGCATTTCCAAATCAGCTAAAAGTGTAGTGGCTAATGGAATAATAAAGAGCCTTAATAATATCGACCAAGTTGCTACTAAAGTAATTGATATACTTAAAAACAAGATGACAGCTAAAGTTTTCGAGCCAAACTCAACTAAACGCTCTAACCAATAAAAACTCTTTCGTACTACAGCTATAACCATAGCAACAACAAAAGCTCCTACTAACCAAATAATATGATTAGCAGCAAGATACCATCCCAGAAGAATGTAAGCCAATAAGAGTAATACTAAAGGCATCAAAGGAATCCTGTTAAAAAATTCCATATACATACTGTCAAGGCTTGTAAAAATACCAGGTTAATCTCTTAATCCTATTCAAAAATTGTTACTACTAAAACTTTTAAATATACCAGCCTTGCTCAGGATATTTCTCTATCTATAGAGCCAATTGAATGTCAAAGTATACAGCCAACAGGATTATCAACGCACTCTGGTGATTCTCTTAGAAGCTTTTGAGGAAATATCCCTACAACAATGGATGCACAAGCGCCCAGATATGTTCTGTTCCATGCCCTTATCCCAGTTCTAAGTATTGCGATCGCTCTTTGCAATATTCTGGGCAGAATTCATGCAGGCAATATCATTCATAAAGATATCAACCCTGGAAACATAGTCTTGCTTTACCAAACAATTCAGAAACGACTTCACAAAGGGAACCAAGTGGCAACCCAAAATTCCAAGTCGAAATGATGTTGGTATCTGGATTATGCTGGTATTGGGAAATCTGCGTTAGTGCAGGAAATAGACTTCTTGCACGAATGTAAAACTAGCCCACCCTGCGGGATCTTGCTACATCCCCCAACCCTTTCTTCCAAGTGTGGGAGAAGGGGAGCCGATAAAGAAATTGCCCAAATGTTGAGCATCTTAAATAGCTACAAACCCAGAGTCATCGGTCTCGACCTTTTTAGAGATAAAAGTAATTCGGCTGATGCAGAACTTGCACCTGTCTGGAGAGAGAATCCAAATCTCATCGGAGTTGAAGTAGCATTAAATCCAAAGCAATCTTTTAATGTTAAACCACCACCTGAGTTACCTCCCGAACGAGTCGGCTTTGCAGATACAATAGTAGACCCAGATGGAAAGCTGCGACGTAGCTTAATCGCAAGTAAAACTTATACCGGAGAACTTAAATACTCCTTATCTCTGCGTTTAGCACAATTTTATTTGCACGAGCAAGGAATAGAGTTTGCTCATGGGAGTCGCTCTTATCCCCAACCTTTCCGCACCATATCTCTAAGGGATATCTTAATAATAAAATTGATCCTCATTGGATTCGCGATCGCATCGTGATTATTGGCATGACTGCTGCTAGTGTTAAAGATAGATTTACCATCTCGGCAGTTAAAAATACACTCTATACCACGGGTTTAGGAGTTGACGAGTCTTCTCAATACCAATAGATTTATAGTGTAGAAGTTCATGCTCATGCCACGAGTGAAATTATTAGTCATGTTTTAGACAGACAACCACTGTTAAAAGTATGGTCAGAAATTTGGGAGTATTTATGGATTTTAACTTGGGGTTTAGTCGGCATCATTCTGGGTTTAATCCTTCAATCTCCAGCAAAAACATTGTTGAGCCTTGGTATAACTAGTATCGAAATCGTCGGAATTTGTTATGTTGGACTGATTCTCGGTTGGTGGATTCCTTTAGTACCAACCTTGTTAGCTTTTACCAGTGCAGGACTGACGACATTTTTTTGACCGAGATTTAAGAGCGCTACTCGAACAGTGCAGTTTAACTCTTAAGCACTCTTTTGAAGCAATCCATAATGGGCCTCTGCAATCCCTGGCTGTGATCTTGAGAAGTCTTGGTGAGGAAGAGATAGAGCCGGAAAAATTGCGATCGCAACTTGAACAATCAAATCAAGAGTTACGGACTATTCCTGATTATCCCACATTCTGCAGGTTAGTCAGCAAAGGAGATTAGGACTTACGCATTGACATGAAAACCCAAATATGTAGTATTGATTTCAGGCATTAAACCTTGATTTTTCGACACTATTTAGGCGATCGCTGTTTATCAAAGGATAATTGATAACAGCCTGAAACGACGTATTTTCGTTGATGCACAAGATTATAAATTTGTTACGCTATCCGCTCTTTCGTTCAAAATACCTTTCCTGTATTCTGGCTCCTGACTCCTGAATTCTGTTTCGATAAGCGATTAACCGGACTTGATATCATGGGTATTTCCCCGGATGTCAGAGAAAAACACTGGGTGCTGCTTTGCTAAAGCGTCTCTACACACCTAAAATTCTCGCTTGGGAGAAAAAACTTGACACTTAAGTGATTATTTAGTATAAATGTACTATAAAAGCACTTGATATTGCATAAAACTTTACCACTCCCGACTACGCTAATAGGAGAGTACAAAATAAATGAAGCTATCTAAGGTAGACTTGAGCAGTTTAGTAGCGATCGCTCACTCTGATGGATATTTGCAGTTGTTGCTCGACCGAGGTAACGAACTAGAGTTTTTGGAAATTCCGGCACCAATACAAGCTTATGAAGGATTGCAAGAACTGAACGAGGCGATTGCCGAAACGACTGCATTACCCTTTGAAGAAGAACCAATTGTCATGCTACCAGTTGTCTCATCAATGGCTATGGCTGTAGGCTATGATCGCAACGAACAGATTTTGCAAGTTGAGTTTCAAAGTGGAGCGGTTTATCAGTACTTAGGCGTAGACGAGGATACTTGGGAAGATTTACATTCCTCTGACTCAATTGGCAGCTTTTTCAATCAAGAGATTAAAGGTAGATATGACTGCGATCGTCTAGATCATGCAGATTAATGACTAATAACTGCATGTAGGGTTTTCAATAATTCTTGCGTTGTATAAGGTTTAGGTAAAAAGGCTGTATACTCAGCCGTTTTATAGAGCGGTACTTGTTCACTTGTTGCCAGTCCACTTACAGCAATAATCCAGCGGATTTATATTTTGCAATGTGCGAATGGTAGTTGCTCTATCCATCTTGGACATCATTATATCAATAATCGCCGCACTAATTTTCTCTTGATGCTGGGTGTAAATTGCTAATGCTTCCATGCCATCACCAGCAGTAATTGCTGTGTAATTATAGTTTTCTAGAGATGTTTTAGTAATTTCCTGAATGGCAGTTTTATCATCTACAACCAAAATGCATTCTCCCGATCACGTTGGTATTTCTATATAGGACTCCTATTTGAGTTTTGAACAAATTCCGTACATCTGAAGGGTGGCAAA
>NZ_JABXKL010000069.1 GCF_017114995.1 Nostoc sp. NMS9 | reverse complement strand
CACTTAGGACATTGCATAGCGATCGCTCTAATTCATATTTCTATTCTGCAACGCCCTAAAGTTAGCTGTGCGTTATAGAAAATTATGATGGGAGTTTCCCATAAAACAAAGTCCACTTACACATCACAGTGTCAAGTGGACTTGTTAACTATTTTTAGTGGATCCGAGCAGAGTCGAACTGCTGTCCAAATTGGGTATTAACCCCCCGCTCATTCACAGGTTTAGCCTTTCTGATCCTCAAGGCGGGAATCGTTCATTATCCCGAACGTAGGATGCTCTGATTTGATCTTAGCTAGCAAGCCAACCAGAGAACGCTTACTAGAGCATCCGTTGGGGTTTGGTCTTCAGTCCTTAACGGAGTCAAACTAAAGACGCTCGAACCTATAAGAGGTTTTTAGGCAGCTGCTAGAGCACCCTTACGAGCAAAGCTAACGATGTTATTCGCATTTACTTTTTGTTTGAGCCTTTGATTTCCGAGAGGAGACTCACTCTCGACCTGAATCACAGAGCAGCGTTCGCCAACCTGTCGAAACCGTGACGGACCCATGCGCTTCATACTTCAATTATAATACGCAATTCTTAAAATGTGTTAATAGACAAAAATTTCTGCTTTATGCAAGTACTGCTGAGAAACACAGGGTGTCTTGGTAGGAGCTTGCCTGGAGATGATCGCTATAGTTGGCACATAGGGTGATGTCTTTATAGCCGTTTTCCCGTAAATACATAATAAATTCATCACGCCCAAACCAATGTAGGGGAAGATTTTGTAATTCTGTAGCAACAAGTTTGCCGTCTTTCCATTTTTCGTAACGAATCACAGTCGTGTTAAGTTGATTAAGCCAGTCTATCGAAGATGTAGATTGGAAAAGGATTGTTGAACCATCAGGGCAGTCTAATTGGCGTAGGCTTTGCCCGCCGTAGGCATCACTGTTTAACAATGTTCTCTATTTTAAAATCTTCGATAGGCAACTCTAAATCAATAAAGATTCGCCTTTGTGGTTCCAGATGTCAAGTAAAAGCTTGCAGAGTATTTAGTTAAAAGTCCCAAATACTAAAAATAGCCAATCGCTAATCTTAAAATAATTAGCAATTGGCTATATATTAGAACTCACTACAAATAAATAATTAGCTATACCCTAAGTTAGTGCTTCAGCACCACCTACAACCTCAAGGAGTTCTTGGGTAATTGCAGCTTGTCGGGCTTTGTTGTAAGACAGCGTGAGGGTGTTAATCAGCTCACCAGCATTTTCACTGGCATTACTCATGGCTGTCATCCGCGCTGCTAGTTCACTAGCCGCCGATTCTTGCAGCGCCCGCAATAACTGGTTACTCAGATACAGGGGCAATAGAGAATCGAGAATCTGCACTGGATCTTGCTCGAAGATCATGTCAGGAGCCAACGTGCGGACTTGGCTAGTCACTTTCTCCCGTTCGACTTCAAATTTACCGCCACGGGTTGTCAAGCGGAAGACTTCATCATCGGCTGCTTCTAGACCTTGTGGATCAAGAGGTAGTAGGGTTTGGATCACAGGACGGGAGCTAACTAATGAAAGGAATCTGGTATAGATTAATTCGATGCGGTCAACTTCTTCCGAAAGGAACAAGGAAAGTAGTTGGTCAGCAATCTGATTAGCTTCCGCTGCGGTGGGAATTTGCTCTAAGCCGCTGTAAGTAGCATCAATTGGCTGATCGCGGCGTTGAAAGTACTGTGTAGCTTTGCGTCCGACAAGTACAAATTGATAGTTTAAACCTTCTGCCTTAATTTCTTTGGCGCGGTTTTCTGCACGACGGATAACGTTATTATTGTAGCCGCCGCATAGACCGCGATCGCCTGAAATAACCAACAACCCGACTGACTTAACTTGGCGTTTTTTCAGTAGTGGTAGGTTTGCTTCTTCAAAGCGCAGACGGCTTTGCAAACCATACAATACTTGTGCCAAGCGATCGGCAAAGGGGCGAGTTGCTAGTACTTGTTCTTGCGCCCGGCGCACTCTAGCTGCCGCAACTAGGCGCATGGCTTCTGTGATTTTTTTGGTGTTTTTGACCGACTGAATGCGATCGCGTATTGCTTTTAAATTGGCCATATTCTTGAGTTAGGAGTTAGGAGTTAGGAGTTAGGAGTTAAGAGCTAGGAGTATTTCATTAACTTTTAACTCTTAACTCTTCACTCCTCACTTTAATTACGCTGTCGCTTTGAAGGTCTTCTTGTATTCGGTAAGTGCTTCCTTCAAAGCAGCTTCTTCTGCGTCACCTAGTGCTTTAGATGCTTGTACTCCTTGGACATACTGGGTTTTCCCAGTCTTTAAGTACTCACGTAAACCGGCGGTGAAGGTAGTTACTTGATTTACAGGTACATCATCTAAGTAACCATTAATACCAGCATATAAAATTGCTACTTGCTCGTATACCGAGAGTGGCGAATTTTGTGGCTGCTTGAGGAGTTCGCGCAACCGTTGACCCCGTGCCAACTGGTCTTGAGTGGCTTTATCTAAGTCGGAAGCAAATTGAGCGAAGGCTTGCAGGTCGTCAAATTGGGCTAGTTCCAATTTAATCTTACCGGCAACTTTTTTCATTGCCTTGGTTTGAGCCGCAGAACCTACGCGGGATACGGAAATACCGGGGTTTACAGCGGGACGGATACCAGCGTTAAACAAGTCAGAAGACAAAAATATCTGACCATCGGTAATCGAAATTACGTTGGTGGGGATGTATGCTGAAACGTCACCAGCTTGGGTTTCGATAATTGGTAGGGCGGTCATACTGCCTTTACCTAATTCGTCACTCAGTTTTGCGGCTCTTTCTAACAAACGGGAGTGGATGTAGAATACATCTCCAGGGTAAGCTTCGCGTCCGGGTGGACGACGCAGCAATAGGGACATTTGGCGATAAGCTTGGGCTTGCTTGGAAAGGTCATCATAAATTACCAGGGTAGCTTTGCCTTTGTACATGAAGTACTCAGCAATAGTTGCGCCTGTGTAGGGAGCTAGGTATTGTAGGGTTGCAGGTTCACTGGCGCTAGCGGCGACGACGATGGTGTAATCCATTGCGCCTTTTTCTTGCAATGTTTGCACCACGTTAGCAACTGTGGAAGCCTTTTGACCGATCGCAACGTAGACACAAATTACATCTTCTTCTTTTTGGTTGATGATGGTGTCGATCGCGATCGCAGTTTTTCCAGTTTGGCGATCGCCAATAATCAATTCCCGCTGACCACGACCAATGGGAATCATTGAGTCAATAGCTGTAATACCCGTTTGCATGGGTTCGTGTACAGACCGACGGGCAATGATACCGGGTGCTGGAGATTCAATCAAACGGCTTTCTGGGGACTTGATGTCTCCTTTACCATCGATAGGACGCCCCAAGGCATCTACAACTCGTCCAATTAGGGCTTCTCCTACTGGGATCTGGGCAATTCTACCAGTAGCAGTTACAGAACTACCTTCTTGAATTTCCAGCCCTTCACCCATCAGCACCGCGCCCACGTTGTCTTCTTCTAAGTTCTGGGCGATGCCAATTGTGCCATCTTCAAATTCCAAAAGTTCACCAGACATAGCCTTTTCCAGACCATAAATCCGGGCAATACCGTCACCAACTTGGAGAACAGTACCAACGTTAGCAACTTTGACCTCTTGATCGTATTGCTCGATTTGTTGTTGGATAATGCTGCTAATTTCGTCAGGTCTAATTGATATGCTCATGTGTCTATCTTTTTTGCTTTCGAGACGGAAAAATTCAATAGTTAGGAGTGATGAGTTAAGAGTGATGAGTTAAAAAAGCAAAGCTTAAAAGTTAAAAGTCAAAATAAATTACTATTTACTTAACTCTTAACTCCTAACTCTTAACTCCTAACTCCTAACTTCTAGCTATTAGTTAGGCGCAATGAAAGGCGGCGCAACTGACCCCGGATACTAGCGTCAATTACCTGTGAACCTACTTTAATGATCACACCACCAATTAACTCGCTGTCTACCCTGGTTTCTAGTTCTACCTGGTGAGCATTGGAGATAGCGATGACCTTTTGGATGATTGCCTGCTGTTGAGCTTCTGTGAGGGGAACGGCTGAAATTACTTCCGCTAATACGGTTTGATTCAGCTGCCGCAACAGCGCCAGATACTGTTGAAAAATATCTTCCAAGAATGCAATGCGCCGCTTATCTACCAGTATCAGCAAAAAATTGCGTAAGTAGGGATTAGCGCCTTCACCGAGTATTTGTTTGATGAGAGCTTTTTTGTTCTCAGACTGAATAAACGGGTTGCTGAAGAAGTTGTGTAGCTGTTTGTCTGCCCTGAGCAGTCCCAGGAAAGTACGCGCATCTTCCCCGAATTCTTCTGTCAAGTTTTTCGATTGTGCTATTGACAAAAGTGCCTGTGCGTAAGGTTGGGCTACTTCGGCTGACGCTACCTGACTTGTCATACATTGCCTCCCAGTTGTGCGATGCTGCGGTCAATTAAACCTTGTTGAGCATCGTCGGCAATCCCGCTTTTGAGTTGCGATTCGACTTTTTGCAATGCTAGTGTAGCTACCCGTTGCCGCAGTTGAGCGATCGCTCGATCGGTTTCAGTGTTTAAATCTGCTGCTGCTGTTTGTTTCAAGCGTTCTACGTCTTGCACTGCCTTCGCTAACAAGGCTTCTTTCGTCTTTTGGGCGTTTTCTGTGGCAGATTGGCGGATGCGTTCTGCCTCTGCCTGAGATTGCTTCAACTGCTCTTGCGCTTGGGAAAGGGCAGTCTTTGCCTCTTTTAAGCGCCCTTCTGCTTCCTGAATTGCAGTGGCAATATTGGATTGTCGCTCGTTCAGGATATTGCTTAAAACCTTACGTCCGAAGTAGAATAGTATGCCAATCAGAATCGCTAAATTAATCAGATTGGTTTCAAAAATGTCTAGGTTTAGACCGAAACCACCTTCTGCTGCGCCTTCTGCCAATTCAGAGTGAACAGCGTTCGCTTCTGCGGCAAGTAATAAGAATGTCCCCATGATACCCATTTACAAGTGCGCTGCTCGCTTGCTAATACGTTGTATTTTCCCCAAGGGAAATTAAGTATCTTTTCCCCGAAGGGAAATTAAGTATCTTTCCCCAGAAGGGGAAAAAGTGCCTTTTGTGACACTTAAATTTTGCGCTCTGGACTATGGGCCAATTGCGCGTATGCTTTCACAGAACCAGTCTAGTTAGCTTATCTAACTGGAGTTGGCCCCAATAGTTTTTCTAGAATCTGCCTGCTTAGAGCATCAACTTGTTGCTCTAAGGTGCGAAAAGCTTCTTGCTTTTGTTGTTCTATTTCAACAGAAGCTTGTTCTCGTTGAGTCTGAGCTTCCTTTTGGGCCTCAGCAATTTTCTCGGCAGTAATTTTTTTAGCTTCCAGTTGAGCTGCTTCTACAGTCGCTTGCGATTGTCTGCGAGCGTCTGCGAGTTGCTGCTCATATTCGGTAGCCAAGCGCTCGGCTTTAGCCAAGCTCTCCCGCGCTTCCAGGGTATTCGTTCGGATATAATTATCGCGATCGTCTAGTACCTTGGTCAGTGGCTTATAGAAAATTGCATTCAACAAAGCTGCTAGTAGCAGGAATTGCAATGCCATGAAGGGCAAGGTAGCATCGAAATCAAACATTTGTCTCCTCTTTGGCTGGAGTAGCAGTTTTCGTGGCTAGCAACATCATCCAACCTTTCATATTTTAGAGACCCATAGCCAATAAGGGTCAACTGAACATTAGAACTATTAAGATACCCAAAACATTTCGATTGTAGAGGCGTGATGGTTCACGTCTCCACACTCACAAAAACTTTAAGGTATTAGCCGAAGGGATTAGCAAACAGCAATACCAGGGCAATCACTAGACCATAGATAGTTAAGGATTCCATGAAAGCCAGGGTTAATAGCAGAGTACCGCGAATTTTTCCTTCTGCTTCAGGTTGACGAGCAATACCTTCTACTGCTTGTCCAGCAGCATTTCCTTGACCGATACCAGGGCCAATTGCAGCTAAACCAATCGCTAAAGCAGCAGCGAGAACTGAAGCAGCCTGCACTAATGGATCCATGTTGATTTTCCTTGCTTTGATTACAAAACTAACAGACATTACGTTAACGATTAGAAACGTGGTTTTCACGCTGCACCGGGTTCTTTAAATCGCGCTTTGCGATGTTTTGAGCGAACATGCTCTGGGAACTGTGCTATCAACTGAGAAGTTTAATGCTCCTCATGTTCTTCTCCACCATGCCCCTCCATTGCCTCATGAATATATGCTCCGGCTAGGGTGGCAAAAACCAGGGCTTGAATGGCACTAGTAAATAAACCCAAGGCCATTACAGGCAGAGGTACAAATAGAGGAACTAGCAGCACCAGCACCGCTACTACCAATTCATCCGCCAAAATATTACCAAATAGACGGAAGCTTAGGGAGAGGGGCTTGGTGAAATCTTCTAGAATTGCGATCGGCAATAAAATAGGTGTTGGCTCTATATATTTCTTAAAGTAGCCTAAACCCCGTTTGCTAAAACCTGCGTAAAAGTACGCTAATGAGGTCAGCAATGCCAATGCAACAGTCGTATTGATGTCATTAGTGGGAGCTGCCAATTCGCCTGAAGGTAGCTTGATGAGCTTCCAGGGAATTAGCGCACCTGACCAGTTCGATACGAAAATAAACAAGAACAATGTGCCAATAAATGGCACCCAAGGGCGGTACTCTTTCTCACCAAGTTGGTTTTTGGCCAAATCACGAATAAATTCTAGGGCATATTCCATCAAATTTTGGATGCCCTTGGGAATTCTTTGTGCGTTGCGAGTAGCAGCTATTGAAGCCACTACTAGAATACTAATCACAAACCATGAGGTGAGAAAAACTTGCCCATGAATTTTAAGATTGCCCAACTGCCAGTAGAAATGATGACCTACTTCTAATTCGGCGAGGGGAAAAGAATTAAAGGCGTTTAAGACACTAAGCATTTGCATTCTTCAAGCATTTTCCCCAACGAGCGAGGATTGGGATTACTATCTTTGTGAGCCTGACTTTTTAAGAATCAGGAATGAACGCAATTTGCACCATATAGACGAGGAGCGTGGCTTTGTAAGTTAGAAATCCCAAAAAAATGGGCAGAATCTGTAGCTCACGCCATTGAGTTGCCACGATCATCACTCCCATAAATAGAGCAAAACGAGTTTTGCTCAGACTGGTTTTCTCACTACCAAGCTGCTCAACATCTCTAGCCAACATTTTTAAGTAAACCACACCTGTACACGCCCCAATTAAATAATTTAGGGCAATGTTTAAGGAATAAAAAATCCACACAGAGATAAAAATAACCCCCGTCAAGACAAGCGTGATTACCAACAATCGCTGGAAGAGTTGATAGAACTCTTGCATGGAGTTACCTGATTCTGTGTCTTCAGAACCAGTTTTAGCATCTTGTTGCGTTGTCGGAGTGGGCGCAATTGATTCGTCAGACAAGCTCACGGGACTTGAAACCAGTACAGTTAAATATGATGACTGCACATTCAGTCAGCTGAATCATATCACGATGCGGTAACAATACTTTAGGAAAAAACAATTAACTTCTTGTCAACATCAGAGAGTAAGTGCCGACAGACTAACGCCTACAGCACTTTTACCAAGTCTGTCGAGGTGTACTTAGTAAAAAAGTAAAGATTTTATAGGATATTGATAAATCGAGGGCAGGCAAGATGCCCGCCCCACAATAGTCTTGGGTTGAATATCCCTCTCGATTAAATTATTTTGGCAGTCCGCAGACCGAACAGCAAACCTACAGATAAGCCAAAGAATAAACCCAAGAAGACGACATAAGATACAATTGCAAACATTTATTGCTCTCCAGAATACTTCCTAAATCTATTGAATCATTAGTTGTTGGGTATTGGGTATTGGGCATTGGGCATGGGGCATAGTGCATAGGGCATTGGGCATGAGGTAGAGGAGAAATAGTTAGTGCAACTTCTACTCTGCTTCCCTGGTTCTTACCAACTCCCCAATCCCCTATGCCCTATGCCCATTTCCTAGATTGCGATACAATACACCCCACGAGCGCTTGTTTGGGGTTGGGCAATGACTTCTGTAATTAATGTAAATTTACCAGAGCAGTCTTATGAGATTGTGATAACTTCTCTTCTCCTGTCGGAGACGCTGCGCGAACGAGACGCTACGCGAACGTTGAGCGACGCTAACGCAACTTCGAGTTTAGATCAACTGGGTCAACAGATGGCCAGTCTCCAGCTGGGCAAGAAGGTTTTGCTGGTTTCTAATCCGACGATTTTTAAGCATTTTGGCGAAAGAGCAATTACATCCCTAACATCTGCTGGATTTGAAGTTGCTAGCTGCAATCTACCACCTGGTGAACGCTACAAAACCCTCAATTCCATCCAAAAACTCTATGATGTAGCCTTGGAAAACCGCCTAGAACGTTCTTCTACGATGGTAGCTTTGGGTGGAGGTGTAGTTGGAGATATGACTGGCTTTGCAGCTGCAACTTGGCTGCGCGGTATTAATGTTGTCCAAGTACCTACCTCTTTGTTGGCGATGGTAGATTCGGCAATTGGCGGCAAAACTGGCGTGAATCATCCCCACGGTAAAAACTTAATTGGGGCATTCCATCAACCGCGCTTGGTTTTAATTGACCCAGATGTGTTAAAAACTCTACCTATGCGTGAGTTTCGAGCAGGTATGGCAGAAGTTATTAAGTACGGTGTGATTTGGGATGCCGAATTGTTTGCCCAGTTGGAAGCAAGTAAACGCCTCGACCAACTCCGCTATGTCAAACCTGACCTAATAACCAGCATATTAACGCGCTCTTGTCAAGCTAAAGCTGATGTTGTTGGCAAAGATGAGAAAGAAGGCGGATTACGCGCAATTCTCAATTATGGACATACTATCGGTCATACAGTGGAAAGTTTGACTGGTTATCGTCTAGTAAATCATGGTGAAGCGGTGGCTATTGGTATGGTAGCAGCCGGTCAAATTGCTGTGGATTTGCGACTGTGGGACAAGGAAGATACAGAACGTCAAAATGCTTTAATTCAAAAAGCGGGTTTACCTACTCAGTTACCAGATGGGGTAGATATTGAAGCAATTATTGAGGCGTTGCAGTTAGATAAGAAAGTCCAAGCCGGGAAAGTGCGGTTTGTTTTACCAACAGAGATTGGTGTAGTAACAGTTACCGATGAAGTGCCATCGGATATTATTCGGCAAGTGTTGCGAAGAATGTGAATAATTTGAAAAAGAATTCAGGAGTCAGAATTCAGGAGTCAGAATAAAAGTTAGTTGCTCTGTTCTTCAATTACGAATTAATGAGCCATGATACTCCAAGCCAAAAATCAATTAACTTTGCAAGAGTTCTTGAATCTCCCACCAGGCGAGGGAGATATCACCTATGAACTTGTTGATGGTCAAGCAATTCCTAAAATGTCACCAAAATTTTTTCACGCGAAACTTACTCGGGTTATTCTCAATTTTATTGAGCAATCGTGTGAGGGTAAAGGAGAAGTTTGCCCGGAATGGGCTGTTGCCTTAACTCGTCGGGGACGAGATTGGATGCCAATTCCAGATATTTTATATATTTCTTACGAGCGTTTACCCGCCAACTGGGATGAAAACGAAGCTTGTCCTGTTCCTCCTGATTTGGTGATTGAGATTATTTCGCCGGGACAAACCTTTGGACAAATGGCGGCTAAAGCCAAAGACTATTTGGATGCTAAGGTATTGCGGGTATGGGTGGTAGATAGTAAAGCCAGAAGCATTACTGTTTTTTATCCAGATGCAGCACCACAAACTTATATGGGAGAAGAATTACTCACAGATTCTTTGTTTGAAGGACTGCAATTTACTGTTGAGCAGGTGTTTCAAAAGGCGAAAATACGATTAGATGCTGAATAGCACACTTTTTGTATCTAGCGCAATTCTCTTGCTTTCAACATCTATAGAAATTTAAAGTGACGGAAGTTTACCTACCTTTAGAAACTTGCTTGAGCAACTTATCTGGTTAATTTAGATGGGAACTTTATTTCCGCTATACTGTACTAATAGTTTAGCTGATTAATTCATCCATTTGTAGGAGGTAATTAGCAAGGGAATAAGTATACTTTATTTATAATCAGACCAACACTAATATGGTTGGAAACTGTATTCACGCAACCGATGTATCGACTATGTTAAACCTAATATTCACCAAATCTATAAAAATAAAACCATTGGTAGTTTCAACAGCTTTTTTACTGGTTGTACAGACTTCTGCCAATGCTCAACAAGCATTTCCTAGTTTGACTCCAAGACAAGCTCAACATTTATCCCGTGACTTGGTTCCATATAATTCTCAAGAATTTTTTAGACGAGGAAAAAATTCAATTGAGAGAGAAATTCAAATTCTTAATCAAAGGCAACAGCGCCCAATTAAACCTGTTCTTAAGATTGTTCAGTACCGCAAAGCAAAAGGCCACATACTCAACAAAAACCCCAACCTCTTATCTAAGTAAAAATCATCACCCTTCTATGGTTCCTTCTTGTGCTGTTAATTCTTCAGATGTAGCACATAAACTACATCTCCACGTATCAGAATTACTATGTTTTGCTTTTATATAACAGAGGTTTTGTATTTTAAATAAATTTTGCAACATAATTTTACAATCTTATTCGTCTAGCAAACTCATCAATGCCTGAATTTCAACGTCTTGCTCTTGCGGCTCCGATAATTGAGACTGTAGCTTTAGTAATTGACTCTGTAATTCTTTTGCTACATGAGGCATATCAGACTCTTGTGCAATTTTTAGCTGATTTTCTTTAATTTTGATTTGTTTCAGCAAGTTATTTTCAACATGAATTGAATTGTAATGTTGAGCAATCATAGCTTTACATTTATTATCAATCTATGGAGAGCAATTAAGTTTACCACCTATGTATTATTCCACACTTTTCTCATTTTTTAAATATAGCTATTCTGAGTGAGCTACAAAAACCCTACCCTTAACCCCTGCAAGCAAGGAAGAGACTATCATGTACCCGATATGATTAGGAAACGTTATATAAGATTGATTGATTTAGGGCGGATTTTTAGTAAACGCATTAACTTGTCTGTTGTTCACCGAGTCTTGTAGATATGTTAAAAAATTTTTTCGTGAACAGTATGAACTTAAAGTTGATAAAGAAAAACATTTACACCTTTGTAAAAATTATATCTACAGTGCTTATAACCAGCGCAATTGGATTGGAATCGTGGAATATTTATGCACTAATAAATAATATTAATGTACCAGCCAGCCTTAATCTAGTTTTTTGGATTGAGCGTTTTGCTATGATGAGCCATTTTATTGAGAGCATTATAGCAGCTTTTTATGCACCTTCAAGACAAAAGATGCCAATAAAATATGCTACTTATACTTTTTTTGTAGGCACAATTGGGTTGTTAGAACTGTTTGATCGGCAGGAAGACTATTGACGGTTCTACGCCTTGAAGGTATGGGTTTTTGGATTAGGTTGGTTGCTAGGGTGCGATCGCAACCTACCTATAAAGATTATAAGTTGTTAAATATACCCTAGCAAGCAAAAATCAGGTGCGGGAGTTTCCCAATGAATTTAGGTAACTAATGAATCTGACACTCGGAAGGGAGTATAGTTTGTATAGTTAGCTTTTTGCTGAAATTTTAGTTTGACACTAAGGAATTAAAAAATGTCTACTGATACTGACATAGTTGTTTACGTTGAAGAAAGTGAATTTGATGTCCTTTTAAACGGAAGTGAAGAGAAAGTTGTTGTTGTTGATTTTACTGCTACTTGGTGTGGCCCCTGTCGTTTAGTTAGTCCGTTAATGGATCAACTTGCCCAAGAATATAAAGGTCGTGCTAAAGTCGTTAAGGTAGACGTTGACAACAATAAGCCGATTTTCAAAAAATTCGGTCTTCGCAGTATTCCAGCGGTTTTAATTTTTAAAGATGGTATCTTAGCAGAAACCATTGTGGGGGTTTCTCCTTACGAAGACTTTAGCAACGCTGTTCAGAAGCTTGTTTAGCTAATTCGTAATACTTCGGCTACGCTCAGGACAAGCTCAGTACAAGTTCGTAATTCGTAGAAAAGATCATTAAGGATTACGAATTATTTTAACCATTTACTTTTCGCCTATAATGTGCTTGAAGTAAACCAGTAGGATATTGTTGGGAGTTAATCAGCTCCAATTTTACTTCAGGGGTAGGTGGTGGGAAAAGATATATACCGCCACCTAAGATAGTTGGAATAGTTGAAATGATATATTCGTCAATCAAGCTGTCCTGAAGAAACGAATTGATTAATTTTGCGCCACCAACTAGCCAGATATTTTTAAAACCTTGAGCCTCTATATTAGCTAACGCCTGTTTTACTGGGTCAGAAACAAACACAACGTCCTCACGGTCAGATTGGAAATTACGCTGGGTGAATACGAAGGATTTTTTTTCTGGATAAGGCCATCGATCAAAACCCAGCCCTACTTCATACGTCTTGCTACCTAAGACGATCGCATCAATAGATTCGTAAAAATCAGTGTAACCGTAGTCTTCACCTTCTGTATCAAGGATTGATAGCCAATCAATTTTGCCATCGCTGCGAGCAATGTAGCCATCCAAACTAGCTGCAATGTAAAGTGTAACTTTCGTCATTGTGCTTGGTGAATTTGGTAGTTTGCACTCAATTAATGCAAGCGAACGCAGGCTTATTTTTTCTACAGCATTTTAGCCTTTGTTGATTTATATCACAAAAGAGCGATGTCTACGACGGGCTACGCCTACGCTTACCCAATTACTTACGTTTTTTGATTGTGCGATTTAAAACGACCTGCAATAAATTCTCGCTGAGATAAATGCTTTGTATTGCGTTTGGTGACTCGCTCTCGCCACATCTTGAAACTAGATTCTTTCATTTCGCGCCTCATTAGGGCGATTACCTGTTTCTCCAGTAGCCCAAACTGAGCTTCAATAGCATCAAAAGATGTTCTATCTTCCCATGCCATTTCAATGATGCGATCGATGGTTTGTGAATCGAGGTTAGGTAGCTTCATTTTTTTGCTGGCAATTGATAAATTCGAGCTATATATATTTTACTTTTTGTTTTGGAGAACCGTTGTGTCTGCTGCACCCAGTTGCAGAGCATAAAGGTTGGCATAAACACCCTGCTGATTGACGAGTTCGGCGTGAGTGCCCTGTTCGACAATTTGTCCCTGCTGAATTACTAAAACCTGATCTGCCTGAGTAACTGTACTGAGGCGGTGGGCAATTACGAAACTGGTACGACCTTGGAGCAAACGGGCGATCGCACTTTGCACTAGCGCTTCTGTGCGGGTATCAATACTGCTGGTGGCTTCATCAAGAATCAGAATTTGGGGATTAATTAATACCGCCCGAGCAATACTAATTAGTTGTCGCTGTCCTTGGCTCAGGGGCGCTCCCCGTTCACCTAATTGAGTTGTATAACCCTGTGGTAGTGAGGTAATGAACTCATGCACATTTGCCAGTTGTGCAGCCACTTCGATATCAGCTTGAGTGGCGTAAGGAGCGCCAAAAGCTATATTTTCGGCGACGGTGCCGGTAAACAAAATATTATCTTGCAGGACGATGCCTATTTGACGGCGCAGACTTGCTTGAGTCACGCTACGCACATCAATATCATCAATTTTCACTGCACCGCCAGATACATCATAGAAGCGCAAAATCAAATTAATAATTGTACTTTTTCCCGAACCGGTTGGCCCGACTAACGCAACCATCTGTCCTGGATAGGCGTGCAAATTTACCCCTTTGAGAACCAGTTGATCTGGGTTATAGCCAAACTTGACATTCTCGAATGTTACTTCACCTTGAATAGGCGGCATTTCTGTGGCATTGGGTGCATCTTTGAGTTCTGACGGTTCATCTAGTAATAGAAAGATTCGCTCTAATCCGGCGAAGGCAGATTGAGCTTGGGTGTAAAACTGGCTGAGAATTTGGATAGGGCGGAAGAATTGCTGGACGTAAAGTAAAAAGGATGTCACCACACCCACTGTTGCAGCTCCTGTTACCGCTAGATAACCGCCATAGGCTAGTACACCTGCGGTTGCTAGTGTGTTGAGAAAATCGATAGAGGGCAAAAAGGCTGAAGTAATTGCCACAGCGTCAACGTTGGCATCTCTATTGGCGGCGTTAAGAATGTCGAATTCTTCGATATTCATCTGTACACGATTAAATGCTTGCGCTTCTCGCACGCTGCCAATATCTTCTTCTAACTTGGCGGAAAGTTCCCCAATGGTTTGTCGGGTGACGCGAAATCTGGTTCTTGCCCAACGTGCAAATAAGCTTGTAGTAAAAATCATCAGTGGCACAACTAGATTGCTCAACAAACCAAGTTGCAGGTTGATTGAGAGCATTGCAATCACAATGCCAACCAAACTGAAAGTGTTGCCCAGCATTTGGGCGATCGTCAGTCCAAATGCTTGATTCACGGTGTTGACATCATTCAGCAATCGGCTCATTAAATCGCCTGCTTCGCTGCGATCGAAAAAGCTGAGTGGTAGACTTTGGATTTTAATGAAAATATCTTGCCTCAGTTGAGCCAGCAATCGCTGCATAATCCAGCCGACTCGAAGAATTTGCCCCCGAATTGCTAAGACGCCAAGTCCATAGTTCAGCCCTAGTAGCCCTAATAACAGCAACAGTCCTTGCAAATTCCCTTGTGCAATCAGATGGTCGATCGACCAGCCGATAAAGAATGGCCCAACTGCCTGAGTTAGGGCACCAATAAATACTAATGTCAGGGCGATGGGAATTTCTTTGCGATAAAGCAGCACGTATTGCAAAAAGCGCCGCAGGGTGGAGGGTTGCTGACTCGCGTTTTCCTCAGATGCAACAACGGGAATAGTGCCTCTCATAAAAATTTTGGATTTGAGATTTTGGATTTGAGATTAAAAGTCTTTATTAGAAAGCTGCGATCGAATTTTCCAGCTAGAGTAATTATGCTATGGCGCTTCTGGGTTGAGTGCAATACAGACCTAACAAGAACAGCCCCTTCCCTACAAAGGAATGGGAGTGAGGTTTTCCTAGATCCGGTGAAAAGTCAGCATTGTTAGTCGAAACAATGGCATTGTCAGTCGAAACAATCGCATTGTCAGTCGAAACAATGGCATTGTTAATCGAAACAATCGCATTGTTAGTTGAAACAATCGCATTGTTAGTCGAAACAATGGCATTGTCATCCGAAACAATGGCATTGCAACTCTAAAAGACTTGTGTGTACACCGTAGCTTTTTAGGAGAGAAGTCAAAGTGGATTGCGTCCAAACGAGAACCGCTATAATTGGAGATCATTTTTTCTCCTTCGGCTTTACTTGAGATTCCAAAATTACACCGTAGAGTGGGCTATTTTGCATCAATTCCTCGTGAGTGCCTTGTGCTACCAATCGTCCTTTGTCTATGAGAAAAATGCGATCGGCATTTTGGATGGTGCTAATGCGTTGAGCTACTACAAAGGTTGTACAAGCTTTTTGGCGCATTAAGCCATCTAGTTTGGCTTGAATTTGGGCAGCGGTTTTGGCATCTACAGCCGAGGTACTATCGTCCAAAATCAGAATGCTGTAATCGGTTAGTAAGGTACGAGCGATCGCAATTCGTTGTTTTTGTCCACCAGATAAGCCCACGCCCCGTTCACCCACAATCGTCTCGTAGCCATTGGGTAGACCGCTAATAAAATCGTGCATTTGGGCGGTTTTTGCAACTTCAATCACCTGCTCTAAGGTGGCATCAGGTTTGGCGTAGGCAATATTTTCGCGGATTGTGCCAGAGAAGAGGGTGGTTTCCTGAAAAACAATACCAATATGCGATCTGAGGCTTTTGAGTGTGAAACTTTTTATATCTCGTCCGTCAATGCGAACTGCTCCCGTTGTGACATCGTAAAAGCGGGGAATCAGGTTCATAATTGTGCTTTTTCCGGAACCAGTCATTCCTAAAACGGCGATTAGCTCGTTGGGCTTCGTTTCAAAGGATACTTCTTTAAGAGCTTCGGTTGTCGCTCCTGGATAGCGAAAGGAAACATTTTCAAAGGTAATTCTACCACCGCAGGTGTCAAATGGGACAGCACCAGGGCAATCGTGAATTTCTACCTCTGCATCCACAACTTCATAAACTCGTTCTGCAGAAGCAGCTGCTTGAGCGATCGCGGGTGCGGCAAATCCAATTAACAAAATCGGTTGGAGAATCAATGCTAGGTAGGAGTTAAACGCCACCAGTTCGCCAATGGAGAACCGATTTCCAATCACCTGCGCTCCCCCATAGGCGAAAACTGCCAGTGTTACCAAATTACTCAGCAAAAAGATCAACGGGAAGGTAGCACGGATGGCGCTAATGGTGTTCATGTTTGCCTTGACTAGGCCATCATTCAGAGTTGTATAACGCGACCTTTCGGTTGACTCACGCACAAAAGCTTTCACTACCCGGATTCCTAGCAAGTTCTCTTGCAATACAGCATTCAGGTTGCTCAGTTGCTCTTGTACTTGCCGAAAAAGCTTGTTATTTTGGTTGATGAATCGCGCCATTAACCATGCAGCTATGGGCACTGCTGTGAGAGTAATTAGTGCTAATCGCCAGTTCATCACCAGCAAAAGCACCGAAATACTCACCAATGTCACCATTGAACCGATGACCTGAATTAAGCTAGTGCCAATAAAGGTACGAATCTGCTCAATGTCGCTGGTGACGCGGGTTAGTAGTTGGGAAGTCTGCGCCTGGTCATGAAAGCTGAAACTGAGATTTTGAATCTTGCTGAAAATTTTGTTTCGCAGGTCATAAGCAACACCCTGAGACGCTGCTTCTGCTAAATAGCTTTGTCCAAAATTAAATACACCACGAGCGATCGCCGCGACTACCATCCAGGCAGCGCTGTATAGCACAATTTGGAGGTTTTTTTGCGTGATACCCTGATCAATTCCCCACCGAAATAGTTGTGGGGTTACAGCGTTGGCGATCGTCAACAGCAACAGGCTGACTAATGCTCCCAGTGAAGTCCAACGGTAAGTGCTTAAACTTCTTAGCACGCGCTGGGTTGACTTTATCGACGAAGTTTCCTGGAGTTCTGGTTGCTGAACCACTGCAATTCACCCCTGTATCTTTGGAAAATTATCTCGTACTTTGATTGTAAAAAACCAATTTCTTCTTTGAGAGTGGGGAATGATGAGATAGAGAACAGCCCTGTTCTTTGTGATGAAAATTCCAAGTTTTGAGACAGTGGCATGGGAGAATACATTTTTAGCAAGCATTGCAGCTAATCAATTTCAAGACCGAAGAAAACCAAAGAACAAGAATAATGGCTCAAAATTTTCATAGCAATTCCCAACTCCCCTTAGATATTTCACCTGCTATCAGTCGCACAGCAAAGCCAAGTTCTGAGTTCTACTCTCTTTTTTCTGAAGAAGAAGTTTTAGGGATAATTCATGCATTAGAAGTCAGACGAGAAATACCTCTTAAGTATTCGTATAAAGGTAGAGGTGCAAAAAATTGGGATGATTTTTACCTGAAATATGTTATTCCTAAATGGTATGGAAGAGCAAATGTAGAGATTGACCTTTTAAAAGATAATTTTAAATACCTGAATAGTAGTATCAAAACTGGTAAAAGAGTAAATATTATAGACGTTGGTGCAGGTAACTCCTATCCAGTTAAAAAGTTTATCCGCAGACTGAACAAATTAGGAAAGGTTAAGAAATATATTGCTTTAGATATTAGTGAAGAATTGCTTCATTTATCCAAAAGTAATTTTAGAAAATGGTTTCCACTAGTCGAGTTTATCAGTTCTACAATTGACATCGAAAGTAGTTGTGTACCCAAAAGTTTGTTCCAAAATCAAGCTAGCCTTGAAATTGACGACACAGCAAAAATATTTTTACACTTAGGAGTTACCATTGGGAATCATCAAAATAGAGAGGAGGTGTTCAAAAACTTTAGAGATAGCATGGGGAAAAATGATTTTCTAGTATTCACTAACGAAACAGGTTCTAACTCTAAATGGGATGGAATAGTTAGAGGTGGCTGCAAGTATCATGTAGAAGAAGTCTATGGATGGGTTAAAAAGAAGATTGGGATTAAATCTGAAGATTGTGAACTGGTGAGAAAGTACGATTTAAAAACAGATAGTATTATTGCTAATCTCAAACTACGTCATGATTACACTATAAACTTTAGTCGGATGGGGATAGATAAAAATCTTGAAATTTCTAAAGGTGAAGAGATTACTATTTGGCGACATCACAAGTATGAAATACCTAAACTGTTGCAAGAACTAGAACGTTCTGGACTACAACTTCTTCACTATACTACTAACAAATACAAATCACATATTATGGTGATTTGTAAGGTTGCTAGTAACTAAGTTCTTCACTTAGACTTACTCTGTCATATCCAAAACACTGAACTTACAGAACCTTGGCGTATACCGTGGTTCCCGCATGGATAAGGTGCAGAAAAAACAATTAACCACAGATGAACACAAATACTCGTAGGAACACAGCAATGCCCATAGGTGTCAACTTAACGTGAAAACCTTGTAATGACGTTATATCAAATTTACTCAATTACCAATCAATCCCAAGTCACTCCACCCCGGTTTTGCTGACACAAAACCTCCCCTCCCCTTGCCAAGGGGAGGGGTAAAGTGTATGTGGGACAAGCGTTTGAGCTTAAGTTAACACTAATGGGCAATACCGTGTCTCTAGCAATATATCCATTCAAATGAGAATCGCTATAACTTAGATACAATAATGGCAGCCAGTAGAATTTTTTAGGTCTTTTAGCAAAGATTTTTCTGAACAGTATCTAATATGGTATTAAATATTTCTGATGATGCTAAAAAATCAATTAAATTTGGTTTGTCTATCAATTAAATGTACATCAAACGTGGTCTAGGTTCAGGTACTGAACGCCCCAAATCCTTAGCAGTTTCTATCCATTCCTGCACAACTAATTCTACATTATGCAGGGCTTCTTGATAAGTATCACCGTCAGCAGCACAGCCTGATAACTCTGGTACTTCAGCAATAAAGGCTTGATCTAATTCACTCCAATAGAGAATAATTTCATACCGAAACATCATTTTTACTTCCTAGCTTATATTTGAGAATCACTGCCCGAACTTGTTTAATTTGATAGCTTTTGGCTTTTCCTCTTTTATGTTGCAGGTTCAATATTTCCTCAACATCGCCTTTGACAAAAATACGATGATCGCCACGAATCCGTTCTTCAAAGCCTAGTCTATATAAAAGTTGCCACAGTTGGGCAAAGGGGATATCTGTATCAGAAGTCCCAGAGAGAATTTTTTCTAAAAGTTTGTCTTGCTGACTCACGTTTTTCTGACTGCCTTAATATTTCTATAGTCTCATATTTATTTAAAATCAGGGTATCCAAAAGCAAATCTATCATTTTGCTTCTGAGTAAGAGCATCCCTGATGACAATGACTAGTCCAGTTATCAGGGCAAACTTTAGGCTTGGATACTGCTCTACTAATTTACTTGATTTTAAAAAAGACTAATTATTTAGATGTTACAGATGCTTTCTTTGAAGCGATATTTTGCAGTGAGTTTAATTTTGTGACACCAGTTTCGCCTCTAGTGGAGTGTATCATTTATCTTGACGAATGGTGCTCATTTACCCTTATTACTGGGGTTGTCAGTCTTAATATCGGCTCAATTTATACTTTCACGACTTTTCTAGAATCCTTTAGCGTAACATTCCATAGAAAAGGTATCACCAATTTATAGGTGATGTAGGCAACTACAGAGGGCAAATTGTTGAGATTGCTTATATCATAATGCTGAGGTATAAATCCATCTCAGTCAACATTGTTATTGAGTAAAAAATATTACACGAATATGAAAAACCAGTTTTTAAGTGCAGTTGCATTTTTAACCACGATTAGTTTGACAACAACCGTACAAGCAGCAAATTCTGAACATGTTAAACAGTTATTGGCAACCAAACAATGTCAAAACTGTGATTTGACGAGTGCAGGTTTAGTGATGGCTGATTTATCTGGAGCCAATTTAAGCGGTGCTAATCTCACAGGTGCTAACCTCAGCCGCGCAAACTTGAGCGGTGCAGATTTGCGGGGTGCAAACTTAAGTGGCGCGAGTTTATTTGGCGTTAACCTGAGCGAAGCTAAATTGAATGGGGCAAATTTGACGGGTGCTGATTTGAGAAATACTTATTTAGCAAATGCAGAACTAACTGGCGCTTACTTGAATGGGACTAATTTTCAAGGTGCAGTTGCTATACCATCACAAATTGCTTCACCAGCAGAATTTTATGCTTTGGGTGTAGCAGAAGGGCAAAAAGGCAACCAACAGCAAGCAATCAGTTATTTTAATCAAGCGATCGCAATTAAACCAGAATATGCGGATGCTTATCTCGCTCGTGGTGTCGCCCGTTACCAAATACTAGATAGACAAGGTGCATCCCAAGATGCTCAAGTTGCGGAAAAATTGTTTACATCTCAAAACAACAGTACTGGAACCCTAACAGCCCAAGCTTTTATAAAAGAACTGCAAACACCCGTCAATGAGAAGGTAAGTACTGGTAAACCCAACTTCGTCGACTTTTTGGGAAGTATTGGCTCAGTCTTGCTCCAGTTCTTCCCTTTTTAAAGGGGATAATAACAGTTGACAAATAACAAATGACAAATGACCTTATCTAACGAATTATGGGCAGCAAATCAAGACTTAGCCCAAGCTTGCTTAGAGCATCCTTTCGTTCGAGGCATTGGCGATGGCACTCTTGAGCAAGCTAAATTTGCTTACTACGTAGGGCAAGATGCTTTTTTCTTAGAAGCTTTTGCGCGTGCCTACAGTATCGCCGCAGCTAAAGCACCAGACTGGTTAGGTTTCACCACATTTCATAATTTAGCTAGTGGAGTTTTAGAAGAATTACGGCTGCATAGTAGCTATGCTTCTGAGTGGGGAGTCAATTTGTATTCTGTAGAACCTGCATCTGCCACCCGCCGCTATACTGATTTTTTGTTAGCAACTGCTTGGAGTAAAGATGTGGGTTTAACTGCTGCGGTGATGTCTCCCTGTATGCGTTTGTATGCCTTTTTAGGAGAAAAATTGGCTTGTAACGGTATTCCTAATCATCAATATGCAGACTGGATTCGTACTTATAGCAGTGCAGATTTTCAACCACTAACTCAACAATTAGAAAATTTGGTTGACAATTATGCCGTTAACAATTCCGTTGTGCATTCAACTTATCGTTATGCGATGTTTTGTGAGCGCGACTTTTTTCAGGCTGCGTGGATGTTCAGTTGAGCAAATTCATATCTAGCAACCTTTTTGACCTTTCCTATCCGTCGAACTCACATTGTTTTAAGATATCAAGCCCAGTAAAAATGCTGGGTTCTATTTTTAAACCTATACACAAACACGACTTACGCAACTGTCACAAGCAATGGCACGGTGTAACCGCGCCGTGCGCCTATAACAACTAGGCGATAAACATAGGAACAGCCGGACGTTTTAGTTGCTGAACTAAATAATTGGATAACAATCCATGCTTAATTTGATAAATTGTTTGACCAGTTCTATAAGCTAAATCTTTGAGCCTAAACCAGACTAAAATAGCGCAGGCAATATGATTTCTTTGAATACGACCCTTACGGCATTGACATGATTCAATGCCAGTCAATTGCTTGCTCGTTGCCACTATATTGCCGTTTAGTTATTTATATTTCTACGGCATATCGTTTATCAATTACTGTGTCATCAAAAACTAGATATGCGTTCTCACTCACTTGGATGATATCTTTAACATTATCCCAAAGCAAACGTGGTGTTAACTTTTCATTCTTCAGATAGCGGTTAATTTTATCATGACTAATCTGCTCCAAATGCTCTGCTAAATTTGTGAGAGTATAATTAATCTGACTACTTAACAAGTACTGGCAATAGTTAAGTTTAGTAAATTTCATAAAATACAAGATTTATTTTATGCATCCTTAACTAATTTTCTCATGATTTGAAGAATACTTAACACAGCCGATTACTGTTACTAATTTTCGCAATGCCTTATGAGTATGAGTACGCCACTTTTATACAGTACAGCAGTACTATAAAATAGCGATCGCACTGTGCTAGTTGCGTAAGTTCTGTGATAGAATTTACGTCTTCCCACAAGCGACTGGTGTACATTACAACGATACCGATCTTACTCATCGCCCAACGACGGTGGAACCGCGCGCAGCAGGTGCCTATGGTTACGGAAGAACAGTAGCCGAAGGTAGCACAGGAGCAGACATCTGGGTTCGAGGTGAGAAGGCACTTATTTCTGCCGCCGAACGCCTGCGTCAGCCGCGCCCGCCGACGGGCGTCGGCTGCACGCAATGGTTGGGCTATCCATCAGACTGAAAATGCCTTACCGTCAGTTTGACCTTTTGGTGTCGTCCCATGCGTGGCCCGATTGATCCGGGGCCAGACCTCGTTCGCCATGAGCTCCATGGAGCGCTGGGCGAGCGCTGGATCGGTCCAGTCGTGGCCCGTGTAGAGCAGTGTGCCGAACGCGCCGACCTCGTTGCGGAATGCAAGAATCTGGTCCGCGACGCTCTGGGGGGTTCCCGCGATTACGAGACGCTCGATGCACCGCTTCGTAGAGAGATCGGAATCCGGCTGGTCGGGAAAGTCGCGCTGGACGTCCAGCGCGCCGGCCTTCGCGAGCTTGGTCCTCATGACGTGGAAGTAGAAGTCGTGCGCGCCGTCCTCGCGATGCACGTAGCGATGTGCTGTGGCCTCGTCATCGGCCACGAAAACGCTGCGCGCCACGCGCCACCCGGAAGCATCGGCACAGAGGCCCGCCGATCGCCGGCCTTCCAGGTAGTTCTTAATGTGGGCCCGGACGACGTACGCACCCACGTAGGTCGCCGAGATTCCGGACCAGCCGCGCGCTCCCGCGGCGTGCGGTCCCTGAGCGTCCGGTCGGATCGAGGTGATGGCGATGGGCGGATGGGGCTCTTGCAGCGGTCGGACAGCGACACCCACTCCGATGTTCCGATCGAGCGAGCGCTCCGTGGTGGTCCGGTAGAACTTGCCTTCGATCCGGTACGGCGGCTCTTCGCTCCAGATCCGGCACATGTGCTCGAGCGCCTCCTGGGTCTTGCGATTTCGGTCCGAGCCCAAATCTCCAATGGCTTCTGCGTCACCGGCAACGCCGGGTCCGACTCCCAGGATCAATCGACCCTGCACCAGGTGGTCCACCATCGCGACCTGCGCCGCCACCATCGCCGGGTGGTAGTTGGCGAGCGGAAGCACGCCGGTACCGAAGGTGATCGACGGGCACGCATCGGCGAGATTCGCAATGAAAGCGAGGCTCGAGGTGATCGTCTCGGCCGAGTCGACGAGATGCTCGCCGATGAAGGCCTCGCGGTAGCCGAGCCGGTCGGCGAGCACGACCGCTTCGCGATCCTCGCGGAGAACGTCCCCATAGGAACGGGACGGCGGGTGGACGGGCTGGATGAAGAATCCGAGCTTCAGGGAGTTCTGCATTGAGTCTTTATAGTCGTTCATTCGTTCCGCGCCGCCCAACTATTTTATTATACGGAAAGTTTCCGTATAATCTTTTTTTAATCCTGATATATCAGGCATTCTAAGGAAATCCTGTTTGAATATACGGAAAACTTCTTTTTTACCCCCTTATTTGGGTATTATACCGAATTTTTCCGTATAACCACCCTTCACAGGAGGATTATATGGAATTTTTCCTTATATCCCTTGGTGTTATCAAGAACTTTTCTGTGTAACATCCTGATTTAGAGTATTAAACGGAATTTTTCTGTATAACACCGATGGAACAACGCCCAAAGAAACTGCTTGAACAAGTACAAGATGTTATCCGGCTTAAACACTATTCTTACCAAACAGAGAAGACTTACATTTACTGGATTCGACGCTATATCCTTTTTCATAATAAACGCCATCCTAAAGATATGGGAAGTACCGAAATAGAAACGTTTTTAACGCATCTTGCGGTTAATGAAAATGTGGCTGCATCAACGCAAAATCAAGCACTTCAGGCTGTTCTAAGGAAACGATCACCTTCTGATTTTAATTTAGCGATCGCACTGTGCCAGTTGCGTAAGTCCTGACAAAAAGAAGACGCAAAGGATAAATTTGCGTCTTCTTTTAATATTTTAAAAAATTAGAAACTGAATGTGGTTCTCAATGCACCAATAACAACATCATCATTAGTGTCGTTGTGATCTGGAGATGTTAACCAGATGACTCCAGGAGTAATGGTGATATTGTCACTCAGCTTATACTGGTAGAAAGCCTCAAGATGATAGGATGTATCAGGATCTTTATCTAACCCTGCGATGTTAGAACTTGTTAATTTAGGCTCCACACCAGCGATGATACCTGCTAAGTTACCTTTTTTACCGAGGTCAGGGAAGCCGAGAGTGACAGCATAGTTCCAAATATCAACGTCTCCACGGGTTCCTCTCAAGCTTTGGCTGTTGGTGTATCCAGCCCAACCACCCAAGACGATATTATCAGTAATGCCAATGGATGCTTCGACACCGTAAGAATTACTGGAAAATCCTACTTGCTCTTCTGGTAAACCCTGGATAGCTGCTATATCCTGGAAAGTGGCGGCATTACTACCTGTGAGTAGTGGTTGGTTATAGGAATTGATGTAAGTTAAACCGATAGAAATGCGATCGCTTGGTTTAACTGTTAGCTGCGCCAACGCCCCGTAAGAACCATTAAACAAACCATTATTGGGCGTAGGGTCATTAGCTGTACCACTCAAATACCCTAGACTCAGTGCCAATTTATCACTGAACTCGTGCGTTACTGCCAACCCCGCGCCATTTATCTGGCCATAAATTGGGTTGCGTGTACCAAAGGTGGACAAAGCACCAAAAGCGCCATCACCGTCAAAGAGATTGACAGTACTGGTAATATCATCTGCTGCAGCTGCGTTGGCAAGAGCAGTAACTTGTGTTCTTTCACCCAGAGGGAATTTGTAATACAAGGCATCTATAAAAGCATTAGTGGTACCATCACCAGCAAAAAATAAGTTACCCTCTGGTGTACCAATGTTAGGGCTGAGAATATTATTAGCCTGGATTCTGGTGAACAGCGTATCTTTCCCTGTGAAGCTGGTTACTAATTCTATGCGTGCCCGTACCCCTAAAGTTGTATTCTCGTCTGTAATTTCTGCACCGTTGACTGTATTTCCTGACAACACATCGCTGACAACTGCAACAACTTGTCCTTGCAATTTAGTTGTAGTTGAGAACTGATTCGCCTCCAATTCAGCACTTCGCACTTCTACTGCATCCACACGACCTCGGAGTGTCGCCAGTTCTGCGGAAAAATCTTCTTGCAGCTTTTGTAATGTGGCTAAATCTTGTTTATTAACTAAATCGCCAGTGGCTGTAGCAATAAGTTCGTTAACGCGATCAAGACAAGCATTCAAACCAGCAGCAAACTCATATCGCGTTAATGCCCGATTACCGCGATAAGTGCTATTTGGGTATCCTGCAATACAGCCATAGCGCTCAACTAAGGACTGCAATGCTTGAAATGCCCAGTCAGTGGGTTGTACGTCAGAAAATTGAGATACGGAGGTAACTTGTCCCATTCTCTGATCTGGCGCGATGTTCGTAGCTCTTGCATCTGGATTAGCTAAAACTTGCGGTTGATTGATTTCAGACTTACCCGATGTTTCACCTGCAAATGTAGCAGTATTCACAAATAGCATGACAGCGCAGACTGCTGGACTAACTAGCAGATATTTCCAGAATTTTTGCATTTCTCTCCTCACATTGATCTGCAACTCACACCCAAACCACGTTTTTTTTAACGGGTATTTTATGAGAATATTTGTCAGCAATCTTATCAGAAGTAAGCAACCTTTTTAACAAAAAAAGTCAAGAAATCCTAATTATTTAGGGAAAACTAAATTGCAGAGGGCTGTACCGTCTGAAAAAGCTTTGTTGTTACTCATTACACAGGAAACCCAAAATGATATTATGTACTTAAAATGAGAATGAGAATTATTTTAATATAAAATTTAGAATACGTCCCATTGTCAATAGCGATGATGACAGAGGTAGAGTAAGCATCCGTTTTGAGGAGAAATATTGTGATTGTGAATTGCAGAGAAATTAGAACAGGTAGGCAAAGAAGCGGCATCTTGCCCATAATTGCTCTGCTAATGTTGTCGATGGCTACTGGGTGTAGCCAATCGAATCCAAATCAAGGAACACAAGGAACAACTTCCGAACAGTCGCCGCAAGCACAGGAAGCTGCTTCTACCCCACAAGCACAGTCGGGAAAAACTAAAGTAGTAGCGACATTTTTGCCGATATATTTGTTTACTAAGGCAGTAGCTGGGGATGTGGCAGATGTAGAAATTCTAGTGCCACCTGGTACGGAGGTACATGAATACCAAGCGACACCAGGAAATGTCAAAGTGATCGCTACTGCTAAGGTGTTAGTAAAAAATGGTTTAGGCTTGGAGGAATTTCTGGAAGGTACTGTCAAAAATGCCCAAAATCCCAAATTAACTGAAATTGATGCTAGTAAAGGTATTAAACCCTTAAATGAAATTTCACCTATTGTAAAAATGACGACAGATGAAAAAGGCCACGAACATAGTCAGGGTAATCCTCACGTTTGGTTAGATCCAGTTTTAGCAAAACAGCAGGTAACAAATATTCGAGATGGATTAATTGCTGCTGACCCGGCGAACAAAGCTACTTACGAAGCAAATGCTACGGCTTATATTAAAGAATTAGAAAGTTTAAACAGTGAATTTCAGCAGACTTTGCAGAAAAATCCCAGTTGTACCTTTATTACCTTTCATGATGCGTTTCCATATTTAGCCAAACGCTATAACCTCAAGCAAGTTGCTGTGGTACAAATTCCCGAAGATCAACTTTCACCAACAGATGTCCAAAATGCCGTCAGCGCTGTGAAAAAATACAAAGTTAAAGCTTTATTCAGCGAACCAGGAGTAGATAATAAACTGCTGACCAGCCTCTCTAAAGACTTAAAAATAACTTTGCGTACTCTCGATTCTCTAGAAACTGGCGAAACAGATCCACAGCATTATTTCAAGGCAATGAAAGCTAATCTGCAAACTCTGGAAACATCATGTAAATAGATTAGTCATTTGTCCTTTGCAAATGACCAATGACTAATGACCAATGACTAATGACCAATGACCAATGACTAATGACATTCCTATTTTGAAAGTAGAAGGATTAACTGTCTATCAAGGCAGCTATCTAGCTGTTGGAGATGTTTCCTTTGAATTATTACCAGGAACAGATACAGCCATTGTTGGCCCCAATGGTGCTGGTAAAAGTACCCTGGTAAAAGCGGTTTTAGATTTGATACCTCGAAGTGCTGGAACGATTGAAATCTTGGGTCGTCCAATTTCCAGATTGGGGCATTTACGCTACACGTTGGGCTATATGCCGCAAAACTTCATTTTTGACCGCAGCTTTCCTATTTCTGTCAGCGAATTAGTAGGACTGGGATGGACTAAGGAAGGGAAAAAAAAGAATTCATTTTTTTCCAAGTTGTGGAGACAAGATCGGGAAAAATCGGCAGCAGTAACAGAAGCTTTACGGCGAACTGATGCTTATCATTTACAGCATCAAGCTATTGGTACTCTTAGTGGCGGTCAACTCAAACGGGTTTTATTGGCTTATTGTTTGGTAATACCTCGGAAACTCTTGGTACTAGATGAAGCCTTTGCTGGTGTTGATGTGCAGGGTACAGCAGATTTTTACGCTCTGTTAAATGAATTAAAGCGAGAGGAAGGTTGGACAGTATTACAAGTTTCTCACGATATTGATATGGTAAATCGGCATTGCGATCGCGTGCTTTGCCTGAACCAAAGCATTGTTTGTACTGGTAAGCCAGAAATTGCCCTTTCACCGCAAAACCTGTTAGCAACCTATGGCCCAGGTTTCAGCCGCTACCAGCACCAACATTAAAAGAATTCGTAATTCATAATTCGTAATTAAAGAATGAAAAATGCCAGTAATTATAGATTTCTTCAATGATTGTCAGATAACTTGGCTAGCGATCGCTAGTAGTAATGACTTGCTAGAGTTGTTACAACTTGCCTCAATACAGCGTGCGATCGTCGGTGCTGCTTTGATGGGAATACTTGGCGGGATGTTGGGTAGTTTTGTCACCTTGCGCCAGTTGTCATTTTTCAGTCACGCGGTTGGTCATGCAGCATTAGTAGGTGTGGCATTAGGTGTGCTGCTACAAATAAATCCTACTTGGATGCTGTTACCTTTTACTTTAGTTTTTGGGGTTATTGTCCTCTACTTTATCGACAAAACCGACTTAGCTAGCGATAGCATACTTAGCATAGTGCTATCTGGGGCATTAGCGATCGGTTTAATTCTCACGAGCCTAATTAAAGGATATCGTGGCAACTTGATGGCTGTGCTGTTCGGGGATATTCTAGCGATCGACACCACAGATTTAATTTTGACACTGCTAGTCCTTGTGGGAGGTAGCATATTTTTACTATCAACTCTGCGACAGCAAATTTTATTGACCCTTAACCCCGATGTTGCCCAAGTTCAAGGCGTTCCCGTCCAATTGTACCGCTACGCCTTTGTGGTCTTGCTTTCACTCGCCGTTGCTGTCGCAATTAAAGCTGTCGGTGTTTTACTGGTGAACGCCTTTTTGGTCATTCCCGCCTCCACCGCCAAACTGATGAGTCACCACTTTAGCCGCTTTCTAATCATGTCGGTGATAGTTGGTTCCATCAGCAGCATTGCTGGCATCATTGTCTCAGGTATTTTCAACCTGGCTTCTGGACCAAGTATTGTTCTTGTCCAATTTCTACTATTTGTAGCCGTTTTCATCGGGTTTAAGTTCAGTTTGAAAGCTGCATAACTATTTTTCTCCAAAGACTTGCTATATTCTTTTATCTTTGCTACATTGATTAATCGTGGCTCACAAAAGCAAAAGCCGGGATAGCTCAGTTGGTAGAGCAGAGGACTGAAAATCCTCGTGTCACCGGTTCAAGTCCGGTTCCTGGCACTATCTTAAACCCCTTGAAATTTAATGGTTTCAAGGGGTTTGTGGTTTGTAGGTACTAGCTTATATAGAAAAAGAAAAACTGTTGTAGCTTGGACTTAAATGTGGGGTATTTTTGGATACATTTAGATAGAGAATGGGTGTAAACAAGCTAAGAAGGGGGAGATTTACCAAGTAGTTGAAATCTTGTTAACCTTTATGCTTAAAATTGCACAAGAGGTTTATTTAGCATCTACTCACAGCTAAAGTTGACTCTTTGCAGGACTAACCCCAAGCAATGCTGACTGAAATTTTGCCTTTCCGTTTTGAGTTAGACACGATCGCGATCGCTGGAGCGAGTTTGTGGTCATTGGCGCTATATCTAGGTTTTTCCAAAGTCAATGAATGGGTAATCGAGCAACTCAATCGCTGGTTTAACTTTGCCGAGCGATCGCTTTACACCAGCCAGTCAGAATTTGAAAAGACTCGTAAAGCCAGAGAATCCCAAAATGCTTTCTACGCCTCACTGTTTAGCATTGTGCCTTTTTTGGTAGTCGGCACTTTATGTAACTGGGTTCTGGAAATTAGTTTAGGTGAGAGTTGGGGAATTAGTACAGGTATATTAGCCTGTATGGGTGCTGGCATTTATGAACTTGGGCGCAGGGATGGAGAATCTTCGGATTAAGCCAGAGTAAAAATGAGGTAGATATTGCTCCCATTACTCCCTCATCTCTCCCTACTTCCCAATTTCCTCACCAACAATCTGTGCTATCTTCTGGGCTGCACCGCTTTCACCACGAATATTACGGAGTTTAGCGCGCATATCATCCAATTTTTCTGGATTTGCCAAAAAGTCTAAAACCATTTCCCCAACTTCTTGCGGTTGAAGTTTACCCATAAGTTCTGGCACAATCTCTTCCTGTGCCCAGATATTTGGCCATGCTAATAAACCTTTATGTCTCACAAATCTCAGAAATGACCAATTAATCACCTTAGCAAAGGGCGTACCGACTACTGGCAGATTTGCCAACAATCCAGGTAAACCATCCCAAGAACGCATAGCGTCAAGTTGCTGCGTTGGTAGCAAAACAATCATTGGCACTCCTAAAGCACCGAGTTCAGCAGTGTTTGCCCCCACCGTAGTTAAGCAGATGCAGCACTGGGATAATAAGTGATATGCAGGGTTTTCTTGCCACAGTTCCACAATTAAGCCCGTTGCTGTTTTGAGCAATGCCTTGCCTTTGGCATCCTCTGGGACAATTAAGGAAGCACCGCCAAAGCCAAAGGTTTCAGCCATAGAGTTCTTTTGGGGATCGGCAAAACTAGCTAAAGTTTGTAAATCCAAAGTTGGGGCTACAGGAATCACAAATCTGGTTTGCGGTCTTTTTGCATGAAGGTATTCGGCAATAACTAGAGTTAATGGTACTCCTTGAGCTAATTTTGCTGCTTTTGAACCAGGGAGTAAACCAATGATCGGGGAGTGGGGAGTAGAGAGTAGGGAGTAAGGAGTGCTTACTTGTTCTTGTGCTTCTAGCATCAAATCACCGACAACAGTGAATTTGTGAGAATATTTTTGGGGGATACCGGCTGCAACTTCGGGTTTCATGATTCCAAAGCGATCAATCCAGTTATGCCAACGAGCTTCCCATTCGGCGTAAACAACTGTGCGATATCCGAGCTTTTTGCCTATAATCACTGGAAAAATTTGATCGCCGCCCAAAAAAACAATAACACCGCGACTTCTCCAATCCCAATTTTCAAATGTTTTGCCCCAAAGCAAAAATTGCCAAAAATGTTCTGCTCCCTGAACTCTATCTACTTCTGGGTAAGAAAGAGCGATCGCAGCTTCTTTACCACTGGCATTTGAGCAAGGCGATAATACCACAGAAATCCTCGCTAAAGAACGATCATCCCCTAATTCTTTCCGCAACGCCTTTACTACTGGACGCACCCAGGTTGTTACTTCACCTGGGCCATTTGAAAGGATAAGAATATCTACTTGAGTCATTAGTCAAAAGGCAAATATTACCTAATTTGTTCTTATGTTATAGGTATATACTGTAGCTTGTTAGTGAGATTTGATAACCTGTTTCACATTGATTTTGCATAGAGTCGGCAGTCATTTAATCGCCTCCACTGTCACCTATATAGTGTTTCCCATTCAGATGCGGTACAACGTTATATCCCAATATGTAGGGAACATGCCGTGCCCCTACGGGTGTATCTCACGTAAACGATAACCGCTATATAACAACTATTGGCTTTCACGTGCCTTTAGTTGATGTTACCAAATAATCCAGAATTTTTGATTTTCAATACCTGTTTTAATGGATAAAAATTGACCATTTTCAGATACTTAAATATCAGTAATATTGTCTACTTTATCAAGGAAAATATAGCAATAAAGTTGATTATTATATTTTCTATAAAATGTATATTTTTGAACTTACCCGGTGGTAAGCCTATACGTCCTTCTCAATACAGGTCTTTAAAAGATGGTTAGCAAAGTTTAGGGTGTTGACAATCGCAGCTATGGATAACAATCATAGCTGCGATTATTAATAATTTTTTGGGCAATCTAAAATATAGCCCTTTTTTTTGCTTACCAAACCCATTGTTTAGAGGGTAAACCCTGTGATAAAAGGCAACTACAGCCCATCTGACACTAAAATGTATTCCTCACGCAATTTGCTAATCCGATTTATTCTCGGCGGCACTACTCTGATTGTGAGTATTTCTGCTTATTTTAGCTATCAGGCTGCTCGGAAAATAACGCTAGAAGACTTGAGAGGAAAAGCTTTTTTAGAGGTAAAAATAGGGGTTGATGAAATTGAGGAGTGGTTGCATGTCCGCAAAGTAGAGGTGCAAACCCTTGCTTATACTTCAACTGTACGCTCCTTAGACTGGTCTATCACAGAACCCTATTTAAAGTCAGAAGTTGAGCGGATCGATGAATTTTTCTTTTTCCTAATAGCTACCCCGGATGGTTCATATTTTAATACTAAGGTTGGTCGGTCAAATAAGAATATTAAGGATCGAGACTACTTTCAAAAAGCACTAGCCGGAAAAAGCAACATTTCTGATCCCTTTATCAGTCGTTCCACAGGCATTCCTTTAATTGCGATCGCCACTCCAATCTGGTCAAATTCTCCTACCAATCGTTCACCGATTGGGGTTTTCAACGGCAATGTTAAAGTCGATGGCATTGCTAAGGTGGTCAACTCGTTGCGCTACGGCAATAACAGCTATGCATTCGCCCTCAATTCCCAAGGAGAAGCGATCGTCCATCCCAACTCAACCTTAATGTCAACTGTAGAAAAACCCGCACCCAGCCTGCTGAAAATTTCAGATCGTAATTTAAATGCGATCGCGCAGCAGATGGTAAACAAACAACAGGGAATTCAGTTGATGGAAATTGACGGCACCAAAAAGTATGTTGCTTATATGCCGTTGCGAGAAGTTAATTGGTCTGTAGCTTTGGTAATTCCGCGCCAAAATATTGAATCTCGGCTACAATTCCTCGATCTGATCGCCCTAATTGTAGGTGGATTGACAGTGACGATGATCGCTGTCTTGTGGCAGGTACAAGCCTTTGAACAAGCTCAACTGAAAAAATCTAAAGCAGCGGCTGATACCGCAAACCGGGCTAAGAGCGAATTTTTAGCCAACATGAGCCATGAACTGCGAACGCCCTTGAATGGTATTTTGGGTTGTGCTCAAATTTTGCTGCGTTCTCAAGGTTTGCCGGAGCCAGAGCAATATCATGTAAACATCATTGAACAGTGTGGCTCTCATCTGCTGACTTTAATTAATGACATTTTGGATCTTTCCAAAATTGAAGCGCGAAAACTGGAACTGCATCCTCAAGATGTGCATTTTCCATCTTTTTTACAGGGAATTGGGGAAATTTGCCAGATTCGGGCAGAACAAAAAGGCATTTTATTTGTCTATGAACCCGCAAGCAACTTACCCACAGGGGTTCATGTTGATGTCAAAAGGTTACGTCAGGTTCTCTTGAATCTGCTGGGAAATGCCATTAAATTTACTGATGAGGGTAAGGTTAGCTTCAAGGTTGAGGTAATCGATCAACTTCCTGCTGATGGGCAGACAGAGAAATATCGCATTCACTTTAGTGTAAAAGACACAGGAATTGGCATAACTCCAACCCAATTGGGCAACATTTTTTTGCCATTTGAACAAGTAGGTGAGAAAAAGCATCAGATAGAAGGGACAGGGCTGGGTTTAGCTATTACTCGGCAGTTGGTGCAGATGATGGGTAGCGATATTCAGGTTAAAAGTGAGATCGGTCAGGGTAGTACTTTCTGGTTTGAAATTGCGATCGCCGAAGCCAGCGAATGGGTACAGTCTGCTATGGCTGCATCCCAGGGACAAATCATTGGCTTTGCAGGTAGTTCCCGCACCATCCTGATGGTGGACGATCGCTGGGAGAATCGCACAGTAATTACAAACTTATTGCAACCATTGGGTTTCAATGTGGTTGAAGCCAGCAACGGTAAAGAAGGTTTTGAAAAAGCGATCGCCCTTAAACCAGACTTGGTGATTACAGATTTGCTGATGCCAGAAATGGATGGGTTTGAATTGATTAAACACCTGCGTCATACCCCAGATATCCACGATGTCAAGATTATCGTCTCTTCCGCTAGTGTCTTTGAAGCCGACCAACATCGCAGTCTGCAAGCAGGAGGTGACACCTTTTTGAGCAAGCCTGTACAGGCAGATGAATTACTGCGTCAATTAGAGTGCCATTTAGGTTTGGCATGGATTTACCAGCAGTCTGAGGAACAAAAAATCAACTCTTCGGCTACAACACTTGATAGTTCATCAGATAAATTGACTCCTCCTTCCCCTGATGTATTGCGGGAACTGATGAATTTAGCCAGTAAAGGTAACTTCAATGACATTCTCAAATGGGCAGATAAACTAGAGGAGACAGACACAAAATTCGCTCTCTTTGCTAACCAATTGCGACAGTTAGCGAGGCAGTTTGATGAAGATTTAATCCTCAAGTTTTTGACCGAAAAAGAAAAGGATTAATTTCCCTAAATTTATTTATGGGGATTGTAATGTCTGAATTTTGAATTTGGAGTCTTCGCCTTTGACGTCTCGCAAAGAAGCAATGTGAATCAATATAGGGTAAAAATATTATGACAGCAACGATAGGCGATCAAAAAAATTCCCTAAATAGCGATCCTAGCAGAGGAATTATTTTAGTCGTTGACGATAACCCTGCCAACTTACAAGTTTTATCGAGCTTTTTGGATCAGTCTAGCTTTGAAGTTTGGGCAGCTCGCAGTGGTGAAAAAGCCATTCAGAGATTAGACAATGATAATTTACCTGATTTAATCTTGCTTGATATCATGATGCCGGGTATCGATGGGTTTGAAACTTGTAAATACTTAAAAAGTGAAAGCAATCCTCGTGTCCAGGATATTCCGGTCATTTTTATGACTGCTCTTTCAGATACTGCTGATAAGGTTAAAGGATTGCGATTGGGAGCCGTAGATTATATTACTAAACCTTTTCAGTATGAAGAGGTATTGGTGCGAATAGAGCATCAACTGAAACTGAGAAATTTGACGAAAACCTTGACTGCCAAAAACGCCGAATTACAACAGATTCAAACCCAACTGATTCAAGCAGAAAAGGTAGCAACCTTGGGTCAAATGACAGCAGGAATTGCCCATGAAGTAAATAATCCCATCAATTTTATTGCTGGCAACTTAAATTTTATTGAAGAGTATTTCCAAGAGGTTGTTAATTTACTCAAACTATATCAAAAGTATCTGCCCGATCCACCAACTGAAATTCAAAATGTTATTAAAACAAAAGATATAAATTATTTGTTAAATGATTTATCCAAAATTATTCAATCTATGCAACTAGGTACAGATCGCGTTACAGAAATTGTGTCATCGTTGAATAAATTCTCTCGACACGGAGAAGCAGGGAAAAAACTGGCTAACCTGCATGAAGGTTTAGAAACTACGCTACTCATACTTGGACATCGACTTAAATCAAATGCTCATCGTCCAGCAATTAAATTAATCAAAGAATATGGAGAATTACCACTTATTGAGTGCTATCCAGGCGAACTCAATCAAGTTTTTATGAATTTGATTGGCAATGCGATCGATGCAATTGAAGAAATCCAAAAAAATCAATATTTTGATGAAAACTTTAGACATATTGGGATGATTTGGATTAAAACTGAAGCAATTGGAGAGCGAGTTCTTCTCAGAATTGCAGACAATGGCTCAGGAATCAGCGAAGCAAACCGGACAAAGATATTCGATGCTTTCTACACTACAAAAGTCATTGGTAAAGGAACAGGACTAGGTTTATCTATTGCTTACCAAATTGTAGTTAACAATCATTGCGGCAAGCTAAGTTGCCATTCAACACAAGGTGAAGGTACAGAGTTTGTGATTGAATTACCTATACGATAAATTATACAAATTCAAAAAATGTTTGCAACAGATACCCCACCCCGCCAAAGCGCGCGTGTGGTGCTTATTTGTGATTTATGTAAGAGGTCTAATACCTGAATTCTGGATTAAAACAAGGAAATTGCCATAAATATGCTTAATCAAGGAGTTGCGATCGCCTACAGCGGGCGGTTACGCCATCGCATTACCCTGAACTCTATCGACTTCTTGGTAAGAAAGAGCGATCGCGGCCTCGTTAGCACTAGTATTTGGACAAGGCGATCGCTCTTGTTGATTCCATTCCCAACAAAACACCTATAAACGCGATAGGATCAATACTTATAGATTAATATTTGATCATATTTATAATGTCTTATGGTGACTTCTCGCTGTCAAAAGTAAAACGCGATTTTAACTTAACTACGGTTGAAAATGGACGGTTTTACCCGAAACGCAGTCTATAGAACCTAGTCTTTACCTCAAAGAAGCACTAAGTGAAGGACTACCACTAGCAACAGCAACTGGTTCAGAAAAAGCTCGCTCAGAGTTAATTATTAGTCCAATACTCGTAGAAGTTCGGAAAATTCTGGAGCGCAAAGTCAGCTTTTTTTCTGGTGAAGATTTTACCGTGGCATCGGAACTAGGCTTAAGTGGAGTATGTGATTTTTTAATTAGCCGCTCACCCGAACAAATATTTATTGAAGCTCCTGCGATCGTGATTATTGAAGCGAAAAAAGGTGATTTAAAACCTGGTTTAGGGCAATGTGCAGCAGAAATGATTGCCGCACAAAAATTTAATGAAACCAATAATATACCGATTCAGACAATTTATGGCAGCGTCAGCAGTGGTACAGCTTGGCGATTTTTAAAATTACAAGGGCAAACACTGAGTATTGATTTGAATGATTATCCCGTTCCACCAGTGCAAATACTATTGGGAATGTTGGTTTGGATGGTGCGGGAAGGGTGATTCAGAATCAATTAGTGGTGGATTCAGCAGAAAGTTAAGCCAGTCGCTTGGGCAGGTTTTGAACAAAAAGCTCAGGAGATTGCAAGAAATATGCTGAATGAAGAAGTTGCGATCGCCTACGGCATCGCATTAATTATCCATATCACTGGTTTAACTGTCGATCAAGTTCAGCAATTACAGGATATTTTTGGTGATCAAGATTTAATTATTGTGGAGTAAAAAAGTATGTTTGACCCAATTTCACTTTTGATTGGTGGTGTAATATGTGCAATGGCAGTTTGTGAAATTGTGTATTATGCTTACCTTACCTGGACAATAGTTGTTAATTGGTTTCAAGACTATGAACATTTTGCTACTCAACCTAATAATGTAGCTGCAACTATCAAAACGAAACTAGATAGTGGAGAACATGCTGTTGTTCAGGGTATTTTTAATAAGAAAACTGCTGATGCTGTAGAAACACGTACTGTTAAGTATGATCAGATCGATTCAAATATTGGAGATGCTCACAGAGGAAGTAAAGTTGTTATTTGGCAATAGAATCACACAGAAGTTTTTTTAATAATTGGCATTTATCAAATGAAAGTATCTCAAAATCTAATAATTCAGGGTATAACACCCATTTCATCAATGAAGACTAAGTTTTCTGGGTCTATTTGTTGGACTTTTTGCCAATACTCAGTTCTCAAATTTTGGACTCTTTCTGTTTTCCCTTGGCTGCTGCGTAACGTCTTTTTTTTACTGTTAGTTTTTGTTTTTGCAATGCACGACACATTGTACTTGTACTTACCCAATTATTGTGAGTTGTAGCCTAATGCTCACAGTATTCTAATAATGTTGCATCTGGGTATTGTTCAACCATTGCAGCTAGTTGAACTGAATATCCATGCAACTCACCCTTGATTGCTCCACCTTGTTGTCTCGGTTCTACATGACCTTGAGTCTTTTTTATTGAAAGTAGTTTTTGCACAAAGCTTTTAGCTACACCAAATCTTTGCGCCACTTTTCTGATTGAGGTATCACCTTGAGAGTAAGCCAAAACTATTTTTTCTCGCAAGTCGATTGAGTAAGCTTTCATTTTAAGAGTTGATGCACTGAAATTACTGTACCTCATTTACTTGCAATTTGCTGTAAGTGATTTACTTGACTCAATTAACAGAATTAAATCAGCAAGAATTAATGTTTTGCAATCAGATGATTTATCTCCACATACAAGGGAAAAAATTAGCCAGCAGTTAAAAGAAGCTCTATCTCAAAAAGAGCTAGAAAGTAAGTAATCTGTTAGCTGATTCTCGTCAAAAAAATCCTGTTTATACTTTTTGTTTTTTAGGTTTCTCAATTTAATCCAAAATAAATCCGGTTTATCTAACCAATGTTTTGTGCTAATACAAGGAACAAGCTATGAGTATCTTACCCGAAAGATTACGCCAAAATGCTCTTACCCTATAAGACTAGGACTAGACTCGCAAAATCTTTATACACACTGTAAAAAATACTTAATCAACCCGCACAAGCGGGTTTTGTTTTGTAACTGCGATAATATATAGCCAAATAGGTATTTAACCATTAAAAATAAGTATTGCAAAAATTTTACAAACAAATGAGTTAATACTTTTGGTTAGAGTCAACAATTACAAAGAAATATTTCGTTTTTTATATCGATTTGTGTCATATAGGGGATAAAATGCCTACTGGGCAAGCGTTTTCTGATAAAAAACATATATTGCCTAAAGATCACAAGTTACCTATGGCTAATGATGCCGCTAGGAACTTCCAGAGAGAACACGCATCAAAGGAGCCGAAGAAGCATGTTCACACACGTCAAGTCCACCATTAGACACATTGCGCCTGATAACTTACACGGACGTAGTTTAATCAAGGTGGTCTATGTCGTGCTTGAGTCCCAGTACCAGAGTGCTTTGTCGCAAGCAGTTCGCACGATTAACGCGAACAATCCCAACTTGGCGATTGAAATCAGCGGGTACTTGATTGAGGAACTCCGCGACCCAGAAAATTATGAAGAGTTCAAACGAGAAATTGAGAGTGCGAATATCTTCATCGCTTCCCTCATTTTCATCGAAGACTTAGCACAGAAAGTAGTAGCAGCAGTAGAACCACATCGCGATCGCCTGGACGTTTCTGTTGTCTTTCCCTCAATGCCAGAGGTAATGCGCCTGAGTAAAATGGGCAGCTTTTCTCTGGCACAGTTGGGTCAGTCAAAAAGTGCGATCGCCCAATTCATGCGGAAACGCAAAGAAAAATCTGGTGCGGGATTCCAAGATGGGATGCTGAAGCTTTTGCGAACCCTGCCGCAAGTGCTAAAGTTTTTACCGATGGACAAGGCACAAGATGCTCGAAATTTCATGCTCAGTTTTCAGTATTGGCTAGGTGGTTCTCCAGAAAATCTGGAAAACTTCTTACTGATGCTAGCTGATAAATATGTATTTAAAGGTTTAGAGAAACAAAATTTTGCACCTTCTACATACGAACAGCCGGTGGTTTATCCCGATCTAGGGATTTGGCATCCTTTGGCTCCCAGTATGTTTGAAGATGTCAGAGAGTACCTCAATTGGTATACAGCTCGTAAGGATATTTCTAGCGATCTCAAAGATCCCTTAGCTCCTTGTGTCGGGTTAGTGTTGCAACGCACCCACCTAGTTACAGGGGATGATGCCCATTATGTAGCAATGGTGCAGGAGTTAGAAGCACTAGGCGCACGGGTACTACCTGTGTTTGCTGGTGGTTTGGATTTCTCCAAGCCTGTTGAAGCCTACTTCTATGAACCAAATACCAATACACAGTTGGTAGATGCAGTGATATCACTGACTGGTTTTGCTTTAGTTGGTGGCCCAGCCAGACAAGACCATCCCAAGGCAATTGAGTCACTCAAACGCTTAAACCGTCCTTACATGGTGGCGTTACCCTTAGTATTCCAAACCACAGAAGAGTGGATGGATAGCGATTTAGGGTTACATCCAATTCAAGTAGCTTTGCAAATTGCAATTCCTGAATTGGATGGAGCAATTGAGCCGATTATATTATCGGGTAGAGATGGAACTACAGGGAAAGCGATCGCACTGCGCGATCGGGTTGAAGCAGTAGCCGAACGCGCCTTAAAATGGGCTAACCTCCGCCGCAAGCCGAAGCTGGATAAGAAAGTCGCTATCACCGTTTTCAGTTTCCCGCCAGATAAAGGCAACGTCGGAACCGCCGCTTACTTGGATGTATTCGGCTCGATCTACGAGGTGATGAAAGCCCTCAAAAATAACGGCTACGACTTACCAGACTTGCCAGAATCAGCCGAAGCGTTGATGCAAGAAGTCATCCATGACGCTCAAGCGCAGTACAATAGCCCAGAATTGAACATTGCTTACAAAATGTCGGTTCCTGAGTATGAGGCGCTGACCCCTTATTCTCAACGCTTAGAGGAAAACTGGGGCCCACCTCCCGGACATCTCAACAGCGACGGGCAAAACCTGCTAATTTATGGTAAGCAATTCGGTAATGTCTTCATCGGTGTCCAACCCACATTTGGTTACGAAGGCGACCCGATGCGGTTGTTATTCTCTCGTTCAGCTAGTCCTCACCACGGTTTTGCTGCTTACTACACTTACCTAGAGCAAGTTTGGAAAGCTGACGCTGTACTCCATTTTGGTACACATGGTTCCTTGGAATTCATGCCAGGTAAACAGATGGGGATGTCTGGCGATTGTTATCCAGATAACTTGATTGGTTCAATTCCTAACCTGTATTACTACGCAGCCAATAATCCGAGTGAGGCGACAATTGCCAAACGTCGGAGTTATGCCGAAACAATTTCCTACTTGACACCGCCTGCAGAAAATGCTGGTTTATACAAAGGTTTGAAGGAACTCAGCGAGTTAATTGCTTCCTACCAAACTTTAAAAGATAGTGGACGTGGTGTTTCCATTGTCAACAGCATTATGGATAAATGCCGGATCGTGAATCTGGATAAGGATATTAACCTGCCAGAAACCGATGCCAGAGACATGAGTGCCGATGAGCGGGATAATATTGTTGGCAATGTCTACCGCAAGTTGATGGAAATTGAGTCTCGGTTGTTGCCTTGTGGGTTGCACGTCATTGGTAAACCGCCAAGTGCAGAAGAAGCGATCGCAACTCTCGTCAACATTGCTAGTCTAGATCGTCAAGAAGAAGGACTTCAAGGCTTACCGGGAATTATCGCTAACAGCATTGGGCGTAACATTGACGATATTTACCAAAATAGCGATCGAGGCATTTTAGAAGATGTCCAGTTATTGCAAGATATCACCTTGGCAACCCGTGCAGCAGTTACCGCCCTTGTCCAAGAGCAAATCGACGCGGAAGGACGAGTTTCTCTGGTTTCCCGGTTGAATTTCTTCAACATGGGTAAAAAGGAACCTTGGGTAGAAGCATTGCATAAAGCAGGTTATCCCAAAGTCGATGGCGCAGCCCTCAAACCCCTATTTGAGTATTTGGAATTCTGCCTGCAACAAGTTTGTGCCGACAACGAACTAGGAGCATTACTCAGAGGCTTGGAAGGTGAATACATCCTACCTGGGCCTGGTGGCGATCCCATCCGCAACCCGGATGTATTACCCACGGGTAAGAATATTCATGCACTCGATCCGCAATCTATCCCCACAACAGCAGCAGTACAATCAGCCAAAATTGTCGTAGATAGGCTTTTGGTACGTAACAAGGCAGAAAACGAAGGAAAATGGCCAGAAACCATTGCCTGCGTCCTTTGGGGAACCGATAACATCAAAACTTACGGTGAATCCCTAGCGCAAATTATGTGGATGGTGGGTGTGCGTCCAGTTCCCGACGCCTTGGGACGGGTGAACAAGTTGGAATTGATATCTTTAGAAGAGTTGGGAAGGCCCAGAATTGATGTGGTAATCAACTGTTCTGGTGTATTCCGCGACTTGTTCATCAACCAAATGAACCTGCTAGACCAAGGCGTGAAGATGGCGGCTGAGGCAGATGAACCCTTAGAAATGAACTTTGTTCGCAAACACGCTTTGCAACAAGCTGAGGAAATGGGGATTAATCTGCGTCAAGCAGCGACGCGCGTCTTCTCTAACGCATCTGGTTCCTACTCGTCAAATATCAACTTGGCAGTAGAAAACAGCACTTGGGATAGCGAAGCCGAGTTGCAGGAAATGTATCTCAATCGGAAATCCTTCTCCTTCAATTCCGATAACCCTGGAATGATGGACGAATCTCGGCAGATTTTTGAAAGTACTTTGAAAACTGCTGATGCAACTTTCCAAAATCTCGATTCTTCTGAGATTAGCTTAACGGACGTTTCCCACTACTTTGATTCAGATCCCACTAAGCTGGTGGCAAATCTGCGGGGTGATGGTAAAAAACCAGCATCTTATATTGCAGACACTACCACAGCTAACGCTCAAGTGCGGACATTATCAGAAACCGTGCGCTTAGATGCGCGTACCAAATTGTTAAATCCCAAATGGTATGAGGGGATGTTGAATCACGGTTACGAAGGTGTGCGTGAACTCTCCAAGCGATTGGTAAATACAATGGGTTGGAGTGCGACAGCCGGCGCTGTGGATAACTGGATTTATGAGGATACTAACGAAACCTTCATCAAAGATGAAGAAATGCAAAAACGGTTGATGAACCTTAATCCCCATTCTTTCCGCAAGGTTGTATCAACTTTGTTGGAAGTGAATGGACGCGGTTATTGGGAGACTAGCGAGGATAATTTAGATCGCCTACGCGAGTTGTACCAAGAAGTTGAAGACCGGATTGAAGGCATTGAGTAGGTTTATACATAACCAATAAGGTAGGAGGCATGGTGATACCGTGCCTTTTTCATTTATCTGACTTTTCACGGCAGAATCAAGTTACCGCTAGGTTATTTGTAGGACAATGCTTCGAGATAATCGGTAATTTTTCAGTACCTAACCCTGTGGGCTATCTTGGTATAAACTAGCTACTCTTTTTTAGCTAGAGTTTATCAAGTTTGATTATCTGAACTAAACCTCATCCATCTTGAGAACTGGAGTTTTTCAAGAAGATATATTACTTTAAAGAAGTGGGTGTAGCTGAGAACGAAACAGGGATGCTCAAAGTAGAATGCGATCGTTGGAATCAAAGTAGCTCAATATTCAGGGAAGAAGCGTTAAAAGCAAATCATGCTCGTACCGGCGAGCGTTTAATGGCACTGTACGAGATATGTAAAGGAAAAAGTGCGACAAAGGTAGGCACAGACACAGGGCGTAATCCGCAGACAGTAATGGAGTGGGTACATCGTTATAATCTTTCAGGTATGGAAGCACTGCAATATCAACACACAGGCGGTCATCCCCCCTTTTTCCCCAGAGATCGGGAAAGCTTTGCGAATCTCAGAATCGCAAAGCTTTAGAACAGGCAGCAACACCACCCCAGAAGCAGCAGCAGAATCAAGAATTTTTACCGCGTTGGACATTAAAGCGTTTAGTCGCTTGGATTGACAAGCAATTCGATCTCAAATGTTGCCGTGAATCAGTACGTAAAACTCTCAAAGATTTAGGATTTTCGTGGAAAAAAGCACGTAAACTATTAAACAAAGCTAATACCAAGAAACCTGCCGAGTATCTTGAAAAACTTCAAATTCTCCTCGATGATGCTCTTAACGAAGGACGTTTACTAATTTTCATTGATGAAGGACACATTCATCTTGATTGTGATCAGGGTTATGGTTGGTCAATAAAAGGTGAGCGTTTTTGGGTTAGTTCTAATTCCCCAGGAAGAGAAAAGGCTTCGTTCTATGGAGTCTATGTTTACAACTATGCCAAAGTTAAGATTTTTCCTTACCTAAAGGCAGACCAATTCAATAGGATCGACCTTTTAAAGCATCTGAGAACTGAATTTAGCGAGCGCGACATAACTTGAATTTGGGATGGTGCTCCTGATCACAGAGCGCAATCTGTAAAAGAAGCATTGTCAGTGTTACAAATAGACCTGGAACCATTACCTGGTTACAGTCCTGATTTTATGCCTGTCGAACACCTGTGGCAATGGTTCCGTGAAGATGTGACTTATCATACATACTATCAATCTTCTACAGAACTGATTGAACGGGTTGATTCATTTGAACAAGATATTAATTCCAATCCGTTTGAAATTAGCGTAGGCGTAGCCCGCCGCAGGCATCGCTTCTGGGTGAAAAATCATCTTGAATAAGATGAGGAAAAACTACGGGTTTCAACGTAGACGAGGTTTAACTTGCAAAAATTTGTACACAAAGCTCTAGATGAAGAAAATGCCGATTGATAGCATTAATCAATAGCGTAGGTGTAGCACATCGTAGACATTGCTCTCCATCCTGTGCCCAGAAGCAAGAAATTTAGTCACGAAGGCTGAAAAAATTCATCATCGGTTAGATGGCCACCATCTTGAAAATAAGTAAGATTACATACTGGTGAATCCGTCAAAATCCTTTTGTAATGGAGTGTCGAAATGACATTAGCCAGTCCTCCACAAACAAAGCCTTTAACAGATGAAGAATTACATAAGATAAACGCCTACTGGCGTGCAGCTAACTATCTTTCCGTTGGGCAAATCTATCTACTGGACAATCCGCTACTAAAAGAACCGCTAAAGCTGGAACACATTAAACCAAGACTTTTGGGGCACTGGGGAACAACACCAGGGCTGAACTTTATCTATGCTCACCTGAATCGGGTTATCAAAAAATATGACTTAAACACAATCTACATTGCTGGCCCCGGTCATGGAGGCCCTGGACTGGTAGCCAACACCTACCTAGAAGGCACTTACACTGAGTACTACCACAGCATCTCCCAGGATGCTGAGGGAATCCAGAAACTCTTCAAACAATTCTCTTTCCCTGGTGGTATTCCCAGCCACGTTGCACCGGAAACTCCTGGTTCGATCCACGAAGGCGGTGAACTAGGTTACTCCCTCGTCCACGCTTTCGGTGCTGCCTTTGATAACCCTGACTTAATTGTTGCTGCTGTTGTCGGTGACGGCGAAGCTGAAACAGGTGCTTTAGCGACTAGCTGGCATTCCAACAAGTTTCTCAACCCCGTGCATGATGGGGCTGTACTGCCGATTCTGCACTTGAATGGATATAAAATTGCTAATCCAACAGTACTGGCACGGATCAGCCATGAGGAATTAGAAAGCTTATTTGTAGGCTACGGCTACAAGCCATACTTTGTTGAAGGTGACGATCCCGCAGATGTCCACCAGCAGATGGCGGCGACTCTAGATATAGCGATCGCCGAAATTCAAAGCATCCAAAGGGAAGCCCGCGTACATGGTTTCACTGAACGTCCCCAGTGGCCGATGATTGTTATGAGAACCCCCAAAGGTTGGACAGGGCCCAAGGAAGTTGATGGTAAAAAAACTGAAGGTTATTGGCGATCGCACCAAGTTCCTTTTGGGAACATAGCCAAACAGCCAGACCACCTGAGACTCCTAGAAGATTGGATGAAGAGTTACAAACCAGAAGAACTCTTCGACAGCAACGGTAAACTCATTCCCGAACTAGCAGAACTGGCTCCTAAAGGGCATCGCCGCATGGGTGACAATCCCCACGCTAACGGCGGTATCTTACTGTGCGACCTGAAGATGCCCGATTTTCAAAGCTACGCCGTAGATGTTCTTGAACCTGGGAAAGCGATCGCTGAAGCTACCCAAGTTGCCGGAAATTTCCTCCGGGATATCATGCAACTTAACCAAGAAAGCCGCAACTTCCGCATCCTCGGTCCAGACGAAACGGTATCGAATCGCTTAAGCTCTGTGTTAGAAGTCACAGACCGGGATTGGGTAGCCCAGATCCTCCCGGAAGATGACCACCTTTCCCCCGACGGTCGAGTGATGGAAATTCTCAGTGAAACTTGTTGTCAAGGATGGTTAGAAGGCTACCTCCTCACAGGACGCCACGGGTTTTTCTCTTGCTACGAGGCCTTCATCCACATCATTGACTCCATGTTCAACCAACACGCCAAATGGTTGAAAACTACCAGAGATATTCCCTGGCGTAGACCAATAGCTTCTCTCAATTACCTACTCACCTCCCACGTTTGGCGGCAAGACCACAACGGCTTCTCCCACCAAGACCCCGGTTTTATTGACCATGTAGTTAACAAAAAAGCAGAAATCGTTCGCGTGTATTTGCCGCCCGATGCCAACACTTTGCTATCAGTAACCGATCACTGCCTGAGAAGCCGCAACTATGTCAACGTCATCGTTGCTGGAAAGCAACCAGCATTGCAATACCTCAACATGGATGCTGCCATCAAGCACTGCACCAAAGGCATCGGCATTTGGGAATGGGCAAGCAACGACCAAGATGGCGATCCAGATGTAGTAATGGCTTGTGCCGGGGATATTCCCACCTTAGAAACCTTGGCGGCTGTGGACATTCTGCGCCAGCACTTCCCTGACTTAAAGGTGCGGGTGGTGAATGTAGTCGATTTAATGACACTACAGCCAAAAAGCGAACATCCCCACGGTTTGAGCGAAAAAGACTTTGACACGATTTTCACCACCGATAAACACATTATCTTTGCCTTTCATGGCTATCCCTGGTTGATTCATCGCTTAACCTATCGCCACACTAACCACGATCAGCTGCATGTGCGTGGCTATAAAGAAGAGGGAACTACCACCACTCCCTTTGATATGGTTGTTCTTAACGAACTTGATCGCTTCCATTTAGTGATGGACGTAATTGAGCGCGTACCAAAATTAGGATATAGGGCAGCTTATGTCAAGCAGCATCTGCAAGATAAGCTGATCGAACACAAACATTACATTGAGAAGTACGGCGACGATATGCCGGAAATTCGTGATTGGAAGTGGCCCTATTAAGAGGGGATGAGAGAGACAAGGGAGACAAGGAGGATAAGGTAAAATTTTCTCCCTTGTCTTCTACATCTGCCTTGTTTCTTTTTATCACTGTAATGCTTGTATAGCGCTTTTTGTTTGCGTGAGGTACACCCGTAGGGGCACGACAGTGCCCATTGGTGTCAACTTAACGTGAAAGCCAGCCTAGAACCTAGCTTTTAGATATTGTCTCGTTGCCGTCCTAGAGGCTCTGCCTCCCTTGCTGGCGGCGGCAGAGCCACCAGGAGCAGCATTTCCAGCCTCTGGCTGGAAACGAGGTTTTGGTTTTAAAGGAGTTTCAGCTTAAGTTGACACCTATGGGCACTGCCGTGCCCCTACACCCCGCGATATAATGTTGTACCGCATCTGAATGGGAACCGCTATATAAAGCAATACGCTTAGGTTAAGGGAATTTATCTGTTGAGGTAGCCTGTTCTTGAGCAAAGGGAAAGCTAGCATCTTGTGTATCCACCAGAACTCCGTCCATCCACCTCAGAACTCCGTCCATCCACCTCAGAACTCCGTCCATCCACCTCAGAACTCCGTCCATCCACCTCAGAACTCCGTCCATCCACCTCAGAACTCCGTCCATCCACCTCAGAACTCCGTCCATCCACTTCAGAACTCCGTTCATCCACTTCAGAACTCCGTTCATCCACTTCAGAACTCCGTTCATCCACTTCAGAACTCCGTTCATCCACTTCAGAACTCCGTTCATCCACTTCAGAACTCCGTTCATCCACTTCAGAACTCCGTTCATCCACTTCAAAACTCCGTTCCTCCACTTCAAAACTCCGTTCATCCACCTTTGAACTTCAAACTCCTAACTCCGCACTTCCCACCCTTTTGGATTAGTTGAGTACTAGTGAAACCCAAAAGCATCTGCATAATTTTTTAATTTTGCAGTCAGAAGTACTTAAAGTTACTTAATGCATCAAACGCTACTTACTTTCATGGTTAGCGCTAGGATAGCTATGTATTTTATAAAAGTATAAATATGGCTCAAGCTTTTTACGTAAATCCAGTATCAGGGAGCAATACCAACCCAGGTAGTCAACAAGCCCCATTCAAAACTATTACGCAAGCACTCAAGGTAGCTACTGTTAATACCAAAATTCAACTGGCAGATGGTAATTACAATGCTGCTAGCGGTGAAGTCTTTCCGTTAACGATTCCGTCTGGCGTAACAGTCGTGGGTAATGAAACCAATAAAGGCAATGGCATTTTGATTGAAGGGAGTGGTAGCTATCTGAGCCGTACTTTTGCTGCTCAGAATGTCACATTTGTGTTGCTGGATAAAGCCGAACTCCGGGGAGTGACTGTAACAAATCTAGCTAGCCGTGGTAGTGGTGTTTGGATTGAATCAACTGCCCCTATTGTTGCTAATAGCACCTTTATCAACAATAAGCGGGAGGGAGTATTTGCTACAGGCGATGCTAATCCTGTGATTCAAGGTAATGTGTTCAGTGAGAATGCAGCTAATGGAATTGCGATCGCTAAAAATTCTAAAGGTCAAATTGAAAATAACACCTACTTCAAAACAGGTTTTGGCATTGCCATTAGTGATACTGCATCACCTATCCTTCGAGATAACAGAATTTATGAAAACCGTTCTGGAATCATCATCTCTGGTAGCGCTCGTCCCGTATTACGTAATAATGTCAGTGAAAATAATACTGAAGATGGTATCACAGTGATTGGAACTGCTCTACCGGATATCGGTGGTAATAATAATCCAGGAGGCAATACTCTACGCAATAACGGTAAATTTGATTTACAAAATGCCAGTTCCAACAAGCTGGTTTCTCTAGGAAATAAAATAGATGCGTCTAAAGTCGCCGGAAACATAGAGTTTGCAGATAGTTCGGTTCCAACACCAACTCCAACACCGACACCGACACCAACACCAACACCAACTCCAACGCCAATTCCAACGCCAACGCCAACTCCAACACCAATTCCAACTCCAACGCCAATTCCAACGCCAACGCCAACACCAATTCCAACACCAATTCCAACACCGACACCTACTATTGAATTAACCGATATTGCGAATCATTGGGCAGGTGGGTTTATTCGGGAATTAGTCAAATTGGGGATAGTTAATGGTTTTCCCGATCGCACTTTTAAACCCGATGCAACGATGACACGGGCACAATACGCGGCAATACTGGTAAAAGCTTTCAATCCACCACCAAGCCGTTCCGCAATCCAATTCAAAGATGTACCAGCAGACTTCTGGGCATCCAAGGTAATTCAGCAGGCATATCAAGGTTTATTTCTCTCTGGTTTTCCCGACAATACCTTTAGTCCCAACAAAAATATTCAGCGCGTGCAAGTGATTGTCTCTCTGGTAAATGGACTGGGATTATCTAGCGATGGTACGGCAACTATCAAAGTTTTCGATGACCAAGCTAAGATTCCTGAATATGCTAAGGATGAAGTGGTAAAAGCTATAGACAAGGAAATTATCGTCAATTACCCAAACCTGAAACAACTCAATCCTACCCGCGATGCTACACGCGGTGAGGTAGCGGCGATAGTGTATCAAGCTTTGGTAGATGCTGGTCGTGTAGCAGCGATCAATTCGTCTTATATAGTGACTGCTTGATTAGTCATTGGTCTATTGGTAGTTTTGTGGGGTGTGTTATCGCGTTAGCGTAAGGCACCGTCAAAGATTTTCGGTGCGTTAGGACTAAAGTCCATAACGCACCCTACCAAATTAAAGCTCATCTGGAGCAGGTTTTTTGATTTGTGTGTACACCGTAGCTTTATAAGAGAGAGGTTTTCTAGATGCCGTGAAAAGTCAAAAGAGCGATCGCCACCAAATATTGGCTGCTTTTAATCGTGTTTTTACTTGCCTCACTTTCCTGGAAACCCAGATTAAATCAGGCTTTCTTAATTTTGAATTTTGAATTTGTATTATTACCATCTTCCAGTAATAGAATTGATAACGAAGCCTTTGTAAAGTCTTCAACTATCAAAAGATAGAAGCTCTAGTAGCAGATTTTACCTGTAGAAAAACAAAAATCTGTATTCAAAGTAAGCTTGTAGCATATAAAACGCTTGTAAGATTTTTATGACTTCCCGGATTCGCTTTTTAATGTGCCCTCCTGACCACTACGACGTGGACTATGTGATTAATCCTTGGATGGAAGGGAATATTCACAAATCATCGCGCGATCGCGCCGTGGAACAGTGGCAGGGACTACATCAAATCCTCAAACAACACGCCATTGTAGATTTAGTACCACCTGAAAAAGGCTGGCCTGATTTGGTTTTTACCGCCAATGCTGGCTTAGTTTTGGGCGATAATGTCGTCCTCAGTCGCTTTTTGCACAAAGAACGTCAGGGAGAGGAGCCTTTCTTCAAGCAATGGTTTGAGGCAAATGGTTATACAGTCAATGAACTTCCCAAAGATTTGCCCTTTGAGGGAGCAGGAGACGCACTGCTAGATCGGGAAGGACGCTGGTTATGGGCGGGATACGGTTTCCGCTCGGAATTAGATTCTCACCCTTATCTAGCTAAATGGCTGGATATTGAGGTGCTATCCCTGCGATTAATAGACGAACGTTTCTATCACCTGGATACCTGCTTTTGTCCCCTAGCAAATGGCTATTTGCTATACTATCCCGGCGCTTTTGATTCTTACTCCAATCGCTTAATTGAAATGCGAGTCGCATCAGAAAAGCGAATCGCAATTGAAGAGGCTGATGCAGTCAACTTCGCTTGTAATGCGGTGAATGTGGATAGCATCGTCATTATGAACAAGACGAGTGATGCTTTGAAAACCCGTCTTGCGGATGCAGGTTTCCAAGTGCTGGAAACGCCACTTACCGAATTTCTCAAAGCTGGTGGCGCAGCTAAATGCTTAACTTTGCGGGTGACAGAACCAGTTAGAGATGAAATTCATGCCAATGTCTCGGTAGAAAGCCGCGTCATTCGGATGGAAGGACATTTGCTAGATGCTGGCTTAATTAACCGCGCTTTGGATTTGATTATAGATGCCGGAGGAAGTTTCAAAGTCCTGAATTTCAATTTGGGAGAACAACGGCAAAGTACTTCAGCCGCCGAGGTGAGAGTATCAGCACCATCCCATGAGGTGATGGAAGAAATCATCTCCCGATTGATTGATTTGGGTGCTGTAGATTTACCGCATGATGAGCGAGACGCCAAACTGGAGCCGGTAATCCAAGATGGCGTTGCGCCTGATGATTTCTACGTCAGTACCATTTATCCCACTGAAGTGCGAATTAATGGCCAGTGGGTGAAGGTAGAAAATCAGCGGATGGATGGCGCGATCGCCATTACTCAAACTCCCACAGGTTTAGTTGCTCGGTGTAAAATCCTCCGCGATTTAAAAGTTGGCGAACAGGTAATTGTAGACGTTTTAGGTATCCGCACCATCCGCAAAACTGAATCGCGCGAACTCCGCAGCACTCAAGAATTCAGCTTTATGTCGGCGGGAGTTTCCAGCGAACGGCGCGTAGAATTGGTTGTCGAGCAAGTGGCTTGGGAATTGCGTAAAATCCGCGATGCTGGTGGTAAAGTAGTTGTCACGGCTGGGCCTGTGGTAATTCACACTGGTGGCGGCGAACACTTGGCGCAACTGGTTCGGGAAGGATATGTACAGGCATTGCTGGCTGGTAATGCGATCGCAGTTCACGACATTGAGCAAAATATCATGGGCACTTCTTTGGGTGTAGATATGAAGCGGGGTGTCGCTGTGCATGGTGGACATCGCCATCACCTGAAGGTAATTAATAGTATCCGCCGTTATGGCAGCATTCCCAAAGCTGTGGAGGCGGGGGCAATTAAAAGTGGCGTGATGTATGAATGTGTCCACAATAATATACCTTTTGTGCTTGCGGGTTCAATTCGAGATGACGGGCCTTTACCTGATACCCAAATGGATTTGATTCAAGCACAAGAGCAATATGCCAAACACCTAGAAGGTGCAGAGATGATTTTGATGCTGTCATCGATGCTGCATTCCATTGGCGTGGGAAATATGACCCCGGCAGGGGTGAAAATGGTATGTGTCGATATTAATCCAGCTGTGGTGACTAAGTTAAGCGATCGTGGTTCTGTAGAATCGGTGGGTGTGGTGACGGATGTGGGATTATTCTTGAGTCTGTTGATTCAGCAGTTGGATAAGTTGACAAGTCCTTATGTAAATAAGGTAGGTTAAGAAAACGAACCGCAAAGGACGCGAAGGGCGCGAAGAAAGGGAATGACAAGAGTAGCTTTCAGTGAAGAGTTGCAGATTAATTGGGTCAGTTTTATAGCTGATTTCTTGTTGGTAGGGATGGTTTTTGGCCCGCCTATCGCTCCCTTTTTGGCTGCGTCTGGGGTGTCTTTGCTTCCTGAGATTGCGGACATCATTTATTTCATGGGTAATCATGTATGTCCGCAACCAGATATGGGGTTAGATTTAGCACCACCGTTTATTATGGCTGTGTGTATGCGCTGCTATGGTACTGTCACGGGTTTGCTAGTTACTCGTCTGTTGTATGGGGTAACTGGTGGTAAAGGTTTTTACTGGTTAAGCCAGTATGGCTGGAGTGGTGTGGCTTTAGCTAGTGTGCTGATGATGGCTTATCCTTTGGAATTGGCAGCACAGGTTTTCGGTTTGTGGAGTTTTAATAATTATGTGGTTACGCCTTTTGGGTTAATTACGGGTTTGGCGTGGGGATTGTTTACTATGCCAATCTTGCATGGGTGGCAGGATGCTAAAACTAGCTTGACCCAATTGTAAATTTGCTCGAACAACTTGTAGAACTTCCCTCCACCAATGAATTTAATTTTGCCCAACTGCTTAAATATTGGCAAAATCTTCTAAGGGTGCGATCGCATATTTTCCCCGTTCATCTTGACTAACTAAACATAAAGCTAGTAAGTCTCTATCAATAAACAACTTTGTGGCTTTACCACCTGCATCAATCTTGGCGTTAATCAACTGCATGGCATAGCAGATAGTATCGTAAACCCGTTGGGGATTCATGGCAGTTGTAATAGGTTGATATTTGCTAACTGATTCACACAGTCGGTAAACACCGTGTTCTTGGGATTGGGGGTAGCCATAATGTTTGACGGCTCGTGGTAAGAAGTATCCAGCAGTAATTAGCTGTTTTCCTGACGGACGTACACAGGAATAGCTGCAATCACCAACTGTATCAGCAGCCATACTCCCAGGCATAAATCGTAGAATATTGAAATTTAAAAAATCTGGGTTGCACTTTTCGATGCCAAAGTGAATTGCCTGGATATCGTCTGCAAAAGTTGTCGGTTCATAACCGATAATCTCAGTTTTATCATTGTTGAATTGAACTTTTGGTAATCCCAAAATCAAAAAATAACTACTAGGCAATCCAGCTTTATTCATATCTTGAAAAACTCTTGCAATCTTGGCTGGATAATCAAATGCTTGCTTAATTTGACTGGCAACAGAGCCATTAAATTTGTGGCTGGCTAATGACACTTCTGGTAACGTATGCTCAACTCCAAAAAACATATACACACAGTTATGTTCTACTAGATAACGCATCTGTTCGTAGTTGATTTTATCAATTCTAGTATTTGAACCCCAAACAAATCCTTCTTCTCTCAGAATTTCTGCTTCCCTTTTTGCAGCTTTATCGTGAACTGTAAAAGTATCTACATCTAAATAAACTGCTTCATAATTACGTTCCTTTAATTGCTTTAATTGCCTGCGAAATGAGGCTTCGCTTAATCTCACAACATTATTACTTTCGCTACTTTTATTACAGAAATAACATCCCCAAGGACATCCTCGCTGAGTAAAGAGTTGGGCTGTTTTTAATTGCCTTTTATCTGAAGTTTTAAAAATATCCATATCATGTACTTGTGGTATGTGAATGAAACCAAAATTTTGGTCAATATCATCAAAGTTATTGACTCTTGGTGCAATGGCACGATGAAATATCACATTTCTAGTATCATCAGAAGTGACGCGGTGAAATTTACCGTCTTGATTCAAGAAACACAATCCTGGCAAATATTTCATCTCTTCATAGAAAGTGCCTCTGGCAACGGCATGAGCAATTTCTACAATTGATTCTTCCCCTTCACCATCACAAAAGGCTGTAATCCAAGGTGTGATGCGGGCAATATCTTCAACACTTTTAGTTGCATAACCACCAACTAAAATTGGCACGGTTTCCCTGCTATGTTTCTGAAGCTGTGCAAAAATTTTTTTACTATGCTCGTCAATTTCTGACCATTGAGTTGTTAGACAACCAGCAAATATAATTAAATCAGCATTTATAATTTCATTTAAAACATCATCAAGATGCAAATCAAGACGTTCTAAATCTAGTTGTACAACTTGACTAAATCCAGCATTAACTAAACTAGAAGCTAAAACTGGTAAGGCTTTGTTAGCTCCATTAAAGCTTCTGTGCTTGATAAATTCGCCAATTAATACAATTTTTGCTGAATTAATATGAATGGATGTTTGTATACTTTTAGTTTCAGATATTAACACTATTACACACCTAAAATTACTGTTTTTTGATGGCGTAAAACCCTGGTGATTGAAAAACAATATTAGATTGGATAGAGCGAAAGCAAAACCCAACAAAGTCTTGAGAATGTTGAGTTTACTTAGTCAACCCAATCTCCACTTAAAAAGAGAAAAAGACTCATTAACAATTCAAAATTAAAGACATTTTCAAACGTGGATTTAAACCCCGACTGAAAATGATGCTACCTGTAGAGGTAGGGGTCTTAAACCCTTTGATTTCCGATAAATTATCTCAATAAATAAACAGAAAAACAGAATTATCTATTTGTATTCATATATCCTCAGAAAGATTTTAGAAACAAAATTGCATCATCAATTTATTCACTTTTGAGAAACCTACTGCCTGAAAGCTCAGAGTTTATTCAATAGCACCCAACATTTTTAAAGAAGCTGTTTCAGCATCGGTCAAACCTGTAATACCGCTAATATTCATACGTTCATACAGGCGATCCGGTTTAAGCGATCGCCATCTACTACAAGTTTGCATATCCCACAGCTGAATCTTCTCGTCTTCACCACCACTAGCCAATAACTTGCCATCGGCACTAAAAGCTAGAGAACGAATCGCTGCTGTATGTCCCAATTTCAGGATTTCTACACACTCACCTGTGCTAACTTCCCAGAGAATGACCGTAGTATCAGCACCAGCACTAGCTAAAATCTGCCCGTTGGGACTAAATGCTACTGAGTGGACTTGTTTATCATGCATTGTTAAGGTTTGACTACATTCGCCCGTGCTAAGATTCCATAACTTCACAGTTTGGTCTTCGCTACCACTGGCTAAAAGTTGACCATCTGGACTGAATGCCACTGACCAAATCATGTCTTGATGGTCTGTGAAAGTTTGGATACATTCTCCGGTGGCGACATCCCAAAGCTTAATTTGACTGTCAGCGCTACCACTGGCTAGAGTATTGCCATCAGGATGAAACGCAACTGTCCACACCCAATGGCTATGTCCTTTAATTTTTTTCAGGCACTCACCGCTAGAGATGTCCCAAATGCGAATGCTGCGGTCTTCGCTACTACTGACTAGGGTTTGCCCATCGGGACTAAAACCAACTGTCCACACCCAGTTACTGTGTCCTGTGAGGGTTTGAATGCATTTGCTGTGGCGAATATCTGTGATATCCCAAAGTTTGATAGTATTGTCAGCACTACCACTAGCGAGTATTTGCCCGTTGGGATGAAAGGCTACAGAACGAATCCGTCCTTGATGTTCTCTAAGAATGTGGCATTCTCCTGTTTGTAAATTCCACAGACTGATGGTGTAGTCATCCCTTCCACTGGCCAAGATTTGACTATTGGGACTAAATTTTACTGAATAGACATCACGGGTATATCCTTGCAACACATTGAGGCAATTACCTGTATTTACATCCCACAGCCTAGCTGTTTGATCGTCACTGCAACTGATCAGAGTGCGACCATCTGGACTAAAGGCGATCGCCCATACCTGGCTGTAATGACCTTGTAAGGTTTTCAAACATTCACCCCGTTGGATATCCCAGAGTTTAATAGTTCTGTCTTCACTACCACTGGCCAGGGTTTGCCCATCGGGACTAAATCGTACAGAGTAAATTTTTTTACTGTGTCCCTGCAATATTTCCTCGCATTTACCTGTGTTTGCGTCCCACAGTCTCAGGGTGAGGTCTCTACTACCACTGGCTAGTATTCGCCCATCGGGACTGAAGGCTACAGAAAGAACATCACTGCTATGACCATTCAGCGTTTTTAAGCATCTACCTGTGTTGATATCCCACAGCTTAATTTTGTTATCAGCACTGCCACTGGCAATTAAAGGAGTATTGTTAGTAGTTGTAGACGGTCTGAAGGTGACCGACCACACCCAACCATCATGACCAAGGAGTGTTTGCTGGCAAATTCCTGTAGCAATATCCCAGATTTTAATAGTTTGATCTTCGCCGCTACTGGCTAAGGAAGCACCATCTGGACTGAAACTTACTGAGTAAACTTTATTAGTATGTTCTTTGAGTGTATGCACACATTGGCCTGTTTGCACATCCCAGATTTTAATTGTGTAGTCAGCACTACCACTGGCGAGGAGTTTACTGTCTGGGCTAAAGGCAAAAGCCCAAACCCAAGCAGTGTGACCTGTATAAATGCGAAGTTGTTTAGTATCATAAGTGCGCCATAGCCGAATTTCTCCGGTCATTAAACCTGTAGCAAACAATTTGCCATCAGGACTGAATCTCACAGAAACGACACTAGACATCGTTTCTGTGAATACGGAACCAGTTAAATCAGCATTGGCAAAGCTGGTGTCTTGTAAATTGACACCTTTGAGATAAGCTTGCCAAATAGTCAAACCAGAAAAATCACGCCCACTTAAATTAATTTCGGAATCGTGCCGGGATTTATCTATCTGGAGTTGTCGCAGTAGATTGATTAAGTTACCAGCTGCATAACCTTTGTTTGGGGGCGACTCCTGCTGTAAAGTCCTGAGCATTCGCCGTAAATAAGATTCTAGTTGTGTTGTTGTACCAAAAGCTGTGATTAGCTTTTGCTTAACGGGTTCTAGTATGAGCCGTTCTTGTGTATGCCGGATATAATCAAGCGATCGCACCTGCATTAAAGGGTGGGCGTTAACAAAGTCCAATTTTTTTTTTCGCTCAATTCATCAGCAAACTGTTCGATGTGGCGTTTACTGATATATTCCATCACCACAGATTGCTGGCGGAATCTGCTGGCGGTTGGTTCTTTTTCAATTAGCGATCGCCGTAACAATGACTCAACAACTTCCAGTATTTTGGACTCGGCGTCTGTGGTTTTGAAATCATTTTTCAGTTGTGTCAGAGAAACATATTCCCGATGAAGCGCCAGCCGATACATCACTTGTTTTTCCAATTCTGACAAGCGTTTAAATTGTGTATCTAAAAGCGTGCGAATATCTCCGTAAACAGCGCTTGCTTCCTGGATTTCTTTTAAAAACTCTGTAATGTTATTGCTAAATAAGCCATAAACTGTAGTGGCAACTATCTTTAACGCTAAAGGGTTGCCAGAATATCTTGTGACTAGTTCTTGCAATTGTTCCTCAGTACAATCGCATCCTTTATCCTGCAAAATTTCTTTAGCTTCTGCTAAATTCAGGCTAGATAACTGCAAAACTTTGACTGGCAGATTTTTACCTTCTAGGGCGGCTACTTCTTTTGGTTTTTCCCGACTAGTTAGTAGTAAACAACTATCATGTGATGCTTCTGCCACCTTTTTAAAAAAGTAGCCATAGTTTTCATACTCAGGTTCATATTCACCTGCCCATTCTTCAGTTTTGCCTTCGCCACTGCGTAGCACTGATTCAACATTATCTAAAATGACTAGGCATCGATGTTTTCTTAAAGCATCAATTAGTAAAAGTATTTTGTTATTTTCACTAACTTTTAAGTAATCTTCTGAATCATTAGGTAAAAAACGTAAAATTTGGGTGAGAATGTCATCTAATGATGGGGTATTACGGAGCGATCGCCAAATCAGATAATCAAACTGTGACTGGACTTTTTTGGCAACTTTAGCCGCGATCACAGTCTTACCAATTCCACCCATTCCCAATACTGCTACTAACCGACACCGCAGTGAATCATTACCGACTATCCATTCCTCTAAATCTTGAATTTCTCCATCTCGACCCCGAAAACCCTCTACATCAACAGCTTCACCCCAGTCTTCTTTTGAAGAAATTACGTTTTCATGAGTACCTTGATACTGAGCATATAGCTTCTGTTTCAGGTTATAAATTTTTTTATTACCGCTCCCTTCTATACCTAATTTGCGATAGCTTTCTCCTAATCTTTTTCTCACTGCTGCTTGAGAAATATTCAGTTTCTCGGCAATTTCCGCACCAGAACCATTTTTTAATGCTAACAATAAGGCATCTAGCTCTGCTTTCGTCACACCACGACTATTGGCGACTCCTGTAATGAAATCATCAGGAACCAAAGGCATATCAGCTGCGCTGTTCATCTCATCTAAGCTCCACACAATCTCAGCTCCACACAATATATTTGAGTTATCAGTATGTGAGAATATTTTTTTATAGCATGACTCTCAAGTTTAGAAAAGAGCTTTATTTAGCATTTTGGTAGATTTTACAGTAACTACACAATTTGTTAGCTATGCTATTTCAGTTTATACTCAGTGTCTTTCTATATTTTTATACCAAAAAATAAAAATATAGTCTATTTTTGTCGGGTCAAACCATCTAATTAAAATCTTTTTTGTATAAAAACCTACTTATAGTATAACTTTTTATATCTACGTGAGACAAATTCTCGGCAAAACTATATATATATTTACAAGATTGGATATTTATTAAAAAATATTCCTTGTAAATGCTTGATTTTTTAAAGTAGATATGCTTATCTTATATACAAGTATCTATATGTGAGATACAAAGATAGGTCTAAACTCAACAGCCAACATTAGGGGGGAACTAACATGACTAGCTTCTCACGACTGCCAGACTTTATCAGGAGTTCTAACACCATCAAAACCGTCTTGAAAATAGGAGAACAATCCCCAGAAACCTTACCTACATTGAAACCACAAGAAAGAGGCAGCCCAGAAATTTTAGGAAAACCCAAACATTTGTATGCAGTTGAGTTACCGCTAGTCTTTTCTCACATGAGTCTTCTGCTGATTGAAACCTTGTCGGAAACTCAACACGGCCAGTTAACTATTTCTAGTAAAAAGGGGAAATACGAAACCATCGTAGAACTGAGTGGTCATATTAGCCACCGTCACAAGTTGAGTCAAGAAGAACTGCAAGAAATCCAACAATTACACGAACACATTCTTGAAACTTGGATAGCTTGTAGGCATTTCCACAATCGGAAATAATGCACTACATCGCCACAGCTATCCACAGTTAAGAATACTGCTAGCTTGGTGAAGTCATTAAATTCAATATCTATTTTTCTGAAGACATTTGGCTTTTGATAAATGAGAAGTTTACAAGCCGGTGGTGTATTCTTACACACCCGGCTTTTTGCTTAGGTTTTTTTCCCGGAGGAAATTCTATGAACAGTAACAAACACGATAAAAAGTCTCTTGCTCAACTCCCATTTGAACAGAAGAAAGAAACTATGAAAACCGATCGCACCAATAACGACAATCGACTTTTAATTTTGACTGGCAAAGGACTGAAGTATTTTGTGTGGGCTTTGGCTGGTTTTGCGATCGCTTTTCTTGTGTTTCACGTTTTCGGCGCATCCTTCCTCGCTCAAAGCCTGCTATCTGTTGATGTCTGGATCTGGTTTTTAAGGGTTGCAGCTTCGTTATTTTGTTTGTTTGCGATCGCTATGATTTTTGAGTCTTGGCGTTAATACAAATTTACGGTACTGCTTCAGATAATGCCTTTGGCTTATTTCCATTCAGCCAAAGGCTTCAAATCACAGGAGGTCATATCATGTCAGATAACGGCAACGGCATCAAAGGTGAAGCACTCTCACCAATTTTGCTAATCTTAGTTGCAGGATCGATATCTTTAGCAATTACTAGTTAGCGATCGCAAATATTGTAAATACTAGCGATCGCCATATTTCTTATCGCTGTGGTCTTATACTGGTTGTACCTACCTCCACCTTCTGCGCTCCTTCAACGATTTGGTAAAGTTTTTGTTCAAATTTCTGCATACATGACGACCAATCAAAGTCAAGTATAGAGGGGCGAGCCTGTCTAGTCATATCTGCTTTCAAACTGGGATTTTCCAGAATCGCAATTACCTTTTGGGCGAAATCTGTAGGATTGTTAGGTTGGGCGAGGAAACCGTTACGACCAGGAGATACCTGTTCTGAGGTTGAGGGTGCAACAACAGCAACCAGAGGGGTTCCAGACGCTAATGCTTCGTTATTTGTTGTGCAGAAGTTCTCGGTGACGGAGGGGTTGACAAAAATATCTGCTCTAGCAAACCAACCCAGAAGTTCCGTACCGTGAGATTCACCCCATACAGTAATACCCGCTCCAAACTTTTTAGCACGCTCACGGATCTCTTCATCTAGCGGGCCACTACCAACAATCACCAGATGGACATCAGGAATTTTGGCAGCTATGACTGGAAATATATCAAGTAATTGGTTGACATTCTTTTCAGGTGTGATGCGTCCGACAAACAAAAGAGTCGGTCGGTTATCATTGGGAATTGGATCGTAACAGATGTTTCGCGGATGAAATTTTTCGCAATCGATACCTTGATAAGCGACGTATTCAGCACGTTGACATTTCAGTTCTTCGTATTTAGTCAGTTGTTCTTTAGAAGAGAAGTAATTGAAGTCATAAAACTCAGTAAATTGCTTGACTAAAACAGGAATAATGGGACGAACCAAACTGAAGAACCGATCTCCAAAGTAATATTTGATATACGCAACGATATCTGTATGGAAGAGTGATATTATTGGCGTACCTGTTCGTTTTGCGTATTGAGTGCCGATAGGGCGACCATAACCTTGCAAGAAAAATGAGTATAAACCTCTCATTTGCGCTGCTTCTTCAACCACGATAATATCGGGCTGAAATTTTTCTAGCAACTTGGTATCGCTCCAATGTCGATAGTTCAACGGTTGAGGAAGAGACTTGTAGAATATCAGTGGTTCTGTAGGGAATGCGTAAGCAGAAAAATTGGGGAAAGATTGAATTTCCTCTAAACCAGGCATGGGGCGATCGCCAACATTTTTGGGGTAGCGATCGTTGATTTGCGGATGGATTAAAAAAACCTCATGTCCCTGCTCTAGCAACCAACGAACTCGTTGGTGAACTGCAACGGAAACACCAGTTAAGAAAGGAGCGTACAATCCTGTAAACAGTGCAATGCGAAGTTTTTGCTTAGTCATAATAAAGGGGAATATTTCACAAAATTGCTGGTTTTTAACTTAGGATTTACGCAGCTTATGTTTCATGAACATCCTGATTATTTGGCTCAGAAATTCCCACTAATACAGTTAGACTAAGGATTTACGTATCGTCAAATAGCTGAAATTTTCGATTTTGAAGTGGATGTTTATAGTGCTTCTAGTTTGTGTGCAATAGATTCTGAACTCTCTCCTTCTACAAGAGATGCTTTGAGGCACTCCCCTGACAGCAACAAAAGTTTTTCCGCTTTTCTCTCCTCTTAGGCTACGGTATACACACAAGTCCTTCTGACCCCCTCTAACTCCCCTGATGCCTTGGGGGAGAACCGGATATTTCCCCCCAAGGCATCGCTACCGTGTATACACAAGTCTGAAATAGCTGATTAACCAAGGTTTTACCCCACCCTAACCCTCCCCTTGGAAAGGGGAGGGAACTAAATTTCCGGTCTCCCCCCTTTATAAGGGGGGATTAAGGGGGGTAATTCGACTTGTGTATACACCGTAGATTGGCAAGAGAGGGGAGTAAATCCAGGGTTTGGGCTTCATTACCAAGATGTGTGTACACCGTAGCTTCTTAAGAGAGAGTTAGAGAAAGGTATGGAAAATGTTGGGGATTAAGTAGACTCAATTGCAAACCCGTATATAAACCTGGGCTATAAACTATCAAAACATCCAAAATGCTAAGTTAAAATTCCCCTTAATATATTTGTCTAAACCCTTGCCAAAAATGTAAATGCATTTTGGTAATCAACAAGTAAAAAGGTATATTTTTACAAGGGTTATAGCTAATATAGTTCTACTAAATATAAGATAATATAAGTTGAAGACTAGGGAATGTTTAGTGTAATAACTTTCATGCCCTAGTTGATATTTAGCGATTTAATTCAAAGAGAAACCTTGCTATTAATCGGCTGATCCAACCATTGATAAGGGCGATATTCCACTAAGCGGACATTCCAACGCCCTTTAACGCGATAGCTGACACCGCGCCAGGTAACTGTTGATGTCCGCAGGGATGATAGCATCGCTAACCCATAAACCCACTGTGTTAAGGGAATCCCAATCAACATTTTAATGATTGTAGCAGCTGATAATTTGGCGATCGCCTGGCCATTAGAGCGAACCACTCGCTGTATCTCTAATTCCAACACCAGCATTATCAAGAGTAATCCGACAGTGTAAACTCCATAGCAGACTAACAACACAGCCGCAGCTTCCCATTTTGCCTCTAACAACGACTCTAGAACTAACACGATCAGTAGAGTCGGAAACAAAATGCTAGAAACAGCTTCACTAACAAGAGCCAACCAACGGGGATGATACAGTCGAGAAAAAAGGATAAGGCGCTTGAGATAGTCTATTAAGTTGAATAAATCAGTCTCTTCACGATTGACTATTAGCAGCGAAGGCACAAACTTTACCTGAAAACCATGTTTTTTCAGGATGTCGTGCATCATAAAATCTTCGCCTAAAGCTTGTCCCCACTTATCTAGTAGTTCTGTTTGGCGAAGTACTTCTGTTTTCACAGCCAAAGTTCCACCCCAAGGAATCTGGAAGATAAACATTTGCACTACTGTGGACACATTGCCGACGTACCGCACTAAAGAACCCCAATACCTGCCTGTTGGCACATACCACCGATTGCCGGTTGTTGCGCCGACTTTCGCATCGCCTAGAGGACTGACTAATTCTCGCAGCCAATTCACATGGACTATAGTATCAGCATCTACTAAAGCAACCACCTTATAAGAATCGTCCAACTCACGGACAGCTTGGACTAGAGAACTGCATTTGAGACTACAATTGTTGCGTACTATTCTCAAAGGGCTGATTTGAACATTAGTTGCTTCTTGCTCAGTGATCGTTTCACTAGCAATTTTCCAAGCGGGATCTTCGTGACTATCAACGATCAACTTTAAATCATACTGTGGATAGTTTTGATTTAGGAGCGCTCGCAAACATCTAGGCAAAAACGGATCGGCTCCACGTAAGCAAAGAATTACTGCTGTTTTGGGCAACTGGTCATCTGGTAATAAGTTTTTTTTAGACGAGCGCAGATACCATATAAAGACAAGCGTAAAACACACCTGAATAACCAGCCAACCCATCAAAGACTTAGACAGAAATATTGCCAAATCTTCCATTAAATTTTTAATCTCCGACAGAATAAGGGATTGGGCATGGGGCATTGGGCATGGGGCATTGGGCATGGGGCATTGGGCATTGGGCATTGGTTATTCCCCTCATCCCCCTCATCTCCCTCATCTCCCTCATCCCCACTCCCCACTCCTTTACGAATCCAGCGAATATTTCATGATGATGTTGACTGTTGTATTTTTGTTTACAACAAAACTGGCATCACGAAACTTTGGTGTACCTGTTTGTATGGACACAGTTGGATTTTTGGAAATTCCAAAACCTTCTTTGGGAATACCGAAAAAGTCTTTATTAAGTTTGCGATCGCCATTTTGATCGTCAACCACAGCGACAGCATAAGTTCCAGGCTTCAAACCGGAGAATTCTTTTTTTACAGAAGTGCCATTAATCTTAGCGCAGCCACTTTGAGCTTCACTAGTACTACTCATAGGAAATCCTTTTTCATTTGCATAAACTCGGAAGCAAATCTCACCTTTTTTATGATGTATTCCATTTACTACAACATTAAGTGTTGCAGTTGGCTCTGCGTTCACTGTTTTAGCAAAGCTGATGCTCACTAAAGTAGCAAGCAAAACATGAGATAGTTGAGATAGTTTCAGCATAATTTTGTAGTCAAAATAGGTGATTTTGGGGTTGATAGAAAGCTGCGTTAGTCAGCTTTTATTTGTGACCTGATTCTTTGAAAGAATCACTTGCTCTTTTTTAATTGATGCTGGTTGCCAACCTTTCCAAAGTCTTTGCAACGCCATTAGCAAATCTTTCAGCAAAAGATATTCTGTCCCTTTTAACTGCTGTTGTAGACTTATATGACAAAAGAGCCGCTCATTCAAACTCAGGGGACTACGCCATATAGAGAGTATATACTCCCAGATTATTCTCCAATGTGGCAATAAAACTTGTCCTTTCTTTGCTGAATCAAACCACACTGTATACCCATAAAAATCAGGCAGCATACTCAAGAATGATGTTTGGTTTGTATTTGTTAACAACAAATAATTCGGGAAAAACATACTCATTGATTGTTGCGGATGACTTCTGAAGAAAAACAGGTATTCAGGGATTTCATAAAACCTACCGAGAATACCAAGTCTTAACAATAAAATTCCATCTGCATTACCATAACCACCCATAGGCGGTATCTTTTTCAAAACACTAGCACGAATTACCCCGTAACATTGATAACATAAATGCTTGGTCAGTAATTCGTGAAAACGCTCGTGTGGTTTTAGTGCATCTGCCTTGACTTTGATATCGTAATTTTGGATAAAATTCCCCTGTTCATCAATGAAATATGCCTGGGAGTGACACAAGATTATAGTCGGATCTTGGTCAAGTACCTCAACACACTTCTTGATAAAATCTGGAGAATGTAGATCGTCATAGGCTGCCCATTTAAAATACTCACCCGAAGACAGTTTCAAAACGCGATTAAAGTTACCAGCACAACCGATATTCTTGTCATTGCGGTAGTAACAAATACGTTGGTCTTGCTCGGCATAAGCTCTACAAATTTCTTCAGTTTTATCTGTAGATGCATTATCTGAAATAATTAGTTCAAAATCTTCAAAAGTCTGAGCCAAGAGTGAATCTATGGCTTCTTTGATAAATTTTTCACCATTGTATACAGGTAATCCGATGCTCAATCGTGGCTGATTGCTACTCATAGAAAACAAGTATTCGGAAAATCTGTGGATTAGTTTATGCTTAATCGTAGTTAGGTAGATGCAACGTAAAAAGTTAGAATTTAGAATCCAGAAGTCAGAATTAAGAATACTTTGATACCAAGCTTAATGATTTCAAGTAAATCGAGTCTCTTCTAGCTTATTCATTTTGCAATCATTCTGAATTCTGACTCCTGACTCCTGAATTTCCAAAAATATGTGAACTATTTCATCAAGCTTTGAATATCTGTTTTTTGTAGCCATTCATGTGTTTGCTGCATTCCTAATTCTAGGTCAACTGCTGGTTTGTAATTTAACAGATTTTGGGCTTTGACAATGGAACAAGCGTAAGGACGAGTCATAAAATCTATAGACTCTGGTAAAATATCAACTTTTTTCCGAAAAAGCTTTTGTCCTTGAACACGTAGCTTTAGAAACAACTTAATTTCATCTTTCGATAATGAAAGGGGTGCTTGTAAACCTTCCATTGCTGCTAAACGCATAAAATACTCTTTCCACGAAGTTTCTTGTCCGTCGGTGATATTAAATATTTCACCGTAGATTTCTTTTTCTATTGCGAGAAAGATGCCATCAATCAGGTTATCTATATATACATGATTGATTACTCCTTTAGCATCATTGGCGCAAGCAAATAATTTTTGGCGCATCATCAGAATTGGTCTGACTATCCAGGGGATACTTCCTGGTCCGTAAACATCTCCGGCTCGAATAACGATGATGCCAAAATCTGGAGGATTATTCAGTTCTAAAAGTGCTGTTTCGGCTTCTATTTTCGTTTGACAGTAGGGATTATTTTCGCCAGATAGTGGCCCGGATTCTGTAACACCATCAGGATAATTGAAACCATAAACCATTACACTGGATAGATGCACAAATGTTTTGACACCAGCTTGTTTAGCGGCTTTAGCCATGTTGACAGTACCGCCAACATTAACATCACGAAAATGCTTAATTGCACCAGCTTCTTCGGCAATTTGCTCTGTATGTAAAACGATATCTACTCCCTGACAAGCCTTTTGAGCAATAGTAGAATCGGTGATACTACCAATAATTACCTTTACACCTAAATTCTGTAATTGTTTGTTCTGTTCTGTAGAACTTTGTAGTCCATGAACCTTCATCCCTTGCGCTATGGCTAACTCGGCTATACGCAAACCGACAAATTCATTAATCCCGGTAATTAGGAGAGTTTTGTCTTTGAGGTTCATAAAATCGAAATTATTGTTAAATAGGTGAATTTGAGTTCTTAGATCAAAGACTTTAAGTAATACCAAATTTAAATATTGGTAAATACTTTTAATCTAGAATCTAAAATTGGTATAAGAAGAATTTTTCTGTGGATAGGCTGCACTAATATTCAGATATCAGTCTATATCGTGGCAAAACAATCAAGTCATTTTACTGCCATGAATCAGTTAGAAAATGTCTCCTGGATCTGCGGAGCGGAGTTTATTGATAGCAAGCGCTCCTGATGTTATACACATTAAAACTGTTGAAGTTAAGACAATCACTGCATTATTAGTGGTCATAACTATTGGTAGTTTAGTTGCTTCTGCGGCAAAACTATATAACAATACAGAAGTAATAAATCCTGGGATATAACCTAAGATTGCCAAAATCAAAGCTTGCTGAAATACCACATTTAGTAAATAGCTATTGGCATAACCTATGGCTTTTAAAGTGGCGTAAGCAACAAACTGTGTAGCAATATTGCTGTAAAGAATTTGATAAACAATAACTACACCAACAACCGCAGCCATTGTTAACATCAAATTAAGAATAAAACCAATGGGTGTTCTGACAGCCCAATATTTTTTTTCAAAATCAATGAAGCCTTGGCGTGTAAAAACTTGGACATCATTAGGCAAACTTGCTTGTAAATTTTTCAGTACTGTTTCTGCATTAGTACCAGGTTTGAGGGAAATCAAACCAATATCTATCATATCCGCCGGACGAGTATTGGGATTTATCCTCAAGAAAGTGGAGTCACTAACAAGTAAATTTCCGTCTACACCAAAGGAAGGCCCTAATGTGAATAAGCCACCAATTCTCACTCTATAACCAATTAATGAATTGAAGGGAAATATTTCAATTGTCTGTGCAGTCTCTCCCGCATTAAATTTTTCAGCTATTGGGCCAAACTCTGGGCGAGAACCCCGGTCAAAAAGCATGACATCAGGAGTTTTGAGTTTATCTAAATTTTTCTCAACTTCTGGTAGATTTATCACAGGTCTACCTGGATCGAAACCAATAACGTATATTGAATATTTCTCACCAGTTGCCGGATTTTTCAGTTTGGCAAATTGCAAATACATGGGGCTAACTGACTTTACGCCATCAAACCCCAGAGATTGGTATAAACGAGTCCGCGAAAAACTTTGATTTGAGGTCAAAGATTTATATTGCGAACTAACTAAAAATAAATCTCCTTTGAGATTCTGATGGACTGCGGTTGCACTGGAATAGAGGGCATCCTGAAAACCAAGTTGCACAAACATTAGCAGCACAATAAAACCAATTCCGGCTACAGCTACTAGTAAACGAACTTTTTGCTGGGCTAGCTGTAGCCATGCTAAAGGAATTTTGAAAATCATGGATTTATTTATTATTTGTCATTTGTCATTTGTCATTGGTCATTTGTCATTTGTGAATGACCATATATCCTATGACTAAATATGAATGGCGACATCCACTTGTAAGTTAGTTAAACGAGCGACCTTTTCACTGTCTGCGGGATTATCGATGGAGATTTTCACTTCAACTATTCTGCGGTCTGTATCTGAACCAGGGTTTAAGCTGAAGATGTTTTGCTTGTCAACTTGCCAACCAATCTCTTTTACAGTTCCTTTTATTGTTCCAGTAAATGCAGTGCTGGTAATTGTGGCTTTTTGTCCTACACGCACTTTTTGAACATCGGTTTGATACACCTCTGCAATCACATACATTTGAGATGTTTTACCTATCTCAGCAAATCCTTTGCTGGTGCTGATTACTTCTCCAGTTTTGGCGTGAATTTTCAAAATTTTGCCATTTATGGGAGATTTGATGTAACTTAAATCCAAGTCGGCTTTTGCTTGTTGAACAGAAGTTGTTGCACTGTTGACTTCGGTTTGTGCTACTTGAACATCTACACTACGCACTTCACTAATACTGGTTAGTTGCGCTTGTGCTTGCTTGCGTTGTTCTTGGAATGTGTCTTGAGTTCGCTTGAGGGTGGCTTGGGCTTCTGTTAGTTGCTGTTGTGTAGTCTTTAGTTGCAAAGCTTTGGTATCTGCTATAGAAGCTGCGATCGCACCTTGTTTGTATAATTGCTGATAGCGATCGTTCTCGGCTTGAGCGTTGTCTACTTCAGCCTGGATGCGGGCAATTGTCGCCTCTTGGGTAGCAACGTCCCCTTTATATTGTGGCTCTAAACGGGCGATCGCAGCCTTTTGAGCATCGACATCTCCGGTTTTAGCTCCAGATTTCACCTGCGCTAATTTAGCTTTGGCAACTTGCAGTTGGTCTAAAGCCTGTTGTAAAGCTGTTCTAGAACGACCATAATTTTCAAGATAGGCTAATAATTGCCCTGCTTTAACCGCATCTCCTTCTTTCACCAACAATCTATCTACTCGTACCCCATTATTAGAAGCAGGAGCAGTCAAAGAAGTAACTTCGCCTTCTGGCTCCAAACGTCCTAAGGCAGTCACAGCAACTTTCGCAGGAGTAGCAGCTTTTGGAGGATTCGCTGGTGCTGTCACAACTTTCGGTTTAGACCAATACGGTGTCAAACTATAGAAAGTGATTAATCCAGCCGCTAAAGTCAGAGAAGCTGCTAAAATTACTTGCGATCGGCCTACGGGTTTTGTGAATAATCGACTTTCTTTATTTACTGCCATATTTTCATTCCAATTCTGCTTTTTTAGGGGATAACTTGGTTATATTTAGTCGATTAGAATAGACTCATCCGCAAATTACCAAGAGGGTTTTTCCTCTAGTTTTTCTACCTTAATCAAGTGGATGGGTCTAAATTGGTTTTATATGAATTGTTGTACGCTTTTACCGCCCAAACTTACTATTGTGGCGTGAAAATTAATGGCGTGTTACTTCAAAGCTTCCTAAGTTATATCCTAATTTGATATCTAATCCCGTAGCGTAAAATACAATAGCGCCAGTCAGAAAACTTAACTTTCAAGAACAACGAAGCGCTAAAAAAATGAGAGCAAAAACTGGATAAACTTGTTATAAAGTATGGACTAAAAGTTGATTATTGTCAACTAATTGAATTTGCATAAGTCCTGATTCTATCACTAAAATATTTGATCACAGTAAGATTAGGTGCTGAAAAAATGTACCAATCGCTAATCTATTGTCTAGCAATTGAATACCGACAAATAGTTAGTTATTAAGCAGATTTGATATTACTAACAGATTATAGCGGGGTGTAGGGGCACGGTACATTGGTGTCAACTTAACGTGAAAGCCAGCCTAGAACAAGCTTTTAGATATTGTCTCGTTCCGCTGCTCCGACTGGGAATGCCGTCCTTGGGGCTGCCGCCAGGAGCAGCATTTCCAGCAAGATACTGGAAACGAGGTTTTAAAGGAGTTTCAGCTTAAGTTGACACCAATGGGCACGGTAGTACCCCTACGGATGTAGCTCACGCAAATGAAAAGCGCTATATTATTATCAAGCTTGTGTAATATAAGACACTCTTATAGCGATTTTTAGTAGTGGTAATTCATCAATTACCCTTACTTAAGCTATTAGCCCTGTAATTGATTGCGAGCGGGTCAGTTGGTAGATGAGATACAAAACCTGAGCTTTGCTTCAGTTTACTTTTTACTGAAGATTCATTTAACTCATATTATGTTTATCAAGCAACATACTTAAAATTAATATTTGCTTTATAAATAACTACTTTGTTTCTTAACTTGACTTATATTAAAAAATAACCAAAAACTTTGACTCAATTATGATATTTCTCTGAGAAATAATACTTATAGTTATTAATTTTATCTATGTATTCATTGAATTGTTACTTACTAGACAACAGATTTGTAGTGTTAACTTAATCAAGAGAATATTTATGTTTAACCCGTAGATATCAAAGTCCCTCATCTATTTATTTAGTCATAAATTATACTTTGATGCTGAATTTTATTCAAAATTTATATCAGTAAGAGTATATGGTTATTTATAAAATAACTTTAAAGGAATGATTTAGTTTCTGTAAAGTATGTTAGTGTTTTTATTAATTCAATGCTTTAAAGTGGTTAGACAAACTAGTTATTTAATTGAAATTTTTAAATTAAAAATAACTAAAGATAACTGCTTTGTCATTACCTAGCGATCGTTTAATTACTTTTTCAAATTGCATAAATTCGGATTAAAGGTGGTGTCTTTTCTGTAACGAACTTGTCAACTTTACTGGGTCAAATACCATAAAATATATTATCCCGGACGTTGAAACTAGCTATGACATTGATTGAGATACAGAACGTTGTTATTAACACCAGCTATGTTGCTGTGTTTAGGCTAGATAATCAAACGGTTTCGGGTGAAAAAAATGTTTCTGTTTCCTTAGCTACTCCTCAGTTTTCCTCGCTCCAGTAGGATACCATTGCTCAAAATATTTTAGATTTTGGATTTTGGATTTTAGATTTTTTTGGTTCGTCCTATACCCATTGTGGGTGTAACAAATCTAAAAGAGGCTCGTACCAACGCTCGATTACTCGCTAACGCAAATCTAAAATTGCAAATCTAAAATCCAAAATTGGTTGACCTATTGCCACAATATCAAGAGTCTAGCGTTGTATAACATTTTTTCGCGATCGCAGTGTGCCAAAGTCGCCTGGAAACATAAGGCTTTACCCCGGCAGTATGTATCGTGTGGTGTCGATTTGGAGAAAAGCATTTAGCAAAGATAGGATAGCTAGCTGCTTTACAAAACGAGAGATTTTCATTATTTAGTAGGCAACAGAAATTACTGTAGCTACACAATCCACAGTACTAACTATGCCCTATGTCTGCTTATTCAATTGATACTGCCTTAGCGGAGTTAGAGAGCCTTATCAATAATTGTGAAAAGGCTGTGATGAGGTCTATAGAGGAAAAAAACATGAAGTCAGATAAATCAGATAAATCAGTGTCAATCAACAAAATTAACAGACAATTACAACACAATCCTATAGCCATTGTTGGGATGGCTTCTCTATTGCCTCAAGCCAGAAATTTGCGGGAATACTGGCAAAATATAGTAAACAAAATTGACTGTATTACTGATGTTCCTTCTACTCACTGGAATGTCGAAGATTATTACGATCCAAATCCCAGAACTACTGAAGATAAAACCTACTGTAAAAGAGGTGGGTTTATTCCAGAGGTTGATTTTAATCCGATGGAATTCGGCATTCCACCCAGCATTTTGGAAGTTACAGATGTATCGCAACTATTAAGTTTAGTGGTTGCGAAAGAGGCGATGGAAGATGCAGGCTATGGCGAGAAACGTGAGTTTAGCCGTGAAACTGTTGGCGTAATCTTAGGCGTGGCTATGGCCAAGCAATTAGGAATGCCACTTTCTGCGAGATTGGAATATCCGATTTGGGAAAAAGCACTCAAAAGCAGTGGTTTATCTGACGAGGATACCCAAAAAATCGTTGAGAAAATCAAAAGCGCTTACGTTAAGTGGGATGAGAACGCTTTCCCTGGAATGTTAGCTAACGTAGTCGCCGGACGAATTGCCAATCGCCTAAATTTTGGCGGGATGAATTGCGTAGTTGATGCCGCTTGCGCTAGTTCCTTTGGTGCTTTAAAAATGGCAATTAGTGAGCTAGTTGAGCATCGTTCTGACATGATGCTGACTGGTGGTGTTGATACCGATAACACCATCATGGCTTACATCTCGTTCAGCAAAACACCGGCGGTTTCTCCCAGTGAAAATGTTAAACCTTTTGATGCTAAATCCGATGGGATGATGCTGGGTGAAGGTATCGGGATGATTGTCCTCAAACGGTTAGAAGATGCTGAACGGGACAACGATAGAATATATGCCGTGATTAAAGGTATTGGTACTTCCAGCGATGGGCGTTACAAGAGTATTTATGCTCCCCGCAAAGAAGGCCAAGTTAAAGCTTTAGAACGCGCTTATGAAGATGCTGGTTTCTCTCCCGCTACCGTTGGTTTGATGGAAGCACATGGCACCGGTACAATGGCTGGAGATCCGACAGAATTCGGATCTTTAAAAGACTTCTTTGATGTACATGATGACAAAAAGCAACACATCGCTTTGGGTAGTGTGAAATCGCAAATTGGACACACAAAAGCGGCTGCGGGTGCGGCAAGTTTGATTAAAACTGCTTTGGCTTTACATCACAAAGTATTACCGCCAACAATTAACATTACCGAGCCAAACCCCAAACTCAACATTAAAAATTCATCCTTTTATTTGAATACCGAAACTAGACCTTGGATTCGTCCAGAAGGGGAAGCACCAAGACGCGCGGGTGTGAGTTCCTTTGGCTTTGGTGGAACCAACTATCACGTCGTTTTGGAAGAATATGAAGCCGACCAAAACCACGCTTACCGCTTACATAGTGATGCTAGTGAAGTGCTGTTGTTTGCTCCTACATTAGAGCAATTGTTGAGCAAATCGGAAGAGATTTTAGGTAAGTTGCGATCGCCAGATGCAGCTACACACTATGCACAATTAGTCAAGGAGTGCAAGTCGCCACAGATTCCCCTCTCTGCTCCCAGATTTGGGTTCGTCGCTGAGAATCTGGAAGAAGCTTGCAAGTTTTTGCAAACTAGCATTGACTGGCTGAAACTCAAAGGATCAGCAGCATCTTGGGAACATCCCCAAGGGATTTATTACCGTTCCTCTGGTATGGAGTTGGGTGGAAAAGTTGTCTCTCTGTTTTCTGGTCAAGGTTCGCAATACTTGGAGATGGGACGCGAACTGGTAATGAATTTTCCTTTAATGCGCCGTCTTCATGGCTATATGGATAGCTTGTTGCTCAAAGATAATTTGCAGCCGTTGTCAGAAATCGTTTTCCCTCATCCTGTGTTTGGAGAGGCAGAAAAAAATGTCCAAATTGCTGCCTTGCAACGCACAGAATACGCTCAACCAGCCATCGGGGTGTTGAGTGCAGGGATGTACAGCATACTGCAACAAGCTGGGTTTAAGTCAGATTTTGTTGCCGGTCATAGCTTTGGTGAACTAACAGCGCTATGGGCTGCGGGAGTTTTGAGTACGGAAGATTACTTGTTTCTGGTGAAAGCTAGGGGTCAAGCAATGGCTGCACCTGAAGATCCAGATCATGATGCGGGTAGTATGTTGGCTGTCAAAGAAGACATCAGCAAAGTGGAAGCAGTGCTGAGACATTTTCCTCAAGTTGCGATCGCTAATCAGAATTCTCCCACTCAATTTGTCTTGGCTGGGCCTACCGCAGAAATAGCGAGAGTCAGAGACGCTTTACACGAGAAAGGATATACAGCTGTATTGTTACCTGTATCAGCAGCGTTCCATACACCGCTAATTGCCTTTGCTCAGAAATCCTTTGCGATCGCTACTAAGTCTGTCAAGTTCCAAACTCCCAGAATCCCTGTTTACAGCAACGTCACCAGTAAGCAGTATCCCAAGGAAGCCCAAAATATTCAAAAAATCCTGGAAACGCACCTTTCCAACTCAGTGCTGTTTAAGCAGGAAATTGAAAATATCTATGCGGCTGGTGGTACTTGCTTCGTGGAATTTGGGCCGAGGAGAATTCTCAGCAATTTGGTGAAAGAAATCCTTGGCGATCGCCCACATATTACCGTATCTTTAAACCCCAGCACTCAAAAGAATAGCGATCGCTCCTTACGGGAAGCAGTTGTACAGTTGCGGGTAATTGGTCTGACTTTGAATAACCTCGATCCTTACCAACTTCCCCAAACTATACCCCCAATTGAGACGAAGAAGACATTAAATGTCCGTTTAAACGGGATAAACTACAGATCCGAAAAAACGAAAAATGCCTTCGCTCTAGCTTTGCAGGATGGGCACAAAGTCACATTACCCACACCCGAATATTCTGATGCGGCTCCTTTATTTAGCAGCCCAGGTGTGACTCCAACTCTCGCTGCGATCGAGACTAACGGACATAAAAAATCCACCGCAACAATGAACGGTGTGATCGCGCAAACAGAGCAACAAATGAATCCTGTGACCCTTTCACAACCAGCCCAGGAATCTAAGATGCAACCAACGCCAGAAAAACTTACAAATTACCAACAACTTTTAGAAAGTTTAGAATATCTTCTGACACAGTTCCAGGAAAATCAAGCCGAGAATTTACAAGTTCACGGTACTTATCTCAACCATCAAATGGAATACGCTAAAGCATTTTTCCAACTGATGCAGCAGCAGAATTCTTTGTTGAGTGAAAGTAAATCAACAGCCGAAACTGCCAAAATGAAGCTAGTTGTCATGGAAAGCTTAGAGCGCAGCATGATGCAGTTTCACTCCCAACAAGGCGAAACCCTACGCATCCATGAACAATATCTTCAAGAGCAGTTGGAATATACCAAAAACTTTTTCCAACTCATACAGCAAGAGTATTCTCAAATCATCTCTGGTGAGGGAGCAACTCAACTAACAGAGAAACTCAGCAATTTCACTCCGTTCACCACAGAAACAACTGTTACTGATGCACCAGTACCTCCTACTACCAAGATAGTAGAAAGCCAGCCTTTGCCTGTAACTGAGCCTGTAGCTAAAAATGGCTTAAATGTTACCCAAGCACCTCTCCCGGCTGCTATAGAGCCTGTAGTTGAAACTCCTGTATCCTCAGAGACGCGATCAATCGCGTCTCTACTACCCACTCCCCACTTCCCCACTGTCGAGACAGTAGAGCCTGTAGTCGCGCCACCTATCCCAGTTGTAGAACCCCAAGCCGAGGTTGTAGTCAAAATTAGCTCACCTCCAGTCAACGAAGTTGTTGCATTCACCCCAGAACCAGCACCCACAACTGCTGCACCTGTATCTGGCGCAACCATCGATATTGTTGACTTGGATAAAAACCTGTTAGCCATCACCAGCGACAAAACCGGCTACCCAGTCGAAATGCTGGAAATGGACATGGACATGGAGGCTGATTTAGGAATTGACTCCATCAAACGGGTGGAAATCTTAGGGGCGCTACAGGAAATGTACCCCAACCTACCCAAACCCAATTTAGAAGAACTGTCAGAAAAACGCACCATTGGTCAAGTTGTAGAGTATCTGCAATCCCACGCTTCCAAAAGTGTTTCTGTAGAAATTGCAATTCACGAAGTACAACAAGCAACTGAGATTTCAGTAGAGGCTGCACCAGTAGTTGAGGTAGTTACTGCACCAGAACCCAGCGTAGTTGTCGCATTCACCCCAGAACCAGAAGCCGCTACAAGTGATGAATTTACAAACTTAGGTGAAACCCTGTTAGCCATCACCAGCGATAAGACTGGCTATCCAGTCGAGATGCTGGAACTGGAAATGGACATGGAAGCGGACTTAGGGATTGACTCGATTAAACGGGTGGAAATCTTAGGGGCGATGCAAGAAATGTACCCCAACTTACCCAAGCCAAATATCGAAGAACTCGGAGACCTCCGCACCATCGGTCAAATAGTTGATTACCTACAGCAGTTGGCTGGAGGTGAAAAAAAAAAGTCTGAGCCTGAGTTTGTCCAACAGCAGCCACCGGAATTAGAGCATAATATCCAGCGCCATCCGGTCAAACTCAGAAGTTTAGCAGAGCCAGATTACTTGGATTTCACGTTACCAGAGGGACACATCGGTTTAATTACCGATGATGGTTCCCTCACCACTTATAAATTAACTGAATCCTTAATCGAGAAAGGCTGGAAAGTAGTAGTTATCAGCTTTCCCCAATCGCTCATCGCTCAACAAGCGCCCTTACCCACAGGAGTAACCCGCGTTACCTTAGCAAACTTAAGTGAAGAACATCTTCAACAACAATTGCAAGCGATCGCATCTCACTGCGGAGCGATTGGGGCCTTCATCCATCTACATCCGATGTTTGTAGCAAATCACACCGGAAGTATTTCTTATAACGAATCAGAAAAGGCGATCGTCAAGCACGTATTTTTGATGGCGAAACACCTTAAACCCTCTCTAAACGAAGCCGCAAAGCATGGACGTAGTTGTTTTTGCACAGTTGCTCACCTTGATGGAGCCTTCGGGTTAGAGTACAAAGTTAACTTCGGTGCGATCGGCGCTGGTTTATTTGGATTGACGAAAACTCTGAGATGGGAATGGCCAAAAGTTTTCACCCGTGCGATCGACCTAAGTCCCAGACTTGATGCTAAACAATCAGTACAAAACATCATCGCCGAACTTCACGACCCCAACCTTTATATAAGTGAAGTTGGCTACAGCTCACAAGGACGAGTTACCATCATCGCTGATTAAAAAGCAGATTAACGCCGTGTGCAACTTTCTCTCAAACCTAACCCCCAACCCCTTCCCTACAAGGGAAGGGGAGTAAGAATCAAAGCCTCTCCCCCACAGGGAGAGGTTTGGAGAGGGGTTTCAAGAATAAGTTACACATCAAACCCAATTTATGCAGGTATTCACGAGGATTTATGACACAAACAGCCCAGCTTAGTCCATCATCTGTCTTTGTCGTGAGCGGCGGTGCAAAAGGGATTACGGCTGAGTGTACTATCAGATTAGCCCAACAGCAACCCTGCAAATTCATCCTTCTCGGTCGCTCAGAACTATTAGAAAACGAGCCAGATTTTGCTCAAAATTCTGATGAATCCGCATTGAAAAAATGCATCATGGAAAATCTTCTTTCTCAAGGAGAGAAGCCCACACCCATGAATGTGCAAAAAATATATAACAAAATTACTTCCAGTCGTGAAATTAAAAAGACTCTAGCAGCAATTGAAAAAACGGGAGCTAAAGCAGAATATATCAGCGTCGATGTCACAGATATGCAAGCTTTACAAGAAAAACTTGCCGCTGCTGTCCAACATCAGGGCCCAATTACAGGAATCATCCACGGCGCTGGAAATTTGGCTGATAAATTAATTGAAAAGAAAACAGAAGAGGATTTTGAAAAAGTTTACACCGCCAAAGTTCAAGGCTTAGAAAACCTGCTAACTTGCGTCAACCCTAATCAACTTCAGCATTTGGTTTTGTTCTCTTCAGTAACAGGCTTTTACGGAAATCCTGGACAATCTGATTATGCGATCGCAAATGAAATTCTCAACAAATCAGCCCATATATTTAAGCAAACTTATCCCTCATGTCATGTAGTCGCTATCAACTGGGGCGCTTGGGATAGTGGGATGGTGACAGCAGAATTAAAGAAGATTTTTCAAGAGCGAAAAATTGAAATAATTCCCATTGCAGTTGGAGCGCAAATACTCGTCAAAGAAATGGATAATACCAATCATGCAACTGCACAAGTTGTTATTGGTAGTCCACTAGTTCCACTTGCGGCAGAGTTAGATTTAGAACTACGAACCTATCGTATACGCCGCCAAATGACATTGGAGGCTAATCCATTTTTACACGATCATACTATTGCTGGTTCTCCAGTTTTACCAGCAACTTGTGCAATGACCTGGATTATCAATGCTTGTGAACAATTATATCCCGGTTATCGGTTGTTTAATTACCAAGATTTTAAAGTTTTAAAGGGGATTACTTTCAATGAAACATTAGCGAAAGAACATATTTTAGAAATAGAAGAAATTTCTAAATTTAATCTTGAAGGAATCGAACTTAAAGCCAAAATATCGAGTAAAAACCCAGAAGGGAGAATCCATTTTCATTTTAGCGCTCAACTCAATCTCCAGCGAGAAATCCCATCTGCACCAACTTATGAATCTCTCAATCTCGAACAAGATAACATCATCACCGCTACAGGAAAAGCTTTTTACCAAAATGGGGGAGCTACATTATTTCACGGCCCCGCTTTTCAAGAAATCAAAAGAGTTTTAAACATCACTCCTGAAAAAATCACTACAGAATGTCTTTGGCCAGAACTCACCCCACAGCAACAAGGACAATTCCCTGTCCAATGGGTAAATCCTTACACCACTGACTTGAGTATGCACGCCTTATGGGTTTGGACACAACATTTTCATCAAGAAGGTTGTTTACCTGGAAAAGTAGAAAAATTTGAACAGTTTGCAATGATACCACATAACGAAACATTTTACGTTTCTTGTGAAGTAAAAGCTAAGACACCAAGTAGTGCGATCGCAAACTTTATCATACACGATCGCCAAGGGAAAATATACTCACGAATGCTCGGCGCTCATGCCATTATTTGGTCAATGAAAATGCTCAGAAGCTAGTAATCTTCCTTTAAAGCTCAACACCTATAGCATTCCTAAAATCTCTGTGAAATTCTTTCTCTTCTTAACGTCCTTTGCGCCCTTTGCGGTTCGTTAAAAACAGTAATTTTCACAACTCAAATAGTATTGCTATAACTTGCCACTTCAAAGTTTGGGGAACAGCGTAAATCCTGCCTTTTAATTATCTCTTGCTAAATACCCAAACTCGGAGCATATAAATCGTGGAAAAAATAGCCATCATCGCATTATCATGCCTATTCCCCGATGCAAAAAATCCTGAAGAATACTGGCAAAACATCGTTAATCAAAAAGATTCCACATCCTCTGCAACCGTCGAAGAAATCGGAGTAGATCCGACAATCTTTCACAATCCAGTTAAAGGGACACCAGACAAAACCTATTCCCTCAAAGGCGGATACATCCGCAACTTCCAGTTTAATCCTTCTGAATACTATTTACCATCAGAACTTGTTGCTGGTTTAGATAACACCTTCAAATGGTCATTGTATGCAACTAAACAAGCAATTGTACAGAGTGGTTATTGGGGTAATCAAACTGTCCTGGCAAAATGTGGCGTAATTTTAGGTAATTTGTCATTCCCGACAAAATTATCTAATCAATTATTCTCTCCAATTTACCAGAAAGCTATTAATCCTGCTGTCAGAGAACTTTTGCAGTATGAAGACTTTGATTTAGCTGCTCTCGCAAGTGCAACTAAAGCGTCTTTATACAATGCGATGATATCTGGTTTACCAGCATCTATCATTGCTCAAGCCTTCTCCCTCTCCCAGATTAATTTATGTCTGGATGCTGCTTGTTCGTCATCATTTTATGCTATTAAACTAGCATCTCATTACTTATGGTCACACAAAGCTGATGTCATGTTAGCTGGAGCCATCAGTTGTGCAGATTCCTTATTCGTGCGGATGTTATTTTCCGGTGTTCAAGGGTATGCAGAAAACGGCATTAGCCGCCCCTTAGATAAATCCTCTAGAGGGCTAATTCCTGCCGATGGTGTTGGGATGGTGATGCTGAAGAGATATTCTGATGCCGTCAGAGATGGTGATAAGATTCTCGCCACTATCTGCGGTAATGGACTCTCGAATGATGGCAAAGGTAAGCACTTACTGAGTCCGAATCCTAAAGGGCAAATCCTAGCCTTTGAAAGAGCCTATAATGAGGCAAAGTTTAGTCCCAAAACCATCGATTATTTAGAGTGTCACGCCACCGGCACATTGTTAGGAGATACAACTGAATTCAATTCAATAGAAACATTCTTTGGTCAAAATCAAGCTGCGCCTCTGGTAGGTTCTGCTAAGGCAAATACTGGTCACTTGCTAACTGCTGCTGGCATGGTTGGCTTGACTAAAGTGATTTTGAGTATGTCTCATGATGTAATTCCAGCAACCATGAATGTTTCTGAACCTTTAACTTCAGAAAAAAGTACAGTTTCCGCCGATAAAATTGTTAGAACAGCTACGGCATGGCCGAATAATAACGCACCAATTAAACGGGCGGCTATTAGCGCTTTTGGTTTTGGTGGTACTAATTCTCATCTGATTTTAGAACAAGGAACCACAACACAACCAGTTGAATTAACAGCACCTCTTCCAGCTGTGAAAGTCGCCATCGTCGGCATGGATGCCTTTTTCGGTAACTGCAATGGCTTAGATGCTTTTGAACGCAGTATTTACGATGGAACCCAGCATTTTACTTCCCTACCGCCTCAAAGATGGCATGGGATAGAAAATCAAGAAAGTGTCCTGAAAGAGTACGGTTTAGCAGATGGAAAAGCACCACTAGGGGCATATATCAAAGATTTTGAAATCGATACTTTATCGTGCAAAATCCCACCAAATGAAATAGAGAAGTTAAACCCACAACAATTATTGCTCCTGAAAGTTAGCGATCGCGCCGTGAAAGATGCGAAACTACAGGAGGGTGGCAATGTGGCTGTGATTGTCGCTGCCGAGACAGAATTCTCTGTGCATCAGTTACAGCAAAGATGGAATCTATCTTGGCAAGTTAAGGATGGCTTACTCAACCAAGGAATTTCTCTACCTGCTGAACAACTGGCACAACTGGAAACCATCGTCAAAGATAGCATTCACCAACCAGTAGAAATCGGCGAATATGTGAGTCACATCGCCAACATCATGGCAAGTCGGATTTCTGCTTTATGGAATTTCACTGGCCCTGCATTCACCGTCAGCGCTGGCGAAAATTCTGCCCTCAAAGCGTTGGAAGTTGCCCAAATGCTACTCGCTACTGGAGAAGTTGATGCAGTGGTTGTGGGTGCAGTAGATTTAGCCGGTGGTGTGGAAAATGTCTTGTTCCGCAGCCAATTTGCCCCAATTAATACGGGTGTGAATACGTTGGGTTATGACCAGCAAGCTAATGGCTGGACAGTTGGCGAAGGTGCGGGTGCTATCGTCCTCAAGCGCTACGAAGCTGCTAAGGAAGACAACGAACGCATCTATGCAGTAATTGATGCCATGAGTTTCGCACAAGGTAATTCTACTTTGAGTAACGCTCTGGTAAAACCTGATGCCTCAGCTATCAGCAATGTATGCAAGCAAGCTTTCGAGATGGCAGATATTCAACCCACAGAGGTTAACTATGTGGAAGTCTTTGGTAGTGGCATTCCCCAGGAGGATGAAGCCGAAATCACAGGTTTACTGCAAGCTTATCCGAAAGTGGGCAATGGTTTGCATTGTGCATTGGGCAGCGTCAAAGCCAATATCGGCCACACCTATACAGCATCGGGAATTGCTAGCTTAATCAAAACCTCTCTCTGTCTTTATTACAGGTATATTCCCGCCACACCCAAATGGTCTGGTGTCAAAACACCGCAAGTATGGTCAGGTAGCCCCTTCTATGTGGCGATGGAATCAAGACCTTGGTTTGTCGATAAAGGCGGCACACGCAGAATAGCAGCAATTAATAGCATAGGTATAGATGGCAGTTACGCCCATTTAATCTTGTCGGAAGAACCCAGCCAAGAGGAGCGCGACAACAGATATTTGCAACAAATGCCTTTTCATCTGTTCCCTATAGCAGTTAGCGATCGCTCCACCATCCCCGATCTTCTCAACAATCTCCAAAATACCATAGAAGCTAGTTCTTCTTTAGCAGCTACCGCTAGTCAAACATTCGCTACCTTTGAACAGCATTCTAATCCGAAATACGTATTATCAATCACAGGACGTAACACAAAAGATTTACTCAAAGAAATTGAATCTGCCCGCAAAGGTGTAAATAATGCCTTTGAAAACGGCACAGATTGGCAAACACCTTTAGGAAGTTATTTCACAGCGAAACCATTGGGCAAAACCGGAGCGGTTGCTTATGTTTACCCCGCAGCAGTCAATTCTTATATCGGCATTGGTCGCAGCGTCTTCCGCTTATTTCCGAAAGTCTTCGAGGACTTAAAAAGTAACAATCTCTACAATCGGGCAGCCGATGTTGAAAAGCTAGTTTATCCCAGAAGCTTGCCTAAATTGACAACCAGGCAACTAGAAACACTCGAAAAGCAATTGTTAGATGATTCACTGGCAATGTTTGAAAGTGAAATCGCCTTTGCTAGATACATGACAGCAATTTTCCGAGATGATTTTCAAGTCAAGCCGCAATGCGTTTTTGGGTATAGTTTGGGTGAAACTAGTATGATGGTTGCCCAAGGGGTTTGGAGTGATTTTGAGGGCGGAAGTAACACCTTAAACTCATCACCTTTATTTGGCGATAAGTTATCTGGGCCGAAAAATGCTGTGTGTGAATATTGGGGATTAACAGATTCACCAAACAATAATTTTTGGAATACCTATGTTCTCATGGCTACTCCATCGCAAGTTAGAGAATGCCTGAAACATGAGAATCGCGTCTACTTAACTCAAATCAACACACCAGAAGAAGTATTAATTGCTGGTGATGATGCAGCCTGTAAGCGAGTGATTACAACTTTAGGTTGCAACTCTTTCCCCGCTCCCTTCGACCATGTGATACATTGTGAGGCGATGCGATCGCAGTTCGAGGAAATCAAGAAGGTAAACACCTTACCATCGCAAAATCTTCCTGGTATTGTGTTTTATTCTGCCGCCGACTATCAACCAATCGCACTAGAAAGTGATACCATCGCGCATAACATAGCCAAAGGATTGTGCCAAGAACTTGATTTTCCGCAATTAGTTAATCGTGTCTACGGTGATGGTGTCCGAATATTTCTAGAAGCAGGCGCAGGTAACGTCTGTTCACGATGGATTGATAAAATTCTCGGCAACAAAGAACATATCACAGTCTCTCTAAATCGTAGAGGGATGGATGATCATGCTTCAATGGTCAAAGCATTAGCAAAACTACTCAGTCATCAGGTGAATGTGGATTTATCACCTTTGTACAACAAAGCCCAAGAAATCACTAATCAAAATAAAGCAACATTGAGAACAGTTACCTTGGGTGGAAAAGCAATTGCAGCTACAATTTTGAGCGAAGAAAATCGCAAATTTGTTGAAAATTTGGTTGAGGATATTAAGTGCGATCGCTTCAAAAAACAGCATCCAAACATACCTAATCTTCATCAATCTGAAATCACAGATTCTCTTAATACTTACAACCAAATAACCCAAGAAGAAAATTACTCCTCTAACATCTTGCGTCAGCCAGAAGAAGTAAAACCGAAAAATATCATTGATAACGTTTTTGAAACGAAAGAACAATTACAATCTTCTGAGTCAAGTGCAATTAGACAGCAAATTCCTCTTTCTTCACCACCTGTCATCACTCAAAAAATTAGTAGCATCATCAGCATGTTCGATTTAAATAAGACCCAGTATCAAAAACTCAATGCTAATAATTCAAAAATAACTAAAGCGCACACTGCCTTCTTACAAGCTAGACAAGATTACAGTCAGCAAATGAGCGAAATAATTCAATTGCAACTAGCTTGCGCCCAAAACTTGCTTAACGACGAATCCTGATAATTCCAAATGTAAACTCTTGTCAATATGGTTCGGATAAGATCCCCCCGCCTACGGCGACCCCCTTAAAAAGGGAGTAAAAAAAGAAAATAGCCCCCCTTTTTAAGGGGGGTTGGGGGGATCTTCGAGCGATAAACAAGCTAACCGAACCTTATTGAAACTTTTTCTAAGAGTTTACATCCTTCAACCTTCAACTTTATCATCCATTGCTTGTAATCCGAGGGATAACTGCCGTGACAACCGTAGATACGGTACTAAGTAAACACGATAATGGCCTTAATTTCTCTGCCTGGTCTTATAACAAAAACCAGGTTTGGAAAGGTTCTTTAGAAACTGTATCTTTCGAGAAACAAACCATCAAAGATAAATTGATGGTATTAGATAAACCCTGCTACATCGTGAAAGTTGCCGGAAAAATCGGTGTCACGAATGAGGGGTATTTATCCCCTGGTGATAATGGCACAACCGCACAAGTAGAACTGTTAACATTTGCCGCCCCAATCCGCATTCAACAATTTGGAGATCCGAATTTTCTCTCCTCTCATGGAGTAAAATATGCTTACGTTACCGGCGCAATGGCTGGCGGAATTGCTTCCGAAGAAATGGTCATTGCACTCGGAAAACAGCAAATTTTGAGTTCCTTTGGTGCAGGTGGTTTAACTCCAGAACGTTTGGAAGCAGCCATAAATCGCATTCAACAAGCTTTACCTCAAGGGCCTTATGCATTTAATTTAATTCACAGTCCGAATGAACCTGCAATTGAACGTCGGGCTGTCGATTTATACCTCAAATACCAAGTGAGAACAGTAGAAGCATCTGCATTTCTCGACTTGACCCCCAACATTGTTTATTACCGTGTTGCTGGATTGGGTTTGAATAACGCCAATCAAATTGAAATCAAAAATAAAGTCATTGCCAAAATTTCTCGCCGAGAAGTTGCTACTAAATTTCTGCAACCAGCACCAGCCAGAATACTCAAAGAACTTCTGGAAAAAGGATTAATTACTGAGTTACAAGCAACCCTTGCAGCCAAAGTTCCAATGGCTGATGATATTACCGTTGAGGCTGATTCTGGAGGTCATACAGATAACCGTCCCCTGGTTTGTGTGTTACCTTCTATTATTGCCTTGCGGGATGAAATTCAGGCACAATATCATTACCAAATACCCATTAGAATCGGAGTAGCAGGTGGAATTGGGACACCACAATCAGTATTAGCAGCCTTTATGATGGGTGCTGCTTATGTAATGACCGGTTCCATTAATCAGTCATGCGTTGAATCTGGGGCTTGTGAACATACCAAAAAATTATTAGCCCAAGCAGAAATGGCTGATATGATAATGGCCCCGGCAGCAGATATGTTTGAAATGGGAGTCAAATTGCAAGTTCTCAAACGGGGTACAATGTTCCCCATGCGAGCGCAGAAATTATTTGAACTCTACCGCGCTTATGATTCCATTGAAGAGATTCCTTTGGCAGAAAGAGAGAAATTAGAAAAACAAGTTTTTCGCAAAACTATTGCCGAAGTATGGGAAGGAACTGCGGCTTATTTGTCCCAAAAGAATCCTGAGAAACTTGGGAAAGCAGTCAATAATCCTAAACTGAAAATGGCGTTGATTTTTCGCTGGTATCTAGGATTATCTTCTCGCTGGTCTAGTTCTGGTGAAAAAGGTAGAGAAGTCGATTATCAAATTTGGTGTGGCCCGGCAATGGGCGGTTTCAATGACTGGGTACGCGGTTCCTATCTGTCTGAACCAAATAATCGTCAGGTAGTTGATGTTGCTAATCAAATTATGACTGGTGCAGCCTTTTTGTATCGTGTCCAAAATTTGAAAATTCAAGGACTACAAGCTTCCGATTATTACAGTCAGTATCACCCTGTTCGTTCTACATCATTGTTGGAGATTTAAAAATGACTATAAAACAGTCTTTCACAGCAGACGATATTCAAATATTTTTGGTATCTAACTTAGCTAAGTTACTAGGAGTAGCAACTGATGAAATAGATGTCAAAGAACATTTAGAAAACTATGGGTTGGATTCAGCCCAAGCAATGATTCTAGTAAGTAACTTAGAAAAGTTACTCGGATTTCAACCCTCTCCATTGCTTCTGTGGCATTATCCAAATATTGAGGCTCTTTCACAGCGTTTAGCTGAAGAAGTGCAAGATGGTTCACCGATTCAAGATACAAAGGCAGCATCCTCTAATGCCAACGCTGCACCCTCAATTCTAGATTTAAGTGCCGAGGCTGTTCTTGACCCTACCATCCATCCCAGTGCTGCATCTAATGTGCCTTTGGGTGAACCCAAGAACATCTTTTTAACTGGAGGAACAGGCTTTTTAGGAGCTTTTATCATCCGGGAATTGCTACAAGAAACCAATGCGGATATCTATTGCTTAGTGCGTGCTGCTAATGCCGAAGAAGGCAAAAGCAAACTCCAAAATAATCTGCAACAGTATGCAATTTGGCAGGAAGAATTTAATTCCAGAATTATTCCTATTGTCGGCGATTTATCTCTGCCATTATTAGGTGTTGGCTCTGAACAGTTTCAAATTTTAGCTACCAATATTGATACTATCTATCATAGTGGTGCTTTATTGAATTATGTTTTTCCATACTCAGCGCTGAAAGCAGCCAATGTTTTAGGAACTCAAGAAGTTTTGAGATTGGCATGTCAAATTAAAGTCAAGCCTGTACATTACGTTTCTAGTGTGGCTGTTTTTGAATCCACTGCTTATGCTGGCAAGGTTGTTAAAGAACAGGATGAATTCAATCATTGGGAAGGTATTTATCTTGGTTACTCTCAAACTAAATGGGTAGCTGAAAAGTTAGTCAAAATTGCTCGTGACCGTGGACTTCCTGTAACTATCCACAGACCACCACTGATTTCAGGTGATAGCAAAACAGGCATTTGTAACACACATGACTTTATCAATTTGATGACTAAGGGCTGTCTACAAATGGGAAGTTTCCCTGATGTAGATTATATGTTGGATATGTCACCTGTGGACTATGTAAGTAAAGCGATCGTTTATCTATCACGGCAAAAAGAATCCATAGGTAAAGCTTTCAATTTACAACATCCTCAACCCGCCGCTTTGAAAATGCTAGTTGAGTGGATACGCTCTTTTGGTTATTCAGTTGAGATGATTCCTTATGAAAAATGGCAATCAGAGTTAATCAATAATGTGTCTTCTGTAGACAATCCTTTGTATACTCTGCGACCCTTTTTGCTCGAACGTTGGTCTGATGAACAACTGACTATTCCTGATTTGTACTTGCAAGCTAGAAGACCCCATATTAGCTGCCAAGATACTCTCCATGCACTAGCAGGTAGTTCTATTGCTTGTCCCCCAATTGACTCTCAATTATTTCTGACTTATACCGCCTATTTGATTCAAAGTGGCTTCTTAAATATCGCTTAGTAATTCACAACTTAGGTAGGGTGCGTTATGGAAGCTGTAACACATCCTACAAAATAGTTTTATTTAGTCCATGTTTTTAAAACTCAGTACTACTGAATAGCCAATCTTTTAGATGCCAGAAACAACTCATAGACTAACAGCGGCAATTATATTGCCCTGTTTTTTTATGCTCAATCATGTAAATTTTTAGTATTCACCTCTTGACAGAAGTAATTGAGGATAGAATGGTTAGTGTCGGGCATGAAAGTTTGATTTTACCTGCTGCCTTTTGTGAGTAATTAAAAGCCAGCGCTAGCAGTTTTAAATAACTGAACTTTTTTAATGCCCAACTTATTCGATGCATAAATCCTAAATTTGCGTTTGGACTACTACATATATCCAAGGCATCACACAAGCATTTGAAAGGGTAATAACTCAAGACATTTATCGTCAGTTGAGATATTACGCATACTTAATTGTAGAACGAGAACGACTGTAAATGCAACGCAGCTTCATCAAATTGAATTCACCAACATTCTTACATGAACAAAACACATCAAGGACAGAGCAGACAAACTGCCCTTATTACTGGGTCAGCTGGTGGAATTGGCTACCAATTAGCGTGTATTTTTGCTGCTCATGATTATAATCTAGTCTTAGTAGACAGAAATGGGCCAAAGCTAGTAGAAATTGCTGTTAAATTCCAAGAAGAATTTGGAATTTTTGTCAAACCTATTGTTAAAGATTTATCTATATCAACGGCTCCTGAAGAAATTTTTACAGAGTTGCAAAAAGCCGATATAAATGTTGATGTCCTGGTAAATAATGCCGGATTTGGGATTTATGGATTATTTCACGAAACTGACCTAGCAACTGAATTGGAAATGCTACAGGTAAATTTGGTGTGTCTCACCCATTTAACCAAGCTATTCGTGAAGCACATGGTAAAGCAAGGTGAAGGTAAAATTTTAAACGTTGCCTCAGCTGCTGCCTTTCAACCAGGGCCTTTGATGGCGGTTTATTTTGCTACTAAAGCTTATATCTTATCTTTTTCAGAAGCGATCGCTAATGAATTAGAAGGTACTGGCGTCACTGTGACAGTTCTTTGCCCAGGCTCAACCGCATCAGCCTTTCATGAAAGAACTGGGATGGCTGACTCTAAGTTGCTCAAGGGTAAGAAGATGATGGATGCACGAACAGTAGCCGAAATTGGTTTTCACGCCTTAATGAAGGGGAAAACCATTGTTATTCCTGGTTTTATCAATAAACTACTTGCAAAAAGCGTCAGATTTGTACCCAGAAAGCTGGTGACAAAAATTGTCAGAAATATGCAGGAAGATAAGTAGGGGCATTGGGCATTGGGCATTGGGAAGAAAAACTAATGACAAATGACAAATGACAAATGACTAGGATTAATACTGCCAACACTTTAAATTCCAGCCAAAATTCTCTACAGCAATAGCAGCAACATAATTGTTAGCAGGCACTAGTTCAAAAAGACTCCAGTCTTCAGTTATCTGTAACTTGGCTGGTTCTGTGGGAGTCAGCGAGACTTCAACTTGCTCTAACTGGGATAGTCCATCTCCAGTTGCCTTTAAATAAGCTTCCTTACAAGTCCAGTAACGAAAAAATATCTCTTGCTGTTGGTTGGGAGATAGCGATCGCAACATCTCATATTCTCTCGGTAAAAAGAACCGTTTGGCAAGAGCTTCTAGATCAGACATCGGGCGAATATATTCTAGGTCTACACCAATTTGGCGGGTGCAATTCACCGCACACAAACCTAAATCCTGCGAGTGAGACAAGTTAAACGCCAGTCCACTATCGGCAAATGTATCTGCTAATAGTGGTTTGCCACGGTGTTGATAATTAAACCGCACTTGTGACGGCTGGACACCCAAATAGCGACCTAATATAGTTCTGAGAATACCGCGACCAGCGATGAAACGCTGTCGATGTTCCTGAAAATAAAACCGTTCAGCACGAGCCGTTTCGTCACTGGAAAGAGTTGCTGCTAAATTTTGCAACTGTGTTTCTGGTTGGTCAAGTTCTATGCGCCAGACATGAATCTTATCCGGTAACAAAGTTAAATCTGTCGGTGCAGGTAGCCAGAGATGATTCATTGTAATTCGTAATTCGTAATTCGTAATTCGTAATTTTTATCTTTGCCATTGATTGAGCCAGCGCACTTGACCAATCCAATCAGCAGTTTGTGTCTCTACAAGCAGACAATCTAAAGCAGTAATCAAACTAGATAAAGTCCAACTATTTTGGGCAGCTAAAATAATACCATTATGGTTAGGATAACTTTGTGCCAAAACTAAAAAATCGCGGATATTGAAATTCAGCAGGCAGGAGGCTCAGTTGGAACCCACGTTTAAAAACGTGGGATTGATCTTGAACGCAATGCAAGTCGTTGCACTCTACTCGATACAATTCTTCTTTTAAACTGCGGCTCTAAACCCTGCAAATGCAAGTTTTCATTCATACTTCTTTCCTCCTGCCTCGTGCCCTCAGCATAGCTGCCTTTTATTGTAAAAATACACCTTCTTCTAGCAGTAGCCCCTAACAACTGAGTTTCATCAGTTGCATCTAATGGCATCCAATCTGTGGGAGTTCGGGTGACATCATGACCCTGATTAAGCAAAGCTAAATGTAAAGCTTTAATTAGACATCTCCGAAAACAGTCAAAACTGCTTTGTGACTAGCTTACAAGGCGCATT
>NZ_JABXKL010000048.1 GCF_017114995.1 Nostoc sp. NMS9 | reverse complement strand
AATCTCGGCAATACGCTGTATTACCAGAAGAAATTAGATGCAGCAGTTGCCGCCTACCAAAAAGCCTTAACATTGCCAGAAGACAATTCTATAACCCCAGCCAGCGCTCATACTCTCGCCAATAATGGTTTGGGTTTAGTGTTCCAAGAGCAAGGAAAACTAAAAGAAGCCATTGCAGAGTTTGATGAGTCAGAAAAGATTGACCACACTTATGTTTATGCCAGTAATAACAATTACAAAGCGCATCGTTTATGGAAAGAGCAAAAATATAATCTAGCTACGAGCGTATACGACGATCGCCAATGGTTGCCTAAAAATGATCCCACTATACCAGTTAGGCGTTCTGTGGTACTCATCACTGCGGAGTTTTTGAACGGCGAACGCCAAGGAACTGAGATCGGCACTGGTGTAGTAATTAAGCGAGAAAGCAACCGAACATTGATTCTTACCAATCGTCATGTCATTTTCGATCTCGATCACAATGAACAAGGTAAAAATATTCAAGTAGAATTTTTCAGTTCACCGCCATCAAACCGAGTGCGAATGGGGCGAGATGCCAAGCTGTTCAAAATGACTTCCACAGACGAACAACTCGATTTAGCCGTTTTGGAAGTTAGCGGTAATCTGCCAGAAGATATCCAGCCTTTACCCATTTCCTCAACTGCGATCGCCCCGAAAATGCCCATTCGGATTATCGGTCATTCTGCTGAAGAGGGAAAAGATAAATCTTGGTCTATCCAATCAGGACAGATTAGTAACCATAACAACCAGCGATTAGAAATATCTCAAGCGGCACTCAAACCTGGTTATTCTGGCAGTCCTGTGATTGATTCGCAAAATAAACTTTTAGGCATCGTCTTTGCCCGAAAAACAGTTGAAGACCAAGATTTGGCTTATCCGATGTCTGAGATTCAAAAACAACTGCTTACCTGGAGCATTCGTTAAACAAACTATGAATTATAAAATTATTCTTGCCAGCCTATTAATCCTCAGTATCAGCCATCTTCCTGCTGCTGCTTCTTGCCCAGAAGGGAACCCCAAATCTACCGATTATATCCAGCGCAAACCACCCAATCGCTGCGAAGGCATCAAAGAAGAACAATTAAGCGGCAATAGCTTGAACCTGATTTCTATTGCTACCCGGAACCTAACCAGTTTTGGCAAAACCCTAACGGTGCAAATTCCCCGCATCAGTGGTGGTAAAAATCCTCAAGTAATAGTGAAATCCTTGGGTGATAATTATCACTATCAAATGGATGACTTGTTATTGTCTAATAATGGTTCGCGTTTCAGCTTTAGCTGGGATACTTACGTTCTCAGGCAAGCAAAAATACCAGCTAACAGCCTTCGCGCTGTGGCATCCTATAACCTTGGTTCCCAGCCTGTCTATGTTCCAGTCATTCTGGGGCAAACTTCGGGTAAGTATGAATTTGTCTTTTATTCTCAAGACAGAGTGAGATTTACCAACTTTGAAATCCTCTCCAAAGGTGAACCAGCAATCTATAGCACTTCCCGCCCCAACCCGAAAAAGGGTGAAACTATTTTTACCTGGGATGGTCGCAATGCGCCATCTGGGCGCTATGAACTGCACTATGTTGCTAATATTGACCGAAGAGATGAACCTAGCGATCGCATCGAAAGGCGAATTGTATTTGAACATAATCCAAATTGGTTGAAATAAATCATGGCATCTCGGCAAAAAGCCAAACAAAATTTTTCCAACTTCATCAAAATTCGCCAATGGTTGAATTTTCTGAAAACATATCTAGTTGCGTGGTTTATAGTCAGTGCTTCAGCGCTAAAACGCTTACTACGAACCATTTCAAATTATAAAAATTCATTGTTGGTATTGCTGTTACTTTTATTCTTGACTATCGTCACCTTTGCCGCAATTGTACCTGGCACACATACATTTGAAGGTAATATCATTTCTCAAGAAATGAGTTTTATTTATAACGGAGAACAATCAAAACTCTTTCTTCAAGATATTCGCGGCATTAAAGAACTAGAAAATGAAGGCAAACAAACCCTAACTTTCACAGGCAATTTTCAAAGCGAAACTTGGCCAGAACTTAATCAGTCAAACTCCTTAAAAATCCAGCTTAAAGACAGCGATAGTAGATGGATTATTGCCCCAGCTAATCTCCAAACAACAAGTGGAATAAACCTAGATGAACTCCGGCTGCAACCAAATACAAAAGTATCTGGATTAAGTTATGACTTTTATCGCAATCAGTTGGCTTTTTTTCTGCAATCTAACTCTAAATTAGACTTAAAAAGCAACCAAAATACATTAGAACTATATTTAGGTGAACAACCAATCAAAGTTATAGTAGAAGGTTATGAATTACTAGATTTAAAATTACCAAATCAACCAGATAAACAAACACCGCTAGAATTCATTGTCAATCCAAATAATAAAAAAATTAACTTAGAAATCGCACAAAATACCAATATTTATATTACTTTAGCCAAACCTCCCAAATATGAATCAGAACAATGGTTTAGAGAAAAGATAGAAACCAAAGATGTGAAATTTCTAGATTTAGACAGAAATGGTAAAGATGCCAGAGACGATTTACAAATTTCTACTATTGTGGAAGGTAAAATCCGCATGGTAGGTCAGGAACAGGATATTAAGCAAAATCAGTTTCTCATGGGAGAAAACCCTGATACTCCTCTAAATATTCAACTGATACGCCATCTACAAATTGTCCCTAAAAAAGGAATAGAAGCTCGCTTTTCTGGGAAAACTAAAGAGATTCAAATTGGTCTAGATCAGAATTTTCCAGTTTCTCAAATACAGGGTAGCTGGTTAGATGGTGTTTTACCTCGTGATGCAATTATTGCGCTGTTCTCTTTTGGCGCTGCTACGGTTGCAAATCTTTTGTCTTGGTTGTTTAGTAACACTTCTAAATCAGGATCAAAACCATAGCCGTTAGGAGTGAGGATTCAAATTTATTTTTTTTAATTTTGAATTAGAGTCTAACAAGAATTACCTCTTGAAAGTCCCATTTGCACAAACTCCTCCTTTTGGAAGACTTACCAAAATAGTTTGCAGGGGCGAAAGACGAATCTCGCAAGTCTCATTTCCAAATAGCAACTGGGACTTCGGGAACTTTTTTTTGTCTATCTCTATTTTCACAGACTTATTGATCCCCAAAGAGGAACTTCCCCCAAACTCCTGTAGGCTGGGGTAGCGGCTTGCTTTTACCGCTTCATTCCCAGAGGAGAATCCCAGTTCCCCGACATTTGCTTCTTTATTTGGAACACCTAACAGTGAGATATCAATCAAAGGTAAAGTAATTTTCAGTGTCGTACCTTGATGAAGTCCTGTACTCTCAAGAGTAATGCTACCTCCCATGAGTTCGATTAAGTTTCGTGAAATCGCAAGTCCCAGTCCAGTACCTTCAAACTGACGTGTCGTACTGCCATTCACCATTACAAAGGGGCGAAATAGTTTGTGCTGTTGAGTTGGATCAATGCCTATACCTGTATCTTTGACAGCTACTACCACCTGAGATTTACCATTACTAGATTGAATTTCTGTAGCAATGGTGATGCTTCCGGTATCGGTGAACTTGGTGGCATTGCCGATAACATTAATTAGCACCTGCTTGAGTTTTCCCGCGTCTGCCTTAATTGGGATCACTTTGGGAGCTAACTCACATTTCAATTGCAAGCCCTTTTGTTGAACATTAACTGATTGTAAATTAATCACCTCTAACAATATTTGTCGGAGGTCAATAGGTGTAGAAACGACCGAAAGCTTACCTGCTTCGATTTTAGAAATGTCGAGTAAATCATTAATAATACCTAGCAAGTGAATCGTTGTTTCATCGGCACGTTTGAGAAACTCCATTTCTTCTTCCCGGTCATCACATAAACCCTCTTCAACCAGGCGAATACAGTTAATAATAATATTTAATGGGTTTCTCAATTCATGGGAAGTTGTAGCCAAAAATTGGCTTTTAATCTGGTTAGCACTTTTTGCTTCTTTCCAAGCTATTTCTAATTCTTCCGATCCAGCTTTAAGCCGTTCTACCATTTGGTCTAATGCTTGGGCCAGTTGATTGAATTCCCGAATTTGAAAATTGTGCGGAACTGGTTGTGCGGCATGGTGAGAGTGAATATTGAGAGCGTAGTCTCGCAATTCTTCTACAGGACGGGCCAAGTAAGGAGCTAAATATAGGGATGCTAACAAACTTGCACCAATCAAACCGACTGTCAAAACAATGAGAATTAATTTGATTTCCTCTAAACCAAAAAGCGCATTATCGACACTAGTAACAGCTAAAACTATCCATTTTTGCTGCTGCTCTTGGGTGAGTGGATTTGCAATAGCTGTATAGCCAGCGACTAATTCTTTTCCCTGTGTAAAAGACAAATTTATCGAATCGTTTTTTCCCGTAATTGCATTTTTAATTATGCTCTTGATTTGGGAAACATGAGGGTGCTGATTGATATTAGTTCCCACCCAATCTGTGAATGGGTGTGCCAAAATTGTGCCATCTTCAGCAATCACTACCATAGCGCCCGTGAGCGATCCCGGCGGATTTCTGGTTTGTTGGTACAATGCAGACTGAATACTTAAGCTGTAAATTGAATTTCTTTGGCTATCGGAAACTGGTGCAGATAAAACTACTTGCAGTTGATTTTGTGTATTTCTTTTTCCAGTCGTTCCTGCCTTTGGCGGAAAGATTACTTTGACATCAATTCCATCATTAGGCAAAGGTAATCTCAATTCTCCAATTTCTCGATCTCCACAGCTACTGGCAATTATCTTGTGGTTTAGGAGATTTGTTAATTGGATGCACTCAATACTGGCTGGAAGTTGTTGCCTTAACTGTGTGAGAATTTCTTGCTCTTGTATAGGCGAACCCGACGGAATAACCGTTGTTTTGCTTACACTCTGCAAATTAGCTTTTAAGATTGCGATCGCATCTCCAATTCTCTCCCCTTTAGTGATGGCGCTTTCTGTTAAATTTTGCCGTGCAGTTCTCAATATACTAGAACGTGCTTTATTCAAGGCAACAATTTCCCCTACAAGTAAAACTGGAACAAACAGCAGCAATATTCTCGTTACTAAAATTCGACGAAAGGAAGATTGGCGGGAATTAGTCATCAAGTGTCTCACTTTGCACCTGCAATCTACAACACCAAAGATATGCAATTAAACCAGCTAGATGAGACATTTTATTAAATTATCAGAATTTTATTTTCAATGTTTAAAAATAACAAATTGCTATAATTCAAAAAGAAACGTGGTATACCAAAACTCGTATATGCTAGATGTAAAAGCGATTTGTGTTGCATATCAATACAGTGGTGAAATTATAAAACAGTAGCTTGTCGGTATGGTTTTTTTGAGAATCTACACACGACTAAAGTAAATATTAAAACTATCAAATCAATTTAATGTTGCAACATCGTCCTCATACTACAGTTGTTTTAGCAATGAGTGCAGATGGCAAGATAGCAGATTTTAAGCGATCGCCTGCTCGGTTTGGCTCAAGGGTTGATAAAGCACACTTAGAAAAACAAATTGCTGCCTCTGATGCTGTTTTGTTCGGTGCTGGGACTCTGGACGCTTATGGAACAACACTTACTGTAACCGATCCAACTTTAGTGCAACTCCGGGCGCAAGGAGGGAAGCCTCGGCAACCAGTTCATATAGTGATTACAAACTCTGCAAACCTTAATCCGGAAATTCACTTTTTTAAGCAACCAGTTAGACGCTGGCTACTCACCACAACAGCAGGAGAATTTTCATGGAAAGAACGCTTACAGACGCTTCACTCAACTTTGGGAACCGGAGTACAGGAGTACCCTTCAGAATTTGAGAAGATTCTGGTTTTTGAAACACCAACGCGAGAAATTGACATTCTCGCAGCCTTGAAGTATCTAGCCACTCTACATATAACACGCTTGGTGGTCTTAGGTGGAGGTGAATTAGTAGCTTCCTTGCTGGAATTAGATTTAATTGATGAATTATGGCTAACTGTCTGTCCGCTGATTTTAGGTGGTAATACTGCACCCACACCCGTCGAAGGCAAAGGATTTTTACCCGATTTAGCTCCCAAGTTACAACTTATAGAAGTTCATACAGTTGAACAAGAAGTGTTTTTACACTATCGCCTGCAACGACCAGCAGATTAGATTACGCTAAGTTAAGTTATTTATTTATTGGGCATTGGGCATTGGGCATTGGGCATTGGGCATGGAGAAGAGACAAGGTAGACAAGGGAGAGACTTGTTCAATAATTCTCCCTTGTCCCCTTGCCCTTGCCCTTGCCCTTGCCCTTGCCCTTGCCCCCACTCCCTACTCCCTACTTCCCTAAGATGGTGGAACAACTTAAGCCTCGCTATTCTGTCGTTTGGACGAACAAAATCGCTGAAGTACCTCAAAATGCCTGGAATGCTTTGGGAATGCCACTCAAAACGCCATTTTTAGAATGGGAATGGTTGAATAATCTCGAAACTTCCCAGAGTGTTACGGCTAAAACTGGTTGGTTGCCAAATCACTTGACACTGTGGCGAGATAAAACGCTGATTGCTGCTGCGCCACTTTATCTTAAAGGGCATAGCTCTGGTGAATTTGTTTTCGATCACCAATGGGCAGAGTTAGCCGATCGCATCGGAGTCCAATATTACCCAAAATTGCTGGGAATGACACCATTCACCCCAGCTGAAGGTTATCGGTTCTTAATCGCCCCAGGAGAAGATGAGGATGAAATCACAGCGCTGATGGTGCATGAAATTGACACTTTTTGCTCCAAAAATCGGATTTCTGGGTGTCATTTTCTCTATGTCGATCCCCAATGGCGTCCGATGCTGGAACGGCATGGCTTTACAACTTGGCTGCACCACAGCTACATCTGGGAAAATGCTGGCTTTAAAACTTTTGATGATTACTTGAAGGTGTTTAACGCCAATCAGCGGCGCAATATCAAGCGGGAACGCAAAGCTGTGGAAAAAGCAGGTTTACGATTGCAACCACTGAGTGGCGATCAAATTCCTCAGTCTTTGTTTCCGTTGATGCACCAATTCTATGCTGACACCTGTGATAAATTTGGCTGGTGGGGTAGCAAGTATCTCACACGGAGATTTTTTGAGCAGCTACACACCGATTATCGCCATCGAGTCTTGTTTGTTGCCGCATATAGCGAGGAAGATAATTCTCATCCTTTAGGAATGTCTTTTTGTTTATTTAAAGGTGACAAACTCTATGGACGCTATTGGGGAAGTTTTCAAGAAATAGATTGCTTACATTTTGATGCTTGCTATTATGCACCAATTGAGTGGGCGATCGCTAACGGCATCCAAATTTTTGACCCTGGCGCAGGTGGGCGACACAAAAAACGCCGTGGTTTCCCCGCTATGCCCAATCACAGTTTGCACCGCTTTTACAATAATCGTTTAGGAAAAATTTTACTTCCCTATATTAAGGAAGTGAATCAACTCGAACAGCAGCAGATTGAGGCAATTAATGCAGAGTTACCATTTAGTGAGAAAAATACTTGAGGAAAAGGAACTACTTTCGTAACATCACTGCGTAAGTCCTATAAGTTCAGGAAAATATTTATGGATCGTGTGAATCGTGATGAATTAATTAGAAGATATGCTGCTGGGGAAAGAAACTTTGCTGGAGTCAAGTTGGGTGGGGATTTGTCGGGAATTGACCTGAGTGATGCTGACTTTAGTGGAAATAAGATGGACGAGTTCTCTTTTGAGCGTGCCATCTTGAAGCGTACCAGTTTCGTCAATACCCGATTGGCTCAATCCTGTTTAGACGTTGCCGATTTGACTGAAGCTGATCTTAGAGGTGCTAGATTGTCTTACGCGAACCTTAGAGTTACTAACTTGACCAACGCTGATCTTAGAGGAGCGAGATTTCACGAAACTAGCTTCGATAGAGCTAATCTTACCGGGGCTAATTTGAGTGGAACTGATTTGCGGGGATGTATTCTGTGGGAAGCTGATTTGACTGGAGCCAATTTGGAAGGATCTCGTCTGCGTCGCATTAATTTTCGTAACACCATTATGCCAGATGGCACTATTCGGAATAATTGAGTCTAATTCTCTGATTCTCTTTTAAGTAAAAGGAATCAAAAATATCTGAAAGATATCAAGAAGACTAAGGAAGATAGGAATTACACTTGATATAGAGTGTAAAAACCCTCAAGAAAGAAAATTTCTTTTTATAATGCTTATGGATTTAATAATTGAAGATTTAGCCGCAATTGATGATAAACTTTCCCAGCGTCATATTGACCTCGATCCCGGTGGATATTTCATTATTTACTTAGATCGAGATGCAGGATTAATTTATGCCAAGCATTTTACAAATGTGATTGACGATCGCGGTTTAGCTGTCGATCCCGAAACGGGAAAGGTAATTCCAGCGCGAGCAAAGGTAGAACGAACTCATACAACAGTTTTTAGCGCGAGAACGGCGAAAGAACTTTGTGTGAAAATTTTTGAAGAAACTCAGCCCACTTTGGTAACTAAATTAGATCATGCAGCTTATTTGGGTCGAGAATTTATCCGGGCTGAGGTAGCTTTAATTACAGGGCAAGAGTATGTTCAAGATTAAAGTTAGGAGTGAGGAGTTAAAAGTTAAAAGTTAGAAATTCATAACTCCTAACTCCTAACTCCATTCCTAACTCCTAACTCATAACTCCGCCATTACCCATTAGATGAGGGCTGATTTATCTGATAGATATAGTAAGTTGCCATTGGGATAACAGTGGCGGCAATTAACAATCCTACTACCCAAGCAGTAGCGTTACCTTGGTTGGTTTCTTCTGCTTTCTTGAAAGTGCCTTCAACCTGCACATTGTCAGTTATTTGGGGTGGCCCTGGATCGGTTTTGCCAGAGAGAACGGCGACAAGGCGATCGCTTGCATCGAGAAATGCCTGATTGTATTTGTCACCATTGCGTAACGGCACACTTACTGTTTCAGTAGCTACACTCTCGGCAATAGAGTCAGTAAGCATTGGCTTGACTTGATCCCCAGTAATAATGGCGGTACCATTGGTAACTGTATCAAGAACCAATAAGGTTTGATTAGCTTGGGCTGCTTTTGTCGGAAACCATTTTTCAAACAGTTCTTTAGTAAAGCTTTCTGGTGTTTCACCGTAGTCGAGGCGGCGAACAGTAACAATTCTTACTTCCTTATCTGTTTGCTTTGCCAAATCCTTAAAAGCGCTGCTAATCTTGCCTTCATTCAGACGGCTGATGACTTCACCTTGATCCAAAACCCAGGTGTCATTCCCTGCTGTCAGGTTGGGTATTTGATACACACCCGTGGCTAAAGCAGGTGTGGCAAACAGCGAGGCTGCGAAAATAAGCGTCACCAAAGGTAGAATTAGCCGGATGAGGTGTTTTTGACTGCTAAAAACTTGTTTGAGGAGCTGTTTCATTATGTGATCCCTAAGACAGACTTGCACCAAAAATACTACAGAACCACTGCAAAAATCACCTCGTTCCCGATTTTCTTCAGTGTAAAATTTCTGATATTCCCAGCAAATATGTATTGTAGGGGATTTTTGATTACACAAACTTGTTCTGAGGGCGGTTGCAAGTATTAACCTAACATTAACTGTCTTGCTAGTCACAAGAAATACCGCCCATTTTGGGAATTAACCCAAATGCTTAGGGCGGAATTTGCAAACCATCTAGAAATCATATCGCATGATTCATATTTTGGTTCAACAACGCCATATTTTTTCATATCTGCGAATAGCTTTTCCTGCCGTACTCATTAGATATCTGAGTGAAAAAGAATGTAAATAGGTTGTACTGCTACGTCTCTACAAGGGTTCTGGATGATGCATATTTAATTTATATACAGCAGATTTCAAGGAAAGTGAGGTACACAACGATTCGTCTGTTACCCAGGTATAAAGCGTGTTTTACTCCTGTATTCTGAATTCTGCTGTAGATGTCTATGTGATGGTTGATATCTGCATTTTTCTGATATTTTAGCTAAATCAATATCATATATACATGACTATACTTTTAACTAATGACGATGGCATTGATGCCCCTGGTATCCAAGCGCTGCTCAAAGCTGTAAATGGCAAAAATTCTATTATCGCTGCTCCTGCCGATCATCAGTCTGGCTGTGGACATCAAGTTACTACTACTCGTGCTATCAACCTCCAGCGACGTTCTGAGACTGAGTATGCGATCGCAGGTACTCCCGCTGATTGTGTGAGAATTGCATTAACACAAATTCCGGCAGATGTCAAATTTGTACTTTCAGGTATCAACGCTGGGGGCAATTTGGGAGTCGATGCCTATATTTCTGGCACAGTTGCCGCCGTGCGGGAAGCCGCGATGCACGGTATTCCCGGAGTTGCCATTTCTCAGTATCGCAAAGCCAAACAGAATTTTGATTGGGATCTGGCTGCCAAATTCACTGCTGAAGTTTTAGCGGATTTACTCAAGCGTCCCCTAGAACCAGGAAGCTTCTGGAATGTGAATCTGCCGCATCTGCAACCAGGAGAACCAGATCCGGAAGTGGTATTTTGCCAAGCCTGTACCAAACCTTTGCCCGTGAACTATCGAATTGAAGGCGATGATTTTTATTATGTAGGGGAATATGGCAAACGCGATCGCACTCCTGGTAGCGATGTAGATGTATGTTTTTCCGGCAATATCGCCGTCACTCAGTTAAGAGTTTGACATCAGCCATTAGTTACTAGTTAACTGTTACCACCTTTTAGGCTATTACAGGTTATTTGGATATTTAGGAGAGCTTGTAGGGCTATTAATTAATCTTATGGCTATTTTTGGTGCGATCGCGATCAAAATTTTCAAGGATTTGAAATCTGGTAAAGTTTCAGTGGTACTGAACACTAATTTCAAAAAAAGGAGAAATATATGCAGTTTCTCAAAATTGTTCTTGTCGCTCTCGTATTGATGGTGAACCTGCTAATTGCTCAACCCTCTTGGGCAGGCAAGGATTTCACTAAGGGGGCTGACTATGCTGAGGTAACTCAGGCGCTCAATCAACTTCTAACTGTAAAAAATACACCTGAGCAAGCTGGCTATACACCTGAGCAATTCCAGCAGCGACTGGCACAATTGCAGTCTCAGAAAAATGTCATAGAAACAGCTAGAAAGCGGGCGCAGTGCCGCAATGAAACTGGAAAGACTTTGGCTGTCTATGCCAATAAACCAAAAAAATCTCCAACCCAACTCTACTTTCTGGGCGCAGGAACAATCACCGATGATGATTGGGATTGCGATGGCATTTACTTACCCGCAGGTTCTCAAGTGGTTCTAGGCCCAAACGCTCAACCACAAGAACTGACCCAACCAATCGCCGTTAAGTTTGTCGATGGCACACAGTCTCTTGCTAGAACCAATCCAGCCACTGGTGCAATTGAATTGAATGTTGAACCTGCCAAAGTATTTAAGACAGGTGAGAGCAGCTGGTTGCTTCCTACTTATTCTCAAGCAGATCTCGATACGCAAATTCCCACCCCACAACTGATTGACTAATCTCATCTAAATAATTCAACTTTTATGCACTTCCCGCATGAAAGTTGAACTAAAGAAATAGAAGATATAAAGGAAAATCTTTAACCATTGAATAACCAACTTTTAATTAAGGAAAAATTACAAGTAAAGCTTGAGAATATTCAAATAAAAAGCAACGGCTCTCCCATTACCGATTTGCAGCTAAACAAAACCTTAGCCGCAGAAATTGAACAATTGACGACGGAACTGGAGAGAGTCAATCCCAATCTCAATCCTCTTATCTACGCTACTTCTTTGCTAGAGGGAGCTTGGCAACTGCAATACTCCACAGCCAGAGAAATACGTTCTTTAGCTTCTCTTCCATTGGGATTAAAGCTGGGTAAAGTTTATCAAGTTATTGATGTTGCAAATAAATTGTTTTTCAATCTAGCTAAAGTTCAACATCCTCTGGGACTAGTATCGGGATATGTCAAAGTGACAGCTAGCTTTGAGCCAGCCAAAGAAGATTTAGAGCCTCTAGAGAACAAACGTATCAACGTCTATTTTGACAAACGCTATCTATCGATTGAGAAGATTGTTGGTATTAATACTCCTCAACTTAACCCATTTAAGGTTGTCCCAGCTAATAATCCTACTAGCAGAACTGCCACATTGGATATTACTTACTTAGATGAAACCTTAAGAATTGGACGTGGAGGAGATGGAAGTTTATTCATTCTTAGTAAATCCGATAATTTACCTGACTTCACCTCCTAAATTTGAGATTAATCACGCTGCTGAATGAATATGGCTCTCTCAATCATGCATCTTTTTAGCAAAATAAAACTAGGCTCTGCAATGGTAGAGCTAAAAACATTAAATTTAAAGGTAAATCATGGTATAGAAGGAGATATTAATGCCGATCCTATAAGTCCCAGGCAAGTTCTAATTGTTAGGTACGAAGATATTTTCGACTTATCAATTCAACCAGGAGAATTGCGAGAAAATATTGTGGTTCAAGGTATAGAAATTGATAAATTTATCCCTGGCTCTTTGCTAACCTTTGAAAGTGGTGCAGCAATTCGGCTAACTTTTCACTGCGAACCATGTAAGCGAATAGCTCACTTGGTAGAATCATTAAAAAGCATCCAAGGTAAAAGAGGAATTTTAGGTGTAGTTATTAAATCAGGTCAAATCAAGGTTGGTAGTAATTTTCAGGTTCAAACTAATAAATTTCCAGCATTATCTGAAAATCCATATAAACGATTTCTAAATTTTATTATCAAAATTCCAAGTGGAAAAGTAGTTACATATAAACAGATAATCAAAGCTATAGGAGTAGATAATAGCTATCTGAGAGCTATTCCTATATACCTAAAAAAAACTTCACCTGTTGATTATCCGGTACATAGAATATTAGACTCTAAAGGTTATTTGATAACTTATGTGAGCTTACAAAAAAATAAGTTGGAAATGGAAAAAGTTCAGGTTTTATCTAAAGCAGATTTATTAAACAATTTAAACAAAAATTTTGTAGAAATTAAAGATTATTTATGGGAAGATGGTACTCTATATTTAGAATAGATATTAATGTAATTACCAGAATATTGATAATATTATCCTACATTCAGAACTTCATCAAGACGATCCCTGATTTTTGATTTGTTTAGATGTAGCTTCCATAAAGTCGATAAAAACTTTTATGAGCTTATGAATTCCCTCGCTACCTCCTGCAATTAAACCTCCTGTCAGCAATGCATCTAAACAACGGAAAATAATTACTTGTATGGGATTATCTAAATCAATAACTACAAGTGGCTCAATTGAGCGAATACCTATTGCGCTCATTAAAAGACCGAATAAAAGAGATGTCCATAGAGCAATTGTTCGTGTATCAGATTTATAGGCTGCTCTTTGGTGCTCTTTTTCATTTATATCATCCATTTGTGGCTTGAATATTTTTAATGGTTCTTGTTGGTTTTGTGTAAAGTTTTGGATGATTTGCTGTTCTAAACTCATTCCTTCTGGTGGGAGTCCACTGATTTGATTAGATTCGAAAGAAGAGAATTGGTTCTGTTGTACTTCCATAAGTCTTATCTTCTCAGACAATAGAGCCTTTTTTTGCTGGATACTAATATCTAACTGTTCGACGAATGGGCCACGCCAAGTAGTTATAAAAACTTCTAAAGAACGCTCTAACAGCAAAGAAATGAATAATTGTAATGTGAGCAGTTGGACAATATCATTAACCCCAAATGGTTTTAAAACAAATGGTTTAGATGATAACCAAGTTGACAAAGTTACTACTAGAAAACTAATAATGATTAACACAATAAATAGAGGAGATTCTGGAGAAAGCTTTAGCAAAGTATCTATACTCCTGTTTCGCGTCACAATATCTAACACAGCCTGGAGGTGAAAACTACACCTGCTGAGTAACTTAACAACGTTAATTTGATAGAACAGTAAATAATTTATGACCCGTCCCTTTTTTCTAAAAGTGTGATATGCTACGCCATTGTGGGAGCAGAAAGCATTCCAGTGCTACTGTGCATGGGATGACGCTAGAGCAAGTAACAACCGTAGCACCAACTAAAAACCCCTCCAAGGTGTTGAAGGGGTCAAAGTAATTTTTGCAAATGAAATAGTGATTAGGGGGAGACAGCAGCTTTTCCTGCTCGGTTACGCATTTTGTTGTCAAAGCAACCAGATGATAGTACAGCATTTTATAAATCCATTACGAACCTCCGCAAGTCTGTACTTAGTAAGATAAATCATTAGTACTGTCGTATGATGTCAGCTGTGACTCGACAGCGTTTAGATAACCTTTATCATTCATAGCTTGTGCTGGTAACTTTTTAGTGTTGACAGCAGCCTTAACCAGATTTGGTACAGTCAGGTTTCCTGTTTGGTATTGAGATACCAAAGCGCTACTGCTAGGAATACCCTGTGCTTTCAGATTACTTTGATAAGCTAGAAATACAGCATCAAAGGGTTTGAGGTAGCTGACGTTATTGGAATGAGTAGATAAATTATTAGAGTTGATAGCTATAGGTTCGCCACTATTGCTAGTAGCTATTTGAGTGCCACCGATTCCAGGCAATAAAGCAATAGAAGTAACAATGAGTACAGAATCAATCAAGATAGAGAGTTTCATAGGATTATCCTTAGTTATAGTAAAGTGCAATTAGTGTTCTTGAGTAATAGAGTCTTATTTTTTATCTGTTTTAACTTCCTGCACCCAGTTCACCTGAACGGTTGATTTGCTCTTCACCCATTCGGGTGATTTAATTGAGCGCATCCTACGGTTCATTCAAAGTTGCTAAGACCCATCATGTGATAAGCAAGAACAGCAGTATCAAAGGTTTTGAGGCAATTGATATCTGTGGAATGGTTGTGTAAAGTATTAGATTTGATAGCTGTGTTGATTGATGTGCCACTCTTGCTATGAGTAGCTATTTGATTCCTAGCGATTCTAGGTAGGACACTAGAATCAAGAATGTGTGCAAAATTGAGCAGGGAAAAGAGTTTCATTATTGATACTGTGTTGGTTAATAAATCGGGAGTTAAGTGCAGGACAAAATTGAACAGATATGTATTTAACTGAGGTTATCTAAAAATTTATGCAAAGCTGTTACTCAGTTGTAAACATAGCCCAACTGAGGCATCGTATTTCTGTGCTATCCCTTCAATAGCAAATTTATTGGTTTAGTATAAATTAAATCTAATTTGCGTATTCGGGTTTACCGAACATACAAATTACAGTAGACTGTAAAATTTTTTCTATCTAATTTAGTACGGTAATCATCAATTCATTGGTGTTAAAAACCGAATTTACAGCAGGTTCAACTCTACATAATATGAATATGTAAGCACAAAGTTAAGTGCAAAACTTATTAAACAAAGCTAACTGATGCGAGAAAGAGTTATGACACTAGTTCGTTGGAATCCTTGGAGAGAAATTGACACTCTACAACACCAAATCAATAGTTTATTTGAAGATACCAGACTACCATCTGCATTGTTTGACAAAGGCTTAAGCAAAGTTCCTGCTGCTGAAATCCAAGAAACTGAAGATGCGATTCATCTGAAGATAGAACTGCCAGGAATAGAAGCTAAAGACCTGGATGTGCAAGTCACAGAAAATGCTGTTTACATTAGCGGTGAGCGGAAGTCTGAAACGAAAACAGAGGAAAAAGGTGTTACCAGAAGTGAGTTTCATTACGGTAAATTTCAACGCGTAATTCCTCTATCGGCTCGGATTCAAAATACTAACGTTACGGCAGATTATAAAGATGGCATCTTGAATCTAACACTCCCTAAAACTGAGCAAGAAAAGAACAAAGTTGTCAAAGTGAATTTGGAACAATCTGCTAACTAATAATTTGCGATGTCTACGACGGGCTACGCCTACGCACTATTTTACCTCCAATGATTGATTGAAATAGTTAAGAGCTTGGTTATGCAAGTAACCGAGCTTTTTTATTAGCACTTTAGTGTTTAGAAAAAGTACTAAATACTTTCGAGATTTTTAAGCACCTCTGCGGCTGACTGATATCGTTGAGTGAAGTCGAAATGTACCATTTTATTTAAAATCATAACCAACTCGTCTGTAGCCTCAGTTAATTCGCGCCAATGTTGCCAAATCTGTTGATTAGCATCAGATTCACTTTGGATAATTATTTCACCAGTATTTGTGTCTCTACGAAACTCTCTGGGTTCTACCCCAGTTAAACCTTGTATTCCCATAATTCCCAACGCATAAATATCGCTGTTGAGTTTTGGCAACCCGCTCATTTGTTCCGAAGGTGCATAACTAGGAGTGCCAATTGAAATTGTCTGAGCTTCTTGCTGCTGAGGTTGAATTTGCTTAACAGCACCAAAGTCAATTAAAACAATGTGCCGATCTGATTCTCGCCTAATCAAATTACTAGGTTTGATATCTCGATGGATTACACCATAGCTGTGAACAAAAACCAGCACGTTTAAAACTTCTTTGAGTATCTCCACAACTTCACCTTGTTTCAGCCGCTTCCCAGCAGTTAACTCTTTATCCATAGCGTGTCCTCTAACAAATTCTTGCACTAAAGAAAATTGCCGATTTTCTTCAAAAAAAGCTAGTAGTTGGGGAATTTGTGGGTGCTTACCCAAAGTTTCTAAAATTTCTGCTTCAGCGTCGAATAGGCGTCTGACAACATTTAAATATTCTGCATCTTGGCGAGGAGGCCGCAACTGTTTAACCACACACTGCGGATTACCAGGACGCTGGATATCGTCAGCCAAATAAGTATTGCTAAATCCCCCAGAACCCAAGGGTTGAGTAATTTTGTAGCGGTTGTTTAGTACCGTGCCTAGTGCAATTTCTTGCCCAATGGAATCAACAATTATCGTTGGCGCTTCATTTGAGGCGTTGCCACGCTGCCGTAAAAGACCTTGCAATTCCACAATTAATTGTTGGTGTTCTTGAACCCGTTGGGTAATTTCTTTTTGCTCTTGCTTGGTTTGATAAGCACTATAGGCAAGGACACTCCCGGCAGTAAATACTAACCCTAACCCCGGAGGTATGACTGGCAACCATCCAGCTTGGGTAAAAATGAGAAAATTAGCTCCAAATAATACTGCCAGGGCTGTTGCTGCTGCCAATCCTAAGCCTAGCGGATGTTGAATCCGCCATACCAGCAACCCACCAACTACAGTCCATCCCCATATCCAAAGGACTTTACCCCACTCAGGCAAAAACCAAAATAGAGGTTGTTTGTTCAGAACAGCACTGAGAATTTGACTAACGCTGTGGGCATGAATTTCAATTCCGGCCATCTTGCCAGAATTATCTGACTTACCGCTAGCAAAGGGCGTATTAAAAATATCATTTAAACTATTGGCTGTTGAACCAATCAAAACAATGCGGTCTTTAACTAAATCTGGTTTAACTTGATTTGCAAGTACTTCTGTAATAGTTACCTGCTGGGCAACCTGATGACCAGAACGGTAGTTAAGCAGGATTTGGTAGCCATTGGTATCTGCTTTTTGATAACCGCCAGCGTTACTTTGCAGGGGTTTAAATACAGTATTACGTAGTCTTAGTTCCTTTTTGGGGGTAAATTCTAGTTGGATGCCTCCGACTTCTAAATATTTGAGCGCTAGTTGTAAGCTAAAAGAATAGGTACTTTGACAAGAATCGGACTCTTCTGCACTTACCAATAATAGATTGCGGCGAATTGTGGCATCAGTATCTTCTACGACATCATTAAATCCGACTCGCTCTGCTTCAACGCCTTTTGGAGGCGCTATTCCCGGATTGTTAGAACCAGAATGTTTGCAGATAGGAATGATGATATCGCTTTGTTGTAAGCGTTGCAGTAGTTTGTCATGACCAGGTGGTACTGGTAAGTCACGAAAAATATCTAGACCAATGACTCGCGGTTGATATTCTTCAAGTTTGCCTAATAGCTGGTCTAGAAGTTCACTAGACAGGGGCCAATTCCATTTTTGGATATCTTTTTCACTTAAAGCAACAATCAACAAACGAGTGTCTGGGCCTGAGTCAGCACGTAATTGCATCATTTGGTCGTAGACTTTCATTTCTAGAGGCTCGAAAACCCCCAGTTTTTGAATGCCTACTAACAGAAGTGTTGCGATCGCACTTGAAAGAATAACTGGCTGTCTAAATAAACTTTTAAAAGTTACAACCATTTTTTTAAATAGGTTTTACTTTAAAATCTACCTATATTTTTAGATTAATTTTTATTATTGAAATTATTCTACGCAATTTGCAACTTTTCAAAAAATATAGTAATCATATTTTACTTGCAAACACTAATACAAACAGATATCGGATTTATTTAATAGACCTCTTGCAAAAGTCCCTAACACCCACCCCCAACCCCTCCCCTTACCAAGGGGAGGGGAGCGTTTGCATCAGCAAATGCGGGGTGGGGTTCTTTATTTTTGATTTATGCAAGAGGTCTAATAAGTCCGGTATCTTGTTGTTCGTGACTAATTTAGAATTGCTATATGTGTTTCAGATAATGCACAATCGCCTCTGCTGTTGACAAATTAGTAGCCAATAAAACTTGATTAATAGTGCATAATCTTAACAGTGCTTCTTCATTTGCTTGACCAGGCTGAGGTTGCAGCAAATCTCGCAAGAAAATAACTGCTACAATTTCTCCTGCTCCAACCAATGAAGCAACTGTTTGATATCCTCCAGAAGTTGGTGCGGGAGTTTGTTGACTAATAGTTATCCCTGCCTGTTGATGTAAGACTTCACTAAGAGATGGCCAGGTAATTGTAAAACTCTGTGAGAAAAATTCCTGATGTTCAGAAACCAATTCAGCAAGTTCTGATTTCTTGCTTTCATGAGCGATGAGTACTATATTTCTTTCAATGATTGCTTGAGGAGACTCACTGACATTTGTTTCTTCTGGAGTTTCATCAAACCGATCTTCTTCTACTTCAGAAACTTCTTCAATAGTTTGACTGATGCTCTCAGTAGCTCCACTTTCTGTTGTTTCCAAAGATGGAATATCATCTGAGTCAGAAATTTCACTTATTTGTGCAGCAACATCATCAACATATAGATTAACTTCTTCAGTACTTGCATTACTCAAATCAATGTATTGGTTGCTTAAAACTTCCGCAACGGCATCATCAGGTGCAGTTGATGCTTCAGAAACTTCGCTTATTGTTTCATCCACCGCAGAAGTAGGTTCTAATTCGTCAACATCTGCGCTGTCTGCTGCTGTAACTGACCTATCCCAATCTATCGCTTCATCAGTGGTATCCTGTGTAGCTTGGCTCAATGCTTCTTGTGGCTGAATCTCTTCGTCTTCAACAACTTCACTGGTTTCTTCTGCTACTGGCGTATCCAAATCTACTACTTCATCATGAGCAACTTCGGGAATGTCACTTTCCTCCTCAGATACATGGTGGAAAATATCGCGCGGCTGTACGGAGGTAACTTCTGCTGCTAGTGCTGCCTCCAACTCTGCATTTTCATCGTAGTTAGCTTCGGGAATAGCACTTTGTGCAGGAACTTCGTTGAAAATATCACGTGGCTGTACGAATGTAACTTCTGCTTCTAGTGCTGCCTCTAACTCTGCATCCTCGTCGTCAGTAGTTTCTGGAATAGCACTTATATCACGCTGTTGTACGAAAGTAGATTCTGTTGCCAGTGCTGCTTCAAAGTCTGTAACCTTATCGTGGGTAGCTTCTGGAACTATACTTTCCTCTTTAGGAGTTTCAATGACGTTCTCACGTGCAGCTATGGCGTCATCAGGTTCAGTCAAAGAAACTTCTGAGTCTTCGCTGACTTCTGGAACCTCTACTTCCTCACCATCTGGTTTACTGAATGTAGGCAAATCCCCAATTTCATTACGGACATCGTGTGGAACTTCGTTGACTGCTTCTGGTGGTTGAATGATGTTTTCAGGGGCGATTATCTCAACAACCGGGATAACATCATCAGGTTGATTAGAAACAACTTCTGAGATTTCGCTGATTTCTGGGGAAGCAGCTTTAATTTCAGGTGTTCCTACTTCTTGACTAATCGGCGCTGGAACTTCGTTAACTACCTCTGGGGCTGGATTAACAACATTGGCAGCGCTGACATTTTCAGGCGATCGCGGCCGAGAAAACAGTGAAGGATCTATAATTCTAAAGACTGTCTCTGGTTGCTCATAAGCGGGGGCAACTGCTTCCAAGATCAAAACATAATCTGCAATCCGAATAATATCTCCATCACTCAAAGAATATGGTCGATCTTTTTCAGCTTGCTTCCCGTTAAATATTGAGCCATTTCTACTGCCAAGGTCAGAAAAGTAGTAATTCCCACTTTTAACAAAAAACTTAGCATGTACTCGACTGATATCAGGGCTGTCTAGAACTAAATCAGAATCAGGAGAACGACCTATTAGCCATTCTCCTCTCGTTGGAGTTTCTGTGGTAAGGTCAACTTCATTGACTTCACTTAGATTTGGTGAGTAGCTAACTTTTACTTTCATATTAATTTTTGGTTAATTTTATTGATTTCTGCCACCCAGCGCTGACGGGTAGTATGTTCTAAATTTAAAATATCATCTTGTGACCAGTGGAAATGATAAGCAATAAAAGCTACCTCCTCATATAAAGTATCAGAGGGGTAGCTTACGACTCCCCCGCTAGTTCTAGCTCCACTGAAAATTGAGTATTGCAGTGGGGACATTGTGTCGGAATGTGTACATTGCCTTGTTGATTGATTCGATTGTAAAATTCTCGGAGATAGGCAATGTCATGTAGGAGAAGTCCTTCGAGTAAATCAGGACTCACAGAGTTGAAACTGCCCAAGCGAGTGATAACCCTTGCAAGCATTACCAAGACACCGTAAGCCGGATTTTCTTGAACTTTGCGCTCTTGTTGCACCAAAATTTCATCTTTGGCGGTAGCTAAACGCATCACCCCATGACGATGTACTCGTTGTTCGCCATCACTCAATCCTCTAGGAAGAGTGAAAGCAAATTCTGTGCAGAGAGTATCCTTTTTACGGCGCATAGCTTATTGAATTTGGGCATTGGGTATGAGTCTCTGACTGGTTCCCAGCCTCCAGGCTGGGAATCCATTCTGGGAGGCTCCGCCTCCTCTTTGTTGATAAGAGGTAGAACCTCTGGGAATACATTCCCAGCCTGGAGGCTGGGAACGAGGCTAATGAGGCTTTGATACTCATTAATGAGGCTTTGAACTCCTTTAATGAGTCTTTGATACTCATTAATGAGGCTTTGAACTCCTTTAATGAGTCTTTGATACTCATTAATGAGGCTTTGAACTCCTTTTATGAGGCTTTGATACTCATTAATGAGACTTTGAACTCCTTTTATGAGGCTTTGATACTCATTAATGAGTCTTTGAACTCCTTTTATGAGGCTTTGATACTTGCAGACGTAGCTTGGAACTTTTCCCCCTGTCCCCTGCTCCTCATTCCCCAATACCCAATGCCTGACTCAATTATGAAGAAGTGCTTCGGGAGAATTTACTGTATCTTCCGGTATGGAAGTTTCGCCTTCCAAGCCATTAATTCGACGGTAAAAATCTTGGAGATAATTTAAATCTTGGGAAAAAAAGTTTTCCACGATTGCAGGAGTAACTTCTGATAAAGCACCCAAGTGGGTAATCACTCGCGACAAGATAATAATTGTGGCATAAACGGGATTAGCTTTAACACGTGGGTCACGCAAGGGTGCAATCTCGTCTATCGCCGTTGATAACCGCATTACACCTTTGCGATGGAGGTTGCCTTCAGAGTCTAGATACCCCTTTGGCAGTGTAAATTCAAACTCTGTGGGAAACATAATCCTCCTAATTATTTCACGCGTTTAAATTCCTCAAAAGCAACCTCCACTTCCTCTATTTCGATGTCATGGCTGCGGGCGTTGACATCGGCAATCTTGTAACTTGCAGGCCAAGCACCGGCTAATTCAAATCTAGCTACTTCTTCATTTGCCTGATTATAAATAGACAAAGCAACAAGTCTACGTTGCTCAGACCAATTACCCTGTTGGACTTTTTCAAACCACTTCCAAAAATCCATAGATTTAGTGGTACCTCTACGCAGAATGAGATTACCACTCTTGGGATTGCTAGGAAGCTTAGTTCTCACCACCTGACCTTTTGATTGCCCTTTTGTACCCCAGGTTTGAGAAGTGACCTCAGTTATTTCAATTACCTCTTGTGTTCTTTTAAAGCCTTGACACTCCAAAAAGAAACAATTGGCATCGTTTTGACCTTCTAGTGTCAGTTCTAAATAGAACCGATGGGCTGTCAGAACTTCTGGAATTCGGCTTGCGGATTGTACCACTGTTAATTACTGCAAATGCTAATTATTTAATTCGTTTAATTCCTTCGTGAACCAATTCAACAGTCTCATTTGCCATATCACCACCAGAGGCTGTTAAGGTAGGCCCGGTGTATTTACAGGGATAACAATTGACAATATTCCAGCGTGCCTTTTCAGAGCCTTGTTGGTCGTAAGCAACCACCGAGCCAGTCTTACGATTCTGTGCCCACTTTCGAGGGTCTCCCATGTCTTCGTTACAGTCTTGATACCATTTATAAAGGTCTATATCATCAGTGGCGATGACTTTTACTGTAATGTTGGTAAATTTAACAACAGTTGGTGTAGCTTGACGCATTAGTTTAGCGCCCTTAGATGAACCGTGAACTTCTTGCGCTGGTGTATTCTCAACGCCTAGTCCGCTAATTTCTTTGATGAACTTATCAGTAATTCCGTCAGCCTCGAAGTAAAATTTACAAGAGGTTAAAAATTCGCCTGCCATACTTTTAGACTCCTTTGTGTGTAGTTAATTTGGGAATGGGGATGAGGGAGATGAGGGAGATGAGGGGGATGAGGGAGACAAAGAAAATAACCATGCCCAATGCCCAATCCCCCATGCCCTATTCGCTATCTTCAATACCATTCCATTGGCTGATGCGGAAAACAACAAACTCCGCAGGTCTGACGGGACAAACTCCGACTTCAATATATAAACGTCCTAAAATTCTGGTTTCTGGTGGGTTCAATTCTTCGTCGCACTTCACATAAAATGCTTGTGCTGGAGATGCCCCAAACAAAGCACCTTCACGCCAGATGCGCTCTAAGAAGTTACTGACGGTGCGGGTTACACGCGCCCATAAATCTTGGTCATTCGGTTCAAAAACTACCCACTGAGTCCCCAGTTCTAGGGATTTTTCGATATAGCTAATTAATCTACGCACACTGATGTAACGCCACTCTGTTTTATCTGGCTCAACTAGAGTGCGTGCACCCCAAATGCGGATACCTCGATTGGGGAAGCTGCGAATGCAATTTATCCCCAAGGGGTTTAATAGTTCTTGTTCGCGGAAGTTTGTGTCATAGCCTAAACCAATTACGCCTCTGGGAACTTCATTTGCAGGCGCTTTGTAAACTCCTCTAGTTTCGTCGGTGCGGGCCCAAACACCCATCACATGACCACAAGGAGGTACTAAAATTGGATTACCGCGATCGCGTGGATTAGGTACTTTGATCCAAGGATAATAAAGGGCCGCAAACATCGAACGACGGTTAAATCTATTCAACCATTCCACTACTTGTTGCGGTTTGACGGCTTCCGGTGGCGCATCAAGTACAACCATACGATTGGGCGGATTGGGAATATCGCCACTGGCAGAACCCTCGCACATACTAATCATCAGTTCGATGATGCCGTGAACTTGATCTAAATTCAGTACTTGCTCTTGATAAGCCCGCATCACATCAGGACAGGCCAGCATTGTGATTTCATCAACTTCAAAGATACCCCGTACCCCGGTGCGATCGTCTCGAACCCCTTCTAAATTTTGCGAAAATCTATCAGGTGGGGTAGCGACAATGGGCGGTGCTAGTTCATATTGACCATTAACCGGACGACGAGCTAAAGGCTGTCCGCTTTGAGTTATGTCTTCTAAAGTGACATACATCGAATTTCTCAATGCCGCCAGCGCATAAGTGGCTACCTGACCAGCAGGCTCGCGGTTCATTGTCAAGTTTTCGTATTGCTCTAGAAGTTCATCTCCCCGACGAATTTCGATGGTGAAATATTCGCCTGTATTGGGAGGCGCTTCTCCTTCAGTACCTTCGGGTAAGGCACGGGGCGAACCATCAATAATTACAATATTTACTAATCCACCTGATGCTTGCTCAGGGCGCAAAGTAAAACGCAGGGCTGGACGATTACCTCGAGCGTTAATTCGTAAGTTAGCCGGTTCTGGAGTTGCGGGTCTGGGTGCGCCTGGTAACTGAGTCCCGATGCTTGTTACCCAGCAACGACCGCCACCATTCATAAAGTAGCCGTAGACTGAAAAGGGTAAATAAGCGTTGAAGTCGGTGAAGCCATCAGAGTTGGGACGGGCAAAGTAGTTTAAAAATTGCGTCCAAGTGGTTACTAGCATGGGCTTGTATAATTCAGCCCCACCGCGAACATCTTCAGTAAAACCGACAAATCCGGCAACTGCTGTGCTAACACCTTCAATTGGTCGGCTACCTCGGTCAATTTCTTCAATATAGACACCAGGAGCAAAGTAATCAAGTCTAGCCATGAAAGTCTCTCCAAGTCAGTAAAAATCTAATTATTCAGGAGTTAGAAATATTTCTTTGAAAGTATTACTTTGGTTATCTACCAATGCATTGACGTTTTGGGGTAAATAGCCAGGATGATTCAAAGTCAAAACATAATTACCTAAATGAAGGTCTTCAAAGAAGAACAGCCCTTCTTTAGTAGTTGATATGGACTTGTCAGTTCCTCTCACAGCCACTTCTGTCGCTACCAGCGGCAGATTTGTCACCGCACTTTTGACAATACCCGCGATCGCAACTCGCCTGGTTAATACTAGACTGTCACTATCACGAGACAATTGATTTCGCAAATTGAAAATTCGCTCCCAAACCAAAGGCACTGGAGTCGGTTGTGGCTCGAAGGGGATTGTAACTGTCAAATATAAGGCTGAACGCAATGGCACACTCAGAGCGCTCCATAAAGAGCCAATCTCAATTGGTGGCTCTAGGGCAACTGTCATGTTTAAATTACCATAGCCCCGTAATTCAGGAACCAAAAACTCCTCTTCCAAGGTGCGATGGCGCAACAGCACAGTCAACGCCTCACTGATAAAGTGATGCTCACCTAAAGCTGTTCTATCCCAGGCTGTTAATAGCAGCGAAACATCAAACCAAGCGGGTGCCCAATTTACGGTAGCAGGTTGTAGAGCGCGTGTTAGCTTGCGTTCTACTTGTCTGCCAGAATGTTGTACCTGCTTACTCTCACGTATATCAAAAATATATAAATTGAGAGTCGGCCCTGCTCCTTCTTCCCTCCGATTACCAGGATGGCTAAAGTCAATTTGCTCGGTACTGGTAAGTGAGGTTCCTCCAGCTAGAATTTCGGCTAAAGTTTGAAGAACGAAGATAAGCATGAAAGTGTTGTGCTGGTAGCTAATCCAGATGCATCTACAGTATATGTATGGGGCTTCTAAAGTTAATTAGACTTTTGTCGATATTTTTTAAATGAGGTATTGGGTCAAAAATCCGAAAAGCAGCAACTTCAGTTTGTAGATTAATCTGGAGCAGTTCTTAATTGGACGCACTAAATTTTTTTCTTCTGGGGTGGGCTGAAAAGCCCGCCTAAGTTGTCCATTAAGCTAACGAAAGCCAGGGTACGTAGTAAGTATTTCAGTGCTTAACATTAGGACTAAAGTCCTTACTACAAAATTCTTTACACAGCAAAGTTAGCTTAATACACGTGTGAATACAAACCTTAATAATTATTTGTATGAATTATCTCAAAAGATAACTTAACAAAAAAATAAACATTGCTGAGACTGCATAATTTTATACTGGTCAGCAGAAGAGTAAAACATTTGGTTGCAAAAAGCGAGTGAAGCTATGACACTAGGCTTTTCTGTACAAAAACTAGACAATGGCTCTAATTATTTGAGTTCCTCAGACATCCAAAGCTTTTGTCAGCTAGAGTCTGAGCAGTTAACTAGTCAGTATCCAATTTTTTTCGCTCGCATTGTCTATCATGACTCATTATTAAGAGCTAATCAAGAGGTGATAAATTATAGTCAAGACCAAGTTCCCTTTTCCCCAAAAACTTTAAATTATTTGCGTTCAGAAGCATGGCTTACAGATTTTCCGCCTGCTTTGACTTTACATAAATTTAAACTTAAGGACTTTTCATCTATTTCTTACATTTGCCCCATATCCTATAGAAATCAAAAACCTGAATACATTCAAATCATTACTCATGAACCTCTCTCGTCGAGTTTACAAGTATATGTAAAACGCTCTGCTATGCTGCTGAGTAAGTATGTAGATGTTTACTTGGACTATGGCAGACAAAAAACTGAAATTAAACTCCTAGAAGATATCTTGCATCGAGTGGGTCATCAATTGCGTAACTCTCTAGGACTTATAGGATTGTATGCACATAATCTCTGCTTAGGTTTAGAGGATAGCCCTTGGCAAGAGCAAGCAACAATCATCGGCGAAAGTATACAAGATTTAGATACTAATTTAAATGAACTGATTGATTGCGGTCAAAGTACAAAATTAAGGATAACATTTCAAGATTTAAGAAGTTTAGTGGTTGAAAGTCTCACAAATTTGCAACCTCTAATTAATCAGAAAAAACTTAAAATATTGATTCCCGATACCTCGACAAGACTGAAGATAGACAAATTACAAATGAAACAAGTTTTTGATAATATCCTCAGTAATGCCGCTCATTTCAGTCCTAATTCAGGAACTATTACCTGTAGCTGGCAAATTTTTCAAGATGAAGTTTTAATTAAAATCTCCGATCAAGGGCCAGGATTGTCTCAAGAGGACTTACAAAAAATATTTACGCCATTTTATTCCCGAAGGAAAGGAGGCACAGGATTGGGTTTAACTATTGCTAAAAAAATTATTTTGGATCATCAAGGAAGTATCTGGGCACAAGTTTTATCAGAAAGTGGGGCACAATTTTCGATGATTTTGCCTCGACCAAGGAGTGTGAATTAATTCGCATCCGTAATCCGTAATTCGTAATTAAAAAGATGGCTAATGATAGTAATAAACTTTCAGTTTTACTCGTAGATGATGAAGAACGGTTTCGTCAAGGGTTACGTACTCTACTAAATTTTTATAGTATTAATTCGGCGTTAGCTGTAGAAGTTATTGGTGATGCAGATTCTGTTGAGCAGGTTTTAAAGTTTACAACTCAGAAGTGTCCAGATTTAATTTTGCTGGATATGCAATTGAAAGGATGTGATGGAATTACAGTTCTGGCACGTCTTAAAGAAGCTGCTTACAGTGGCAAAGTTTTAGTATTGTCGGCTCATCAAGAAGATGACTGGATTTTTAGAGCGATGCAGGGGGGAGCCGCAGGTTATGTGTTTAAAAATCGTGTGGCAACCCAATTGTGTGAGGCTATTGACACTGTAACTAGGTCAGAAATTTATCTACCTTCAGAAGTTGCTAGTCGATTTTTCCGGTTTTTTCAGGCTTATTCAGATTCTTGTGTGAAAGCATGTCATGAGGTGCATTTAACTGAAAGAGAGCAAGAGGTTTTATACTGGTTAACTCAAGGTGCTTCTAATGAAGAAATCGCTAAACATTTATATGTAACAGTTGCTACTGTTAAGGCGCATCTCACCAGTATTTTTGAAAAATTGAAGGTTACTAGCCGGACTCAAGCGATTGTGACTGCCCTCAAGCTAGGATTAGTTCACGCTTGATAGCTCAGGAAGGAATAGACGCAATTCACGAAACTGTTTGTAAGCTATTCCACATTTAACTTGCATATAATCCAATACGGTTAGGTTAAGGCTAAAACTATTTGTTAAATTCAATTTTTTTAACGAACCGCAAAGGACGCATTCGCGCAGCGTCTCGTCAGAGAAGGACGCAAAGGAAGAGAAGAAATAAATGCTTCACTGAACTGTATTGGCATATAATTCAGTAGTCAGGATGTTTGCCAACAGAAAGTTTTTCATTTTGAATTTTGAATTTTGAATTGCTTATATGGCTTCATTTGAATCTTTTTATCAACAATACCCCTGCTCGTACAATTCTCCCTTAAGTTGCGATCGCCCCTTCCAAACGGCGCAGCAAATCAAGGGCGCTAAGTTTTGCTTGGAATGTGGTTTTCCAGCAACTTTACCACAGGAGGCTGAGATTAAAGGAAGTCAGGGAACTTATCAAATAGCTAATTTTGTCGGTGTGCGGGGTTTAGGCCGCTTATACTCAGGTGTTCAACTTAAAGACAAACAACCTGTAATCATCAAAGAATACCTGCTCCCCAATCGTTCTTTTAATGAAAGTGAGACTCAAAAGCGGAAAGAGATTTTTAAACGGGTGGGTGGGGTAAGTTTAGCCGATAGTCGAGTTCAAAACTTCCGTCTTGTGGAAACTAAAGAAGCGATTGCGGATGTAAAAGGAGAACGCTGCTATTTAATTACTCAAGGCATAGAGTCATCCCAAACTTTAGGTAAGTATCTCATAGAAAAGGGGGCAATGACATCTCTTGATGTGCGTGAGGTACTAAATCAAGGTTTACAAACTCTCCAGTTTCTCCACACCCAAAAGCTGCGTTTTCCCTCCAATCAAACACAACTGGGTATCACTCACGGCAATATCAATTTAGATAGTACTTTAATTAAAGTAGAAAATAATCAAAAGTTTTCTATATACTTTTGTGATTTAGCTATCTGGGAAAACTTATTTATTCCACCGATTATTCCTCAACCTGCTCCCGCCAGGCCTGAGCAAGATTTAGAATTATTAGGATTGTTAGCCTTTTATTTATGGGCAGGGCGGACAACTAATTTTTCATCTAACCAGCCTCTCGATCCTAGAGATCATCAACAATGGCCAGATACCGATAGCCATTTAAAGCAATTTATTTATCGTTTAATTAGGCTGGAAACTCCTTTCGAGAGTGCAGAAGCGGCTCGTCAAGCACTGCTAAAACTTCCTCAAGAAGATCGTGCTAAAAATTCAAGTTCAGTGCGATCGCCAGGTTCTCAAGAAATAAAAAAGCCTTTGCCAATGCCCTTACTTTTACTAGTAATCCTGCTTTTATTACTACTTGGTGGGGGAATTTGGTATTGGCTTTGGGGCAGGAAAACAGCTAGTCCTAATCAATATATCCAATGGTCTAGACTTGTGCGGAATTTTTCAGAAGTCCCTAACGTTCCTTCTGGACAATTTACTTACACAGGAGAAAAAGATAGTACATGGAGTTTTGTTTTAACGCAATTAGTGGACAACAGTCGTTTAGGAGATTTATTGACCAGACCAAAGCCAGATGCAACAGCAACATTTGACTATAAATCTGTTTTGTCATCAAATATAAATAATCAGATTAAAAGTCTCGAAGAAGTCCAAACAAACAAAAAAGATTTTGCAATTACTAGTTTGGTAGACAACATTACAGATAAACTGGCTAAAAAAGCAGTAGCCTATGATGGTTTACTTGTTTTTGTAGCATTTAATAAAAGAGACTCAAATCTTGCTAATGCTCTTGGGGGGCAAATCAATCTTGAACAATTGCGTCAAATTTACACAGGCAAAATTACTAATTGGCAGCAGATTAGTCCCAAACTTCCAAATCTGCCTGTGAAACCTTTTGCCCCAACTGAACCAGAAGCAATCAGTAAATTTCAAGAAATAGTTCTCAAAAATGCTCCTCAAGACGAAGCTTTATTTGCAGCAAAAGTTACTAAACTTGATACGACAAAAACCCAAAACCTAATACGCAGTGAGACTTTAGAGGGGCGAACCACTGGTATTATCAGTTTTGGAATTATCAGTAAAACTTCGAGTCAGTGTACTGGCTATTCTCTAGCGATCGCAGATGCTAAAAAGTCCGCTATTCAACCTCTGTTTCAAAAGCGCGATCGGCGCTCAATTAATCCCTCAGATGACTTGTGTCAGCATGATGATTATTATGTTGATGTCACAACTTTCCAAAGCTACCCTCTGGGATACCCTATTTTTGTAGTGTACCCTAAAGACAACAGCCGCCTGCTTGGTGGTTCTACATTTGCCCAGATGCTAACCACTCGTCAGGGTCAGTGTTTACTTAGTAAAGTAGGTCTTGTAGCTTTACAACCTATGCCTGATGATATAAAATCTTATGCCTGCAAATCGGTGCCCTAATCCTAGTTGCGAATATTTTAACCGCGCCCTGCCTAACAATGCTAAGGTTTGTCCCTGGTGTTCCACCCCTGTGGGTAATGTAGTTTCTCCTACACCACAACCACCTAGTCAACCTCCGCCTATTCAACAACCGCCTGTTCAGTATCAGCGCCCAGCCACAGAGCAACCTAACTACCAAGCTCCCCAACAAGCCCCCGTTGATTATTCAACAGTCTATCAGCCAAGAGTTTCCTATCAACCAACACCGCCTGTTTATACCCCTCCGGCTCAAAGAGCGCCAGCCTTAAAACTGATTCATAGCAGCGGCAGAGAATTTCACCTCGTTGGCGAAGGAGGTTATATTGGTCGCCGCAGTCAGAGTCCAGGAATAGCGCCACCAGAAATTGACTTGACTGGTATTCCCAGTGAGGGAATAGTCTCTCGTCGTCATGCGCGAGTCGATTGGGACTGGTCGCAAAATTCTTACATGATTGTTGATATGAGTACAAATGGTATTTATTTAAACAACAATCCTCTGACCCCCGGTATGCAGTATCGCCTACTTAACGGCGATTTACTGCGATTTGGTCAAGATAACCTAGTTAATTTCACTATATATGTAGTGTAGTAAAAAGGTGATTTGGTAATAGTCTATTCATTGAATCTCTGACTTAATGAATGTATGGACAGTCAAAGACTGGGCAATACTGTTGGGTTAAGGCAAGAGACGCGATGAATCACCGTCTCTACATATAATCAGTCGTTTTGTAGAGACGGCGATTTATCGCGTCTTTGTGATTATTGAGAATTAAGTCAATAAAGCGCTATACATCTTACAGCGATTTTCAATTGCGCACTTGGCTTCTATTGTTTCGCCCGACTGACCTTAATTTTAATACCGTCCTCTTCTTGCAGTGCTTGGCGTAGACGATCGCGAACCTCTGTCAAATCTGGTTTTAGTCCGATCGCTCGCTGATAGTATTTGATTGCAGCTTTGATATCTCCTGATTGGTGGTGAACCTTGCCCAAATCGTAATTGAGTGCAGCATAGCGATCTCGATCCGCTGCGGATAGTTTATCTTGTGCATAGAAGACGGTTGCGATTCCTACCTCGGCTTCAAGGTAGTTGGGTCGCAGGGCTTGGGCGCTTTGGTAATGTGCGATCGCATCGTCCAAGTTTCCTTGTTCTTGTAGGGCAAATCCTAGATGATAGTGAACTTCTGGTTGGTTTGGATTTAGGACGAGAGATTGCCGATAGTATTCCGTTGCAGTTTCTAAATCATCTGCCTGTTTGCAGTGGTTGCCTAATTTATAATTGAGGGCAGCATAATCCGCTTGTTTTTCTGAGGGTAGCTTTCCCTGAGCATAAAGAGCATTCGCTAAACTAACTTCGGCTTCAAGATAGTTGGGTTGCAGGGCTTGGGCGCTTTGGTAATATGCGATCGCCTCGTCCAAGTTTCCTAGTTTTTGGAATGCGATGCCGAGGTGATAGTGAGCTTCTGCTAGAGTGGGCTGCATTGTGATGGATTGGCGATAGTATTCGATCGCAACCTTTAAATCACCTACCTGTTTTCGTTTACTACCCAATTCATAGTTGAGGGTAGCGTAATGCAGCTGCTTTTCTGGGGGTAATGTTCCCTGGGCGTAGCGAGCATTTGCCAAAATTACTTCTGCTTCGATGGAGTTGGGCTGGAGTTCTTGGGATTTTTGGTAATGTGCGATCGCGGCTTCCCATTGATTCTGTTGTTGCAACGTATAGCCAAGATTATGATGGATTGCTGATGAAAGCATTGAGGATTCGGAGGGGAGTGCTAAAGCTTGCTGATATGCTGCTTGTGCTTCTGGTAATTGATTTTGAGCTTGATGCAAGTTGCCTAAACTAAACCAGGCTTTCACATCTTGAGGTTGCAGCTCAAGGACATATCTGAACAACTCTTCAGCGATTGAGTACTTTCCTTTGTGGTGCATCAAGACTCCTAACCGATAGAGTGCGCCTGGGTGTTGAGGTTGCACGTTCAGAATTTGACGATAGCCTTGCTCTGCTAGATCGAGTCGGTTGGTTTGTTGGTAATGGCCAAAACGGTGGAGCGCTTCCGGAATTGTTCTTAAATTTAGCGCTTGATTTTGGTGCGATCGCTTGGGCTGGATCAGCATGGTTTTGATCTGACGGGCTTTGGCTCCAAACGAAAACTTGTATGCCTCGTTGCCGATCAGGAAATCATAGACTTTAAATTTATTGTCGATCGCATGTTGAATCCCATAGGCATGAAGAACCAGACCAGAAGAAAGCTCTTTTACGTTGTCGTCTCGACCTGCCATGAAGAAGAGAGCCGTTTTGCGATCAAAATCCATTAGGTTTGCGATCGCACCCAGCGGTTGGTTTCCTTGCCAGAGTACTGGTAAGTATAAGGTTTGGTGTTCAAAGCTATGACGCAAAACCAACCCGACGTTCTCTACGATTTTTTGGCAGTAGTCTGCGCCTTTTCTGCCTTCCCAATTGGTTTGCCAAAATCCTAAGAGGATCTCTAGATGAAGATCTAAATTCTCTGCGTTGACCTGAGTCAGGTGGAACTCGTTGGAGCTTTCAACTTTTCTCAAGAGGCGTCTGATTTTCTGTCGAGTGTTGGAGCTGACGACGGTTTGCAGGTACTGTTCCCAGTCGTCTGGCAAAGCGATGTACGGAACAATGCTATTATCGATTTGATCTACTAAATCGCTCAACTGTTCCTGTTGTGCCAATTCAAAGGCTTCTGTGGAGAACTGATCCAGGAACCGACTCATTCGACCTTTGCTCGTTTGAATATTTTCGACTTCAAAAATAGACCAAGTTTCCTGCTGTTGCTGAAAGAATTGGGCAAAGGCAGAAGTGACTGCTGCTTCGTATTCTGGCAAGCAAATAAACCCAAGATGCTCTGAATCTGCAACTCCCATCATCGACAGACGACTCTGGAGCCAGCCTTCGGGATGTTCTGCGATCCCAATTTCTAGCGGAAAAAATGCCACATACTCTGAAGTCGGGGCAGTTGATTTTGCCGCTAATATAAACCACGCGGCACGGGAATGGCTGCGCAATTTTTTCATCAGCACACCAGATAGCCAAGTCCAAGACAAGAAAAATTGAGCTTCAGAATCGGTTTTGTATACGGAGTCCCAATGGTTTCTGATCGTTTGAAACGTTTCAAAATTATCAATGATCTCAATTTCGATGTCTTTCATACTGAACTCTTTGGCAGATGTAAGGTGACGCAGTTGCAAAAAATCTCCTGGGTGAAAGCGGCCAAGTATCGCTTTCAAGAGCCAGGAGATTTGTGAACTATCAAAAGCTAAAGTGGAAGAACCCAGGTTTGCAAGTATGAGGTTGCGGCGATTCCGAAATGGTAGAAAACGTAAGCTCCAGCACGCTGAGAAGGTTACACAACCATTTGGGTTCCACAACACTCACTCAATTTCTAGTCTTTGCCATAGCCCTTGCCATAGTCTTTGCCATAGACCTTGCCGTAGTCTTTGCCATAGACCTTGCCGTAGTCTTTGCCATAGACCTTGCTATAGACCTTGACGTAGACCTTGCCGTAGTCTTTGCCATAGCCCTTGCCGTAGTTACTTCCGCCTACTAAAGTGTTTGCGGATTCAGCTTGCTCTAAGTAGTTCAAGTCGTTAATAATCATTTAGATTTCTCTCCCGAATCAAAAGTGATTTTTGTTAACTGCTTTAGTCTTGACGCGTCGAACTATACTTGGACTTTGGACAAAAAATTTCTTTTCTTAAAGTGTAGAAAAAACCTGGATTGTTGCGGCGGCGACCGCGCTTACACGAATGATGTGCTAAAATTTCTTGCCCTCAGGCGCCTGTTCTCTAACAACTACCAATAATTAAGCATGTAATACAATCTATCTAAAGAAGTATAAAAATTTTGGTTCTTCAGTATATGGGATACCAAATACGTCTGTAAATCAGCTTGAAACCATTGCTGGGCAATAATAAAAGTCTTATTCTTAGCGTTTTTGGCTTGATTATGAATTGATGTTAAAACTGCCTGTAAGTCCTGATTATCAATGTATTTTACGGACTTTAGACATCGTAATGTTTTAAATTTAATTGTCAAGTTAATTGCGGGTTTGACTGCTTATACTTATTTGTTTTAACAACCATTTCTTGATATCTACCCCCAAGACTTACCTGCTCAACATCCTGCTATTTTTAGTTAGTCGAACTTACATTTATTTATTAAATCCAAAATCCAATATTCGGTCATTAGTCATTTTCGCTTATCACGAAAGACAAAGGACAATAGACAAATGACGGTGGACAGAGGACAAAGGAAAAATGAGCAATGTATTTCGGGAATTTCTGCAAAAAGTAGGCAGCGGAAACCACACAGCCGAGAATTTAACTCGCGCCCAAGCAGCCACCGCTATTAAAATGATGCTGCTGGGTGAAGCGACACCAGCCCAAATTGGAGCCTTTTTGATTGCTCACCGAATCAAGCGTCCTACGGGAGAAGAGTTAGCTGGAATGTTGGATGCTTATGAAGAACTGGGGCCAAAACTGCAACCCATAGCCTCTGGGCGACCAGTGATCGCTCTTGGCATCCCCTATGATGGTAGGACACGCACAGCACCAATTAGTCCGGTAACAGCTTTACTACTCGCCGCAGTGGGACAACCAGTGGTAATGCATGGTAGCGATCGCCTACCAACTAAGTATGGCTTACCTCTGATAGATATTTGGCAGGGTTTAGGAGTCGATTGGACTACCTTACCCCTAGCAAAAACTCAACAAGTATTTGAGCAAACGGGAATCGGCTTTATCTATCTACCTCAGCATTTTCCCTTAACTACAAGTATTTGGGAGTACCGCGACCAACTTGGCAAACGTCCGCCGTTGGCGACAATGGAGCTAATTTGGTGTCCTTATGCTGGGCATGCTCACGTAATTGCAGGGTTTGTCCATCCGCCGACAGAAGGAATGTTTCAGATAGCTTTAGGACTGCGGGGAGTAACAAAATTTACATTAGTCAAAGGATTGGAAGGTAGTTGCGACTTACCACGCGATCGCACTGCAATCATCAGCTTATCCTCATCTGTAGCACCCCAAGAGGTAGAACGATTGCACCTCGTACCGCGTGATTACGGCTTTACTACCAAGAACGTACCCCTTGGAACTACTGAAGAACTGGTGGCGGATATTCAAGCGGTTTTAGCAGGTAAACCAGGTGAATTAATGCAAACAGCCTTGTGGAATGGCGGATTTTATCTCTGGCGGAGTGGTATTTGTTCAGATATGGCAGAGGGTTTAGCTAAAGCAGAAGAATTATTAACCAATGGTATAGTAGCAGCTAAACTCCAAGAACTGAGCCAGGTAGTAAATTCAGTATCAGCAGATATAGCCTTTAGGGTGTCAACGACTTCTCCAAAATAGACTTTTGTTGCAACCAATCTTTACCTACTTGGATACTGATATCCGAGCCAAGGTTGCCAGTGCTTTCCACGCGCACTTCTCCAAATCCCAAAGTGTTGCGAATTGATTCGGCACTGTCACCATCTCCTTGTTGGGCGACAATGTGAGTTACATCTAGAGGTTCACCCCATGCCTTGGCGACATAGATATTGCGATATCCAGATTTTTCCAAGGCTCTAATTAACGGTTGGAGGTTAGAGCGATCGCCACCTGTACTATCTTGAATTGCTACACGCAAAGAGCGGGGGTCGGTCGCAGTCGCCAGCTGTTCCTGTTCTGACTCCAAACCAAAGTGTTGAGCCATCAGTTTCGCAATACCATCTTTGTTGGGCAACCAATAGCTAGCATCAAACTCGCCTTTTTCGCTAAAGCGACCTGGCAGCATTAACATTTGCATATTAGAGCGATTTGTCCGCACCCCAAAACCCATTAGCGCCACTAACTCTTCAACTGTCAAGTTGGTATCAATGTGTTCTTTGACGACATCAAGAACTTTAGGTAATTGAGCAACAGTAGCTGGGTTGAGTGTTTGCTCCATCAAAGCGCGGATGACCATTTGCTGGCGCTGAATCCGACCAATATCACCGAGTTCGTCATGGCGAAAACGCAGCAATTGTAGTGCCTGATCGCCATTGAGATGCTGCTTACCCGCCTTCAAATTGATGTACAAGTGCTGAGAATCATCTTGGTATTTCATATCTTTAGGGACGTAAACAGTCACGCCACCCAAAGCATCAATCAGCTTGGCAACTCCCAAAACATTAATTCGCACATAGCGATCAATTCCCGCCCCTCCTAAGAGATTACTGACAGTTCTGGCAGTCAAAGCTGGCCCACCTTCAACATTGGCGGAATTAATTTTTTTCACTCCATACCCCTCTATTTGTGTGCGGGTATCTCTGGGAATGGAGAGCATATTTATTTTTTTCGTCTCTGGATCAAATTTGACCAAGAGCATCACATCAGAAAGACCATCAAAAGAGTTTACTTGGGGTAGGTATTTGAGATTTTTGGTATCTTCAGGAGGGTTTTGGATATCTGGGGGAAGTACACTCATTCCCATCACCAAAAGATTTACCGGACGAGTTAATTCTGAAAATCGCAGTACACCTCCAGAAATGCGATCGCTATCAAAGGCCGCCTCATCCTTGGGAGTTAGCTGGGCTTGTTGCAAAGGCGTACTGGTTAAAGATACCGCCAAAAGTGCCCCCGCAGTTGCTGACACCATTGCAATACCACTCATACCTACCCAAAACCACAGCCAACGTCCTGATGTCGATTTCTGGGAAATTTTTTTACTAGACTTTGAGGCTTTTCCCGACTGGTTTTCTTCCGCCGAACTTCTTTGAATGGTCACAGACTTCCTCACACTTACTCACTAATCAAATTCAGTAATTTTGCAGACTAAAAACACCCAAACAAATCAACCCATAATAGCTAACTCTTAATTATCAGTGCTAACTTTTTTAATGTAGTGTCAACCACAACACTTATAGCAGCATTTATTCTTTTTTTGGGACAACCTGGAGATGTTTTACTGAAGTATGGCAATAATAAACTGGATTTGACTAGATATATAAATAAATAAGCCATAATTTTTCCAAAAATCAGTAAAAACACCGACAAATTATCACCCTAAAAAATTAAGATAAATACTTGCCAAGCACTCGTTCTGCTAAATTACTAAACCCTGGTAAACGACCAGATTTGCCCTGCATTAGACGCAAAATCAACCAAACACTTACTAAAAAGTAACCTGACGTGAGAAAGCTATTGAGGATAAATAGACGTAGCGGAAAAAAATCTGAAGTTGCTGCTCCGGTAGCTAATAATAGATAACTCAACAACCAAGTAAGTGCCAAAGTAATAGACAGACGACTAATAGCAAGTTGTTCCCGACTACCCTGGCCCCGATAGAGCGTCCACAAGGATGGAAAAAAGCCGACGATCGGAACTAAATGTAAAAGCAACTGTGTTTTGGGCATTGGGGATGGTGGGGTCCCCTCTGGGGATAAGGGGTAAGGGGCATTGGGCATTGGGAATGGGGCATGATTATTCTCCCCCTGCTCCCCTGCTCCCCTGCTCCCCTGCTCCCCTGCTCCCCTGCTCCCTTGCTCCCCTGCTCCCCACTCCCCATTCTCTTTTGGTTCAAAATTCTTCATTGGGGTTAGTCTAACTCCTAAACTAGAAGGATGAATAAGACTCATATAGTTAGAGATAATAAGCTGTAAAGAAAAATTTCATTTAGTTCTATTCCGCAATCAGCTCAAAATGCAGACACGTAAGCTACTCGACTGGTGGCAAACATTCACTCCAATAGCGCGAATCGGGGCGATCGCGCTATTCGCTCCGCTGCTAGTTATCAATGGTTGGGCAATTTCGGTATTTTTCAATTATTTCCATTCTCTCATAGTCATTTTAGTCGGAGCCTCAGTGCTAGCATTTCTGCTCAACTACCCCGTGAGCTGGATGGAGCATCATGGTGCTAAGAGAGAGCAAGTTGCTATTTTAGTATTTCTCTTGGCTTTATCGATTTTATTGGCGTTGGGTGTGACACTTTTTCCCCTGGCTCTTACCCAAGCTCAACAACTGGTGGCGCGTTTACCAGAGTTAATTGACTCTGGACGCTCTCAGTTAATGATATTAAACGGAAAAGCTGAGACTTTTGGCTTACCGATTAACCTCGATGCCCTGGTGGTGCAAATCAATGATCGCGTCAAAGGACAATTACAAGCGATCGCAGGACAAGTTTTAAATCTGGCTGTACTCACAGTTACTAGTCTGCTAGATATTCTCTTGACGATGGTTTTGACTTTTTATCTTTTACAGCATGGGGGTGAACTCTGGGAAAGTTTAGTCGAATGGCTACCTAATAAATTTCGTGAGCCTTTCTCTAAAACAGTCCGCTTAAGCTTTCAAAATTTCTTCATCACCCAGTTGATTCTATCTACCTGTATGGCTTCAGCCCTTATTCCTACCTTTTTGTGGCTGAAAGTGCCGTTTGGATTGCTATTCGGACTAACTATTGGCCTGATGGCTCTCGTCCCCTTTGGCGGTTCTGTAGGCATCGCCCTGACTACACTATTGGTAGCGTTGCAAGATTTTTCAATGGGTGTGAGAGTGTTGATCGCAGCGGTAATTGTACAGCAAATTCTCGAAAACTTAATTGCTCCCCGAATTTTAGGCAGTTTTACTGGTTTAAATCCAGTTTGGATTTTAATTTCGGTCTTAACAGGGGCAAGAATTGGCGGATTGTTGGGTGTAATTGTGGCAGTACCTACAGCTGTTGTAATTAAGACTGCTTTAAGTGCCTTGCGTCCTGTTACCGGGACAAACGACAGCGCCATTGGGGAGATAACTGCATCCGTTCCAGCAAATGAGTCCTCGAAAGCTGACGCAAACAACACTTTGAGCATTTCTGAAGCAACATTGCCTTAATACAAGAAGGCAGGAACAGGAAGTGTATCATCAGTTATTTATCAGGAACGGTAAGGGGCAAGGGAAAGGGTAAAAAGCTATTGCTCCTATGGTAGGGGACTATTATCAACCTTTTACCCTTTACCCCTCTTATTTATTAAATTCTGTTGCAAGCGATTGTTTAATATAAAAATTTTCCAAATACCGTGAAAAGTCAGTCCTTGCCACAAGACATGAATGCCAATTGGTGTTTTGCTTCAATGTTCTAGATAGCTTTCAAGCTTTGTCATACCATTTCTTTGTGAGGCTGCGCCAAACTCTCTTAACTTCTTCTTTCTTTCTTTCTTTCTTTCTTTGTGTCCTTCTCTTACGAGACGCTGCGCGAATGCGTCCTTTGCGGTTCGTTTTTCTTTCTTGTATTTAAGTATGGTTTAGCGCATCTTCATACAGAATTGGTATCACTTCTGTCTCGCGACCATAAAACATTAACGCATCCATAGTATTGTCCCAATCCTGTTGGAAATTTGTCTTTCGGGTTTCTGACTCTTGACTTAACTCCAATAACTTGAGTGTTCTGAATTAAATACAAGCTGAAGAATAGAGCATAAACATCATCACTAACCCAATTACAGAAGCTTTTAATCATAGAAGCAACAACTGCCTATTATAATTTTCAAGAAACTCAATATGGGCGATCGCTTTCAAGCAGTTGTCTTTGCTCTCGATATACATAGGATTCACATGAGTACAATCACTACCAAAGACGGTACGCAGATATACTACAAGGACTGGGGAACAGGGCCCACAGTTATTCTCTCGCACGGCTGGCCGCTTAATGCTGATAGCTGGGAAATCCAAGCGCTGTTCCTGGCATCGCAGGGCTATCGCGTCATCACCCATGATCGCCGTGGGCATGGCAGATCAAGCCAGCCCTGGAATGGTAACGAGATGGACACCTATGCCGACGACCTCGCTACGCTGATCGAAACGCTTGACTTGAATGGTATTACTCTAATCGGCTTCTCCACGGGTGGTGGTGAAGTCGCTCGCTATATCGGTCGCCACGGTACAGCACGGGTAGCCAAAGCAGGGCTGATTTCCGCAGTTCCGCCACTGATGCTGAAAACAGAGTCCAATCCTGGCGGACTACCGATCGAGGTTTTCGACAACCTCCGTGCTGGTTCTATCGCCGATCGCTCGCAGCTATATAAGGATCTTGCTAGCGGCCCGTTTTTTGGCTTCAACCGCCCAGGTGCAAAAGTCTCACAAGGTCTAATCGACTCTTTCTGGTTGCAGGGGCTGCAATCAGGACACAAAAGCGCACTCGACTGTATCAAAGCGTTCTCTGAGACGGATTTCACCGAGGATCTCAAACGGTTCGATGTGCCAACCCTGATTATCCACGGTGACGATGACCAGATCGTGCCCATCGCGGCTGCGGGGCTGGCTTCAGCTAAGATCGTCAAGAATGCCCGTTTAGAAGTCTACGAGGGCGCACCCCACGGTCTCACTAATACTCATGCAGACAGGCTCAACGCCGATCTGCTGTCGTTCCTCAAGGGGTGACACCGAGCCACTGATTTAAAACATCAATGTCGAAGACCCGAACGGGTGCGTTCTCGTTTTTTCGCAACCCGTTTCGGACAACTCTTTCAAACTCAACAACTACAGCACTCATAATCATGAAAAAACTAGAAGGGAAAATTGCAATTGTTACGGGTGCATCCAAAGGAATCGGTGCCTCTATTGCCAAACATCTGGCAGCCGAAGGTGCGGCAGTTGTCGTCAATTATTCATCTAGCAAAGAAGGAGCCGATCGCATTGTCGCTGAGATTGTCAGCGAAGGCGGTAAGGCGATCGCAGTACAGGCAAATGTTGCAAAAAAGGCAGAGATCGAACATCTTTTTGCAGAGACGCAGCAGGTATTCGGCAAGCTAGATATTTTGGTCAACAATGCCGGAATTTATGAATTTTCCCCAATCGAAGACATCACCGAAGAGCATTTCCATAAGCATTTCGATCTGAATGTGCTGGGATTAATCCTCACCTCACAACAGGGAGTAAAGCACTTCGGATCGGCGGGTGGCAGCATCATCAATATCAGTTCGATCGTTAGCACGCTTGCGCCCGCGAACGGCTCGGTCTATAGCGCCACTAAAGCGGCAGTCGATGCCGTCACGAAGTCACTAGCCAAAGAACTGGGTTCACGCAACATCCGTGTTAATTCCATCAATCCTGGCATGGTGGAAACGGAGGGCACGTACACAGCAGGAATAACTGTAGCCAAGAGCGAAGACCGCCAACAAACTGAAGCACACACCCCCCTTGGCCGCATTGGACAGCCACAGGACATCGCACCTGCCGTCGTCTTTCTTGCGTCCTCCGATTCAGCATGGATCACCGGCGAAACGCTGTACATATCGGGTGGACTTCGTTAGGCATTTGGCGCAGTTCGTTTAACTCATTTGACTGTAAACAAATTTCAGAATGTGAGTCGATTCTTTCCTTGTCTGTTGCCGGAGGAGCGCTGATGGTAATCCCAGCTAACCACTTACTTTTCGCTCCTCCACACAGCAACTGCTCATGGCTTTATGTCTATCGTAGATGTAGAGCCAATTTCTTTATTAAAGATAGACTTTTCTCAGCACTTACATAATTCACGCCTTGAGAGTACAGCCTGAAATGGACTCTGCAAGAATTGCTATTTGCTGAGTAAATTGGGATATAGATGCGGAAAATTTTTCTGTGTAAACTTGACCAGCAAATGGTAATGAAAAACTATTATCAAGATTTTTTAATTCGTGATTGGGTGAAAAGCGATCGCACAAGAGCCGCTGAAGTGATCAGTTATGTATTATCAGAATACGGTCTGGGTTGGGAACCAAACGGTGCTGACCGAGATGTGCTGCGTGTAGAGGAATGTTATTTAGCTACTGGGGGAGAGTTTTGGGTAATTGAACACCAAAGTCAGTTAGTAGGTACAGGAGCATACTACCCCATACACCGAGGCGAAAAAGCTGTAGAAATCCGCAAAATGTATCTTTTGCCCAGCATCAGGGGTTTGGGATTAGGGAAATATTTGTTACAACAGCTAGAAGCAGCGATCGCAAAGCGTGGTTTTCAACAAATTTGGATTGAAACCGCCAGTGTTTTGGTGGAAGCAGTCAAGCTGTATGAAAGCAACGGCTACACTCCAGCAACAGGAGTAGAAACAACAAGATGCGATCGCGTGTATGTTAAGTCATTGGTCAATGACTAATGACTAATGACTAATGACTAATGACAAAGGACAATTCTAAATGCACGCTTGGATTAAAAATCTCACAGGCTTACTCAATCTTTTTCTCCAATCCCATTGCCCTCTATGTCAACGCGCAACTTCCCAAGAATTCTGTCAGAACTGCACCAGACAACTGCAAAAATGTCAACGTAAAGACCCGATTTCTCTATGGCAAGAGCCTATACCTGTGTTTGGCTGGGGGGAATATGGTGGCCCGGTGAAACGAGCAATTGCAGCGATGAAATACGAAAATCAACCCCAAATAGCTCGTCCTTTGGGTCAATGGTTAGGGGAAGCATGGTTGTTAAATTCACCGAGGCGAGATAGCCAGCCTGTAGTAGTTCCTATCCCACTCCACGCTAGCAAACAAAAGCAACGTAAATACAATCAAGCCGCACTGATAGCACAAAGTTTCTGCGAAATAACCGGATTAAAATTGAAACTAAACGGTTTAGCAAGAGTGCGAGAAACTGAAGCGCAGTTTGGTTTGTCGGTATCTAAACGAGAAAAAAACTTGGATAAAGCTTTTGCTATTGGGCAAGAATTTCGCCATCGTCCTCCAAATGTCCCAGTGCTGTTAGTGGACGACATTTATACTACTGGTGCTACTGCCAGGTCTGCTGTGCAAACACTTCGTCAGTATGGAATTGTGGTCTTAGGATTAGTAGCTGTAGCTACTGCCGTCAAAGACGGATAAATTAAGAAGCAATAGGCAAGCTTTGACAGATAAGTACATAAATTGACCAAATTACCCTATTTTTGTAGAAAAATTGCTTGAAATGTATGAATAAAGTTTTGGCGGCAGGTTTAAAACAACTCATCATCATTCCTGCCACATTGCTGGCAATAGGCATTAGTACCAGCGCAGCTTTTGCTCAAAATAAATTGTATAGTCCAATTCCTTTATCTAACAGTACTGAACTTTCCGATAGCCTGTCTGACAAAGACATTCCCACCGGTCAAGGTGGGTTTGCCCGTGATTACACAGTGAAGTTGCAGAAGGGTGATAATTTAGCAGTTGACCTGTCATCAGAAAACTTTGACAGCATCATTACACTGCTGGCACCTGATGGTTCAACTCTGGCAGAAAATGATGATGGCCCTGATGGTAGTAGCAATTCCTTACTCTTTACTCGCATCGTGGAGACAGGGAGTTATGTGATTCGTGTCCGGTCTTTTGGGGAAACTGGGGTTGGGGCTTTTAAACTCAAGGTGACAAAGTTGCAACCGATTAAATGAAGTGGGCATTGGGCATTGGGCTATTAGTTATTAATTCTTTTCTCCCCCTGCTTCCCCTACCTCCCCTGCTCCCTCTGCTTCCCCCTTCCCCCTTCTTCCCCACTCTCTTCATCTTAAAAAACGGTCAATACACAAAGAAATAGGGCTTCAGTCCACTCAACGACTGCGCCGTAAGTATCTCCAGTGTGTCCACCTAATTTGTGGTTGAACCATGCACCAGTTAAAGTGGCGATCGCACTTCCAACAACTATCATTGTCAGTGCGAGAAATAGCTGCTGTTTATCTATTAGCCAAAGTAAACCACTCAAACTAAACAACAACAACAATCCCGGTAACAAATCTTTGTAAGAACGAATGGCTTGTTTGTGAAATGCGCCTTTACCAGTTGCTTTCAAATAAGGATATCGCGCGATCGCTAGTTGTTGTCCCCAACGTCCCCAGCCACAAGCAGCCATCAGCAATAACCAACGGCTTTCTGGCATATCCGCTAAAGCTGTTATTTTCAGTATCACCAAGGCGATCGCAGCCATTGCCCCAAAGGCTCCTGTAGCACTATCTGCCATCACCTCCAGTCGCCGATCTGGGTCGCCCACTGCCAAACCATCGGCAGTATCCATTGCCCCATCTAAGTGCAATCCTCCAGTTATGGCAATCCAAACACTTACTACCAAAGCACTACGAGTTAGCACGGGCATCCCCAGATAATCCATCCCCGTATCCAGTAACCCTAAAATTCCCCCAATTATCAACCCAACAAGCGAAGCAAGACGTGCCACTCCCTGAAAGTCCAATCCGTTTAAATACGGTAGTGGAATACTTGTATAAAATATAATACTAGCTGCCAGCTTTAACAGCAGCTTTTTCCACCACTGTTGCTGTTTCGTCATCTGAATTACATTAATTTTTGGTAAATTGCTGGATAATAGTCATAATTTCGGTACAACCGATATCAGTAGACTTTAAAACTTTAAATAAGATTTACTTCTATTAAACATTCTCGTTGAAAATTTTGTTATGCTGGTCTAAGTGGTAAACAAATAATTTTGAGTATTTTTTTATACAGAAACGAGTAACTTAGGAAATTAAAATTCCATCAGGGAGCAAAATTTGTGTTTTGTATTCGTTAACTAAAAACTTACTCCAAATTATTAGACGATTGCCCCATAAAATTGATATTTTTTTAAATGTAGGGAGTAAACAAGCTATTCAATTATGACAGTTTAGCTATGTTGTTGCTCTCCTTAGCTCAATCGCAATTTTCCTATGAGTCACCATCTACCCGACACCAGGATACCAGCTCCGTGCATTATTAACACGGGCATCATTGTGAATAAGCTCGACATCCGGCGATTGCTGGCAGATTTAGGTCGAGTCCACTACATCTACACCCAAGAAGATAAGGTACTGAGCGAGGGTGAAGGGGATGTGATGGAAGTTTTTGCCAATCCGCAAAGGTCTACCTTAGTGGCTAACCGCGCGCTATATCTGAATGTTTGTAGTTTTGATTACTTGGAACTAAAACAGTCATCGCAACAAGAAACCTACTTCGATTTGATACAAGAAGGATTGTGTCTGCGGTTGATTCCCCGATCAACCCCTTTACAAGAGCGACGAGAGCGAAGCTTCAATGTCAGCGCTATAGAAGCGATGATGGAACAAGTACTCTCAGCTAGGTGGGATGCAGAAATTGACGATGACTGTTCTGATTCTTTCTAAATAACAATTATTTAGAGTATATACTCGTAAAGTTGGTAACTAGGTTAGTAATGAATGCTTAAGTGTTCGCTAAAACTCAATTACCAATCTTGATGTTTGTTCATAATTTAGCCAAATAATATTAATTTTGCCCTAATACCATTTGGTTTTATGGCTGCTAGTACCGCAAGGCAAAAGTCAAAAGTCAAAAGTCAAAAGTCAAAAAGCTTTCATCTTAAGCTTTCTGACTGTAATGAAATGGTAGGTTTATTTCTGCCGCGTTGTACTAGTTATGGATTTCTGAAACTCTTTACCGATTAGTGTTTCACAATCCAAAATCTAAAATCTAAAATTCCAAATGGCATGAGTGCTAATTTTTCTTTTCAATGTCTTGCTTGCTGTAGTCAGACAAAAGCTAGAGCAGGAGTGTTTTTCACCCCTCACGGTCTTGTAGAAACCCCCAGATTTATGCCAGTAGGAACGCTGGCGAATGTCAAAACTATTACTCCATCTCAGCTACGAGATACTGGGGCACAAATGATCTTATCCAATACTTATCATCTTCACCTACAACCAGGGGAAGCGATCGTGGCTGGGGGTGGTGGGTTGCACAAATTTATGGGTTGGAACGGCCCAATGCTCACAGATTCAGGTGGGTTTCAGGTCTTCAGCTTAAGCGAGATGCGAAAAATTACTGAAGAAGGCGTAACTTTTCGCTCGCCCCATGATGGACAAATTATTAATTTAACACCAGAGCGCTCCATTGAGATTCAAAATACTTTGGGGGCCGATGTGATTATGGCCTTTGATGAGTGTCCGCCCTACCCAGCGACTCGCCAAGAGGTAGAAACTGCAACTGAGCGCACTTACCGCTGGTTAGAACGCTGCATAACGGCTCATCAACGCAGCGATCAGGCGTTGTTTGGGATTGTGCAAGGGGGCGTGTATTTGGATTTGCGTTGCCGTGCGGCGGAAGCTTTGGCTAAGTTGGATTTGCCCGGATATGCCATTGGTGGCGTGAGTGTGGGAGAACCGCCAGAATTGATGGCTGAGATTGTCAAAGTGACAGCACCGCTTTTACCCCCCGAAAAGCCGCGTTACTTGATGGGTGTGGGTACTTATCGGGAAATGGCGATCGCGATCGCATCTGGTATAGACTTATTTGATTGCGTCATTCCCACCCGCTGGGCAAGACATGGTACAGCGATAGTCCAAGGCGGACGCTGGAATTTAAAAAATGCTAAGTTTCGTGAAGATTTTACGCCATTAGATGAAACTTGCACGTGCTACACTTGTCAAAATTTTAGCCGTGCTTACATATCTCATTTAGTGCGATCGCAAGAAATTTTAGCTTATACCTTGTTGAGCATTCACAACATTACCGAACTAATTCGCTTTACGCAAAAAATTAGAGAAGCAATATTGAGCGATCGCTTTGTTGCAGAATTTGGTCACTGGCTCAACTCATCTGAATCGGCATCAGATGAGAGTGAAATTACAAATGACTATTGACCAATGATCAAGACTCAAACCATGTTAAGATACTTCTCAATTATGAAAGCTGTGTTGGATAGGTGGATTTAAACAAACATGGAAGCAGCACTTTTATTAGCAAAACTGCCAGAAGCTTACCAAATCTTCGATCCTTTGGTAGACGTTCTCCCAGTTATCCCCGTATTCTTCTTGTTGCTTGCTTTTGTTTGGCAAGCAGCCGTGGGATTTAGATAAGTTAATCTATTTTTCAATTTATAGGACAGGTACTCTACCTGTCCTATTTTTTTGCAGCGCTATGTTTTCTAAAGTTAATATTTATTAATATTTTGTAATGAATTATTATAATAAATAAGATGTTAATTAGTCCATGTCAATATGAAGCCTTGAAAGCCAAGCTTACAGTCAAGGAGGAATCAGTTATGGGTAATATCAAATTCGTTAAAGAAAATAAAGAAGTAGTGGCAGCAGATGGTGCTAATCTCCGGCTCAAGGCGATACAAAATGGTATTGACATATATACATTGATTGGCAAGATGACCAATTGTGGTGGTAATGGTCAGTGTGGTACTTGTGTTGTGGAGATAGTCGAAGGACTAGAAAATCTTTCCCCCCGCACAGATGTAGAAAACCGGAAATTCAAGAAAAAGCCAGAAAATTACCGCCTTGCCTGTCAAACTTTAGTGAATGGCTCAGTCAGCGTAGTCACGAAGCCTTAAGTTCTCAAATCTGTCATGTATCCAGTCAGTAGTCAAAATACTTACCAAAATTAAGTTTCCTCTCTACGAGACGCTACGCGGACATTTTGAATTTTGAATTTTGAATTGGTATAACTCTGTCATCGTTGATGCTATCCTAATGTTGTTGACTGGAAATTTAAGAGAGGCTTTCTTGCCATGCAAGTTAATGACCTGGGGTTCATAGCGAGCATTTTGTTCGTACTAGTCCCTGCTGTGTTTTTACTAATTCTGTACATCCAAACTGCTAGCCGCGAAGGTGGAAAAGATAGTTAAGAATTTGTGTATAAAATAAATAACCCCTGCACCAATAGTGTAGGGGTTTTTATTTATCAACTATCAATTTAGTGCTGTTAGCGTAGCCTGTGCTGGGTGCTGAATAGTAAAGACAAGACAAATCTTATTTCTTGACTATTTTGTGACAACAATTATTATACTCAGCACTGTTTACTTTAAGCGATTGTCCGCGCCAACAATACTGGACAAGTGGCATTGACTCGAACATAGTCAGACAAGGAAGATCCGATGAGCCGATCTATATCAACAAAACTCTTAGCGATCGATGGACGACGATCTGGAGAACCGAGCAATAATAAGTCTATATTCAACTCTTCTGCCAATCGACAAATTTCTTCACCAGGTTTTCCACTGCTGATATAAGAACGAGATTGGATGCCTTGTTTTTCAGCTTCTGCAACAGCAGCTGCTAAAACTGGATTTTTGTCTGAGTTAACCTTGGTTATTTCCGATTTTTTACCGCCAAAATCTGTACTAATATTTGCCAAAATTAATTCGCCGCCCGGAATATCTCGGAGTAAAAACAGTGCCAATTTCAAGCAGTTTTTTGCTGAGTCAGAGTTATCTATTGCCACCATAATGCGCTTAATTCTTTTAACATAAATGTCATCTTTTACCAGCAACATGGGGCGAGAAGATAGTTGGAAAACATACTGACTGACTGAGTTCGATAAAATCGATTGCAGCCGCTTCAGTCCGCGTGAACCCATAATAATCAAGTCAGCGTCGATTTCATCAGCTACTTGGCAAACCACATCTTTGGGGTCGCCTTCACGCAAAATTGAAGAAACTTGGCTAGGATCTAAGTTCAAGGTTTGAATGGCATTCGCCAGAATTTTGCCACCATTTTCCCATTTAGCTGTCATGGTAGCGGCAGTACTTTGTGCATGAACAACATGCAAAATTGTAACTTTTGCAGATTGAATTGAAGGGATTTCTTTCAGGGTTTTGAGCATTTCCTCTGCGTGTCCCAATCCCGATACAGCCAGCAAAATTCTTCTGATCATTTTACGTAATTTTTGTGAAGTTTACTTTTGTTTTCGCTGTTGGTACTTGGCTCTGGTCGGATTTTCACCACCTTGTTTGACAGCCTAGTTAGTAAGTTGGCACAAATAAACTTTGTTTTTTAGTATTTAACACTAAAACAAATGGCAAAGGATAAAAAACTAAACAAATATTTAAGTTTATTTGCACTTAGTTACTTAAACTTTCAACTATTAAGCATACTCTCAATGTAGCCCGATGAACTTAATAAATTATAATCTTAGTTATTATTTTTAATCTATGTTAATTTTTTTAATTAAAAGTTAGTTAAGTATTGCAAAGAAATGCCAAAATAACTCTTCAGCAAAATTGATTTAGTGTAATCTTTAACAGGCGATCGCTTCCGACTTGAATAGTCTACATTCCTGCTGAATTTCCCATATTCTCTACCTTTTTTAAGTGTTTTGCAATTTTGTTAACTCAGATAGGATTGTTATATCCAAACACCCGCAAAATGCGGGATAACAACATCCGAATTCGGATATTTTAATAGTCGGAATTATATTTAAGGCTATATTGAAACCCTCCAAATATAATCTGGAGGGTTTGTTTAATTGCTTGTGAGATTTGCTTAACTTAGATGTGCTCCTGGTTGTCCGTTTTGGACTACAAAGGAAGCTAGGGTTTTGACAGAGGCATTCAAGTCAACGATGCTTGATACAACGCGGTAGTCAGTTTGCCAGCGTTTTGGAGTCAGGTTGCAGCGGACGTATCCTCGGTAAGCACCGTCAAAGAACTTAGTATGGGGATTGTTGCTTAGGGAAGCTTGAGCTGGAGCGATGAATGCCGTGGGAAAATCAGATGTAATTGAGGTTCCTACAAACTCAGTGCCTACAGTTGGTGAGTTTGGGTTATTGAAATCAAGCTTGAGGTCGTGTACCCAACTAGAATGGATGTCTCCACTAATTACCACTGGATTAGAGGGTTGGCGCTGGTTGAGAAAACTCAAAAGCCGATTACGTGCAGCCACGTAACCGTCCCACTGATCTAAATTGAAGACACCGACACCTGGACTACTATTGAAATTGTACTCGGCTAGCATGGTCTGTTGAGCAATCACATTCCAGCGCGATCGCGATTGGTCTAACCCTTTTCGTAGCCACTGCTCTTGTTCTGAGCCGGTCATGGTAGCATTTGTATCAAAAGCTTGGGGACAGCGAGGCTTAAGTCCGTCATCACAAGGTTGATTAGTGCGGTATTGCCTGGTGTCTAAGACGTTGAACTCAGCTAAATTACCAAAAGTCAACCGCCGATAAAGCAGCGCGTCTGGGCCCTTGGGCAATGAAGACTGACGTAAGGGCATGTGTTCGTAGTAAGCCTGGTAGGCATTGGCTCGGCGTTTTCTAAAAGCCTCTTGGGTTTGGTTATCTTCCGGGATTAAGTTGGCGTAGTTGTTGTCAACTTCATGATCGTCCCAAGTGACAATCCAGGGAAAAGCCGCATGAGCAGCTTGGAGATTCGGGTCAGTTTTGTATAGGGCGTGGCGATCGCGGTAGTCGGAAAGAGTAATGATTTCTGGACTATTATGCTGGCGGGGCCCACCAGATTGTGGCCCGTATTCATAGATGTAGTCACCTAAATGAACCACAAGGTCAAGGTTTTCCTCAGCTAAATGCCGATAAGCCGTATAGTAGCCATTTTGCCAGTCTTGACAGGAGACAAAAGCAAAGTTCAGTTGTTGGGTATAGCTATAAAATGCTGGTGCTGTACGAGTCCGTCCAATGGGGCTAACTTCCTTACCTGCTTGAAATTGATACCAGTACCAATGGTCAGGGTTTAGCCCACGGACATCAACGTGGACTGAGTGTGCTAACTCTGGTGTTGCTAGTACTGTTCCTCGCCGCACAACCTGTTTCATGTTTTCATCAAGGGCAACTTGCCACCGTACTGGAACATTTACCAATAGCATTCCACCTCCAGAGAGTGGATTTGGAGCCAGTCGTGTCCAGATAACAACACCATCCGGCAAAGGATCGCCAGAGGCAACACCAAGACTGAACGGATAGCTAGAAAACCTTGAATTAGCCAATACAGGATGCCATTGGCTAGCGATTGTTAATCCCGTTAAGAATCCTGCACCCAATAAAAAATTCCGCCTTCTGCAACGATTTGCTAGGAGGCGCGTACCATCCATAAGTTCCATATTCACCCGTACCCAGATGTAAATACAGTTCAGTTGGCAAACTTAAGAAGGGTCAGTTGCGAAAAGCACAAATAGTAGTTTAAATAATTCGTAATTCGTAATTCGTAATTGCATTTTGTATGGGGATTTAGACCTAAACAAAATATGGCTGCTTCTTATAGAAACAGCAGATTGTAAATCGTCTAATAATTATGAATTATGAATTAGTAATTACTAATTATGTTGATTTGACTTGTCTCCTAATAGCTGCTCAACCAACCACAAAAAACTTACCAACCCAGGATCAAGCAGAAATTAAGATTGTGTTAAGTTTAAAATTGGATTGGGGTATTGGGAGAATTTTGTAGGACATTTAGATCCCAACCGAAACAGAACTGCCGCTATAGGCACTTTTGGCAAACCTTCTTCTAATTACGAATTACGTTAGCGTTCGCGTAGCGTCTCGTAGAGAAGCGGTAGCGAGTACTCGAGCGTCCGCAGGAGCGTTATTACGAATTACGAATTATTTAAAATCTGCCATTTCCCTGAACAATGTGCTTAACGGTGGTCAAAGTTTCCAAGCTGATAAATCCCCGACGATGACCTTTTTGGTTAGACATGCCGAGAAATACTGAATCTCCCCGGGAAGGGTTGCGGGAAAAACGCGGGGAAGTGTTGATGTAGGTAGAGGCACTGTTAACTCCCAAGGCAAACTGCCGACTTTCCTGGTAAGATTCAGTCACGATGGAGTCAGCATGACCACTGCTGTATTCATTAATCCAGGCGATCGCAGCCTCTAAGCTATCCACCAGTTTAAAAGCTACTGTCCTTGTTAAATAAGGGTTTCCCCATTCGCCTTCTTTTACCAGCTGCAACTGAGGAAAGGCTTGTACTAGTTCTGCATCCCCTTTAATTTCAAAGCCTTTTTCCATCAAGCTGTTCCATAAAACGGCTATTGATGATGGCAAGGCCTGACGATGAATTAGTACCTTTTCAATGGCGTTGACTTGATCGGGTTCACTTTGATGACTATTAAGAATCATCAAGCGCACCATTTCTAAGCTGCTATTCAGCGACCAGTAAAGGTAACAGTTACCCATCGCTGACTTTAAAACTGGGCAAGTTGACTGTCGGACTACCTGCTGCACTAAGCTAGAACGTCCGTAGGGAATCACTAAATTCACGTACTGGTCTTGGGTGACTAAATCCCGAATTGAAGCACCATGTTCTGCTGTGATCAGTTCTAGACAGCCCGGAGCTAGACCAACTTCTGCGATCGCATTTTGCAGTGCCTCAGCGATGGCGGCGTTGGAATGGCTAGCTTCAGTACTGCCTTTGAGAATTATACAATTGCCAGTTTTGATACAAAAACCCGCTGCGATCGCCCCTAAATCGGGAAACGCCTCATAAATAAATCCAATTACTCCCAAGGGCATTAACTGGGTATAACTCTGGGAATCTTCCAGTTGATAATCAGCGGTTCTGACGCGTCGCAGCGGATCTGATAATTCCCCCAACCGTTGTAAAATGTCTACTGTCATCTCTAGTCGTGTGGGAGTCAGCTTCAGCCAGTCCAATATCAACTCAGGCACTGCCATTTCCCGACTGGCTTCTAAATCCAAGGTATTGGCTTCTAGAATGTCGTCAAATGAGCGCTCAATCGCCTGTGCCATCGCCAATACTGCACGACTTCGGTCTGCTCCCTTTGTGAGTCCCAACTTTAGGGAAGCTTGATAGGCTCGTTGGGCACTAGTAATTGGTTCGGGGTGGTCATCCAAAACTTCAACAGTCATTGAGTTAACGTCTGTAGGTAAGCCAGACCATTAGTGCTGGTAAGATAGCCAATAGCACCGCCACCATTGCCCAAGCAATAATGCTGGAACCATTTGCCAATCGCAGTGCTAATGGCAGCCATATAATCACTAGCACGAAAATAATGCCCAGCGCTATAGGCAGATAGCTTTCTCCTAAGCGGGGATGGACAACATGCCAACTATTTCCCATCCAACGCCAAGCCCGTTTGTAGGGATAGGTGGTAGAAAGCTGTTCTAAGACATGACCATTATCTTCTACCACAAAGATTTGCTGACAGCGATCGCAACCAAATGCTTCTGTCAGCGTAATCGGAATTAACTGACCCCGGCGACGACAGGGACAGGGGTATTCGGTATTGAAATCGATTTTTTCGGGTTTTTGAGATTGCACAAGCGTTCTAATAACTTGAGCGTGTTTTACACGAACTGCGAGAATATAATACCTTAGAGGCTTCTGTCTTTATATACATAGAAAGGCGATACAAACATTGCCCTGATTAAAAATAGTAGATGCCGCTAACTTTAAGTATACTAGTTGCCAAATTAGTACAGAGTTATCTATTTGTAGTCTTTCCCCATAGCTGGCGATCTTGTTTAAAAACTTCCTTCTCTTCATCTGTCGCTTTCAAGGTAATGTGGTTGCGTTTTTGGGGATTTATTATGCTGACACACCTGGTACAATTTCAAGCATAGGTGGCGATCGCTCCTAAAGCAAATCTTTTGGGAAGGCTACCCTCGTAAACAACACACATCAACAAACCCGCTAATTTACCTTTGGGTCACTGTCACTATATATTACTATCAGTTCTCAAGGTTAGATCGGCATTATGTCCAATATCTACGGAGTTCACAAGCGTTTCCAGAGCGGGAATTGCTAAAATATCTATTGTAGTGTGTAACTCTTTGTCCAAATATATAAGGATTGTGGCTAATGTTGACTTACTTGTCCACATTTGGATGGGTTTACAAGAGTGCAGAGCTAATCTACAAAAACTTCAATGCACCCTAAAAACACTAAACCTCTTGGAATTATTAAATTCAAGAGGTTTTAGTTGGAAGCGGGTAACGCGATTCGAACGCGCGACATTCACCTTGGCAAGGTGACGCTCTACCACTGAGCTATACCCGCGATCATCACCCAAATAATAATATCTCAGATTTATCTGTAATTGTCAACCCCTTAATTCATTATGAGTGCTGAGTTTTTTATACTCATAACTCAGCACTTATAACTGAATTTAGCCCACTTCTTCTGACTCCACTGTTAAATTGCCAACGCTGGCACTTGGAAAAGAGGCTGGCAAAGACTGACTATTACGAGAATATGGCTCTGCCAGGTTAGAACGCAGTTGCCGCATCAGGCTAGCCATTTCTAAGGCATTCAGGGCGTAATCCCAGCCATGATTACCTTTTATGCCTGCCCGTTCTAGGGCTTGCTGCATAGTATCTACTGTCAAAATGCCAAAAATTACTGGCACCCCAGTTTGAAAGCTAGCGGCGGCAATGCCTTTAGAAACCTCTGAGGATACGTAATCAAAATGGGGTGTTTGTCCTCGAATGACTGCACCAAGACAAATTACAGCATCATAACGATGGGAAAGTGCTAATTGGCGAGCTACTAAAGGTACCTCAAAACTTCCCGGAACCCAAACATAGTCCACCTGATTACCTTGGGGATTAGGGTCTACACCGTGGCGTTTTAAACAATCTTGACATCCCTCTAGCAGCTTTCCGGTAACGAGGTCATTGAATCGACCAATCACCACTGCAAACCGCAAAGGCTCCGTTTGGGTAAAAGTTCCCTCGAAAACTGCCATGACTGCCTCTTTATCAACTATACTTCTGGCCAATATACATTTCTTATTTAAATGTAGAGGAGCAGGAAAGCACGGTCAGGATGAAGTTAGTAGGAAAAAGAAAAAATCCCTTGTTTCCCTTAACCTTTGACCTTGGCTTTTCTGCCCCTCTAGTTCTTATATTATGTGCTTGCGCCAGAGCGAAGCCGTCACCTACACGACAAAAAAGTTTAACAAACCAACTAAAAATACCAAACCAATCCAGACCCCAGAACCAACCCAGAGCAGTTTTTTAGATTCACCCCAATTTTGGGGAGTGGCGTAAGCAACCGGAACGCCCACAACTAGGACAAAAGACAACAAGACTAAACCTATCAAGGCAAATTGGAATATTATGGTCATTTTTGCTTCTCCCAATACAGCGAAATACTAAGGATAGAATATCCTAAAGGGCGACACTGACACTTTCTTATTATTTTTAAGCTAACAGAAATTGCAACATTTTTGTCATTTGTCCTTTGTCTAAGTACAAGTGACTAATAACTCTTAACTATGGATTTAATTCTTTGCCACACAACAGCAGATTTTGACGCATTAGGAGCAGCAGTAGGGTTAACGCGCCTACTATCGGGAAGCAAAATTGTGCTAACTGGCGGCTCTCATCCTCCTGTACGGGATTTTTTAGCATTGCATCGGGATGAATATTCGCTGATTGAACGCCGTTCGGTGAATCCAGAAAAAATTCGCTCTCTGACTGTGGTGGATACACAACAGCGCGATCGCTTGGGTAAAGCTGCTGAGTGGTTAGATTTACTTAGTCTAAAAGAGATTATAGTTTATGACCATCACTTAGGACAAGAATCAGATATTCCCGCGACCCGATCGTATATTGACTCAGTAGGAGCCACCACAACTTTAATCGTCGAGCAATTGCAACAACAGGAAATTTCCTTGACTCCTGCCGAAGCAACTGTAATGGCTTTGGGTATCCACGTTGACACTGGCTCTTTGACATATGACCAGTCCACACCACGGGATGCCCTAGCTTTGGCTTGGTTAATGGAACAAGGGGCTAGTTTATCAGTAATTTCCACCTACCGTGACCCCGGATTATCTCCGCAATTGCAGCAGCTATTAACTGAGGCACTGGAAAGTTTAGAATATCTCTGTCTACATGGATATACGGTTGCTTGGGTAACTCTGAAAACAGATGGTTTTGTGCCGGGGCTATCGAGTCTGGCATCGGAACTTGTAGAATTAACCGAAATTGATGCCCTACTATTGGCTAACGAGTATCCTTTAGGTGAAGGGGATTCACGGTTAACTGTAATTGGGCGATCACAAATTCCCAAAACGAATCTTAACCTATTATTCCAACTCTTGGGTGGCGGCGGTCATTCGCAAGCCGCATCGTTAAATCTGAGGGGAGTTGATTCGCAGGCAATATTAAAACAACTCCTTGACGGGGTAAAAGCACAAATTCCCCATCCCCTCACTGCTAGGGATTTGATGTCTTCTCCTGTCCGCACGATTCTGCCTGAAACCACAATTGCCGAAGCCCAGCGCATTTTATTACGCTATGGACACTCTGGTTTGTTTGTAGTCGATACTCAAGGGCAACTAGTAGGTATTATTTCGCGGCGGGATATTGATATCGCCTTACACCACGGATTTAGTCATGCACCAGTCAAGGGCTACATGACTAAGAATCTCAAAACGATTACACCAGATACGACATTGCCACAAATTGAGTCGCTGATGGTGACTTATGATATCGGACGCTTACCAGTGTTGGAAAATGAGCAGTTAATGGGCATTGTCACCCGTACTGATGTCTTGCGGGAATTACATCAAGAAAGAGATGAAGACCAAGAGGGAGAGCAAAAATTCAAAATTCAAAATGACGCTCTCTACGAGACGCTGCGCGAACACGGACTCGCTAACGCTGCGCTAACAAAATTTAAAACCCCTCTCAGGACTGAATTGCAAAATCGCCTTGCTCCACAACTGTGGCAATTACTCACTACAGCATCGCAAGAGGCAGAAAAACGGGGTTGGCATCTTTATCTAGTGGGCGGTGCGGTGCGGGATTTGCTATTAACAGAAGCAGTAGCGGGCACTTTGATGATTAAAGATATCGATCTCGTGGTTGATGGCTTTCATAAATCAGCAGATGTCGGTGCTGGTGTGGAATTAGCAAAGGCACTCCAACAACTTTACCCTATGGCTCGCTTAGAAATCCACGGGGCTTTTCAAACTGCGGCTTTGTTGTGGCACAAAGACCCAGAATTAGATTCTCTATGGGTAGATATTGCCACTGCTAGAACAGAATTCTATCCTTATCCAGCCGCAAATCCAGAAGTTGAGGCGAGTTCCATTCGTCAAGATTTGTATCGCCGAGATTTTACCATCAACGCCCTTGCCTTGCGCCTGACTTCCCCTCGTACTGGTGAATTACTCGATTTTTTTGGTGGATTACTAGATTTACAAGCTAAACAAATTCGGGTTTTACACGCTAATAGCTTTATTGAAGACCCCACCCGTATTTTTCGTGGCGTGCGCTTTGCCGTGCGCTTCGGATTTCAGATAGAATCGCAAACTGAAGAGTTTATCCGCTATGCCATCAACAGTGGTGTTTACGATCGCACTGCTCAAGAGAATAGCAGAACTCCAGCCCTGCAAACTCGACTAAAAACAGAATTAAAACACATCCTAGAAGCCACCTACTGGAAATCAGCTTTACAGTTACTCGATAACTTAGAGGCATTGCAATGCATCCATCCTACCCTGAAGCTAGACGCAGAACTCCTGCGACAATTACGTTTGCTAGAACGCTGTTTGCGGCGATTTGACCCGCAACCAACCCTCATTCATTGGGAAATGCGTTTAGAAGCGTTAATCGCCCATCTAGCACCACAATATCGGACGAAAGTAGCAAAAAATCTGCAATTGCAAGAAGATGCCATTAAACGCTTACAAAACTTGGCTTTTGCTCAAACTGAAGTAATGGAATCTTTACCTAAGTGTCAAAGTCCTAGTCAAGTAATGCAGTTGTTGCGACAGTACGATTTACCAATGCTGATTTTAATCGCTGTGCAAAGTCCGCGATCGCTTAGACATCAGATTTGGGAATATTTAACTGTTTGGGCTAATGTGCAGCCACTACTGAATGGCAATGATTTAAAGAAACTTGGTTACAAACCAGGGCCCCAGTATCGAAAAATATTAGATGATATGCTTGCTGCTACCTTAGATGGAGTAATTAAAGATCACAGAGAAGCTGAAGAGTTTTTAGCCAAGCATTATCCTCATTAATTTATATTTCACACATCTGGTTTTTATGCAAACACAAACACCGAAAAAATCCTACAGTCCAGAGGAATATTTACAACTAGAGGAGACATCAGAATCCAAAAATGAATATAAAGACGGGGAAATAATTCCTATAGCTGGTGGTACGACTAATCACAATGAAATTGCACGTAATTTTTACGCCAATTTTAAATTTACGATGCGGGGTAAAAATTACAAAATCTACATAGGTGATGTCAAATTGTGGATACAGCGTTATCGTATCTACACTTATTCTGATGTCATGCTTATTCAGGGAGAACCAATATATGAGGGAACTGGTACTACTACAGTCACCAATCCCATAATGATTGTGGAAGTATTATCTAAATCGACAGAGAATCACGATCGAACTAATAAATTTAGATTTTATCGTTCTATTTCGAACTCAAAGAATATATTATGATTAATCAATATGAATATTTTGTTGAGCAGTTTAATAAAAATGCTAAAGGGCAATGGGTATTAACTGAATACGAATCAGTAGATGCTGTATTATCATTAAAATCAATAGGTTTTCAAATTTTCTTCAGCGATATTTATCAAGGAGTTAATTTTGAAATAGAAGAATAATCATAATGCGATCGCAGTAGTCTAAATTGTATCTGGATCGATATTTAATTCCCGCAGTTTTGCTGCCAAACGTTCTACTCTTTCTTGCGCTTGTGCTTTTACTATGGTTTCTTGCGCCTGCACGATGGTTTCTTCAGGTGTCAGAACTAATTGTCCATCAGGTGTGAACCGACGCAATAATTCCTGATGAATTCCCAAATATAACCCTAATTGTTTACTCCACAAATGCCCTTGTGCATTCGCTTGTAAAGGTTGATATTTTCCATCTCCTAAATGAAATCCCGCAAATTCTAATGTATATGGGTCAAACCAAAAATAATACGGTGCGCGAAAAGTATCTTGATAAATTTTTTTCTTTATACCTTTGTCTGTTTGGGCTGTTGATTCCGACATAATTTCTACAACGACATGGGGATATTTGCCATATTCTTCCCACACTACCCAACTTTTCCGGATTTTACGTTCTGTTTCTAATACTACAAAAAAGTCTGGGCTACTAAGGTGTCTTGATTTTAGTTGTTGCGTACAGTAATAGATAGTCAGGTTTCCCGCTATCTATTATAAACATCTTTCTTAACAGAAAAGTTGACAAAAGGGAGAGACTGTGAGTTTCTATAGCAAGAAACAGAGCCTTACCTTAGTCAGCAGATAGAAGAATGGATCACACAAGAACTAGAAACAATGGAATTAGGGGACAAAAGAAGAACCAAAAGGTTGATTAAAATAGTCGAAAATTTAAGTGCTAAACCAGAAGCAAGTCCTCTATGCAGCCATTCATCACCAACTCTATCCTCATACAGTACCACCGACCCTCGCTGAAATTGTCGATTGGATTGCTCGATTGGGTGGGTTTTTAGGTCGCAAAAGCGATGGCTTTCCTGGTGTGAAAGTTCTCTGGCGTGGATTGAGTCGATTACATGATCTGGTTGAGGGTTGGCTTGTTTGTCAGTCTCTCAATAGTTAATTATTGCTTCATCTTCTCGTCAGTTTGTTCTAGTGTTTTTGCTCTAACATTCCCGATAATTAGTTTTTTACGCCGAGTTAGTTATGAGATCATCATACTTTTTGAAGTTCTGTTGATTCTCATGTCCATTTTCCAGAATAACTGGTGCTTTTTTCATCTTCCTCTTCTGATATATAGCTACTTACTTCTGTCAACTTTTGTGTTAAGAAATATGCTTATAATGGATAGCTTATAAAGGGGGAAAATAAGAAATCTTGTTCCCTCCCCTTTCCAAGGGGAGGGTTAGGGTGGGGTAATTTAGACTTGTGTGTACACCGTAGGCCCGAAAGGTCGAGAGGCTTTGATTCTTGCTCCCCTTCCCTTACAGGCAAGAGCCTGGGGGTTAGGTTTGAAAGAAAGTTGCACACGGCGCTAAAAAGCATTATTTTAATTCCGCCTTGCGGTAATAGTCGCAACCCCACAGATAAGTAATTAAACAAAATTAATTACACAAATTAAATATTAAAATATACCAGGGGTAAATTACATATTAGTTAAGGGATTAAATGATTTTTTTAAGAGAAATAAATCCTCTTTCTTTGAAACTACTGGAGCGAATCTATCGCCAGAGTCGATATCATCAGGTAAGCCAAAGAGCGCATTTTTTAATTTTCGCCTCTCAGGGAGTCAATGTAGAAGAATTGCTCCAAATATTTAATGTTAGTTATAAGACAATATATAACTGGATAAATCGTTGGGAATCAGAGGGAATGCTCGGACTGTATAATAAGCGAGGAAGAGGCAGAAAACGAATATTTAAGCCAGAACAAGAATCAGAAATTAGAGAGTGGGTAAAACAAGAACCAAGGCAATTAAAAAAGACGCTACAAAAAATTAAAGCCGAATGGAATATTGAAGTCAGCACTGAAACAATTAAAAGGATATAGACCTGGGTGGAAACGTGCTTAGTACCTGTACTTAAACCAGGGCAAGTTGTGATCATGGACAATGCCACTTTTCACAAAGGTGGACATATTGAACAGTTGATTCGAGATGCTGAGTGTGAAATCTTATATTTACCACCTTATTCCCCAGACCTCAACAAAATTGAGAAATGCTGGTCGTGGTTGAAAAGTCGAATTCGCAAACAACTTCAGCACTTTGATTCTCTTCGAGAAACGATGGAATATGTCTTACGTTTAGCGTCCTAACTTATCTGGCTATTGCTATAAAACTGTAAATACAGTCAATGAATTACAGCAAATTTTGTCAACTAACTTTACATGAAACACCAAAAACATAACCCCTCTCCGCCACCGGAAAGGGGTTAATCACTGCCGAAACTCAGCACTATATTGTACAGACGCGATTCATCGCGTCTCTATTCAGCAATCTCTAATAAGCGTCTTGCAACTCATAAAAATCAGGCGAGATGTAATCCTTCCGCAAAGGCCAACCTACCCAATCTTCCGGCATCAAAAGCCGCTTGAGATTTGGGTGTCCTTCGTAGATAATGCCGAACATATCGTAAGACTCGCGCTCTTGCCAATCTGCGGTCTTCCAAATCCAGTATACAGAAGGCACTACAGGATTTTCCCGTGGTAAGAACACTTTAACTCGAACTTCTTCGGGGCGATCGCTATTATCGCCGACTTTAATCAAGTGATACACACTTACCAATTCCTGTCCTGGGCCAAGGTCAACACCACCTTGAAACTGGAGATAATTAAACCCGTAGGCATAAAGAGCTGTAGCGGTGGGAAGCAAGAAATCTGCCGCCACCTTAATTATCTCTACACCATTCTTGTCTGGTGCTAAAAACTCATGGTCAAAGCCATTTTCCGTCAACCACTGGGAAACTTTACCCGCTTGTACCAATGACTCTTCTTTCGCTGCTGGTACTGGTTTAGATTCTTCTTCAGCCACGGGTTTGTTCCTCCTTTTGCGCCTTTTCTGTCAGCAGTGCAGGTGGTATTGGCATACCGATTGCTTCCGCCAATTCCTTCGGTGGTGCAGAGCGAGTTGCTGACTGCAAATACTTACCAGTTAAGATTTCTTCTACTGGCTTCAGGTTATGAGTCGTGCTGTAATAGCGGTGAGTTTGCTTAATTTTATCCCGCTCTTGCATCGATTCATTGGAGATTTTTTTCCGCAGCTTAATGATTGCGTCGATAATTGCTTCTGGGCGAGGAGGACAACCAGGTAAGTACACATCCACAGGAATCAGTTTATCGACGCCGCGCACTGCTGTAGGGGAATCAACGCTGAACATCCCGCCAGTAATTGTACAAGCTCCCATTGCAATTACATACTTTGGCTCTGGCATTTGTTCGTAAAGACGCACCAGTTGCGGAGCCATCTTCATCGTAATAGTCCCTGCCGTAATAATTAAATCGGCTTGGCGGGGGCTAGAACGGGGAATTAGTCCAAAACGGTCAAAATCAAATCGGGAACCAATTAAAGCTGCAAACTCAATAAAGCAGCAAGCAGTACCAAACAGCAACGGCCACAAACTAGAAAGCCGCGCCCAGTCGTAGAGGTCATCAACCGTCGTCAAAATGACGTTTTCTGAAAGGTCTTGAGTGACATTGGTACGCTCAATGGGGTTGATGATTCGTTCTTTACCCTGGGTTGTTAAGTTAGAATTCAAGACCATTCCAAAGCTCCTTTACGCCATGCGTAAACTAAAGCGACTACAAGAATTGCAATAAAGACTAGCGCTTCAATAAAAGCCAATAGCCCCAAACGGTGGAAAGCTACCGCCCAAGGATACAAGAATACAGTCTCCACATCAAAGACGACGAAGACCAGAGCAAACATGTAGTAGCGGATGTTGAACTGAATCCAGGCTCCCCCGATGGGTTCCATGCCAGATTCATAAGTGGTGCGACGTTCTGGGCTGTAACCACTGGGTCGTAGGAGCTTGGAAGCTGAGAGCGCTAAGGCAGGTACTAGGCTACAGATGATGAAGAAGCCTAGAAGGTACTCGTAACCGCTGAGGACAAACACAATGAGTATCTACCGCTTATGGAGTATTTTAAGTAGTGAGTAGAGATTGGGTACTGACGACTAGAGATTAGGGATTTAGGAGTGGGGGAGCAGGGGAGTAGGGGAGCAGAGGAGAGTTCTTGTACAAGTTCTTTCCCCTCTGCCTCTCTGCCCCTTTGCACCTCTGCCTCTTGTGCCCCATACCCAATGCCCCAATGCCCAATGCCCCATGCCTAATCCCTTAACTGCGTAACTTTCTTTTACATTATATCTGTTTGGTTTTTCTGAAATCTGGGAAACAGACGCATTTCAGGTATTTGATTCGCTTTTGCTAGTGATAGAAAAGTCTAACAATTATGTCATAATTTTTAACGTATATTTAAGATTTCTCCTTTGCGAGGCTTTAGCCATGAGCGAACCAGCTGTTGAGACTACGGTGTTAGACCGCTACGAGTGTCGCGCCTGCGGTTATGTTTACGAACCCGAAAAGGGAGACGACAAAGATGATATTCCTTCAGGGACAACCTTTGCAGAACTGCCCATAAATTGGCGCTGTCCAGTTTGTAGTGCTAAGAAGACCGCTTTTGCCAACATCGGCCCTGCCGGTACTGCATCCGGCTTCAAAGAAAATCTCGGTTACGGTTTAGGTGTCAACAACCTAACGCCAACCCAAAAGAATATCCTAATTTTTGGTGCTTTGGCTCTTGGCTTCTTGTTTTTTATCAGTCTCTACGGCTTACAATAACAGCCCTTAAGCAATTCAAAATGACGCTCTCTACGAGACGCTAAAAGCGTAGCTTGCTTCTCTGTAAGAGTACGCGGACTCGCTAACGCTACGCTAACAAAATTCAAAATGAAAAACCCAGGATTGTACAGCATCCTGGCTGCCAACTCCTACAAAAATTTAGAAATAACTAAGAAATACTGATGCATTCAATTGTGAAAAGTTGGCAACGAATATTTGCCTTGTTAATAGTAGTCCTCATGTGTATCGGTTGTGGCCAAGTCCCCTCTGTTAGCTACAACCCTTGGAAAGTCATTTCTGTGCCAACAGACTCGAATTTATTGGATATTGCTTTTACTAATAACCTTGAGCATGGCTACTTAGTCGGTAGCAATGCCACCCTATTAGAAACCAATGACGGTGGTAATACCTGGAAACCAATAATACTGCAACTGGATGAGCAGAAGTATCGCTTTGACTCAGTAAGTTTTGCAGGTAAAGAAGGCTGGATTGCCGGAGAGCCTGGACTGTTATTGCATACTACTGATGAAGGTGCTTCTTGGTCGCGTATTCCTCTGAGCGAAAAGCTACCAGGTAGCCCGATCGCAGTTAAGGCGCTAGCAGACAAGACAGCTGAAATGGCTACTGATGTGGGAGCCATATATAAGACCACAGACGGCGGCAAAAACTGGAAAGCGCAGGTGGAATCAGCAGTGGGTGTGGTGCGTAACTTAGAACGTTCTGCTGATGGTAAATATGTTGCTGTTTCTGCTAAGGGTAGCTTCTACTCGACTTGGGAACCAGGGCAAGATGCTTGGGTTCCCCATAACCGCAATAGTTCTAGGCGAGTAGAAAACATGGGCTTTGCTGACAATGGGCAATTGTGGTTGCTAGCTAGAGGAGGTCAAGTTCAGTTTAGTGACCCAACTAAACCTGAAGAATGGCAAGAGGCAAAATATCCAGAGTTATCCACCAGTTGGGGTTTACTGGATTTGGCATATCGTACACCCGATGAAATTTGGGTAGGTGGCGGTAGCGGTAATTTGCTACGCAGTGGCGACGGTGGTAAAACCTGGGAAAAAGACCGTGACATAGAAGAAGTTGCGGCTAATTTGTACAAGATTGTTTTCTTAGAGCCAGAGCGGGGATTTATAATTGGCGATCGCGGCGTTTTGCTCAAATATCTACCAAATCCTGAAGCAACTTCCCCAGAGGCGGCTTAATGAGCAGGGAGCAGGGGAGCAGGGAAGCAGAGAAGAAGTTGCAGTAGGTTATTTTCCCCTCTGCCCCTCTGCCTCTTCCAATGCCCCATTCCCAACGTACAATTTCTGAGAAGAACGTTGCAACTTGTAACTCTTTCTTATCTTTGTAGGATAATAAACTCAATAACACTCTATGTATAAGGTAGGGATCTAAATGTCAGGTACCACTGGAGAACGTCCGTTTTCGGACATCATTACTAGCGTTCGTTACTGGGTAATTCACAGCATCACCATCCCGGCATTATTTATTGCTGGTTGGCTATTTGTCAGCACCGGACTGGCTTATGATGCTTTTGGTACACCCCGTCCCAACGAGTATTTCACACCAGCGCGGCAAGAAGTGCCCATTGTGAAGAACCGTTTTGAAGCTAAAAAACAAGTTGAAGAATTTATTGGAAAGTAGTTTGAAATCATGACTAGCGGAAACAACATCAATCAACCAGTTACCTATCCAATTTTTACCGTTAGATGGCTGGCAGTACATACCTTAGGTGTACCAACTGTATTCTTTTTAGGCGCGATCGCCGCAATGCAATTTATTCATCGTTAGGAGCAATTATGGCAGAAAGATCGCCCAATCCCAATAATCAGCCGGTTGAACTAAACCGGACTTCGCTATACCTGGGACTACTACTAGTTTTTGTTCTGGGTATTCTGTTTTCCAGTTACTTCTTTAACTAACTGGAAGTACTGTTGTTAATCTTTGTTTATTGAACGTGTGTTGATTTGTTGTTAAGGGAGGAGAGAAGCTGTGTCTGGAAGTGGGAGAATTCCCCTGTGGGTCGTCGCTACGATCGCGGGTTTAGGTATAATTACAGTCTTGGGCATTTTCTTTTATGGTGCCTACGCCGGACTCGGTTCTTCGATTTAACATGAGTTAGTTTGAACCGAATACTATAAGTTAGAATTTTCTAGCATTTGTTGAGAAATCAACGTTAAAAAAACCGCCTGTCTCTATGAGATAGGCGGTATTAATTTTGGTCATTTGTCATTTGTCCTTTGTCCTTTGTCATTTGTTTTTTTTGCAAATGACTAATGACTAATGACTAATGACTACATTAGTATCAGTTTATATCACTGATGTCGTCGCTTTCAATGTATAAAAACAGAAACGCGAAGACCACACCTGGCAAAACCCAACCAATTATGGGAATGAAGATAGCAGACAAGTACGAAGTACTAGCCAAGACAGTAGGCAAAAAAGAAGCTGCCATAGTAAAGGTTCCTATCAAATCACACTACAATTCAAAATGAGCTTACTGCAAATTCTGCCAAATTTTTGAAATTCTTTCATATTTTTAACACAGGGGAGATGGGGACAAGGGGACAAGGGGGAATTATTGAACAAGTCTCTTCCTTGTCTACCTTGTCTCTTCTCCATGCCCAATGCCCAATGCTTAATGCCCCTCATACCTGAGTCACATACCCAGGAGTTCATCTAGCTGCAAGTCTGGCAAGTCTGGAGGAATGACGGTTCGCACTATTGTGACTTTATGACTCTCCTGTTGGGTTGTAATATCGAGTGCGATCGCTCCTAAGCGAATTTCCAAACAGCCAAAGGGAATGTTTAATTGTGTCATCACTTCTAACTCTCCCGACGCATTAGGAAGTAAATTTGTCAATAGATGGGGGCCATCTAGTAAGTAACGAGTTTGATAATCTTCAAGCCATAACTTGACAACAACTTGCAGAGGTACTTCTGGCAGTACTACGCGCACTATGACAGACTTGCCAGCAATTAATTCGCCTTCTGGCACATACAAATGTGGAGTTGGCAAAGGCTCAGTGGCTGCTGCAATTATAGGTAAGGAAGAAGATGAATATAACAGTGGTTGCTCCTTTTCTTCAAAGGTGTAACTCCCACTTGTATCGGCTTCTAGTTCGGTATCTGTATCATCTACAACGATTTCTTGCGCCAACCAAGCTGACGCTATATTTATTTTTATTGGAGGAGGAGGGGGCGGTACTTGTGTTAACAGAGCCGATGAGATTGTTGGTTCTTCTAGTACTTTTTCTATTTCCGTATCTTCTCCAATCCCCAGTTCCACTTCCTGCGCTGTGTCTATATTTTCCCCAAAGTTTTCCAGTTCAGGAGCCAATCCTTCGACTTCTTCCCATGTCTCTTGTCCCTTGGGCGTTTCAGTCAGGAGAAGTGGTGAACTGCTCCAACCTTCGCTCAGATTATTCTCCGTCTTCCCATCTAGGTCTAACGGCAAGTTAACATCAACATTCGCATTTTCTGCACTAGGAGAAAGGGGTATCTGCTGTGCTGGAACATAGTTATTGTAATCTTGAGGTTGCAGATCGTTGATAGATTCAGGCAAGGAGTATCCTTGGCTCTGCATCCACTTCCTCAGCAGGGGAGATGAATAAAGGTTTCCTGTTGTAATTAATTGTGCATTTTGCGGAGCTACTACTTCAGCAATAGATTCTTCCTGAAATTGTGCGTTTTGCTGGGCTATTACTTCAGAAACAGATTCTTCCTGGAATTGTGTATTTTGTGGGGCTTCGACTTCAGCAACAGATTCTTCTTGAAATTGTGTATTTTGCGGGGCTTCGCCTTCAGCAACAGATTCTTCCTGGAATTGTGCATCACCTACTACTAATTCAGGTGTATTTTCATCTTCAGCCACAGTTGCGTCCAACTTTGGCAAGTCTTCAGCCACTTTAACTTCCAATGCATCTGGAGGAAGATTATTTTCTACTTTTTCTTCGGCATCACCTGGCAAAGCTTGTAGCCGTTTCAAGTATGGCAAAGTAGTCTCGATTATTGGCATTCGACGTTGCTTGATGACCAACTGCTCCAAGTTGATGGTGGCTATAGTAGCATCCTTTTCTACAAGCTCCTCCGGTGTCTGTAGTTCTGCAACAATATCTGTGGGAATGTTGGCATCACTTTGAATAGGAGGCAGTTTCGGTAATTGAGGCAACGAAATGCTTGAATTCTTGAGCTTAGATGTCCGCAGGTTCGCTTCTCGCAGAACTTGCAGGTTAATTTGCGGTGGTAGAGGTGTGTTTGGGGATGAATTAACTATCTGAGACTGGTCTGTTTTTGGAGTCTTGACCAGATTTAATAGTTTCAAATCGAGCTTAACAGGTGTCTCTGTTTCTGCGAAAACAGCAGATGAGTCCGATGTTGCTATGAGGTCATTTAAAGATGTACTGGATTTTGCTGCGGCTGTAATTGCCAGTAATTCTGTTACATCTGCTGTAATGGTGAAGGACTGGCTGGCTAACGTCATAACTTCACCAGCATCGGCGAATTTACCATACAAACTGATATCTGCCAAAATTAGCTTGGATTCACAATCAGCAGGAATATCAATTGAGGTATTGATGGTAAAGGGCAACTCCTTATCTGATAAGGGTTGCCGTATTTTGGTCAAGATTTTCGAGTTCTTGGGCGATCGCAATTCAATTTCTACTTCAAGCACCCGCAAGCTTTTTGGAGATAATGTTTCATCCCAATCTAGATTTGTCTTTTCTTGGAATTCTATGTACCCGTTGATTATAAGAGCTTGTCCCCAACGAGCAATATAATTATCCTGACTTAAAGTTAGCAGTAATGGTGGCGGTAGTTGTGTTGCCGAAGAATTTGTAACATTTTCATCTTTGGGCAGCAGTTCAGAGGCAGGTAAAGCTAAATCTATTAAATTTTGTAAAATCTGCTCTGCCGTCTCTCCTTTGAGCCACACAGGACTTACAGGCTGATCGATAACTATATCTTCATCTTCTTCCGTTTCATCTGGTGCAACAGTGGTAACAAGGTTGCTATCTGTAATAATTGCCAGTTCTTCAGCAACTGCGATCGCTTGATCTAGCTCAATTACAGTTTCTGGTGGGGCATTAGATTCCAAGTTCCCTTCATCTGGTGCAACAGTGGTAACAAGGTTACTATCTGTAGTAATTGCCAGTTCTTCGGAAACTGCGATCGCTTGATCTAGCTCAATTACAGTTTCTGGTGGGGCATTAGATTCCAAGTTCCCTTCATCTGGTGCAACAGTGGTAACAAGGTTACTATCTGTAGTAATTGCCAGTTCTTCGGAAACTGCGATCGCTTGATCTAGCTCAATTACAGTTTCTGGTGGGGCATTAGATTCCAAGTTCCCTTCATCTGGTGCAACAGTGGTAACAAGGTTACTATCTGTAGTAATTGCCAGTTCTTCGAAAACTGTGATCGCTCGATCTAGCTCAATTACAGTTTCTGGTGGGGCATTAGATTCCAAGTTTCCTTCATCAGGTGCAACAGTGGTAACAAGGTTGCTATCTGTAGTAATTGCCAGTTCTTCAGAAACTGCGATCGCTTTCTCAAAGGTAAATAACGTAATTGCAGTTTCTGCTGAGGCATTAGATTCCAAGTTTTCAGAAACAGTATCTGGGCGATCGGGTGAATTTGATTCTAAATTTTTCCTCGGCTCTCTCTCTGCTAACAGTGAGAAGACTTGCACTTGTACACTGTATTGCCAAGATTTACCGAGCAGATCCGACATCAAATCGCCGGAACACCGCAACTCCCAAACTCCCGGCTGGAAGTAGGTAAAAGGAATTACCGCCATTAAGCCTTCTGAATTAGTGCGACGCGATCGCTTGAAAATTCGCCGCGTTGGTTGAACTTCCTCGGTTGAAGAGTGAGTTACCCGCACTTCCACGTCTGTATTAAGAAGGTCAGAACGAGCCAAAACTCTATACTGCCCTTCCAAAATTTCCAAATTTGGCGATTCTAGGATATGCCACGAGCGAGCGCCTTGTTTCTGTATCAGAAATTGCCAGTGTTCCATTGTAAGTGATGCCCAGACCGACGAGCCGCTGAGTAATATTGTGGATTAACTTGCTTGCAAGTTTACCTCAGTATTTTAGAAATGCCTCACTTAAATGGCTATCAAGTTAACTCAGTTTTACTGACTTGACTTCTCACACTTTAGCTACTCACCTCAAGGGAATTTCAATAAGTCGCCGTGTTCTTTGTACGTAAAGCTTTTGTTGTTTTCTGAATATTAAGTTTGACACATCCTAGTGCTAAATTAACAGGAATGTAATGGATACCGTTAGTTGTCTTTGCTCAACTTAGTGCAAAAACTTTTGTATTATTTTTTACTAAAATTCCCACTTTGCAATAGACACAACGTACAATAAATTTAAATTCACTTGAGAATTGTTATTGAATCGTAATTGCCCACATTTTTGCTGCAAAGAGGCAGGATGTGGTTCTTAAGTGTCCTCTGCGATCGCCCAAGTTAGGCGCAAAGCCCATCGCAAATCACAACACTTAACCACGCAAAACGCATCCAATCTATCTGAAGTGGCTCTTTGAACCGCTACAAAACACGTCTTCCCCTGAGTAAAATGTGGGTTGACAATGAGGATTTACAGGAGGGATTCGATGCTAGTCATTTTAATGGACGAGCAAATCCTTGCCCCTGAGCAAGTTTGCCAGTCTTGTTTACTCGCTGACGGGAGCGGTCAACCCCGTTGGCGTGGGGGTCAACTGCGCTGTGGTCAAGCTATTCGCAAACTTACTCAACAGCAGCCAGACCAATATGAATGTATGATGGGCTTTCGCATCGCCCATATAGAATAGTTGAATTTCTCAGCAAGACCTAGCAACTGCGTTATCCTAAGCTCAAGTAACTATTAAAATTTAACGACAGGAGAACGCATAATGTCTTGGCGCGGGTCTACAACAGTTTCAGATCGGATTTTTGCTTCCTTGCCTTATTTGCTTCCTCTAATTGAAGTTTTTGTATTTGGTAGATATTTGCTCTTAGAGTTTCCACCATTACAACTACTGTTTCTACCGCTTCTGCCATTGTTGAGAATTTACTATGGCGTGCGTTATGCAGGAATGATTATTTTCTTTGCTTTATTTTTGCTGGTAGTAAGAAACGAAAAAATTAGTCACTTTATTCGTTTCAACACCATGCAAGCAATCCTTTTGGACATCATTATCTTTTTGTTTAGCATCCTAACTGATGTTGTGGGACTAGTTCCCTCTGGTGGTTTTGCCATCCAAACCCTATCTACAACCATTTTTATCGGCATAGTGGGAGCAGTCGCATATTCAGTCATCCAGTCTGTAAGTGGACGTTATGCAGAAATTCCGGCAATTTCCGATGCAGTGTATATGCAAGTGCGTTAGAAGTTAACGGGTCGCTACGGTGTTTTCCAGGCGACCGATACCTTCAATTTCTACGCGGACGCGATCGCCTGGATGCAAAGCACTTACACCCTCCGGCGTACCTGTAAGCACTAAATCACCAGGTAGTAGCGTCATCACCTGACTGATATAGGAAACTAAAATATCGGGGGAAAACACCATCCGATCAATACAGGTAGATTGAACTGGATTAGCGTCGTCATTAACAAAAGTCTGCAATCTCGCTCCTGGATTTAATTCCCGTACAATCCAAGGCCCCAAGGGACAGAAAGTATCAAAACCTTTGGCTCGCGTCCATTGACCATCCTGTTTTTGTAAATCCCGCGCTGTTACGTCATTGGCGATGGTGTAGCCCCAAATTTTGGTTTGGGCTACCTCTGGCGTACATTCAAAGGCGTAATCGCCAATCACTAGAGCTAACTCTCCTTCATAGTCAACTCTATGTGACTGGGGAGGATACTTAATTTCCCTCTCAGATGGAATGATCGACGTAGGTGGCTTAAGAAAGATTAATGGCTCAAAAGGTACTGGAGTTCCCATTTCGGCTGCATGATCTGCATAATTCTTACCCACCGCCACAATTTTTGAGGGAGCGCAGGGAGCCAGAATTTGGTAATTTTCTGGTGTCAAAGTTAAATCAGTGGGTTGTCCTTGTAACCAGGGTGGAGCATCTAGCACCTGCACATTCAGGGATAGCTGTAGTAACCCATAGTAAATCTGTCCTTCTGGATTTTGAATTCGCACGTAGCGCTGCGCCATAACCTTGATGAATATCCTTTTTTCTGCGATTAGAAGCTGTGAGCAGGTAGCAATCGTCAGTTAGCTGGGAGCAAAGCGATTGAGCCTTGAGCAAAAAAGCGATCGCTATTAAGATGCCCTTAAAGAAAGATACCTCTTAGCGAAGCTGATAGCTCGATCAATCTTGTTAAAGAAATATCAGGGTTGCCTCCCAACCTAGTTTTCATTAGGGACATCCAAAAATCCAAACTTCGGCGATTTGGCTAATGATTCAAATTGAAAACTGGTAAGATTATAGTTCCTTGTTGCTTCAGATGTTGATTAATACTGGCATTTTAAATAAAATTCAGGTATAAATTAATATCAGCAGCCACTTTTGTCCATGAGGAAACTGAAAAATATGACTACAAATTACGAAACAATGTACATCCTCCGTCCTGACCTGGGAGAGGAGCAGGTAGAGCAAGCAGTTACCAAATATCAGAATTTGCTTCGCGATCAAGGCGCCCAGGAGATCCAAATTCAAAATCGTGGTAAGCGCCGTTTGGCTTACGAAATCAAAAAACATCGGGATGGCATCTACATCCAATTAAACTACAGTGCCCCTGCAACTGCGATCGCCCCCTTTGAACGCGCCATGCGTTTGAGTGAAGAAGTGATTCGCTATTTGACAATTAAGCAGGACATTGAAGAAGAAAAACCCCCTAAAGAGGAAAAAGAAAAGCCCACTAAAGTAGCTGCAACAGCTGCAACAGTCTAAGAGACTGAGGACTGGGGACTAGGAACTAGTAACTAGGGAAGAAACTGAATGTCCAATCCCCACTCCCATTCAATAAAATTTTGTCTTTTTCTTTTTTCTTGACTTGTTTGGGAATGCTAAATTAACAAATACTTGCCAAAGGTAGTACTCCCGCAGTTATACCTAGAGTGGACAAGATTCTGAATGGGAGCTTTAAGCTACTGTGAGCCAATCTGATACACCTAATATTCAAGTTCTCTCGACGGAAGTATCGCAGCTACGCCAGGAGTTGCAACTTCGCGATCAATTAGTACAACAACTATCTCAAGAACTCTTCCGGCTGGTAAAAGGTAACACTACTTTTATGCCCCAGCAACCGGAATTTGAGCGCGATCTGACCCAGTTACACGCTTTACAAGAACAACTTCAAGCTGTGGAACAGCAGGTGGCGTTCTACCAAGAGCAAATTACAACTCGTGACTCCGAGATTTACCAATTGCGACAGTCAGTTCAAGAACTTACCGATCGCACTCGGATGTTGGAGCAAGTAGTACAAGAGTTGCCTCAAATTTACCGTCGGAAGTTTGAAGAGCGGATGACGCCAGTGAGAGAAAAGGTAGCAATGCTACAACGGGAAAACCGCCAACTGCAAGCAGAACTGCAAAGTGTGAGTTACCGTTTAGCACTAAAAACTCGCAATGCAAGTCATAGCGGTATTGATTTACCAAATTTCCCCCGCCCAGCATCCGAACAAACTAATATTTCGACTCCCCAGAATGCCTAAAGTTACTATTATGGTGGAATCATAAGAGGTAAGAAATTGGTGGATCAAAGCATGTTGGAGGCATCCAAGTACTAGATCGAGGCAAAAATAACTATAAAGTTAGAAATAACGTAAAAGCTGATATTCTAACCTTTCTTACCTCCTGCTTCTTTTCACTAGTTACGCTGCATATAAAACAATTAGCTTAGAGTAATTTGAAAAACCCTGTCTTTAAAAGGCTGGGGAGTGTCACAAACAGTTGCATTTGCTTTGACCAATTTTGGTCATTTCTGAACTTTACTGCTTTAGGTAGATGACTTCCAATAAGCAGATTCATTCATCTGTAATTTATACTACCTAGCTCAAAGCCATGAGTTTCCCTCAACATTCTTTTCTAGACAAGAAAGAAAATCAGCCTGCTAGCACCAGACTGTTATCTTAGAGAATGTGAAAAAATGCAAATATTGCTTGACTCCGCCATCCTTCTATAGGTAGATTTATTAGTTAGTCTGCTAGCACCAGACTGTTATCTTTGACGGTGGTAAAAATATCTTGGTAAGTGTGAAAAATTTCAAACACTGTATCAAGTTGGGTAAGTTCCAAAATCAACCGTACAGGAGCTTGTACGTTGCATAGAACCAAGCGGCAACCACTCTGACGTGCAGCTTTTAACCCTTTTACTAAAGGAACTAACCCAGAGCTGTCCATGAAGTTAACTTCTGCTAGGTCGATAACCCAGAGTTGATAAGCTTGAGGGACGACTCCAGCCATCTGTTCGCTCAAAGCCTTACCGCCTTCCAAATCTATGCTTCCTTGGGGTTTAAACAAAATCACTTGAAGTTCTTGTGTGAAAGCCATGAATTTAACAGGGTAATTGGAACACTTGACAAAAAATTGAAAAAGACATAAATACTTTTTCTCTTTCAACAGTGAAATGACTCTTTTACCCAGATATTTGGGCAATTGCAGTCCTACAGTTGAGAGAGATTATTTCAGTATTCATGTCGTATAATTTGTGATAACTTTCATCAATATAGGCATAAGCGCCTAACAATTTCGGTATCAACCGTATCTTTTACAAAATTTTCACAATTTAAACGGATATTTATAAATTTCCTATAAAATTTTTAATCTTTTTTCAATAAATTATGAACATGTGGTACAAATTCCAAAAATATTTGAAAGTTAACAGTTACCATAGACTATAAGCTATGGATTAGTCAGTATTAAACTAATGACTTAATGACTCTATGTATTAGTTTGATTGACACCCCACCCAAAAACAAGCAAAGATATAGTAAAAGTAAAAATTTGTAAAGACGGCGGTGCGGAATGTCTTTAGAGCTGATTTCACTAGAAAATATCCAGGAAGTTGCTCATAATTACGGATATTGGGCAATTTTTTTCGGAATTTTGCTAGAAAATTTAGGCATTCCCCTTCCTGGTGAAACCGTGACCTTAGTGGGCGGGTTTTTAGCTGGCAGCGATGAACTAAATTTCTGGCTGGTTCTCGGTGACGCAATCATGGGTGCTGTCATTGGTGGCACTTGTGGCTATTGGATTGGTAGAGTTAGCGGTTGGGCTTTTCTGGTAAAAGTTGGCAGCATATTTCGGATTTCTGAAGTGCGGCTGCTGAGTATTAAAGATCAATTTAGTCAAAATGCTGCTAAAGGGGTGTTTTTTGGGCGTTTTTTGGCATTGTTACGAGTTTTTGCTGCACCACTAGCTGGTATAGCTGAAATGCCCTTTAGAAAATTCTTTTTATACAACTTGTTAGGAGCAGTTGCTTGGGCTAGTTTGATGGTGACATTAGCTTTTTTTGCTGGCAAAATAGTCTCTTTAGAACAATTGGTTGCTTGGGTGGGTCAATTTGCGATCGCAGCGTTATTAATTCTCGCTGCCTTAATTTTTGTGCCCCTGTGGCTGGAGTCTCGCCAGGTTAAAGGTGCAGCAGAAGAGTAAGTCAACCATAAAAACTAGTGCAGTGAGGAGTGAGGAGTGAGGAGTAAAGTAAAAAGTGAATTTTTTAACTTTTACTTTTCTATTTTGCTTTTTTAACTCCTAACTCCTAACTCTTAACTCTTAACTTTTAACCCCTAATCTGCTTTGACCAAATGCGAGTCGGTAGTCCCCAAACGTAGATAAAGCCTTCAGCGGCTTTGTGGTCAAATTTGTCTTCGGCTCCGTAGGTTGCCAAATCGGGAGTATAAAGAGAATTATCGCTAGAACGCCCAACTATCGTAGAGTTACCCTTGAACAACTTCACTCGCACAGTTCCAGAAACTTGCTCTTGTGTCTTTTGAATAAAGGCATCGAGTGCAACTTTGAGTGGACTGTACCACAAACCGTTGTAAACAATTTGGCTGTAAGTTTCTTCAATCCCACGCTTGTAATGGGTAACATCTGGCGTTAAGGTCAAGCTTTCTAAATCCCTATGTGCCTGAATTAGTACCAACATCGCGGGTGATTCGTAGATTTCCCGCGATTTGATCCCCACCAGACGGTTTTCAATCATATCGATCCGGCCGATGCTATGATTTCCTACAACCTGATTGAGTTCTTCAATTAGCTCAACTGGCTTTTTGGCTATACCGTTGAGGGTTGTGGGAATACCACCGTGGAAACCAATTTCGATGTACTCTGGCTCGTTGGGAGTGTGAGTGATCGCTTTGGTCATCTCATAAATTTCTTCTGGTGGCTCAAATGATGGATCTTCGAGTAAACCAGCTTCAATACTACGACCAAGCAAATTCTTGTCAATACTATAGGGAGAAGATTTTTTGACTGGTGAGGGAATACCAAACTTTTCCCCATAAGCGATCGTTTCCTCACGACTCATTCCCCATTCTCTGGCTGGTGCAAGGATCTTCAAGTTTGGGTTTAAGGCGGTTACAGAGACATCAAAGCGAACCTGATCGTTACCTTTGCCAGTGCAACCGTGAGCGATCGCATCAGCACCATATTTTTCGGCTGTTTCTACTAATACCTTGGCAATCAGTGGACGAGCCAGGGCGGTTCCTAGAGGATAACGATTTTCATAAAGGGCGTTGGCTTGAATCGCTCCAAAAGCGTAATCTTTAACGAAGCTGTCTTTGACAGCCGCGACAAGGGATTCACTTGCACCCGATTTCAGAGCTTTTTCTCTGATTGGCTCTAATTCATCTCCCTGACCTAAATCTGCTGCTAGGGTAATTACCTCTTCTACACCCCACTCCTGCTTGAGGTAGGGGATGCAAACTGAGGTATCCACTCCGCCAGAATATGCCAGGACAACCTTTTTGGCGCGACCCATTAATTTCTCCAATTAGGACAACAAAGAATGAGTCATTATTATATCTAAACTAATCCATGTATATTTTCTTCATGCAACAACCTATAGGAGGATTTAGGAGTTAGGACTCAGAATTACGGTTCACTCTCAATACTGTTCGGTTAAACTCTAAGCAGTATTGAGTAGACCTCTTGCACAAATGTAAAATTTGCCCTTATCCCCCAACCCATTCTCCCAATGTTCCGAGAATGGGAGCCAATTTAAAAGTCCCTCTCCCAAGCTTGGGAGAGGGATTTAGGGTGAGGGCTTTTGATTCATGCAAAAAGTCTAGTTAAAGAAAATTTTTCTACAGCTTGCTACGCGTAGCATTAACCGTAGAAGAAGTCCCGATTATAAATGGCAAAAGGATTAGGGCGAGTTTACCTAAGTAAGCTCACCCTGATTTGTATTTAATATTAACTAAGTTTTGAAATACTTGTATAGGCTAAGGGTAGAGTGTAGACAAAATCTTACTGAGCTAAGATTGATATATTTAATGAGATTGCCTTACACTTTGCAACTTTTCATTCTTGCGCTTGCGTAGAAACATACCACCTACAGCCAGCATACCTAAGGTAACACTAGGCTCAGGAACAGACTTAGGGTCAAAACCTGTAAATTTGTCAGTTCCTAGATGGAAAGAATGGTTGTCGCTTTCAAATCCACCACCACCTGTTTGGGTAATGACAATCTTGTTGAAAATATCGTTGCTACTATCTGAGTAAAAGTGAAGATAGCCATTTCCTTCACCACCATGCTGTGACGCATGAATTGGAGCAACCGGGTTCACATCCTCAGTTGTAAATGATTTGATCAGATTATCGCCATTGTAGAAGGAAAAAACGTTACCAGAACTGATAGCTCCCCAGTCAATACCGAAATAATTGAGGGAACTTGCAAGTTTAATTGTGACTTGATCACCGTTGAAAACTGCCAAATACTTCCCATTATTCACCTCACCATTTGCTCCAGCAGGTGCCCATACATCTGACCTTACACTGCTGCTTCCACTGTTGTTCTCAAATGAGTACTTAGCGAAACCAGTGGTTGGTGCTTGACCATTATTGAAGTTAACAGTTGTAGTACCGGGAAGTTGAGTAAACTCAGAAAAAGCACCTTGGTCAGTTTCTCCATTAGGGCCTGCAATGCCAGTGGTTACTTGGAAGGAAATAGCCTGGGCAGAACCTGCATAGATAAATGAGGAGATTGCAGATAAAGATAGAGCCGCGATACAAGCAATTTTTGTAAGAGACATAGTTTTGAGATTTTGTATTTTTAATTGTTGAAAAATTCGCTGTGCGATTTGAGTTCATTATGTAATGTCTTTTATCAGGAAGAATAGGATGAAAATACTGGATTTATATTTACTGGAAAATTGCTATATTTGGTGAAGCACTTGCTTGATTTTGGAACAAAAATAAGTACTTTCACTTGCCGAAAAAGGGGATAGAGGATCTGTTCTTTATCTGAAGATAAAAAAGTTGTAAAGTTAGCTCGTATATATCAAGAATTGGTATTTTCGGATGTTGTTCTGATTAAGGATCAATCAAGATAACAAAGAAAACTGTTTGAAATTCCTTGTTTGCTGATAAATAGAAATAGATTCGCGGCCATTGCTATTGGTTTTGACATTCTTCCTTTGCTCTATTTACTTTTACTTCTGTAGTCAACTATGCAACCTGAGTGTTTTGACATAGCTAGTAACATGAATTAAACTAAACTATTGCAATCAACAAAAGAATCTCGATCGATGCATCCAACTGAAAAAGCTGTTGTCCCTACTCGCGTTATCGGTTTAATTAGTGGCACATCCGTAGATGGCATAGACGCTGCGTTGGTAGAGATTTCCGGTACAGAATTGGATCTCAAAGTTGAGTTGCTAGCCGGGGCAACATATCCTTATCCAGCGGAACTCAGAGAAAGAATATTAGCAGTTGGTGCAGGCGTTGCCATCTCCATGGCAGAATTAGCAGAAATAGATGATGCGATCGCTCAAGTGTTTGCTCAAGCCGCCCAAAATATTCAAATTGGTCATCAGCCAGCCACTCTCATTGGCTCCCACGGTCAGACTGTTTATCATCGACCACCTAAAGAGGGAGCAGGGGGAGCAGGGGAGCAGGGGAGCAGGGGGAGAGAAATGCTCACTACCCACGGGCTAAACTCTAGCTATCCGCTAACAGCACTGGGCATTTCCTTGGGTTACAGTCTTCAACTAGGGCGCGGTGCATTAATTGCCCATCTTACAAACATTGCAACTGTGAGCAATTTCCGTGTTGCTGATATTGCTATAGGTGGTCATGGTGCGCCTCTCGTGCCCAGAGTCGATGCTTATTTACTCAGTCATCCCCAGGAGGGGCGTTGTATTCAAAACATTGGTGGTATTGGCAATGTTGCTTATATTCCGCCTCAGCATGGAGACTGGCTCTCAAAAATTCGTGCTTGGGATACTGGCCCAGGAAATAGTCTGTTAGATATAGCAGTGGAGCATTTAAGTGCTGGTGCTAAAACTTATGATGAAGATGGCAATTGGGCAGCGAGTGGTACTCCTTGCCATCCTTTAGTAGAACAATGGCTCAACCAAGACTACTTTCATCTACCGCCACCCAAATCCACTGGACGCGAATTATTTGGTGTGACTTACCTGCATCAGTGTTTAAAAGATGCTCAAGCATACCAACTCAATCCTGCTGACGTACTGGCAACTCTTACAGAACTTACAGCTACTTCAATTGTTCACAGTTACCGCACTTTTTTGCCAGAAATGCCACAACGGGTATTATTATGTGGTGGTGGTAGTCGCAATCTCTATTTGAAACAAAGATTACAGTTATTGTTGGCATCCATACCAGTCTGGACTACAGATGAAGTCGGCTTGAGTGCAGATTTTAAAGAAGCGATCGCTTTCGCAGTTTTAGCCTACTGGCGACATTTGGGTATTCCTGGCAACCTACCTACTGCCACAGGTGCGCCTCAAGAAGTACTTTTGGGAGAAATTCACCAAGGTCAATCCTGAATGCTGAGTCAGGAACAATAAACAAGATAAAAAATTTCTTCATTCTTCACTCATAACTCAGCACTCCTGTACAGACGCGATTAATCGCGTCTCTACTCCTAACTCATTACTGCTATAACTGTAGTCTTGGCGGCACTCGAGCAAGACAGGGAATAAAAGGTGGCTCATACTTTTTTATTGGAACCAGGACGCTGGGCAATGGAAGGAAATTGGCTGGAACGCAATGGTATGCCAATTAGCGTCAAGGGTATGACCTTGGTAGCTTGGAATCGAGATAACTGGTTCACTATGGCCACAAAACTGATATTCCCAGGTAGCGATCGCTCTGAAATCTCTCTGCAATATAAGGGGCGGTTGCATGATGGAGAGCGTCAGTATACTTTTTTACTACAACATAATATTTTGGGGCAGGTTGAAGGCGAAGGCTGGATTGGTCTGGATACTATCGTACAGCGTTACTGGGTACTAGGCGATCGTCAGCGTCGTAGTGGCTTTGAAACCCTACACCGGATTTCGCAAGATACATATTACCTCAGTAGTGGGATTTTGGCTGGCCATTTTTTAACTAACACAATGGAAGCTAGCCTAGAGCGTCAGTCAACCTAAAAGCAGCATTGCCACCGCTTTGCTGTTATTCTAAGCCAAAAACCGCTGTTCAAAAAAACTCTGGCAACGTACTGGTTTCCCAACGCCTAATATCTCCTGCCCAACTTTAACCACTCATCGTTTATTCTCACTAACCTACTGAGTTGTATAGTAAAAAAGAAACGAGCAAATTATTGTCAGGATTTTAGTATTTTACCTAACCGCGTAGTCAGGAGTTCAGTTTCGTGAATCCTAAAGTCTCCGTTATTATCCCTGCTTACAATACTGAAACTTATATTGGGAAGGCAATAGAGTCAGCCTTAGAGCAAACACTCACTGACATTGAAGTTATCATGGTCGATGATGGCTCAAGTGATAAAACTGTAGAAGTCGCTAAAAGTTTCACTGATCAACGTCTCAAAGTGATAGTTAATCAGCAAAATCTTGGAGCAGCGGCTGCACGTAATCGCGCCTTTAGAGCAGCCCGAGGAGAATGGATTGCTGTACTTGATTCAGATGATTGGTATGCTCCCGAAAGATTGTCCAAGCTTGTGTCTCTGGCAAATAAAACAAATGCAGACATGATTGCTGATGATGTTTATTTTATCAAAGACGGTGCAACATCTCCTTGGAGTACATTGATTCAAGAAAGTGGAGAATGTATAGATAAAATTCTCCAAATTGATATCGTTTATTTTGTAGAAACTGATGTCTTTGGGGAACCAGGATTGCATCTTGGCTTAAGCAAGCCTCTATTCAAACGAGAATTTTTGGTTAAGCACGGCATTGAGTACGATGATGAAATCAGGATGGGTCAAGATTTTTGGCTTGATATGAAATGCTTAATTAGAGGAGCTAGGTTTTTTATTGAACCAAAACCCTATTATTTCTACCGTTCACGCCCTGGTTCTCTTGTATATCAAAGCCAATTACCACGTCTAGATCAATCTTGCAAAGCTGCTAAATATTTCATGCAACAAGACGTTGTGAAAAAAAATCCTGCTCTAATGCGTGCTCTATCTTATAATCTCTCAGTCTATAAGAAAAATCTAGCTTACCTTCAAGTTGTAGAACCTATAAAACAAGGAAAATGGTTAACAGCATTCACAGAAATCAGGGAATATCCGGGCTTCTTTTATGATTTTATGTCCCGATTTAATAGTATTGTCGAACGTCGAATTCAATACTATGTGATGAATAATAAATCAAGTTTTGATATATATCCTAACCAACAGGGAAAACGAAAAACTACCACTTAGGCTATCACAGTTTTATCAATAAATGATGCATTCTTACTATGTAAGAATGAGCCTGAAAATTAAAAATCTTTTAGGTAATCAAAAAATGTTTTAAAAGTATTGGGCGAATATAATTCGCTATTACACAAACAAAGTCTACCTCCGTACACTAATGCGAAGTTAAGGGTTTGTTAACCTACAAAGGCAGGTAGAGTTTCGTGTAGCCAAAGTGTACCGTCTTCTCCCAACACGAAGCAACGTCTCCAAGAGTTGGGGAGACACCAAGAGTGATAGCGCATTAGTCAAAATTGGGCAAACTAAAACTACACCACAATTAAAGTGCAAAATGGTACAAAGCGTCATTATAAATCTACTCTTTATGCTTGTTTGATTTAGTATGTTGCACCAGTTGCAATAACCGTCTCTGTTGCAAACGGTCAAATCGTGGTTTCAATCTTCTGAAAGAGGACTGAAAAAGCTAGTACAGCACCGCGTAAATAGACCAACGATTGGAAATCGCACAAAAGCCTAGCTTATAAGCTTTTTGCCTTTTGACTTCCATTTCTGTCTTGCAGTACGAGCATAAAAAGTCATTTCTAGGCGCAATCATCAGATATAAGTTTGAATGCACTTGTCCTCCTAAACACTTACAACCTGCTTTTGGAGTCGAATTTTCTATGTCAGACCCCAACATTGGTCGCTTACTCAGCAAACGCTACCAACTCCAAGAGTTAATCGGTACTGGAGCAATGGGTCGGGTTTATCGTGCTAAAGATACATTGTTGGGAGGTGTACCTGTTGCGGTTAAGTTTCTAGCTCTATCAATCCAAAATGAAAAGATGCGATTGCAAGACCGCTTTGAGCGAGAAGCAAAAACCTGTGCTTTACTGGGGCAAAAAAGTATCCATATTGTCCGAGTTATGGACTATGGCGTAGATGACAATAACATCCCCTTCTACGTCATGGAATACTTACAAGGACAAAGCCTGAACAATATTATTCGCAAGCAACGATTACCTTTACCAAGATTCCTCAGTATGACGCGTCAACTCAGCCTGGGGTTACAGTGTGCCCATGATGGCATCCCGGTTGATGGCACTATTTGCCCAATTATCCATCGTGATGTTAAGCCAAGCAATATGCTGGTGATTCAAGATCCGAGTTTTGGAGAATTGGTCAAGGTTCTAGATTTTGGTATTGCTAAGTTATTACAGTCAGATGGCGACCATACAAAATTTTATTTGGGGACATTGGCTTATTCTTCTCCCGAACAGATGGAGGGTAAGGAATTAGACAACCGTGCTGATATTTATAGTTTGGGCGTCATGATGTTTGAGATGCTCACAGGCAAAATGCCACTGGTGGCACCAACTCACTCTTTTGGTGCGTGGTATAAAACACATCACTATCAAAAACCACGTTCTTTTGCTGAGGTTGCTCCGGGATTGGAACTACCAAAAGAAATCGAAAATTTAGTGATGAGTTGTCTAGCTAAAGTAGCACGCGATCGCCCCCAAAGTATTACTGAAATCCTCAGAGTTTTAGCATCTTTAGAAAAGCCTGAGCATACACGCAAAATTCAGCAAGCCGGCCGTGCCCTAGTTCCCACTACTACAGCTAGCACTGAGGTTGAACAAAAGACCAAAGCCGATTTGCGGGTATCTTGGTCAAATGATGAAATTGCTCGTGCCATTTCCTGGCCCCAAAATAAACCAATTGCCGATATTGTGTTTCCCCAGCCCATTCATACCAATGGAGAGGTTTTACCAGCTTTGTGGGTGATGCTACCGCAAGAGGAAATTCAAAAACGCTTACTCTGTACCCGCTATAACCAATTTCTGTTCATCTCTATCCCTCATCCCATGCTGCTATGGATTACTGTCATCTACAATCGCAAGCATGGCGCTAAATGGTTGCCTTATTACCTCGATCTCAAAACCAGCCTTGGTCAAGAAATTGCCCGGTTGCTACAGCACACAGGTTACTACCGCCTCTTATTCTTTGCACGAGAAGCACCAAATCCCTGTACCCACATCTTACTTTCCAGCGTCGCTTCTGCCCAGCGGCAACGACTGCAAGAGTGGGTCGCAATGAGCAATACGTTGATGTCCTCTGCCGACCCGCAAATCAGTAAAAGTTTACTCAAAAACGAGTACGAAAAGATTAAGCCCCAAATTATAACAAAACTGGAAAGTATTGATACAGATTCTCCATACGATCTTTCCAGCTAGGCATAGTTTGTTAATGTTACGTGTTTTATATGGAACTAAAAGGTGGTCGCTCAAACAATGTAACGTTTTATAAACAAAATATATATAAAGATGTAAGTTCTAGTTATATGTATAAAGAGTGAAATCGCTAGCTGCTAAAGCAGTGGTATTCAAATTATCTCTGAATCTTCCTGTGCAAATATTCCAGTGGATTGTAAAGATATCCAGGTGTGATTCTCACACTAGACGAAACAACAAGAAGTTTGGCTAAAGCAAACAACGGATTTAGCCTGCAATGCTAAAGTTAGTCTAGACTCCAGCAGATATGGCGTAGACAATGTTTACTCATTCTTAGTTAATTTCGTGAATTAAACTTTTGCGCCATCTTGTGGAATTACTTATCGAAGTTGACGCCCCGACATCCCCAGCTCTTTTCCTCCTTGGAACCAAGCAAGAGAAGGAGGTCGCCCACTGCGACATTAGAACGACTCTATGCCATAGTGGAACCGGAATCTAAGCCCCACTGGTGCTTAAGAAGCTCTTGATAAGTTGCCTCGCGCACGACCATTTGCTCATAGAGCTTGACTAAAAAATCTTTAGCTTGATCGTGGCTCATATTCTGCACCTGAGTAGCAAATGAGCAGATGCTGAATTGCTGTTCCAAGGATAGTTTCATTGGTTGACTCATAATTAATTACTCCGAAAAAACAACGCGTAAAGGTGATATCGCTCACAGAAGTCCAAATGGGATAATATTTGGACTCATATCTGTCCAACATTTGTTCCTCCGTATTACGAAAGATAACAATTGTTTGACAGATTGCCCACATCCAAAGTGTGGACTTTTTCTGCTCTGATATCTTGCACCTAATCCTACTGATATACCACCCAAGTCAGCTGAACCATATTCCGGAAAATAAGCTCTATTTGGTCTTAGATAGGTATAACTACCTCCCTAGTTCCTTCATGCTTTGCACAAATCTCCTTTAAAGAGAATATTTGGTGCTATGCAAAACCCGTCTTAGTCTTTGTGTCTAAAAAGCCTAAGATGCTGTCTCCCCAAGCGTGGAGCAAGCTTCGGAGGGTGGAGATTTCTAAGGAGGTTGGAGAATTAATGGTAATAAGCGTGAATTATAGTCGCATTACCTTATTACGTGCAAGATGTCAATTTACCAATTTATACAAATTTAGTCTCTTTAGGTCATTTTAGAGGCTAAAAATATTTGTATCAAATTGTAAAAAGGAAAAATGCTCATGCTGAACAAATTACTGAGTATATTTACCGGATTAGTTATTTGTCCTACCCTGCGGGTTCGCCCTTGGCGTTCTCGAAGAGTAGCCGCTGGCGCGTCTATGTCCTTTGTCATTTGTTTACAGTTACTAAGCATTGACTAATGACTAATGACTATTTTCTTCAAGCGAGACGATGACAACTGTGATGTTATCGTGCCCTCCATGCTCTTTGGCAGCCTCAACAAGAGAGATGGCGGCTTTATCAAGCCAAGCACTAGCTTGGAGGCAGTTAGCAATCTTCTGCTCGACAAGTTCTTCTGTAAGACCATCACTACATAAGAGCAAGCGATCGCCAATTTTTACATCTAGTGGTTGCACATCAATTTGATGCAAGTCTTCGCGCCCCAAACAGCGCGATAATACATGGCGAAAAGGATGTAATCGTGCTTCATCTAAGGTGATGTCACCGATTTTGATTGCTCGTGCTACCCAAGTGTGGTCTTCCGTTACTTGTTCTAGGTGCGACTCTCGGAAGCGATACAGCCGCGAATCGCCAACATGAGCGCACCAAGGCGACTCTGGGGAGCGAAAAATCACTGCTACAACAGTTGTCCCCATATCGGCGCGTTCGGGATGATTTTGCTGATCCTGCAAAATCGCTTCATTGGCACCCCACAAAGCTTGCTCTAGTAATTCTTGAGAAGACTTAGAAGTTTCCCAATTTGCTACCAAATACGCCTGAATTTCTCCAGTGGCAATGCGACTTGCCTCTTCACCTCCGGCATGACCACCCATACCATCGGCAACAACGAAAAATCGTCCTTCTGGGTCTATATAGTAAGCATCCTGATTATTAGAACGAATAAGTCCCGGATCGCTAAAACCCGTGAAATTAAGTTTCATAATTTTTTGCAACAATTAATACGTGCGATCGTAACGGTCGAGGCGTAAAAGTAATCGGATCATGATCGCTGAAAGCGCCGCTGCAATTAAACCAGGCAGCAGTGCCAACCATACATAATCCTTAACCACTAAAATAGTAGCTGAAAGCGTGAAACCGCTGATTAACAGAGCATAGCTTATTGAGAGCTGAATACTGCTCTGTCGCCGCAGCAGGCGTTCGGTTTCTATAGACCGAACGCGCAAGCGCATATCTCCCTGCTCTAGCTTCTCTAGTGTATCCTCTAATCTACGTGGTAGACCAAAGGCGGTACTACTTACCTGAGCTGCTTGGCGACTTAATTCGTTCAGAAAGCTATTCCCCTCAGAACCATTCATATCGGTCATAAGTTGCATTGCATACGGTTTGGCAACTTCCATAAAGTTAAACTCTGGATCTAAGCCTTTGCCTACTCCTTCTAGGGTAGAAAAAGCTCGCATCACGAAAGTGAAAGTTGCTGGAAATCTAAATGGCTGATTATAAGCTATTTCGTAAAGGTCGTCACTGATTGCCGCAACTGATTGGTTCTCAAAAGGCTTATCCATAAAATTGTCCAGCATATACTGGACGGAACGCCGCACTGGCCCCATATCATCAGTTGGGGCGATCGCACCTAAATCTATCAGAGATTGCACAACGCGATCGCCATCTTTTTGAGCAATGCCAAACAGTGTTTGCATCAGTCCTTCGCGGACGTTGGACTTAATCCGCCCCATCATGCCGAAATCGTAGAATATTAGAGCACCATTTGCACTAACAGCAATATTGCCTGGGTGAGGATCGGCGTGGAAAAAGCCACTATTGAGTAATTGTAGTAAGTAGGCTTGAGCGCCTTGACGAGCGATCGCCTTTCGATCTAAACCTGCTGCTTCTAAAGCTTCGTATTGGCTAATTTTAATTCCGGGGAGATATTCTAGAGTCAACACTCTGGAAGTAGCGTAACGCCAGTATATTCTGGGGACGTTCACCCAATCGTAGCCGCGAAAGTTCCGGCGAAAAGTATCGGCGTTACGACCTTCGTTAAGATAATCAATTTCTTCCCAAAGAATGCGACAACATTCTTCATAAATACCCAACCAATCTCGTCCCCGTCCCCATTTGGGATGGCTTTGAAAGTAGCGGGTAATTCCCTTGAGAATCTGTAAATCTATTTCAAATAATTTCTTTAGTCCAGGACGTTGCACCTTGACAACAACCGATTCCCCAGTATGTAGCACAGCTTTGTGTACTTGCCCCAAGCTAGCAGCAGCTAAGGGAATAGGTTCAAAATTATGGAAGAGTTCAGGAATTTTCTTGCCTAGTTCTTTCTCAACGATCGCTTCTACTTGCTCATAACTAAATGCGGGTACTTTGTCTTGTAACTTGGCTAGTTCTTCTACATATTCACCAGGGAATATATCAGCACGGGTAGAAAACAGTTGCCCAACTTTGATGAAGGTTGGTCCTAAATCCAGTAGAGTATTGCGAATCCAAACCGCTTGGGTTTTGCGTCTTGTAGCTTGCTTTACATCAGTCACACCTCCCGGATAACTCCAAGATTTGTTGTATAGCCAAAGTTTGAACAATAAGGTCAAGACAAAAGACCAAATGTCCACAAAACGCCGTTTGCTAGAGTATTTTTCCCGATTCCAACGGTATGCCTTCTCTGAATAACCTTGTTCCATATACTTTAGTGTACCGTTGGTTTGCGACCGAATCACTTGGAAGAAAAGACACTCTGATTCCTAAACTATTTTTTTCTTAAATGTCCTTTGTCATTTGTCTTTTGTCATTTGTACATAATTTTTGACCAATGACCAATGACTAATGACTAAAATTTATGCAGAAGCTCTACGATAATGTTGCAATTCTGTTCGTAACAGGGCAATTTCGGCTCGTAATTCATCAATCTCTGCTTGCAAGTCACCTGAATCAGAACTGGTTTGCCCAGTACCTGCGGTAGCTTGACTGGCATTAGCTGCTTCTGCTGCCCGATTTGCCCGCTCTAGGACTTCTTCTGTAAACTGGCGCAACTGCTCTCTAGCTTCTGCATCAAATTTGCCCAGATCGCTCAAAGCATCGGTCAAGGCGACCTCTAAACGCTCATTAACTACTTCAGCTACTGCTCTGCCTACGAAAAAGGCTTGCACAAGGGGGTTACTCATAAATTTTTGTTACGTTGATCCGCAAGAGAATTATAACTTGCCTGTATGCTTTGCGGCTTCTGTTGTTGAGCTAGAAATTTACATAAGGCGATCGCTTTATTTATCACATTCCAGCAACTCTCGATAATATTGCTCTGGTGTACTCGGTAAATAAGTTGTCATTTGCAAAGTTTGTTCCCTCAACTTGAAACCTTGGGTAATGTTAATCCGACTGAGAAAATCGATATCGTGGGAAATTACCCAAAGCGCTCCTTGGTAATCATTGATACCTACTACCATTTGTTCAACAGTTTCAATATCCAGGTTATTAGTTGGCTCATCAAGAATTAGTAAATCGATTTCTGAGATACTGATCATAGCAATCGCTAATCTTGCCAATTCACCCCCACTCAGTATGGAAGCGCTTTTGTGAACACGATCATATTTAAAGAGGAAGTGTCCCAACTGTTGACGCAAAAGCTGATAGCTGAGATGAGGATTGGCAGCTTGCATATTTTCCAAAAGTGTGTATTGGCGATTTACCAATTCATAGGTTTGATCGAGATATACAGCTTTAATTGTGGGTGCAAGCAAAACTTCACCTGACTCCAAAACCACTGTTTGGTTTTCCATTCCCAAAATTGCTTTGACCAAACTCGATTTACCAGAACCGTTTGCGCCGATAATGGCTATGCGATCGCCAGATGATATATGCAGTTGAATATTTTGAATTAATAGACGCTCTGATATCCTAAGATTCGCACCCTCGATATTAATTAGATTTCGGCGCTTTTGATTTTTTTCTTCTAGCTGAATACTTGTTACTTTGGTAGTTTTGACCTTCGTCTCTGCAACCTTTTGATTAGTCTTTGCTACTGCTGCTTCATGTTTCTTTTTCGCTGTTCCGGTAGACACCTCAGCTTTGGTTTTAATCAGTCCTGCTGCCATTCTATCAATACTACCATTCAGAAACTTGGCGCGACCGTTGCGACTAGATTGGGCTGCGCGTTGCTGTTCTTGCATAGCTGTGGCTTGGGTACGTTTGAGTTCCTTTCTGGCGGCTTCGTGCGATCGCAATGCTGCCTCTAACTCTATTTCTTTCTGTTCTCGATAGTGCGAGAAATTACCGCCATATATTTTCACGCCAACAGGTGTAAGTTCCCACGTAACTTCTGTTACTTGGTCTAAGAAAAAAGGCTTGTGAGAGACAATTACATAAGCACCTGTGAAATTCAAAAGAAACTGTCTTAAGCTTTCTAATGCTTGCAAATCCATGTGATTAGTTGGCTCATCGAGCAATAACAAGTTTGGCTCTTGAGCTAAACCGATCGCCAAAAACAGTTTAGTAAGTTCTCCACCACTCAAGTTAGCAATTGGTAAAGATAAGTCAACTTTGGTATGGAATTGTGTTTGCAAAATATCCTCAATCTTCCACCACTCATCAGAGATAGAAATCAAAAAATTAACTATTGTATTTGCTGTAATTTCTTGTCTGATAGTGCTGATTTGTGGCAAATAATAGACAATACCATTACACCAAACTGAACCCGCACATGGGTTAATTTTACCTGCAAATATCTTGAAAAGGGTTGATTTCCCTACACCGTTGCGACCAACTAAAGCGATGCGATCGCCTGCTTCGATATTCACATGAACTCCTTGAAACAAAGTTCTATCTACGCTGAGTTCGTAGGCTAAATTCTCAGCTAACAATATTGATTTTTTCGGCATTCTTCTCAAACCTCAATTCGCAAACTTCCACCCGCGTATCTCCAAAAATTACGGGTAGATTAGACACAAAATAAACTCAGCCGCAGACAGTTAGGAAGCGGTTTAATGTAGATAGGAGTGATGACAATATATTTAGTGCATGACTTGTGAAGTAACCCTGTCAAACTAGTTGCGTTTATTCTTTGTTGACATTTGTTGCTTGGGCGCAACAGGTGCTTGGTACTACTTCATTTCAGCTATTTCATTGGAGTTGTGAAGAGGTTTGATATTGACTACAGTGTAGCACGAAGGTATTTCGGAAAGGTAGCGATCGCTTTTTCTCTTTCCACACTCACCAGCCCTACTAGAAAAACTTACAGCAGTTTTATTCTGTCTTAAATACATCTTGTGGGGTGGGCATCTTGCCATTGGTGTCAAGTTAAGAAAAATAGAAACTTGTCAAGTGGCTAAAGCTCAATAGTTAAA
>NZ_JABXKL010000009.1 GCF_017114995.1 Nostoc sp. NMS9 | reverse complement strand
GTTGGAAATTTTTTAATCTACTAATCTACCACAAAACTTTTTTGCAAGAGGTCTATTATACTCCGACCCGAAGATGATGCGACAGAGATACTTGAAAGAATCAGCAAGTTCCTCCGCAAACGCGGAATGAATGTAAGCCAAAAGAAAACCAAAGTTACCGCTGCGACAGATGGGTTTGATTTCATAGGCTGGCACTCTAAAATCCAGAAAAACGGAAAGTTTAGATGCACTCCCTCAGTGGACAATTTCAAAGCACTCCGTAAGAAAGTAAAACACATCGTTAACAACTCGAATTATGGTGCTAACACAAAGGCTGAGAAATTAGCCCCGGTAATTAGAGGCTGGAGAAATTACCATAAGTTCTGCAAGATGGACGGGTCAAGAAACTCGTTATACCACATCCAAAAAAGAGCTTACACGGTATTCAACAACGAAACCAAGCAAACCCGCTACTCTAGCAAGAAATTACTAGATAAAGCATTCCCAGCAGTTCCTTACTCCGAAAATAAACATGTCATGGTTAAAGGAACCAAATCCCCCTATGACGGAGATATAGCCTACTGGAGCGAACGTAACAGTAAGCTCTATTTCGGCGAAACCTCTATTGCTCTTAAGAAGCAAAACCATAGATGTGCTTCCTGCGGCTTAAAGTTCATCGATGAAGAAAGGGTTCACCTGCATCACATCGACGGAAATCATGCCAACTGGAAGAAAAAGAATCTTGAAGCAATTCATGAGAGTTGCCATGATTACAAACACATGAGCAAAAGCGCAAGCTGAGAACATCGGAAGCTGGGTGCGGTGAAAATCGCACGCCCAGATTTAACTGAGAGGTGCGGGGAATAATATCCCCCATCGACTCAACCAGACCCTATATTCCTCAAGATTTGGATGATTCCCTTTACATTTTGCAATCTTAAAACTATCAGTCCCCTACCCAGAAATGTTGCCATTGTTTAATTTAATTTGGCGGATCAAAACGATTCACAACCGCAGCCCACAGAATCATTGGCGAACCAACTGCTAAACATAAGGACTTTCAAGGGGTGGAAGCCTTCAGGGTGCGCTGACTGGGTTACAGCACAAAGGTTTGATTTATAATGCCGAGCAAGGTTATCAACTGGCATTGCCTTTACTGGCCTTGTGGTTGCGGCAACGGTTGAGTTGAAAATAGCCATGTAACAACAAGATTCCCGATTTATTTCAAAAGTCGGGAATCTGAGGGCGCACTGCTATGCGCCCCTACAGTATTTGTATTAATTGCTTCATAAATATTCCTATTAAGTATGAAACAATAGCATACTTATCTGTTTACGTCTTATATCTAAAGATAGAAGATCAAGGTTAAAATTTGGGAAACCTAAGAGGGGTTCATTCCCAAGAGATGTCCTACCTACTTATCGCAGAATGCAACTGAGGTCAGATGACGCAACCTTTAAATCAAGTCAAAGAATGGGAACAACGTCGTGACGAAGCAAACCGCTACTACCAACGGGGGAAATTTCAAGAATCTCTCGATCTTGCAACCAAAAATTTACACTTGGCTAGAGCAATTCCAGACCGAGCTAGAGAAGGTTATACATTAAACGACCTTGGTTTAGCTCACCTCAGTTGCTGGCAACCTCAAAGAGCATTAGAGCGCTTTCATCAGGCGCTTTCGGTTGCTATTGAAATTGGCAACACGCCAGCAGAGGCAACTACACTTAGCAATCTGGGTTCTACCTACAGTCGTCTTGGACGCTTTTTGCAAGCGTTGGAATATTTTGACAAAGCACTGCCAATCTTTAGGCGATCGCAAGATACTCAAAGTGAAGTTTCTACTCTTAATGATGTCGCACTAATTTATACGCGTTTAGGAGAACCAAAACGGGCACTGTTGCTACAACACCAAATTTTGAGGATGCGGCGATTGTTAGGTGACTTTTCTGGTGAAGCAACAACGCTCAATGGCATTGGATTTGCCTACAATGTCTTAGGCAAGTTTGAGCAAGCGCTAGAATTTTTTCAAGCAGCACTGCCAATTCAACGAGCTGTCAAGAATTTGCTTGCAGAAGCAACGACCTTGAACAATATTGCTTCTGTCTATCATGATTTAGGACAACCGAAACAAGCACTATTGCTCTACAATCAAGTTCTTTTGACACGTCGAGCAATCAGCGATCGCTCTGGTGAAGCAACAACCCTTCATAACATTGGTTTTACCTACAGCACCCTGGAAGAGCATCGCCAAGCAATGAAGTTCTACAAGCAAGCCATTATGATTTATCAAGAACTAGGCGATAATCTCGGAGAAATTTCAACTTTGTTAAATATGGGAAGCGTTTACGCTACCACGAAACGCAAAAAAATGGCGCGATCGTGCTACCAAAATGCCCAAGAGTTAGCAGAGCAAATTGAATATCAGCCACTTTTAGAAAAAGTACACCAGTTCATAGATTCTCTGTAGCGTCCAGTTCCCCTTCTCCCATATTGGGAGAAGGGGTTAGGGGATGAGGGCAATCCTACTAGTGAAATTAAATATGCGTTATCCAGAAGCCTTGTAGAGATGTAGCACTTGCTACGCCTCTAGATTCTTTTTTACCCTAGCTACAATACCAAAGTTGTAGCTAGAACAAAGACATCCATGAAAGCTTACGAAATTCAAAGCAACGCCGGGATTGATGCCCTGGGATTAGTCGATCGCCCTGAACCAAAACCCGCACCTGGACAAGTTCTGATTCAAGTCAAAGCAACATCCTTAAATTATCGCGATCTGCTGGTTATTGAAGGAGCTTACGGTGCTGGACAGAAATATCCGTTAATTCCCATGTCTGATGGTGCGGGAGAAGTTGTGGCGGTGGGGGAAGGTGTGACACGGGTAAAAATAGGCGATCGCGTCGCTGGTATTTTCTTCCAAGACTGGATTTATGGCTCTTTAACCAAAGAGAAAATGAAATCCGATCTCGGAGGCGGTATCGATGGAATGCTAGCTGAGTATGTCTTATTACACCAAGATGGTTTAGTAATATTACCTGATTACCTATCCTACATTGAAGGCGCAACTTTACCCTGTGCAGCAGTCACAGCTTGGCATGGACTGATTACAAAAGGCAATATTGGTGCAGGTGATAGTGTTTTATTACTTGGTACTGGAGGAGTTTCAACTTTTGCTCTCCAGTTTGCCAAGATACATGGTGCGAGAGCGATTATTACTTCTAGCAGTGATGAGAAATTGGCACGAGCCAAACAGCTTGGTGCTGACGAAACAATCAACTACAAAACAACACCAGATTGGGAAAAGCAAGTTTACCAATTAACTAATCGCACAGGTGTAGATCATGTAGTTGAGGTAGGCGGTGCAGGTACTCTGCCAAAATCGCTACAAGCAGTCCGCATTGGAGGACGTATTAGTTTGATTGGCGTATTATCAGGTAGAGGAAATGAGATTGACCCCATGCCAATACTTTTTAAGAGTTTAACAGTTCAGGGAATTTATGTTGGCAGTCGAGAAATGTTTGAGGCGATGAATCAGGCAATGCAACAGCATCAAATCAAACCAATTATTGATCGAGTTTTCCCTTTTACTGAAGCACGAGAGGCTTATCATTACCTCAAAGGTGCGGCTCACTTCGGTAAAGTTGTAATGACGCTCTCTTCGAGACGCTAAAAGCGAACGCAGACTCGCTAACGCTACGCTAACGTAATTGGTAATTCGTAATTTTAAAGAGTTTAATTTTATGTTTCAAGTGGGGTTTGAATTCCCACTTGAAACATAGTTATGAATTACGTTTAAACAGCAGCGAGAGTAGGCGCAGCAAATTTAGCATATCGCTCAATGTAGAATTCTTTAGAGTGAGCGATCGCTTTCACAGATTCACGCTCTTTCAAAGCATGTTTCCATTGGCGTAGACGGGTAAATTGCTCTGGGACTCCAAAGCCGCGATACTGCTTCAGTGCAGCCCAGCGCTCAAACCAAGGGAAGTAAGTGAAATCAACCAAACTGATAGATTCACCAAACCAGTAAGGGCCTTCTTTAGAAAGCTTTGCTAAACCTTCATTTTCAATGAATTCCAGATGTTTATATAGTTCCTGTTTAGCTTCCTCTTGTTTTTCGGGATCTGAACTCCGCAGCAGGCTAGAAAAAGCAGGAACAAACCGAGTGTTAGCAAAATCGATCCAGATACGAGCCTGTGCCCTATCAATAGGGCTGCTAGGTAACAGTGGTGGATTGGGAAATACCTCATCAAGATATTCGTTAATTACCGCTGACTCCCAAACTCGGTTATCGTCATGAGTTAGTGCAGGCACTTTACCATAGGGGGAAACTTTGGTAAACCCTTCCGGCTTATTCTGCAAATCAATCTCAATCAAATCGAAGTCGATGCCTTTCTCTTGGAGTACCAAGCGGGTACGGTGAGCATAAGGACAAACAACTGCACTGTATACTTTAATTTCAGCCATGTTTAAGTTCCTTCGTAAATAGGACTTGTTAATCGGCATTGGGAATTGAATTTTCATCCAAAATCCCAAATCTTAAATTGTTAGTGTCACAAAATCTTTTTGAAGCGAATGTAGCGTAAAAAATTCTCGACACTAAGCAAACTTTTAATAATCATAAGTTCGTAGTAAGCACTTTAGCGCTTAGAAAATAAGGACTAAAGCCCTGACTACAAACTTGCTTACCCATCAATTTAAACTTGACAGACTCCTACAGCCAGGGCACTTCTTCAGGTGCATAACGGAAGGCGCGGAAGACTGTATTTTGCTCTCCACGCGTTACCGGCGATTTTTCACCTGGAATATTCCGAGATGCAAAGTGGGGATTGATGTATTCCCAAACAATTTCCCCTGTAACTGTCACCTCGAATATTCGACCATAAGCACCTTCTGTAATTAAGGTATTGCCATTGGCCAAACGTTGCGCTCCTGATATATAAGAACTAAAGAAATTTTGGGGCGGATTGTCGGTGTATTCCCAAACTATTTCTTTGGTTTGACGGTTCACCTCAATCACACGGGAAAAATTGAGAGCAATGTTACGGCGATGTGCGCCATTGTCAAAAATCAAGATATTACCGTTAGCTAATTCGTTCGGGAAGTGCTGCTGTGCTAGCACCTCATCGCCCAGCGTCCAGATGATTTCTCCAGTTTTGCGATCGACAATGACAACTGTGGAGATATTACGAAAGCTCACTATAATGTTGCCATCAGCGAGTTCACCCACAGTATTCCCATGAGTCCATTCATGTCGATGATCCTGGGGTGTAATCGTAAATATATCTGGATCGAGGTGTTCGTGAGCGTGCCAAGTCCAAACAATTTCACCTAGTGGAGTCACCTCATAAAGCACATCTGCATAGATATCACCATCTGATTCTGTACCTGGTACGCCACCTTTGATGCTCTTAACCAAAGACTGAGGTATCTTTTCAATGGCGAGTAGAATTGTGTTGCCATTGGCTAGTCTGCGTCCATCGTGATGATGATCTGGATGCTTATATTCCCAGATAATATTTCCCTTGGGGTCTGCTTCTAAAACAACGCCACTTTTGAATGCAGCCCATAAAGCAAAACGTAGGGGTTCTTCTGGTGGAGTCTTACCATTATAAAAAAGGTTGCCATTGGGCAAGAGATAACCGTATAACCCTGGTGGATAAGGCAGATTCCACTGGTGTATTACTTCTCCTTCCAAGTTCAGAAGGTAGACTTCACCTTGACCTGTCAGAGGTGTGAAAAGTGTGTATCCTTTAAATACTTTTTCGGGATTGTAAGCTCTTAAACCAGTACCGCGACGACGAATCGTATTTTGGTCAACTGATGTTGCTGTAAAAGTCATATTTTACCTACTAAATATCTAGTTTTTAATCTAAGAACTGGGAGAGAGTGCATCGCGCATCTCTACTTCTACTCTGATAATGAGAGCCAGAGGCTCTAGGGAGGCGTTACCAGGCTGGAGCCTGGTAACGAGGCTAACTGTCTTTAATTTTGAATTTTGAATTTTGAATTTTTAATTGTTTATGGTGCTGGGTTTGGCGACTGAGCATGAACTATATCCAACTCTTCCAAAATGTCTTTGTCGAGAACTACATTCACACTTTCTAAATTCTCTTTAAGTTGTTCGAGTGTGGTAGCACCAATAATTGTGCTAGGCACAAACCAACGACTCCGCACGAATGCCAAAGCCAGATGTGCTGGACTTAATTGATGGCGCTTGGCAATTTCTACATAAGCTGATACGGCTTGACTGACTTTCGGTTTAAGATAGCGCTGACCGAAATTTTCAAATAAAGTGACTCTGGCTTTCTCTGGTTTACCGTTTAGATATTTGCCAGTTAAGAAGCCAAATGCTAAAGGACTATAAGCTAGTAATCCAATTTCTTCGTGATAAACTGCTTCTGCTAAGGCTCCGTCAAATACTCGATTCAGCAAGTTGTAAGCATTTTGAATGGAAACAACTTTGGGCAATCCTAATTGTTTAGCAGCGTTACTAAATTGGGCAACTCCCCAAGGTGTTTCGTTACTCAAACCGATATAGCGAATTTTCCCAGCCTTAATTAGATCGTCAAAAACTGCTAGTTGTTCAGCAATGGGAACCGTTTCTCCCACCTGAGTCGGATCGAATACCGTTTGCCCAAACCTTGGCACGTAGCGATCTGGCCAGTGGATTTGATACAGATCAATATAGTCTGTCTGTAATCTTTTTAAACTATCATCTACGGCTTGTTTGATATTATCACGATCAATTGCTTTGGCTCCTCCACGTACCCATTTAAAGCCTCGACCAGGGCCAGCAATTTTAGTAGCTATAATGAGTTGATCTCTTTGTTGACGTTTTAACCATTCTCCAATGTAAGTTTCAGTTAATCCATAAGTTTCGCCACTTGTTGGCACAGGGTACATCTCCGCTGCATCAATAAAGTTGACTCCTTGGGCAATAGAATAATCTAGTTGCTCATGGGCTTCTTCAATAGTATTTTGCTGTCCATAAGTCATAGTACCCAGACAAATTTCAGAAACTTTTAAGTCACTTTTGCCAAGTTGGTTATACTTCATCTTTCTGCGTTGTTATTCAGTCGATTTAACAGTGATATTTTTGTTTGAAATTTTGCATTTTGTCAAGGGCGTTATTATTTTTTAAGTAAATTAGCTTCAAACAATACTGGATTTGGCACTAAGCCAATATAAATTTTTCAGCTAATCATTGGTGTATATACTACTTTAAGTCGATAGACAAAGTGTAGTTACTAAGTACAGTTGTTTATTATTGCATAGATTAACCAGATAAGTTAAGTTAGTTGTGGGTAATAAAAATTTTAAATATGTAGTAGAAAATACTTACTTTTATTGAGTATTTGTGAAATGGACTTTTTTAGGCTAAGTGTATAATACAACAAATCGGTAGGTTTACCGTAGTATATTAAAAATCTTAAGATTCTTCTAGCTAGAATGAAGTCTTAATAAATATTCATATTAATATACTTAGTTCTATGTAGTTTGTCTTACGGCAATTAAAATATACCAAAACTACCAGGAAGAGGTAACAAGATTTGGTAGCAATGACAAAGATTTAGGGTTTTAATGACTTGCATAACCAGGAATTTATTGCTGCGATCGCTTCCAAGCATGCTCATATCTATAACAATATAATTAATGAACATAATTTCATTTAATTATGCGATCGCAAGTGCAATTACAGTGAATTTTAGCAATTTCAATTATTAGGATTTATTCCATTTGAGCCGACACTAATACTTTTTTCAACATCCTATTAACTTTGCTAAAACCAAGATTTAACAATCTTATACAGTTGTTTATCGAGGTATGTATTTAATATTTGGCTCTTAATATGTATTATTTTGTATCAGCCTTAAGATAGACTTTTTAGACACCTATACCAAGTTTTGGTCTATATAATATATCTTGATTTTTTTGTTATTATAAATAACTAATTTGGTTATGTTATACTAAATATATAAGTGTAAAAATCTCAATCTTTGATTAAAAAAAAATTTAGGAAATACACCTTTTCACATTAGGATTAAATTCTTGATTTTTCTCCTTATGGTACGAGTTGTCTTTTCTAGAGACAGCTATATTCAGGAGAATCTCAATGTCATTAGACAAAAATGCCCTTGAGCAACCAGCAAATAATCTACTAGCAGTTCTGCCAGCCGCTGATTATGAACGTCTTGTTCCCCATCTGAAGCTGGTTTGGCTCCCACGTGTGAAAGTCCTTTACGAAGCAGGCGAACCGATCAGACAGGTCTATTTTCCTAATAAGGCAGTGGTTTCTATAGTCACCACTATGGAAGATGGCTCGACTGTGGAAGTTGGAATAGTAAGCAATGAAGGCATGGTGGGTATACGAATTATTTTAGGAGACAACATCACAACCACAACAGCATTTGTGCAGATTTCAGACAGTGCTATGCAGATGGATACAGATATACTCATAAGCAAGTTAAATCGGAGTACAGCGCTTCAAAGCCTGCTGTTACACTACGTGCAAAGTATATACACTCAAATAGCACAAGGATCTGCCTGCAACCGTCTTCATAAGCTAGAGAGGCGGCTTGCTCGGTGGCTGCTAACAGTTTCTGACCGACTGGAATCAGAATAATTTCCACTTACCCAAGAATTTATCGCACAGATGCTAGGTGTACGTCGCGCTGGTGTCACTGAAGCAGCTAACATCTTGAGCGAAGCCGGAATCATCACCTACCAGCGTGGTCAGATTAACATCCTGAATCGAGAGGCTTTAGAAAAAACCTCCTGCGAATGTTATCAGATTATAGAAGATGAATATGTCCGTTTATTGGGCAATAAGCCGAATAAACGGCGAAGATAAGTTTTTTTTAAGCTTCTATGTACGAAACCGCACAGACTCAAACAAGTGTGTTCATTTAAGCTTTTTTAGATTGTCCCCGTGTTTCTTTAGCGAATACACCTTTTGACATTAGGAGCAGATCCTTAAATCCTTTCCTTGTGCCCTGAGTTGGCTTTTCTAGAGTCACCTACCTTAAGGAGAGTGACTTCTAATGTCATTAGATAAAAACCTCTTTCAGCAACCACCAAATAAGCTGCTCGCAGCTTTGCCAGCCAGTGATTATCAACGTCTTATCCCCCATCTAAAGCTAGTTTCGCTCCCAGTTCAGCAAATTCTTTACGAAGCAGGCGAACCGATCACACAGGTCTATTTTCCTGATAAGGCAATGGTTTCTATAGTCACCACTATGGAAGATGGCTCAACGGCGGAAGTTGGGATAGTAAGCAATGAAGGCATGGTGGGTATTCCGGTAATTTTAGGAGACAACATCACAACCACAACAGCGTTTGTGCAGATTTCTGGCGCTGCTATGCAGATGGATGCAGATGTACTTAGAGCCGAGTTCAATCGGGGCGGAGCTATTCAAACCCTGCTGCTGTGCTACGTACAAGCTGTATACTCTGAACTGGCGCAAGGAGTTGCCTGCAACCGTCTCCATATACTGGAGGAACGGCTGGCTCGCTGGCTAATGACAGTCTCTGAGCGTCTGGAATTAGAAGATTTTCCACTCACGCAAGAATTTATCGCCCAGATGCTAGGTGTACGTCGTTCCGGCGTCACAGTAGCGGCTAGCACCCTCAGCCGAGCCGGAATGATCACCTACCAACGTGGTCACATTAGCATCCTCAACCGAGAGGATTTGTCAGCAACTTCCTGCGAGTGTTATCGGGTCATACAAAACGAATTTGCTCGATTACTGGGCAAAAAGCCGATTAACCGAGCCAGAAAATTTTTTTGATTTATGTGTGCGAAACCGAACAGACCCGCAAAAGTAACTTGATTTAAAGTATTTTGAGGAAATTTATCTTTTAATGTTCAGTGAGCCAAAATATTCTTAAGGCGCAAGTAAATACCTTACTCGCGGCTTTGCCAGCCAGTGATTATGAGCGTCTTGTTCCGCACCTGAAGTTAGTTCCGCTTTCCATTCGGCAAGTCATTTACGAAGCAGGAGAACCGATCACACACGTCTATTTTCCCCAACACGCAGTAGTTTCTATAGTCACTAGTATCAAAGATGGATCGATGGTGGAAGTTGGAATAGTGAGCAGTGAAGGCATGGTAGGTATCCCAGTAATTTTAGGAGGGTACACAACAACCACAAAAGGGTTTGTGCAGGTTGCGGGCGCTGCTATGCAGATGGATGCAGATGTACTTAGAACCGAGTTCGATCGTGGTGGAGCTATTCAAAAGCTGCTGCTGCGCTATGTACGAGCTATATATACCGAACTTACACAAGGATGTGCCTGCAACCGTCTTCATACCCTAGAGGAGCGGCTGGCTCGCTGGCTTCTCACAGTCTCTGACCGTTTGGAATCAGAGGATTTTCTGCTCACGCAAGAATTTATCGCACAGATGCTGGGTGTACAGCGCTCCGGTGTGACAGTAGCGGCTAGCACCCTCAGTCGAGCCGGAATGATTCGCTACCAGCGTGGTCATATTAGCATCCTGAAACGAGAGGATTTGTCAGCAACTTCCTGCGAGTGTTATCGCGTCATCCAAAACGAATTTGCTCAGTTGCTGGGCAATCAGCCAAGGTGCGGCCAATGAATCATTTTAAGTTACTATGTCCGAAACCGCACAGACGCTTACTAATAAGTTCCATTAAGATTAATAAAGTATGCATCAAATGGTATTTACAAATACATGTCTTTTGATGTAATGCTACTTAAATTCTTTGAGCTAGATAGCGGTGAGAATAATGTCTAATCAATCGATGTCTTTTCAAGGTCTGCGATTGCTCATCGTTGATGATGACTCTGATACGAGAATATTACTTACCTTCCTCTTTGAATTAGAGGGATCAGAGGTGATTGCAGCTGCTTCAGCAGACGAAGCTCTAAAAATAATATCATCTTTTAAACCAGATATCCTAATTAGTGACATTTGCTTACCTGATGAAGATGGCTACTCACTGCTTTTGAAGGTCAAAAATTTGGAAGCAAAGCGAGGTAGAAAGATTCCAGCGATTGCTCTGTCGGCATCTACTTTCGAGGACGATCGCAAACGTGCATTATTAGCAGGTTATGATATATATCAATGCAAGCCGATAGACTTAGACGAGTTAACTTCTATGGTTGCTACTTTAACTAGAACCGAACAATACGTTTGACATATATTAGATGCAACCAGGGACAAGCCAGTAAGTAAAAAAGCTTTAACTAAATTTTATTTATTTTCAAAATGCGATGTCTACGACGGGTTAGCTCGTCGTAGACATCGCATTTTTTCAGGAATCTTTTGACTAATTTTATTTTTTATTAATTTCGCTATCAATAAAAAACTTTGAAAGCACAGTGATATAAAATATACTAAGAATAAATACAGAGAAGGATCAAGTAATTCTCTGCGAGTACTCATTTTTTCATATCAAGGAGTGCATTATGGAATATCTTGCTTATTCCCAGATGTTTATTGCTCAAGAAGAGGCATCTGGAAACACTAAGTATCATCTTCCTCAACCTCAATTCAATTGGAAAAAACTGCTTAAATCTTCCGCTTGGTTAACTTTAGCTGGTGTCGGTGTATTATTTGCTGCTGTAACCCAAATTCAAGTGAGTTCGGCTGCGTATGTAAAGACTAACGGCAATTGTTTACGTGTCCGTTCAGGCCCAAGTACCAACTACTCTTATGTGGACTGTGTACCAAATGGCGCAACACTTCCAGCAATTGAAAGATATGAAAACGGTTTTGCCAGACTTTCTACAGGTAGATACGTTTTTGCCCGATGGATTGGTAATAGACCGAACAATCGTCCTGTGACTAGACCCGGTGGTGTTGGTGGTTCGGTGATTCTTACCCCTGGTTCTAAAGGTCAGCTTGTCAGAGACCTGCAAACAGCTTTAGGTAATCTCAGGGTTGATGGAATTTACGGTCAAGAAACTGTTAGCCGAGTCCGAAGCTTTCAGGAAAGTAAAGGTCTACTTGTAGATGGTGTTGTAGGCCCCGAAACTCGAGCATCTCTGGGTATTTAGCCAGAAGCCACCCTTGGAAAATCTCGTGGTTCGGTAAACGCTAGTACAATGACCAACCTAGTTTTGAGGGTTTGTAGTAAGCACTTTAGTGTTTAGAAAATAAGGACTTTAGTCCTTACTACGAACTTCCTTACCCATGAATGTAATTTTGTACAATCTGCAAAATGCGCTCTGCTGCATGACCATCCCCAAAGGGATTGATTGCGTTTGCCATTGCTTCATAAGCATCTGAGTCACTGAGTAACTCAGCAGCGGCTACAAAAATGTTCTCAGTTGTAGTGCCGACAAGTTTGGCTGTACCAGCTACAACAGCCTCTGGTCTTTCGGTGGTGTCTCTCAAAACTAGTACTGGTTTTCCCAAGCTGGGGGCTTCTTCTTGCAAGCCACCAGAGTCAGTCAGCAAAAGATGCGATCGCCCAATTGCTCCCACCAATTCCCCATAATCTAGAGGATCTGTCAAGAAAATTCGGGGATGATTCCCTAAAAGTTCCTGCAACGGGACTCGCACTGTCGGATTGCGGTGCAATGGTAAGAGCAAAGCTGTATCAGGAAACTTGTCTAAAATTTGTAAAAAGCCCTGAGCGATCGCTAACAGAGGTTCTCCCCAATTCTCCCGACGATGAACTGTTGCTAACAAAATCCGATATGATTCCCAGTTTAAGCCTGGGACATTGCAAACTACTTGGGTTGCAGCGACATTTAACAATGCATCAATTACAGTGTTACCTGTCATGTGAATTTCACCCAAAACACCAGAACGATGCAAATTTTCCACAGCCCAAGGAGTCGGTGCAAAGTGCAACTGAGTAATTTGAGAAATTAACCGTCGATTAGCTTCTTCTGGGTAAGGATTGAAGATATCATCAGTTCTTAACCCTGCTTCTACATGACCAATAGGAATTTTTTGATAAAAAGCTGCCAAAGCTGCGGCAAAAGCAGTGGTAGTATCTCCCTGCACGATTACGAAATCTGGCTTTTCCGCCTTAAATAATGCTTCTAATCCTTGTAAACTACGGCAAGTAATATCATTTAGAGATTGCTGAACCTGCATAATTTCCAAGTTATAATCCGACTTGATATTAAACAGTTGCATAACTTGCTCAACCATCTCCCGATGCTGTCCAGTTAGAATTACTTGCAACTGAAATTTTGAAGACTTCTGGAAAACTTGAATTACTGGAGCGAGTTTAATCGCTTCCGGGCGAGTACCTAAGATAATGCAAACGCGTTTTTGATTACTCATTAGTCATCTGTAATTTGCCATCTATAGTCAATGGTCTATAGTCAATGGTCTATGGTCAATAGTCGGCGGTCAATCCTCACATAAACCATAAATATTAATGGATAAATCACACAAGATATAAAAAAACCCGGCTTAACCGGGCAAATGCATTGTTTGTCTAATGAACCTGTAATGACTATTTAAAAGTTCAAATTATAAAAACCATGAAAAAACCCGGCTTAACCGGGCAGACGCACTGTTTGTCTAATTAACCTGTAATAACTATTTAATCTCACAAGTTAGAGGGCAAGCAGCGTAAACAGTAGCCTGCATTTGGTCTGCCTCTCCATGCAGCCAGCTTAACCATTTAACTTCACTAGGATGAACTCCCTTAACAGTTAGCACACCCGCAGCCAATACAACTGCCATGACATTAAACATTATTAGAGCGCCTGCTACAAGCAAAACCGCACTAACAGGCATCACAGATTGCAAGATAATCGACAACAGACATCCGACCGTAGCCATCAAGACAACTAGTGGAAAACCCACAACCAACAAACATACTGCTAATGTAAAAGTCCATATTAAAAAGCTTTTAATCATCAACAAGGAGTAGGTCTTTCCTTGATTAGAGCTTTGAGCAGAAACCATGACTTTTCCTCCCAGAATACACAACAAATTCTAATTTCAGTCATATCTCGCTTTTTGCGATGTAAACTGAATTGTTTCATTGAAATTCAGTATATAAAAACTAATTGGAAAAATGAGCATTTGTTTACTAAAGTTTACAGTTAATTTTTTGTAATTATGGATATAAAGTCAACTTTCTATCTATTAAAAAAACCTATTTACTGCATCTACCTTCAGGTATATAACCTAAAAGGTATGGGCTTTTAACCTTGATCCCCACGATATCACTCCTATTCAACTTAACATTTCTTATAAAAATTAGTAGTCTTTCTCATAATTCCTAGACAGGCTGAATAAATGATCAGCTAGTATTTGTGCTGTTAATTGCTGGCAATTCGTGCCCATGCCTGGGATAAATTTCTCATCTAAGTCATGAGAATATTTACTTTAAAAATAAAAGCATTAAAAAATACTTATTAATCTATGTGTATTTCCTGAGGTCTTTTGAGTCCTTACGTGTGTTAAACCAGTTTAGATAGGTTAAATAATCTATCTAAATATTCTGAGTAGTGAAATCTTAGTAAATAAAAGATACCAATTGAGGTAGATGAAATAGATTGACCGTGGTTCTAGAGTTTCAATCGCCTTCTATCACCGCTAAGGCTTGCAGACAAGCATTCTCCAAAAGTCATCAAAGCAAGTGACTTTACTTCTCGTTAATTCAACTTTTTAACTGCCAAATGTGAAGATATATGACAGAATTACAGTCTCCATCAAATTCTAACTCTGCTGCCGGACGTAATCTACCACCAATGCCGCCGCCACCACCGCCAACCCCAACCTTTAGTACGCAGCGGCAGATGACACAAACACTCGATATGTCAATGGATAGGGGTACTAATTTGCCTGTTGCAGGTCATCGTCCAGGTAGTCCACCGCCAATACCTAATTCAGTTCGCCCTCAAAACAGCAGTTCAGAACTCACTTTAGAGAAGTTAATTAGAGAAGCTTACGATCAAGGATATTCTGACTTGCACTTGGGTGTGGGTGAACCACCCCGCTTCCGCAGCCGGGGAGAAATTCAATCAGGGGATTATCCAGAAACAGATAAAGAAACTTTTATGAGTTGGTTGCGGGAGGTGATGAGTGAGGGAGAAATTCAGCGCTTTGAAGAATCCTTAGAATTTGACGGAGCAACTCAATACGAATTTGCTCGCGTGCGGATTAATGTTTTTGGCTCCCTCAAAGGGCCTGCAATGGTGTTGCGGTTGATTCCGCTAAAAATCTTAACTATGGAACAGTTGAGATTACCTCCGGTTTTTCGGGATATTTGTCATCACCATAAAGGTTTAATTTTGGTGACGGGGCCCACTGGTTCTGGTAAGTCCACCACAATGGCAGCGATGATTGACTACATCAATAAGGAGATGGCCAAACATATCATCACCATTGAAGACCCGATAGAATTTGTCCATCAAAGCCGCAAGTCTTTAGTCAAACAGCGGGAAGTGGGAATGCATACCCGGAAATTTGACAACGCTTTGAAAGCAGCTTTGCGGGAAGACCCAGATTTGATTCTGGTAGGGGAAATGCGGGACAAGGAAACAGTTAACACCGCCCTAAAAGCCGCTCAAACTGGTCACTTAGTCATGGGAACCCTGCACACCAATAGTGCGGTCAAAACCATTGAGCGGATTCTCAACCTCTATTCTGGTGATGAACAGGATGCAATGCGGGTGGCGATTTCTGAGTCTTTAGTGGCAGTAATTGCTCAAGGTTTGTGTCGCACAACTGACGGTAAGCGGGCTGCTTTCCACGATGTGCTGATCAATACTGAGGCGATTAAGGAATGGATCAAAGACGGTAAGTATGATGAAATTGGCGAGCTGATGAAACAAGCTGGCTTTGACGGCATGATTACGATGAATCAGTCATTGCTGAATCTCTATCAAGACGGACGAATCACTGAAGAAACTGCTTTGGAAATGTCACCAACTCCTAACGAAATGGCACAGTTTCTCCGAGGTCGAGTTTAACAATTGGGCATTGGGTATTGGGCATTGGGCATTGGGCATTGGACATTGAGAAGAGACAAGGGAGAGGGGGGAGACAAGGGAGAGGGGGGAGACAAGGGAGAGATTTATTCAATAATTCCCCCTTGTCTCCCTTATCCCCCTCATCTTTCCCTGCTCCCCTGCTCCCCTGCCCCTCTGCTCCCTCATCTTCGAGTACCTAATCCCAAATATCTTTGCGATCCTGGTTGAGGTTATAGCTAAGGTAAAAGGTAAAAGAGAGAATTTTTACTTTTAGTTCCCTAACCTCTGTGAATAACTTGACGACAAATAAACTATCTACACCCCAGCTGTTTAAAGGCATTGCGCTATTTACACCTGGAGGAGATTTAATTTACTGCATCGACCCTAGCAAGCAAGGTCGATGGCATTTGCATTTGTGCTCGGCTTTGCAAGAAATTCTAGATTTACCAGAGCCGCCACACTTTTTAGTGCCTTGCTATACTGCAACTATTGACAATTGGTTAGATCCGCGCACTCAACAAGTGCGAACTTTTGCTGAAGCTTATCCGGCTGTAATTAGACACCAAGCTTTGCTTAATGCTATTTTTTGCACAGGGGAATTAGTATGGCAAGCAGCTCCTTGGCAAGAGGGATTGTGCGATCGCATGGTGTTAACAACCTATCGTTCGTCATTTGGGCAGCTTTGGGAGGATCACGATTTAATTGTCTGTCTAGACCTTTCTGAACCTGTACCAAAATATCACCAACCAGTAATAGTACAAAAAAAAGAAGCCATTACCCAAGGCTATGTTCTCCGCTTGTTTGTTGCAGGGCATAGCAGTTCTACTGAACGCATTCTGCAAAATTTACACGAATTGTTAGAGCGGTCACTCGGACACCCTTATACTCTGAAAGTAATTGATGTTTTAAGTCATCCAGAACAAGCAGAACTAAATCAGGTTTCTGCAACTCCAACCCTTGTCAAGGTTTGGCCTCACCCAATTCGGCGAATCGTTGGAGAGTTAGATCATGTAGAAAAGATTTTACAGATGTTAGCTGCTAAGGAAAAATTTTAAGTAATCAGACTAGTTTTTTGCCAAGTGCGCGAATGGGTAGGTGTTGGTGAAGGAGTAACTACAAAAATGGCTAGATTGCCGTATCTGCAAGGATTTGAGAGTTTTAGCACTTGAAACCATCCGCGCACCCTTATATAAATTGACTTTCAGCTATTTACAGTTAGCACAATTGCCAGTCCCTATGTTATGATTTTACATTTGCGCTATTGAACCTTGAAAACCAAATAACACAGGGCTTTCAGATTGCGATCGCAATCAACTAAAATCCCTATTAGGGATTGAAACCTTTAAGTACATGATTTTGGGCGGTACTGCTTAAACTCCAAGAAAGTCAGCTATATTTAAGTTCATAGGAGAGCATTTGACAAATAATTTGTCGCTCTACAATAAATCGGGATGACTGGATTCGAACCAGCGGCCCCTTCGTCCCGAACGAAGTGCGCTACCAAGCTGCGCCACATCCCGCCATAAAAATGGCATTGTAAATTAAGAATATCACAACCTGTGCCAAATAGCAGAATTACATCTATATACGATCGCTTCATCAAAGACTTTGATTGCTAGGATTGAGTTTGTATAACTCTAGTGGTAAAAGCGGATTGTGACTGTAAAACCAGACTGGTTGCGGGTGAAAGCACCTGGGCGTGAGCGCATCGGTAACGTTAAAGAAATTTTGCGGGATTTAGCCCTCAATACAGTTTGCGAGGAAGCGTCCTGTCCGAACATTGGTGAATGCTTCAACGCTGGGACTGCTACGTTTTTGATTATGGGCCCGGCTTGTACACGCGCTTGTCCTTACTGCGATATTGATTTTGAGAAAAAACCCAAACCACTAGACCCCACGGAACCTACACGACTGGCCCAAGCTGTTCGCCGTCTGAACCTTAATCATGTAGTCATCACTTCTGTAAACCGAGATGACTTGCTTGATGGTGGTGCATCTCAGTTTATGGCGTGTATTGATGCAGTTAACTCTGTTTCACCCAACACCACAATTGAGGTGCTAATTCCTGACTTATGCGGTAATTGGAATGCTCTAGAGTTAATTTTACAGGCTGCGCCAGAGGTATTAAACCACAATACCGAAACTGTTCCACGCCTATATCGCCGGGTGCGTCCCCAAGGAAACTACGATCGCACATTAGAATTATTGCAGCGCACTCGCCAACTTTCTCCTAGCACATACACTAAATCCGGGATCATGGTTGGACTCGGTGAAACTGATGCCGAAATTCGCCAAGTCATGCAAGACTTACGATCTGTGGATTGCGACATTTTGACCATTGGGCAATATCTCCAACCCAGTCAAAAACACTTGCAGGTAAACGAATTTGTCAATCCAGAACAATTTGCTGACTGGAAGGCATTCGGCGAAGAAATTGGATTTTTACAAGTTGTTTCTTCACCATTGACAAGAAGCTCATATCATGCAGAACAAGTCAGGGAATTGATGGAACGTTACCCACGCTCAAAAGTTAGGAGTTAGGAATTAGGAGTTATGAGTGAGCAGATGTACTCCAACACAAAACTTTCCGTTGCAATTCTTGGTGCAGGTGCTTGGGGTGCATCTCTGGCAAATCTCGCTGCTGCAAATGGTCATCAGGTGCGCGTGTGGTCGCGTCAAGGTTCCCAAACTCTCCAAGCAGTTTCAAAAGATGTCCAAATAGTCCTGTCCGCTATCTCAATGATTGGTGTGAGAGATGTTGCTTCCCAAGTTGAGTCTTTCCCCCTTTCTCCAGAGACAATTTTTGTTACAGCGACGAAAGGCTTAGATCCCCAAACCACCTGCACGCCTTCACAAATTTGGCAAACAATATTCCCTAACCATGCAGTGGTTGTTTTGTCTGGGCCTAATTTATCAAAAGAAATTCAAATGGAATTACCAGCAGCCACGGTGGTAGCCAGTAACATCCCCACGGCTGCGGAAGTAGTGCAGTTAGTATTTTCTTCTCATCGTTTCCGGGTATATACCAATCCCGACCCTTTGGGCGTGGAATTGGGGGGAACACTGAAAAATGTGATTGCGATCGCAGCTGGTGTGTGCGATGGTTTACAACTGGGAACTAATGCCAAAGCTGCTTTAGTTACCCGTGGACTTACAGAAATGGTTCGCATCGGCAACAACTGGGGTGCAAAGACGGAAACATTTTATGGTTTATCGGGTCTAGGAGATTTGTTAGCAACGTGCAACAGTCCCTTAAGTCGCAATTACCAAGTCGGCTATCAGCTAGCTGGTGGTAAGTCACTTACAGAAACTCTCGCAAATTTACAAGGAACTGCTGAAGGAGTGAATACTTGCCGAGTTTTGATGCAACGAGCCAAGCAACAAAACATCGCAGTCCCAATTACCGAGCAAGTTTATCGGTTACTTCAAGGCGAAATCACACCCGGACAAGCACTTGATGAACTGATGTTGCGAGATATCAAGCCAGAGTACAACTACTAGTAGTCTGTCAAGAACTAATTGACGGATAAATTTCCTGTAGAGACGGCGATTTATCGCGTCTTTCTAACCGTCAAAATGAATTTGACAGACTACTAACTAGTAGTCTGTCAAGTCAACTATGCTGCGTAAATAAGTTCGTAGTAAGGACTTTAGTCCTTTTCTTAAGCACTGAAGTCTTATTACATACCAGGCTTTCGGTAGCTTGATGGACTACTAGTAGTCTGTCAAGTTGAAATTGGCAGATTAAAGCTGACAGACAAGAGGATGCGGGGATACGGAGAGAGTATTTGATAATTTATCCGCATCTTCTATCTCCGTGTCGAGAGAATTTTTGCCGTTAATGCTAATCACTTCCCCGATATCTATTAGTTCTACTTATACCTGAATAATCCTGAGAAAAAATTGCTAAATCGTCAGGATATTACTTTTGCACCCATGTAAATGTGACTATGCCAATTATAAAGATGACATTCACTGAAGGATGTTTATACTGTGTTACAAAAGTTACTATCAAAAACCCATCAAGGTTGAAATGTTAACTAAGTAGTTGAAATATTGAAAGCCTAGCTGTGAATTTAAATAGCTATTGGTTGAATCAAAAGTTTAGCAGCCGATTAAGTTCAGTAATACTGTATCCAATAAAACCCTTACAGTTAATTTCTAAAAAAATTGTAAGGGAACGTTCAACCATGTTAGTTCATCGTTAATCGCGGGAACAATAGCAACAGTTGAATAGCTGACCGTAATCTAAGCTGACCGAAATCTATTGTTACCTGGAGCCATTGAGACGATCTTTATGCCAGCAACATCTTTTTATGCAGACGCCCCCTACAACACCAAAAAGTCTAGCCAGGCTTTGGACTCGGATCTCACGGTTGACGAGAGTGAGTTATCGGTAGATGACCTACAGGAGCTAGAGATGGCTTCTGTTGACAATGCTAACTTTGCTGCTAGCACCAACCGTCGGAGTACAGACCTAGTACGTCTATATCTTCAAGAAATTGGTCGGGTTCGCTTATTGGGGCGCGATGAAGAGGTTTCAGAAGCTCAAAAAGTCCAACGCTACTTGCGGATGCGGATAGTACTTGCTAACGCCGCCAAGCAAGGGGATGCAGTGATTACGCCCTATCTTCGGTTAATTGAAGTTCAAGAACGTCTTACCTCGGAACTTGGACATCGGCCATCTTTGGAAAGATGGGCTGCCACTGCTGATATAGTTTTATCCGATCTCAGACCGACTTTGGCAGATGGCAAACGCCGCTGGGCTGAAATCGCCAAATTGACTGTAGAGGAGTTGGAGCAAGTTCAGTCCCAAGGACTGCAAGCAAAAGAACACATGATTAAGGCGAATCTTCGCTTAGTTGTGTCTGTTGCTAAGAAGTATCAAAATCGGGGTTTGGAATTGTTGGATTTAGTCCAAGAAGGTACATTAGGTTTGGAGCGGGCTGTAGAAAAATTTGACCCAACTAAGGGTTATCGCTTCAGTACCTATGCTTACTGGTGGATTCGTCAGGGTATTACACGGGCGATCGCTACTTCTAGTCGCACGATTCGCCTACCGGTTCATATTACCGAAAAGTTAAACAAAATCAAAAAAGCCCAACGCAAAATTGCTCAAGAAAAAGGTCGCACTCCAACTCTAGAAGATTTAGCAACTGAGTTAGAGATGACACCAACCCAAGTACGAGAAGTTTTGTTGCGGGTTCCTCGCTCCGTTTCTTTGGAAACCAAAGTAGGAAAAGATAAAGACACTGAATTAGGCGAATTACTCGAAACTGACAGTGTAACTCCAGAAGAGATGTTAATGCGAGAATCTTTACAAAGAGATTTGCATCACCTTCTGTCAGATTTGACTAGTCGGGAGCGCGATGTAATTCTGATGCGGTTTGGTTTGGCAGATGGTCATCCTTACTCTTTAGCAGAAATTGGCCGCGCTCTTGACTTGTCGCGCGAACGAGTCCGCCAAATTGAATCCAAGGCTTTGCAAAAGCTACGTCAACCCAAGCGCCGCAACCTTATCCGCGACTATTTGGAGTCTCTGAGTTAGTCATTTGTCATTAGTCATTTGTCATTAGAAAACTACACTTGACAAATGACTAGGGACAAAATGCTGATTTTATTCCCAGCTTAAAAGCCTTTTATAGGCTTACAGCAAATAATTAGCATTAAACTGTATAAAAGTTTTCCCCAATCTTTGCTCAGATGTCTTGAAGGTGGGGAGCAACTAAGAATTCAAATTTAACTTATGCAAAATTCAAAGTCAAGGGATGCAATCGTTACAAGTATCCTAACTATTAGCTGTATGCAAATTAAATGCACTACAGCTTATTACTTGAATTTTGCTCAATATTTGATGAATTGTTCTTAAATATTTAGTAAGAATTCTCAATAGGCAATGATTGTTGCAAATTGCTCCCAAGATTTGTTATATTCTCAACTAACAAGCTTTGTTGAGAACTATTAGTATGACTGTCTACACAACTACTTCACTCAAGGCAGAACTGAACGAACGAGGCTGGCGTTTAACTCCCCAGCGCGAAACAATTTTACACATTTTTCAAGAACTTCCGCAAGGTGAACATCTGAGTGCGGAGGATCTTTATCATCGGCTAGAAACTGATGGTGAAGGGATCAGTCTGTCAACTATTTATCGGACTTTGAAGTTGATGGCAAGGATGGGAATTTTACGGGAACTAGAATTGGGCGAGGGACATAAGCATTATGAGATCAACCAGCCCTATCCTCACCATCACCATCACTTAATTTGTGTTCGATGCAACTCAACTATTGAGTTTAAAAATGACTCAATTTTAAAAATTGGGTCAAAAACCGCTCAAAAAGAAGGTTTTCACTTACTGGACTGTCAAATGACCATTCATGCAGTGTGTCCCAAGTGCCAACGGGCGCTGATGCCGCTTTAGCACTTGGGTGAATAAATAAGACGAAACTACTCAAATTAACCAAATAAATGGAATCTGAGCAGTTCGTAATTTGCTGTTACTGGAGGCAAGCAACCAGTTGGGAACTGATACTAACGACACCAAAGCGGATGTTAAAAGCGTCCGCTCTTAAGATCCTTAAGACTAATCCCGTAGAATTCTTGGGCTTGTTTAATCGCTTTTTTGGTGTCATCTGCCATCACACCATTCAGCTTGCCTTTATAAAAACCCCGCTCCCGTAGTCGGGTTTGAATTTCTAAGGTATTAAATTCGCTTTTACTAGCGGTATTAACTGAACTATATAACTTCGCTCGAGTCGTTGGGCCCGCAACACCACTTGCTTTCAAGAAGTTAGCTGCCTGAAATCTTCGTACAGCATCGGCAGTATAGGGGCCATAGTAGCCATTTGGCTCTCCCTCTAAATATCCTGCCTGGATCAATTGTTCTTGAACAATTCTAACTGGCTCACCGCGATCGCCTACACGAAGTTTGTCTCGATTGACTACCTTTTTGGGAGCCTCTTCTCCATCACCGATGCCAGTTCCTGGCAATTTACCTAATGTTGCTGGGCCTGCAATTCCATCAACGCTTAATTTGTAAGAATCTTGGAACCGCTTGACAGATTCTTCGGTAATTGGGCCAAATATGCCTGTGGCGTTTCCGTAATAAAAGCCTGCGATTCTTAACCTTTCTTGCAAAGCTCTGACATCTTCACCTTCATCCCCCTTAGCAAGGTAGTTGGGATTGCGGCGTTTGCTGGTGGCTGAACTAGTAGTACTGGACTTTTTCGCTTGTGCGCTTACAGCAGTAGTTCTTTTAGCTTGTGTAGCCGTACTTGTGGGCTTTTTCGCTTGCCAACTTTCTAATTTTTGCAGGGTGCTTGCTCCAACAATGCCGTCCACAGGTAAACCGGCGGCCTTTTGGAAGCGCCGTACAGCTTCTTGTGTGGATACATCATATACTTGGGTAACAGAAGATTGGTAAAAACCTGCTGTTCTCAACTTTTGTTGTAGATTTCTGACAGAAGGGCCTTGATCGCCTTTTTCTAGTGCCATGACGCTACTGACGGCGCCAAGAATAGATAAAGACAGAGCAAGGGGCAACATATACTTCCAAGCCCTACCAGAAAGCCTTTTCCAGTCTGGTGCAGCTGCTTTGTTAAACAAAGAACTGAGGGAGACCAATTCACTGGGTGTGCTGTCTTCGTAGGCGAAAGCTAGGTGCAAATACGCAAGATTCTCCATATTTGTTTCCTACACCATTGATTTTTCTTCGATAACTGCTTCAGCTTGATGTACTAGGTTCCTCAAAGCTTCTAATGTTCCTATATTTACATCCTCCCACAAATTGCGCTTGTGTGCTTCTAATAATTTTTCAGCAATATCACGCAGTGCATAAGGGTTATTTTCCTGAATAAATTCTACAACAACTGGATCGAGTAAATAAGCATCTACTATGCCTTGATACATGTGATCTTCGACACATTTAGCTGTTGCATCGTAGGCGAATAGGTAATCTACCGTCGCCGCCATTTCAAAGGCTCCCTTGTATCCGTGGCGCATTACTCCTGCAATCCACTTGGGATTAACTACGCGAGAACGATACACTCGTGCAATTTCTTCTTTCAGTTGACGAACGCGTGGTTGGGCGGGTATAGAATTATCACCAAAATAAGTTTGGGGATTTTTTCCCTGTAGAGAACGCACCGCTGCTGTTAAGCCACCCTGAAATTGGTAATAATCATCAGAATCGAGTAGATCGTGTTCGCGGTTGTCTTGATTGTGCAGGACAACTTGCATTTGCGCCAAGCGTTGCTTGAAGGCTTCGGTATTAGGGACTGGGGATTGGGGATTAGGAAGAATTTCTGCCCCTCTGCTCCCCTGCCCCTCTGCTCCCCTGCTCCCCTGCTCCCCTGCCAAGTTTCCCGAAGAATAGGCGTAAGAACTCCAGTTAATGTAGGCGCGGGCTAAATCTTGGTCATCTGTCCAGTTTTGCGATTCGATTAAACCCTGGAGTCCGGCGCCGTAAGCACCTGGACGAGAACCAAAGATGCGATAACGCGATCGCACCACGGCTGCTTCTAAAGTTAATCCTTGGCTTGTCCACAAATCAGTTTCTTGGCGAACTGCATCGGCGAGGGGATTTTGTTCTGGCGGTTCATCTAAGTCTGCTACTGCTGACACTGCTTGATCGAATAAGTCAATTAAGTTGGGAAAAGCATCGCGGAAGAATCCCGAAATTCGCAAGGTGACATCTACACGGGGACGCCCCAAAATCGCTAAGGGCAAAATTTCAAAATCTACTACTCGCCGTGCTGCACCATCCCATACTGGTTGAACTCCGAGTAAAGCCAAGGCTTCAGCTATATCATCACCGCCTGTCCTCATGGTGGCTGTTCCCCACATTGATAAACCTAGTGTTTTGGGATATTCACCATGCTCTTGAGTGTAATATTCAACGAGGGTTTCAGCAGCTTTTCTGCCGATATCCCAAGCTGTCTCTGTGGGAATGGCACGAATATCGACAGAATAAAAGTTTCTCCCTGTTGGGAGAACTTCTGGGCGGCCGCGTGTGGGTGCGCCAGATGGAGCGCTTGGGACATATCCGCCATCGAGTCCGTGTAATAAATGGGTGATTTCTTCGTGGGTTTGTTGTAAGGCGGGAAGTAGGCGATCGCGTATCCAGGTAGAGACGCGATTCATCGCGTCTGTACAAGATTCCTGATTTCTAAATTCTGAATTCTGAATTCTGAATTCTGAATCCTGATTTATTAGTTGTTCGACTAAGAGGGCGGCGTGTTCTTCTAAGACTTCGACGATATCACCGAGGGTACGGCATTCTGTACCATTGACTATTGAGTATTCACCACTAGTCATTGACAAATCTGCTGTGAGGGGATCGAAGTCTAGTCCCCAATCTTGAGCTATGGCGCGGGTAATTCCTGAAGAATGGCGATTGGGGATGCGAGCGATCGCTACTATTAAATCCCTTAATTGCCTTCCTTGGGGACATTGTCCAAAAATATGCAACCCATCGCGGATTTGGGCTTCTTTTAATTCACAAAGATAGCCACCAATGGAATTCAAAATTAAAGATTCAGAATTAAAAATTTCTGTTTCATTTTGGATTCCTAAATCTAGATGGAGATTTTCTTTGATTACCAGTTCGTGGATGCGATCGCGAATCACTGGCAAACGTGAAGGATCTAAACTGTCGGCTTCATAATACTCATCAATTAAATTTTCTAACTGTTGTAAAGAACCGTAGAGTTGCGCGCGAGTCATCGGTGGCGTGAGGTGATCTATAATCACCGCTTGAGCGCGACGTTTGGCTTGGGAACCTTCACCAGGGTCATTGACAATAAACGGGTACAGATGGGGAAGTGCGCCAAAAGCCACTTCTGGATAACAATTACTCGATAAAGCCACACTTTTACCCGGTAGCCATTCTAGATTTCCGTGTTTCCCTACATGAACTACAGCATCAGCACCAAAACATTTTCTTACCCAATAGTAGAAAGCTAAATAAGCATGGGTTGGTTCTAAATCCGGCGCATGATAATTCAAACTGGGGTCATTATCATAACCCCTTGCTGGCTGAATTCCCACGAAGATGTTGCCGAGTTGAATTCCAGGAACGGGGATAGAGGCAGAGGGACAGGGGGGCAGAGGGGCAGGGGGGAATAATTCTTGATTGCTCCCTTGCTCTAAATTTCCCCACCGTTCACTAATACCCTGCTGAACTACTGGCGGCAAAGAAGCGAAATATTCTTGATATTCTTCCCAAGAAACACTTTGGTGTACCGGAAGCCATTCTTGACCTTCCGGATCGTTAGTTACACCATCTGTCAGCCGTTGAATCAACTCGTCTCCTTGAGCAGGTGGATTTTCTACTTCATACCCAGCCTGATGTAAAGCTTGCAGGATTTCTACACAACTAGCTGGGGTGTCGAGTCCCACACCATTGGCGAGGCGGCCATTGCGGTTGGGGTAGTTTGCCAGAATCAGGGCAATTCGCCGTTCTTGGGGTGGTTTGGAACGTAGACGCGCCCAATTTGCTGCTAGTTTAGCAACGAACTCGATGCGATCGCTCACTGGTTCATAAATTACCACATCTGTCTCTAAATGGGGATTACGAGTTTGCAATGCTTTAAAAGAAACAGCACGAGTAATAATCCGCCCATCTACTTCTGGTAGCGCCACATTCATCCCAATATCGCGGGGAGAAAGCCCTTGAAACTGTGATTCCCACTGCTCAATTGACCCGCCACTGAGGATCACCTGCAACACAGGCACATCTAATTTTTGCCACAGGTCGGTTTGGGGTGTTTCGCTTTCCAAGCGTGCTAGAGAAAAACTGGTGGTATTTAGCAGCACAGCGATTGATTCAGCTTCTTTGGGTTGAAAAAATTCACTCAACTCAACTTGCACATCAGGTTCACGCAATGAAGAAACAAATACTGGCACTGGTTGTAAATTTTTCTGTACCAAAGCTTCGCATAAAGCATCAATTACTTTAGTATTCCCCGCTAAATAATGAGCGCGGTAGAAAAGGATGCCGATTTTGGGCATGGGGCATTGGGCATGGGGCATTGGGCATTGGAACCCTTGAGATTCTGAGGTGGATGAATCCAGTTCAAAGGTGGATGAACGGAGTTCTGAGGTGGATGAATCCAGTTCAAAGGTGGATGAACAAAGTTCTAACTCTCCCCTGCCCCCCTGCTCCTCTGCTCCCCTGCTCCCCTGCTCCCCCACTCCCCACTCATACAATCCCACGCGCGGAATTGGCTGTGGTGGCGGGGGATTATATGCAGTTAATAAGCAACTATCGGAGATAAATTGCAGAGCATTAACGAAATTTTCCACGCCGCCTTCGCTAAAATACTGCCATACCTGGTTAACAACACCCAAGGGCACGGTAGACTGGGAAATTAAATCGGGATCAAAAGCGTCATCCCCTGGCATTACAATGAGGGTTCTACCATTACGTTGCACAATTTCTTGCACTACTTCTAATCCATAACCCCAGTAAGAACGTCCTCCTAATAGGCGCAAAATAATGACTTGGGCAAGTTCTAAAACTTGTTCTCCATAAGTATCTATGCTTAATTGTTGCTGTAACTGCAACAGGTTGGCGACTCTTAATGCAGGAAAGCCTGCGGGTAATTTTGTCACCGCAGCTGCCAAGGTTTGAATGTCAGTATCAGCAGCCGTAATCAACACGAAAGGCGCGGGAGTTTGTTCTAAAAAAATTAAACCCTCTGACTGATTCCATCCACCCGATGTGCTACTTATACGATGCATAATCCTGTGTTACCGTTTTAAGTTGTTGGTTAGTAAATAATCAAAACAAACTTTTTTCCCTGGATTCAGCCCCCTCTTACCAAAACGACTGAAAATGCTTAGTTCTGCTGATTTGAGCTTTTCTCGAACCTTGCCTATTGTTGTATTTAATCAGCTTGGGGAATTGTTAGAACAGATGGCTCAAACAGTGGGAAGTGCCACTCTGGTGTTGACAGAAGCTGTGTTAGTCCGAATTGGTATACCTGTGGAGTGGCAAAGGCAAAGGTTTACGCTAGTGGTTTCTGAGCAGTTTAGTGCGCTCTTGGTAGGAGACTTTGAGGAGGAGCAGGGGAGCAGAGGGGCAGGGGGGCAAGGACTTTACTCAGAAATCAATGCTCAGTTGACGTTTAATTTGGAGGCGATCGCTTCTTTTGTCTGCGAATTGAGAGACTTGTTTGAGTGCGATTCTTATACTCACCAAAATCTCGAACGCTATCAGCAAATTATTAGACCCAATGATGCCACACTCCAAAGTCAATTCTCGCTTTTGTTATTAGAATATCTCCTAACTCAGCCAAACCAAGAAATAATAGCACCTCCAAGCCCAATTGGGCCAGCAGTTTATATCTGTCAGCCAGTGGAAGATGCTTTAAAAAAACAGATTTCTCAAGAGCGGTTGTTAAATCAGGTAACAACGCAGATCCGCAAAAGCCTAGATTTGCCGGTCATTATGGCAACGGCAATTACACAGGTGCGTGAGTTTTTGGAATTAGACAGATTAGTAATCTATAAATTTGCAGGTTCCCAAGTTAAGGCTCAACAATACCAGTCTGACACTATTCCCCTGAATGAAACGGCACTGCTAACAGGTATGGAACTATCAGTTAGGGAACCTGCCAAAATCTATTTTTCTATACACGAGAACAACGGTAAACACTCGCCTTTTGTATCAGTCAATAATCAACCTCTACTAAAAGACTGCCAAAAATATGGAGGTTATATTGTCTATGAAGCTCGTGCTACAGATACTATTACATCGGTGTTGAATTACACAGAAAAAAATTGTTTTATCCGAACCTCTCAGTGTTGGGAGAAGTATCGGCAAGGTTTTACTTTAGCTGTGGATGATATCGAAAAAACTTATGCTCTGGAAGAGTGTCTGTTGCATTTTTTAAGGAAATGTCAAGTTAGGGCTAAGTTGGCTGCACCGATTATGTTTGAGGACAAACTGTGGGGATTGCTGATTGCTCATCAGTGCGATCGTCCTCACGAGTGGAGTGATAGCGAAAAAAACTTGCTGGTTGCAATCGCAGAACAATTAGCGATCGCTATTCACCAAGCTGAGTTAATGCAAACGCTCACCCAAGAAAAACAAAATCTCGAACAACGAGTTATTGAGCGCACAATGGCCCTACGTGATGCTCTCCTCGCCGCCGAAGCTGCTAACCGTCTCAGAAGTGAGTTTCTCGCTACTATCAGTCATGAATTGCTCACGCCTTTAACTTATGTGATTGGGATGTCTTCGACGTTATTACGCTGGCCTTTGGGTGAATTGAGTCAACGACAACGAGGTTATCTGCAAACCATCCACGACAGTGGAGAACATTTATTAGAAATGATTAATGACATTCTCGATTTATCGCAAATCGAGGCTGGTAAGACAGCTTTAAATATTTCAGAATTTTCTTTGGTGAATGTTGCCGAAAATGCTATAAGGTCACTGCAAAAAAAAGCAACGAGCGAACAAATTAATCTTAACCTTGATTTGCAAATCAATCCCAGGTGCGATCGCTTTATCGGCGATGCAAAACGAGTAGAACAAATACTCTGGAATCTGTTAACTAATGCGATTAAATTTACCCCTGAAAGTGGTAGCGTTACTTTACGTCTTTGGGTGGAAGATAATACTGCTATTTTTCAAGTGGAAGATACCGGGATTGGCATTCCTGAGGAACAATTACCATTACTGTTTGAGAAATTTCAACAACTCGATACACCCTATCGCCGCCGCTACGAAGGTACCGGTCTTGGACTAGCTTTAACTAAACAACTTGTAGAACTCCATCGCGGTCGAATTGAAGTAGAATCAACTGTAAGCATTGGCTCGATTTTTACTGTATGGATACCAACTCAGACTATGAGAGTTAGGAGTTAGGAGTTAGGAGTTTGGAGTTTGGAGCCTTTGAGTCTTACTCTCCAACGCTACAAGGGTTAGGATTGGGAGTTAGGTCTGTAGTGGACTCAACTGCAAACCGATATATTAGCTAATCAAAGTAGTGAATTTTTTATTTTGAAGCTAGGCTAATTAGCATTTTTTCAAAGATTTTCAACACAGGCTCCTCTCCATTGTCTCTAGTAAAAATACTATAATTTGGGTGAGAATTGACTTCAATCAACCAATATTGATTATCTCGATCTAAGACTATATCTAAACCACCATAATCAAGGTCTAATTCTTCAAAAATTGGTTTAGCAAAATTAGCAATCTCTGACAATATTTGGGGATCGTTGATATACTTTGCTTTTGCACCATTCCAGTGCAGAGGGCTAAGGTTCCCCGCAAACTCTGCATCACTTATATCTTTTTCATACAGCAGAACTAACTCTTTATTTAAAAAAACGGCTCTATATTCAGATTTAATGTGAATAAATTCTTGAGCGATCGCAACGTAGTCATACTTATGATTAATATTAAAAATCTCTTTTAAAGCAGTTTCAATTTCATCTGTATTCTGGCATAAAAAAACGTTATGTCCACTAGAACCAGAATTTCTTTTTACAATCACTGGTGTTTCAAATTTTTCTTTAATATCTAATAGGATATCTTGAATACTTGGAAATCTTAAGTAAACTTTATACTGTATGTCACAAAAAGGAGAAAGAAAACCTACTGTCCGAGGAAGTTTAACTTTTTTATTTAAAACGTGGTAAGTGTACTCCTTGTCTTTTATCAGGTATGCTACTGCTTGATTAATTAACGGAGTGCTATAGTTGCAAAAATAATGGTGTTTATTATTGAGTTTAATTTTGATTAAGTTTTCAGAAGGATGAAAAATTTCATAGCTGATGTTTAAGTTTTCACAAGCTTTGAGCAATAGCGAAACATTGTCTAACATAAATACTTAAAGTTAAACGTCTAAATTACGAATTACGTTAGCGCAGCGGTAGCGAGTCTGCGTACTCTTATAGAGAAGCAAGCTACGCTTTTAGCGTCTCGAAGAGAGCGTCATTACGAATTATTTTAACTTGCTGTTTGCCGTTTAAAAATTACTATCTCAGTCCCAACAACCGGGTTACGAGCTATGAGTCTATTTTGGGAGTCGATAATTTCTAAATGAGTAAAATCAAGTTCTTGAGAGCGTTGTAATATCTCCGCAGCTAGTTTGTCTTGCTGAGATTCATTGAGATTGTACCAATCATCATTAATTTTGACAGTCAAGTTACTTGTACGGAAGTTGGCTTGAATTGACTTTATCAGACCAGAGGCAATGCGATCGCTAATTTCGACTACCTGATTTTCAATAGCCGCAATCAAAGCTTGTTCAGGTGTCAATTCTATGACTGGTGTCGGCGTTGGTGTTGGGATTGGCGTTGGCGTAGGAATTGGTTCTGGTTCCGGCGTTGGTGGCGTAGTTTGTACTTCTGGCGGCGTAATTTCCTCTGGTGGTTGTGGTTCTGGTGCGACTGACTCCGGTGGAGTAGTTACCGTTGGTGTTGGTATCGGAACCTCTTCAACCGGGGGAACAGTTGCTACTTCCGCAGGTTTACCAGTAAAGATAGTCGTAGTTGTCCAAACGAGAATTACAGCAACTCCAGTAACAATTCCCGTCAAAGCTGTATCTGATAACTTTGTTGACAAATTTGATGGTAAAAACAAGCGGATTGTCCTTAACAGTCCACCCCACCACAACTGAAGCTGCTGAAAAAAACCAGGTTTTTCTTCAGTACCAGGTGGGGGTGCTGTCTCCAGTTTCTCCACCGTTACTTCTAAAACCCCAATCGTCCCTTGAAGAAGTTGGATAATTTTAGCCTTCCAAAATGGCTGAACTCTCTGGTAAGGTTTTTGGGGAGGTTGAGTTATCTGCTCATCCGTCGGTTTTGACTGATTGTCTTGTGACATGGAACTTTCACCAAAAGCAGCGAATCAAAGACAAACAACGTACATTATTACTGGTGCTGCCTTCTTTTGCCTTAATGTATCACTTCATTGCTCATTGTTTCCGCTAAACTAACTATTTATTAAATTTGGTGACTTATGAAACTGAAACGCCGTCAATTTTTATTTTTAAGTAGCCTCAGCGCCATTAGTACAGGATTTTTAAGCTGGATGTTTGCTCATCAAAATCATCAAAGTGCTGATATTGGCGATTCAACAACAGCTATAGCCGCCAACCCAGTCAAAAAAGACTTGTTATTACGTTTTGTGTCTGTAGCAGATACCGGGACTGGGGCTAAAGGACAGTATGCTGTGGCTAGAGCGATGAATGTATATCATCAGAAAAATCCTTATGATTTAGTCGTTTTAGCTGGAGACAACATTTATAATAACGGCGAAATTGAAAAAATTAATGCAGTTTTTGAGCGTCCCTATCAAGGTTTGCTCAAGCGAGGTGTGAAATTTCAGGCTTGTTTAGGTAATCACGATATTCGTACTGCGAATGGCGAGCCACAAGTCAAGTATGCTGGCTTTAATATGAAGGGACGTTACTATACATTTCGCCGGGGAACTGTGCAATTTTTTGCTTTAGATACTAACAGTAATGCTGATTGGAAAAACCAGCTACCTTGGTTAGAAAAAGAATTAAGTCTGAGTAATGCTCCTTGGAAAGTAGTGTTTGGTCATCATCCGATTTATTCATCGGGTCAGTATGGGAGTAATCCAGATTTTATTAAAACTTTCACTCCTCTATTTCAAAAATACGGCGTTCAACTTTACATTAATGGTCACGAACATAATTATGAACGCACTCGTGCTATTGATGGTACAACTTACTTAATTTGTGGTGCAGGTGCTGGTAATCGTCCTGTAGGGCGTTCCGAGTGGACAGGATATTCTACCAGTGATTTAAGTTTTGCCTCTTATGAAGTGTATAAAGATAGAATAGAAATAAGTGCGATCGCTACTGATAATCGCGTTTTTGATAAAGGTATTATTCAATTAAAATCAGCGTAATTATTATGAAAATCACGCGTTTGAAAATGCAATCCTTCCGTGGAATCGGCGATTTGATGCTTGATTTCGATGAAACAGTCCCAACGGTACTTATTGGTATCAACGGCGTGGGAAAATCGAGTATTCTTGACTGTCTTGCTATTCTTCTAACACAGTTTACTGGACAGATGCAAAACTCACTCGAGTCTTTACGTTTTTTTATTACGCAAGATGTTACAAACGGACGGGAAAGAACACTCAATAAAATTACTGTACTTATAGAATCACAAGAATTAAGTTGGTCAATGAGTGAATATGATTTACAAGCTAATATCAAAGGTATTTTAGATTTACAAAAGCAAATAAAAGAGAGTCTAGAAAAATATAAAAATGTTGAAATTGAGACTCTTTTTATGGAAAGTGAAAATCTGGGTACAGAGATAGCAAATACAATACGTACCAGATTAAGAGAATATCTAAAAATAGCTATTGAAAACTTAAACAATCAGTTAGCAACTATTGCTGATACTAATATTCCTTTAGCAGTTTATTACCCCGTTAATCGTGCTGTTATTGATATGCCCCTAGAAATTTCAAAGGTATCTTCTTTTAAACAAGTAGATGCTTATGAGCAGGCACTCACAGGAGGGAGAATAGACTTCAAAACATTTTTTGAATGGTTTAGGAATCGAGAAGATTTAGAAAATGAAATGCGAAGAGATAACCCTGATTATAGAGACAAACAATTAGAAGCAGTAAGACAAGCTATCTCTTCATTAATACCGGAATTCTCAAACTTGCAGGTTGAGCGTTCACCTCTGCAAATGACTGTCAGAAAAAAAGGTGAGAAACTCATAGTTAATCAGCTATCTGACGGGGAGAAATGCTTGCTGGCAATGGTAGGAGATTTAGCAAGACGATTAGCAATAGCCAACCCAGGTTTAACAGAACCACTTGAAGGTAACGGTGTTGTTTTAATTGATGAAATTGAACTACATCTACACCCAAAATGGCAACGGGAAATTATTTCAGCGTTGACAAGAACATTTCCCAATTGTCAGTTTATTGTTACTACCCATTCACCCCAGGTTATTAGCCAAGTCAAGCCTGAAGGAATTTACATTCTAGAAAAAACAGACGAAGGTGTTGTTGCTAAAAGACCAGAAAGTTCCTTTGGGAGAGATAGCAATCGGATATTAGAAGACCTCATGCGTGTTCCAGCACGTCCACAAGAAATTAAAGATCGTTTACATGAGTTATTTAGACTAATTGATGAAGGAAATCTTGATGGTGCTAGGCAATTATCTCAGGAAATTGCTGATATTATTGGACAAGATGAACCAGAATTAGTAAAAGCAAGTGTATCTATTCGACGTAAAGAGATTTTGAAGCGGTGAAATATATCAAAAAAAGTGAGGAACCAGAAAGTTTTACCGTTTGGAAAAATCTAGCAAATGAGGATTGGCAACCAAGTTGGGAAAACTTCAGCAAACCACAAAAAACTGATGTACATGATTCTTTATTGCAAGAGCAAGGTTTTATATGTTGCTATTGTGGAAGGCGTATTACCAAGGATATTAGCCATATTGAACATCTAAAGCCTAGAAAAACTCATTATAACTTAGCACTCGAATATACAAATCTGTTAGCTTCATGCTAAAGAGAAAGAGAACGTAAAGAACCTCTGCACTGTGGAAGCAAGAAAGATGAATGGTATGACGAAAACCTCATGGTTTCGCCTCTAGATATAAACTGTACTGAGTTCTTTAGATATATAGAAGATGGACAAATTCTCTCAACAGAAGTTCTAGAGAAAAAATCTGCTGCCGACACAACAATTGATAAGCTTGACCTGAATATTGATAAGCTAAAAAAAATGCGTAGTGATGCCATAGAAGGTATCTTGGAAGGTTTTGAGGAACTCACAGAGGATGACCGACAAAGATTACTCCAAGCTTTCTGCCAACCAGATGATAATGGGCGAAATGAAGAGTTTTGTGCTGCTATTGCGTATATCCTTAAAAATTATTTTTGAGTTAATGAAGTAAGCGCCATCGCCTTACCATAGTTTCAGTGTAATTTTTAGGAAAAATTGTATGATTCTTGAAGCAGTTATTCTTCATGTTAAACCTGGTCTAGAATCAGATTTTGAAGTTGCTTTCAAAAAAGCTTCTAATTTTATTTCTTCAATGGACGGATATTTATCCCATGAATTGCATAGATGTGTAGAAGTTCAAGGAAAATATTTATTACTTGTCAGATGGGAAAGTTTAGAATCTCATACTGTGGGATTTAGAAGTTCTGCTGAGTATCAAGAGTGGAAAAAACTGCTGCATCATTTTTATGAGCCATTTCCCACTGTTGAACACTTTGAAGAAATTGAAATATGAAAAACAATAAGTTACAAAAACTCATCCTTTGATAAGTTCAAAAGAAGCTAGAGTTAATACAACCTAAGCTCAACTTATAAATCTTGATGTTTTAGTTACAAATAACTCGTTTTTAGATAAGTAAAACTAAAGTTGGATTTAATAGATTTAATTATTAATTATAAAAAGTCCAACAATGATAAGTAAAATAGGAGCTTTAGTTAACAAAACTTCTTCCTAACTTATTAATGAACAAGTTTTAGTTACTACAGCATGTTCTGGAGCTATAAAAGCTTCTTCTGTAGTTGACACAGCTTGTTCTATAGCAACGCACCATCAAAATATAGTCAGTCTATCTGGTCATTTATATACCTTTTACTCTACTCGTTGCAACTGCGCTACTCTGGGGTCAACAATTTTTTGCCCCAAGCTAGCAAATTTAATAGCTACAGACATCTTACTACCCGTTCCGAAGACATGAGTGATTTCACCAAGACCAAAAGTTTTATGTAATACTCGATCGCCTACTTGCCAATTTTGCTTTGTATCTTGTTTTCCATTGGGAGTAGAGGCACTTTTGGTATAACTTTGACGACTCAGGCGTTGAGTAGTTAGTAATTCTTCTGGCAATTCGTCGAGAAATTGCGATCGCACAGCAGGTTCACGAGAACCATACAAACGGCGTTCCCGCGCGTGTGATAAATACAACCTTTCTTGGGCGCGAGTAATCCCCACATAACACAAGCGGCGTTCCTCTTCCAAAGATGCCGGGTCACTTAGCGAACGGTAGCCGGGAAATAGCCCTTGTTCTAATCCCACCAAAAATACTACGGGAAATTCTAGCCCTTTAGAAGCGTGCAAAGTCATCAAAGAAACGGCTGTCTGTCCTTCTTTTAAGTTATCCAAATCGGAACTGAGGGCGGCGCTACTCAAAAAGTCTCGCAAGGAAATCTCTTCGTTTTCTTCTTGAAATTGCAGTGCGGCGTTATAAAGTTCCTGGACGTTTTGTACCCGATCTGTGGCTTCATCTGTGCCTTGATTCATCAAGTCTTGAACGTAACCAGAGTCTTCTAATATTCCTTGTAAAACCTCAGTCACGGGAAGCGTAGCAACTTGTCCTTGCCAACGGCTAATCATTGCGGCAAAGCTATTTACAGCTTTTGTTGCCCGTCCAGCTAACGTATTAACTGATGTTTCATCGCTGAGTATTTCCCACAAGGTTATCCCTAATTGCTGAGAAGCGTTCATCAAAGCATCAATAGTGGTTTTGCCAATTCCCCGCCGGGGAGTATTAATAACTCGTAATAAACTGACTGTATCAGCTGGATTATTTATCGCTCTTAAATAAGCGACGACATCTTTAATTTCTTTGCGATCGTAAAATCTCATTCCCCCCACAACTGTGTAAGGAATTTGATATTTCACCAGCAATTCTTCAAAAGGACGAGATTGGGCGTTTGTCCGATAAAGTATGGCAAAACTACCCCAGTTCAATTCTGGATTTTGCTGTTCTAAAGTGCTAATTTGATTAATTACAAATGCCGCTTCTGCCAGTTCTTCATCAGCTTTGTGACAAGTAATCTGCTCACCCGATCCCCGCGTCGCTTTCAGGACTTTATCAATCCGTTGGGTGTTATTTTCAATTAGTTCATTAGCCGCTTGCAGAATGTTTTCACAAGAACGATAGTTTTCTTCCAGCTTAACCATCGTTCGGGTATCATCATCTACCAAACCATCGCCAAAGTCTTCCTGAAATCCTAGCAAGATGGTGAAATCTGCCATCCGAAAGCTGTAAATTGATTGATCTGCATCGCCGACAACAAAAACTGAGCGATTTTCCCATTGCCATTCGCTCTTTTTGGTTTCGCCATTAGTAACTAATAAATTAATAAGTTGATACTGAGTACGGTTAGTATCCTGATATTCATCTACGAGAATATGGCGAAACTTGCGGTGCCAGTAACCCAAAACTTGCTCGTTTTGTTGAAATAATCTCGTAGGTACAAGAATTAGATCGTCAAAGTCGAGAGCGTTGTTTTGTGCTAATTTATCTTGATATAAATTGTAAACTTGGGCAATTACTCGTCCGCGATAATTTGGTTGGTCGTGCTCAAATTCTTGGGGTGATAAACCTTGGTTTTTAGCGTTACTAATAGCGTAACGAACAGAGCGGGCGTCAAACTTCTTATCGTCTAAATTTAGCTCTTTATTAACGATTTCTTTGATTAGACTTATTACATCTGATTCATCAAAGATAGAGAAATTACGATTCCACTGGCGTCCTTTTTCGTCTACGTATTTTTCAATATCAAAGCGGAGAATGCGAGAAAATAGACTATGGAAAGTGCCACACCATAAGTCTTTGATAGTATCTTTGTAAACTTGCGATCGCAATTGTGTTTGTTGATATTCTGTCAACAAATCCAACCGCTGTCCGTGTTGTTTCATCGCCAGTTGTTCTGCAAACAGCCGTTGAATCCGGTCTTTCATCTCCCGCGCAGCTTTATTGGTAAAAGTAACCGCCAGAATATTTTCTGGATCAACACGGTGTTTCAGAATCAGATTTGCAATGCGATAAGTCAGCGCTCGTGTTTTACCGGAACCTGCGCCAGCAACAACTAGCAACGGGCCGCAGTAATGTTCGACAGCTTGGCGTTGGCTGGGGTTAAGGTGACTGAGAAAGTCGATGGTTGTTGTCATGGATGTGAAAAAGCGATGTCTAAGGGCGGGCTACGCCTACGCCTGGCGTCACATCAATAGAGAGTTGCTATTGCCCAGGTTACAACATCTTAACGAAACTTGGTCAACAAAGATTGTGTGGCAATATTCTTAACCAGAATGGTACTCTATCATGATTTATGTAGAAGCAAGAAAAAGCTATGCTCTCAGTCAAAGGCACATTCCAAAACGGTGTGGTTCATCCTAACGAACCAATTGAAGGGCATGAGGGACAGTCAGTTATAATCGTGTTTGTCGAAGAAAACCCTACACCTGGGCCAGCAACACCAGAAGACTCAGATTGGGATAAACTGAGGCAGTTGATTAAAAACTGTGCAGTTGATACAGATATTGGCGACTTGGCACACCAGCATGACCATTATCTCTATGGAATGCCAAAGCGAGAATCATAACCTTGACGAAAGTTTTTGTAGACACTGCTGCCTGGATTGCCCTTCTTAATGTTAGGGATAATCTTCATCACCAGGCAAATCAGGTAATGGATAGACTTTTGCGCTTAGAAACACCTTTGGTGACAACAGAGTTTGTACTATTGGAGGTTGCAGATGCTCTGTGTACACCAGTCAGCCGTGTTCAGACAGTTGCTTTCATCAACAGTTTGCGACTTTTAAAAAGTGTGCAAATCATCCCTTTTGACCAAAAATTGTTGGATAAAGGTTGGATGTTATATAGCCAGCGTCCCGATAAAGATTGGGGGTTAACTGACTGTATTAGCTTTGCGGTGATGACACAAGAGGAGATTACTCAAGCCTTTACATCTGACCGTCATTTTCAGCAAGCGGGGTTTACCAAACTGTTGTAAATCAAAAAATACTGGGATTTAGACAAGATTTGTGTCGTGGTGGCAATTCATAAATTGCCCCGACAATACGTTAATTTTTCTACGTAGATAGGTTAGCCACGAGTTATTCCTGCACGTTCTGTCGTAAAATCAGCGACGGGGAATCAAATATCATAAAAATACTGGGCAAGCTCTCACTTGTTCTGTTGTTAACAGAGCTTCACAGCTATTTTCAGTTAATTTAACTACGGATTTTCGTAGGGACACCGCAATGTTCCCTAGCCCGTGGTTTATTGAAGTGAAAAACGCTGTAATACCTAACCAAGAGTCTTGTCACCAATCGGACTATTCACTCCTTGAGTACCCAATTGACATAGGGTAGCAATACACGATACATCATGATTCAACCGTTAAATTTTTAAAGATGAAAAATTTCTTTAATTTCAGGTTTAACCAATACAAGGAGGAGTGGATATGGATGTTAGCTTAATTGTATCCAACATTTTGAATCCGCCAATCCTGTTTTTCTTTTTAGGCATGACTGCTGTTTTTGTCAAGTCCGATCTGGAAATTCCCGCACCAATGCCCAAACTCTTTTCGCTGTACCTACTGTTTGCCATTGGTTTTAAGGGAGGGGTAGAACTAATCAAAAGTGGCATCACTCAGGAAGTAGTTCTAACACTCGTGGCAGCAATGATGATGGCTTGCCTTGTTCCAATTTACACCTTTTTTATTTTAAGGTTGAAACTGGATACTTACGATGCTGCTGCGATCGCAGCAACCTACGGCTCTATTAGTGCCGTCACTTTCATCACGGCTAGTGCTTTTTTAACTGAGCTTGGTATTACTTTTGATGGTTACATGGTGGCAGCTCTTGCGCTCATGGAATCCCCAGCGATTATAGTTGGTCTAATTTTGGTGAATATATTCACCGCCGATGGAAAGCGGGACTTTTCGTGGCCGGAAGTTTTGCAAGAAGCATTTCTTAATAGTTCAGTTTTTCTCCTAGTCGGTAGTCTATTAATAGGTGTCTTGACAGGAGAACGCGGTTGGCACGTATTAGAACCCTTTACTCAAGGGTTGTTTTATGGCGTTCTCACCTTCTTTTTACTCGACATGGGACTAGTCGCTGCCAGAAGAATTAAAGACTTGCAAAAAACCGGAGTTTTCCTAATTTTATTTGCCATACTAATTCCAATACTCAATGCAGGCATTGGGTTGGTGATTGCCAAATTGATCGGTATGCCTCGCGGAGATGCGCTGTTATTCGCTGTATTGTGTGCCAGTGCTTCTTACATTGCTGTCCCAGCGGCGATGCGGATGACTGTACCAGAAGCAAATCCCAGCCTCTATGTTTCCACCGCTCTAGCAGTGACATTTCCATTCAATATTATTGTGGGAATTCCGTTATATCTCTACGGAATTAACCTATTTTGGAGGTAAGAATATGCACGTAGTTAAAAAGATAGAAATTATCGCCAACTCCTTTGAGCTTGCCAAAATTTTAGATAAATTAGACAAGTCGGGTGTACATAACCATGCCATAATCCGAAATGTTGCTGGTAAAGGATTACGAGGAACGACAGAAGATTTAGACATGACCATGCTTGATAATGTTTACATCCTCGCGTTTTGTATGCCAGAACAACTCAAGCCTGTTGTCGAAAATATCAAACCACTCCTTAATAAGTTCGGAGGTACTTGCTACGTTTCCGATGTGATGGAGATTCGCTCTGTCAGATGTGTTGCGTCGATGTAGGAGAGTGATAAATTCAATGAAGCATTTCATGGAACGTCGTGACTTTTTGAAGTTAGGAATGACTGGGGCATTTGGAATAATGCTATCTGCCAGCGATTTCCTCTGGCAAGTTGAACAGGCGAAAGCTGCCGAAATCCCCTCAACTTCTCCTGAATCCCTCAGTCCCGATGCAGCCTTACAAAAGCTGATAGAGGGAAATCAGCGGTTTCTTGATCATCATCCCCAATACCCGGATCAATCTGCGCTGCGGTTGCAGGAAGTTGCTCAAGCTCAACATCCATTTGCAACTATTCTTAGTTGTGCGGATTCACGAGTACCCGCAGAAATTGTTTTCGATCAAGGCATTGGGGACATCTTTGATGTTCGGATTGCCGGAAATATTGCTACACATGAAGCGATTGGCAGTATTGAATATGCGGTTGTCTTGTTAGGTTCTCCACTGCTGATGGTGATGGGTCATGAGCGTTGTGGGGCTGTAACTGCCGCTGTACAAAACGAATCGTTGCTTGGTGATATTAGTACTTTTGTTAAGGCAATTAAGCCAGCAGTGGAAAAGGTCAAGGGTCAGCCGGGTGATGCAGTTGAAAATGCTGTGGTGGCAAATGTGCAATATCAAATTGAACGATTGAAGCACTCAAAGCTTTTAACTAAGCAGGTGGAGTCAGGCAAATTGAAAATTGTCGGGGGTCGTTACGATTTAGATACAGGTAGGGTGACTATTATCACTTAATTCGGCAGAGGATTCTTAGATCAGGGGGAGCAGGGGAGCAGAGGAGACAAGGAGACAAGGGGACTTACAGCTATTTTCAGGTAAATAGACCACGCGGTAGGGGCACAGCATTGCTCATTGGTGTCAACTTAAGCTGAAACCCTTTTCAAACCTCGTTTCCAGCCTCTTGCTGGAAATGCACATCATTGCGGCTCTGCCGCAAGTCTAGAGGCGGAGCCTCTAGGACGGCATTCCCAGTCGGAGCAGGGGAACGAGACAACGAGACAATCTCTCAAAGCTATGTCTAGACTGGTTTTTACGTTAAGTTGACACCAATGAGCATTGCTGTGCCCTTACGACAGATGTGGTTCAAATACATGAAAATTGCTGTAATCTGAGTATTACAACAATGCATCGTGCGGTCGAAAAATTACGCTTACGTCTAAAAAAAAAGTCTTTATGCTAGAGAGCAAGATACCCCGCGAGTGCAAGAGTTAAGGCATGATTATCGCCGAACTTTAGATAAGATTGATGTCCGAAACCTCATATTTGTCGATGAAGCGGGATTAAATTTATCAATCGCTGCGCGGGTTGTTCGCCAGAGCAGTAGATGGTGAACGAGCGGTTGGTAGTATACCTGGAAGCAAGGGCGGAAACGTTTCTTTAGTTGGTGCTTTAAACCTTGATGGACTGATTGCAGCAATGACTGTGCTAGGAAGTATAAATACTGAAGTATTTCTCACTTATGTCACTCAAGTCTTAGCACCTCAGTTGTGGAAAGGGGCCATTGTCGTCATGGATAACCTGAAAGTTCATCACGCCGAACGTGTAAGGGTTGCAATTGAGTCCGTCGGTGCAAAAGTCAAGTTTTTGCCCCCTTACTCTCCAGATTTATCTCCTATAGAACTGTGTTGGTCGAAACTGAAGCAATTTCTCCGTTCTTGTGAGGCACGCACCACCGAATCACTCGACCAAGCAATGGCTGTTGCTGTCAATTACATTACCGAAGATGATGCCTTCAGTTGGTTTAATCACTGTGGTCTATTTACCTGAAAATTGCTGTAATCCTACACAGTCATTGGCAGACGAATAGTGAAAGTAGAACCAATTCCTGGCTGACTTTTGACAATAATTTCACCACCCATCATCTGGCAAAAGTGGCGGCTAATTGCCAACCCCAGTCCCGTACCTCCATACTTTTTCGTAGTTGAGGTATCACCTTGTGTAAAAGGTTGAAATAACTGCTGCTGTTGATGGTTAGACATACCGATACCTGTGTCGGTAACGGTGAAAATAATGCTGCCCAAAGGAGCCTCCAGTCGAAATTCATCCTTTTCTCTGTAGACTGTCAGCGTCACCTTGCCGTTTGTAGTAAATTTACTGGCGTTGCTGAGTAAGTTTAACAAAACCTGCCGCATCCTAGTTTGATCGGCGTACATGGTGCCAAGTTGCTCATCAAAATCTACTTCTAAAACATTGGCATTTTTTTCTATAGCTGGTTTGACTGTGAGGACAACGTTATGAATCAGCGTTGCAATCTCGAATGTCTCAGGATACAGGGTCATTTTCCCCGCTTCAATTTTTGACAAGTCGAGGATTTCGTTAATCAAGTGCAGTAGATGCTTACCAGCAGCGTTAATTGTTTCTAAATCTGTGATAAAATCTGCCGATAAACCAAGATCGGTAGCGTCGTCTTCTAGTAGTTGGCTTAAGCCAATGACAGCATTTAATGGTGTGCGTAATTCGTGGCTGACATTGGCCAAAAATACGCTTTTTGCTTTGCTAGCAGCTTCGGCTAATTCTTTAGCTTGTTGTAGTTCTTTTGTTCGCTCAGATACGCGCTCAATCAGACGATTTAGAGATTTGGCGAGTAAGCCAATTTCATCTTCAGTGGTGACGGGCGCTCTCAAATCGAAATTATGTTTCCTTGCAACTTGTTCAGCTACTTGGGTTACAGTGATAACTGGTTCAGCGATCGCTCGACTGGTACGCCAAGCTACAATAGCTGCGATCACTACCGAAACTAGCATACTCACAATCACGATAAATCGCTCAACTATTCTCGCCTGCTCAACGGCTTTTTGCCTTTCTTGCTCTTGATCTTCAGCAGTTTGCAGAATGTTAGTCAAGTTTTGAGAAAGCTGGTCTAGCCGCATGGCTGTTTCACCACGCATTATTGTTAATAACTGCGATCGGGCAGAGGAAATCTTCTGAGGCTGTACTTTTGGGGAGTCAATTTTCTGTAAGACGACCTCGATTTGGTCAACGTAGGCTTTTAAATTAGTCTTATAATCCAGCAATAACGTCTGTAAAGTCGAACTTGTTGCTGCTAGTCTTTTAGGTTTAGTATCGAGAAATCCGCCAATTTTTGACTCTAGTTGCTTGGCTTTTTCAACATTCTTCAGAAAATCAGCTTTTTTGCTTTGCAGTTGTTGTGAATTTTCTAATACAGCAACTAGGTTAGAACTATGTAATTGCGCCCCTACTACTGCATCTTTATAATTACTCAGTAGTTGTCCTTGTTCATAAGCTTGATTGAATTGTCTAACTTCCCTTCCCCGGTAGTAATTAGCAATCACCAACCCAGTCAGTGAGCCAAAAAAGCCAATTCCAATAGCTACAAAGTACCCATAGCCAATTTTTTGATGGATACGCCAAGAACTAGCTTTGAGTTTCCCTCGTGAAGGAAATTCTATAGTTGGGAGTTCGTCTGTCGATGGCTCTTCGGCTGACACTTTTTTGCTTTCTGAACTGCTGTAGATAGGGGTTGGCTTTTGAGTTGGCATTTCTCAAACCTCCTTGCCTTCCCGCAAAAATAATCAAATTAGTCTAGATTGTCAAAATACTTTAATTTAGTCATTAACATCTACATTATCTTCTTTTATCGCAAGAGCAAATCATTGCTTGCTAGATAATTAGCATCACTTAGATTATATAAGTAAATTTTACAACAAAATTAATAAGTATAATTACTAAATTTAATATAATTCACTTTTTTTAGGAGCAACGATATAGTTTCCTGCACTAAAGACCCGCCTGAGAGCTTTTTCTCCTTACTACACTACTTTCTACAGTATGCAGTTGATAGCAAGCAATGAGTTCTTGCGATCGCTTACGCCACTGCTCTACCTTACTGCTTCTCTATAAAATTAATACAATCAGGAAAAAAACAAAAGGTTTGATACTTGTTGGGGATGGGGCATTGGATATTGGGCATTGATTATTTTTCCCTCATCCAGGCAGACATATCATAAAATAGGTTAAAAGTCTAGTCTATATGAACACACAAAAATTTTTATTACGTATTAAAATCAATACGAATGCCTTAATTGACGAACGCGGCTTAAGATAGCTTTAATATCAGATAAAATCGGCTTCTAGGCTTATATAAATGAGAAGTGGATTGATTTTTGCATGATTTGTACTTAGATTTAGTACGATTATGAGCAAATGAGACGGAATCGGATAATCACAACCTGAGGATTCCAGTTGATTCCAAAAATAGAACTCAGGAAGTTGATTATAATACATCCTGCTGCCTTCTGAGTTCTATCCTCCTACTGACTGTCTACCTTGTAGTTGATGCAGTAGATAGTACCGGGCAACTATGGTTATAGGACACTAAAATCTTTTTGTGCCTTTCACCAAATTGTACTGATGCACAAGTACATTACCTAATCAACAACCTTTTGGTTGTAATTATCCAGGATTAGAAAAACTCAACTGTCAAATTAATAGGAGTGAAAATGCCAGAACAAGAATTTACCGAAACCGCATCTAAAGAGACTACAGTGGCAGAGATCAACAACCAAACGGGAACCATCACCAAACTCCAGCCTCCGGCACAGTCTCAAGACGAATGGCTAAAATACGGGGAGCAAATTTCTACCTTTTTAGCAACATTACCAGATTATCTGGGGAGCTTCTTTAATCAATATAAGCAACCCCTGGTAACAGTTGGTTTAATTGTAGGATCAATTGTTGCCGTTAAAGTACTCTTGGCAATATTAGATGCTTTGAATGATATCCCTTTGGTAGCACCTACTTTTGAGTTGATTGGTATTGGTTACTCTGCCTGGTTTGTTTACCGCTATTTACTCAAAGCCTCAACCAGGAAAGAGTTAACTAGTGAAATCACCACTCTTAAATCACAAGTTGTCGGTAAACAAATTCCAGAAGCTTAATATCTAATTATCGCTTCTCTACGAGACGCTACGCGTAGCTTGCTCCTATGTAGAAGTACGCTCTAATTCCAAATCACCGAAGTCTGAATGCCGGAAGTCGGCGTTCAGACTTCTTTCAAAATGCCTACGAAGTGTTAGTAAAGTTTGTATAGAATTCGCTCCTTTGACCCTGCGTTGAATTACGAATTACGAATTAGTAATTATTGTTGAGGCGAACCTCCGGTGGGCAATTTAACTTTTGGGTTCGGTTTTGAGGTCTGTGGAAGTTCTGGAGATATTTTAGGCGATACCTGCGGCGGACTACCCCTACGCACTATATTAGGAGATGTAATTGCCTCCAGTTTGCCCCGTTTTACTAAAGCTTGATGAATCATCGCCGCCACTTGTGCCCGACTAGCTACTTTGTTGGGATCGAGGACTTGGGGATTTGGGTAGTTAACTACCAGACCATTGGTTGTAGCAGCGGCGATTTTACCGATAGCATAAGGCGGAATATCTTTAGCATCTTTATAGACACTGATAATCTGATTTGGGGAAGTGGGTGCTTTCAAATTCAACCCACTGACAAGGGCAACTAAAACTTGCACTCGTGAAATATTTTGTTGTGGTTTGAAGGTTTTTTTCGGGTAGCCTTTGAGAAATCCGGCACTGATGGCTTGGTCAATTGCTGAAGTTGCCCAGAATTTTGTTGGTACATCTTGAAATGCGATCGCAGTCTTAGACGGTTCTTGGTCAAAGGCTTTTTCTAGTATGGCAGCAAATTCGGCGCGGTTTACAGGCTGATTTGGTCTAAAAGAATAATCAGGAAATCCTTTGAGAATCCCACGGGCGGAAAGAACGTCTATAAAACGCCGACTCCAAAAGTTATCGGGCACATCGTTAAATGCAATTGGCGGCGGAATGATTGATTTTGGTTTTGCCGGAGTTACTAAAGGCAACGCTGATGATTTGAGTGATGACTCAAGTTCTGTTGGAGAGGATACAGGTGTTTGTGGTTGTGGGGATTGAGTTGGGATTACCAGAATAGATGGTAACATTGCGCGGTAAGGAGTTGCGCTGTTAGTTGGGAATGAACGTATTGTGGGTTCAACAACAGCTTCAGGTGGAGAATAGGGCAAAACGTTGTTGGGGACTGCATAAGGTTCTACCTTGACAGTAGGAGAGGGCAATACTGGATTTGGTCGAACACTAGGAGATGGAGTGGAAGAAGGCAACAGCAGCCCGTTTAAGTTCCAACTAGAATCCCTGCGGGACAATGACCAAAAAAGAATCGCTCCGATAGTGGCGAAGGCAACCAGAATGGCTATAAATTCATCAAAGCCAAGGGCGGTTTTTTGAGATGACTCCGGTTCGGAAGGAGGTCTATTTGTCATCGTGATTACCCTGATAGCAGTAAAAATTTGTGTCTAAACAAATTAAGCCACAGATGACTCTTTTACACCAGCCCTTTTTTAATTCGCAATTCGAGTAGGATATCAGATTTCTGGTTCAACGCCTAGCGATCGCGATTGGGCAGCTAGGCGATCGGCTCTTTGGGATTCCTGTTCTGCTCTTTGGGATTCCTGTTCTGCTCTTTGACATTCCTGTTCGGCTCTTTGGGATTCCTGTTCGGCTCTTTCATCGCCATTCAACAACAAATTACCTTGTAAATCCCACCAACGCAGCCAGGGTAATTCCACATTCTGATAAACTCCTACCCATAAACCTAATTCAACTTCTAACGGGCCTATGGGATAATGTCCTCGTTCATTTGCTGGTAAAACCTGATACTGTCCTTCAATCAGATGATAAACTTCTAGGCTGGCTTTACTCACTTCATAAATACCGTAGAAGGGAGGACGAATGACTTGCTCATAAATCCAAAATTTCCCCTTCAAAGGAGTTTTATCTCGTTCTTCATTACCGTCCCCAGAGACAAATTCTAAGACAATCAACGGAGCAATAAACTCTCGCCACAACACATAAGAACGTCGAGTTTGTCCATTCAGCAAAAACGGTACATTCGGTACATAAAACCAATCTGGTGCTTCTGCGCCTTTTTCAGGGGGATCGGTCAAGCGCCAGTAAATGCCTAAGTCCTGCCCTATACAGTATTCACCTTCAGGATTTAATTGCTTGAGGATGGGTGTAATTGAGTCAGTTAGTAAAATGCTTTCTTTGGGGATGTTCTTGCCAGTTCTTGCCTTCGGCACGCTCCGCGAACACAAAAGTACCATCGGACTCAGGAAGCTGAGTATGATCGGGGAAGGGGAAAAGAGTGAGGGCGTTGGGTGGATTGCTTACAGAGGTCATAACGCTACCTTTGCACGCTTCGTAAAGATTATTTTTAGTTTAGCTTGCGATCGCTTTCTAAATATTCTCCACCCAGATTATAAATTGCACGCCAATTACTTCCAGTCGCCTGAGAAGGATTTTCAGCTTGATAGACCACTAGTTTTATTAGATACCTAAACTAAAACCGGATTTTGAGGGTGGCAGAATGTAAAATATTAACTTATTGTTTACCTGTCTTTGAAAAAATCAGGGTGTCTAGTGCCAGAAGAATTCAGTTGCCAAATCTCACCGCCATTTTTATCTAAGGGTAGCGATCGCGATCTTGGTTTAGATTCAACCCTCCAAGAACTACCAATGTATAACTTCCCGGTGGAAATCAGCCACACTGGTATGGAAGTGGCTAGTTTTTTGGAAAAATACCCCTTGCTACCAGGAGTAATTTTGGTAGAACAGGGACAGTTTATTGGGATGATTTCGCGGCGGCGACTACTGGAATTTTTGATTCGTCCATTTGGACAAGAGTTATTTGTTCAGCAACCATTAGCTGTTCTTTACAGCTATGTGCGGACATCGATGTTGATTGTTACTGATACAACATCGATTTTAACAACAATGCAACTTAGCTTAAAGCGATCGCCAGAATTATTAGCAGAACCAATTGTCGTACAAACTGAATCTGGTGCTTATAGATTGTTAGATGTCCAAGAATTGAATATTATTTCTTGGCAAATTCGGGGAATCGACAATCTGATCCGATATGAACGCAGTCAAGCCCAAATGATTCAAAATGATAAAATGGCAAATTTAGGGCGTTTGGTAGACGGCGTAGCCCACGAAATTTTAGACCCAGTGGGTTTTATTTGGGGTAACATCATTTATGTTTCAAATTACAGTCAAGATTTACTCAAACTCATAGCGGCTTACGATCAAGAGTTACCATCAGTTTCTCAGGCAATTAATCAGATTAAAGAAGAGATTGAGTTTGATTTTTTAGAGCAAGATCTGTCGCGATCGCTTGCTAGTATTCGCACGGGTGCGGAAAGATTAAAAAAACTCGTTACTAGCTTGCAAAATTTTTGTCATATTGATGAACTTTTTCCCAAGCCAGTAGATTTGCACGCCTGTATAGATAGCATCATTTTATTAATTAATAGTCGTCTTCAAGGAGAAATTGAAATCGTCAAATACTACGGTCAATTACCCCCAGTGTATTGCTTTATGGGGCAATTAAACCAGGTTTTGATGAATATTTTAAGTGAAGTTGTGGATACTTTACTCAATGAAGCAGTGCGACAGCAGTTACATTTAGAAGAGACAAAGACTGTTCAAAAACCCCGAATTGAGATTACCACAGAAGTTATATCACAAGAAGCAAGCAACCCAGATGCACCAGATTCTCGCTGGGTTTTAATTCGCATTGCTGACAATGGCTCTGGAATGTCTGAAGAATTACAACAGCAAATTATGGAGTCTTTTTCTCTGGAAACAAAGAATGGTAAAAATACTAGTTTAGCGGTAAGTTATCGAATTATCACCGTCAGACATGGCGGGAAATTGAATTTTCATTCACAGATTGATATAGGTACAAAATTTGAAATATTGTTACCTCTCGTGTAAGAAGATATATTGAGGAAAATGACCCATATATTAACAATTTTTTCAAATAAATAATTGCTCAAATACTGATTCTGAAATCAGCATGAGATCGTGTTGAAGTTAGTGTTTTATAACTTTAAGATACTTAGATAGTATTTAAGGTTTCCCACTCATCTAAAGAAACTTCAAACTCTCTCTTAACTTCTTCCATAGCTAACTTTTCTGTCTCAAAATAGCCAATTTCTGAAATTTCTCCCGCTTGTGATACATCGAAACGGTAAAAGCCAGAATCGGTTGTATATTGCACAATTCTAATTTCTTTAGGTGGATCTAAGTCTTTGTATATCCCATCTATACATATACGTCGATATATAGCTCCAGTAGATTTATGGTTTTGATTTAAGAAAACACGATGCTTGACAACAGGAAACCGTTGCTTAAATAATTCAAGGAGTTCAAAGAATACATCACATGCTTTTGCTTCGTCTCCAACTTCTCGGAGAATAATATTTTTCCATCCTGCTGTTGATTCGTACCATTTATAATATCGAGCTACCCAGTCGTTGAACTGTGTAAAAGGAGGTGTCTCTTCTCCATAAAAGATCCCATTTTCCCCCAGAGCAAAAGAATAGCCACCAATAAAGCCATCTAACGCAGTTAAGGAACGCTGTCCTAAATACATTGCTGGTCTTGGTCTAATCATTTCTAAAATCTCATAAAGATTTTTCATTTATACTGCCTATTTAGAAATCAATACGCAAGGTATTAATGACACAACCCCCTTTTGTAAGGAGGTTGAATTCACTAATTTTTAAGGAAGTTTAGGGAGAATGCAAGTCTAACCATCCATATCCGTTTCAGCCTCCAGTTCAATTCATCTGCAATAAATTTTCGCCACGTTGGTAAATTTCCCGTGCGTGATCAGTCCAAGCACCTTGTCCCCAATAACGAAAACAACTAGTTTGCAGCAAAAGATTATGTAGAAGAACATTACGGTATTGAGATTGTCTAGTAATCGGTTCTGCTGAGTCAGTTTGCAGTAAGGGATCGATCTTTTGATGAAATAAGCTGCTTAATTGATACATGGGAGACAACACATTTTCATATCCTTTTACCCAACTGATATGATTTGTCCATGAGGCTCCATCCAGATGAAAATTAGAGTTTGTTTGCTTTAATTCTTGAATGGCATTCTCTACAGCTTGTGGTTGAATATTATCTGGTGAAATGCGCTCCCAAATCTGATGTTGTCCCACTGGCTGACAAGTTGGATAATCTTCAGGTTTGCATCCAGCAGCTTCGATTAATTCTAAATATTCTGTACCACACATCCCAACTACACCTGATTTTCCTCCCCCATTATTTACCATATCCCCCCAAGCTTGTTTAAAAGCGCTAGGAAATTCATTCATCATCACGCCGCCATTTTCACCATCACCAATTTGGCTAACTATTGGTGGCACAAATACACTACCAATTTGTTGTTTGGATAATGTTTTCGCTTCATAATAAGGCTGCATCTGAGCAACTAATTTAGTATCGGAACCTTGGGTTTTAATTAAAGCTGTGATACTAATTGTTTCGCCTTGAGAATTACGGGCAATTAGACGATGTGGTAAATGTTTATTAGTGAGAGATTGACCAGTAAGAGTTTCTACAGAATGTTCTTGAACAAGTAACCAGCGATATCCACATTCTTTTAGCGCTTTCACAAATTCAAAGAGAGCATCAGGATGATTTGGTAGATGCATTTCTGGGGGCGAAAATCCTTTCACTCGCGCTAGTGCTTCCCAGCCAAAAATTGCCGCAAAGTGATGTTGCCATGCAACGATATGCAATTTAATATCTGCTATGGGTGTGGAAGGAATAACTGCATGGCCCCACATTGTACCCAGCCATTCTACATAAGGTTGGTAGGTGCGATCGCAAGTAATCCGTTTAAGGTTATCGAGAACATCACCGCGTCCCATTTGCCGCAGTCCCCACAGAAGATTACCAGAGTAATCCAACATCACACGCGGATTGCAACCTTGATTTACAAGTTCGGGGATCAAGTCACCCATGCGGCTGTAACAATGGGCAAAAGGATCTGCGTTGTGGTTATCCCCTTCGTTGGGATGTTCAAACATATATTGCAGATTGCTGATGAGTGTACCGCCATTTCCAGCAGGTATAGTTGGCTGGTGCATGTGTAAAGCGATCGCAAACACAGCATTTACGTCTTCTAAACGGATATTCGTTGTTGGTAAAAATACTGATTGCTCGTGGTTAACCACAGAGAGAACCTCTGTTTCCCAACCAGAAATATTCGGCAAGCCATCAATGATTTCGGGCAAAGGAGTCAGGGTTGTAGGGAAGGAAAGCATTTCTGATTGCTCCGAAACAAGGTATGTCTAATTATGCGATCCCACAGCAATTTCTGATCTACAACTTTATCTATTGATGCAAACTGCGATCGCCTTGTAGTCCCACAATATCTGTGTAATTCAACAGTTTGGATATCACACTTATATAAAAAATGTTGGAAAATATACAGCAATCCTATTTAATTTTGTTGCTATAGCTGTACATCTGTATGCCCCTACAGCCGATTCATTATGTTGCAAAGATTTTTGGAAATGGTATGATACAACTCGAAATTAAGAAATTCAGATTTCATCTGGGTTTCTGGGTTTGAATCTGTTTCCCTCTTTTAAATAAGCTGTAAAATCCACAGAAAGTATACACAGTAAATATTAGTATTTATCAAGATAAAATTTTCTATTGTATGCTTTACGCAAATTTAATTTTAGGAGGAGTCTAATGAAACTAAAGCAATTTGGAATTACATTTTTGAGTGTTTGTATTGCTGCTTTCTCGGGAATGAAAGCAGCAGAAGCGGCATCATTTTCAGTAATTGCCGACGATCTTAATAGTCCACGGGGTCTAACTTTTGGCCCTGACGGCAGTCTCTACGTCACAGAGGCAGGAACAGGCGGAAGTGGAGCTTGTGTTCCTTCACCGAGTGCCGCAGGTCAATCTTTATGTTATGGCACAACTGGTGCAGTGACAAAAATTGGAAATGGTACACAAGAGCGTATACTTACAGGACTTCCTTCTTTGGCATTACCAGATGGTACTGATACTGCTGGGCCTCATGATATCAAATTTGATGCTACTGGCAAGCCTTATATTGCAATTGGGTATGCTTCTGATCCCACATTTCGCGCTACATTAGGTAACACTGACTTAGGAAAAATCATCACTGCTAATTTCAATACAAATTCTTGGACTAGTGTGGCTGATTTAGCTAATTATGAACTTGCAAATAATCCCGATCGAGGCGATCTAATTAGCAATCCCTTCTCTCTTCTTTTAGATGGAAATAATATTGTTGCAGTTGATACTGGTGCTAATGAGTTACTCAGCGTAGGTATTGATGGAAGTAATTTAAAGGCGATCGCCACAATTCCCCGCCAGACATTAACTAATCCAGTTTTTCCCTCTGGCGCATCGTCATCGCCATTTGAAATCCAAGCAGTACCCACAAATATCGCCAAAGGCCCAGATGGCGCTTATTATATTAGTCAATTAACTGGTTTTCCTTTTCCAGAAGGTGAAGCAAAAATCTATCGAGTTGGTGCTGATGATAAACCAACAGTTTATACCGATGGCTTTACCCAACTTACTGACTTAGATTTTGATACTGAGGGTAATTTATATGCTTTGCAGTACGCTAATCAGTCCCTCTGGAAAGGTAATCTAGATGGTTCTGTAATTAAAATAGCCAGCGATGGAACTCGCACAACTATTCTTAGTGGCAATGGATTAGAGTCTCCTACTGCTTTGACTATTGGTGCTGATAATGCTATCTACGTGACAAACCGAGGCGATCGCCCAGGACAAGGACAAGTTATCAAAATAGAGAATCCCAAGTCTGTTCCTGAATCTACTTCTACTTTCAGCTTATTAGCATTTCTTGGCACTGTGAGCGTTACTTTGTTGCACAAGGGTAAAGCCAAACGACTGAAGATTTCGGGCAAGTTTGTTCAGGAGTGTTGAGTCAGCGATCGCGCTTGGCGTCTCCCCTTCTCTACGAGACGCTACGCGAAGGGATAAGTTTTTCAATCAGCCGTTGTCTGCTTGGTGCTGGCGGTGTCGCTATTCGTAAAATTAGCTCTAACAACCAAGGGGCGAGGCGTTGACACAACACGGCTAAATGACTTTGCCATCCGACTAAAATTTCTGATGAATCATTTTGCATTCCGGTGACGAGGGCTTTAGCCACTTGCTGGGGAGTCATGGGGATCACCCAGCGAAATAATTTTAAGTCGCGCACCATGTCTGTGTCTGTCAGGGAAGGCAATAATGCAATGACGCGGATATTGTGTTCGGCTAGTTCTTGGCGCAAGGCTTGGGTAAATCCTAAGATGGCAAACTTGGTTGCTGAGTATGTCGCCATCGTTGGTGCTGCAACTTTCCCCATCAGGCTCGATACATTGACAATTGTCCCTTGTCTTTGGCTGGCCATGCGTCGAGCAATCAAACTAGTGAGGTTGTACATTCCTAACAAGTTCACAGAGAGTTCTTCTTGAACTTGGGGCATTTTTGATTGCAAAAATGAGCTTTGGTATGCGACTCCCGCACAATTAACCAGCAGGTGAATCTGTCCGTAATTGCGCCATAGTTGGGCAACAGCGATATTTACTTCAATTGTTTGAGTCAAATCTAAGGCCACGATCGCAGCTTCTGTACCCATAGCTTCGATTTCGTTGGCTACCTCCAATAACTTGCGGCGATCGCGTGCTACCAATATCATCCGTTTGATGCCTTGTTGCGCTAATTCGAGAGCGATCGCTCGTCCAATTCCACGCGAAGCCCCTGTAATTAGGGCAACTTTACCTTGAATCTCCATTAGTTCTATTCTCCAAAATTTAAGTCTTACCAAACTCTTCGTAATTGCCGATACACACAAGCAAGAGCTACTTGCTTGTCGGCACAAAGTAAGACAAATAATCAATCACAATTGAAATCAAATTGAAACTAAGCCTTTAGCAACAAGATATTTCTTGGTTAATCTGCAATCCCTCATAGTTGTCTATATGAGGCAGAAATTTCTCGTTTTGAACCCGTCAAAGCCTAACACACTTGGCTGAATGGGTATAGCTCATAGATTTTATTTCTCCTAGATCCGAGCGTTCATCAGCATCGCTTTCATACACACGTTAGCAATTAAATCAAGCTATTGCAATATTCTTTAATAAGGATTTCTTAATACTTCTTAACGACAAGTATATATATACAAAAGATTTTATTAAATAAGTTTTTATGAATCCCTCAGTATAAATATCTCATTTTCCTGACAAATAGCCCTGTTTTAGGAAATTGTGATATCTAATTCATGGTTTAGAAACAAAAAAGACATATAGCATTTTGGCTGATGGTTGCAATAGTTAGAAGTCTCAACTAACTCATATAATTGCAACAGTATATTTACTGTTTTATTGAAAATTAAGGTTGATGACTTTTATTTATTGAAAACAATCAAAAAAGGCTAGATATTTGTCTGAAATTATCTGTCAAAACTTTAGGATAAATAGTAATTTGTTTAGGTTTAGCTTTGAGTTCATCAAAGTAATGCTTGAGACTTGCCTCGTCTATAGCAAACTTCAATCATTCTCGAACAATAAGATCCCCGATTTATTAGAGAAGTCGGGGATCTGAACTGTAAGTCAATATGATTTCTAATTAATGATTCCGCCGAAAACTGCACTCCGTACATTTACGTAATTATTAATTATTACCCCACAGTTAAATCGACTTACTCGCAGCAAGGATGGATATCAATACTGCTCGGTTAAAAATATTCGTAGGTTGGGTTGAGCGTAAGCGTTACCCAAGAAAGCAAGCAAAATGTTGGGTTTCGTTCTTTAGCCCAGAGCAGGCATCGCACTTTTGATCTCAATGTCTGAGCCGTCCCCCCAAAGCATCGCTTGTGTGTAGACACAAGTATTTGAGAGTTGCACCACAGGTTTTTGATCCCTCCAACCCCCCTGCAAAAGCAACAGGGCTGTTTCATTGCCTCAAAGGTTGATAAGGGGTAGGAATAGGTTGAGGATTTGATGGTTTGCTGGACTGGGGAGTTGACCCACTCCAAACTTGATTGAACTGAGCTACCGACAACGACTGTAAAATACTGAGATTAAGCGGCTCTTTGCTGATAAAAGTGGCATAAGAAGGCTGCAAATAGGAACGATATTCAGGGCGGTTAAGGAGATGGGTTTCTAAAAAAGCGACGCTGAGGGCGTTGAGATAGGAATAAACAGCAGCACGATCGGGGGGGCCCAGCAAGGCAGGTGGCACAGGTAAGACATCGTTTTGAGGAGTAGGTTCGGCGATCGCTGAAAAGTGGGTGGCATTTTCAATCAAAGCTAGGTACTTATTGGAGTCAGAAAGCCAGGTAAAGGGGCGAATTTGCTCAAATACGGGTGGTGCAAAAACATCTTGACTACCTGCAACCAGCATGACGGGAATTTTAATTTGACTGATTCCCCCCTGACCCAAAACTGAGCTGTCAATGGGATTAATTGCAATGATGGCCTTGATGCGATCGTCTTTGAGTTCGTAATTCTTTGGAGGTAAATCGTTTGCTTGACACTGCAAAAACAGCGACAAATTAAAGGATGAATTATCGGGATTGCAATCTTGCCTCAGTTGGCTAAAGTTAATATTTGCTCCTGCTAAAGTCAAAACAGTATAACCACCAAAAGACTGACCGATCGCCCCAACTTGCTGAAAATTGAGTTTTCCTTGGAGGGTGGGATCGGATTTATCTAGACGCTGGAGTTCATTGAGTAGATATTTGATATCCAAAGGTCGGTTGATAAATTCTGCTGCATCTGGCGGCCCTGCCAAACCCGCAAAATATTGTTGAAAGCGTTCGGCATTACTACCAGGGTGTTCTAGTACAGCAACGGCAAAACCATAGGATGCTAGATGTTCAGCCAGATAGACAAAGGTAGAGCGATCTGAGGCCAGTCCGTGAGAAATTACAATCAGGGGAAAGGGAGGCGAGAGTAATTCTCCAGCTTTTTGTGAACCTGCTGACGGCAGATAGATATCCACAGGTAGACGGCGTGAGCGAGAAATGTCATTTAACTCCAGGCTTTTTTTCTGCCAGGTGAATTTTCCTGGCGATCGCAAATCTGGTTTTTGGGAGAAATCAATTTTGGAAGTGGCTGCTTGAGCGATCGCTTCTTTTTGAAGAGAGGCAAAAACTTCATCCTTTTTTTTAATCAATTGCGACAAGTCATCGACTATCCTTAACCCCTCTGTGAAATTCACCCGTATAGTATCGCTAGGAAATTTCCGCAGTAAATTCACAACCGTTAAACCCTCTTGTTGATCGGCAGCAGACAAAATTAAAGAGGCACGTATGGCATAGAAGCCATTTTTTCGAGACTCAGTGAGAAGTAATTTTCCCAATTGTTGCACCAACTGCTCGCCTATCGGTGAGTAGGTAACTTGAGATACTAGTGTAGGAGTGACATTAAAGCGCTGCTGGAGTAGATCCCGCAATTGAGCAAGTTGTTCGGGAGTCGCACGACTAGCATAAAATGAAAAATCTTGATCGATTTTGCCTTCTTTAGCAAAGGTTTCCAGCGAGTTCACCGATAAGGAAAATTCGCCGAAGGGAGGATAATAAAAGCTAATGCGTTCAGCCCCCAATCCGGGAGTAGCAGTCAAGAACGTAGATAGAAAACCTAGACCCAGATATCTCAAAAATTTTTTCATTAGAAAAACCCACTATCTAACCCTGGCAAACAAGTTTGGGCAGGTAGGAAAGCGGGGCGGGATCTATAACCGCTTTCCTGTTTAATTGGTTTGGATATATCAAACAGGCTAGAAGCACAATAAAGCAAGTACTTACCATAAATTTGACAGGAGCTTTGAATAATCAAAATACATGAGTAACAAATTTTTCAGTCAAACAGCATCAGTAGCGCGATAATAGATATAGAGAGATCAAAATTAAGTTATATGTCCTTTGCTTCCTGCGCCTGTTGTGTTGTCGTCCTCAACCAACAACAAGAGCAAAATATCTCCCACCAAAACCAGTGCCAGGATGTGCCAGTTAACCACAGTAAGAGCACGGTTAAAAGTTGTACTGTAATTGAAAATGGCCGGGTGGTCGTTAAACCCTTACAACCACCACTCAATGAGACTTCCGAGTAACTTTCAGAAATTTAATCCCTTCACTCTAAAGGTAAAACATCGTGGAAGCGGTTGTAATCAATGTAGCGATTTCCATCGGGTGTGTGGTAAAAGATATCGACAAATTGATTGTTCCATAAAATCTCATTCGCACTATAGCTATGACGGGCATGGACGACTTGGGCAACCGTTTCATCAATGCCACTCAAAGAGACAATCAGTATAGTATTTGTCTGGCTTAACGATTCTGGTGTCATTCCATATAAAGGACTAAACTCATCAATGACATGCATCACTGACCAGCTTAACGTGAAGCTAGGTGTTTGGTTCCTCACCAGTTTGAGATCGTGGAACCGACGCATGAACTGTCCTTCTAGGGTTACTTCGTCGCGCATCAAGTAGACTCGCATCTGCGCTTCCAGAATCGTATTGCGACGCTTATTAGCGCTGCGAAATATGAGAGTCGGCATCGCATTATGAGCTGTAATGACAGCAACACGGCTAAAGAGTACACGGGCTGTAGGCCGAGAGAATCGAGCAAACGCTAGTCCTGTCATCACAGCAATTCCCACCAAACCGATCATTGCTTCAATCGTGACAATAATGTTGGCGTAAGTTGTTTTCGGATACATTGCCCCATAGCCAATAGATGCTAGGGTTTGCACACTAAAGAAAAAGACATCTAAAAAAGAGCCAGGTCGGGCGTTGGCAATACAATCTCCTCCTATCAAGTAAGCTAGGGCAAATAGAGCATTAATAGTTACATAGAAAGTACAAATCAGGAGCAGAAAGCCAGTCCAGGGAATCGTTAGCAGCAGATGATAAGGATCGCGCCAGTAGGAATGCCATGCACCCATACCTATAATCTCAAATTTTCCATCTTGAACTTGAATCTTAATCGGTGAGATCGGACGGTGTCGTTTCTTGAGTGAAAGTCTCTTCAGTCGAAATTTCATTGCAAGTAGCCAAAAGAACGGCAACTGCTTAGTATTGTAAATTAAGTTGCTTTAGAGACATTCACTCTAGACAAGTGGGGAGTGGGGAGTGGAAATTTAAACTTTCTTTTCTTAAATCAGCAAAAAAATAGGGTGTGCAATGCCCACCCTACTAATTTATCTGCTAGAAACTTATTGTTATGACTTTAGTGATTGACCTTTAGAACACCGATCAAACCACTCCTGGTATTTTTTCTGGTGTGTCTCATCTTCAACAGTAATGGTAACACGCACCTGCTTGCAGCCGTGATTTCGTTCTAGTGCGATCGCATTCAATAATAAATTAGCAATTTTAGGTGAGCTAAATTCGCCGCTTACCGTTAAACCGTTGTCAAAATGTGTAGCTTCAAGTTTTTCGACTTCGGCCAAGTCAAAGCCAGTAATTTCTCCTTGTCCTAAATCAATTTCTGCGAGTTGTTTGTGTTCTGGGCTAATTTGTTCCACAATCAGCCTTTCACGCCGGACAGGAACTTGTACCATCCGAGTTTCAATTACTTTGCGAACAATTACCTCACCAACTTTACGCTTACTGCTTTCAACAAATAGTCGTTCTTCTAGTAGACGAATAATCTGTTCTTCAGGAACCTGTTCTAAATTATTTAATGACTCAACTGGGCTATTTGTAATTTGATTGTTAGCTAGCTGCTCAGTTGAGTTAAAATCGCCTGGTGTTTCTGATTCTAAATATTCAGGCATATATTCAATTTCTGATTTGTTTAAGTCTATGAAAACAGATTGAGTGGGCTTGTCTATTTTTTTTATTCTCTGGCTCTGCAACTGAAATAAAGAAGGATGTGTATCAGCTAACTGCTGGCTATATTCAGCAGTTTTTTGATTAGCCTGGTTAGATATAACGAGGTTTAGCCGACGATTACCATCCACAATTAAATCATGAACCACTCCTACTAGCTGACCTTGATTATCAAACACAGCAAAATTGTTCACCTTCTTTCTTAAATCTGCCAGCGAGGAGATAGTGTGAGAATTACCCTTTGCCTGTAAAGTGTTTTTTGCCATAGTTTGGCTATTCATCTGGAAAGTTTACTAACTGCTTTCTACTTAGCTAAATTAAATGTATTAATCATCTGGATACCATTTAGAAAATATTTGCGATCGATGGATTTATCCAACTCATATCCAGAGTAATATTTGCAATCAAAAATCCTAAGTGGTATCAGCTATTGTAAGCACAGGTAAAGCTAATTCAACAGCCTCACCTGTACTGTATAGAATTAATATTATTAGTCATTAGCTATTAACTAATGACTATATTTAGTTAGCGTTCTTCAATCGGAAGATTACCAGAATTAACATCTAACTCTTCACGACGCACGGTTTCTTGAGTTTCAACTGTTTCTTGATCGACCACTTTTCTAACTCTGACTTCTTCACGCAAAAATGCTTCTTTGCGAATATCAGGAGTTTCTTCATGGATTTCTATACGAGCAACTTCGCCTTCACGAAAGTCTGCTTCGCGCCCAGAAACAGCCGTACCCGCATCTGCTGGAGTTACACGCTCAATCACAACTCGTTCTCTTTCTACTGGCACTGCAATCCGTGCGGTATCAGTTTCAACATGCTTGCCAATCGTTACTTCTCCAGTTTTTTGGCGTCGTTTGCTGGCAATCAGCCGTTCTTCATACAATCTTAGAGTTTGATGATCTTGCTCATTTAACCCGTATAAAGCAGGCTCATTTTCGTAAGTATAGCTATCACGGGCGTAAGTAGGAGTTGTACCTAATGGTACTACAGGCGATCCTAAAGGATCTAATCCTGCTAAAGGGTCTAATGGTGCTGCAGCTTCTACAGGAAGGTTGTAGTCTGTGGGTTGGCGATATACGCCACGCACCCGTTCTTCATAGTCGTAATCAAGGGTTTGACGTTCATTGAACTCAGGCAAATCTTCAGCTTGCTCTCTAGTCAAGCCAATTGTGTAAACGCGATCGATGTTATAATCGATACGGGCGCGGCCAATTGGTAGTAATACTTTTTTACCAAAAATCCAGAAGCCTAAGTCAACAACTAGATAGCGAAAATGACCTTCTTCATCAACTAAAACATCGCTAACAGTACCAACTTTTTCATCAGTTCCCTGTGTATATACACCCAGCCCTTTAATGTCATGACCATCAAAGCTCTCTTGATAGCTAGGCTCAAAATCTTCTAATTTGTAAAGAACCATTATGTTTAACCTCAAATATTTTTTGTCATCTCCTAATAACTAAACTAGACATTTATTTATTTTTATACATCCTTCTGCCGAATGAATTATTTCCAAGGTTAAATAACCGAAAGTTATAGAGAATTTTGATTGATATGGCTAACTAGAGACACGAAATTGGGAGCATCTCGCTTTACTTTTGTAAAGATATGTCTAGCTTTAGTACACGGGATTCACCAGATATATTAAGATTCTCACTGCAAAGTTTTGTATCTTTGGATCTGTGCATGGTTTCTCAAAATATAATTTTTTTGAATGTTAAGATTCCCGACTTTTTAGAAAGTCGAGAATCTTGTTATTGAATAAAAAACACAGGCAGAGATAAAAATTAACTTTGCCTGCATGATTATTTTTAGATAAATCTATCAAACAAATTTATAACCCAGCTAATTAAATAGCTTCATGTGCAGTAACACCATATTATTGCACATGTACATTCCCCGCAGTATCAACATCTAACTCTTCTCGACGAATAGTGTCTTGTGCTTCCACAGTGTCCCGTTCTACTACTTTCTTCACCCGAACTTCTTCACGCACAAATGCTTCTTTATGTATCTCAGGCGTTTCTTCATACACTTCTATGCGTGCTACTTCCCCTTCTTGAAACTGAAGTTCATTAGAATTTACAACCTTTCCTGCTTCTGTTGGCGTAACTCGCTCAATCAGAACTCGTTCTTTTTGAACGGGTACTGTAACGCGTACAGTTTCTGTTTCAATATGCTTACCAACCGTTACTTCTCCGGTTTTGATGCGGTGTTTGTTGGCAATTAATCGTTCTTCATAGAGTTTAAAAGTTTGATGAGATTGCTCATTCAACCCATACAAATCTGGATCTTTTTGGTAATTGTATGTATCGCGATCGGAAGTCACACCGCTAGTTGGAGAACGAAATACACTACGTACCTTTTCTTCGTAATCATTATTAACAATCGCGTCTTCTGTATGATCGGGTAAACCTTCTATTTGCTGTCTGCTTAACCCATTAACATAGACACGTCTTTCTGGATAACTGATCCGGCAAAGACCAATTGGTAGTAAGATTTTCTTGCTAACAAAATCTAAGCTGATATCAATAATTAAATACCGAAAATGACCATCATCATCAACTAAAACGTCAGCAACTGAGCCAACTCTGTCTCCTCCGTCAGTATAAAGATCCAGCGCTTTCAGGTCGTCTCCGCCAAAAGTATCTCGATAATTTTGGTCAAAATGTTCAAGTTTATGAAGAGGCATACGCTGTTCCTAAGTTGTTTATAAGGTTTATTTACAAGTGTAAAAAATATTGAGTTAAGTATCCTCCTGCTGGCGACTGAGTTCAATGGAGATATTTGAGGATTTATATTATTAGGGGAATACTCAAGTGAAACAGCCCTGCGTTTTAAGGGGATTGGGCGATCTCGTCTGCGTAAGTCCTAATTAAGAGCCAATACTGAAACAATGAGAGTAGACATTACAGAACCATACAGATTATGAGTGAACTTCCAAATAGTCTTGAAGATGCGATCGCCCAATCCCGTGTAGCCGTTCAAGCTGCCCTTGCAGATGGCTGTACTCGCTTACAAGTTGAATTCCTATTCCCAGAACTGAAGTTTATGCCGGTAGCGGAACAATTTCTGCCAGCGTTTACAGATTATGATTCCCATTTGAAGATTTTCTTTGCTGACGCTGGGGCTGCGGCCCTAGCCCGTCGTGATTGGGCAGATGCACCATTTCAAATTTTGGATATTGGTACGGGTAGGGCTGCTTCCTTGCAGACAAAAATTCAGCCAGAGGATGAAATTTTCTTATTCATTGCCCCCACATCTGTAGAAGTGCCGCAGTTGGAAAAGCTGTGTGAAGTAATAGGCGATCGCCCTTTAGTCTTGTTAAATCCCCGTTTAGAAGATTCTGGGGTTGTGGGCATTGGTTATACAGCCAGAAAAATCCGCGATCGCTTTATAAGTACTATTGAATCCGCCTATTACGTGCGCCCCATAGACGATCAAAGTGCCCTATATCGCTGCTACCCAGGACAGTGGGAAGTTTGGCTGGAAACCGGCGGCGAATATCAAAGAATTGCCGAATTACCCACAAAACCATCTGGTGATGATTTGGATCTCATTGTTTTAAAAGGACAACCGCAAACAATAGACGCGACACCTGCGAGAAAGCCCAGTGTGTTTAAGAGTTTGCAACGATTTTTAAAAGCGTTGAGCAGTTAGGCAAAAGTAGAGGTAGCAGGAGGAAACTTGATCATCTGCTGCCTCATTTTGAGTTTTTTATTTATCCTTTGAGAGTAAATTGTCACGAGGAAGACCGCTCCCGTCACGAGGAAGACCGCTTCCGTCACGAGAGAGACCGCTCCCGTCGCGAGGAAGACCACTCCCGTCACGAGGAAGACCACTCCCGTTGCGAGGAAGACCACTCCCGTTGCGAGAAAAACCGCTTCAGTTTGTTGGGGAGTGCGTAGACGCAAAGCGATTTGTTGTTAGATATCGCTGCTTTGGCAGAGCAACAACTTAGGCGATCGCACTATATAATTCATAATTCACGCCTGATGTGAATTAAAAACGCCTCTTGTACCGTAAAGGTTTTGAGATTGTCCAAAATCATAATTTTGGAATTATCAACGCAATTACAAGGGTTTCAACACTTAATTCACATTAAACGTGAATTATTAATTATTCGGTCACACGGTGAAGTTACTGATTTATTAGGGGTGCTATGTCAGGGATAACTCAAAATTGGCGGTGTTGGTGTAGTAAATTTGTAATATCAGTCAGTTGCTTGGTGGGAAGTGTGTTAATTGCCTCTTTGCAAGAGCGTGTTTTTGCCCAAATTACCCCGGATACCAGCTTGCCTAATAACTCTAGGGTTACAAGGGATGGGAACATCTTCAATATTACTGGAGGAACGCAAGCAGGATATAATTTGTTTCACAGTTTTGGCGAGTTTTCTGTGCCTACTGGTGACACTGCTTCTTTTAATAATAATGTTGCAGATATTAAAAATATCATTAGCCGAGTTACGGGTGGGTCAGTTTCTAATATTGATGGGTTAATTCGCGCTCGTGGTAAGGCTAACCTGTTTCTGATTAATCCAAATGGGATTATTTTTGGTCAGAATGCCAGCTTAAATATTCGTGGTTCTTTTCTGGCAAGTACAGCTAATGCACTGCAATTTGGAAATATCGGATTTTTTAGCGCTACTGAGAAAAATATCCCTTCCCCGTTATTGACTATTGATCCTTCAGCATTGCTGTTTAATCAAAACGCACCGATTATAAATAACTCAGTAGCACCAGCAGGAACAGATCCAGCAGGCTTTGACGCATTTGGTTTACAAGTACCAAATGGAAAAAGCTTATTGCTGGTGGGTGGTAATGTCAGCATGGATGGGGGACAATTAAATGCTTATGGTGGGCAAGTTGAGTTAGGAGGATTGGCAGAACCTGGTAGTGTCTTGCTGGGTGTAGATGGCGATAATCTCAGCTTAAGATTTCCTTCTAATGTTGAGCGAGCGTCGGTATCCCTCACCAATCAAGCAGGTATATATGTAGAAGGTGCTGGTGGCGGTAATATTGCAGTCAATGCCAGGAGTCTAGCGATTGTAAGAGAAAGTGTCCTATTTGCTGGTATTAAGGAAGGTTTGGGGACACCTGAAACTGTTGCAGGAGATATTACACTGAATGCTACCGGGGCAATCTTAGTTGCTGATCGGAGCAGAGTTTACAATCTTGTGCTTTCTGGGTCACTTGGCAATGGGGGTAATATTACTATCGATTCTGGTTCGTTCTCGTTACGCGATGGCGCTCAACTTGCTGCCTCAACCTCTGGACAAGGCAATGCAGGGAATGTGACAGTGCGGGCACGAGATGCTGTTTCTTTTGCAGATAATGCTTTCATCCTCAGCACGGTGGAATCAGGGGGTGTAGGTAAGGGAGGTAATATCGACATCAAGGCTGCAACACTATCACTAATTGATGGCGCTCAACTGCTAACCATTACTCGTGGTGCATCTGCTACCCAGCCAGCAGCACAGGGGGATGCGGGGAATGTCAATGTTAATGTTACTGGCGCTGTTGATATTGCTGGGGAGAAAAACGGTTTGAAGAGTGGGATTAGCAGCAGTGTGCAAACGGGGACACTTGGCAATGGGGGTAACATTACTATCGATTCTGGTTCCTTCTCGTTGAGCGATCGCGCTCAACTTACTGCCTCAACTTCTGGACAAGGGGATGCAGGGAATGTGACAGTGAGTGCAAAAGATGCTGTTTCTCTTGCAGATGCTGCCATCTTCAGCACACTAGGTTCTACAACCGCGCCAATCATTAAAGTAAATTTTGATGACTCTCGGCGTCCCACAGTCACAATTGAGCCTCGCGAACAAACTATCAACCCAAATACTTTAGGTAGTAGTGGAGATATAAACATCACATCTGATTTACTCAGTATCACTAATGGCGCTCGACTGACTACTAGCACCTTTGGCAAAGGAAATGCAGGTAGTATCAATCTTAAGACTCAGAATGCAGTATTTAGTGGTAATGATATCAGTGGTTTATCAAGTGGTGTTTTTAGTGCAGTGGAAGAAAAGGCAGTGGGAAATGCCGGAACCATTGGAATTACCACAAATGAACTAACACTTAAGAGCGGCGCTCAATTAGTTGCCAGCAGTTTTGGAGAAGGAAATGCAGGTACTATAACAATTCAAGCCACCGATAAATTTTTAGTAAATGGAATCAATAGCAATGGCTTACCTACGGGTGTATTTGCAGAATCCAGAACAGGTCAGGGTGGAAATATTCAGCTAAATATAGAAAATTTACTTATCTTACGTTATCAGGGTTTAATCTCTGCCACTAGTGGTGTTGCTGGTAATAATGGACTTGACGGCAATATAAACATCGACACCAAATTCTTAGTCGCTGTCCCCTCCGAGAACAGTGATATTATTGCCAATGGCTTCGGGCGAACTCCTGGTAGTAATATTCAAGTCAATGCCCAAGGAATTTTTGGCACTCAATTTCGGAAACAGCAAACCTTAGAAAGTGACATTGTTGCAACTGGAAAGGTCACATTAAACACGCCCTATGTTGACCCCAACCAGGGATTAAGCGAATTGCCAACAACACCAGTTGATACCAAGTTAGCCCAAGGTTGCTACAGTCCTGGTTACGCCCAAAACCGATTTGTGATCGCTGGACGCGGCGGTTTACCACCCAATCCTAAAGACATTCTCACTCCTGATGCAGTCCAAATAGATTGGGTATCCCTTAAACCCCGCAACAACAACCGTTCCTTACCACCTGTTACTAGTAAACCAACTATTTCCACTCCCAAACGCATTGTTGAAGCCACAGGTGCAACGCTAAACGCATTTGGACAAATAGTCCTCAGTGCTAATTCATCCACCGCTACTCCTCACACTTCCAGACAGAACCCAATTCAATGTTATGGTAGCTAAAGTTACTCAGACTTTTGCAGCGTCCTGCTTGCTGTGGCTCAGTAACCTGACAATTACATCTAGCGGGTGCCTAAATCCAGCTACCATCTCAATTAACCAGACAATTGATTAAGCCCCCCTTAAACGTAGGCAAACTTCCGTCATAGTGTACTAGCTAGCTGCTATGGCGAGTGGGATCGCCGTAGTCGATGAAGTATTGCAGCAAGTAAGTAAGCACAACTGCGATCATGACGCATGGCAATTTAATAGTGCTTATTCTGAAGCATTTTGATGATTGCATTGGTTATATTGAATAGGAAAAACTGAGCAATCCAGATGTGTATCGTGTACAGTTTTTCAATGGTGCAATACACCTAGAGCGAATGATATTTTTCTAAATAGTTTAGCAACAACCCTTTAACTCACAGCATAATCTGTATACTGCCGTATGTAAGGCGGGTGAAACCCAACGACAATATCGTGTTTTGGTACTCCCATTGCTGTAAGTTGCTCACCTACATCCTCTTGTGTACCATTCCACTGAATCCAAATTTTGCTGTTTTTGATATCAAAATGCATCACAGGGCCAAAAACCCTACGTCTATTTTGCCAACCAATATATATCAGTTGGTAATGGTCTTGTTCTACGTCAAAAATTGTTTGAGCTTCAATTTCATTATTAGAGGAAGCGCGTTACAAGCGATAAATATTACCTACGGATACTCTCGTGACCATCGGCCAGACTTAAAACAATTTCTGATACAACTAATATGTTCTGGAGATGGAGATATCCCAATATTTTTCAAATCAGCATCGGGAAATCAAACAGATTCATCTAGCTTTGGTCAAATAGCAGTTGATTCTAAAAAACAGATAGAAGTGGATAGTTTAATACTAGCTGATGCCGCCCTGTACACAGAAGACAATATCAAATTAATGTCCAAAATGACATGGTTATGTAGAGTCCCAGGGACTGTGAAATCAGCACAATTCTTAGTAGCAAATACTGCGGAATCAGAATTTGTTAAAAGTGAGTTATCAGGATATTCATTTGGAGTTAAAAATATCACTTATGGGGGAATAGAACAAAGATGGTTAGTAGTACAGAGCCAAGCCAGAAAAAAATCAGATTTAGAGAAGCTAGCTAAAAAAATCACGAAAGCTGAAGAGAAAAATAAAATTGATTTAAAAAAGTTGTCTCAAGAAAGATTTGCCTGTGAAGCTGATGCAATTAAGGTAACCGCTCAAGAATCCGGGGTAAATCGCTCAGTGACAAGGCTCAAATGGCGTAAACTCGTTCCTGAACTGGTAGTTCGCCCCGATTTATTGAGCGGATAGTAATGATGGATGAGCAGAACAATCAAAATATATCGTTCACAAAGTCGTTACTGACCGTCCCGCACGCAGGGAACCACGAGTTCAAAAACGCCGCCCCAAAGCTTACCCCTTTATGACAAAACCTCGACAAGAATTACGTAAACAACTGCAAACTTCTTAATTGGCAACTGTTTCCGCTTTTCTTAGTACCATTTGTCTTTAGACTACAGTGATTCCTAGCGTATAAGAACCAGGGTCAAAATAGCCAGAACTGAAAGTTCCGCCATTTTGAGGGAAGTAATCATAATCACTTACTGAAATGGAGTAAGTACCTGCCCCTAGTGAAGCGGTGATTGATTGAGAAGTACTGGAACTCTGTAAGTTCCCAGCACTATTAAATAGGCCGAGAACTGGATAGGTACCACTGTAATTCGGCGTGTTAATAGTCACAGTTCCTGGGTTAGCTAAAGAAAATGTGAAAAAGTCGAAATCAGGATTGTTCCCTGGAAGTCTTGCCAGTTGAGCAGAAGTATTAACTTCTGAACCTGATGTTAAAGTACCTAGCTTCTCAGCAGTAGCTAGTGTGTTGTTTGTCCCTTGTCCAGCATCTTCTTTCTCGTAGAACAGGAAGTCGTCACTATCAAGCTTCAGAGGCGATGCTTGCACAACACCAACGAGTTCATCTAGCTCTCCTGAGTTGTCCAGAAATACCCTTGTATCGGCTCCCACAGTCTGCAAGCGATAGTCTGCCAATGTTCCTTTGAGCTGGATTGTATCTTCGTTGGAGTTGAAGCCACTGATGGTAGCGTAGTCTGTCAAACCACTACTTCCACTGTTGTTATCGTCATAAAAGACATTAGTAGCATCTCCAAGTAAGAACTGATCTTCCCCAGGTCCTCCAGTTAGGGTATCAACCTCCCCTAATCCAGGAGAATCAGAACCGTTAGTATCAACGCCTATGAGGACATCATTTCCAGGCCCTCCAAGGAGAGTGTCATTGCCGACCCCGCCACGGAGGGTGTCATTGCCTTCCCCTCCTTCGATTTGGTCATTGCCAGCCCCGCCAAACAGGCTGTCATTCCCATCCTCGCCCAAGACGAGGTCATTACCTTCCTGACCATCAAGAAAGTCATCACTATCCCCACCAAGCAAGGTGTCATTGCCGCCTCTGCCAAAGAGGGTATCACTGCTGCCTCCTCCAATCAGGGAGTCGTTAAAACTAGAACCAAAGACTTGCTCGATATTGAACAGGACATCATTCCCATCTCCCCCACTGGCAGTTCCAGTGCCAAGGTCAACGGTAACTCCGGCAGTGGCATTTAAATAATCAGCAGTATTAATGCCAGTCCCACCAAAGAGTTGGTCATCCCCGCCTCCACCTTCGAGTTGGTCGTCGCCGTCCCCACCAAGCAGAATGTCATTGCCGCTGCCGCCTAGCAGGGTATCATTGCCTTCTCTACTAATGAGAGTGTCACTCCCGTCCTCACCAAGCAGGATGTCATTGCCAGCCCCACCAAGCAGGATGTCAATGCCGCTACCACCAAGCAGAGAGTCATTGCCGTACCCGCCATTGATAAAGTCGTCGTTAGCCCCGCCAAGGAGGGTGTCATTGCCGTTATCACCAAAGAGGCGGTCATTACCAGCCTCACCATTGACAAAGTCATTCCCGTCCCCACCACTGAGGAAGAAGTCATTGCCAGCTCCGCCCAAGATGGTGTCATTGAACCTAGAACCAACGATTCTTTCAATCTCCAACAGGACATCATTCCTGCCTTGCCCTGTAGCGGTTCCAGTGGCAAGGTTAATCGTGACTCCGGCAGTGGCACTGAAATAATCAGCAGTATCAACGCCAATTCCACCCAAGAGTTGGTTATTGCCAGTCCCACCACGCAAGGTGTCATCGCCAGCCCCACCACGGACAATATCGTTGCCTTCCTCGCCATCCAGCAGGTCATCGCCAACTCCACCATCAAGCAGGTCATCACCACCTCTACCAAAGAGGGTGTCATTACCGCGCCCGCCAATTAGAAAGTCCTTGAAACCAGAACCAAAGACTTGTTCGATATTAAACAGGACATCATTCCCTGCCCCTCCCTTGGCGGTTCCAGTCGCCAGGTTGACGGTGACACCGGCAGTGCTATTTGAATAGTCAGCAGTATCATTGCCAGTCCCACCAAAGAGTTTGTCATCCCCGTCCCCTCCTTCTAGTCGGTCATGGCCAGCCCCTCCTTGGAGGGTGTCATCGCCAGCCTGACCAATCAAGTTGTCATTGCCATTCTCGCCATCAATCAGGTCATCGCCAGCCCCGCCATTAAGCGTGTCAACCCCTTCCCCACCAAAGAGTTGGTCTTTACCGTCTTCTCCAGCGAGTCGGTCATCTCCGTCCCCGCCTTCGAGAAGGTCATTGCCAGATCCAGCAAGGAAAGCATCATTACCGAACCCACCAAGCAGGGTGTCGTCACCGCCTTTGCCAAGGAGTTGATCGTCATCCTCCTCACCATCGAGAAGGTCATTGCCAGGTCCACCAAGGAGGACATCATCGCCGAACCCACCAAGCAGGGTGTTCTCGCCGTCCTCACCATTGAGAAGGTCATTGCCGTCCTCGCCATTAAGCGAGTCATCGCCAGCCCCACCCAAGAGGTCATCATTGCCGCCCCGACCAAAGAGGTTATCATCACCGCCCTGACCAAGGATAGCGTCATTCTCAAACGTGCCAATTAGAGTGTTATTCGTGTTGTCTCCAATAAGGTCTGCCATATCAATCCCCTCGGTTATAAGTTTGATTCAGAGATATTCGCTGGCAGAGGTGTCATCTATGAGTAGCCCTGCCAGCGGGGAGAAACCCTAGATAGGTAGTTCAAATAAATGTAGCATGTACTTACACTGGTTTCGTAACCGCTCAATAATTCAGGGTAAATCGCTCAGTGACAAGGCTCAAATGGCATAAACTCGTTCCTGAACTGGTAGTTCGCCCCGATTTATTGAGCAGATACCTGGTTTCTTGGTCTAGACACTGCCTAAATAGTTATCACTAGCATAGGGCAAAGGCATCTTATTTGCTACTAAAAACTAAGAGAGGAATGGCACTAAGAAAAGCTGAAACACTTGCGGTTTAAGCAGTTTGCAATTGTTTGCGTAATTCATGCCGTGGTTTGGTCATTAAGGGGTAGGCTTTCGGACGACGTTTACGAACTCATGGTTCGTTTCTAGCAGGACGGTCAGGAACAGCCTTGTGAGCAATAACTTTGAGTTGCATTGCGATAAATTTTAAGACATTTTGTTGAAGTTGCAGCTAAGAGGCTATTTATAAAGTAAATCTAAAGGTGGTTAATCAAATGAAATGATAACGATAAGATACTTTTGAGATAGTGCATTTACATAGCGTTCAATGACTCGAAAGGCTTATTCTACCGACCTGAGTGACTCAGAATGGGCTATTCTAGCTCCCTTAATTCCACCAGCTAAGTCCGGTGGACATCCGCGCACAACTGATATGCGCGAAGTATGCAATGCCATCTACTACCACTTGAAAACAGGTTGTCAATGGGACATGCAACAGGCGTGACTTTCCTCCAAGCTCGACGGTTTATAGTTACTACCGGAAATGGCAGAAATAAGGAGTTTGGCAACAATTGAACCACACACTACGTAACCAGGTTCGGGAACAAATGGGTAGGTCAGTCCAACCAACTGCGTTAGCAAAGCTCGCCATAGGCATCGCAGCAGACAGTCAGTCGGTGAAAACGACTGAAAAAAGGGAGCCAGTGCGTTGGGCGGCTCTGCCGACTTGAAGCAACTGGCGTGGGAAGTGTACGGCTTTGATGGCGGTAAGCTAGTTAACGGACGTAAACGCCAAACTAAAGATTTACTTTATAAATGGTCTCTGAAAGTGCCAATTCCTAACTTTTTTAATTTGTTTGCAACGGTGCATTCAAGACTTTCTCGATGCGATCGCGCGTTTCTAATAAGTGCGCTTTGGTATATTCATCCTCGGAATTAACCCCCTTAAGTTTTTCATCAAGCTGTTTGAGTTTATACCAAGCTAAAGTACGAGCATCTTCTGGAACATATTCTTTTCGCAATACCATACTAGTCAAAATGTCCAAATACTGACGCTGCAAGGCTCGCCGCAAGCTGGCGATCTTCATCGGTTTAGCTTTTGGTTGGATAACTTCCGTCCAAATACCCGACTGCAAAGTGTCAAATAGTTCTGGCAGAGTCAGTGCTTTTCCTTCGGGAGTTTTGAGTTCAATATCCTTGAGACGAGAGAGGCGATCGCCTGAGAGTAAATCTCGCAACACAGAACCCTGCATCAGTAGCACCAAGTCATGAATAGGAAAATCCAAACGACCAACTTGTGGAGAACTACCCCAATGTCGCCAACGGGAAGGTGCTAATTTATTCAGTAATTCTGGTGAAAAACTGAGGGCATCTTCTGCAAATACATATTTTTGCAGCGTTTCTAAAGCTTGTCGTTGTTCTTCAACTGGTACTGGTTCAAATGGTAAACGGTGTTGCGGGACTCCAGAGACTTTCTCGGAAGGTATTTCACTGGGGTGAATGCGATAGAAAGATTGCCCCCCGATGTATTTTGTGGTGAAATATATTTGCTGGAAATAGTTACCCAATACTGTGCTAAAACGTTCGCTGACATCGCTGTAACTATCACCAGCCATTGGGAAACGCTTATCCAGACGTTCCCACATCACCCGCGAATTATTCAACTGCCACTGAGAATAAAGCAGCACATTACCGCTGTTATCCCAAGCATCAGCTGTGGGGTCAAGATCGTATACATCTTCATCTGTGGAATAACTCAACTCTGGCTTGTAGGATTGTGCAGCAATTTCCTCCAAAATTGGCTTTTCTGCTATAGGAGTTGATGTCTGAATTGTTGTATAGCCGTACTTAATTGCCCATTCATCATAAGGCCCCACCATATTAGGAAAATAATCTCCTTGTTTTGTACCTTGAGGGGCGATATTTGGGGGAATATAGTCCATGACAGAAGTTGTCAGACCTTTATTTTTAGTAATTTCCGTATTATTCATCTCCTCTGGTGGTAGCAGTGTACTACCACGGAAGTTATGACGTAAACCAAGAGTATGTCCAACTTCGTGAGCGATGATTAAACGTAAATATTGATTAATATATTCTTTCACCTGGTCTGGAGTAGCCATAGTATCAGGCAGCAGTGACATCGCCAGTGAACCAAAAGCAAACTGGTTAGCGGCTTCCATCCCGTAGCATAAATCGTATTCGCCTGCCATTTTCGATAAACGACTCAACAATCCCTCTTGCCCTTGCATTTTCTGGGGCACACCATTGTTTTTCGCATCTAAACCATTGGCGCAAAGTAGACGATTTTGCATCAAAGCTGATAAAGTAGTGCGATTTTCTGTTTGGCTGGGTTGGACGATTTTGCGATATTCACTCTTGAGTGCCCGCACAAAGCTAGCATCTACGAGAATGTCTGCATCCAAAATTTCTCCTGTCAATGGGTTAACACGGGATGGTCCCATCGCAAAGTAGCCATCGACTGTATTAATCCAGCGAATCGTGTTGTAACGAATATCTGCCGGGTCCCAGGTAGCATCATCTGGCATTTGGCGGACTTCAATTGCATCCTTGAATCCGGCTTTGAGAAAGGCTTTGTTCCACATAAGAACGCCTTCTTTCATGGCATCGCGGTACTCTAACGGCACAGCGTTATCAATCCAGAAAACAATCGGTTTTTTGGGGTGAGAAATGACTGCTTTCGGGTCTTGTTTTTCTAAATGCCAGCGATTTATGTAGCGGACAAAAGAATCGCCGCGATCGTCGTCTTTGGATAAATCTTGGTAGGCGGTGATGAAATAGCCGATGCGATCGTCAGCAAGGCGCGGTCGATAATCTTGATCGGGTAGTTGGGAGAGACTGTAGTGAACGCGCAGGGTAAAGCCACGGTTGTCAGCTAGCGACGCAAAGCTTGCCACTTCACTGTTGGGTTCAACGCTACCAGAGTAATTTAAAACTGACTCAACTTCTAAGTTTTGGGGAAAGGCTTTAGCAGTACCAAAATATGACTGGTCTGTGCTGGCGGGGACTCCTAAACTTGCAGATAATCCAGCTAAGTCTGTGAGTAACAAATCTCCCAAGTCAATGAGAAGAGTTTTGCGTTCTGGATGAATGCTTTTAATGGAAATGTTGTAGAGAACAGAGTCACTAAAAGATCGCGTCAGCGATCGCACCTGGGGATCTCCCTCACGAGTGCGAAAATTCACATTGCGGATGACAAAGTGTAGTTTATCATCCACCCGTTGGAAATAAAACAAAAAATCTTGCAGAGGCATACCACTGTAAATACCTTGTTCGCCAATGCCCGATTCCAGGGTTGCCGTAGCTAGGTAATTTTTATTAAGTTGTTCTGGTTTAATTTCTAGATAAATCTTATTCTTTTCTTTATTGCGATAAAGTGTGAACAATCCCCCTGACTTTTGGGTGTTTTTAATTACTTCGTTAAATGGCTCTAAATCATCCTTTGCTGCTGGTTTAGCACTAGTATTGGGCTTTCCATCCGGTTTTTCTGCGGGTTTGGCAACTTGTAAAAATGGTTGCTGACCTACTTTTTTCAGGTTTTCTACTATCCAAATAAACGGTTGAGGCTGTACGTGTTTATTTTGATTAACTACCCAAACTTGCCCTGACGGTAGCCTCTTCTGAGGAATATTAATGTCCTTTAATGATAAGGCTGAAATTTTCGTTGAAGAAGTTTCTGTCGATAACTTACTATTGGATTTATTTTCACTTCTAGCTGTAACGACATCTTCTACAACAATATGCTTGGCTGTATCAACATTGTTAACAAACGGTGACTTAGCACTAGCTGTCGCTATCCCTAAAAACAAACTATGTAAGAAAATCATATAAAAGGTTAATCTGTTCATCGCATTCATGACCTGATAACAATCTCTCGTTAATTTTTAACTTTTGCAAAGGCAAATAGCCTGCCCTCTGCCGATTATCTCTCTTAGCTGCTTTATATTAGGCAACAAACTTTCAAGTTTAATTTTAGTTGCCATTTTTCAGCTTTGTTGTGCTGTTTTAGTGTAGGATTTTTCCTAACAATTGTATCTCCAACAAACAGTAAGTATGATTTTTACATCAGACTAGTAAATTTTTTGGAAAAAAGTATAACAAATTAGCCAAAGCATGGAATTACTTGATTTTTGAAAGAATTTTTAAGTTAACACTTTGTTTACATCATGAGAAGAAGCTTAAGGCTATTACAGGTGAGCCAAAAGCCGCCATCCAACAACGTTGTTGGCAAATTCACCAGAAGTAGCCCGCCGTAAACATCGCTAACTCATGATTTTTTTACTATAGTATTTATTTATACTATTGATTGTTGGGAATGAAAAGCAAACTAGCATAAAAAAGTTTTTAATTCAGGATTATCAAAAACAGTTATTTAAATGTAACAACGGAAACAGAAATGTCAACATATTTATCTCAAGTCTGGCAGCTGCTGAGAAATTATGTGAGGGGTACAAGGTTACAAGAGATGCCAAAGACCACATCGCCACAAACTGAAGCAGTTTTACCTCTAGGAAAAAATATTAAAGAACCAGACAAAAGGGTTAAATTGGCTCAAGATAATTTGCAGGAATATTTCTACTCTCCAAGACTGCAAAAAAGCTTAGAAAAATGGACAATACCAAAGAACGGTTTGAGTTATCAGATAGACGATCGCACATTGGGAACTTTACCCACTGGGTTTTACTTTAGAGTATGCGATCGCCAGATGCATGAAGAGATTTACGATTTATTGGGCAATGGTGCCCTGAAACCTGAAATAGTCAAGCAACTAATGGAATTGGTTGTGACTGGTCAAAAAATCCGCCCAAAATTGCTTTTTTGGCGGCTAGAAGATTTTTATCGTCGCTGGTGTCAGGGAGAATTTATCGATGGCACACCAGATGATAACCTGCCTCAGAAAACAAAGTTAAAGCTAGCGGCACAAAATATTGCGATCGGGTTGAGACAGGTAGACATATATACAGGACTAAACGTACTGATTTTATTATTAGAGTTACACCGCTACGCCCAAGGGCGAGATGAACTCAAACAAAAAATCACCTTTTATCCATCTGCCCAACCGGACACAGACAATTTTTTCACATCCCAACTGCTGCGGATTATCAATTATAGCGATGCCCTGGAAATTGGCAACTTTAGCAGTATAGTTGGACAATTCCTTAAAGGCGGTAACTTTCGCAATGCTTATCTCGGTGATGCCAACCTTACAGGGGCAGATTTTAGTGGTGCTGACCTAAGCCTTGCTTATCTCGGCGATGCCAACTTAACTGGCGTAAACTTCAGCGGTGCTAACCTTAGCGGTGCCAACCTCGGCGATGCCAACCTCAGCGGTGCCAACCTCAGCGGTGTTAACCTCAGCGGTGCCGACCTCAGTAGCACCAACCTCAGCGGTGCTAACCTTAGCTGTGCCAACCTTAGCCGTACCGACCTCAACCGTGCCGACCTTAGCAATACCAACCTTAGCCGTGCCGACCTTAGCCACGCCGACCTCAACCGCGCCGACCTTAGCAGCACTAACCTCAGCCATGCTGACCTAAATAATGCCATCCTTTTCGGTGCAAATCTGAGTGAAGCCAATCTTAATAGCGTCAGCCTTAGCCATGCCGACCTTTGCCGCGCCGACCTCAGTGGTGCTGATTTGAGTTACGCCATCCTCAACGGTACTAACCTCAGTGACACAATTCTTTTCAGTACCAACCTCAGCAATGCTATCCTTGTTGCCGCAGACCTCAGCTATGCCAAACTTAACGGTGCCAAACTTAATAATGCCAGACTTAATGGTGCAATGTTCTTAGGTGCCGACCTCAGCGGCGTAGACCTGAGTCAGGTGATTCTCAACGAAGCTGATCTCAGCGGCGTGAGTCTCAACGACGCCGATCTCAGTGGTGCTGACCTCACCGACGCCATCCTCTTTGGCACAGACTTCAGCTATGCCAACCTTAACAGTGCTAACCTCAGTGGCAGTAACCTCAGTGGTGCTATCCTCAACGGCGCGGATCTTAGCCATAGCAACCTCAGTTACGCCATTCTGGGTGGTGCAGACCTTAGCGACGCCAATCTAGAAGAAATGATCTGGGGTAAAAAGCAGCAGTGGGAAAGTGTGCGGGGATTAGAGACAGCAGTTAATGTACCGGAGGCGTTGAAGGAAGAACTGGGACTGAATTGAGATGAGGCAGATGAGGAGAAAGGTAAAACCCAAGCTTGATGCGATCGCCTTTCCTCTTCCTCCGTTCTTCCTTCATGTCCTCTGCGCCTCTGCGGTAGTCTGCGGCAAGCCGCTGCGCGTCTACGTCATTCTTCCCACACCTATCAACCCCAAATTTGACACTAAACTCTAAATAATACCAATTTGAAAAAAGAATGCAACAAATAGACCATTTGTAGAGACACGATTCATCGCATCTTTATCCAAGGATGTGTTGCAATCATTAATTGAATTGGTATAAGCAGTAATTACGCGAGTCCCAGTGAATGAACAAGCGTTTATCGCAAATCTCAGCCAGAAGAGTTGGGGAGATATGGACTGGGATGAAAATACAAACTGGGAAAATGTGGAAGGACTTGATACAGCAGTGAATGTGCCAGAAGCCTTAAAGAAACAGTTGCGGCGGAGTTAAGAAGAGGTGGAAGCAAAGGAGGCTTTCCCTACTTGACTTTTTTCACATCACTCTAAATTGTCACCAATAAACGTTATCAGCAAAGAAAGTCACCATCAGAGCAGAAAGCCCCCAGATGAATCCAGGGGCTTGGGTAATTTTGGTTGCGATCGCTATAAAGCGGGCGGGTACGCGATCGCAATCTGCGGTAAATGCACTCTAAAATTCTTAATTAATTACGGTGATTATTGCTGTAGTGAACCCTTGTACCTGCCCACAGCAACTTCTCCCGTAGCGTCTGATAGTAGGAATTGTTCTCGCGCAAAATAATAAATTTAGCCCGACACTCTGCCATCCGTACATCAACACGGTGTCCGGGCCAAATTGAAGTTCCCAAAACCCCATCTGTCCACAGCTTGGTACTCAAATCGTAATCACCCAAAGGCCAAATACTCACCACAGAACCAGGGGGTAAAACGAGGGGACGACTAGAAAGGCTCATTGCACAAATAGGAGTGATGGTAAGCGCCTCCATACCATCATGCATAATTGGCCCATTCGCAGAAACAGTGTAACCTGTGGAACCTGTAGGAGTGGAAATAATCAACCCATCCCCGACGTATTGATCGACTACCTCACCATCGATTTCCATTTCCAGAATTGAGGTGATCATTCGGTCAGCGGAGGCGGGTTTGACACAGAATTCATTCAAAGCCAGGTAACGTTCACTCACTGGTTCCAAGTTAGATCCATGACCCTCATACACCGCAGCTTGCAACATCATCCGTCGTTGGATAGCATAGCGATCCTCAAACAGCCGATCCCAAACTTTCTCTGTATCCTGAAACTCTTCCACTGACTCAGTTAAAAACCCCAGATGACCTCCTACATTCACTCCCAGAATTGGGATGCCAGCCGGGGCTAAATGTCTAGCACTAGTTAAAACAGTACCATCGCCACCGAGTACCAAAGCGAGATCGATTGGTTGACCCGCCGAAGCCAAAAAGACTGGATAGGGGTTGTCTTTCGGCCCGCTAGGTCCCATCAACACTTGGCAATCGCGACTTTCTAGTTGTTTCGCACAGATTTCTGCCCATTCTTTACTCCGGGCATCCCGCGCTTTATAAGCAATGATTACCTGCTTGAGTTGCACGCACAATTACCACTTCAGGAGATTAAACTGCTCCATATCGACGGTATCGCGGTTGCGATAAATGGCGAGCACGATCGCTAAACCCACCGCCGCTTCGGCTGCGGCCACGGTAATCACAAATACTGTGAAAACCTGACCCTTAATTAATGTTGAGTCGAGGAAGTTGGAAAATGCCATTAAATTCAGATTAACAGCATTGAGCAGTAATTCAATTGACATCAGCACCCGCACAGCGTTGCGGCTAGTAATTAAACCGTAAATGCCGATGCAGAATAAAGCTGCTGCTAGTAATAAAAAGTACTGGAGTTGCATGAATCTGAGTATCCCTCCTGAAAAAACTGGCTGTTTCTCTGCAACTGAGGTCGCAAATCTTACTCTTTGGTTTCGCTAGTTGTTGATACTAGTTCTCTGGGGCGTTCTTGCAAAGTTAAAACAGTTTGCCCCAGTTTGGATGGTGTCAACAGGTCTGGCAAATACTCGCGACGTGCCAAAATAATTGCTCCTACCATCGCTATCAGCAGCAAAATGGAAGCTAATTCAAAAGGTAGTAAAAAGTCAGTGAAGAAATGTTCTCCAATCAAAACTATAGAACTTTCGCCACCCGCTACAGGAGGAGTTGAGTACGCCCAAGGAGTAGCCAGCACCATCGTACTTAAAAGACCAAACAATCCTACACTGACTACACCGGTAAGTACTTTACGCACCCAAGAGTTAGGAAATGCTACAAAATTTTGCCGCTTGTTCACCAACATAATGGCAAACAAAATCAGCACGTTAACCGCCCCAACGTAAATTAGTATTTGTGCAGCCGCAACAAAATCAGCATTTAGCAACAGGTACATTCCCGCTATGCTGATGAACACACCCCCCAGCAAAAAGGCAGAATAGACGATGTTGGAGAACAGCACCACACCAATGGCTGCCCCAATCATCATCACGCCCAGTATGCCAAGTGATACTAACTGTACTCCTTCTGCTAGATTCACTGTTTTTTGTCCTTAGTCAATTGTCATTGGTCATTAGTCATTAGTCATTGGTCATTGGTCATTAGGAAAGGACAATGGACAAATGACAAATGACATTTATTTTTCTGTTTGTTCTACCAAGTCTTCTGGACGCGCACCCGCACGTGGCGCATCTGCGGGCAGTCCGTGGGGTTCGAGGACGCCTTTGGGTAGGTAAACTAGTTCGCGCAGTGGTGTAACCATTGGATCATCTGTTACCTTATAGGGCAGACGACCTAGCGCCACACTGTCATAGTTCAATTCATGGCGATCGTAAGTGGAAAGCTCATACTCTTCTGTCATAGATAGACAGTTAGTGGGGCAAAATTCCACACAATTACCACAAAAGATACAAACTCCAAAGTCAATGCTGTAGTGGTTGAGTTTTTTCTTTTTACTGGCTTTGTCGAATTCCCAATCTACTACAGGTAGGTTAATTGGACAAACGCGAACGCAAACTTCGCAAGCGATGCACTTATCAAATTCAAAGTGAATCCTACCGCGAAACCGTTCGCCAAGAATTAGTTTCTCGTAAGGGTACTGTACAGTAATTGGACGCCGCCGCATGTGGTCGAAGGTGACAGAAAGTCCCTGACCAATGTAACGCGCAGCTTGTACCGTTTCTTTGGCGTAATCACCAACTTGTTTTAGGAACTTTAGCATTGTGTTTCACTCTCTCTTTTAGATTTTTGATTTTGAATTTTAGATTTTAGATTCAATCCAAAATCTAAAATCTAAAATCTAAAATTGGTTCATCCGCCAAAAGCGAAGGGAAAGGCTAGTTTCAGGGCGGCGGTTAATAGGAGATTAACCAAACCAACTGGCAACAAAAACTTCCATCCTAAATCTAACAGTTGGTCAATCCGTACCCGTGGTACTGTCCAGCGCAACAGGATGGCGACAAACACTAGTAAATAGGCTTTGAACACGGTCATGATGATACCCAAAGCCGCAGTTACTATCTGGAACACAGGATTTACTTCACTGACTCCCAGCCAACCAGCGATGAGATTAAGGGGAATAGGAAAGTCCCAACCGCCCAGGTAGAGAATTGCTACTAGTAAGGAAGAAAGGATTAAGTTAACGTATGAACCCAGGTAGAACAGACCGAATTTCATGCCTGAGTATTCAGTCTGATAGCCTGCGACGATTTCTTCTTCCGCTTCGGGTAAGTCAAAGGGTAATCGTTCGCATTCAGCGAGGGCGGCTATCCAAAAGATCAGAAAACCAATTGGTTGTCGCCAAATGTTCCAACCCAGAATGCCGTAGCCAGATTGCTGATTGACAATATCAACGGTGTCGAGGCTATTAGACATCATAGCGATCGCTAACACCGCCAGCGCCAAAGGAATTTCATAACTAATAGATTGCGCTGCTGCCCGCAACCCCCCTAAGAGGGAGTATTTATTATTAGATGCGTAGCCAGCCATTAACAAACCGATGGGTTGAATACTTGACAAGGCAATCCACAAGAATACACCCATACCCACATTGCTAATTACGATATTCTGTCCAAAGGGCACAATCAGGAACGACAGAAACACCGGAATTACAACAATAATTGGGCCAAGGGTAAACAGCCAGGGGTCAGACTTGGCTGGTACTATATCTTCTTTAAATACCAGCTTCAGACCATCCGCTACAGGCACCAGCAACCCAAAAGGCCCCTGGTATTCTGGGCCAATTCGCTGCTGTGCAGAGGCAGAAATTTTCCGTTCTAGCCAAGTAGCAACTAATACCCCCACTGTTGCCCCAATCAGCATCAGTATCATTGGCAGCGGCATCCAAATCGCTTTGGCTGTTCCTGCTGGTATACCTAAATCCCGGAGGGATTCAATAAAAGTTCCTTGGAGGTCAATTCCTGAATTCATGTTTCCGCTCTTTAAGACATCGAGTCATGGTGAGTTACAACTATTAGTTAAATTAATACCTGTAAATTCACCCATTTTTAATTTTTGCTGTGATGACGCCCGATTGAAGATTTGTTGGCAATTCCCATGCCTAGTATATCGTTGGATGGTTTGACCACCCTGAAGCGAGATGAGAACTTCTACTTATGGTTGGCATTGAGATTGACTATTGAGCAGACGCGGGGACAAGGAGACAAGGGGAAAAATTATTGAACAAATCTTTCCCTTGTCTACCTTGTCTCTTCTTCATGCCCAATGCCCATTTACCGTTGGTCAATGGGGGTATAAGTAACTTCGTGATGACCGTTGTAAACCTGTGTAGGACGGAAAATCCGGTTTTCTGCTAGTTGTTCTTTCCAGTGGGCTAACCAACCGGCAACACGGGCGATCGCAAATATTGGCGTAAACAAGTCTGTGGGAATCCCCATCTTCCTATACACCAAACCGGAATAAAAGTCAATATTAGGATAAATCCCCTTGCTACCGAGTTTTTCCTCTACCACTCGTTCCATTTCTTGAGCAATGTCATAGAATTTGTCATGGCCAAACTTCTCAAACAGTTGCTCTGCTAGTCCTTGTAAAATTGTGGCTCGTGGGTCTTTAACTTTATAGACACGATGTCCAAAGCCCATAATCTTAGATTTAGTTTCCAGACAATGCTCTATGTAGGGACGGACATTTTCCACAGAGCCAATTTTTTCCAACATCTGAATTACTTCTTCATTGGCTCCACCATGCAGAGGCCCACCCAAAGTTCCGACGGCACTAGCAACCACAGCATAAGGATCAGTTAAGGTGGAAGCTGTCACCCTGGCACTGAAAGTGGAAGCATTCATTGTATGCTCGACCTGAAGTATCAAGCAGATATCAAAAACTCGCGCCATCAGAGGATCGGGTTCTTTCTCATCGAGCATGTATAGAAAGTTGGCGGAGTAGTCTAAGTCATCACGGGGACGTACCGGATCATTGCCTTTTCGCATCAGTTGGAACGCTGCTACCATTGTGGGAATGGTTGCTATCAGGCGCACCACCGAATCTCGAATATAGACAGGATTATGTAAATCACGGAGCGAATAAAACAAGCCTAAAGCAGCAGCGGAGGCTTGCAAGGCATCCATTGGATGACCGCTTTCTGGAAAGCATTTCATCATGTCCCGAATGCGGTATTTTATCCGTCGGTGGTAACGAACTTCATGCTCAAATGTTTCCAGTTCTTCTTTGCTTGGCAGTTTACCCCAGATTAAGAGATAAGCAGTTTCTAAGAATGTACTTTTTTCTGCTAATTCCTCAATCCTAATGCCACGATATTCTAGTATTCCCTTTTGCCCATCAACATAGCTGATACTTGATTGAGCGGCGGGAATGCCTTCTAAACCAGGCTTGTATTCGCACACCATCATGGCAACACCATTCGCTTTGTGAAATATCTGATCAAGCTAACTTACCAGAAATTTATTGTCGCCATAACAGTAGCCGTTCTAACAACAATTGGAAATGTTGAAAAACTGTTATAGCAGGTACTTGGGTGGTGTCAACCAAAACATCTGACTACGACCCAGAGGAGAATCAGTTTCTGGTAGTTTTATCCCAATCATACCTGCTTTTTTCAAGACTAAGCTTGCTTTGACTTCTCCCCACAGGAGAATTTCAGCCCAACTGGTCAAATCAGGTTCGTGTCCAACCAGCGCTAGTTGGGTATTTTGGGAATAATTTCTTGGTTCTAACCAGTCTTTTAGCCAACTAGAAATTTGACCATCGTGGGCGAGGTGGCTAGATTCCTCTAACTGGGAGCTTAGTTTTTCTGCTATCAGGATTTCAGCCGTTTGGCGGGCCCGTACTAAGGGACTGGTAAGAATTAAATCAAAGTTTAAACCTAATTTAACAAGTTTCTGGGCAACTTTCTCAGTTTTTTGCCTTCCTTCTTTGGTAAGGCTGCGCTCCTCATCCTTGATGCCTAATCCCTTGTCTTCGGCGATGCCATGACGAATTAAATATAGTTCCATACTTTGTATTGTGAGTGATCAGTTAGGCTGCTCTTAGGCAATGTTAGAACGCTATCCACCACTTAGCAATCTGTCATACTCTGGATGCGATCCAATCCAAAACCATACAAAATTATCATCTTCTTTTACAGCAAGCGCCCGATAATATATACCAATACGCACTGACCAAAACTGACTGACTTTTTTGAAATGCAATGATGGATATTTGGGATCTTCCCGAAGAAACTCGTAACATCGATCAGCAAGCTCTTGGATATCAATTGGTAACTGGCGATAGTAATACCAAAAATCTGGGGTTGCTCGATGTTTCACAGGTCAGTGCAACGCCCTTCTCGCAGATGTTTGAGTGCTTTCTGTGCCAATGCATCTAACCGACCTTCAGCCACATCTTTTTCAATCTGTTTATCCCAAGCTGCTGCATCGAATTCTGCAAACCAGGTACGAAATGCGGCGAGATCCTCTGGTGAAAGTAGACTAACAGCGAGTTTGACATTTATAACCTGTTCGTCGTTTACGTTTAATTCCTTCTTTAGTTTCTCATTTCTTATTAATTCTTGCGCTAAAAGAAGGCTTGTCTGATTGATTAAATTTTTCCTTAATTGTTCTCGTTTATCCAAGGATGCTGCATCAAATTCCGCAAACCAGGCACGAAAAGCAGCTAGATCCTCTGATGAAAGTTGACTAATAGCGAGTTCGACTGTCCATTTTCCTAATAATTCACGAACCAAATTGTCAAAATTATGTACAGCTGGCAAATTTAGGTTTTCAATATATCCGTGAGCAAGACGATTCCAAACTTCAAAACAAGCTTGAGCAAGGTCAAATTGAGAGATTGATAACTCTCCCAAGGAATACAGATGTCTTAGTAATCCTATAACGGGGAAACGTTCAATAGGAATTGACACATCGACTGCTCGCTTTCTTAAAGCCCCCTCAAATATACTCCACAGAAAAAGAAAAGCAGGCTCAATTTCATCATTTTCAATAAGCTTATGTGCTTGGATAAACCGATCGGTTAGCTCTTGCCATGAAAGAAATTGTTCGGATGTTCCAGGTAATGACTTGGCTTCTATGTCTTCAAGCGTTACCAATAAAAAATGCCAACCTGGATGCGTACTAACTTCCTCTGCTAAAGCTTGTAAACGATCAACCGACAGACGGTTGAGGCTGTTTTTTACTTCAATTACCAAACCCGAACCGTCTTTAATAGCAATTAAATCTGGCTGGTAGTTACCCAAATCAAATGGTAATTCATCTGTTTTGAGTTCAGTTAAAACATGAAATCCTTGACTTTCGTACTTCTCTGCCAGAGATTTCACTTTTTCATCATATAGGATTTTAGTATTGTTAGTCATAAGTATTTTTCCAATGGTTGAGATTCACTTACTTTTACATAAACACACTCTTGACCTGTGATGACAGCACGCTGTAATAAGGAAGGTAGACTTTTAATCTCAATTGGGTCAGACATAAACCGACGATGGCTTTCTACATCTGATACCAAACTATCATCTTCAAAAACTAAGCCTACAAGTGCATCCTGAATCGGCTTGATAATATTATCGGTATCAGCCGGAAAATCATCACAAAGATAAACTAGCGTCAGTTGTAAATCACCTTGTTTAATGACGCTGCGATCTTTCCAAACTTTTTGAGCTTCAACGCGCACAAAATTCTTCCATGCCTGAAGGTTTTCTTTTTTCTTTGTCTGTAACGAAACAGGTCGTCTGGGAATGAGAAATTCAAAAGGTATTATTCGCATCCCAAGTGCATATCTTTATAATTAGTTAAGAAAGTTACAGCAATTTTCACAGATGATTACTCATCATATTGAGCATATCTACACTTATACAAAAATTCTACATGGTTATTCGTTAGGGTTAGGATAAAAGTCTAAGTCTAAAATCTCATCGACAGAAAATGGACAAGCGATCGCAAAGTTATCCTCTGATAAACTCGTTTCCACCATTGCCTCTCGCCGCGCTCTTTGATAGGTAGTATTTATCCACTCGGCATCATTTAAAAAATGCCGCAAGCTAGGACTTTCTTGCAGCAATTCATCTATATTCAGTCGCTCACGGGTAATGGTCACTTGCCAACTGTGACTACGACGTTCTGGTTGATACTTCCACTTCAACAAATGCGATAAGATTAACCGCAACGCACTTTGCAACGCCCGCTGTTGACTCTTACCCAAGTCCACCACTTCCTCAATTAAGTGTTCTAAATCCAGGGTGTCCCACTGATGCGATCGCAAAAGCTCTGCTGTCTGCTCTACCCAAGCATAAAAATCTTGCTCATACAGAGTTTGTAAGATTTGGAGTTTTATAGACTTCATGGCGCTCCTTCTTCACAAATAAATAGGTAGGCGCAAGTTAACTTTGATTTAGTTCAGCATTCGTCATAAAACCCAAATTCCCGACTTTTATCAAAAATCGGGAAGGGATGCTATCTGAACAAACACTTTGACTGCTGCATTGGTTAGGAGTTTTCCGCGTCTCCTTGAGTTCCCTCTACTCCGACTGAATCGGATTATCTCTAGGATTAACTAACCTCAACAGTTTTTGCTTAATTTGAGCGTCGAATACTTCCCATTTCATTTTCGCATAAGCAGAATTTTCGTTGCTGCCAGATAAGAAGCCCATTGGAATTTCAAAGCCGCCTGCGCTTGTTCTTCCACCGCCAAAAAAGCGCCCTGCACTATCTTGTCCAAAGGCTTCTTTGATGAATTCATCGGGGTCAAGAGTGAGTTTGCTGGTTCTCAGGGAGCCAATGACTATTTCTAATTCTTCGTCTTCATCGTGAACAATGCCATAAACTACGGCGGTGTGGACATTTTCTTCGGTGACCAGAAAATCAGCCGCTTGGGGGATGGCATCACGGTCTTCGTAGCGTAAGTAACCAACACCAGCAATGGAAAAGTTATTTTGGACGATGCGGTTTTTGAGCGATCGCTCGATCACATCCATTACCCGCTTGGAACGGTTGGCCTGTAAAATGGCATTCAGCAGTTGGGCGTCATAAAATCGGCTTAAATACGCCGCTGCCATAAAATCTTCTTCTTGCGCTTGCATGAGCCGATTTGTATCCGATCGCAAGCCATGCATCAAGGCAGTAGCGCATTTGACGTGTTGATTTATGCTGCTATCTAATGCTAATAATCCTGTTTGGAGATATTGAGTAAAAATTGTTGCCGTCGCTCTTACATAAGGACGAATATCCTCAAACTCTGATTGCAGATCGCCTTGGATACTGTGATGGTCGATGAGTACCACTAGGGGAATTCCAGCCTGCTGCATCGCTGACAGTAGTTGCGAAGTGGTTCCCTGGTTGTCAATTAATACAAAACCTTGATAAGATGACAAATCTTTGGTTTTCAAGGTTTGCGTTGTCCAGCGTTGGATAGGTAAATTAGTCAGCCTTACCAAGGCAATATTTTCTTGATGGCTCAATGCGCCAGCATAAATGATTTCACATTTGATATCATATTGCTGGGCAATTAACTGATAAGCCCAGGCACAGGAAAGGGCATCAGGGTCAGGAAAATCTTGCAGAATTACCAGTTGGCGATCGTGTCGGTGTGCCAAAAGGGTTTTTTGCAGTTCTTCTGACTTTTGTTGTGCCAGAGAATTACCACGCTGACTGAGATATATAGCCCCATCACCTACCGATGGCGGTAATGATGGACTTTTAAATGCAACTTCCACTGGGGCTTTCTCGATTTCAGGTTCCTCTGGGTTTGGCTCTGTGGTCAATGACAAACTCTCAAACTGAGTAACGGGAGAATTAAAGTACATAGGGAACTTTTTTAAAGTGTGAGGCTCCTTTAATTCAGAAATACTACGAGCAGCAATTCACTGAATTTAGCCACATTATTATGATCTTCGCAAAAATCTGAAAACATTGCACTATACATCTAAGTATATTTCTTGTCAGTAACAGCGCTCAACAATCAACTAATTTCCACTAAAGGGCATACAGCAAAGAAGTTTAGGATATCGGGCTGTATCTGGCAGCATAAATATGTTTTAGGAGTTTTGTTCTCTTTCGTAAATTGAATCAGGGGGATTTTTATCTAACTTAGGGTATACTTTCTATCTTATACTTTAGAATTAGTCCTTGATATTTGAATATTCTTATGCTTAATATTCTCATTATTGTGACTATTGAGCAATTAACAATTATTTTTGATTAACAAGGCGTGTTTCCTATAATATCCTTTGAAAATTCTGAAAATTTAGAGTAAATTCCAATGGAAAAGGGCAAAATACAAGGGGAATAAAGAGCAAAGAGGAAACATATATACATACAACAAATTTAAAAGCTTGATAGTTGATGCAATCGCCTTCGTTGCCAGCCATATAGCTACCAATTTTTTAACACTCGATAACTAAAGTTATTGGCTATCTCCCAAAGAAAGAGGGTATTTCTTCTTTCTCCTTTGCTCCTCTGATTTTTTGCTCAAAGACCTATAACATACTTTTGCCACTCTGTATGCAGTCCACTCTTAAGATGTTTGCTGACCTCGAAATAGAGGCTGCTATAAGGTTGGCGCGGGGGATGACGCAAAGGCATGTGAGCTTCGTGGGGAGTCCGACTGCCTTTTTTGACATTGCAACGGACACAAGCGGTAACAATATTCTCCCAAGTATCGCCTCCGCCGCGCGATCGCGGTATTACATGATCTAGTGTCAACTCATCCCCTGTGTAACCACAGTATTGACAGGCATGACCATCACGGTGCAATATATTTCGGCGAGTTAGAGGGATTTCTTTATAAGGAACGCGTACATAATGACGCAACCGGATCACGGTCGGCAACGGGAAATCCGTATACAGAAATTTACCGTTGTGTTCCACGCGTTCTGCTTTGCCCTTGATTAAAAGAACTACAGCACGACGCCAACTCGTTATATTGAGAGGTTCGTAAGAGGCGTTTAAGACTAAAACCTTCCCCATTATTTGCGCTCAGGGTATGAGTTTTACAATATATTAACACAAATACACCCTGCTAGGGAGATGACAAGAAATTATACTTTCGGGAGAATTTGGAAATTGAGTTAAGAGTGAGGAGTTAGGAGTTAGGAGTGAGGAGTTAAGAGTTGGAAAGTCAGATTTATTACTTGATTAAAAGGTTTACGTAGACTGACGTAATCGCGCAGCGTCTCGTAGAGAAGAACGGAGCGAAAAGTTGAGTCTTAAGATTTACTTCTAACTCCTCACTCATAACTCTTACTTTAGCGCCGCAACATCTTGTATCAATTCCAATCTGAAGGTTAAACTTCCTATTTAATCTGATCTCGCTTTTAGGAGCGTGTATAGATAGATAACTTGCAAGTTTAGCCGTGGCGGGATAGGAGTCAGTACAAATGTTAAGTCGCAAACAAATCCCTGGTGTAGTTCCTAATCAGCAGTGCGATACTTACGCGTGGTTTTCGCAACGAGCTTGGGTAGAAATTGATTTAGAGGCGTTGTCGTACAATGTAAAGCAACTGATGCAGTTTTTATCGCCGCGTACCCAGTTGATGGCAGTAGTAAAAGCTGATGCCTATGGACATGGAGCAGTAACAGTCGCTCAAATTGCCATCCAATCGGGAGCTAGTTGCCTGGGAGTGGCTACAGTTCCAGAAGCTATTCAATTGCGAGAAGGCGGGATTCAAGCGCCCATTTTGATTTTAGGGGCAACTCATACGCTAGAGCAGATTCATGCGATCGCCCAATGGAAACTTCAGCCCACACTCTGTAGCCCTAAACAAGCTTTAGTATTTTCTGATACTCTGGAATCGATGAATCATGGTTCTCCAGTGCCCGTACACATTAAATTAGACACAGGAATGTCTAGATTGGGAACTAATTGGCAGCAAGCTGGCGAATTTGTGCAATTAGTGCAGCGATTACCACATCTATCTATTGCCAGTATTTATTCTCATTTGGCAACAGCAGACGATCCCGATCCGACGGCAATGGAAGAACAGCATAAACGATTTGAGGATGCGATCGCCCAAATCAAAGCAATGGGAATTGAACCACCTTGCTTGCACTTGGCAAACTCAGCTGCTGCACTCACAAATCCGGCATTGCATTACGACATGGTGCGAGTAGGTTTAGCTGTTTACGGACTTTATCCAGCACCGCATTTACAAAATGCGATCGACCTCAAGCCTGTTTTGGAACTTAAGGCACGAGTTACCCAAGTCAAAACAATTGCCGCAGGAACTGCTGTTAGCTATGGCCATCAATTTATTGCCCCACGTGAACTTCGCCTCGCCGTCGTGGGAATTGGCTATGCTGACGGTGTTCCCCGCAGTCTTTCCAACAAAATGCAGGCGTTAATTCGCGGTCAGCGGGTGTCGCAAATTGGGACAATTACAATGGATCAGTTGATGCTGGATGTGAGTGCCATACCCAATATCCAAGAAGGAGAAGTAGTCACTTTACTAGGGGAACAGGGAAAAGAACAAATTTCAGCGGACGAATGGGCAGAAGAATTAAACACTATTTCTTGGGAAATTCTCTGCGGGTTCAAGCATCGTCTGCCTCGTGTTGCAGTTATGTAGCTGGGCACTTGTACTGAGCGAAATCGAAGTATGGGGCATAGGAAATTAATGTCTCCCTTGTCCCACATTTTCCCTTTCCATAAATAATTTCTTATGGTATTATAGAAAACTGATGCGGATATGGCGGAATTGGCAGACGCGCTAGATTTAGGTTCTAGTTCCGAAAGGAGTGAAGGTTCAAGTCCTTTTATCCGCATTTTTAATTGTCGAAAGCTGCATAAGCCAACAGGCTCATGCAAGAAATCTATGAATTAATTCATCCTCAACTGCAAGCAGGAAAATCAGTAGAGTTAGATTCTACTGTGGTAAGAAGATTATTGTCTGTGTTTTTTAACAAAACAGAATTCAGGAGTCAGGAGCCAGAATTCTGCAATTGAATTCTGTATTCTCATTCTTCTTCAAGATTAATTTTCTGTATAAATTCAGCCTTTGATTTTCAAAAAAATTAGATCGTTCCGCTTCGGTACACTCAAAAAGGGTAAAGAAAATAAGAGTAAAGGGCTAAAGAGTCCTCCCAACAGCGCAGGCTACACGAAAACCAATATAGTAGTTGAAGTTGTCGCGCACCGCCCAAATGATGTTGAAGCGGGACGCAAAACGGCAGTACAGAAGATAGTAGAGCCAGGAACCGCCCCGCAGAATACAAGACTGATTATCATTATATATCCATGCACTTCCATCTCTAGGCGCTCCTTTATAGCTGCCATGCCAAGTATCTTGACACCACTCCCAGACATTCCCGTGCATGTCGTATAATCCAAAGGCGTTGGGTGGAAAACTGCCTACTTCTATTGTTTCTCTACGATTTTTTCCTTTTGGCTCAGAAGCGTAAGTAGAATTTCCATCGTAGTTGGGGACTTGCAAGAAAATAAGATCCCAATCAAACTGGAGTAATCGTGATATCCCAT
>NZ_JABXKL010000105.1 GCF_017114995.1 Nostoc sp. NMS9 | reverse complement strand
TCTCCGTATTTATTTATCTTTACATAGTTTGGTTTTTTCGCGCCGACTTACTTAATGAGTTATATGATGCCAGCTTGATTACTTATTAAACCCGCAGAACCCCACCCCGCCAAAGCTACGCTTCGTCTCCCCTCCCCGCAGGCGGGGAGGGGATTAAGGGGCGGGGTGCAATGACTATGGAATCATAACTAATTACCCGGACATGATATTAGATAAGGCACACAACGCAACCTTTTTGTTGTGACTGTATTGATTTTATTATGATAAATAATTGTCAAGTAGGTGGATAATTAATGCGATCGCACCTTAATTCAGATATAAACCCTAAAGTAAAAACTTAAGCAATTGCCAAATCATAATGTAAAACTAAGATTTCATCTGCTCTCAAAGTCACCATTGCATATTCACAGCCTTGGGTATCAGCAAACTCGACTAAATAATGATATTCTTCTTCTTGCTCATACACTTCTACAATTGTTCCAACTTGCCCACTTGGTAAGCTTTCGATAGAAGTATAATCTTCTTCTACTAGTTGTAATCTCTCAATGGGAATAGGGTTGAGTGTAGCAATAGTATTCAAAAGTTTAGCTGTTTTCATTTAACTTCAAAAATGCAGTAATCAAACCGTGGATAAAGATTATTAGCGGTAGTTTATCGGATTGTCCGCAGCCTGATTCCGTGTATATCAGGTACTATCCAATCTACCTTAAACTGTTGACAAAATTAACGGTTTTTTTTAAATTACGAATTACGAATTACGAATTATTTTAATGCTCAATCAAAACCAAACGCCTCTATTAGATGCCTTAAAAGCCAATGCAGCAAGACCTCATGCGCCTTTTTACACCCCAGGACATAAACTAGGTGAGGGAATTTCTCAACCTTTGGCTGACTTACTGGGTAAAGCCGTCTTTCGCGCTGATTTAACCGAATTAGCAGATTTAGATAATCTCTTTGCACCCCAAGGCGTTATTCAAGAAGCACAACAACTTGCAGCTGAGGCTTATGGGGCTTTGCAAACATGGTTCCTTGTCAATGGTTCTACCTGTGGGATTGAAGCGGCAATTCTCGCTACCTGTGGTACAGGCAATAAAATCATTCTGCCTCGCAATGTACACTCTTCGGCGATCGCTGGCTTAATTCTCTCTGGTGCAATACCCATTTTTCTCAATCCTGAATACGATCCAGTTTTAGATATTGCCCACAGCATCACGCCCAATACTGTACAATCTGCACTCCAACAACATCCCGATGCCAAAGCAGTGTTGGTAGTTTACCCCACATATTACGGTGTTTGTGGAGATTTGAGTGCGATCGCCAACATTACCCATCAATATAATATTCCTCTACTCGTAGATGAGGCACACGGTGCACACTTTGCCTTTCATCCCGAATTACCTACTCCAGCTTTAGCCGCAGGTGCAGATTTAACTGTACAATCCATCCACAAGGTACTTGGTGCGATGACACAGGCATCGATGCTGCACGTCCAAGGTAATAGGATAGATTGCGATCGCATCAGTAAAGCTTTGCAACTCCTACAGTCTACCAGTCCTAGTTATTTACTTTTAGCTTCTTTAGATGCAGCGCGTCAGCAAATGGCACTCCACGGAAAAATGCTCATGTCTTGCACTTTGCAAATTGCTGAGGAAGCTAGAACCAGAATCAGTCAAATTTCTGGATTATCAGTTTTGGAAATGCCTCGGTTGGGGGGATCTCCCGGCTTTTTAGCTTTAGACAAAACGCGACTAACTGTCACTGTTTCTGGTTTAGGTTTAACCGGATTTGAAGCAGATGAGATTCTCGATGAAAAATTAGGTGTTACTGCTGAATTTGCCTCACTACAACATCTCACCTTTATCATTAGTTTGGGCAACACTCCAGCCGATATTGAACAATTAGTGCAAGGTTTCACCTCCCTCGCCAAAGAATATCGACGAAGCAACTTGACTGTTAAAAACCAGGTTTGGCAAAATTTAGACAGAACGCTAGATTATGCTTTACAACTTTCTCCCCGTGAAGCTTTTTTTGCTGTCAGTGAAATCCTACCTTTGACACAAACCAATAAACGTATCTGTGCTGAAATCGTCTGTCCCTATCCCCCAGGAATTCCTGTGTTAATGCCGGGAGAAGTCATCACAAAATCCGTCTTGGAATACCTACAACAAATCCAGGCTATGGGTGGATTTATCAGCGGTTGTAATGACATTAGTCTCAAAACTTTGAAAGTTGTGAAATAACGTTATAACTACTGAATTCTTCTTCATAAAAGTTTAATTGATGAAGTCAATGGTAAATGTGCGGTTTTTCAGATGATTTAGGGAAAAACATACAGTATTTATACCAGTGTGAAACTTCAATAAAAATAGCTAGTAGACTAGTGCAATCTTTAATTTATACCCATAGGATCGTCTTGATGATTCCTAAACTAGAAGATGAAATCAAAAACCTATTATATCTGGAGGCAAGTAGCAGCTCCGATTGTAGTCACTCTAGCGCTGGGTTTCTCAGCAAGAGCGAATGCAGTTGAGTTAGGCGCTGCCTCTGCTTACAATGTATTTGTTTTGGGAGATATCTCTCAACAATATACAGATATCGAAGGAAAAGTTGCTGCTGGCGGTAACATAAATTTCGTCGGCGGACTTGGAAGCAGACTTTCTGGCAATAGGGGCAACGTAGTAGTCGCTGGACAGAATTTAACTCTGAGCAACGGTCAAGTCTACCACGGTAATGCTGTCTATGGAGGCAGCGCCAATGTATCCAGCAATGTGGGATTTCCCCAAGGAACTCTCAGCCAGGGTAATCCCATCGACTTCAATGAAGCAGGGAAACAACTGCGAGGGTTATCTGAATATTTGGCAACCTTGACTCCTACTGGTAACACAACAGTTCAACCTTGGGGTGCTATTAACCTTAGTGGCAGTGGTACTGCTTTTAATGTTTTTAATCTTGCAGGCTCATCTGTCTCCAAGACAAACTATTTTGAAATTAAAGGGGACGCAAATTCAACTATCGTTGTCAATATCAGCGGTAAGGATGTGTCACTGCAAAACTTTGGGTTTAATATCATTGGCGCAGATAAACAAAAAGTAATCTACAACTTCTATGAAGCGACAAACCTAACTGCTAGTGGAATTGGCATCCAAGGTAGTATTCTTGCGCCTTTGGCTAATTTCAATTTCAATAACGGTCAAATTAACGGCAATGTAGTGGTAGCTTCTTTGACAGGAAATGGTGAGTCTCACAACTATCTATTTAATGGCGATCTGCCAGATGTCCCAACCAAGTACTACAATCCGCCTAAGCCTCCCACTCGTATTCAGGTTCCAGAGCCTGCAAATCTTCCAGGTTTAGGATTAATTGCTGTAGTATTTGGTTTGTTTCGCTACAAACACAATCGAGCAACTTGTTTAGAATAATTAAAAATTTTTGGCAGCATAGCGCATGAAGCGAACTTTTTACAGATTTTCGCTCATGCGCTATTTCCTTGCTCTCTACCTTCTACAATAAAGATAGACTTTATTGAGATTTGTATAGTTGGGGATCGGCTGTCATGGCTCCCGCCGTTTTAATTCAAAATCTGCAAAAACTTTACGGTACAGTGGTTGCCGTCCAGGATGTTTCCTTTCAGGTAGAACCAGGAGAAATTTTTGGTTTACTTGGCCCCAACGGTGCTGGGAAAACTACTACCTTGCGTGCTTTGTGTACGCTGACCACACCGGATGCTGGCAAAATCGAAGTATCTGGCATCTCTGTGTTAGATAATCCCAGAGTGGCAAGACAACGACTAGGCTACGTAGCTCAGGAAGTCGCTATAGATAAGGTGTTGACTGGAAAAGAACTGCTGCAATTGCAAGCAGCACTTTATCACCTCCCAGGCGCAGTAGCCAAACAGCGTATTGAAACGGTATTAGATTTACTCGGTTTGCAAGAATACGCTAATAAAAAGACAGGTACATACTCAGGCGGTTTACGCAAGCGCCTAGACTTGGCTGCTGGATTGCTCCATGCACCGGATGTTTTGGTGTTGGACGAGCCAACTGTAGGACTTGACATAGAAACCCGTTTTGTAGTATGGGATTTCCTAAGAAAATTACGCGCCTCTGGGACGACGGTAGTAATTACCAGCCATTATTTAGAAGAAATTGACGCTCTAGCCGATCGCGTGGCAATTATAGATCGCGGCGTTGTAATTGCAAGTGGTACACCTTCGCAATTGAAAGATCAAGTCGGGGGCGATCGCATCACCTTGCGAATCCGCGAGTTTTCCCCCATTGAGGAAGCTGAAACAGCTAAAAACCTCCTGAAACCTTTGCCCTTTGTCCAAGAAGTCATCATCAACAGCGCTCAAGGTAATTCGCTCAACTTGGTAGTGACACCTCAGAATGATGTTCTCATTAACATACAGCAAGCGCTGAATGATGCTGGCTTACCCATATTTGGCATCGCCCAATCTCGCCCCAGCCTCGATGACGTTTATCTCGCCGCCACAGGACGCACCTTATTGGATGCAGAACTCGCAGCCGTCGCCACCCGCGATCCCAAAGCTGAAAAGAAGCAGAATATGAGATAGGGAATGGGGCATGGGGCATAGGGCATGGAGATACTTACCAATGCCCAATGCCCAATGCCCAATTCCCAATGCCCAATTCCCAATGCCCTATTAATCCAAAATTGCTATGAGTGTTACTCCTAAATCTGATATCAATTGGCAGCCGCTAGCATCGCCACAAGCAGATGCTAATACTGCACTTAACTTTTTCGGTGAATTGGTACAAGAGACGTTGGCCTTAACTCGTCGCTTGTTTATTCAGTTGCAACGTCGTCCTTCATCTTTGGTTGCTGGAATTATTCAGCCAGTAATGTGGTTAGTGCTATTTGGTGCTTTGTTCCAAAATGCTCCCAAGGGTATATTTGGCAATACAACAAATTACGGTCAATTTTTGGCTGCTGGCATCATTGTGTTTACAGCCTTTGCTGGGGCGCTGAATGCTGGTTTACCAGTAATGTTTGACCGTGAGTTCGGCTTTTTGAATCGTTTGCTGGTGGCACCGTTAGCATCACGGTTTTCCATTGTCTTTGCCTCAGCAATTTTCATCATCAGCCAAAGTTTGTTGCAAGCAGCCGTAATTGTTGCAGCAGCAGCATTTTTGGGGGCTGGACTACCAAATATCGCGGGTTTAAGTGCGATCGCACTAATTGTCTTACTCTTAGCTTTGGGTGTAACAGCCATTTCTCTCGGTTTAGCTTTCACTCTACCCGGACACATTGAATTGATTGCAGTGATTTTTGTCACTAATCTACCATTATTGTTTGCTAGTACTGCTTTAGCACCTTTATCCTTCATGCCTCAGTGGTTGCAGGTTGTAGCTACCCTGAATCCTCTCAGCTATGCGATCGAACCAATTCGCTATCTCTATTTCCACAGTAGTTGGGGACTAGGTAGTGTAGTGATGCAGGCTCCTTGGGGCGATGTTACCTTTGGGGGAGCGTTGCTGGTGTTGTTTGGCTTTGCCCTAGTCGCCTTAGTAAGTATTCAACCCCAACTGCGGCGGACTCTTGCTTAAAAAGATAAAATAGATCAATTTTAGGGTCAAAACCCCATGAAAAAACCATTTTTACAAATTACTAGACTCTTTGTGGCTACGGCAGCAGGAATTAGCTTTGCTTCCTTACTCATGGCTCAACCCAGTTCGGCTCAAATCAGCAGCCCAACAGATGCTTTCCCCAGTAATAGTACAACAGACCAAAATACCGATCCTTTCTCCCGTTCCAACTCAGACAATTTCAATATGTTTGATCTGATTCATCGGGCAAACTTCGGGACTCTCAACTGGGATTCTAACCAACAGAACGAAGAACTAAACTCAGCAGCAGCAGCCTTTAAAGCAAGGCAACAAAAACTAATTCAAGGTCAACAACAGCAACCAACCCTCAGTTTGCCAACGGTTACACAACCATCAGTTACGCCGCCATTGGTGACACCACCATCAGGTAACTGAATCAAACAAAGAACCCCAAGCCTTTAGAGGCTTGGGGCTAAGACTATTTAAAAAATCCTGAATTATCAGGTAAAAAACTACAGCCCAAGTGCAGCTAAAATATCGCTAGCATGGTTGGTGGTATTTACATTAGCGTCAACATGGGTAATTTTGCCGCTGGGGTCAATTACGTAGGTGACGCGCTTGGCATAACCGCCACCATCCACATCGAAAGCTTTGATGAGGGATTTGTCGCTGTCAGCCAGTAGGGGAAAATTCAAATTATATTTTTGGGTGAATGCTTGATGGGAGACTTCATCATCTGCACTGACTCCCAAGATTGCAATATCTTTACCTTGATATTGAGACTGGGCATCTCGAAAACTACAGGCTTGTTTGGTGCAACCTGGTGTGTCATCTTTAGGGTAAAAATACAAAACAACTGTCTTGCCGGCAAAATCAGATAACGAGACTGTGTTGCCGTTTGTATCTTTGGCGGTAAATGCAGGTGCATCCGTACCAACTGCTAGAGGCATAATTAACCTTTCCTGTTTCAGATTGTTGATGCACTTGAAATTTTACATTAATTTATAATGATTAAATATAATTACTAAAAAATCGCATAACTATACTTGAGGTAACTAATTTTGGTTTAATGGGGTATTTAGTACAAGAAAAAATATATTCTTAAATTAATCTTTGTTAGAAGGAAAATTTATACCTATACACGATGCCTGCTGTTGATTCCCAAAACCCAAATATTTTTGTTTATCCTCAAAGCACAGTAGAAAGAGCCGAGCGATCGCTAGTGTGTTCGCCTTTTAATGTATCATTATTTGAAGTGATGGGACACCAGAGTGTGTCATTAACTGCGATCGCTCTGGAAAATGGACTCAAGCAAGGCTATACTAAACGCCCTTTATCAGAATTAGCCTGTGATAACGCCTTAGGCTGGCTGATTCAAGTGGGTGTATTGCGCCGAGAAGTTGATGGGCAGGGGATTACAGATAGTTTTCGTCTCACTCCCTTGGGACGCCAGTTAGTGGAACAGTACCAGGGAAAAAATTGGCGTACTCCTTCATGGCGCGATCGTTTTTATGATGCTGTGATTCGTTGGTTACGGATACCTTTTTAGAATAAAAAATCCAAGAGTTAGGATTAGGGAATCAAAGGGAACAATATACACGGAAACATCACATCTATTCATGAAGTCTTTACCATAACCATCCAACTGCAATTTGTGATGCGGGGCATTGGGCATGGGGCATGGGGCATGGGGCATTAGTTATTTCCCCTGCATCTCCCTCATCTCCCTCATCCCCCTTATCCCTCCTGCTTTTTAACTGATGAATGGATTGTCATATAACTGTTCGTTCCTAAAAATTAACCTTGTATCTTCAAAAACTAAGTGATAGCAACTATGAAATCAATTATGGTAGTGGGGACAACATCCCATGCAGGGAAATCACTTTTAACTACAGCTATTTGTCGCATTCTGTCGCGGCGTGGTTGGCGAGTGGCTCCCTTTAAAGGTCAAAATATGGCTTTAAATGCTTATGTCACCGCCAGTGGTGGAGAAATTGGCTATGCCCAAGCAGTGCAAGCTTGGGCCGCGGGAGTAGTGCCTTGGGTAGAAATGAACCCAATTTTACTCAAACCTCAAGGTGATATGACTTCCCAAGTAATTATCAAAGGTAGGTCTGTAGGTAAAGTGAGTGCCTCAGATTACTACGAGCAATATTTTGAATTGGGGTGGCGGACAATTGAAGAATCGCTACAGCATTTAGGAACAGAATTTGACTTGGTGGTTTGTGAAGGTGCCGGTAGTCCAGCAGAAATTAACCTCAAGCACCGCGACTTAACTAATATGCGGGTGGCAAAATATTTAAATGCACCAACCATGTTAGTAGTTGACATTGACCGAGGTGGTGCTTTTGCCCATGTCGTTGGAACCCTAGAGTTATTGGAACCAGATGAACGCGCCTTAATTAAAGGTATAGTAATTAATAAGTTTCGAGGGCAGCGATCGCTCTTAGATCCAGGGATAAAATGGTTAGAAGAACGCACTGGTATCCCCGTTATCGGTGTTATACCCTACTTACAAGAAATGTTTCCAGCAGAAGACTCCCTTGACCTGCTAGAACGTCAATCGTCGTCGAATAAAGCTCATACTGACCTCAACATTGCCGTCATCCGCTTACCAAGAATTGCCAATTTTACCGACTTTGACCCACTGGAATCAGAAAGTACAGTTTCAATTAAGTATTTAAGTCCTAAGCAAGATTTAGGACATCCTGATGCCGTGATTATCCCAGGTACAAAGACCACAATTGCTGACTTGCTGCTGCTGCAAAAAAGCGGTATGGCAGAAGCTATCCAAAACTACGCTGCTTCTGGGGGAACGGTTTTAGGTATCTGCGGTGGCTATCAAATGCTCGGTCAAATCATCGCTGATCCAGAAGGGATAGAGGGACAAGCTGGCAGATTTCAAGGGTTAAATCTTTTACCAATCAGAACTGTAATTACAGGACAAAAAATCGCCCGCCAGCGCCAAGTTAGCTCAAATTATCCACAACAAGGCTTACCAGTTAATGGCTTTGAAATCCACCAAGGGCGATCGCGCATCGAACAGCAAGGCATAGATCCCCAATCCTACCATGCCCTGTTTGACGATATTAATTTAGGGTTAGTGGATAGTTGTCAATCAGTGTGGGGCAGTTACCTCCACGGGCTTTTTGACAATGGGCCTTGGCGACGCGCTTGGTTAAATCGCCTCCGTCAACAGCGGGGTTTAAAATCTTTGCCCACTGGTGTTGCTAACTACCGAGAACAGCGAGAGCAGATTTTGGACTCTCTAGCCATTGAAGTTGAAAGCCATTTAGACTTAAGTCAGTTTTTGTCTTAAGCTAAAATGCGTTGAAATGTCATTAGTCATTGGTCATTTGCAAAGAACAAAGGACAAATGACAACTCTATAAATGCGTAACATTGATGATTGTTCGTGTCCTTTTTTTACCAGATAATGTCACAGTAGATGCCGAAGTGGGAGAAGCCCTTTTAGATGTAGCAGACCGGGCTGGGGTATTTATTCCCACCGGTTGTCTGATGGGGTCTTGTCACGCTTGCACCGTCGAATTAGAGGATGGAGAGATCGTTCGCGCTTGTATCAGTGCAGTACCGCCACGCGAGGAATTGACGATTAATTTGTTTAGCGACCCAACTTGGTAGTTTTTTAACCCTCTAAGTTCAGAATGTCAGATGAGGAAGTAGAAGAAAAGAAACCAGATGAGTAAACTTAAATACCCAATGCTTATTCAATGGTCTGAAGAAGATAATTGTTTTTTGGTAGCATTTCCTGATTTTCCAGGACAACGCTGGCGGACTCATGGCAATACTTATGAGTTGGCTGTAGCAAATGGAATTGAAGCTTTAGAGTCTCTAATTATTGCTTACGAAGCTGTAGGCGATCCACTTCCAGAACCATCTTATGAGGCTAGATTATAAGGAATTGAACTACCAAAAAGACTTTCACTAAAAAGATTATGCAAATTCATAATTTCTACATCACCATTATCAAACTGAACAACAACGTCATGAGATAAAGTCTCTTTCAGAATTGTTGCAATCCTACCGGATGGATAAACTCTGCATTTACCACCAATATAAAAATCGTAAATTCCTCTATCAGCTTTAGAGCAAGGTACTCCTTTAGAGAAAAGTGTATTTATACCAGATTCATCAATGATGTTCAAATTAATGTGACGACGCATTCAATTTTCACTTATTTTTAACAATAAAGAAAATTATAACATTTTATAATAAGTGTTATAGTCTAAACAAGATTTTTGTATAATAAAAATCTCTTAATCCCTAATAAATAATAGAGATGTGCAATCGCATCTCCTCCAACCCTTAAAAATCCATATTTTCCCTATCAGACAGTAAGAAACTTTTACAGTTTGTTTCCTACTGCCTGATTTTGCTATCTATATCAATTAGCTTTAACATTCAGCGCGTATTCTTTAAACCTTTCCAAATCAGCTTGAATCGTTGATTCAACTATCCGCCCCAAAAACAAGTTATCCATAATTTTGCCAAGAATGCCGGGGATAGCATAGGAAATAGTCATTTTCACAATGCTACTATTGTGGCGATCGTAAAAGCGAATCGCTCCCTGATTTGGCAAACCATCAACCGATTCCCATTGAATAATTTGGTTGGGAATAACTTTGAGAATTCGGGATTGCCAATTAAATTCTAGACTGCCAGTTTTTAATTTCCAAAGAGATATATCTGGATTATCTGGCGGAATTTTCACCGAATCAATCCACTTCATCCACCGGGGCATTTGCTCTAAATCAGACCAGAGGCTCCATACTAAATCTATGGGAGCCTCTACTTCTACCTGCACAGTATGCTCTAACCAGTCTGGCATTTCTCTTTTTCCTTCTCTACGAGATGCTTTGCGATTGCGTTCTTTGCACCCTTTGGAGTTCGTTATTTCTTTAAACTCTCCAAAATCACTTTTGCCGCACGTCGTCCAGAAATAGTAGCACCTTCCATGCTGTCGATGTAGTCTTGCTGAGTATAACTGCCTGCAAGGAAGAAATTATCTACTGGTGTTTTTTGGTTGGGACGGTATGCATCCATCCCTGGCGCTTCCCGGTAGAGAGACTGAGCAAGCTTTACCACGCTGTACCAAGTCATATTTAGCTCCCGCGACGAAGGAAACAGTTCATGAACTTGCTTGAGAACATGCTGTGCGATCGCTTCATTACTTTGTGCAATAAACGAATCTCCCGGTGTCAGCACTAACTGTAACAAAGATCCCTGTCCTGGGCGATAATAATCAGCAGGGCTAGTCAACGCTAAATCGGCAAAACAAGAAAAGTCAGCATCGGCTGTGTAAAGTAAATTATCGATTCCAGCCGCATGATTTAGCTGTTTACGTTGCTCTCCATCATTCAGTTCTGTTACCCAACCATCAAAGCGTAACTGCACTGTAGCCACTGGCACTGCATCCAGTTTGTAAATATTGTCAAATTCTGACCACTTACGCCACTCGTGGGGTAAGATGCGTTGAATTCCTGGAACATCACAGGCAAAAACGTAAGCATCAGCTGCGATCGTTTCTACTGCATCACCTTGGGCAACTACTATACCAGTTACACGGGTTTGTTCAGCTGACTCAGTAAACTGAATTTCCCGAACTTGTCGGCGCGTGTAAACTTTGGTGCCTCTAGCTTCCAGATATTCCAGAATCGGCTTGTGTAAATATTCAGATGGAGAACCTTCCAGCATTCGCAAAACTGAAGCTTCTGTTCTAACTGCAAATAGCTGGAATATGGTTAACATACAACGGGCAGACATATTTTCGCAATCAATAAATCCCAATGCGTAGGCAATGGGGTTCCACATCCGCTTGATGCTGCCATTACTTCCACCATGACTGCGAAACCAATCGGCAAAGCTAACTTTATCTAAATTGCGGATAGTTTTCATCGCCCCATTAAAGTCTACCAATCCGCGAACTATCGGACTAGTACCCAAAGCGATCGCATTTTGCAATTTATCCTGCAACGATAGTTGAGAAGTAGTGAAAAATGCCTTTAACCCATTGAAAGGCGCACCTGTAACAAAGCGAAAATCTAAAGCACCAGTGCGCCCCCCTTTATTAATAAAAGTGTGGGTATGTTCCTTGAGGCGTAAGTTTTCTAACACCCCCACTTTTTTCATTAAGTCAAATAGTTCGTAGTAGCACCCGAAAAATACATGCAACCCCATTTCTAGATGGTTGCCATCTCCATCAACCCAACTGCCAACTTTACCACCCACAAACGGACGAGACTCAAAAATCTCGACTTCACAACCAGCATCAGCTAAATCTACTGCGGTTGCTAGCCCAGCCAGTCCCGCACCTACGATTGCAACACGCATTCCGTCGTTCCTTTTCAGTTTCTTTACAGATTGTAACTGGGTTGGTGTCGGAATTTGCTACTTAATATCAACTCCAGCAGCATATTAAGGCTTGCCAATATCAATACTAAAACCTCTTTGATTACTTCTTTTAGTCCCGGTATATGACCAGACGCGATAAAAACGCGTCTGTATCATCTAGACAAACTTTTGTCCATAGCCGCGGACTCTCAAAAGTATCATAGATATTTTTTTGGTAGGAAAGCAGTTTTATGGATAAGTCGTGAAAGTAACTTCTTACTTGTTTTCATCTTTGTTGTCATCAGAGACAGGCAAACTTCTAATCAGTTCACGAATCACGTCAGTTGCAGGTCTACCTGTTTGTTGACAATATTTTTCTAGTTTTTCCGCTTCCTGCGTTGCGAGGTTGACTGTTATGCGTTTAACGGCCCATTTTTTATTTGTCATTGCTATCATGCTATCTGCTGTATATTTAGATGGTCGAAAGAGTCTAAATTAAAGAGGGAACCGATAAGGTTATCAGAGTTTGTCTCAGGAAACAAGTAATACCATTAATATTAAAAATGTTTGTTTTGTCAAAGGATTGATCATTTTCTAAAAAAATCAAAATACTACACTTTATTTGTTACTATTGTGACAGCATAAATAACACATAGTTGCTTTTGAAGATAATAACCCTACTAACAGCATGAGTAAAGCCTGACAATGAAATTTTATAAATGAATTCGAGATACCTACTGTTGACTCAATGAAGATTTTCAAAGTTATTCTCCATTGAAAGCATTTGACCTTCTCTCTTAACTAAGTTCGTCAAACTCCCTTGGAGAGAACATCCACTAGAACACCAAAAAATAAAGCTTCAGAATCATTATCATGCTGAAATGCTGGCTTACAGGCGGGTTGGAGTTGTGTATATAGAGCGTGAATAGTCACTTATAAAGTAGGCAAATAAGCCACAAATACCCATCTGTAACCTTACTGTAACCAAGAAGTTCAGAGTTACTTGGACAGTTATGAATTTTGGCTTACCTCGATCAAGCTGATTGCTTTCCAGTGCCAATATAGTAGCCAGAAAAAAGGGGACAAAACTCAGTCTACTGAGTGTAAATTGCCAATTATTTTGGTAAAATTTGACAGGAATATCTGTAATTTCACACAGATAAATTAATCCAGAATAGATGTGATGTTACTTGACTGTTGCCAATATTAATATTTTAGTTTTGTTTCATGCTTTTATAATAACTTATCGTCATAATGCAATAAAGTTTTGCATATTTTTATTTTCCTTCCAGCGATATAACTTGCTTTAAAATCAGCATTTTTTTGCGATTTTTCGTATTCATCTATCTGGAGGTTATGTAAATCATTTTTAGCCAAGTAGGGCACTATAATTTTGCCATAAAATATTTTCCTCATATTTAAGCCAGGATATAAAATACTGCCAATAAAATTTTAATTACAACTATTTTTTATCTGGTAAGTATACCTATAAAAAGAATCGTATATTTTAATTTTTTCGGCAGTGTGTTTATTATAGCTATTATTTACGCACTTTAAATAATCTTCATTTAGACATTAACAAAGCTGTTTTTTATCCTTTATAAAAAAATTACAAAGAAAAAGATATATATCTGAACTTTTGCTTAATGATATTGATATATAACAGGATGCTAAACTCAAAAACTTGTCAAAAAAAAGATTCCAATATCTAAGTGCATCAGTTAGGTTTGATTCAAGCAGTCTTTGTAGATAATTTTTTAGATTTTCGTAGTTATTTATACTTATAGTCGTTACCATAAAAGGACTAGAAAACTATAAAAATACAGGTACTTCATGAAATTTAGATAAAGTTAGCTTCTCAAGATTGGTCGCTTATTAGTATTGACATATACATGAATATCCATTACAAAGTGCCACGCCCTGATAGGTACGCGGATGACGAAGACTGAGTGGAACCGGAAACGCTCTGCCTCCGGTTAAAAGACTGCATACAAGGGATAGGAGGGGTAAATGTTAACAGACAGACCAAGCCTTCCCCTTTTCCTCTCTTAAATGCAGTTTCAGTCAATATCTCAATCAAATACACATCAACTTAATTTCTCATATCGATAATTTGAGATTCAGGATTGCAGCAATTCATGCAATTACTCAAATTTAAGTTGGGGCATAAGTTGGAGAGTGCCAATACCTAAATTTTCAGGTGAAAGCGATCGCCCTTCAAACAAAGCCATCATATCTCGTAACTGAGGATTGCCACGGGAGGCTCCCGTTAGTCCTTTGGCAATGATTAAGCCACAATAGCCCTTAGTATTTTTACACCGCTGATTCCATTTTTTTCGGGCTTCGACATGAATCGGATCTTCATCTAAAAATTCACCGAATAGGAACAATTCGCCATTTTGAGTTTGCAATAAACCCAGGTCGTAGTGATCGCCATCAAAGGGATCGGCACCTGGATTAAAGCAAATTGCTTTCAATCCACCTGCTGCTTCAATTCTTTCAATTACAGTCTTCGCCTTGGGTCGGGAGGTTTGAATTAAAATCACCGGCAAACCATCACCCACTTGTTTGATTTCACTAGCCTGGTGGTAGCTGACCCCCTTTCGTAGAGAATCCAACATTTCCCAGGACACTACACCTAAGCTGAGGAAGGAATCTTCTGGTATCAAGTCATCTCGCAATGATTGAAAATCTTGATTTTCAATCTCGCGATCGTCAATACCAAAGCCTGCCATTTCCTCTAATTCTGCTGCTAGCTGCGACATAGTAGAGACTGTCACAGCCACAGATTTAGTTGATTCTTCCGACTGCGGTAGAGAAATGCGATAGCGACGGCTGAGAGTAGGGAAGATGTCTTCATGAAGTTGGCGACGGTGATCGCGAATAAAGCGGCTCAGGCTTTCGATCGCAACCAAGATTACCAATGCTTCTTCGTCATACAAAACAGACCGGAGTCCTTCTAAGGGGTGGATATTACCAAAAGTAGGGTCAATTTCTGATAATGGCAGATCCGCCAAATCATCTTCTTCATCCTCATCTTCATCGGTTTCGTCAACGCTCTCAAAAGTGAGAAACAGGCAATCTTGCTTGAGAAACGCTTCTTCTAGATGCTCTGTTGATTCTTCATCTGTTAGAACTGCGGCGCGAAACTGTTTTAAAGACTCTTCTGAGCGATAAAACAAAATCCCATACTCCATTCCCAGCATTCCCATAACTGAGGCGTATAGTGTGCCAACATCCCACTTATTAATCTCGATTGACAAAATTTGCTGTTCTTCCAAAAATTCCCAAGGTGCTGCTTGCCAAATTGCAAATGCTTTCTCTCGCAAAATTTGTGCATACTGTGGGGGTAAGTCGGGGGTTTGACTATCGAGGATATCGGCGAATCCACGAAATAGTTCGTCAATTAAAGGCAGTTCTGGTGCGTAATCAATGGCGATATCCAAATCTTGCAGCACTCCCCGCAGGTAAAATTGGATCTCGCGGTCTTTGACTACAATTCTTTGGGGTCTAGCGGGTCTTGCCGGACTTTGGGGATGCTCCATTGCTTGCATTAAGGTGCGAACTATTGCTTCTGGGCCGGTATCTGAAGCTACCACGTCCATTCCTCGAACAACACCTTGGGAGTAATCTACCCAAAGAATGCATTCTCCCTTTGCCTCTGAGTCTGACAGCTGGTTTGGTGATGACAACGGACGGCGATCGCCCTCCCATACAGAAGGAATTTGAGTTAATTTCTTCAACCGACGACTGGTAGAGCGATTAAAACTTGTCATAGAGATCAAAAGAAGCAATTTGGAAGTAAACTTTGGGGGCTAGCTAGCCTCGGATTAAATTTTTATGGCTGCACCTGAAGGATGGTTGCTTCTCAGGCTGCCGCAAGGCTTGAATTTTAAGAATACTGAATGTATAAACACATTGAGTCTCTCAATTCTAGAATAAAAATCTTTGGCTACTTTTGACGGAGTGTTTACAATTTGGTATCTAGCAACATCTAAGCCGCTAGAATGAATACAAAAACACTCAGCGAGCAACCCAGAAGCATTAACAAGCCGATATAGGGTAACGCTTATACTAATTAAGGAGTTGAAAAGCAGATGACACAAGCAATTCAGGCTCAACAACGCGGAATTCTGTTGAGCGAAGCCGCATTGCACCAGGTAAAATCCCTCCGGGACAAGCAGGGCACAGACTTCTGCTTACGGGTAGGAGTACGTCAGGGTGGCTGTTCTGGGATGTCTTACATGATGGATTTTGAAGATACCAGCAAGATCACCCCTGATGATGAAGTTTTTGACTATGATGGCTTCAAAATTGTCAGCGATCGCAAGAGTCTGTTATATCTCTACGGTTTAATGCTCGATTACAGCGATGCCATGATTGGCGGTGGTTTCCAATTCACTAACCCCAATGCTAATCAAACTTGTGGTTGCGGCAAGTCATTTGGGGTGTAATATTGTCAGTTGTCATTTGTCCCTGGTTATTGGACGAAAGACAAATGACAAATGACCCTTCGGGTTCGCCAGTTGCTCATGGGGGAAACCCCCAAGACCGCACTGACTCACCAATGACTAATGACTCATGATTAATTTTACTATGACTCAAACAGTTGAATCCCTGTTTGATACAGGTTTAGAACGCTATAAAGCAGGAGAATCAGCAGAATCTTTAATCCCTGTATTTAAAGAAGTGTGCGATCGCGCTCCTAAAACTAGTGCAGCTTGGGTTTGTTTAGCGTGGTTGTATCTACTCGATAACAAACCCAATTTGGCTTACAAAGCTGCACAGAAGGCTGTCAAGTTAAATCCACAAGATCCCCAGGCTAGAATCAATCTTGCCTTAGCAATGCTGGAAACAAAGCAAAAAGGTTTGCGGGAACACATCGATATAGCACAACAGTTGATTTTTGTCAATGAAGAATGGAGTGATGAAATAAAAAATAGTATTGAGGACGGTTTAAGTAGAAAACCAGATTGGCAAAGTTTAACAAAAGTCAAAAATTGGCTGTTTGAAAAGTAAAAGATGGGAACTGGGGGTTAGGGACAACGAGGAAAAGGGAGAATTCATTGAAGTGATTTTCCAGGTTGTCTCTTCCCAATGCCCAATGCCCAATGCCCAATGCCCATTACCCAATCCAATCATGAAAGATAAATTGTTAAATTGGTTAAACATGGTTTTAGTCGCAGATGTTTTTTTGGTTTTGTTTGGCTTTGGCTGGTTAGCGATCGCTGCGATCGGTGATGCCGCAGGAGTAAACCTGGGTTTGGATTTGTGGCATCAACTGTGGCAACCCTTGTTTAACCCCGCAATTGGCATCCTCATGGGTGGTGCCATTCTCAGCGGTATTATCAGTTGGGTTTCCAAAAAGTTTCTTTCTAGTCAATAGTGAAAGAATTGGGTATGGGGCATGGGGCATTGGGCATTGGGCATTGGGCAGAGGGGAAAAACTTACTACAACTTCCCCCTGCTCCCCTGCTCCCCACCCCCCAGTACAGACGCGATTAATCGCGTCCCTCCCACTCCCTTATTAATTAAGAATTTGTGTTAATGCCGATTGCAAATTAGGATATTTGTACTCAAAGCCTGTTTGCACGGCACGTTTTGGGATAACTTGCTGACCTTCTAAAACTACTATAGCCCCATCTCCTAAAAGGGCTTCGATCGCAAAACCAGGAACAGGCAACCAAGAAGGACGATTCATCACTTGTCCCAAAGTTTGGCTTAAATCTGCCATCCGAACTGGATTAGGGGCAGTGGCATTATATACACCTTCTATTTCCGGTTTAGTTAAAGCTTGCAAAATCAGGTTAACTAAATCGTCTACGTGAATCCATGAGAACCACTGCCGACCACTGCCAATAGGCCCGCCAGCAAAGAGTTTGAAAGGCGGAATCATTTTACCTAAAGCACCACCATTGCCCAGTACAATCCCAAAACGCAGAATTACCAGTCGCACACCAGCATCTTTTACTTTTCTCGCCTCAGCTTCCCAGGCTTGGCAGACTTGGGCAAGAAAATCGTTACCAGATAGACTGGTTTCATCAAAGGTTGCCGTTTCACTGGTGCCGTAGTAGCCAATAGCCGAAGCGTTAATTAACACAGATGGGAGGCAGCGCGTTGCGGGGGTTCCCCCCGTTGTAGCGACTGCCGTTTTGGGATTAGCGTTGGCTATTGCTTCAACTATTTTTTGTGTACCTGACTTTCGGCTATTGAGGATTTCTTGTTTCCGTTCTGGTGTCCAGCGTCCTTCACCAATAGGTTCTCCTGCCAAATTAACTACGCCATCACAACTAGCGATAACACTTTGCCAAGAACCAGATGCATTTGGTGTATAGGCAACAATTTCTACATTAGGGAAAGCCTCAGATGGAAAAACCTTATGAGCAAAAGTGGTATTCCGAGTTAATACTACTATTTGATGACCTTCCCCGTGTAATCGTTGTACCAAACGACTACCGACAAATCCTGTTGCTCCAGTAATTGCGACTTTCATTTTCTACCTCAGCCAAACCTTTATTGTAAAGTTTTTGATTAAACTTTCAGCTTACGGCACTTTCCTTGTTGATAGAAGAGGTTTGACTGTATATCTGGATATCTGGTAGTACCTGCTCTCAAAAACTTTGATTTTTTAATGACTTTATATTTAGATACTTCGGTATTATAGGATGGACGGAGTGTTGCAAGGCTTGGGGCTATTATGGCTCGCTATACCTGTTCATTTATTGTTTCTGTTCCTAGTGACCATCTGTTGCCGTTACTTGTAGAACTTCTACAGGACTGTCAGTTGGATATTCAATATCACACAGCCGAATATATTATCGGTCGTGAGGTTCCTGGAAATGTTCCTTTTCCTAAATTAATAACAGTAGAAGTACTGATTGATAAATCAAAATCTACTGAAACAGAAACCCGGATGAGTATTGTGATTAAAAATGAAGAACTACCAATTCACTTAGATAATTACTGCCGACAAATGTTTGAGTTAATCAAGCAAGCTATTGAAAGTAGCCGCCATTGGCATTTGATTGAAAGTATTGCAGGATAAGCTTTGGTGATTGAATTGATACTCCCACGGCTGAAAACCGTGGAAGTGTCAGACTGTGATTGGTAGTTAGAATTCACTCTCTTATTCCTCTAAATCCTCGGCCATACCGGGGTTTATTAGTGTAATGTCGTACTCACTCGAATCCGTTTGTCCTAAACGCTGAGTATTTCTTAAAAGGTAATAAATGGCACGTACTTGAGGCCCAAAAACGATCTCGTCTTCATTTCTGAGATCGTGGGCTGGTATCTTGCGTCCATTAATCATCAAACCGTTGGAACTAGGCTTACCTTTGGCATCGCCATCTACAATCCGGTAATAGTAGCTATGACTATTATGCTCTCGTGGCAATCTCACTAATGTGGCATGGCGGCGGGAGACAAACTGCGACATTAAACGGATATTACATTCGCGGTCTCTACCAATAGAGTAGACGGGGTGCTCCAGAGAAAATTCTTTGCGACCTTGATCGTCTTCAATAATCAGTAGATGGTTTTCATTGGTTTCTGCTGCCATTGACAAATCGGTGGAACTGTAATTGATTAAGATTTGTTTTGTATCGTATCTTGCCATTTTCGCGCACCATCAGTCTGTGGTGCTAATCTAAATAAGCTTTAAAATTGCATAATACCTTGAAAGAGTAAAACATGGCCGTTCTACTCCAGTAGCTATGATAGCTTTGGTAAGTGTTTTAATCTGACGACTGACTCCTGAATTGTGTTTTGATAACCAAGATTTGTGGTGGCAAATTGGACGTGTCAAGGAGTATTCTACGGGCGATGAGCGAATCGCCGTAATAATATTGAGTTGGTAACGACGCTAACAGAGCTAAAAGCCATTAATGCAGCAGCACCAGATGGGTTAAGCACAAAACCCAGACTAGGGAATAAAACACCTGCTGCTAAAGGAATGCCAAGTGTATTATATGCAAAAGCCCAGAATAAATTTTGGCGGATTTTGTTGAAGGTGGCGCGACTAAGCTGAATAGATTCGACGACATCGTTTAGGCGATCGCGCATTAAGATAATTTCAGCAGTTTCCATCGCCACATCTGTCCCGGAGTGTAAAGCAATTCCTACATCTGCTTGGGATAAAGCTGGAGCATCGTTGATTCCATCTCCTACCATTGCAACTATCGAGTGGGTAGAGACGCGATTAATCGCGTCTCTACTGGGGAGTGAGGAGTTAGGAGTTTTCTTTATTCCCTTGTCTCCTTGTCCCCTTGTCCCTTCTAACTGGAGAGACTGTATTGCCGCCGCTTTTTTAGCTGGGGGAACACCTGCTATGACATCAGCGCTATCTAATCCTAATTGTTTGGCTATGGCACTAGCTGCTTCTAGACGATCGCCACTGAGCAACATTACCCGTAAGCCCATCTGACGCAACTTGTCTACGGTGGATCGAGCATCCGATCTGAGGGTATCAGAAACACCAATTAGTCCAGCTAAAGTTCTCCCAATTCCTACGCAAACGACTGTTTTACCATCTGTTGCCAAATCCTGTGCTACCTGTTGTGCGGTTTCATTAATGGCAATGCCGTGCCAACTCAACCATTCCCAGTTACCCAACAATACAACTGTGCCCTCTACCACAGCAGATACCCCTAATCCTGGTTCCGTGTGAAAGTCTACAGCCTCTGGAATAGATAACTGTTGCCGCTGTACCTCTTGCTGAATCGCTTTTGCTAGAGGATGGTGAGTACCACTTTCTACAGCTGCTGCTAATTGGATTAGGGATTGAGCATTGTTATTCTTCCCCAGTCCCCAGTCCCCAGTCCCCGATCCCTCAATTAACAGACAATCTGTGACAATGGGATTACCTGTGGTCAGAGTGCCAGTTTTATCGAATACTACGGTGTCTAACTGGTGTACTCTTTCTAAAACGTCGCCACCTTTGATTAACAAACCTCGTTCTGCGCCCATAGCAGTCCCAACAAGAATGGCTGTTGGTGTGGCAAGTCCCAAAGCACAGGGACAGGCTACTACCATAACTGCGATCGCTAGTTTTAAACTAATTAATAGGGAAGAATGGGGAGTGGGTAGAGACGCGATTAATCGCGTCTCTACGGAGTGGTGAGCGTGGCTCATCATTTCCATGCCACCAGACATGGTGATATCAGTCCAGATGTGAGTACCAAAAAAGTACCAAAATCCAAATGTTAAGACAGATGCTGTCAGTACCCCGTAGGTAAAGTAACCAGCTACTGTATCTGCTAATTTCTGTACTGGGGCTTTCCGAGTTTGGGCAGCTTCTACTAGGGCGACAATTTGAGCTAGAGTTGTATCACTTCCAATACGGGTTGCCTGAATAGCGATCGCTCCTGACTGGTTTATAGTCCCTCCTGTCACCATATCTCCTGGTTGCTTGATTACTGATACTGGTTCCCCAGTTAGCATTGATTCATCGACCGTTGTTTGACCAACCACCACTTCGCCATCAACGGGGATTTTATCACCTGGCAGCACTTGTAGCCATTCACCGACACGCACCTGTTCAGCAGGAATCTCAACGCTAGAAGAACCCACTCCGGCTTTCTCTGGGTTGGCAATCAATCGCGCTAAGAGTGGCTGGAGTGCTAGTAATTTCCTAAATGCAGCAGCCGCGCGACCTCTAGCTTGTTGCTCTAATGTCCTTCCTAAGAGAATAAAGCCCAGCATCATTACTGGCTCGTCAAAAAAGCACTCCCAACCCAATTGGGGAAAAAGCAGCGCTACTAAACTAGCAATGTAGGCTGTCAGCGTTCCCAATCCCACCAGGGTGTTCATGTTAGGCGCATTTCGTCGGCAGCCCAGCCAACCATCTACTAAAATCGGGCGACCAGGAATTAACAACGCTATTGTCGCCAGTCCACAGTGAAACCAGATGTTATTTAGCACTGGCAGCACTGAGCTACCAAGATTACCAAAATGTCCACTTCCCGACAATATCAGCAACACCGCAGCGATCGCCAATTGCCATAGAGAAGAACGCATTTCTCGGCGTTGTCGTTCTGCTGGATCTGGTAAGGTCGATATTTCGCCCGCTACTGTGCCATTAGCTTTTCGGGGTTGAGTTGGGAATCCAACGGCTGTTAATCGCTGTGCCAGTGCATCTGCATCTATTGCACCAACTTCTGACTCTACAACTGCTACCTCTGTGGCCAGGTTCACACAGGCACTCTTGACTCCTGGATGTTGGGTTAGGTGTCGCTCTACTGCGTTCACACACCCAGCACACTTCATACCCCCAACATCTAGAATAATCTTCTCTAGGATTGGGTCAAGTTCTAGGGCTGGCTTAGTTTTTGGGACAAGTTGCATGGCTTGTGTTTAGATTCGCTACAGAAATTCAACGCCTGACTAAAAGCGTCTCTAATTCGAGCGTAGGCGAAATATGCAACTATGACTCAATGTCAACTATATTAAAATTATTAATTTATAAAAAGAATTCAGAACTCAGGAGTCAGAATTCAGTACAAGTGGGTAATGAATATTGGTTTAAATCTTGCCCCTTATGAGCGAAAGCGAATTCAAAGATTATCGCCTTAAAACTCTATCCCTTACCTACGGGACGCTGCGAGAATATGGGTAAGTATTCAAAATTCTGAATCCTGAATTCTGAATTCTGACCGAAAACAACTCATGATACAAGCCCCTAAATTTATTTATGGGGATCATTAATTTTGAATTTTGAATTTTGAATTTTGAATTCGGAGCGCGTACCCCTTTGGGGAAGCAAGCTACGCGCAGCGTCTCGTAGAGAAGCGACATGACTCCTTTTTATCCTACTTCGTTGAGCATCAAGACTATCGCTGCACTTTAATTCAACGTTCCAACTTCCCAGATTTATCTTCTGTAGGGTTCTGAATTTTGAATTTTAAATTTTTAATTTTTAATTCCCCTACAGGGGGTTGACAGTTCCAACGTCGATAAGTGACATAAATAATAGCTGCCACCTGTATTGGCGCGATCGCAATCAGGTTTTTTAAGAAATAGTTGATTTCTAAATGAGACATAACACTAAAATATCCTAAGCCTAGCAAGAAAAACATTGCCCAGTTAAGCTGTTTAAGTTTGAAAATGAGCATATCAATAAAAATAAATATAGAAGGTAGAAGTGTTGTATAACTTCTGCTAAAGGTAAAGGGTGAAGCGGAAGGGAAAAAGGATGTTTCTTTTGTCGCTGCCCTTTATCCCCGCGCTTTTGCTGCAATCCTAAGCTTGGAAGCGTGTGTTACCATCTGCTTCCAGTAAGAACGCTATTCTTGGACTAGAACCAGCCCTGCTTATTTACAAAATAGGTATTTACAAATCCTTCAGGGGATTTATTTAAGTAGATCATGCCTTCAATTAGACCTACAAGTTGCATAATTAACAAAGCAACGCCGTAGGTGAAAGAACCGCCAACTACAGAAATCACTAACATGATAAAGCCTTCCGAAGCGTATCCTAGAATAAACTTATGAACCCCAAATGCTCCCAGGATAATGCCACAGTAACCAGCTAGAAGTTGTTTGGTAGGGTGACTGGGGTTGAGATTTGCCATATAAGTGCTGCTCCTTGATAAGTGAGTATAAAATAAAGTCTTTATTGTAATGGAAGCAAATACATTTACTTGCTTAATAAATAGATTTTTAATTTTTTCAGTATGAGTAAGTCCCAAGATGAATAATTAAAATCAGCGTGTTTCTATTCCAGAGGAAACGCCAAGATGTCTTGCAGTATAAGCCGGTCTGGCGCTCCTTGATGACTTTTGCTGGATTTGACGATCGCAAACCCTGGTGCAGCAGTTTTGCGGATTTTTAGCTCAGGCGTTTATCTTGAGCAGAATCAATCTTAAATAATCAGCAAAAGCTGCTATATACACCACTTTCTACAAGTCCATCAGTATTATTTCCGGATTCTTTTGCGTATGCGTAGCCCGCACTTCTCTACGTTCGCGCAGCGTGTCGCAGACAGACGCTCTTGCTAGCTTGCTTCTACGTTCGCGTAGCGTCCCGTAGGGAAGTGGTACGGCATGGTTCGACTCCGCTCACCAGCCGCTCTGTTACCATCGTAGACATCGCTTCCAGCAGACGTGAAACGCCATTACACCAATGACAAGACAACTGTGTGGCTAGTGGGAATCTAGAAGAAGCGCAAAAGGCATCTTCCATATCTTTCTAACCGCTTTTTAGTTACCGATCCCCACTTCCATGAGCGCAAACCGGAATTGCATTCCAATTTATGACGGCTAAAAATGGTTTAAGAAGACAATTAACATCTCGAAAATGGCTAAAATCTATCTGAATGAGAATAAATGCTTAACTAGATAGTTTGTTGTCTATGTTAATAGCATTCTTTAATTTGCTTTTGCCATTATCTTAATTGGGTTTTCAGCTAGTATTTATGCTTGTAACCAATTATCACTAGTAAATTGTCTCTACCTATGCAGATAAAATCAGATATTTTTGTTTTTGGCAACCGTACTATCTTTGTATTAATTGCTACCTAAAACGAACAAGCTTAATAGTGTACCACTATTCCAGAGGCTGTGGAGGAGCATAGGAGCGAGGAGATTGCGGGATCGCGTGTAAACTACTCCTAACACAATGCCCAATGCGGTCAAGGGGAGAATTTCCGATAAGCTGAGGTGAGCGATCGCAAACAACAAACTACTGATCAGAATCGATCCCCACACGGGTAAGTAACGAGTTAGAGAGGGTAACAAAAAACCGCGAAATAGGATTTCTTCAAAAAATGGAGCGGCGATCGCAGCTGTAGAGAAAAATATACCAAGTGCTATACTATCTTGGCTTTCCAGCGCTAGTTGCAACAGAGGATTACTCCCACCCTGTCCTTGCCATAGCTGTTGATTAATCAAAGATACCACTACAACTACAGGTAAAGCCGTGCAATAGCCTCCCAGTCCCCACAAAAACCAGTTATCTTGAAAACGGAAGCGAAACCAGAATTCTGGTAGTGGAAAAAAGCGCTTGAGAGAGAAATACAGCACTAACAGCGCACCTAATGCTACCAAGAAGTAACTAACCAACACAGAAAACGCCTGAAGTCGCACATCCACAATGGGACGCGGGATGGGTAGCAGTGATATCACCAAAGGCACAAAAATTTGCCCCATGAAGAAAAAGCCGATGATAAAAACCTGCAAAACCGTTTCACCACCCCAAGGCGTTGACCAAGGAATATCAGCATTTTGAGCTAATAACGAGGCTTTTCCTTTCAACAAGCGTTGAGCAAATAATAAAATCAGCAGTATGAGACCAATTAAAGCTGCCAAAGTGGGAATAGTGCCAATAACCGCTAATTTCACCACTGCTTGAGCAGAAGATTCTTGTTGTGCCGCTTTTACTGCTGATAAGGCGTCTTGTCGTTGCTGGAGTTGGTATAACTTAACCAAAGCGGTATAGCGAAACCAACCTTCTAAATTTTTTTGAATTGGTTCTTGAGCATTTTGGAGGATACGGGGAGGATTGCTCCACAGTCCAGTCAATACAGCGGCGGTTTCCCCAAACCCTGGATTAATATTAATATCTGAGCGTTGTTGTAATTCGCTCCAAGTCTTGAAGGCTGTATCCGTCTGTCCTTGCTGTGCTTGTAAAATTCCCAAGCGCAGGTCTAATTCAGCCAGTAATTTTTGTAATTGCTTAAAAGACTCTTGTAACTGTTGCTCTCCCTGTTTAGAGGTTTTAATAGTGGGAGGAGCGTCTGGTAGAGGTTTCGGAGGTGTGGGAGTTATTTCTGCTTGAGAGCGTAATTGTGCAAGTTTGTTGTTAACTTTGTCTAAATTAGCTTGAACTGATTGACGCGCCTCCTGATACTGCTTTGTAGCGCTTTCTAGGGGTTGCTCACCAAGTATTGCTTCTTGAATCGCCTGGAGTTTGTCATCACTGCTATCTTCTGATTGCCAAGCTTGAGCTTGTAAAGCAATATTTGTTTGGTATAGTTCCAGGCGACTTTGAAATTGAGGTTCTTGCCAACTACCGAATAAAGCCGAAACTGCCAACAGAACTGCTATCGGCGTCATCACAAAAAATAAAACCAACCGCTTGAGTGTCATCTATCCCCCTTTAACTGACCAGTGGAGAGCGCGTCCCCCTTGGGAATTATCGCAATAAAAAGTCAGAGCTGGATAGATATCATCAATATTATAAGTTTGCGATGAATGTGTGATGCCTGCGATTTTTGCTAGCCTATGCACCCACAATCTTAAATTACAGTAGTGTTCTCCTATCTTGAGGAAGCTGATAATCTTTATTTTGAGCGATGAATCATATCATGTCCGCCAAATTACCCATAATAAAAGAACCCCACCCCGCCAAAGCTGTGCTTTGTCTCCCCTCCCCGCAGGCGGGGAGGGGTTGGGGGTGGGGTTCTTCGGGTTTAATAAGTAATCAAGCGGACATAATATCACTCACTACGAACTAGGATTTTATTTTATGTTTAATTATGCCTACTTACTGAGTCTGAGCAGGGAACGTATGAAGCTACCCTACTCCATTGAGGTAAGCATTTGCCAGCTACCTTAACCATTGAAGAAACTGTATAAGATTGCCTTCAAGGTCACGGATGAAGATGAATCTTCCACCCAACTCTTTGTTCTCAAACTCCCAGATAATTGGAACACCACGCTCAATCAATTCCTGTTTAAGCGTAATAACATCATCTGTCTCAAACGCAAACTGTGAAACCCCATGTATGGATGTATGTGCAGGTGGATCTGAACGTTGCACTCCAGAAACAGCACTACCATCTTTGATTAACTCAACACAGAAACCATTGTTTTCTGTAAAGATGAGCGTTGTGTTGAATTCAGGATAGCTCTTATGCTGCATAACCTTGAATCCTAACTTTTCTACATACCAGTTTGCTGAGGCTTCTATATCTGCTACTGAAAGTGTTACAGAGTAAGGCTTGAAAGAAGAGAGTTTGTTGTCCATATTGCTTAGGGACTTGCAAGAAAATAAGATCCCAATCAAACTGGAGTAATCGTGATATCCCAT
>NZ_JABXKL010000106.1 GCF_017114995.1 Nostoc sp. NMS9 | reverse complement strand
GAGAGGCTTTGAAACCCAGTTTTAGTTTTTCTCTGCTTGTATGAAACCACCCTGCCTCCCCTTGCCAAGGGGAGGGGCTGGGGGTGGGGTGCAATGATTGTGGAAATCATAACTAATTACCCGGACATGATATAAGTTCGACTTTATTCAAACAAGACGCGATAAATCGCGTCTCTACATGAGGATTTTGGGCTTATCTGAACTGTATTGCCATATAGGTTTTAGGATTAGCTTTCGTGCAACGACTCCGCAGGAGTATTGCGTTGTGAAAAAAATGGATAAAGTCGAGCTAAGTGAGACGCTATTAGATTTATCGACAGCAGCGGATTTTATGGGCTGGTTCAAATAGTGTTAAAGAAAGCTGACCACTTTACTCAACTTCCTCACAATGAATTAACAGCTTTTCCATCGCTTCTGCTAGAGAAATCAATTCTGTCCAAGAGGAACCACTAACTAAATTTTGGGCGTGAGCTAATCGGTTTCGCAACTGTTCAGCAGACTTGAGGAAACGTTCGCCAAACCGTTTTGATTTTAGTCCTAGTTGCTGGAGAAGTTCTGGTTGATTTAAAATCAACTCTCGCTTATCACAGAATTGTAGATAATCTAACAAATCGGTGGCTTCGTTTCTTTCCTGACTTTCTCGCCATAGTCGTTGAGCAACTTCTAAGCGCTCAGGTTTAAGGACTTTTTGCCAAGAATCTTGGGGATAGTAAATCCGCACCAGCCGCAGCAAATTCATTTCTAGCAGCGTTACTAAGCCAAACAGTAGCATTCGCACGGGTGCTTTTTGCAAATCACCACAGGTAACAATACCACTGACCTGATTGCAATCTAAGACAAACAATCGCGGAGTTTGTTGCAAAATGGGTAGCAACTTGATCAGTGGGGTGGAAATAGCAATTAGTTCTTTGGGATGAAACACCCGTTGATAGTCGCTACATTTACCTTTTTTATCTGGGATCAAACTAGAGCGTTCTACATAACCGCTAATAATATCTCCCGTCTCAACGGCGATAACATCAAAATTTTGTGCTTGCATCCAATGCAGCACTTCTTTCGCCTCCGCATCAGCTGGCATAGCTTTCAGGGGTTCTGCCACGTATTCAATGGTGATATTGTTCTCAAATAAACTTCGCAGGTCTTGAGAACGTGATTTTAGGTGTTTCATCCCCTGGCTGTGAACTCACGTTAAATAATCCTACGGCACTCACGCGATCGCCAGTGGAATTTTCTGTTAGATTATCCTTGCGTAAGCGTAGCTATCCCAACAAATACCATAGACCAATGTTATACCATCTTAGTTGGTATCATTTGAGTGATGATTTAGACAATTTCAAGTAACAAAATATTTCGCATCTATAAAAAAATAAATATCTATGTAGTTAACTATATGAGAATAGTTGATTAATTTGCGATAAAAATGCCGAAAATACTGACAAAAGAAATGTTATTACTAAAACGACGTATCGAATTGATACTTGGTAGAATTTTACCAAGATAACCAAAATTGATAATATTATTATGCCAAGAAAAGAACAAGGATGGGTTACATTTCAAACCTCAGAGGACGAGCGGAAGATTCTAGAGGAGTTCTGCGAACAGTCTCAACGCACCAAGACTGAGATTCTGCGGGAACTCGTGCGTAGTCTCACTCAGCATTCCTCAATATCAATATTACCAGCAACTCAGCAGGAAAAACAGGAAGATATCGACTCTACTCAAAAGCCTGACATAGAAAGTAGTATTCAAAAAAAATCATTAAAAGTTAGCTCTCGCAATATTCTTAAAGGTGTGGTTAAACGAGTTGTTTATGGAGCAGTTAATAGTGAGGTTACTCTGGAGATTATTCACAAAGTAGAATTAACTTCGATTATCACCAGAGCTTCCGCAGAAGAGTTGGGATTATCTGAGGGGAAAGAAGCTTATGCAGTTATTAAATCTAACGATATTGTCATTGCTAGAGAATAAAAATACGTTGATTTTGGGCGTTATACCAATTCTGTATGAAGATGCGCTAAACCATATTTAAGTACAAGAAAGAAAAACGAACCGCAAAGGACGCAAAGGACACAAAGAAAGAAAGAAAGAAGAAGTTAAGAGGGTTTGGCGCAGCCTCACAAAGAAATGGTATTAGATATTAAGAGAATAAACTTTCTTCACTTGACTATATATAGTTGATGCGATCGCTTATGTAATAACTGTTTTTGTATCAATTGAAAACACCATAAGGTAGCATAGGTGTGGTTCTTTGCTGAAGTTGATACAGATAACAGATGTGCTATCTGATATCATGTCCGGCTAATTAGTTCTAATTCCCTTTCTCTATGCAGAAAGCCCAAAAACCCATCCCCTCTGCCCCTCTGCCCCTGGAGCAGTCTTAATGATAAGTCTTTAACCGGACATGATATGACGCTTGCACCACAAAATCTGATGCTGTAAGAGTTGGCGCACCAGTCAGAGTTGCAAAAAAACCGCTGTTGCGCCTAATCAGCCATTCCTATGCTCTGCATGGGAACGATATAAACAAGTCACAGTAACAACAATTAACCTTCTTTAATCGCTGCTTGATAGCGACCTAGCGCAATTAAAGGAAAGTATTGTTGATACAGATGATACTTAAGATAAAAATGGCAAGGGAATCCAGTACCTGTAAAGTCCGCCTCAAACCAAGTACCATCGGGTTGTTGAGTTGCCACAAGGTAGCCAATTCCTCGCTCAATCACATCAAAAGCTAATTTACCAGTTGCTTCACCTACTGCTATCAACCCAATTAAAGCCCAGGCAGTTTGAGATGCAGTACTATTTCCTTTTCCTTTGAGACTGGGATCGTCGTAGCTGCGGCAAGTCTCACCCCAACCACCATCTGGATTTTGACATCCAACTAACCAAGCTGCTCCTCGTTCTATACTTTTTTTATGCTTTTGAGGATCAATTAACGCCAAGGCTGATAAAACGCCACTGGTGCCGTAGATATAATTTACACCCCAACGACCAAACCAACAGCCTTCGGTTTCTTGTTCGCGCAGAAGATAAGTAAGCGATCGCTCTAAATTATCACTATCAATTGACAAATCACAAGCACCAACCATTTCTACGACTCTAGCCGTAACATCTGCGGTATTTGGATCGATCATCGCTTTCAAGTCGCCATAAGGGATGGAGTTGAGCCAATCTTGATCGTTATCCAAATCAAAAGCAGCCCAACCACCTGGTTTACATTGCATAGATGCAATCCAGTTTAAGGCACGAGCGATCGCAGCCTGCTTGATTTTTTCATTAGGAAGTTTTGCCAAATGTAGAGCCATCACCACCACTGCTGAGTCATCGACATCGGGATAAAAGCGATTCTCAAACTCAAAAGCCCAAGCCCCTGGTTTTCCTTGGCGATTTTTGACAGCCCAATCTCCGTAATCTAAAATTTGTTTTTGTAACAACCATTCTCCAGCCTTTACTACAGCTGAATGATCTGGTGCAAAGCCAGATTCTACTAAAGCACGTATCGCCCAAGCTGTATCCCAGACGGGTGAAATACAAGGCTGTACCCGATAACTATTCTCTGTTTCAATGACAAAGTTATCAATTGCTTGCAAACCACGTTCTACAATGGGATCGTTTCGGTCATAATCCAGACACCGCAAAGCCAGCATTGAATTCAGCATCGCCGGAATAATGCCGCCCCAGTCGCCTGTAGCTTCTTGGCGCTCTAAAATCCACTTTTCGGCGGCTTTGATGCCTTCTTGACGAAAGGGTACTGAATTCAGGCTTTCTGCCAACTTGAAACCTCGATCAAGGGTAAGAAATAAATCTGTCCAATCGCCACTTTGGGGTAATTCCCACTGGACTCGATCAACACCTTCAGCGTATAGCTCATCTAGGTTGATAGTTGGGTTGGCGATAAAAACAGGTTTGCGATCGCACACAATCAGTAATGGTACTGTGCTGGAACGTGCCCAGCTAGACATCTCGTAGATATTGACAGGGAAAGCTTTTGGCAATAGCATCACCCAAGCTGGTAGCGAGGGAATACCGCGCCAGTTGTAGCAGCCAATCAAGGCTAGGTGTAACTTGGTAAAAATCCGAGTTTTGCTGATCCCACCCCGTTGGAGAATAAAGGCTTGTGCCCGAATCATCGCCGGATCGGTTGCTGGTACACCTAGCAATCTTAGCGCCATATAGGCTTCAACCGAGGTGCTAATTTCTCCGCCATCACCGTAGTAAAGTTCCCAACCGCCATGCTGCCGTTGCTCTTGACGCAAATATGCTTCAATTTTGTGTAAAGGTCTGGTTTGGTCTGTTCCCCAAATTTTATGCAGGAGGACAACTTCAGCAGTGATGGTGACATTCGATTCTAACTCTGCCCACCAATAACCTGCCAGATTTTGAATCGAAAGCAGATATTCTTGGCTAGCTGCGATCGCTTCTGCGACTTGATTGACTTTTACCCTGTCTTGTGTTTGCATCAAAAACTATTTAACCTCAACACCCAACACTAGTTATGAATACGGTATTACAGCGAAAAATTTTTTTTCCTGTATCAATAGACATAGTATTGTGTCTGAGTCACTGATAATTTGCAATAGGTCATGGATGTAATTGTATTAGGATTGATGCTCTTATCCTTGACAATTTGGTTAGGATTACTGGGTTTTTGGGGACAGTTTTGGCGGACAGACCAGCAATTAGAGGTTACAGAAACTCAGCTAGAATCGTTACCTGTGGTTTGTGCTGTAGTTCCAGCCCGTAACGAAGCCGAATTGCTACCAACTAGCTTGCGATCGCTCCTACTCCAAGACTATCCTGGTTCTTTCAACGTGTTTTTAGTAGACGATCGCAGCACAGACCGGACAGCAAATTTTGCCGAAGGGGTTGCACACGCCCTTGGTAAACCCCAGCAATTGCATATTATCTCAGGCGTTTCACTGCCTCCCGGTTGGTCGGGTAAACTTTGGGCAGTTGAGCAAGGCATAAAGAGCGCTAGTAAATTTGCACCCGATTATTTTTTGCTGACTGACGCAGATATCGAACACGATCCTGGTAATCTCCGCCGACTCGTTGCTAAAGCTATGCAGGAAGATTTAGACCTGGTTTCGGTAATGGTACGACTCAGGTGTGAAAGCTTTTGGGAAAAATTTTTGATTCCAGCTTTCGTCTTTTTCTTCCAAAAACTCTATCCTTTTCGCTGGGTGAATAATCCCAACAATCCCACAGCAGGAGCCGCCGGGGGATCTATTCTGATCGCCCGTGAAGCTTTAGAGCAAATCGGGGGTATTCAAGTGATTCGCCAAGCTTTAATTGACGATTGTGCCTTGGCTCAGGCTGTTAAGAAGAGCAGGGGAGCAGGGGAGCAGGGAAGCAAGGGAGCAGGGGAGCAGGGGAGCAGAGGAGACAAGGGGGACAAAGAAAATAATCATGCCCAATCCCCAATGCCCAATCTCCAATGCCCAATCCCCAGTCAAGGTCGTATCTGGTTAGGATTGAGTAGCTTGACTCGTAGTTTGCGCCCTTATGACTCGCTGGCGACGATTTGGGATATGGTTGCTCGTACTGCCTATACCCAACTGAATTATTCGGCATTACTACTATTGGGAACTTTGGTGGGAATGCCTCTGATTTATCTAGCTCCACCTGTATGTGTGATTTTGGGTGCAGTTTGGAGCAATTGGGCGATCGCACTTACAGGTATATTAGGATGGCTATTAATGACTTTCGCTTACTACCCGACAATCCGCTTTTATAAATGTTCTCCCTGGTTCGCATTGAGCTTACCTGCGATCGCTTTTCTCTATACCCTGATGACTTTAGACTCAGCACTTCGTCATTGGCAAGGGCGCGGTGGCGCTTGGAAAGGAAGAGTTTATCCCAGTTCGGATAATTTATAGTTAGAATAAAATTGAAATTACAAAATTCGGTAGTGCTAATCTAAAATTATTAAAGTAAGCCTAAAGTGGTTGATTAAAAGAACTATGACAACCGCAACACCAACAATTAATCCTGTTACTGTCCCCAAAAAGCTGCCTTTTCTGGAGTCTATTTGTTGGCAGACTGCTGATGTGTATCGTTTTACTTCAGAACAAATGCTGAGTCGCTATGAGCGTGGCTGGCAGTATCACAATTTATTTAACAATCTTGAAGGCGAAGAACTCAATTTTCTTCAGGAACTTGCCAGACGCTATAAATCCTGGTTGCAAGTCTGTTTATGACCTTCAGGTTAGAACACCATAATCAAATTCTCACAGTTCTTGAATCCTTAGATTCAGACATACTTAGAAAGGGTTCTGCTTACTTCGGTGGCGGAACCCTTCTTGCATTTGAGTTTGAAGAATATCGTTGGAGTAAGGATGTTGATTTTATCGCTTCTGTTGGTACAGAAGGCTACAAATACCTACGGGAAGTGGTATTTGAAGATGGGCATGAAGCATTATTTCGGGATTTAAGTAAAATCCAAGTTGGACGTAGCACAACTGACCAATATGGAATTCGGATGATTGTTTTTGTCGATGATATGCCGATTAAAACGGAAATTATTGCCGAAACTCGTTTTCAACTAGACCCGCCAAGATATCCAAACTGGTCACTTGTTCCCTGCTTAAGCTTCAATGACTGTTTTACCTCTAAGCTACTGTCAAATTCTGACCGTTACGCCGATGACAGCGTTGAGGCAAGAGATTTAATCGATCTAGCAGTTCTCAGGCTGCAATCTCCAATACCTCAAGCATCAATTGAGAAGGCTGAAAAAGCTTATCAGGTTATGCGCCCTTTGAAAAGAGCGATCGCACTATTTCAGGGAAGACCGGATTACAGGGAGAAATGCTTTCTCGGTCTGCAAGTCGATCAATCTCAGATACCCAAAATTATCGACGGTATTGATTTGCTATCTACAGATTTAGGTTTATCTCACACTCCAAGGACTTTTCAAGAACAACATGATATCTTTGGTGATTTAGAAACACAAATTGAAAAACGAGCAGATTCTTAAACAGGTCATACCCAATACCCCTAAATCCTTGAAGCTGTTTGTTTAGCACTGGCGGGTTCAACAGGCAATGGTTGAGCAGCTTTTAAGACCACATCCAACAACCCTGGAAACAGCACCTCTAAATCTTCACGCCGCAGGATGTTAATGTGGTGTGTCCCTTCTTTGCGTGTGAAGACTATCCCCGACTCCCGCAAAATCTTGAAGTGGTTGGACATAGTAGACTTAGCGATCGCAAAATCAAACCTGGCACAGCATTGTTCCCCCTCAGTCGCCAACAGCCGCACAATCTCTAGCCGCACCGGATCGCCCAATGCATACAACACGCCTGGTAAAGAAATATTTTTTCGATCTGGATGATAAAGGAATCTCATAGTTGCATTATCTCATCAGGTGGCATATATTTTTATTATTCGATATTATCGAATAATAGAATTAAGTAGGAAGGCAATTTATGTCATCCATTACAAACGTCACAGAAGCCACATTCAAGCAAGAAGTCTTGGAAAGTGAAATTCCGGTATTAGTGGACTTTTGGGCACCGTGGTGCGGCCCTTGCCGGATGGTGGGCCCAGTCGTCGATGAAGTTGCTGCTGAATACGAAGGACAGGTGAAATTTGTGAAGTTGAACACAGATCAAAATCCTACTGTCGCTAGCCACTATGGAATTCGCAGCATTCCGACATTGATGGTTTTTAAAGGAGGTCGCCAGGTCGATACTGTCGTAGGGGCGGTTCCAAAAACTACCTTGAATAAGACCTTAGCACAGCATCTTTAATCTAGGTACTATTGTGAGATGCATTTAGTTTGCAGCCTTCTCTAGTCAAGGGAGGCAGGAGTCAAAATATATAAGACTCCTGACTCCTGAATTATGTTTCAACTAACGGAGAAAGAGCGAAATGGACTTGAAATTGCATGGTAAATCCGCCCTGGTCAGTGGCTCAACCGCAGGTATTGGTTTGGCGATCGCTTTTGGGCTAGCTCAAGAGGGTGCATCAGTAATTGTCAACGGTCGGTCTGAAGAACGAGTAGCAGATGCGATCGCTAAAATTAAGTATTCTACACCCGACGCAAAAGTTTCTGGTGTTGTTGCTGATGCAGGCACTGCATCAGGGGTAGAGAAACTCATTCAAGAGGTTCCTCACGTTGATATACTCATAAACAATGTGGGTATTTATGAGCCAAAAACCTTCTTTGATATTACTGATGAAGACTGGTTAAAGATATTTGAGGTTAACGTCCTCAGTGGAGTCCGTTTGAGTCGGCAATATCTGCAAAAGCAGCTAGAGCAAAACTGGGGGCGGATAGTTTTTATCTCCAGCGAATCTGCTATTCAGATCCCAGTGGAAATGATTCACTACGGCACAACTAAGACGGCACAACTTGCCATTGCCAGAGGTCTAGCAGAAATGACTGTGGGGACTGGAGTTACAGTAAACTCTGTCCTACCAGGGCCAACTCGTTCGGAAGGAGTTGAGGATTTTATCACCAACCTGGCACAGGAACGCGGTATTACTCGCGCTGACGTTGAGGCTGAATTTTTTCAAAATGTGCGTCCAAGTTCCTTAATCAAACGCTTTGCAACTAGCGAAGAAGTAGCAGCGATCGTAGTTTATCTTTCTAGTCCCGTAGCATCGGCAACTAATGGTGCAGCTTTGCGGGTAGATGGTGGCGTTATTCGGTCGATTGTTTAGTATTTGAACCACAACTGCATAGTCTATTTACCTGGAAATAACTGTAATGCGCTGCACACAAAATTGGGTATGGGGAAAACTCTTTCCTTATCCTCCTTATCTGGCAGATGTGGGGTTCCGAATTTTGAATTTTGAATTTTGAATTGGAGCGAAACGACATGACTACTGATATCAACTTATTCTCTCCTTATCAATTAGGAAATCTGGAACTACCTAACCGGATAGTGATGGCACCCTTAACCCGAAACAGGGCAGGTCAGGGAAACGTACCACACCAACTGAGTTGGGGATATTCAGATTTTCACAAGTGATAACATTACCGTCTCTGCTTTGATTTTTCATAGTACAGCAACCACTATAGGGAATGAGGCGGTTGGAATTACGGCTCATGCGACGCTTGTATGGGAGAAGCGAGAGGGACAATGGCGCATTATCCACAAGCATATCTCTAACCCGGTTAACATTCGCAATTAAAGAGGAACACAATTAAAGAGGAACATATTACATTGCTTTGCTCTTTAAGGCTCTTAATCACTTCAGGTATAAAATCTGAAACCCTCGCATAACTCAACTATCAGGAGAATCTCATGAGTTCGATCATCCAAACCCAACCTTTAGATGTACCCAGTGCGATCGCAAAACGTCGTTCTATCAAAACTTTTAAAACAGACCCCATCACCCCAGAACTGCTCAAGCAACTAGTAGAGTTAACCGTGGCTGCACCCAGCAGCTATAATATCCAGGACTGGCAAATTATTCTTGTGCAAGATGAAGCGCAAAAGGCAGCATTGTCAGCAGCATCTTTTAATCAACAGCAAATTGTCCAAGCACCTGTTACCTTTGTCTTTGCCGCCGATCCTAATGCAGGCGAACAAAACTTGACCCCAATTCTAGAGCGGGGACTCGAAACTGGGGCATGGAATGAAGGCACGGTAAACTACTTTAAAACCGCCGTCCCCCAATTTCAAGCGGCGTTGGGCGAGAAGCGACGCGAATATGCGATCAAAGATGCCATCATTGCTGCTACCCATTTGGTGTTAGCGGCAGAAAGTCTGGGATTATCCACATGTTTTATGAACGGTTGGATTGAGGATCAAGTAAAAGAAGTGATTGGTGCTGGGGATAATCCAGATTTAGCGATCGCTGTTTTAGTTCCTGTGGGTTATGCAGCCGAACCACGCTTAAATCCAGGTCGTTTGCCATTCTCCTCTAACGTCTCTGTAGACAGAATTGGGAACCCTTATGCAGGGTAGTTTTTCCTAAATTGGGAATGGGGCATTGGGCATTGGGAATAGGGGATGAGTCTTTAATACTCGCCGACAAGTCTTTGATACTCGTGAATAAGTCTTTGAACTCCGTTAATGAGTCTTTAATACTCGCCGACGAGTCTTTGATACTCGTGAATAAGTCTTTGAACTCCGTTAACGAGTCTTTAATACTCGCCGACGAGTCTTTGATACTCCTGAATGAGTATTTTAACTCCATTAACGAGTCTTTAATACTCGCCGACGAGTCTTTGATACTCGTGAATGAGTATTTTAACTCCACTCGTCTGCCCTTCTGCTCCCCTGCCCCCTACCCCCTACTCTCCTGCTCCCCACTCCCCCCTCCAAACTATGTCCTTACCTTCCTTCCTATCGCGTCGTTCGTTCCACTATGGCTGGATCGTCGCGGGTTTAACATTCCTAGCCTTGCTGGTAGCAGCAGGAATTCGCTCTGCTCCCGGAGTTTTTATTGTGCCTCTCGAACAAGAGTTTGGCTGGAGTAGAGCAACTATATCTTTGGCAATCTCCATTAACTTAATACTCTACGGATTGATTGGCCCTTTTGCTGCCACAGTTATGGAGCGAATCGGCATTCGCCGGATGATGGTGTTCTCACTTGCTATCATTGCGCTCGGTGTCGGTTTAACCACTTTAATGTCAGCTTCCTGGCAGCTAGTATTGCTGTGGGGTGTAGTTGTCGGTTCTGGTAGCGGAGTTATTGCCCTGGTTTTGGGTGCTATTGTTGTCAATCGCTGGTTTTTGGAAAAGCGGGGTCTAGTTCTGGGCATTTTAACCGCCAGTACAGCCACTGGGCAACTAGTGTTTCTGCCGATGCTGGCCTCAATAGCCGATCGCTTTGGGTGGCGAACTGCGGCTCTCACTCTGACTGGTGTAGCACTTCTAATTATTCCAGCGATCGCAGTCTTTATGCGCGATCGTCCGGCGGATGTCGGTTTGCGAGCCTTTGGCGACAATAGCGAAACTGTGGAAGTGTTACAGCCCAAAGTCAATTCCATCGCCTCCACTCTTAACGCTCTCTGGCTTGGAATGCGTAATCGAGACTTCTGGCTATTATTTGGTAGCTTTTTTGTCTGTGGTGCAAGTACAAACGGGTTAATTGGAACTCATCTAATTCCTGCTTGTATTGACCACGGTATTCCTGAAGTCAAGGCTGCTGGGCTTTTGGCAATCATGGGACTGTTCGATTTTTTTGGAACTACTATGTCCGGTTGGCTATCTGACCGTTGGAACAATCGCTACTTATTGTGCTGGTACTACGGATTGCGGGGTTTATCTTTGATTTTCTTGCCCTTCAGTTTCAACTTTTCTTTCTACGGACTTTCCATTTTCGCCGTCTTCTATGGACTTGATTGGATTGCTACCGTACCACCGACAGTACGTCTTGTTGCCAATGTCTTCGGTAAAGAAAATGTCGGCGTGATGTTCGGTTGGATTGTCGCAGGACACCAGCTTGGTGCAGCTACAGCAGCATTCGGAGCCGGAGTATTGAGAACTTGGACGGGTAGTTATTTACAAGCGTTTATTTTATCAGGTGTTCTCTGTCTGATTGCCGCAGTTTGTGTACTGCAAATTGGTCAGACTCCCACTAAAAGTAATTATCTCGTAGAGAAGAATTCGTAGAGTGTGCGTAAGTCCTGATAACTTGCTTGTTAAGCTTATCCGTGGTTTGATATAGTACGATATCTACATCAGATTATAGTAGTTTACTGACGACTCAATTACCTGAATTAACTTGTCATATCATGTCCGCTAGATTACTTATTAAACCTGAAGAACCCCACCCCGCGAAAGTCTATGCTTTGTCTCCCCTCCCCGAAGAGCGGGGAGGGGCTGGGGGGTGGGGTGCAATGATTGTGGAAATCATAACTAATTATACGGACATGAAATCAGCCACAAAATAAATATAAAACTTTCCATGCCTATCCAAACTATTGGTATTTTAAGTCCGGGTGATATGGGACAAGCGATCGCAGTTGTTCTCAATCAACATGGATTGAAAACTATTGCCGCCCTAAACGATCGCAGTGAACGAACTCGGCAATTAGCAGCCGCAGCCAACATCCAAGATGTGGGTTCCCTCACACAACTGGTAATTGAATCTGATGTGGTGTTGTCAGTTCTAGTTCCCGCAGCGGCTACCCAAGCGGCGAAGCAAGTAGCTGAGGCGATCGGCAATGTGGGTAAATCCATTCTCTACGTTGACTGTAATGCGATCGCACCCCAAAAAGTTATAAATATCGGCCAACTCATTGAATCAGTTGGGGGAACATTCGTAGATGCATCAATTATTGGCCCACCGCCGCGAGTTCCTAATCGCACCCGCATTTACACTTCAGGAAAACAAGCAAATCAACTACTACAACTGCGAGATTATGGCTTAGATGTGCGGGTAATTGGTGATGAAATTGGTCAGGCTTCCGGGTTGAAAATGTCTTATGCAGCTCTGACAAAAGGACTTACAGCAATCGGCACAGAATTACTAATTGCAGCCCATCGTTTAGGTTTGGATAAGGAACTATGGGATGAAGTATCTAGTAGCCAAAAAGAACTTGCTAGCATCTTAACCCGTTCCATTCCATCGATGACACCGAAAGCGCATCGTTGGGTAGGAGAAATGGAAGAGATTGCAGAAACTTTTAAAGAGTTGGGTCTGACTGAGGGCATTTTTTACGGAGCCGCTGACGTTTACCGTTTGGTGAAAGACACCTCCTTGGGTAAGGAAACACCAGAAGAGTCTAATCGCGACCGCCCCTTGGATGAAATCATAACAATCCTCTCCAATGAAGCAAGTTCGGACACTTAATCTTGAGTATTTTATCGATGGGGTAAAAAGCGAGAATCTATGACTCAAGAGCAATGGACTGCGGTCGATCGTTACTTTACCGATCTACTTGTACCGCCTGACCCTGCGTTGGATAAAGCGCTCCAGACTAGCGCCGCCGCCGGATTACCACCACACAATGTTTCGCCGAACCAAGGCAAGCTGCTGCTGCTGTTGGCGCAAATCCAAGGAGCGCGAAGCATCCTGGAGATTGGCACACTAGGCGGCTATAGTACTATCTGGCTAGCGCGGGCGTTACCCAGCGATAGCCGTCTAATCACGCTGGAGGCAAACCCAAAGCACGCCGAAGTTGCTCGTACCAATATCGCCCACGCTGGTCTGTCCCATATTGTTGACCTCCGGCTCGGACAGGCACTCTCTACGCTGCCACAGATTGCCGCTGAGGGTCACGGCCCATTTGACTTGATCTTCATTGATGCTGACAAGCCAAGCAATCCCGAATACTTCGCGTGGGCGCTCCAGCTTTCCCGTCGCGGTAGCCTGATCATCGCTGATAATGTTGTGCGTAACGGAGCAGTGATTGATGATGCCAGCAACGATGCTAGCGTTCAGGGGGTGCGTCGCTTCAACGAACTGCTTGCCTCTGAGCCGCGCGTCAGTGCTACGGCAATCCAGACCGTGGGTAGTAAAGGATACGACGGCTTTGCGATCGCGATCGTCACCGCCGACGAATAATCCGAAGATGATATGAGACCCTTACTGTTGTGTCAGCTTCCCGCAGAGTACGGAAGTTAAGTAGCTCAAAATCATCCTGCCCCCTACCTCCATCCTAAATAGCTTTCATTGGCAGACTGACAACGAATGTCGCCCCCTTTCCAATTCCTGGACTTTCGGCCAAGACTGTGCCACCGTGTAATTCTACCAAGTGACGGACGATCGCTAACCCTAATCCTAGTCCGCCATGCGATCGCGTGCTGGAACTGTCAGCTTGACGAAAGCGTTCAAATACATGGGGTAGGAATTCAGCAGCAATTCCCCCTCCCGTATCACTCACCCGAATTTGCACATAAGATTCAATATGCTCCAATTGCACATCAACTCTGCCGCCCTTGGGTGTAAACTTGACGGCGTTGGAGAGCAAATTCCACACAACCTGTTGCAAGCGGTTGGCATCACCCACAACTACCTCTACTTTCGGGTCGAATCTACACTTGATATTAATCTCTTTAGCCTGGGCTGCTAGGTACACAGTATCGATTGCCGCCTCTACAAGTGATACAAGTTCTACCCGATCCATACTTAAATGGAGTGTGCCTCTAATAATCCGTGACACATCGAGAACATCTTCAATCAGTTGTGTCAGGGATCTAGTATTCCGTTCAATTGTCTCTAGTGCCCGGACAGTAGTAGTCTCATCAAACTTGCGAGTTCTAAGTAGCTGTGCCCAGCCCAGTATAGCGTTCAAGGGTGTACGGAGTTCGTGGGAGAGTGTGCCAAGAAACTCATCCTTCATGCGGTTGGCAGTTTCGGCATCGGCGCGTGCTGCTTGTTCGCGTTTAAGCAGTTGTTCGCGTTCTTGCTCTGCTTGCTTGCGATCGGTAATATCTGTGATTAGGGCAACAAATCCTGGAACTTTCCCCTCCTGACTAAACTGGGGAATGTAAGTGACATTCACGTAATGATTTGTGCCATCTTTATGAGGTAACTGAGTTTCGTAAGTTACTTGCTCTCCTGAGAGTACCGTTTCTACATAAGGAAGAATCGACTGATAAACTGACTCTCCCAGAATTTCTCTAATGTGTTTACCAGAAATTTCGGAAGCAGGAAGCCCAAACCAGTCTTCATATTCTTTGTTATTAAAGCGATAACGCTGCTCCCCATCAACATAAGAAATCTTGACGGGCACAGCATTTGTAATTAGGCGCAGTTCATCTTCTCTTTCACGGAGTGCTGCTTCCGTTCGTTTGCGTTCTGTAATGTCGCGTTGAGTTCCCCACGCTCTAACTAAAAACCCATTTTCAACAATTCCCACCAGATTATTCAAAAAATATTTGGAATTACCTTGCTTATCTATTTCATGAGACTCGGCATCGATTAGTCGGTAGTTAGAACGGATAAAGTTACGCAGGTATGCAATATTATGTGGATCAGAGGCAACAAGAAAGTCTCCTAGTCTGACACCGATAATATCTTCGGCACGAGAACAGCCATACATCTGCGCCATAACATTGTTGCATTCTGCTAAGTAAACATATTGGTAAAAATGTTGAATTTGTTCATCTTCTGGACAATCTAGGGAAATTGGTACTTCCAGTTCGATGCACCAAATACCTTCTGAACTCTGCTCTAAAAAAGTGCGGTAGCGTTCTTCGCTTTTGGAAAGGGCAAGCTCTACTTGTTTGCGTTTGCTTAAATCAATCACAAAAGAGATAATATCATCTTGGTTATTTTCTAACAAAGCAGAACCTAACAGGATGGGAACGCGGCTACGATCTTTGCGGATGTATTCGTTCTCAAAGGGCTGACACACGCCTTTAGTTGTGAGTTCTGCGTTAGCGTTCGCGGAGCGTCTCGTAGAGAAGCTCACCGTTGGCGTAGCGTCTCGCAGAGAAGGTATCGCACTGTTGTTAGTTTCAATATATTCTGGTGGGATCATGTCGCGCCATCGGACTCGCCCTGCTAGCAAATCCTCCTGCGAATAACCTACCATTCCTAAAAAAGCATCATTAGCCTCTGCGATCGCTCCGTCCATATTGGCTACAATTACTCCAATGATGTTGGACTCTACTAAGCTTCTAAACCTGGCTTCGCTCACCTGTAGTTTCTGCAAACTGTTTTGAAGATGTTGTTTGGCAGTGCGTAATTCTGAGTTCAGCAAGTTAATAATTGTTGTCACCAGCACAAACAAGCCTAAGCCCAGTATATTGTCTAGACTCGCAACCAAGAGCGAAAATACTGGTTCTAAGAAAAAATAGCTGACGGCTAAAGTAGACAAAGCAGTAGCCAGTAACCCTGCTTCCATGCCGCCATACCAGGCACTAACCGCCACGGCAGCAAAAAACAGCAGGAAAATCGTTTGTTTCAGTAGTGGCTGTAGCAATAGTGTTAGTAGCAATACGCTACCAACAGCCAATAGTGCCACAGCATAAGACGCTAGAAGGGAACGTGTTCCTCTCAATGTAGCTTCTCCTTTTATGCAGCTAGCTAAAGGATTATTCCCAAAATCAGCTAGAAAATGCGTAGGCGTAGCCCGTCATAGACATCGCTCAACACCTAATAATGCATCGGAAAAATACATACCTAACTTTATGGGTAAAATATTCTGGATTCTGAATTCTGAATTCTGACTCCTATTTATTAAGTTTTTAAATTAATTCCCTTTAGTATATAAGTCATCATTTCACCTTTACCTTTCACTTGAATCAAACCTCGTTTATCCAATAAGTATTTATCCTTTAAAAGCTGATAACTTGCTTCACAAACCTGGATACTACCTGCAATACCATGTGATTCCATTCTACTAGCTATATTAACTGTATCTCCCCAGAGGTCGTAAGCAAACTTTTTCAACCCAATCACCCCTGCGACTACTGGCCCTGTACTAATGCCAATACGAATGCTAAAGGATTGGTTATTTTCTTTGTTAAAAGTAGCTACAGCATTTTGCATATCCAAAGCCATGTTAGCTATTGCTGGAGCATGGTTATTAGACTGATTTGGCAACCCAGCAACAGCCATATACGCATCACCAATGGTCTTGATTTTCTCTACCCCATGACGTTCTGCTAATTGGTCAAACAAACAGAATATTGTATTTAATAACTCGACTAATTCTGCGGGAGAGGTGTGGGATGAAAGCTCTGTAAAGCCAACAATATCAGCAAATAGCACCGTAACTTCCAGAAAGTTATCGGCAATAGTTGCTGGCTGTTGTTTTAATTGTTCTGCAATCATCTCTGGCAGAATATTTAGTAGTAGCCGTTCTGATTTGTGCTGCGCTAGTTCCATTGCCTTACGAGCGTAAAATTCTTTTTTTCGTAAGCGTTCGTATAAATAGACAGAGAAAACACAAATTATGCAAGTCCAAAAGAAATATAATCCTTGCTCAACATAAAAAGCTGATGGATTTTTCAAGATGGGGTTATATAAAATATATAAACTTAAATAGCAAATTATTGTTCCGAGTTGAGATATTAAATGCATCCACCATTGGACTGGAATGATTGTAGCCTGAGTAAGAAACATCAGAGTCCAAATATTGCTTCTTGGTTCTAGATTATTGAATAGTAAAGCTATATCAATTTGGACAGCACAAGTTACAGACCAGCATAAACTCAAAAAAATTAAATCAGGATAGCAGCGACCGATAGGAGTTTTGCATAAACCCCAACAAATAAGAGTGAATAATTCTACTACAAGCCCAATTTGAAAGGCGTATATCTTGCCTTCTAATTGTGAATTTACCCAAAGAAAAAAAGCAATTAAAGTCAAGCCAGCTATCAATACAATCTGCGCCTGCAATTGCAGCCGTTTCAGCAAAAAGCTCTGTCGCTGTTCTTTGTAGGATTCGGACAGGTTATTGTTAGTTTGCCGATAGGACATTCCGTGACTAATGAGCGCATCTAGTTGGGTTTTGTCGGAGTTAGTTGGATGAATCATGCACTTTTTGCGTTATTAGTAATCAAGGGAGTAGGGAGTAGGGAGTGGGGAGTTGGGGAAACAAGGAGAATAACCATGCCCAATGCCCGATGCCCAATGCCCAATCCTCAATGCTCAATACTCATGGCTCGTACCCCTACATTAAATTTTGATCGTGGCACATTAATTTTGCATCCACCACCACGCGGTAAAGGTTGGATGGACTACGCTACGTGGGATGATAGAGTGGAAAAATTTCGCATCCCAGCAATTAGATACCGATCGCTAGTGGAAGCACTACAAGCAGAAGATGTGAATTTTATCGATGAGGCAAAGCAATTTTATCCTGTAGATTTGGTTCCTACCCTGGAAATGGAACCCTATCCCCACCAAACTGAGGCGCTAGCGGCTTGGAAACTGGCGGGTAGACAAGGGGTGGTTGTGCTTCCCACGGCGGCGGGAAAGACTTATTTGGCGCAAATGGCGATGCAGTCAACGCCGCGCACGACGCTGATTGTAGTGCCAACTTTGGATTTGATGCATCAGTGGTATGCACATTTAGTAGCGGCTTTCCCCGATGCTGAGGTGGGATTGCTGGGAGGTGGTTCGCGGGATAGAACGGCAATTTTAGTTGCAACTTATGATAGTGCCGCAATTCACGCTGAGACGTTGGGAAATCAATATGCGTTGATTGTTTTTGATGAATGTCATCATTTACCGACAGATTTTAATCGGGTAATTGCTGAATATGCGATCGCACCTTATCGCCTGGGACTCTCCGCAACACCGGAACGCACCGATGGTAAACACGCTGACTTAAATATCCTTATTGGTCAAGAAGTATATCGCAAACGCGCTGAAGATTTGGCAGGGAAGGCGTTAGCAGAACATGAAATTGTTCAAATTAAGGTAAAGTTATCGCAACTTGAGCGGGAAAGATATAACCAGTTAATTCAAACCCGCAACGACTTTTTGAAGCAATCCAAGATTTCTTTGGGGAGTCTGCAAGGTTGGCAAATGTTCGTGCAAATGAGTGCTAGATCGCAATCTGGACGGAGGGCGATGTTAGCGCACCGGGAAGCGAAAGATATTGCTTTGGGTACTGATGGAAAGTTGCGAATTCTGATTAATTTATTAGCAGAACATTATCCGGCAAGAATTTTGATTTTCACTGCGGATAATGCGACGGTTTACCGCATTTCTCAAGAGTTATTAATTCCAGCAATTACTCATCAAACTCCTGTGAAAGAACGGCATGAGATATTAACAAAGTTTAGAGAGGGTAAATATAATACTTTGGTTGCTTCTCATGTGTTGAATGAAGGTGTTGATGTGCCTGCGGCTTCTGTGGCAATTATTTTATCGGGGACTGGTTCGGCTAGGGAGTATACTCAGCGCTTGGGTAGGATTTTACGGAAGGGGAATATTGAGAATAAGCAGGCGATTTTGTATGAGGTGGTGGCGGAGGATACGAGTGAGGAGGGGACTTCGGCTAGGCGAAGAGGAGAGAGGAAGGTAGGGGAAGAAAAAGAAAGGAAAGGGAATTTACAGGTTGTGTATGGGAGTGGGAAAGAACGGAGTTTGAAGGCTGCGGAACAGTTAGAAATTAATTATTCAACCGGAAGTCCAAAATCTAAAATCCAGAATTCAGATGTTACCAACAGACTTACTGATGCATCGCCAAAACGGGGAGGAGATTATCCCGAAGAGACTGAAGATTGATCGGGAAACTTTGGAGTTGGCGATTGAGTTAATTAATTATTTTCAATCAGCGGTGGGGAAGACTCAGGGTGTGCTTGAGCGACAGCTGACTGATTTTGAAGGAGATTCGACAGATTATCGTGTGAAACGGGGATTAGCTTATATTCTCAAAAGCAGTTTTTGCACTTTTGAGGTGATTAGTCCTCTGGAACCACAAATGTTAAGAGAACGGGTGTTTTCCCTAGCTGCAAAGTCTGTTTCTAGTCGGGAATCAACACAAGTTACTTTAAGTAAAGTTGCTGATGAGTTAACTCAAGAACTTGAACGGGAAGTTTTAACAGAACAGGTTCATAATGGACTATACGCTGATTTATCTGAAAATAAAATTTTGACTGTTTTTGATGCACCAATAGCGCCAGATTTATTAAATAGATATAACTTATCTCAGGTGCAGGGTGTGTTTTATAAGGCCAGTCAACTGGTGTTAAATGCTCACCGGAATGTTCCGGGAGAATATAAGTTGTTATTTCGCTATTTAAAGTTGTTTCAATTGATGGCTTATATTGAGGGTGATGCTGACCACGGGTTTACAATTACCATTGATGGGCCGACGAGTTTGTTTAATCCTAGTACGCGGTATGGGTTAGCGATCGCTAAACTTATTCCGGCTTTACTTCACGTTACTAAATGGAGTCTTTCTTCGATTCTCCAAACCCGTGACACTTATACAAATACTTGGAAAACTGGACGTTTCACTCTCAATTCCGAATGTGGTTTGGTATCCCACTATCCACCAGGTAAGCCCTACGATAGTATGTTAGAAGCATCCTTTGCTGATAAATGGGATGCGTTAAAAAGTGGTTGGGCGTTAGAACGAGAAGTTGATTTGATCCCAATCCCTGGTAGTGTGATGATTCCTGATTTTCGCTTGGTGCATCCTGATGGACGTACTTTCTTATTAGAAATTGTTGGTTATTGGCGACCAGAATATTTACAAAAGAAGTTTTCTCAGGTGCGGCGGGCTGGACGTGATGACTTGATTTTGGCAATTTCCGAGCGACTTAATTTAGAAAAGGCGGGAGTAAAATTAAATGATGTCCCCGCGAGAATTGTTTGGTTTAAAGATAAGTTATTGCCAAAAACTGTATTAGCTGTGATGGATTGATTAAGGAGAAATGAGATGAAAAGTATAGAAACAATTGCCACAGTTAGCAAAGATGGTAAGATTACGGCGCAGTTACCATTGGATATTCCAGAGGGTGAGCATCAGGTGGTAATAGTAATTGATGAGAAGCCTTTAGCTAAGGAAGCAGATAGAAAAGAAAAACGTCCTCCTCTAAACCTTCCTGTGCATAATTATGGCCCTTGGCCTGAAAATCTTTCTTTAAGACGTGAGGATATGTATGACGATTGGGGACGGTGATCCTGTTTTTCTAGACACAAATATTTTGGTGTATGCAAATGTGTCGGAATATCCCTTTCACCAAGCAGTGATGTATTAATCTAATATAAATAGTATGAAAAGTATAGAAACAATTGCCACAGTTACAAAAGATGGTAAGATTACGGCGCAATTACCATTGGATATTCCAGAGGGTGAGCATCAGGTGGTAATAGTAATTGATAAGAAGTCTTTGGTACAAAAACAAGGGAAGAAAGAAAAGAAAGCGCCTCTCAATTTTTCTGCCTATCCTGTAGGATTAGTCTCGGAAAGTTTAATTTTCCGCAGAGAAGACTTTTATGCAAACGACTAATAACTCTGTCTTCATCGATACGAATATTTTAAATGTTTGACTTTTGACTTTTGACTTTTGACTTTCCCAAAGGGGCTGATTAACCCCAAACACTTCTGCGTTCCCAAAACTGGGCAACTCTTTTTTGCCACTCCTCCCAGTAATCTTTGATAACTGCTGATTCAAACCAAAATATTTCAGCTGGCATTTCTGGAATCGCTACTACCAACAGAGCGTGCTTTAGCTGAATGCCATAATCTTGATAATACTCGTTAGCTGCTCCTATGTATGCCGTAAGTTGTAGTGGATGTTCATATAAATGCTCAATTGAGCCTTTGGGTTTATCTGCTGTTTTCCACTCACAAATACAGGGAATACCTTGATAGCTGGCAATACAATCAACTTTGCCAGAATAACCCAAATCATGATGAAAAACTGAGCCTTCCACCAGTCTAACTGTGTCGATTTCTTGTAAAACTGGCTTGATACTCTCCCAATAAGGGCGACTCGCTTCGGGACAAACAGGGTTTTGACCAAGGAGGTAGCGCTCAATTTGCTTGTGTGTTTGGGTTCCCCGACGACTAGCAGATGTAGTAATGCGGGTAGCTTCTTCTGTACCAACACGCGCTTTCCAGTTTAATAATCTGTCTCGGTCTGCTTGTGATTTGGTGGCATTAAGTATTGTAGTCACGCTGGGAAAGCGATTTCCGTTGGCATCTACATAATATTGTTTACCATTTTCTCTCTTGGATGTGGCATTAATGCGTGGTAGCAGTTGGGTATTAAATTGCATTATTAATTCGTGGTTCGTAATTAAGAAAGTGGTGATTATAAATTTAAGTTCATCTTACACACAGGCAAAACTTGCTTTTGCAGGTTTTAAAACTTTAATTTTTATTAGTCCACGTAGGTAGACTAACCTGCGGCAAGCCACAAAGCATCTATGTTTGTATGAGCGCGAATTCTATTCGCCAAATCATTGAAAATAGTTTTATTTGGGAAAATAACGATAAATATCTTTCCGGTGTAGTACTCGCTGAAATAGGACTGTTTCTCCATCAAAAATAAGTCCAATACGATAATCACCGACACGGATGCGATAAGCATTTTCATAACCTTGAAGTTTTTTGAGGTTAGTAATTTCTTCAAAAGATAATATTTGTGGTACTTCTTCAAAAGCAAGGGTTCTAATAGTCTCATAATAAGGTGTACTTTTCAGAGCCTTGAGATCCTTGATAAAGCTGGGTAGATATTGGGTAATCACTCTTGTTCTAGTTGTGCTAATGCTTCATCAATATTCAGAGGTGTTTCATGTTCTACTGCCTTCATTGCTAAGATAAGTCCTTCATCCTCAATAGCTTCTAGCAAGTGTAGATAGTCATCAAAATCTATGATTACTTTGCGGATATTACCTTCCTTATCAGTAATCAGTTCTTGAGCAAAAGGGTATTTATCAGCTTGCATTTGGGTTGTGATTTTAGTAGTCATACTATGACTTTAGCGTTAATAGATATAGTATGGCTTTAGTAAATGTATTTGTGAGATTTGACTCAAGAGAAAAACGCGATAAAATCCGCCTTCCAAGATAAATCTTAATAATTTTGTATTATCTCTTCTCAGATGAGATGCACTAAAGTAAAATATTTCACAGCGTAATTTCGTAATTAATGGGTAAAATATGGAGCCTGTAACCCTGACAGCCGCAGCGATCGCTACCTTAGTGATTACGAAAGCTTTTGAAAAAACTGGCGAAATCCTGGGAGAAAAAGCTTTAGAGCAAGGTGGTAACTTATTATCATTGCTTAAGCGTAAAGAACCTAACACAGCGACAGCTATCGAACTAGCTCAAACACAACGTCTAGATTATGGTCAAGCTTCTCTGGTTGAGCAGGTAGAAGAAGCTGCAAAGAAAGACCCTGAAATTGCTCAAGCTATTGAGGATGTGGCAGATACTGTTAAATCTCAACCCTCTATCATCCAGAATTTTACGAACACAGTTGATAAAAATTATGGCGGGAATGTTGGGAACGTTTCTAATGACAACCGCAATCAAACGTTTAATTTCTGACTACAGTCGCCTGTTGGGGAACAGGTAAAGTCAAATCCCTCTACTGAAACACCGCAAAATTTACCCCACTCAGGGGTGGTGGAGTTTGTCGGGCGTGAGGCTGAATTGCAAATCCTGCATGAGATGTTGCAGGAAAATAATCAGGTGGTAATTGCTGCGATCGCTGGCATGGGTGGACTGGGTAAAACAGAACTGGCCTTACAATATGCAATGGCTCACCGTGAAAACTACAAGGGTGGAATTTGCTGGTTGCTGGCAAAGGCTGGAGATGTGGGTGTTCAAGTTGTGCAGTTTGCCAGAACGCAGCTTGACTTAAACCCACCAGAGGATTTGGATTTACCCGCCCAAGTGCAATACTGTTTTCGGCTTTGGCGCGAAGGTAATGTGCTGCTAGTATTAGACGATGTTGGAGAATATCAACAAGTTAAGCCTTATCTACCTTCGCTATCTTCTCGATTTAAAGTGTTGATTACCACGCGCCAACACTTAGGAGCATCTATAAAGGAATTATCTTTAGATGTATTGCAACCAAAAGCAGCCCTGGAGTTATTAAAGTCATTTTTTAAAGAAACACCACAGCGAATTGAGCAAGAATTAGCTGTTGCAAATCAGTTGTGTGAGTGGTTGGGATATTTGCCTTTGGGTTTGGAATTAGTCGGGCGATATTTGGCGCGAAAACAAGACCTTTCTTTAACAGAGATGTTGCGGCGGTTGGAGAAAAAGCGACTAGCACAACCCGGACTTGTGAAACCAGAAGCCGATATGACAGCACAACGGGGTGTGTTAGCAGCCTTTGAGTTGAGTTGGCAAGAATTAGAGGACAACGATAAGCAGCTTGGCTGTTTATTGAGTTTATTCGCTGCCGCACCTATATCTTGGAACTTGGTGGAACAGTGTTTACCAGAAGAAGACGAGGAAGAGTTAGAGGAAATTAGAGATGATACCTTGCTGAATCTGCATTTGCTACAGCGTAAAGGTGAGGGAATTTACCAACTGCATCAGCTGCTAAGAGAGTTTTTCCAATATAAGCTTACAGGTTTAGAACAGGCAGAAGAATTAAAGCGATCGCTTTGCCAGGTAATGGTAGCAGTTGCCAAAGATATTCCTGAAAACGCTACCCTTAAGCAAATTACTGCTATTTCCCCTGCCATTCCTCATATAGCTGAAGTAGCGAATCATCTCATTCAATACCTCAGCGATGATGATTTAATTTGTACTTTTCTCGGCAACGCTTGGTTTTACAATGGTCAAGGTTTATATAACCAAGCTTTACCCTGGTATAAACAATGTCTAGAAGTCACTAAAAAGCGCTTGGGTGAAGAACATCCAGATGTCGCCACTAGCCTCAACAACCTAGCGTTACTCTACGACTTCCAAGGCAGATACAGCGAAGCCGAACCCCTTTACATCCAAGCTTTAGCACTCAGGCGTCAACTGCTGGGTGAAGAACATCCAGATATCGCCGGAAGCCTCAACAACCTAGCGTCTCTTTACAACTCCCAAGGCAGATACAGCGAAGCCGAACCCCTTTACATCCAAGCTTTAGCACTCAGGCGTCAACTGCTGGGTGAAAAACATCTAGATATCGCCCAAAGCCTCAACAACCTAGCGTATCTCTACCGTGACCAAGGCAGATACAGCGAAGCCGAACCCCTTTACATCCAAGCTTTGGCACTCTGGCGCAAGCTGCTCGGTGAAGAACATCCAGATATCGCCCAAAGCCTCAACAACCTAGCGGCACTCTACTACTCCCAAGGCAGATACAGCCAAGCCGAACCCCTTTACATCCAAGCTTTGGCACTCAGGCGTCAACTGCTGGGTGAAGAACATCCAGATATCGCCCAAAGCCTCAACAACCTAGCGTCTCTTTACAACTCCCAAGGCAGATATAGCGAAGCCGAACCCCTTTACATCCAAGCTTTAGCACTCTGGCGCAAGCTGCTGGGTGAAGAACATCCATCTGTCGCACTTATCCTCAACAACCTAGCGTTACTCTACGAATCCCAAGGCAGATATAGCGAAGCCGAACCCCTTTACATCCAAGCTTTGGCACTCAAGCATCAACTGCTCGGAGATGAACATCCAGATATCGCCATTAGCCTCAACAACCTAGCGTTACTCTACAACTCCCAAGGCAGATACAGCGAAGCCGAACCACTTTACATCCAAGCTTTAGCACTCTGGCGCAAGCTGCTGGGTGAAGAACATCCATCTGTCGCACTTAGCCTCAACAACCTAGCGGCATTCTACCGTGACCAAGGTAGATACAACGATGCCGAACCCCTTTGCATCCAAGCTTTGGCACTCAGGCGCAAACTGCTGGGAGAGGAACATCCAGATTTTGCCATTACTCTCAACAATCTGGCAAAACTCTACTACTTACAAGGACGTTATACCGAAGCTGAACCGTTGTATTTGCAGGCTTTGGAGATTCTTGAGCAACGATTAGGGGTAAGTCATTTCTGGACTGTCAAGTGTTGTGAAAATTTGGCAATTCTTCGCGTAGGCGCAGCCCGCCGCAGGCATCGCCTCCCCTCAAATCCAGAATAAACTACATGGAGCTACAAATTTACAGGTTTTATGAAAAGCGTACCGTAATAAAACTGAAAAGGGCGATCGCTTTAACTCGACCTTTCCTGTTCTGAACTCTGAGGTAGAATGAGGTTCCCCACAACCTACGCCAGTTTTAGTTTTTAGCCTTAACCCAAGCGTATTGTTATATAGGCAATCGCCTTACTCGGAAAGTTTCATTACTTACAGAAATAATTGTCCCTAACTCTAAATCTTCCTGGCATTCACTCAAAACTTGAGTCAACCGTTCATTAATTGCATCATAATTTTCGTTCCCCAACCTAAACAAAATCACACTGGGTAAACTATCCCCACTCACGGCTAAAAGTTGGGCAAAATCTAAATCTATAGTTAATAAAATTCTTCCTTCTGCACGGGCTTTAATTACAGCTATTTTCATGATAAAACTTGAAGGAGCTTTAGCGAAGCTCACCAAAGGTATCGCCTAGACTAAAATTCATATTGAATTAAGTAAAAATGCCTGATTACTTACTCAAAAGCAGCTTTGACTTACTCAAAAGCAGCTTTTGCTTTCTCAAAAGCAGCTTTGACTTTCTCATTTTGGTGTTTTCCGCAAGCAAAAGCAGCTTTGACTTTCTCAAAAGCAGCTTTTGCTTACTCATTTTAGTGTTTTCCGCAAGCAAAATAAGCTTTGACTTTCTCAAAAGCAGCTTTTGCTTACTCATTTGAGTAATTCACGCATTCATTTTGGTATATCATTGAGCCGAAAGCTGGTGTAGGCGTAGCCCGTCGTAGACATCGCTTTAGAAAAGAAGTATAAATCGACAAGCGATCGCTAAAACTTTACCTCACTAAGCTACATCAATTACTGGTATTGGCGAACTTTAAAGACTATTGCATCATCTTAAAACTTGTTCTGTGAAGGAATTCATGCTTTGATGCGTTAAATGCTATCTCAAATATCATAAGTTGTATTCCTTAAGTGCATCCAGTTTCTCCATGTCAAAACCCGCCGATGTCAGTACCAAACGCTTAATTAGCCTCGCACCCAACAATTGGGTAAAATGGGTAACACAAATCCCTGATGTCGTTGCAGGCGAAATCCTCAATTCCGAGTTTCAGTGGATTAGTAGAGAAAGCGATGTACTTATCCGCGTCGAAAGTAAAGAGTACGGAAAATTTCTCGTTCTCAATGAATTGCAATTGCGGTATAAACCCGAAATGCCACGACGGATGCGTGCTTATGCAGGATTGGCAGAAGAAAAATATAACTTACCAACTTATCCTGTACTGCTCAATATCCTCAAAACGAGTGACGCAGAAATACCCAGGCGATACGAGTCCAATATTGCTGGGTTACAAGTACGCCAAGATTACCGCGTCATTAACCTCTGGGAAGTTGATGTTAGCATCGCCTTTGAACAACCCTTACCCTCATTGCTTCCCTTTGTAGCAATTCTTAAAGGTGGTGAAAAAGAGTCTACAATTCGAGAAGCATTGCGTTTATTGCAAGCGGATGAACAATTCAACCAACTCGAAACAGTCTTAGCATTTTTTGCTACGTTTGTACTAGATAGCGCATTAGTCCAACAAATTATGAGGTGGGATATGACGGTATTGCGTTCCTCGCCGTGGTATGAGGAAATATTGCAACGCGGACAGCAAGAGGGAAGGCTATCAAGCATCGAATTAAGCCTAGAAGTAAAATTTGGCAATGAAGGATTAAATTTCATGCCAAAAATTTCTCAAATATCTGATATCGAGCAACTAAAAGCAATTCAACGTTCTATTCTCACAGCCGAGACTCTAGAGGAACTGAGGCGAATACTCGAAAATATGTAAGAAAAACATGTCTCAATTTATATGCCTCCAATTCCGAGTTTGGAGATGGAATGATGGTATTGTAAAGGTGTAGGCGTAGCTTGTCAGAGATATCGCTCTAGAAAAGAAGTGTAAATCGACAAGTGATCGCTTAGTTTAGAAATGAGCATTACTCAAATAAATCAAATCCCTTTTCGTTTCTCAGCTTTCTGTCAAAAGTTGCTGTCCTCCTGCCTCATCCCAACTACAAATATTTATGCCGTTCTACTTATCCCTCTTCTGTCACTTTCCGGAATAAGAAAGTAATAACTAAGTGAAATTATCCAG
>NZ_JABXKL010000010.1 GCF_017114995.1 Nostoc sp. NMS9 | reverse complement strand
TCCGCGCTTCCTAAATATTCTCGAATGGCTGGTACTTTATTTTTTCGCAAGTCCCTAACCTCAGAGAAAGCATGATATTACCGGGAATATTTATGCCGATCCCCTTACAATTTTGACAAAATTCTTTAACTTGAGGAACGGCTGTTAACCAAGTCCGTGCTTCTATACTTTTTTTTGTACCTATTTTCCAATCCTCATCTGGGTTTTTAACATATTTCCAACTCGCCATCAGATATTCAACTTTGCCCTTATTTTCTCTCCACTTTATTTGAGTATTAGTTTTTGACAATGACCAAAGATTTTTTACTACTTTATCTTCACTCGGTCTTTTTGCATCCTCAATCGCTGCATCTAACTGCCTTTTCAGAACCTTATAACTTTCTGGTTTATTTTTCTCCAGATACTCATTGACATTTGGATTGGTTTCTAATTGCGCTAATAAATCCTTTCTGAGGTTTGATGTCCTCTGTATAGGAATTTCTGTAGCCAGCAAACTAGAATATCCAACTGCCAAAAATGCACCTGTCAAGCCTAAAAATACTTGAGTCTTTAATTTTTTCATTAAAATAATCCTGTGGATTTCCAACAATAAGGTGAATGTTCCATCCCATGTAAATAATGGGTTAAACTCAAAGATTGAATCTGATTTTATATTTATTTTTGGCTGAGATAATATTGTGCTTAATATTTTTAATTAACTCTATCTGTATAAAAATAAATATTTATGAGCTAGTAGTCTGTCACAGGCATCACAACAGATTAATAGAACTCGTAGTCAGCAGGGGCTAATATTTTTTACTCAGCACTTTTTTCCGCTGACATATCTGCGACAGGAAGTGATCGCAGTTGAGCTAGAGAGATTTACGTATAATTACTTATAAATTCCAGCCATTTTCAGATAAATCGACTGACTATATCTTACGGATACAGCAATGCTCATTAGTCTGTCCCTGGAAAATATTACGAGGCAACACTCAATACGGTTCGCTTAAGGCAAGAGATGGCGATTTATCGGGTCTTTACGATCTAGGGCGTGTGATCAAAAAACCTTATCCGAACCGTATTAAGGCAACACTAACAATCTCTCACCTGCGAAAAACATTGTTTTCTCGTTTACATGAGGGGTCTAACCCTCTATTTATCATCTGTATTCACCAGTGGGAAGGGGTTTTGGTCAAGCCATGCTTGTTGGTAATCAACTTGAGCGTTTATTCACAGGATGACGCTAGCTAAACAAGCGATTAAACTATGGATAATGTCGAGCAATTGTTGCTTTTAACACCACTTACATAAATTTAATCTCATTGTTAAATCTAAAACCTCATCCTGTTAGATAAAATACCAGTTATGTCAGCGTATCAAGGAAGTTGTGGGGAGACCACCGATTTGATTATTGGTGTTCACAACCAAGAAAACCTCGAATTACCAGCAAATTCTGCTCCTGTGGGTGCTCTTGCCACAAGACAAGGAACTTTTTCTACGTTTCTTGCTCCCTTGACTCAGGATACTTTTAAACAGGTCGTTAAGGATGTCGAGCAAAAATTACAGATTGTTCATCAAACCCTATCAATGCTTGATTCTCATGGGTTTGAAACTATTCTGCAAGAAATGTTGCATTCGATTACCTTGAAAACCGGGGAATTACTGGGGGCAGACCGGACGACGATATTTTTATTGGATGAAGAAAAACAAGAACTTTGGTCAATTCTAGCTGAGGGTGAGGGCGGTCGTTCCTTAGAAATTCGCATCCCCGCTAATAAAGGTATTGGTGGTGAAGTTGCCACTTTTAAAGAAGTTATTAATATTCCCTTTGATTTTTATAACGATCCGCGATCGCATTTTGCCCAAGAACAAGAAAAGAGAACTGGCTATCGTACCTACACTATGTTAGCTTTGCCACTCTTAAATGAACATGGGCAATTAGTTGCAGTAGTGCAATTACTGAATAAATTAAAATCTAAAAATAATCATGATGCTCCACTTGCAGAGCGCATTGATACCATAGGTTTTAGCCGTGCTGACGAACAATTATTTCAAGAATTTGCCCCTTCGATTTGTCTGATTTTAGAATCCTCGCGCTCTTTTTATGTAGCCACCCAAAAACAAAGAGCAGTGGCGGCGCTGATGAAGGCAATCAAGTCCCTCTCGCAAAGCAGTCTTGACTTAGAAGACACCCTGAAGCGGGTGATGGATGAAGCCAAGGAACTGATGAATGCCGATCGCAGTACACTATGGTTAATAGACCGCGATCGCCATGAATTATGGACGAAAATTACTCAAGATGATGGTTCAACGAAAGAGTTACGAGTCCCTGTAGGTAAAGGCTTTGCTGGGATAGTAGCGGCTTCTGGCAAGAAGTTGAATATTGGCTTTGATTTGTACTACGATCCTGACTCAGAGACAGCCCAAAAACTAGACCAGCAAAATGGCTATCGCACCTGTAGCTTGCTTTGTATGCCAGTATTTAATGCCGATCAACAACTGATTGGCGTTACCCAACTCGTAAATAAAAAGAAATCTGGTGATTTTCCCCCTTATAATCCAGCTGATTGGCCGAAAGCTCCCGACTGCTTCCAAGCTAGCTTTGACCGCAACGATGAAGAGTTCATGGAAGCTTTTAATATTCAAGCGGGAGTAGCGCTGCAAAATGCCCAGTTGTTTGCCACAGTCAAGCAACAAGAACAAATGCAACGGGATATTCTGCGTAGTCTTTCTAATGGAGTGGTTTCCACTGATAAAACTGGGTTAATTATCGCCGCCAATGAAAGCGCCCAACGTTTACTAGGACTGGGAGTAGATGACCGCTTAGAAGGTAAATTAGTTAATGATGTCATTGGCATCAAAGAAGGCGACTTTAGCAAGTGGTATCAAGATGCTTTACATGCAGTTGACTTAAAAGGTCGCCAGCAATATTACCCCGATCGCACACTTGTAAGCACTGGTACAGAACAGCATAGTATTAATTTATCGATTAACACAATTGCTGATGCTAGCGACCAAGAGCAAGTCCGGGGGGCGCTGGTGGTGATGGAAGACATCAGTGATGAAAAGCGGCTCAAGAGTACGATGTACCGCTACATGACCCAGGAATTAGCCGAAGAATTGCTGAAATTAGATGACGCTAAACTCGGAGGCGATCGCAAGGAAGTTTCGATTTTATTTTCCGATATTCGCGGCTACACCACTTTGACAGAAAACTTGGAAGCAGAAGAAGTGGTGAGTATGCTCAATGAATATTTTGAATCAATGGTGGAGGCAGTCTTTAAACATAAAGGCACCCTTGACAAATATATCGGCGATGCCATCATGGCTGTATTTGGTTCTCCTCTACCATTAGAAGAACACGCTTGGATGGCAGTACAAACATCCTTAGAAATGCGCGATCGCCTACACGAATTTAATCAACGTCGCCATACAGATGATAAGCCCAGAATTAAAATCGGCATTGGCATCAATTCTGATACCGTGATTAGTGGGAATATTGGCTCTAGTAAACGGATGGAATTTACCGCCATTGGCGATGGCGTTAATCTTGGCTCTCGATTAGAAAGTGTCAGTAAACAGTATGGTTGCGATATTATTATTAGCCATAACACTTTTAAACCTTGCCAAGATCATATTTGGGCTAGGGAACTAGATTACATTCGTGTCAAGGGTAGAAACGAACCAGTAGCCATATACGAATTACTGGGTTTGCGTTCCAATCCGATTGAGAGCGAAAAATTGCAAGTGATTGAGCACTATCATAAAGGGCGTGAGTATTACCTCAAGCGGCAGTTTTCTCGTGCCAGAGCTGAGTTTGCTAATGTTTTGGCAGCAGACAGCCAAGACAAAGCTGCTATGTTGCATCTGTTGCGTTGTCAGCATTGGTTACAATCACCCCCAACAGAATCAGATTGGGATGAAGGAGTTTGGACATTTCAGGAAAAATAATTAGTCAAATGCCCCATTGACTTTTCGATTAGGGCTTGTAACTAATACCAATTTTAAAAAAGATGTACATTAACTGATTATTATTTGTCACTCTTAACAAATTGTGTATCATAACTAAAAACAGACACACTTAGATTCTTTTGATTACTTGTCTCAATCCTAATTTATCCTAATTTAGATGCTATTAATCTGCCTGTATAAGAGAATAATATCATGTCCGCTTGATTACTTATCAAACCCGAAGAACCCCACCCCGCCAAAGGTACGCTTTGTCTCCCCTCCCCGCTTGCGGGGAGGGGATTAAGGGGTGGGGTGCAATGACTGTGGGAATCATAACTAATTATGCAGACATGATATGACTAATTAATTTTAACTCACTCAGACAATCTTCTATAACTACAATGATAGTGAACCAGATAATATTCAACCTTAAATCTCTAAAATAATAGGCTGTTTAAATAGAGTGATTTTCTATCTTAGGAAATTAAACAATATGTTGAAAAATGACTTTTAGTAAATCTCCTTGTTTAAAAGGCTTAGTTAAATAGCCTGATGCTCTGACCATCTTAGCTTTAGCTCTATCTAGAAATCCTATTTTTTCTGACACCATAATCACAGGTGTATTTTTAAAATATGAGTGTTTACGCAGCAAAGAGCAGAGTTCATATCCATCTAAATTAGGCATTGATATATCCAACAAAATTATGTCGGGTTTTATACGGATAATCTGCATTAAAGCTTTTAAAGAATCAGTGACTCCGATAACAGAAAAGGTTTGCTCATCTAAATAACTTTTAATAGCATTCAATACCGTAGGACTGTCATCAATACACAAGATTGTGTAGATTTTTCTGTCAGCAGGCGGTTGAATGATTTGCTGACCCCTGTGTTCATTAGTATTAATAGAGTAGGCTGCTGGTTTATAGCCGTTTATTTTAGGCAACTTTGGTGTAGTTTTGGCTTTAGGTTGTAGCTCATTTATTTGGATAAATTGTGAGGTATGCGATTGATAACTTGGCGATATTTGACGATAAACCGCTTCATTTTGGGGTGTTAAACATCGTTCAACTAATAAACGAACATTTAGATGACAAAACTTTGGCATATCATCCAGAAAGCTCTCAGGAATAAATTCATAACTTCCCTCCTCTAAATTCAGAAATGACTCCAGAACTTCTAGCGCCAATTGCTCTATCAGCATTGCTGCTTGAGAGGAACTGATATATTTCTGATTGACTAACCAACAAATAGCCAGATAATCTGGGTTCGGTATTGCTTGATTTTCAATACCAGTTTCAAATATCGCCCGCAACTGGTCTTTGATTCCGTCAGGGAGAGTAGAAATTTGCTGACTCAAGCGTTGCAAATTTCTGTAAAGCGGCTCAAACATTTTCTCTGAGTAGCAGGCATAAATTAGTTTCCCCTCATCTACATATATTGACCAAGAGCCTGATGTACTAAACACCTGTAAACAACCAGTTACTGACTTACCAGTGATTTTTTTCAACAAAGTTAGGGGCTGGAGCTTTTGGAAAAATCTGTATCTACTAATCGGAAGTGTCTTCATTGGGATAGCTCTGGAATAAAATTAACATTTGCAGGCAAAATTAGTGAATTACCTTTTCAGAATTCACCGTGACTTTGTTGGAAGCACTGTCAGATAAATATAGCGGTAACAATGGAGTTAGTACAGAGATTCCATACCCCCAACTCTTAATTCACCAATCTCTGTTAAGCTATAATCCACGAGTTACAACTAAACCAATTTATGCTACTGACCAATAGCAAAATTGCCCGACTAGTTGCCAGGATATAGTATTTCAAAAATTAGATTGGTTTTCTGTATCTTTAGCTAATCTAGCCAATCTAACAGTAACTCAAGTGCCACACAAAGACCATTGGCTCTCGCCCATCAGTCACAAAAGTATCATTGTTATCCGTATTTTGCAGCCTAAAATTATAGATACTTTAGTTCTCTCGCAAAATTCTTTTTGCCCCTAATCCTAAAGTCTGGAGCGACCAAAATCTACTGTGATTTAGATGTAAATGGCTCTCTGTCAAGGCTTATAGGCATTAATTCCGTGCTGACGAACTATGTTTTTATAGCCGTTACGAAAGTCTTCGGGTACTTTTTCAAGAAGTTTATTCTTGAGGATAACTTCACAAGAGAAAAAGTATTATTAAAAACTAAGCATTCCAAAAGTTCAATATCTTACTTAAGTTTGTGGTTGTAGAGCAACTCTTAGTCTTGGGATTCGGCAAAATTATCACTTGCACAAGAGAATGGCAAACCTCCGGCCAAGGATGAGTTTGCTGATACTTGCCGCCATGATGGTATGTGGTGAGATGCACAGGCGACCAAATCAGCAGAAGGGAATCTCTTCATAAGTACTGGAAACGGGTTCTAATGTTGTGTGGGGCAAATAGTCACCCTGCACAAATTGGAGTGACAAATTCAAGAACTTACAGGGAAATCCTTGATTAGTAGTATATACCTGCAAAATAGCTATTTTCAGCTAGATGGTAGATAACAAGTAACATACTCACTAAACCTTAGATTACTATAATTTTCAAAAAAAGTTAGCAGAAATATATAAACTTCATGAGAAATCAGTAAAGTAAATATGAAAATTAATTGATATCATCTTCCAGAAAATTGTTATAAATATTTATTTGTTTAGATGTCCGGGAAAGCTGAAAATGTACAGTAAAAGATAATTATATGTCTGCTTATTGAATTACACTTATAAAAAACTGAATCATTTTATGGTAGCAATTTACCCGAAAAATCCCAAGTTTGAAAAATCACAAATATAAATACAAAATTGTACGCATAGGTGTACCCTGTCGTAAATATCGCATTCATTAACACATAAGATATATGTAGCGAAAAGACGCAAAAAACTTCTTTGCGTCTTTAGCGTGAGATTTAGAAGTGGAGATTCTCACCGTTATACTTTCTCCATCTACTTAAAATTGCTCCCGCCAGCACCAGCTTAAAAGTGTACCACCAGCTACCAGCTTAACTACTTCGAGTAGCCAATAACTACTGTGTAGTAAATTCATTGTCGATGGAATAGCAGCAGCAGCTTCAAATAGGTTGAGTTGAACTCCTATAGCGCACATCTGCGGAGTTAATAAATAGGTATCAAGGACAGCTATAGTTAGCAGCAGCAGAGATAAAACAATACTACCAATACTCAAGTGATATCGGGTTTTGCTCAAAGCTAGTGCGCCAGTCAGCACTACGGCAGCTGATAATAATTCCATCCGATTAAAGTTCCAAAAAATCGTATAGCCTGCTGTCGTAAAACCAGCTTGACTCATCATCCCAGAAAGATAAAGGCTAGGCATAATTACCCAGTCTAAAACTAGACTAGCACTGAGCCAAAAGCCCAAGGTCAATACGATCGCGGTTTGCCAAATTGGTCGTTTGAATTCAAGGTTAGAAATAGCAGTCATAAAATAATTGCGTGTGTTGTATTTCTTTAGTTTCTAACTTCACCAGCAATTTGACAACTAATATCAACTAACCTTTACAAAGCGATCACTCTGACATTCTGAAGTCAATACCAAGATTTTTTAAACTAAGTAAAGAAATCTTAAGATTTTATAAAAAGTAATTTAAATAGATTTTGTCTGTTAGAAATACTCAAGCATAACGCTTGAGCAACTCTTTAGAATCCATAACTCAATATGTTTGGGTTAAGAGTTATTGTGTAGATAATTGGTCTGTGGAAACGAGAAAATTTCTATTTATACGGTTTAGTAGAACCACTAACCGGAGAGCATTATATTTGGGAATTCTCTCATTTCATTACAGTCTGTTTCAATATTTTTTTAGAACAGTTTGCAACTACCACACTCACAGATTCTCCCCTTTGATAACTATCTAGCACAACAGTAAAGTTGTCAGTTTTTAACGCAGATATGATATAAAAACAGCGTGTGTTCCATGATGTCTTAGACTACGCCACTTGCGATCGCATATCGTGGCAATATTTTGCTATCTATGTGAATTAGTGTACTGTTGAGTTCATCCGGTAAATCGCGATATTTTACCCGTGAATCTGCCTGCAAAAGTGAAACATTGCATTTAGGTGCATCTAGAACCGAGAAAAGTAAAGGATTTCGGGCAACGCAACGCATAATTAAATTCACCAGATGTTTCTTAGATATAGCTGTTTAACATATCTTATTGTATAAAATATCTATCTTTAGATGTATTTTTTTGTAGATACCTGGTTATCCAGTACACTTCGCATGGTGGATTGACTTAAATATATTTACAGATGTTATGATTTGTATTAATATAATGTTATGATTTGTGTTGTACTTTTCAGTTAGCAACTAGTAAATTATTTGCTGTTTAAGCTGAAAAGACTTAATTTAGGGGTAGAAAAGCAATTTAAGCAAACTTAGAAACCTTTAACACACACAAACATTCCTTAAAAAAGTTAAACTTTTGTTACTAGGAACTCAGATATATTTAAATTCTGAATTTTCAGGAGTTGCTGATGTAAGTATACTAACTACTGATCATTAAAATTACTGAATGCAAGAGTATTATACTGATATTCTGAATAGAATGCAGTGAGTCATCTTTGCTTTTAGCCATTTTATGGTTTGAGACTAATGTAAAAAAACAGCAAGATAAGTATTAATCATGCCTGTAATATCAAATGTCAGCCTAGAGATAGACAATGAGAAACAATATGAGTAGTTTACTAAGATATGAGTCTTGCAAAGTATAACGATCGGAAAGTTGCTAGAGACAAACATATTGGAGTTAATAGAAATTCAGGTAAATTTCCTAAAAATCCACTGTTATTCTGAAGCAAATAGAATGTAGCGAGTTTAGTAATATAAGGTTTGAGACTAATGGTAAGAAACAGCGAACTAACGATTAATCAGGGTTCTAATCTCAAATTGAAGCTTGGAGATCAACGATACAATCAGTTATCTCGGCTAGAATTTTTGCGGAATCGTACAGTTGGAAAGCCACTATATTTAAATATAGTGGAATAAATCTGAATTCAGATGAATTTCCCAAATTTAAAGTCAACAATCTACAGAAGAAGCAGGCAAGTATTATGTCAATATATTGCTAATAGGGCTAGTTGACTTGTTTGAGGTTATGCCGAATTAAAGGTTAACCCATCTACAGAATTTACTCAAATGAATGGTGTTGTTTAAAAACATTGCCAGTCAGTAATAGGCGCTAGCTTTTTATTGAAAGCTAATTTCGTTTTGTCTTTTATCTAAAAAGTAAAAAGCATAGTTGGTTGCTGGCATACATTGGGGTAAATCGCAATTATTATCGAAATCTCACAATTTTGTAATTGGAATCAGGTCAACACACATGAATAAAGTTCAAGCATCATTTGAAGCTACAGAAGCTGCGTTTCACGTGCAAGGTTACGAAAAAATTGATTTTAGTCTTGTTTATGTGAACGGTGCATTTGATATTAAAAACAGAGAAATCGCAGATAGCTATGCAAAATTTGGTCGCTGTCTGACTGTAATTGATGCCAATGTCCATGAACTTTATGGCGAGCAGATCAGGTCATATTTTAGACACTATGACATTGATCTGACAGTATTTCCGATCATCATTACAGAGCCAGCTAAAACCCTGGCAACTTTTGAAAAAATTATTGACGCTTTTTCGGACTTTGGCTTAGTTCGTAAAGAACCAGTCTTAGTCGTAGGTGGTGGTCTAATTACTGATGTGGCTGGGTTTGCTTGCGCTTCTTACCGTCGCAAGAGCAACTACATTCGCATTCCTACCACGTTGATTGGTTTAATTGATGCAGGTGTAGCGATTAAGGTAGCAGTTAATCATCGTAAGGAAAAAAATCGCTTGGGAGCATATCATGCACCTCTGAAAGTGATCCTGGATTTCTCATTCTTGAAAACCTTGCCAACGGCTCAAGTTCGCAATGGGATGGCAGAGTTGGTGAAAATTGCTGTAGTGTCTAACTCTGAAGTCTTTGAACTGCTATACGAATATGGCGAAGAACTGCTTTCCACTCACTTTGGACACGTGAATGCGACACCGGAAATTAAAGAGATTGCCCATAAAGTCAACTACGAAGCAATCAAAACCATGTTGGAGTTAGAGACTCCTAACTTGCATGAACTAGACCTCGATCGCGTCATTGCCTACGGTCATACTTGGAGTCCTACCCTAGAATTAGCACCTCAGATACCCCTATATCATGGTCATGCGGTCAATATAGATATGGCTTTGTCTGCAACCATTGCAGCACAACGGGGCTATATCACCACAGGAGAGCGCGATCGCATCCTAGACTTGATGAGTCGTATCGGTTTATCACTCGATCATCCTCTATTAGATGGGGATTTGCTCTGGTATGCTACCCAATCTATAAGCTTGACACGAGATGGCAAACAACGCGCAGCCATGCCTCGTCCAATTGGTGAGTGCTTCTTTGCCAACGATCTGACTCGTGAAGAACTTGATGCTGCCTTAGCTGAACACAAACGTCTTTGTGCTAAATACCCTCGTGGCGGAAAAGGGGTTGACGCATACATTGAAAGTCAAGAAGCCAAGCTAGTAGGGGTCTGAAGATATGACCAGTGTTGTAGGACGAGAAACAGCTAGACCGATAACGCCACACAGCATCTTAGTAGCCCAGCTACAGCAAACCCTCAAATTGGCAGAAGAGAACAACATTCCCGTAGAGATATTAGATTCTTTACGGCAGGGAGTTCAATTAGCGGCGGGTTTAGATCCCTACTTGGATGATTACACCACCCCCGAATCGAGCGCATTAACAGCATTAGCCCAAAAAACTAGCATTGAAGACTGGAGCAAACGCTTCAGCGATGGCGAAACAGTGCGTCAACTAGAGCAGGAAATGCTTTCAGGACATCTGGAAGGACAGACATTGAAAATGTTTGTTCATATCACCAAGGCAAAGCGCATTCTAGAAGTAGGAATGTTCACAGGGTATTCAGCTTTGGCAATGGCAGAAGCATTACCAAGTGATGGGCAACTTATAGGTTGCGAAGTAGATCCTTATGTTGCTCAATTTGCTTTTCGTTGCTTTAGTGAGTCTCCCCACGGCGACAAAATCGTTGTAGAAGTAGCACCTGCCCTAGAGACACTCCACAAGCTAGCTGCGAGAAAAGAAGTATTCGATCTGATCTTCATTGATGCGGATAAAAAAGAGTATGTAGAGTACTTCCAGACCATTTTGGATAGTAACTTACTGACTGCCGACGGGTTAATTTGTGTGGATAACACTTTGTTGCAAGGACAAGTTTATCTACCACCCGAACAACGCACCGCCAACGGTGAAGCGATCGCTCAGTTCAACCGTGTTGTCGCCGCCGATCCTCGTGTCGAGCAAGTTCTGTTACCCATCCGAGATGGTATAACCTTAATTAGACGCGTAGTGTAATGAAGTTTGTAGAGACGTTGCAATGCAACGTCTCTACAATAAACACGAAGGAAAGACTTATGGCACAATCAATTTCTTTATCTCTGTCTCAATCGCCAACGTCATCAACAGGTGTTAGGGTAAAGCTAGTAGCTCTATTCAAGACTCTCGGTACTCTGACATTATTACTAATAGCCTTGCCGTTCAATGCTTTGATAGTGTTGATATCTTTCCTGTGGGGCATTGTGGATTGGGCTACGCCGTTTACGAAAAAAGCTGTCGTAGCTGCTCATCCTCAGACGATCTTGGTGAGTGGAGCCAAGATGACTAAAGCATTGCAACTTGCCCGCTCCTTTTATGCAGCAGGACACAGAGTTATTTTGATTGAAGGTCACAAATACTGGTTGTCTGGTCATAGATTCTCAAAGGCGGTGAGTCGTTTTTATACAGTTCCGGCTCCGCAATCAGATCCAGAAGCCTATATCCAGGCGCTAGTAGAAATCGTTAAAAAGGAAAAGGTTGACGTTTTTGTACCTGTATCCAGTCCTGTATCTAGCTACTATGAATCTTTAGCAAAGCCTGCATTATCAGAATACTGCGAAGTTTTCCACTTTGATCCAGATATAACCAAGATGTTGGATGATAAATTTGCCCTTACCGATCAGGCGCGATCGCTTGGTTTATCTGTCCCCAAATCTTTTAAAATCACAGATCCTCAACAAGTTATCAATTTCGATTTTAGTCAAGAAACCCGCAAATATATTCTTAAAAGTATTGATTACGACTCCGTTCGCCGTTTAAATTTAACCAAACTTCCCTGCGACACCCCAGAAGAGACAGCAGCCTTTGTCAACAGTTTACCCATCAGTCCAGAAAAACCTTGGATTATGCAAGAGTTTATTCCTGGTAAGGAGTTATGCACACATAGTACAGTGCGGGATGGGGAATTAAGATTACATTGCTGTTCAAACTCTTCTGCGTTTCAAATCAACTATGAAAACGTCGAAAATCCCCAAATCCGTGAATGGGTGCAACATTTCGTCAAGAGTTTGGCACTGACTGGGCAAGTTTCTTTCGACTTTATCCAAGCTGAAGACGGTACAGTTTACGCCATTGAATGCAATCCCCGTACCCATTCGGCAATTACAATGTTCTACAATCACCCCGGTGTTGCAGACGCCTATCTTGGTAAAACTCCTCTAGATGCACCTCTGGAACCCCTAACAAGTAGCAAGCCCACTTACTTCATATATCACGAAATCTGGCGACTAACTGGTATCCGTTCCTGGAAACAATTGCAAACATCGGTTAATACTCTAGTGCGAGGCACTGATGCCATTTACAGTCTTGATGACCCTATACCATTTTTGACTTTGCATCATTGGCAGATTCCCTTACTTTTGCTGAAGAATCTCCAACAACTCAAAGGATGGGTAAAAATAGACTTCAACATTGGCAAACTAGTGGAATTAGGTGGCGATTAAATAATTCGTAATTCGTAATTGAAGAAGAATTCAGCACATTAGAGCAAGCTCCTCGTAAGCGGGGAGGGGGTTGGGGGTGGGGTTCTTGTACCTCACTCAACCGAGAACCGCTATATAAATTCTAACAATATATAAGGAAGATAAATCATGCCAGTACTTCGTATCCTTCATTTAGTTGGGTCTGCATACAATGATTTTTACTGTGATTTGTCACGCCTTTACGCCCAAGACTGTCTCGCAGCAACAGTAGAGCGCTCGCACTATGACTTTCAGATTGCATACATCACACCCGATGGCCAGTGGCGATTTCCTGCTTCCCTCAGCCCTGAAGATATTGCTGACACCAAACCGATGACTCTGTCTGATGCCATACAGTTTCTAGCAGCACAAAACATTGACATCATGTTACCACAAATGTTTTGTATCCCTGGAATGACTGAATACCGCGCTTTATTCGACTTGCTGAAGATCCCTTACATCGGCAATACTCCAGATATCATGGCAATAACGGCGCACAAAGCCAGAACCAAAGCAATTGTTGAAGCAGCAGGGGTAAAAGTGCCTCGTGGAGAACTGCTTCGCCAAGGAGACGTTCCGACAATTACACCTCCAGCGATCGTTAAACCCGTAAGTTCCGATAACTCTTTAGGGATGGCCTTAGTCAAAGAAGCTACTGATTATGACGCTGCTTTGAAGCAAGCATTTGAATATGCTTCGGAGGTGATCGTAGAAGAATTCATCGAACTCGGTCGAGAAGTCAGATGCGGTATCATTGTCAAAGACGGGGAACTAGTGGGTTTACCCCTTGAAGAGTATCTGTTAGACCCCCACTCCAAACCCATCCGCAGCCATGCTGATAAACTCCAACAAACAGACGATGGCAACTTGAGTTTTGCTGCTAAAGATAATAAGAAGTCTTGGATCGTAGACCCTAACGACCCGATCACCCAAAAGGTTCAGCAAGTAGCTAAGAAGTGTCATCAGGCTTTGGGTTGTCGTCACTACAGTTTATTTGACTTCCGCATCGACCCAAAGGGAGAACCTTGGTTCTTAGAAGCCGGGTTGTATTGTTCTTTTGCGCCCAAAAGTGTGATTTCCTCTATGGCGAAAGCAGCAGGAATCCCTTTAAATGAGTTATTAACGACGGCTATTAATGAAACTTTGGGCAGTAATCAAAAAGTGTTGCAAAATTGCTCGTGATTTTCTCGGCAGAGGTTTTTCTGCTTGTAGTCGGTAGGAGAGTGATCGCTAATTAAGAGTCGGTTGAAACTGCGATCGCTTTGCCAACGCTCGCGTAGCGTCTCCATTAGGAGAAGGGCTGTAGGGCGATCGCTCTCTAATCGCTATTTGAATATGGCTAAACCCTTATTTAACTAATAACAAATATTTATTTATAGAAACATACATATTTTAAAATATTTTCAAGATATACAATTTAAGCAAATGTCTAACTCCCCCAGAAATCCGATAGGTTTTATTTTACTAACTCATACAAAACCTCTACAAATTTATAGACTAATAAATAAGTTAAATAGTATGTTTAACTATCCTCAAATTGTGTGTCATCATGATTTCTCAAAATCTGATTTATCTGTAGATGCTCTATCAAAGAATGTTTTATTAGTACGCCCTCATCTACAAACAAAGTGGGCAGATTTTACTTTAGTAGAAGCTACAATACAAGCACTTCGATTAATGTATGAGGTTCCAAATCCACCGGATTGGTTTGTATTACTCAGTGGCGCAGACTATCCCATTAAAACTGCAAAGCAAATATTGGACGATCTAGCCTCAAGTCAATATGATGCTTATATTCAGTATGAGCAAATCACATATAAAACTTATAAATCTGATGTCAGACCGAATATGTTGTGGCTGAAAAATTCTTATCAACGATACTGTACAAAGTCGTTTTCTTTTCATTACTCAAAAAAATACTCAGCGCATCTAAATCTAGAGATATGCTTAGAACATCCGCTATTAGCAAAACCATTCCTTCCTTTTTCCAAAAAACTTGCTTGTTTCAGTGGAAGTCAATGGTTTTGTGCCAATAGCAAAGCTGCTAAGTACATTATCGATTTTCACAGCAAGAAAAATGCGTTAACCTTGTACTATAGTAAGCTTAAGTATGCAGATGAGTCGTATTTTCAAACTGTACTTGCTAATGCATCTCATCTGAAGCTGCAAAACGACCGACGACGCTATATCGATTGGTCAGATGGAGGCTGTCATCCCAAAACATTGCTTATGGAAGACTTGCCAAATTTACTCGCATCATCTGCTCACTTCGCTCGCAAATTTGACATTGATATAGATAGCAACATTCTTAATGAACTTGATAGAATTACATCCTAGCTGACTTTTCACGGTATCTAAAAAATCTCTCTCCTAGAAGGAAAAAGACCTGACGGGGTGACAAAGAAGCTACAAAGCAGACTGGATAAGAGACATAGCACGTAGTCCTTGTTGAAAATGGGGGAGTTTGCTGGGCTTTAAGCGCATCAAATCATGAGCTAAATCAGCCCAAAACTCCATCGCCCCTACCCATAATTGACCATATAAACCAACCCAAAAGGCGCTGTGTCGGCGATGTAATCGCCGTAATTCTTTTAGACGACCAACATATTTTTGCATTCCTAATGAGCGAGAATTACGACCAGCTAAAATAGCACAAGTATAGGCAATAGCAATTAGTAAAATCAGTGCCATTAACCGTTGACCATCAGCAGAAGTAGATTCGAGATTATAGCCACCAGTCTTGCAATCTTTGAACATTGCTTCAATGCCACTTCGTAACTTAAATACTTTAATAGCCTTTGAAAGATTATCAAGATTAGTCAGTAAAAACCAGCCAGTAGGCTCAACTTTTCCCCGATATTTACGCTTGTAATATCCAGCAATATTAAATTTAGCAAAACCCTTCTGTTTAGTAGCTTGAATCCCCTCTAAAAAGAAAGAAATCCCCGGATTTAATCCTAAAGATTGTAACCGTTGATATGATTGATTTTCTTGTCGAATATAAGTACCTTGTTTTTGACGCAGTACAAAGTCAATTCCCTTGTAATGTAACCAATTCGCTAATTTTATACTATGAAACTCCCTATCACCTAGCACCAAGATTTGATATCCCTTAAATAATCGCAACAATGGTCGAATTAACTTTTTCTGCTCACCCAGATTGCTACATCCTTTTTTTGGTAACAATAGCCAGTAAACAGGGATTGCTCTTTTTTGTTCAATCAAACTAATTACGAACACATTTTCACAGCGCCACTGGGTTCTATCTTTGGCAAATATCAGTTGTTTCTTTAAAGGTGGTCGGCTGTTTTTTACCCATCGTTTGATTAATGGAAACCAGAGGTATTGAATTGATAACTGCGGCAACAATAAAAATCTTTGTATACTCCGCCGCCGACTTTCAAATTTTATTGGTTGGGGAAATACTGTTGCCAACTTCTCAATCGTCACAGTTTTATGAAATTGCAACAGCATCAGCAAGATTTCCAACATCTTGTACTGTGTGGGTGTCAGTAGATTCTGAAAGCAGTTTTGGTAGAATTTAGGTAACATTATCATTTGATAGGTCTTGTTGAGAATACCTGACCTATCTTTTTTTACCCCAAAACGGTCACACTCTTATATTTCCTTGGCTTTAGCCCCTTTGTCACCCCTTCAGGAAAAAGACTTTAAATTTTGTCAAGCTAGTAATGAAAAGTTTGTAGTAAGCACTTTAGTGTTGAAAAAATAAGGACTAAAATCCTTACCACAAACTTGCTTATCGATCAATTTAAACTTGATACAGTAGTAGCAATTTCCAACTAGCGATGCAGTTCTACTCTAGGAAATATATCGCAGTCTATCGGCTCACCAGGTTTTTTGGCTTTGAATGAATTCAATTCTGGTAAATCAATTTCTTCAACAGGTCTGAAAGGCCATGCTTTCGCGCGGTGACAGTAAGTAACATCATCGCCAGTCCAATTAGTGACTACTGCACGTCGTTGTGTGGAAGATATATTGGTTACTGAATGATGAATTGTCAGAAAATGATGAACCAAGCAATCTCCAGGCTCCATATCCCAAGACAAAATTTCGTGAGGTTCTGGCTGTGTAAACCAGGAGGGGTTTGATCCTTCACGTAACTCTTTGCCCCATCGATGGGAAGCTTTGATATACTCTAATCGACCATTTTCTTGGTTGACACTATCTAAAGCCAGCCAAATTTTACAACACTGCCAGCCTTGTATGGGCCAGTAAGGTAGGTCGTTATGCCAGCCGACACGGCTGTTTGCTTTCGGCTTTTTAACAAAGAAACCATCAGTTAAAAAGTTCAGTTTTTCTGATTTCAAGACTTGAGCAGCAAGCGCTGCTAGCGGAGATTCAAAAGCCAAAGCACGGAAATCGGCATCAGTAAGCCATAAGCTACTGGCATGTTCCACATGACCTTCTGATCTGGGGATGCCCTTAACTTCTAAAGGGCCAGGGATTAATACATTCTTGTCAACGGCTGTTCGCATCCGTTTTACCCAGATGTTATCCAAAACATTTTTGACGCAGATAACACCGTCTCGCTCGAAAGCTTCAACTTGTTGGGTGGTGATTTTTGATCTGTCTACCTTAAGCATTACGAAAAAACGAATAAAGTCAGATTTATGTAATAACAGATTTCTATAATCTGCTTTACTGACATTAACTTGGTCACTATGTTATAAATCTTTCTTACTGTAAAGTAAAGATGTAAGTTAGCAGTTCTTCCTGTAGATAGATAAATCTACAGGTTGAGTTCAACATTCTTTGTTGATATCCGTAACAAAGAAATTTCATTTTAGCTACCCAAATCTTTTTTAACAATGAGTGGCACAAGTGAAGCTAATCGTAATACACCTGATACAATAAATACTTCTGCTATGCCAAAAGACCCAGCAAATTGAGCGATGAAGCCACCGATAGTTGCTCCTAAAGCACCACTTGCTCCAGCAACAGCTGCTGCTGTGGCAAAATAGATAGACTGATTTTTTACTGGTGCAATCTCTATCTGGAGATTGTTGTTACACAAGTCAACTCCTCCCCAATTAGCTCCAATAAAAATGTGTAACAGCGGCAACCATAGCCAGAGATCGAGAGGACTAGAACCCATCTTCAGCCACAGCCAGGGTATGACTGCAATTAGAATTCCAGTAGAAATTAGAATCGGACGATTGCCTATTTTATCTGCTAATCTACCCCAGACGATGAGCATCAGCATGTGTGCCCCTGCTCGCAGACTGTTATAGAAAGTTACCCAACTCACATCCAAGTTCAGCGTATCTAGCAAGTAGAGGTTAAAAAACGGGGCACTCAGATTAACAGCAAACGTCCATGAGCCGAAATAAAGTAGAAACACCAAAAAATTAGAGTTTTTCCAAATGCTGCTATCTATCTGGTTTTGAGGAGTTGGCATTTGCGGCAGAGAGATTGGTTCAGATATCTCACCAGGTTCTTTTGGTGCTGAGTCTGGCTGAATCTCACTAGTTTGAGATGAGTTAGCATAATAAGTATTTTGTAATTGGGGATTTATATCTACCTGGAAATACTGACACCCCAAGCTCACAATTCCAAAGATAATGCCTAAGAGCAAAATCACCCCGTAACCTTGGATAGGCCCCCCGTACCAATGTGATACAGCTAGACCGACTATTGGCAAACCGACCAACTCGGTTAAGTTGGCAAGGCTATTGCGTAGCCCGAAATATCTACCTCGTAATTGCCGTGGGACTAACATTGCCATCCAACTCAACCAAGATGCGGCTCCTAGTCCTCCTAAAAAATGGCTGCATACGAGAATCAAAAGCGACAATATCACTAATTGGTTGGAATTCAGCCCTCCCCAACTAAAGCTAAGAATGCCAATTACTAAAATCAGCCATAGTAGCCGACCAATCCCATGAGTGCGAAGCGAATACTGAAAGCGGCTAGTGCTGCGTTCAGACAAATAAGCACCCATCGGCTGAAAGAGATTCACTAACATGGGGATAGAACTCACCATGCCAAATACCACTGGACTGGCATCCAACCCCACTAAGAAATTACCTAGCAAAATTCCGCCAGTACCAATAGAGAAAACTGCTGCGAAAATACCATCAGCAGTAGAAGCTCTCAAACTGGTGCGAATAGCATCTTTAGAAATACGAGGGCTGAATGTTGAGGTAGGAGAGAGTGTTGTTGATGGTGAGGCAATCTGAGCAATTTCTATAGAAAGAGGCGCACCTGTTTCAATTTGAGAAGAATCCATAAATCTAGTATTTAAGAAAATAATTAGGATTCACGCATCATACATATATACTATCTTTGTTAAGCAAGCCCAAAGACTCACGTAAGATATGAGCGTATTCATCTAAGACAGACTGTAAACATCCATCTACACAGTACTCTAGAACTCTGCGCGAGTGGGCTTCTTGCTGGTTTATTCCTCGAAGTGAAGCAGTAGCTTCTGGTGAATTGAAAATGGTACGTAATGACCAAGCAATTTTAGCAGCACTCATCCTAATTTCATTGGCGATCGCTCTCTCTCGATCATAGTATAAGTTAACCAAGGCGTAGACTAGCAAAAACCGTAGGCGATCGACTGAAGTTACTGAAAAAATCGATTTAGGTAGGTAAAAGTTATGGCAAATATTATTGGAACCAACGGTAATGATACTCTAGTGGGCAGCAACGAGGCGGACACGATTAAGGGTCTTGCAGGCAACGATACTATCACATCTTTCTCTGGCAACGACACCTTGATTGGTGGAGGCGGCAAGGATAAATTTGTTTACGAGTACTACTACGGCAGCAACAATACTGACATCATCACCGATTTTGGTGGCGTAGATAAAGGGACAAATCCAACAGCAGCAGTCATTGCCGAAGTAGACACCCTAAATTTCCAAGGCAATGATAGCTTCACTGCCCAAAATTTGCTGCTAACCCAGAATGGCAACAATCTGGAAATCAACTTTGAAGGGGATGCTTATGAAACGAGGTTTCTTGGTACAAAAGTCATCCTACAAAACTTTGCCCTGGAAAACCTGGAAAACTTGAGCAAATCTACAGGAGCCACTGTAAACTTGGGGAATATCCTGTTTGATGGGCAAACTACCATCACAGATAGCTTTGATGTCTTCAATGCTAACTCTAGCCAAAGTACTCTCTTCAACTTGAACACAGTCACTTTTCTTAACGACCTCAACAATAATGTTAACGGCTTTGACAACTCAGATGATGTGATTAATGGTCAGGGGGGTGATGACATCATTGACGGCTTGAGTGGGAACGACATTTTGAGAGGTGGTGCGGGTAATGACTCCCTCATTGGTGGTGTCGGGGATGATGCTCTCATTGGTGGTGTCGGGAATGACTCCCTCACAGGCAATGATACTCTCGTTGGTGGTGCGGGCAATGATATCTTAAATGTCGAATTTTCAACAGGCGATAACACCCTCAATGGTGGCACTGGTAACGATACCTTGAGGGGTGGGGCTTCATCAGGCAATAACTTACTCTCTGGGGGGGATGGTAATGATGATCTTTACACCTCTAATGTTTATAGCAGCGTTAGCCCCTACATCTATTTCGCCTCCTCAAGCAATAACACGCTAGAAGGTGGTGCTGGTGACGATACCTTGAATGCTCAATCTCCATCAGGCAATAACTTACTCTCTGGTGGCGATGGCAATGATTCTCTCTCCACCTCTGGCATTACTACTTATAGAGGGGAGCCTAATTTTAGCTCATCAGGAAATAACACCCTCAACGGTGGCGTTGGTAACGATACCTTGAATGCTGGCAATTCAACAGGCAATAACTTGCTCTCTGGAGGCGATGGCAATGATTCTCTCTCCATTTCTGGCGATCTTATCTCCTATAGCGGTCAAGACTCTTATTACCCTTCTTCAGGTAATAACACCCTCAACGGTGGCGCTGGTGACGATACATTGCGTGTTGAGTATTACACAGGGAATAACTTATTCTCTGGGGGCGATGGCAATGATTCCTTGTATCTAGACTTCACAATTTTAGATACTCTCACCTCTGATTTAGTGACTCAAACGGTAGATGGGGGTAAGGGTGATGATTTGTTATCCGTCGATTACACGTTTGCTACAGGGGGTATCACAACGACTTTCAATCCTATTACTAACATTAGCTTAATTACGGCGGGTACGTATCGGCTTAGCTACAACAATATCGAAGTATTAAATATCTCAGGTACTATCTACGATGATTTTATTGTGGGGAGCAATGGCAATGATACACTCTCTGCGGGGACTGATGGTAAAGATACCATAGATGGAGCTAAGGGTGACGATGTGTTGTCCGTCGATTACAGGTACAGCAATCCTGCTGGGGGTATCACAACAACATTCAATGCCACTACTAACATTGGCTCAATTACGGCAGGCACAAATCGTGTTGACTATAAGAATATCGAACAATTAAATATCTCAGGTACATCTTACGATGACTTGATTGTAGGCAACAGTGAAAACGATACGCTTTCTACGGGCTATGGTGGCAAAGATACCATAGATGGGGGAGCCGGTGACGATGTGTTGTCTGTTGATTACAGCAATTCTACAGGAAGTATAACAACGACATTTAATGCCACTACTAACATTGGCTCAATTACGGCAGGCACAAATCGTGTTGACTACAAGAATATAGAGCGATTAAATATCTCAGGTACATATTACGATGACTTGATTGTTGGCAATGGTAGTAACGATACACTATCTGGGGGCTATGGCAAAGATACGATTATTGGCAATGCAGGTAATGATATCCTAACTGGTGGGAGTGATGACAACACTTTAACTGGTGGTGCTGGCAATGATAAATTTGTTTACAACTCTGGCGACGGTATTCATCTGATCACCGATTTCGGTGCAGTAGGTAAAGGCTCAAATCCCTCAGAAACTGTGATTGCTTCTTCAGACACCTTGCAATTTACAGGTAGTTTCTCTAGTACAGGTAGTCTCTTCACTGCTCAAAATCTGCAATTAACTCAAAATGGTAACAACTTAGAAATTACCTTTGAAGGTTTTGGTAATGACAGCAAAGTCATTCTGCAAAACTTCAAGTTAGAAAACCTGGATAATCTGCCAGCAACTTCTTCACGGCCAGCTATTGGCAATATCCTGTTTGATGGGCAAATCAGCATCGTTGACAGCTTTGATGTGTTTGATCCTAATTCCACTCAAACTAGCTTGTTCAATAGGAACACTGTTACCTTCCTCAATGAGCTTGATAATAACATTACGGGTTTTGACAACTCCAATGATGTCATTAATGGTCAAGGGGGTGACGACATCATCGACGGCAAAAGTGGTAACGACCTTTTGAGAGGTGGTGCAGGAAATGATATTCTCATTGGCGGTGTGGGAAATGATACTCTCATTAGCACTACAGGCAATGATATTCTTGACGGTGGTACTGGTGACGATCGCTTGAATGCTAGCGGTTCAACAGGCGATAACCTGCTCTCTGGGGGTGATGGCAATGATGAGCTTGACATCTCTGGCTTTTTTAAGTTTTCTGGCTCTGTTTTCCCCGGCTACTCCTACGACTCTCGCTCCTTGGGGAATAACACCATAAACGGAGGTGTAGGTGACGATACCTTGAATGCTAGCGGTTCAAAAGGCGATAACCTGCTCTCTGGTGGCAATGGCAATGATACTCTTTACCTTATTGGCTCTTACAGCTACGACTACGGCGACTCCAACGACTCCCGATCAGAGGGCAATAACACCCTAGAAGGAGGTGAGGGTGACGATCGCTTGAGGGCTGGCGGTTTAACAGGTGATAACCTGCTCTCTGGGGGCGATGGTAATGATGAGCTTGACCTTTCTGGTGACTACTACAGCTACAACTCCAACGACTCCAACGACTCTCGCTCGTCTGGTAATAACACCCTCAACGGAGGTGCAGGAAATGATTACTTGAATGCTAACGATTCAACAGGCGATAACCTGCTCTTTGGAGGCGATGGCAATGATTATATCTCCGTCTTTGGCGGCTCTGGTAAGAATCTCCTCACAGGTGGCAATGGCAATGACTCTCTCATAGGTGGCAATGGTAATGATAGCCTAATTGGAGGAGCTGGTACTGATACCTTTGTTTTCGATAGTTACAATGAAGGCGTTGATAATATTTATGACTTCAACGCCACTAATGAACTGATTCAGGTATCGACTTATGGTTTTGATGGCAAGTTGTCAACACCTTCACTTAAGACAAGTCAGTTTACCATCGGAACATCTGCAACAACAAGCAATCAACGATTTATCTATGACAATATTACAGGTGCGTTGTATTTTGACCTTGATGGCAGTGCAGGTACATTTACTCAGGTAAAATTTGCACAACTATCTGGTGGTGTAATACTAACTGAAAAGAACTTTGTAGTAATTTAATCGTAATTACCATTCTCTGATCATTAAGCACCTCGCATTCGATTGCTCAATCAATTATACCAATTCGCAATTGAGAAATTTAGATGCAGCAAGGCAATCCCTGCTTACATCTGTTGCCTTATTTTAGAGAATTGGTATTACTTCTAGCATAGAGTAAATGTTGGGTTTTGTTTCTCAACTTTTGACATGGGTGCGGATAGTTTGCAGGTGTTGTTGGCTAAATTTGATCGTAAATCAAGGGGTTTAATATCATGTCCGGTTAAAGACTTATCATTAAGACCGCAGAGGGGCAGAGGGGATGGGTTTTTGGGTTTTCTGCATAGAGAAAGGGAATTATAACTAATTAGCCGGACATGATATAAGACCCCTACGTCTACACTTAGCGTCAGTTTCAGTCGGGGTTTAAATCCCCGTCTGATACCAATTCTGTATGAAGATGCGCTAAACCATACTTAAATACAAGAAAAAAAACGAACTGCATTCGCGCAGCGTCTCGTAAGAGTTGGACGCAAAGGACACAAAGAAAGAAGAAGTTAAGAGGGTTTGGCGCAGCCTCACAAAGAAATGGTATGAAAATGTCTTTAATTTTGAATTTTGAATTGTTAATATGTCTGCGTTCGTAATTTTAATCGCCTGCATCTTTTAGCGATCGCATACCTTTGTGATCACCGAAAGGGAAAAATGGATAAAGTCAAGCAAAGCGATCGCTTTACTCATGCTCGGTTTTACCAAAAACTATCATTAACTTTTAACTGCTGGCAGATACTTTTTTTCAGCTTTCTGATTTTGCCTACTCAGCTTTTTCCGCCACGCCTCCATATAAATGTAAAACACTGGAGTCAGATAGAGAGTCAATATCTGAGAGAACAGCAATCCACCAACGATCGCAATTCCTAAAGGACGACGCGCTTCTGAACCTACTCCTGTCCCCAAAGCAATGGGGAGTGTCCCAATTAAAGCTGCCATCGTCGTCATCATAATTGGACGGAAGCGAGTCAAGCAAGCGGTATAGATGGCATCAAAAGAATTTTTACCTTCCTTTCGTTGCGCTTCAATTGCAAAGTCCACCAGCATAATACCGTTTTTCTTGACGATGCCCACTAGCAGGATGATGCCGATGAAAGAGTAAAGATTTAAATCAACCTGGAAAATCAGCAGTGTCAGTAATGCGCCAAAACCCGCCGAAGGTAGACCGGAAAGAATGGTGATTGGGTGAATGAAATCTTCATAGAGGATACCGAGAATCAGGTAGATGACTAAAATAGACACCAACAACAGCGCACCTAAATCATTGAAGGACTGTTGGAAGGTTTGGGCTGAACCCTGAAAGCTGGGAGTAATTGTTGAGGGTAGCACCTCACTGGCTGCTTGCTTGATAGCATCAGTAGCTTGACTGAGAGACGTTCCTGGGAGGGTGTCAAAAGAGATAGTTGCAGAGGGGAGTTGAGCAACGTGAGTAACGGTAAGGGGGCCGACATTTTGAGTGATATTAGCGATCGCACTCAGGGGAACAAGTTTCCCAGTACTCGATTGCACATAGAGCATCGACAGGGCGCTAGGATCTCGTTGAAATTCCGGTTTTACTTCCAAGATTACATAGAATTGGTCATTTGGGGTATAGATAGTAGAAACCTGGCTGGAACCATAGGCAGCGCTGAGGGTTTGTTCAACTTGTTGGGCGGTAATTCCAAGGGTTGCGGCTTTGTTGTGGTCAAATTTGACTTGGATTTGGGGAGTGCTCAGTTGTAAATCGCTATCAACGTCCCGGAGTCCTGGTAAGGTTTTGACTTTATCTACAAGTTTAGGAACGTATTGGCGCAGGTCCTGTAAATTCAAGCTCTGCAATGTGAACTGATAAGTAGAATTAGTTTGTTGACCGCCGATGGGAATAGCTGGCGGAGAGCGGAGGAATGTCTTAACCCCAACTACACGTCTCAACTTGGGGGTTAACTCTTGAATGATTTCGTCAGCACTCAGTTGACGTTGAGAACGCGGCTTGAGCCGAATCGTAATTCGCCCGGAGTTGACTGATGCATTCGGCCCACTTGCACCCACAATCGAGTCAACTGCTTCAATATTGGGGTCTTTACGAATGATGTCAACAACCTTTTGCTGGTGACGCCGCATATCATCAAAAGAAATATCTTGCGCTCCTTTCGTGTTCGCCATCAGTTGTCCGGTGTCTTCAGTAGGAATAAATCCTTTGGGAACGATGACGAACAAATAGACGGTCATTACCAGCAGAATGCCAGAACCAATGAGTGTCATTAGGCGGTATTTTAATACAGGCTTGAGCGTCCAATCATATCCTTGCAGTAGTAAATCAAATGCCCGTTCTGAGACTCGATACAGCAGATTTGGTCTTTGCTGATGTGAACCTAGAAAGCGACTGCACAACATGGGGGTGAGACTGAGGGAAACAAAACCCGAAACCAAAATTGCCACAGCGATCGTCACGGCAAATTCATGAAATAATTTACCGATTATTCCACTCATGAACATGATCGGAATGAACACCGCCACTAGGGAAAGGGTCATTGACAAAATGGTGAAGCTAATTTCCTTTGATCCCTTCAATGCCGCGTTTAGCGGAGATTCGCCCATTTCTCGATAACGGACGATATTTTCCAACACAACGATCGCATCATCCACGACAAAGCCCACTGAAAGGGTCAACGCCATGAGTGAGAGGTTGTCTAAGGAGAAGCCCGACAGATACATGACAGCAAAAGTGCCAATGATGGCTACAGGTAGCGCCAAACTGGGAATTAGGGTAGCTGTTATGTCACGCAAGAATAAGAAAATCACCAAGACAACTAGACAAACCGAGAGAACCAAGGTAAATTTCACATCATTGACAGAGGCTCGGATAGTTTGGGAGCGATCGTACATAATCCCCATCTCAATGGATTTGGGAACTTGTTCGCGGAGTGTAGGTAAAAGTTTCTGAATTGCATCAACAATATTTACCGTGTTAGCTCCTGGCTGCGGCTGTACAGCGAGAACAACAGAATGGCGGTTTGTCACCTTGTCATCGCTATACAAATTCGAGACTTTGACGTTTTGTTCACTGTCAATCACCTGCCCCAAATCCTGGAGCCGCACGGGCGCACCATTCTTGTAAGTTACAATTAGCTGGCGATAGCTGGCAGCATCGGTGAGTTGACCGTTCGCCTGAATCGTATAACTTTTGTAAGTGTCAGAGAGACTGCCGATTGGCAAGTTGACATTTCCCTGTTGAATTGCAGTTTTTACCTGATTTAGACCAATTCCCCGCGATGCCAACTCTCGCGGGTCAACTTGGACGCGGACTGCATATTGCTGTTGACCAAAAACCTGTACCTGAGCAACACCATCAATCATTGAGATTGGCTGACCAATTGTTACCTCCGCGTATTCATCTACTGTCGAGATTGGTTGTGTCTCAGAATACATATAGAGAAAGAGAATCGGTGAGACAGATGGGTTAACTTTGCGGTATGTAGGGGGGTGAGGCATTCCGGCGGGCAGTTGTCCGGCTGCTGCGGAGATGGCTGCCTGTACATCTTTGGCGGCATCTTCCACTCTGCGGCTAAAATCAAATTGTAGGGAGATGTTGGTGCTACCAGTTGAACTGGTGGAATTGAATGAATTTAGTCCGGCAATTTCGGTAAACTGTCTTTCTAGGGGTGCGGCGACTGAAGATGCCATTGTTTCTGGGGTAGCACCAGGGAGACTAGCAGAGACAGAAATAAAAGGATATTCAACGTTGGGTAGGGCACTGATGGGTAATAGTAGATAACTCATGAGACCGAAGATAAGAATACCCATCATTACCAAGGTGGTCATGACTGGACGACGGATGAAGAGTTCTGAAAGGTTCATGAGTGTGTTCTCCCAGAAATGTGGATTTTGGCTACTGATTTTTGACCTAACTGAACGGTATTGGTTTATATTTCATAAGGCAATACGCTTGGGTTAAGCATTTCTTTCTTCTCTCGGTGTCCTCTGTGCCTCTGTGGTTCGTTAAAAAAATTGAATTTGACAAAGGATTTTAGCCTTAACTGAACCGTATTGTTTCATAAGGGCAAATATAGGACAATCCCTTTCCACTCCAACTGATCGCTGTAATTAACCAGCAGCAGTAATTCGTCAATTGCTTGTCTAATCGGCATCCGATCGTTGACTACGAACAAACCCAACATTTGCTCTCCCTTTAACAATCGCTCGTAAGCGAAATCTGGCATCGTTGCACGGTCATGAGTGAGGATTATGCGATCGCTCGCTGCTGCCCAATTTAAGATTGTTGGGTCATCATTAAACTCAACGAGGTTGTCACCAACCCCGTTGGTCTTCAAAACCGTGCTTG
>NZ_JABXKL010000088.1 GCF_017114995.1 Nostoc sp. NMS9 | reverse complement strand
TTAACGCTATTTTCAGCTTACTACCTGTCCCTTTCCTTATCCCGAACTCAGGTTAGTTAAGTTTCAATTAGAACAGCAACTTCTTGATGAACAGACAAAACTGGCACATCTTAGCGATGAACTAGATAAAATTGAGTCTGGATTGCAATCATGAGACTTATGTAAATATACAGTTATTTCGTGCATGTAAATCAGGATTTACTCACCTAGAAACAAGGAAAATAGAGATATTCAGTTAATTGGTGTTTGTTTATACTATTTCAATTCTTTGTAGTCGTTATACTCATAACTTAGGTTCTACCTGGGAATTAGGAAGTGGCTTTGCCACTTCTTTTTATTTATCTAGTAGTCCAGTAAAAAATCGATTAAAAGTTAGAAGTAACTTTGTTGAACTTTTAACCTTTATTAATTGTTATACCATTTCGCCAAATATCTGCTAGATATTCATTGCTAGAGGCGTACATCTATACGCCCCTACAAACGATTCATGTGTTGCAAAGATTGTTGACAATAGTTATGATATCATGTGCGTTTATTTGGCCCAGCAGTCTGACGGAATTTTGGTCATATAGACATGATGTTAGTCATTACTCATTGTATCTTGCCATCTTTCACGCTTGGGCTTGCTCTCCACATCGCGCGATCGCATTTCTTGCCAAGTCCCCCACATTAGGGATTGCTGTTTTTCAACATGGTTAATAAACTGCATAATTGAGTGATCTGCTTTGATAGGAGTTTTCAAATCAAACTGAATTGTTTGAAGAATCTTGATGTCACCCATGAGAAAGTACTTAGCTGCAATCTTAGTCAGCCATAGCACAACTCGATTGCATAACCAACCAAAAATTCCTTTACGTTTTTTAGTCATCAACACAACTTGACCTTCAGTTTTTCCGCCTTCGTGAAGGCGAACTGCAACCATCATGTGGACATGGAAGAAATCAGGGCCAAGTGTCACAATGCCAATGCTACCGTACCAATAACAAATACTGTAAGTTATGACATTTTTGTAGAAAAGACGGATAAGCTTAATCAAAAAGAAATTATCTTTTATGGGTGTAGTATTACTGAAGATAATCGCATTCTCGTTTAGTTCGTGTCTTTCAAAAATAATTTCTAGTGGCAATTTGTGAACTGTATTGAGGTGTTGAGCATCAATTGCATTAATCATTACCACATTGGGGTGACAGTTCAGCAAGAAGTGGGAATGGATGGCGACATGACACTCTTTTTGTTCTAACTCTGGAACAAAAGGTAGAGGTTGTTGCGGTATTTCTCCAGTCCAAACCCAAATCATCCCATACTTCTCAGCAGTGGGCCAAGTTTGTAACTTTAAGGAAGGTGGTACATCTAAACATGGGATATCAATACACATCCCCTCAGCATCAAACTTCCAGTGGTGGAAAAAACAACGTAGTGCATTCCCCTCAACTTTGCCTTCAGCAAGATGAGCGCCCATGTGTGGACAGTAGGCATCAAAGGTAACTACTCTTTTGTCTTTACCACGGTAAATTACTAATTCTCTACCCAAAATCGTGACAGGTTTTACTTCACCCACCCGCAGATTTTGAGAGGGTATTACCCAATACCATCCCTCAATAAAACGCTCTGGATTATTGAAAATTTTAGGTTTACGGATTGAGCTAAAAGCCTGCGAGTTGAGATTCATTTTTATGGTTTCACTTGAAGTGAAGCAGTTGATCTAGAAGTAACATGAAAACTTCAAAAAAACAGTTACTTTCAGTACCATGAGAAACAGCTACTCAAAAAATGGATAAAAATCATCAGGTAAAATATTGAACAAATATTATTATAAATGTCAAACTTATGTCAATTTAATATCAGCTAAATCCCAAATATCCATTTAAAATAGATATTTGAAAATTTACAACTTAGTAAAATCTCTAATTAGATAAAAAGTTCCAACACTGATGCTAATATTTTGTTTGACTCTCAAAGCACTTGAACTTTAGCAAAATATGTAATAATAATTACAAGAGTTGGGAAAATCTACCATGTTAACTCAAGAGAAAAAACTGCTTTTAATTGGTCAGGTAACAGATTTAACTGGAATACCCATTAGGACAATTCGTTATTACGAGAGTTTAGGTTTAATCAATTCATTGAGACGAACAGAGGGAGGCTTTCGCCAGTTTTCATTGGATGTGCTAACTCGTCTAGCATTCATTAAAAGGGCGCAAAATCTTGGTCTTAGCCTAGAAGAGATTAGAAATATTCTTCAGGTTTACGACCAAGGGCAAACTCCCTGTGGTGAAATCAAAGAAAAGCTTGAAGATAAAGTCTTGCAGATCGATCGCCAAATCGATCAGCTGTTAACTTTACGCTCTGAAATAAAAGGATTACTTTCAGGCTGGAAGAACATCAGCGACCATTATGAGAAGACAATTTGTCCGATTATTCAAAACACCTCTCAGGACTGACACCAATCAGGAATCAGGACTTTTATAAACAAGAAACCACCACAACTCTAGTCCAATTAAGGCTAAACCTGCGATCGCAACACCAATTTTTAAGCCCAAAGGTTGCTCAATGCTTTGAAATTGGCTGGTTTGCTCTGATGAATGGGCTGGCATTTCTGCTAATGTTACACCTGATGTACTAGTGAGAAACACTAAAGCTATCAGGCTTCCCCAAAGCATTTTTTTACTGAACATTTGCTAAATTACCCTGCAATTATGAGGTAGTTTTTGGTTGAAAGTTACGCAATCTAAGGGCATTGCTAACAACAGACAGCGAAGAAAGAGCCATCGCTGCCCCGGCGATAATTGGATTAAGTAACCAACCAAAGATGGGGAACAGAATTCCTGCCGCAATAGGAATACCAATGACGTTGTAAATAAAGGCAAAGAAGAGATTTTGCTTAATATTGTTAATGGTGGCGCGGCTTAGTTGAATTGCTGTCACAATTCCTTGCAAATCTCCAGAAATTAGGGTGATATCGCTAGCTGCGATCGCTACATCTGTTCCCGTCCCAATGGCAATTCCGACATCAGCCTGTGCTAGCGCTGGCGCATCATTTATGCCATCACCTACCATTGCGACAAGGGAGTGCTGAGTTTTGAGTAAGAATTTACGAGAATTCTCTCCCCTTACTCCTCTGCCCCTCTGCACCTCTGCACCCCTGCCCCTCTGCTCTCTTTGCAGGGATTGAATAATCGCCGCCTTCTGATCTGGACGCACTTCGGCAAAGATTCGCTGGATGCCAACTTGTAGAGCGATCGCATCAGCAGTTTTACGATTATCTCCGGTAAGCATTACTACTTCTAAACCTAACTTCTGTAAGGCTTTCACCACTGCTGCTGACGAAGGTTTTAGGGCATCGGCAATACCCATTATTCCTTGTAGTTCCCCATCTACAGCAATCAAAATGACTGTTTTACCAGCCGCTTCCCAAGCATCTTTATACTGCTGGAGACTCATGGTGTTAATTCCAAGTTCTGCTAACCAGCGTTGTGTACCAATTTGCACAAGCTGATTTGAAACAACTGCTTGGACACCACTACCTGCATTAGCCACGAAGTTCTTTGCATCTATTAAACTCACTTCTTGAGACTGGGCGTATTTTACAACCGCTTCAGCTAAAGGATGCTCAGAATTGCGTTCCACCGTTGCTGCTAATTGTAAAAGCTGGATTTCATTACCATTAGCTGTGCCGTTGATAGTTACAAAGTCTGTAACCGTAGGTTTACCCTGAGTCAAAGTGCCGGTTTTATCTAGAACGATGGTTTGAATTTTGTGTGCTAGTTCTAAACTGTCAGCGCCTTTAATCAAGATGCCATTTTCCGCACCTTTGCCCGTCCCTACCATTACAGATGTGGGGGTAGCTAAACCCAAAGCACAAGGACAAGCGATAATCAGTACACCCACCGTTGTCATTGTTGCTAGGGTAAGGTTGCCTGTGAAATTAAACCAAATCACGAAAGTAGCGATCGCGATCGCAATTACAGCTGGTACAAACCATCCTGTGACTTGATCTGCCAAACGCTGAATTGGTGCTTTAGAACCTTGGGCTTGTTGCACTAGTTTGACAATTTGAGCCAAAAATGTATCATTTCCGACTCGTGTCACCCGAAACTGAAATGCACCCGCACCGTTAATCGTCGCCCCAATCACCTCATCTCCTGGCTGCTTTTTGACTGGCAAACTTTCACCCGTCACCATCGCTTCATCTACTGTCGAAGCGCCTGCAATCACTTCGCCATCTACCGGAATCTTTTCACCAGGACGCACTAAAATCACATCGTTGATTCTGACTTCGGCGATGGGAACATCAATTTCTCTACCATCACGGATAACTCTGGCATCTCTAGCTTGCAGTCCGATGAGTTTGCGGATAGCTTCAGAAGTTTGTCCCCTAGCGCGATTTTCTAACAAACGCCCCAACAAAATTAAGGTAATGACAATGGCGGCGACTTCATAATAAATATGAGGTATTAAGCCCTGAGTAATAAAAAATCTTGGAAAAACAGTGACAAACAAAGAATATAGATACGCTGCACTTGTACCCAAAGCAATTAACGTGTCCATCGTCGCCGTATGGCGCTTGAGGGATTTCCAGCCATTCCGGTAAAAAGATCCACCACACCAGAACACGACGGGTGTTGTCAGCACTAACTGCACCCAAGAATTTTGCAAGAAGCTTGGAATTAAGGGTAAGTTCAGTCCAGTCATCATGGGCAACGACCCCAAAAGTAGGAAAATGCTGATTACACCTCCCACCACTACCTTGAGGGAGAGTTGGCGTTGTAATGCTTGCCTACTCGCTTTCTCAGCATCATCTTCTTCGGAAAGCAATTCTTCCTGGAGTGAGTCAGAAGAGTATCCCGCAGATGCGATCGCAGCTTGGATTTTCTCTAAATTCGCTAGAGAGCGATCGTATTTGATGGTAGCTTGCTCTGCTCCAAAATTAACGTTGCAGTCAATTACCCCAGAAACAGAGCGAATTGCCTTTTCGATGTTGTTGGCGCAAGCGGCACAACTCATGCCTCGGAGTTTGAGTGTGAGAGTATCCATAGATAAACCCCTGTGATTGGTGTGAGAGGAGCGTGAAAGAGGCAGGAGGCTCCAGACATTATTCCTTCTGCCTCCTTGTCCGACGCTTGCGGACTCGCTCTAAGAGAAGCTATGCCGTTGCCGTTCGCGTTAGCGTCTCTGAAAGAGAAGCCTCTCGTTCGCGTTATCTCCGTTCGCGCAGCGTCTCCGACAGGAGAAGGAGAAGAGAAGGCTTTACGCTGCGCTATCTGCCTCCTGCTTTCTTGTTAAAATATTAAGCAACTGGATAACCCGCAGCAGCTAACGCTTCCTTAATTGCTGTTTCTGATGCTTGAGTTTCTACACTGACAAGCTTGGTTGTTGGATCGGCCTGAACGCTAGCATTGGCATCGACTGCCTGAAGTGTTTTGGTGATGGTGCTTGCACAAGCAGAACAAGCCATGTTGGGAACTGTGAGTTGGAGAGTCATAGATTTACGGGATAAAATGAACAACTTAGCCAGATCGAGCTGGATGACTGAGACGTATCCCTCACACATCAGAAATTTCTGGTTGAGAGTCGCCTTGAATTCATCCTAGACTCTCTAGCCGGCTGGAGAGTCTAGAGATTTTTAAAAGTTTTTCGCTAAACTTCAAATTTCTTTACAACTTTGGTTTGACTGAGTAACCATTGCCCATCCAAAATACAACGTACTACAAAACACTTGTCATCCGATGAAACTGTGTGTTATTAAGGCTATATAACCACATTAGTCAGAATTAACCTGTTGTTTTCCCAACAGTTCTGGGAAAATGACCTTCCGCACTAATTGAGACGCGGCTGCTGAACCCAAGTCTCCTCATCTCTTCACAACAAAAGGTCTTTTTTAAGACCTTATTTAGAGTTTTCATGCAGCCAAAAAATCTGAAACGTCTCCTGCGTGCTTTAGAGCGGCAGGGTTTGGATGTAACTTATAACAATCGCACTTATTCAGTTCGTTTAGTTAATTCTCCTGATGCCCCTGTAGCAGAAGTACTACTACCTGAAGACTTCCCCGTAGAAGCTAAGGCATTGAAGCAGTTAGCAAATTTAGCAAGCGTCCGTCACCCGTCAGGTGGATGCGTTTGTCGTGCCTGTGCTACGCCTGACTTTCACCCAGGTGATGCGGGTGTTGCCATTGGTTCAGTCATAGAAACTGTGGGTCAAGTTATTCCTGGTGCTGTTGGTTCTGACATCAATTGTGGAATGCACCTGCATGTCGTTGATTTGACAATTGAAGAATTCCTGGCAAAGCGCGACCAATTCGTAGAACGGATGAAGGGGGATTACTTCTTCGGTACACGTGATGTGACGATGACTGCTCACGCAATGCAAGCTTTGTTTCAATATGGAGTTCCCGGTTGCCTGGATGCCATGCTAGATAGGGCTACGGGGAGCGTAGTCAAATCTGATTTGCAGCAACTTGCCCAAGAGAGCGAACGCATCTTCTTAGGTGGTTCAATGAATGGTGACTGGAAACTTGCACCTGAAGAATTGGTTCCCGATGCTGGACTAGTACGCGATGGCGGACTGGCAACCATTGGCGGCGGCAATCATTTTGTCGAAGTGCAACAGGTTGATAAAGTCGAAAATCGCCCACTTGCCCACGCTTGGGGAGTGCGCGAGGGACAGCTAGCTTTTATGATTCACTCTGGTTCTCGAAACGTGGGTAAGTATATTGGGGGAATGTGGCGAGATAAAGCTAAGGCAACTTGGCAGAAAGGTCTAAAGTACCCTGATTCTCAGATTTTTCCTCTCTCTATTTATTCTCACCCTGAACTAGTTGCCAGTTACCTGCAAGCTGAAGCCACTGCTGCTAACTATGGCTTTATCAATCGCCTGTTGTTAGCAGAATTGCTACGTCTGCGTTTACGGGAAGTATACAAAGATGTGGAAGCACCTCTAGTTTATGACTTACCCCATAACATCACCTTGTCAGAAGGTGAAGGATGGGTAACACGCAAGGGCGCTTGTCCCGCCCATACAGGGCAACCAGTGATTATCCCTGGTTCAATGGGTGCTTATTCTTATCTGATGGTGGGTAGAGGGAATGCAGCATTTTGTAATTCGGCTTCACATGGGGCGGGAAGAATTCGTTCTCGCTTCGATCTTAGTCGCAAAGGTGCATCTCAAAGTGAGACAGAACTGGGATTAACCGGAGTAGACTGCATTACCCTGCGTGAAGAACGCCGAATTGAGGAAGCACCTGCTGCCTACAAACCGATTCAGTCTGTGATTGATGTGCAGGTTGAGGCAGAAATGGTAGACGTTGTGGCGCGATTGAGTCCGGTGTTGACGTTTAAGGCGTAGCTGCCAAATAAAAAGCCCCTGGTAAACACCAGGGGTATCCATCTTTATTCCCTCATTTAGAATCGCATCTATGAAGCTATAGTAAATCCGTATTAATGCGATAACTGCATATTAATGATGATTATTTTGCAATCAACAAATGAAAGGGGCCTGGGAGGTTAGGTTTGAGTAAAAGTTACACACAGCGTTACAGATCCATTTTGATCTAACTCCAAAGCTGTTAGCCTGTTTTGTCAAATTAGGCAATAGTTCTAATTGTTTGTATACCTTATGAGTGCAATCTCCATTCAGAACATAGGATTGTGTTCATTATCCCAACACTTGCGATCGCTCCAATTTCTGCCAGTATGTTCGCATTCAGATGCATTATCTATCCAAGGAATCGATGTAGAGTGGTACGAGTTTCCAATGCAAGCAAATAAGCTAGCACTGAATAAGGGTAATAATAAGGATAAAATTATCAATGTACAAATTGGTAGAGTGATTAAATATCCAGTAAGCAGTACAATTTTGTTATGAGTCAAAATAAATGTACCTATTTTATTGTTTTTTTGACGAGTTTTTAAGCTGGTTCTTGAATTCGAGAAATGCATAATGCAACCCTATTAATACCAGTTTATATAACAATCACATTTGATTTTTAAAAGCCAAGCTAACCGAGAGCAAGCCCGATCGGGTTTTGCTCTGAGTCTATTTAGCAAAAATCAAATATGAGTCTATATATAAGTATGGATTTTTACGTAAGAACATTATTCAGACTATACACTCTGATGTCAAAGGTACAAGTGATGACTTCTTAGAAATTTTAATCTTTGGGCGCTAAAAAATGTTTTTAATGAAAAAATATTGAAGTTGTGGCGATCCCTCTTGCGTAAATTATGGCAAATTTCACTCACAGCCTTCTTTCGCCGATACAGCAAAAATCCTGACAGAATGCTGGATACTTGTATACAGCAAGTTTCAAGTTGGTGAGGTAAACAAGCTAAGTCTATTACCCAGCTAGAAAGAGTGTTTTACTCCTAAATTTTGAATTCTGCTATAGCATTTGCCGAAGCTTATCCAGATGAGCAATTAGTGCAACAAGTTGTTGCACTAATTCCCTGGGGTCATAATGTTCGGATTTTGGATACTGTTAAAGACCAAACAGAACGCTTGTGGTATGTACAACAAACTATCCAGCATGGATGGAGTCGGAATATTTTAGTTCACCAGATTGAAAGCAAGTTATATCACCGTCAGGGTAAAGTAACCACCAACTTTAACCGCACTTTACCTCAAGCACAATCAGAATTAGTACAGCAATTGTTAAAATACCCCTACACTTTTGATTTTCTCAATTTAGGGGAAGATTTTCTGGAACGCGATTTGGAACGTGCTTTAATCAACCACATCCGTGATTTTTTACTAGAGTTAGGAATTGGTTTTGGTTATTTAGGTAGTCAATACCATCTTGAAGTTGGTGGTGAAGACTTTTATATTGATTTGTTGTTTTACCACGCACATTTACACTGCTATATAGTGATTGACCTAAAAATTGAAGAGTTCAAACCAGAGTATTCCGGTAAGATGAATTTCTATGTTAGTGCGGTGGATGATTTATTAAGGCAACCAGATGATCAGCCTACAGGATGATTTTGTGCAAGAGTAAAAATAAGGTAATTGCCGAATATTCTCTACGAGATATGCATAAGCAAATTGGTGTTTCTGTGTATCAGCTACAAGATATTTTGCCGGAGGCTTTGCAAGGTAATTTGTCAACGATTGAGCAGTTAGAAGCTGAATTAGAAACGGTGTCAATTATGGAGAATATCAATGGACTCAGTGGTTCAGATGGAAAAATGGAAGTAATGCATTACCCACTAGATGAAGCATATAAAAGGCTTAGACTACAGACAAAAAGAACTGAGTTCTCACTAGAAGAAATAAGAAAAGAAGTTACAAAGATTCGGAGCGAAATAAATGATAATACAACTAAAGATTCTGATTTAATTTAGAGTGTATTCCAATGCAGAGGAAAATATCTTCAATCTGCTGTCAGCGCGAGACGCAAAGAAGCAGAGAGTATTTGATAACTTCTCTGTATCCCTGCGTCTTCCATAAACAACTACTACCAAATTCGATTTCCATTTTCGTCAAGTCGTGCCTGCCGAATTACGTCGGAGATTTCTTCAGCATCTTTAACGTGGTGGAGTGCCTTCTTTTCGCCGTTGGGTTCATCCACAACGAAGTAAGTCGGGACTGTGATTCTGTCACCTGTAATATCTGGTACATCATCAACAGCTGCCTGTTTAGCCTTCTCTTCAATTGATTGAGGCTGATCAGAAATTCTATCTCCTGGATTCGCGGTTAAGTTTCTTTCGTTCACATCTGGCTTTTCACGAGAATCCCGATCTTCACTTACTGGTTGATTAATTTGATTTTCTTGATTCTTATCACTCATGGCGCTTTCAGTTATTAAAATATAGAACTTGACTAAGAACAGCTTAAAAAATCAAAGGCATAAAGAGTTCTTTCTCTGGAGAGAGTTTGAGAATATATTTTGATGAATAGATTTTGTGAGGGAACATATCTTAGGTTATAGCCTAGCTCTGAAGCTTATAAATAACCTCATACTCCAGGAATAAATAATAATTAAAAACTACAGTTCAGGCGCAACTCTTAAAAAAAGCAAATTTTATGAAAATGAACCCATAGCAAACACAAATGTACATTAATATTAATGCGATCGCACCGTAGTATATTAGTAGACCTTTGTCGGGAAATCGAATCATCATGGAACATTCTTCTAGTAATGGCAAAATTCCAGCGAAGATAAAAACGCGCCGGGATTTCTTAACCTATATGCTAGGTACTACAGTTGCATCAGTAGCTATCGGATATCTATTTCCCAAAGTCAGCCAAAGTCGTGAGATAGACTTAGAAACCCTTTGCTCACTTTATCCAAAGAATTCACGCTGTCAAAATTATCTTCCAGGATCGGTGGCACTGACTGAAGATGGCAAGCAAATTGAGGATAATGCACTATTAGCAACCGCAAAGTCAGGAATTCCGATTCTGGTAAAAGGCTTGCCAGATCGTAGCGTTGATTATCTGATTATTCAAGACGGGCCACAAATTGCTGAGTACGCTATCAGTCCAATCTGCACCCATTTAGGATGTACAGTCGAGTGGGATCTTGAGAAGAATCACTTTATTTGTCCTTGTCATGGATCTCAATACGATTCTCAGGGTCGAGTTGTTCATGGGCCAGCTAAACGTTCTTTACCACTAATCACTGTAGTAGTCAAGCAAAACCAAATTCGTTTAGTCGATCGCAAACCTGCTGTAGATCCTCGTTAACCCACCAGTAACCAATCAAATGTCACAATCCCACCATACTTTTTCCGCAAGTTATGAATTATAAAAGACTAACAAAAAATACTGCATGATTTAAATTTGTCGGATAAGCTGACAACAGCAGTTTCATTCTCAAACCAATGACCGCAAGTAGTCCCAAAATTTTAGCCCTGGACTTTGATGGAGTGATTTGCGACGGATTAATTGAATATTTTGAGGTAGCATGGCGTACCTACTGTGAAATTTGGTCTTCTGCTAACGACACACCGCCAGATGATTTAGCTTTGAGATTCTATCGACTAAGGCCTGTTATTGAAACGGGTTGGGAAATGCCCATTTTAATTAAAGCCTTGATAGATGGAATTCCTGACGAAAAGATTCTTCATGAATGGATAAGCATTGCCCCAAAAATTTTGTTAAATGACAAGCTACAAGCAAGAGAAATTGGTGCGAAACTAGATAACCAGCGAGATGAATGGATTACTACGGATTTAGGTAGTTGGCTGAGTCTGCATAGATTTTATCCGGCTGTAGTAGAAAAAATAAAATTAACTATTGACAATGGAGTTAAGCTCTATATTGTGACAACTAAAGAAGGGCGTTTTGTACAGCAGTTGTTGCAACAAGAAGGAGTGAATTTACCACCAGAAGCAATCTTTGGGAAAGAAGTCAAGCGTCTCAAATATGAAATTTTGCGAGAATTAATCCAGTCAGCAGAAGACAAGCCAGTTAGTCTCTGGTTTGTAGAAGATAGGCTCAAGACATTACAGATAGTCCAACAGCAAGCAGACCTTGAGGATGTGAAACTTTTCCTTGCAGACTGGGGCTATAATACCCAAGCAGAAAGGGAAGCTGCTCAAAACGATCCGCGAATTCAGTTGTTATCACTTTCTCAGTTTGCCAAAGATTTCTCAGCTTGGCTTTAATATATTAAATATCCAGTGAAAAAGAGACGTAGCAGTGCTACGTCTCTACAAGGATTCTGAATAACACATATTTAATTTTTGGACATGTCTATTAGACCTCTTGCATAAATCACAAATAAGAACCCCACCCCCGCCAAAGCTATGCTTTGTCTCCCCTCCCCTTACTAAGGGGAGGGGTGTTAGGGACTTTTGCAAGATATCTATATAAATCAAACTATGTGTTTTATAAAATTAGGTGAAATAATAACTCACAAGTATTCACTCCTCACTTCACACTTACTTTTATGCTTGATCTAACAAAACTGGCGCGACAAATGCAGGGTTTAAGTCAGCATCTTACTTTAGAAGCTGCTGCCAGTCGTCAGCGTTTAGAACTGGCACAACAACATTTAAAAAATGCTTACGAGTGTCAACAAGATTTAATCGATCGCCAGGAAAAATGGCGCGATCGCATTCTCTTTGCTAATGCTACCCCAATTGAGCCACTAGAAACCTGCATCGATATCCCAGTTCCCCCAAAAATTCATACTGTCATCGCTACCGATGGTTCTCAAATTGCCCCCAACCATCATGAAATTGCTTACTGTTATCTGCTAAATATTGGCAGAGTCGTCTTGCACTACGGACAAAATCGCCATCCGCTACTCGATAGTTTGCCAGAAGTATTTTACCGCCCAGAAGATTTATATATGTCTCGGCAGTGGGGAATTAGAACTGAGGAATGGATGAGTTTTCGCCGCACTGCTTCAGAAACAACGGTGTTAGCAGAACTTGCCTGTAGTGCAGCGTCAGGAGAAACGCCAGCGCTAGCAATGGTAGATGGTTCGCTAATTTACTGGTTTTTAGAACAATTGCCGATGGATGCACGCGATCGCATTTTACCGCCCATTCTGGAAGCTTGGCAGCAGATGCGTGATGCTCGAATTCCGTTGATGGGCTATCTTAGCGCCTCTCGTAGCATCGAAACAATGAACTTTTTACGGTTATTAGCTTGTCCCCATCCAGCGCCAGACTGTAAAAGTCATTGCCCAAATCAGCTAGAAAAAGTAGCTTGTAAAATTTTTGAACAGTTGCGAGATACTTCTGTTTGGGGAACCCGACTCAAACCAGGACAACGTAGTACCTTGTGGCGCAGCAATTCTCCCATTTTGGAACTTTATGGCGATCAAACAATTTACTTTTGCTACGTCCACGTTGGCACTGAAATCGCTAGGATCGAAGTTCCAGCATGGGTAGCAGAGAATACAACCATGTTAGATCAAGCACTGGGACTGATGTTAGCACAAGTACAAAAAGGGTATGGTTATCCTGTAGCGATCGCCGAAGCGCATAATCAAGCAGTAGTAAAAGGTGGCGATAGAGCGCGTTTCTTTGCTCTTCTCGAACAACAAATGATTAAAGCTGGTTTGAAAAACGTGGGAACTTCTTACAAAGAAGCCAGAAAGCGTGGGAGTATTGCTTAAAATAATTTGTAATGACGCTCCTACGGACGCTCGTACTTCGCTAACGCTATGCTAACGTAATTCGTAATAGAATTCTTAACTACGAATTACGCTTTGCGGTACTAATGCCTTAGCTACTTAAGGACAATTACAGATAAAAATTCAGATTAATTCAGTTGACGTAACACTTCTTATTTTAAATTTAAAATATAAATGTTTACTTTACAGTTTTTTAGGGAAACCTTTATTTAGTAGAGAAATAAGTGAATCGCTAGCTGGTTTACTCAGTAAAAACTAGTAGATACTTATTGGCTCTACATCAAGTTAACTACGTTTTCATTCGTAAGCGAAACAGTCTTTGCCATAACTAGATATTAGGTGAGTCTCTAGGTTGATATATCCTATCAAAATGGTTGTTAAACTTCTGAAAAAACGTACTAACTTATTTAACCTTCCTCCAAAAAGATTCATACCTAAAAAATTGATGAAACTAGTTAAATCTGAGTATAAAAAATCTGAAGAAAAATACTCTCGATTTTTCTCACTCTCTATAGATTTATTGTGTATTGCTAACTTTGATGGTTATTTTAAGTATTTAAATCCGACATGGACAAAAACACTAGGTTGGTCTATTCATGAACTTGTTGCTAAACCCTTTATCGAATTTATTCACCCTGAAGACCGTGAATCTACTATTGCAGCAGCCCAAAACATTACACAATCTGTAGATGCGGTTAGCTTTGAAAATCGCTATCTTTGTCAGGATGGTTCTTACAAATGGCTATCGTGGAATGCGACTGGTTTCAGTGAAGAAAAATTGATTTATGCAGTAGCTCGTGACATAACTCTTAACAAAGAGAATGAGATAGCACTAAAAAATTCTGTCCAAGAATTAGAAGCTTTTAAATTTGCCTTAAATGCCCATTCACTGGTAGCTATTACTGATAGAGCTGGAAAAATAACCTATGTCAATGACCTATTTTGTGAAGTTTCTAAATATTCTCCACAAGAACTTCTAGGACAAGATCATCGAATTATCAATTCTGGATACCACACAAAAGAATTTTTTACAACCTTATGGAAAACTATCGTCCAAGGTAAAATTTGGAAAGGAGAAATTCAAAATAAAGCTAAGGATGGAACTTTTTATTGGGTAGATACTTTGATCGCCCCAATGTTGGGACAAGATGGAAAGCCCTATCAATATGTATCGATTCGGACAGATATTACACAGCGTAAGCTTTCAGAGTTAGCTTTATTAGAGCGATCGCGCTTGTCAGTTTTGAGTGCAGAAGTCAGTTTAGCTTTATCTCAAAGTGGCACACTTCCAGAAATTCTGCAAAATTGTACAAATACTATTTCCCAATACCTTGATATCGGCTTTGTTTGTATCTGGACATTTGAACGACAGACAAACCAGCTACAATTGCAAGCTGGCGTTCATTGCACAGATATTACTTGTAGTGCTTTGAGCGATACTCAAGATTTCCCAGAACATATCGCTTTAGTCAATAATAGTATTGGCTTAATGATTCAAAACCATCAAGCTATTTTTAACAAAGAATTATCAATTAATCATTCAGAAAAGCTTATCGAGTCTACATTTTCAATTTCTCGATTTTCTGCTTATCCTCTGATAGTAGAGCAGCAATTAATTGGCATAATTGCTTTATTCAGCAAGCAATTATTTACCGAACCAACTCATAACCTATTAAATTGGATTGCTAATAATATTGCTGTAGCTATTGACCGAATCTGGGCGCGAGAAGAACTCCTCAGCCGTCGGGAAGCCTTATTACTGCGTTTAGCTAGCCAAATCCGCAGTTCTCTTAACCTAGATATGATCTTAGAAACAGCTGTGAATGAAATTCGCAGCTTATTACAAATTGACCGTTGCTACTTTCTTTGTTACTTACCGCATCCATCCCAACCAAGCTTGACTATTACCTATGAAGCGCGAAACCCTAACTTGGCAAGTATGTTAGGCAGTATTCCACTGCAAAAAAGTACTTTTTTGACCCAAACTCTTCTCTCTCAAGAGCTAATTTGTATAGAAAATATTAATAGGAAATCACAACTTGATTATGATACGCAAGAACTTTTAACTGAGTTTGGGATCACATCTCAACTAATGCTACCAGTTAAGAGTAATTCCGGGGAGATTGGGGCAATTGTGTGCAGTCATTGTAGTGGCGATCGCGTTTGGAATAACAGTGAAATTAACCTGTTACAAGCTGTTTGCGATCAACTAGCGATCGCCATTGATCATGCACAACTTTATACTCAAAGTCGCGCTGCTACTTTAGAGGCTCAAACTCAAGCTGAAAAACTCACCGAAACCTTGCATAAATTGCAACAAACTCAATCTCAACTGATCCAAAATGAAAAAATGTCTAGCTTAGGACAATTAGTCGCTGGAGTGGCCCATGAAATTAACAATCCAGTTAGTTTTATTCATGGTAACTTAACCTATGCTAACGAATACTTTCAAGAGATGTTAACTCTCTTGCACCTTTATCAGCAACATTATCCCCAAGCGGAACTAGAAATTGAAGATTTCGCTGAAAAAATTGATTTGGAATTCATTACTAGCGATCTTTCTAAACTCCTATCCTCGATGAATATGGGTACTAATCGTATCCGTGAAATTGTTTTAGGATTGCGAAATTTTTCTCGTTATGATGAAGCAGAGAAAAAACTAGTTGACATTCATGAAGGAATTGAAAATACGTTATTAATTTTGCATCACCGCTGGAAAAATAATGGAATTGGCTTAAATATATCTATAGTTAAAAAATATGGTGATTTGCCTTTAGTTGATTGCTATCCTGGGCAGCTTAATCAAGTATTTATGAATATTTTAACTAATGCGATCGATGCATTAGAAGAGTCAATGGTTAGCATAAAAATAAATCATAAACCGGAAATTATAATTCATACTGAAATTTTAGAGAGTAAATTTGTTGTTATCCGAATTGCCGACAACGGATTAGGAATGGTAGAAGACATTAAAAAGCGGTTATTTGATCCATTTTTCACCACAAAAGAGGTAGGAAAGGGAACAGGTCTAGGACTGTCAATTAGCTACCAAATTGTAGTAGAAAAACATGGTGGAATTTTGAATTGTCTATCAGAACCAGGAAAAGGCACAGAATTCTGGATTCAAATTCCAATTTAAAATACTCTACGTTTAAAAACGCCACAATTTTACGCAAAGCTGTACTTTGACATTTGTTTAAGAAAAAATATGTAAATAGCCCTCTGCTCACATGTTATGCGTAACTGATAACTGACCTTAGTCCACATGAGCAGACTAAGGTCAGTTAGTCGTTCGGTACTCTAAGATCAAGTAAGTAGGACGACGTAAATAATTAAAGGTTTGTAGTGAGGGCTTTAGCCTTACTTTGAGGACTAAAGCCCTCAGTACAAAGTAATTTGAATATTTTTTACATTAGTTAATATAGTTTGAATTATTCTCACCAACTTACTTATCTATAATTTAAATTGAATTTTATGAACAAGTGCTTAGTAGCACCGTGGCTCGTTACTATAGAGTTTTGTTTGGATTGAGATTCCTTTGCATCAGATGGGGGAATCGTTAAGCCATAACGGATTTAAATTGTCTACTAATTTGCAAAAATCAAAAGTCTAGAGAAATTATTGACTAAAAACTATGCAAAATTTAAGTACATCCAACGCTATAGGACTGAGTTTAGAGCTTTTTCATGTCCAAACCAACACTGCTTTTGAGTTATCACCAAATACTGCGGTGTTTCATATCGGTAAACCAAATGACCAAATTTCACCGGATATTGATGTTTCCAACTTGCCAGATGCAGATGTAGTTTCTCGCATCCATGCACGAATTCAAATCCATATAAATAATTACTTTATTGAAGATTTAGGAAGTTCTAATGGGACATTTGTCAATAACACTAGATTAGAACCTAGAACACCCTGTCAAATAAATTTAGGAGATAGAATAGACCTTGGTCAAGGGGAAAAAGTTACATTTATATTTCAAGGTAAGATACAACATCAACAAAATCTTCTTCCTTTTGCAAGTTCTACAAAAATGCAGCCTCAAATTGATCTGAACAGCAGACAAACTCCGGTGAATCAAACAACCAGGTATATAGGCTTTGCTTTGATGGTTGCAGGCATCATCATTTTAACTGCAAATATTCGTATTGGTATATTTTTTGGTATTCCTGGTTTATTACTATGTATTTGCGGTATTTTCGTCCTTTGTCAGCAGCGAATAAACCCTAACTTAGGATGGATTTTGATAGCGCTAGGAATTGTAGTCATAGCTTTTACTGGCAATGTGTTCGCGTCAGTTAATCTTTTAGTTGTTGTAGCATCATCTGCTTTCTTTTTCGCTGGATATCAACTTTTTAATACTGGAAAAATCTTAAATTATAATTTGCGATCGCTCCACAAATTAATTAAAAAATAGCTGATTTTAAATAATTCCAAATTATCTTTTTATTCTCTCCATAATGCCACTACTTGTTTCAGTTCTGTCATATCCAAATAATCATTAGCAAAAGCTTTCCATAAAAGTGGATGAGGAATAAAACCATCATATTTTTGAATTTCCGGTGCTTCTGAAGTACTAACTAAATCTTCTGAGGTAATTCTTTGTTCACACAAGGAAGTAATCTCACGATAAAGATATTTCAATTTATCCTTGCTTAATTTAATTGTCAAATAATAGGGATTTACTCCACCAATACTTGTAATTTCCAACGATTCCCGGCAGTACGAGTTGAGTAATCTTTCTAAGGTACGATAAGCAACCGTACCCATCCAAGGAAAAATACAGCATTTCCCTTTTTCCAATTGCAAAATATTCCGCTTATCTAATCCAACTTGCTGCACCAATTGACGAACTTGACGCAAATGTTGCAAAGCATTTGTTTGTAAGTAACTGTACTCAATATTTTCTAATAAGACTTGCTGCATTCGTTGCAAAACTTTGGTATGAATAGTCCCACCACCACCACGCCAATAAATACTAGATTTACCCTCAGCTTGTTTAACAAAAATAGCCTTCTTTTTAAAGTCAACTTCTACGACTTCCCAAGTTCTGCCAGCTAAAGCAAATTGATTACCAACAGGAAGTGGCGTGACAATACTGCCAATTTCTGTTGAACCTTGCTTAACAATGTATTCTTGCTGTTCAGCAAAGACAGCATAAAACTGAAATTTTCTCACCACCTTTTCTCCTACCAAACCCAGGATTAATTTACCTTGTTCAGTATGCTGAATATGACCAATATCAATTAAATAGCGTAGTAATAGTTGTAAATCCTCTTTGGAAATCGCAGCAAAAGGTGGCAGACTAAAAATTTGTTTAGCTAGAGCATTAGTTGAAATTTCCCCTGCTGCTGTTAAAATACTCATTGTTTGGTGATAAAGCAAACTCAAAGGATATTTAATTGGTCTGATTGGTTCAATCCATTGTTCCTCTAAATAAAGTTGAATTATCGCAATACACTGTAAAAGTTGCCAGGGAATTTGTTCTGGCAGAGAATCTTCTGGTAATGGCTTCTCTTCAGCGCAAACGAAACGCATATCAGCAGCTTCACCTCTTCTACCACTGCGTCCCAAGCGCTGTAAAAAGCTAGCTACAGACAAGGGTGATTCTAACTGAATCACTCGCTCTAAATGACCGATATCTATCCCTAATTCTAGAGTTAGAGTGGCAGCGGTAACAGCTGGATTGTTGGGTTCACGCATTGCGTTTTCAGCAGCTTGTCGTAAGCTAGCAGATATACTCCCATGATGCACATGATATATATCTGGTAATCCTTGTTGTGTGGCAATTTGTCGCAAAGATGCAATTACAGATTCGGTTCGTGTGCGATTATTAGCAAATATTAGGCATTTGCGATACTTGCTGAGGTTGAAAATATATTGTTCATCTGCTGTCGCTTCTGATTCATCTATTTCATCAGTAATATAAAAATGTTCTACAGCTAGTTTTATTTGGCGTTTTATACCGTCAATTTTTGGTGTAATTACTGGCTTATCTGTTCCCGATCGCAGCCAATTTTCAGCTATTGAGTAATCACCAAGAGTTGCCGACAAACCAATACGACGCGGTTGTTTTTGCGTTAACTTTGCTAAACGTTGTAATTGGCAAATAATTTGACAACCGCGTTCTAAACCCATAAAGGCGTGAATTTCATCAATGATGACAAATCTTAAATCACCAAATAAGCGAAGTAAGTCGTTATTTTTGTTAATTAACAAACTTTCTAGAGATTCGGGGGTAATTTGGAGAATGCCTTGAGGATTCTTTAAAAGCTTGTTTTTTCGAGTTTGTGAAACATCGCCGTGCCAGTGCCAAACTGGAATATCTGCTTCTTTGAGTAAGTCGTTGAGACGCTCAAATTGATCGTTAATTAAAGCTTTTATTGGACTAATATATAATGCGCCAATTGTGGCGGCAGGGTTGGCATGTAATAGAGTCAAAACTGGTAGAAAAGCTGCTTCTGTTTTACCAGCAGCAGTTGCAGCAGTAACTAGCAAGTGAGCATCAGTGTCAAATATAACTTGACAAGCGGCAATTTGAACTGGACGTAATTCAGTCCACTGGTGATGATAAATATATTCTTGGATGAAGGGTGCAAGTCGGCTAAAGGCATCGCTCATATTTTTTATGGATGAAAGTGTTAGTAAAACTACTCCTTGGTATTTCAGAACCCTCGAATCATGGATCGACGAGGTCTATACTTGGAATTACCGATTACTAAAAGCGATCGCTACCCTTAAATTTATGTCGTAGAGATTCAAGGACAAGGCATTGGTGGCAGAAGTTCCACCTGCTATGTCATATATATATGGAGATTGTTGCTTAATTCTTTTATGTCTATTCAAGTCTACGGAATTCCCAATTGCAGCACTTGCAAAAAAGCTTTGACGTGGCTTCAACACAACAACATTGACCATGAGTTTATCAACACTAAAGATACTCCACCGACTCATGAGATGATTCAAAACTGGGTAAAGTCTTTGGGTTTTGCTCCTATGCGAAACACCTCTGGTCAATCCTACCGCGCTTTAGGAGATGAAAAGAAGACTTGGGGTGATCAACAGTGGGTTGATGCATTCACTCACGACGCAATGCTGCTCAAACGTCCACTTTTCGTCAAAGATGGAATAGCTGTGCTGGTTGGCTTTAGAGATCAGGGAATTTTATTGCAGATTAACATCCGTCAGTCAAACTGAAGTAATAAGAGCAAGTATATAATGAAGCAAAAACCATGAAGAAGTATAAGGAAACATTACGCGTCATCCTTGCTATATCCATCATTGTGGTTGGAGTGACACACTTTGTGATTCCAGAACCTTATGTCAAAATTATGCCATCGCAACTTCCTTACCCTTTAGGATTAGTTTATCTCAGTGGTTTTTATGAAATTTTGGGTGGTATTGGGTTATTAGTTCCGCCTGTAAGTCAAGCTGCTGCTTGGGGACTTATTGCTCTTTTTATTGCGGTTTTCCCTGCCAACATCAATATGGCGGTTAATCACATTCAGCTAGAACATATACCAAATTCACCTTGGGTACACGTAGTTAGACTTCCCTTGCAAGCTGTTTTAATTGCTTGGGCTTGGTGGTACACAAAATCTTCCTTTGGGGAAAAACAAGCTTCTATCATTCCTAAGTCACTGATTCCCAAGGAACTAGAATTAGAATAAGTGCGTTTTTTTATATCTGAATCATGCGCCTCACAACTTTGTTTGGAATAACACTCTCGTTAGCAATAGGTATTGGAGAAGTTACGCTTCCGGTAACTCAAGCTGTGCAGCTTAGAGATGGCCTAGTCTATTTCGTCCAACCGCCGTCACTTGTTAAGGCGACAACTACTTACAATGAAGTGAATGTTTTGAGCGCAACTTACTATTTCACCATCAATCTGCCGGAAAATGCTGGAGAATCCCTCCAGAAGGTAACGATCGCCCAAAAAGAGGGACCGGAAAACATCCGCTACAATCTTGATGATACCTATGCATTTGTCGGCACACGCCATCGCAAAGAAACGCGACTGCAACTAGGTTCAGTCATAAACGAGAGCAAAATACGCACTGTTTCTGTAATCTTTGATCCACCTGTAACTCCAGGACAGACAATTACAATCGCCCTCCGCCCTTTGAGTAATCCCAGCTTTTCTGGTGTTTACTTATTGGGTGTTACAGCATTCCCTGTGGGTGAAAAATCTCACGGTCAATTTCTCGGCTTTGGACGGTTTCAGTTTTACAGCAATAGGGGAGGCTGGTAGTTTCCATAGAGGGAATAGGGAATAGGGGATATTTTCTAAAAGTTGTGTTATAAAAACGGGCAAGAGTCTTAAACAATACGAAATGGCTTACCATCAAGCTTTTTCGTTAAATATCTTTGAGGATTCAGGAAAAATTAGCTGTATTTTTCCTGAGTCGCTGACGTATACTCTGATTTTTCGGTAAATGCGTAATTATTACAGCAATAGAATCAAATGCTACTGTAAGCAATCAAGCTTTAGCGTTTAATCATCAGTAATCTTTAAAAAATAGAAAAAAATTATGTTAAGTATTCCTATTAAACTAAATTTACCTCGTATACCCCGTATAGTAACTTCCTTACCTGGGCCTCGCGCTCAAGGAATTGTACAACGCGATCGCGCCGTAACTTCCCCTTCTTATACATCAAAAAGGAACAGTGATTAGTATCCAAGAGATACATAATTACAATTCTAGAGGTATCCGACTGTCATGAACTAATTGCAGGCATCCTTTAATATCTGAACCTTCCCAACTGCCCACAAATTCTAATAAATCTTCAGCAGTAGAACCTGTTAAGGTGTGCTCTGTTGTAAGCGTTTGAGCAGGTTGGCTATCTGAAGATATACTATTTTTTTCATGTTTGACTTGCAAAAATTGCACAAAGTCTAAAATTTCCTGCAATAAGGGTTCAGGTAATTTTTCTAGTTCTTGGTTAATTTGTTCTTTAATAGTCATTATTACCCCTGTATTTACATGGTTGAAAAACTGGGTATTGAATTTATATCCTAATCTAATATTGATTGCGGCTTTTTGTGTTTGCAAAGCGTGCGCCTGAGTACCTCGCTTATTTAAACAGTGCCAGGTAACGAAAAGCTAGAACCCGCAAGGCTTCGTGGAATATATCTTGTTCACAAAGTTTTACAAATCTCGTAAACCTTTATACATTACAATTTAGAAGTCTGGACGCGAGAGAAGAAACATTCCAACTCTTTGGGTAAATTATTAAAGCCTTTGGGAGATGCCCCTGGGTAGAGTCTAGCGAATAGTTAACTTTTTTTTCTCCTACCCAGCCTTCATTATCGCGCCAGCCTAAGCGATCGCCCAAAAAACACTCCGTTTCATAATCTACTTTGCCACCGCATTCTAGCCAAATACGTTTTTGTACGCTAAAGCCAAAATGACCATTGCTGTATTTTACCCACAATTGGTCAATTGTGCGTAAATCTGTGCAGGGAAAATTTTCAATGGATTCATAATCAAGCCAGCCTTGCCGTTCTCTTTTGGCTACTTTCAGCATGACTATGGTGGTTTCTTGGTTTGCTGCTTTCCATTGACCCGCTTTGAGTAAATTTTCTAGATTTTGGTAACTTACCCCCACATCTGAAGCTAATATCACTTCTGTTAGATTAGCTTGCGAGGAGGAGAGAAAATTCAACCACTCTTCCATTGTCTGGGGTCGATCTTTTGCCTCTAATGCCATGCCTTGCAGAATCGCTTCATTTACAGCATCACTAAGACTAGGGACAAGTTGCTTTGGTGATACTAATTCATCTTGAGCATACTTACGATCAAAGGAATTGGTGGGGCGTTGTCCAGTGATGGCATAGTACAATGATCCAGCCAAGCAGTAGATATCAACTGTTGAGTTACGAATCCCTTTGCGTGTTAACTCATAGGGTGCAAATACTTTGTTACCAAAAGACCTAGACAATGTACTCGGTGGGGACATATCCCCGGCAATACCAAAATCTATCAACACGGCTTTGCCTGAGTTAGGAATCCCTGAATTAAAGTTGAGCATAATATTAGGAGGAGTGACATCAAGATGAAAGACTCCTTTTTTATGTACCTCTACCAAAGCTAAACCCATTTGGCGGATGTATCTTATAGCTTCAGTTTCGGGTAATTTCCCTTGGCGTTGCACGTATTCCCATAAACTCTCGCCTGCTATATATTGCATCTCTAAGCAGTAGCGACCATCTTCTTCAACAAAAAAGTCGAATACTTGCACAATGTGGGGATGTGAGTCTGTACAAAACATTGCTAGCATCTGTGCTTCTTTTTTGAAGCGTTCAACATATTTGGGATAATCTGGATCTCGTTGGACGCTGATGTTGGGGGTTTTGATGACGACTCGACGGTTTAGCTTGGTATGCATTGCTTGGTAGGTAACTGCAAAACCGCCACCACCCAACTGTTTTTCTATTTTGTATTTGCCGTTATGTATTAGCTGTCCGTTTTGCCAGAACATATACCCACATTTATTGATGGCTAATGTTTATTCTGACACGCTTTTTGTGAGTTATGGTAGTTGACGTTGGTGAATTAGAAGACGGATAGCTCACGCAGAGGCGCAGAGACAAAGATTGAGGTTTTCTGGCTATTGCTAAAATAACTTTTGTAGTCGCAAAAGCAACAAATGCGACTTTAAAACTAACTATTGCAGTCGCAAAAGCAACAAATGTGACTTCAAAACTAACTATTGCAGTCGCAAAAGCAACAAATGTGACTTCAAAACTAACTATTGCAGTCGCAAAAGCAACAAATGTGACTTCAAAACTAACTTTTGGAGTCGCAAAAGCAACAAATGCGACTTTAAAACTAACTTTTGGAGTCGCAAAAACAACAAATGTAACTTCAAAACTAACTATTGCGTAGGCGTGGCTGGCCGTTATTACCTATTTTGTGGTTGAGTGGGGGATAATGGCGTTTGTTGTGTTGAGGGATTAGTCGGTGTTGATGGACTTGAGAAAAATCTATCAATCAATTGAACACCATTATTAAGTGCTGAAATCAAAGGTTCTATCTTAGCTACAAGTGCGCCAGCTGCGAGGATTGCTACTAGCAGTGCCTGTAAACGTTTATTTTTTAAACTAGGAAAAGTAAATCTCCTTCTCCAACCCAATTCCTTTAACCAGTCTTCTACTGTTTTGGGACGCTTGTCGGGTTGTAGTTCCATTGCGTGGAGAATCGCTTGATTGACGCGATCGCTAATCTTATCATTCAATTCGTTAGGTGGAATTAAACGTTTATTGTTATCTTGGCGCTCAATAGCACTTTCTGGCAGTTGTCCTGTTAATAAAAAATATAAAGTTGCCGCAAGAGAATAAATATCAGTCCAAGGTTTACGTCGCGCCTGTTGTCCAGGAGAGTTGGAATACAGTTCAATTGGCGTAAATTTATCAACCAAGTTACCACGACTTGACACTGGGTTATCAACAAATCTTCGTGCTAAGTCGAAGTTTATCAAAACAACCTGATACGTACCTGCCCGCAAAATGATATTTTTTGGTTTCACATTTCGATGCAAAAATCCTTGTTCATGCACTACCATGAGTGCTTTTCCAATTTGTTGGATGTAATCTAAAGCCTCTTTTTCAGGGAGAAATCCTCGCGGTTGGACAATCTTGGCTAAATTATCTCCTTGAATATACTCCATGACCATGCATTTTAAATCACCTTCCTCGAAGGTATCAATGACTTGAACAATATTCGGATGTTTGCATATTGCTAGTTTACGGGATTCATCTGCAAAACCTGATTTTAAGCGATCGCGGTCTACGTTACTTAATTGATTAAGCAAATTAGAATCCAATGTTTTAATTACAACATTTTTGCCATCCCGATCCTCAGCAAGATAAGTAATAGCGAAGTTCCCCTGTCCTAACTGTTGCTTAATTTCATACTGATCGCGGTGTAACTTTTGTCCAGATACCCAAGTCATTGGTTGATTATCTCAGAGATTTTTATTAATTTTTGCATATAGCAATTATTCTGTGGATTTAATACACTTCCTTCCGCAAATCTTCTGTAGCTTGTCCCCTGCCATCCAATAGTGAAGCTTTATCCTTGCTTCAAAAAATATAATATGACGCGATTGCAGAAGTTGTGTTATAAAAACGGGCAAAGTCTTACCAAATACGAAAATCTTTACTATGAAGCTTTTTCGGTAAATGCGTAATTCTTACAGCAATGGAATCAAATGCTACTGTAAGCAATCAACATTTAGCGTTTAATCATCAGTAATCTTTAAAAAGTTGAAAAAATTATGTTAAGTATCCCTATTAACCTAAATTTACCTCGTATACCCCGTATAGTCACTTCCTTACCTGGGCCTCGCGCTCAAGCAATTGTACAACGCGATCGCGCTGTGACTTCTCCTTCTTATACCCGCGATTACCCATTAGTTGTATCTCGCGGTCAGGGCTGTATGGTAGAAGATGTGGATGGCAATGTATTTCTGGATATGACCGCAGGTATTGCCGTTACCGCCACCGGACACGCCCACCCGGAAGTCGTCAAAGCAATTCAAGAACAGTCGGCGCGTTTGCTGCACATGTCAGGGACAGATTTTTATTATGAGCCGATGGTGGAACTAGCGGAACAATTAGCAATTCGCGCCCCTTTTCCGCAGCCGCATAGTGATACTGCGTTTCCCGCAAAAGTATTTTTCACCAATTCTGGGGCAGAATCCAACGAAGGAGCAATCAAACTAGCTCGATATTACACCAAGCGATCGCTAATCGTAGCATTCTTAGGTGCATTTCACGGACGCACTTATGGGGCAATGTCTCTCACTGGTTCCAAAGCAGTGCAACGAGCTAATTTTGGGCCTTTAGTTCCTGGGGTGACTCATATCCCTTATGGCACTCACGCTAGCTTAGATTACTTGGAACAACAGCTATTTACGACGATTTTACCACCGCAAGAAGTAGCGGCGATCGTAGTCGAACCAATTCAAGGAGAAGGTGGATATATCGTACCCGAAGATGGTTTTTTGCAGCGAATTCGGGAGATATGCGATCGCCACGGTATTCTGATGGTAGTGGATGAAGTGCAAGCAGGGATGGGGCGGACTGGTCGCTTATTTGCGATCGAGCATTGGGGTGTGATGCCTGATATCATTACTACTGCTAAAGGTATCGCCAGTGGTATGCCTTTAGGAGCGATACTTGCCAGACCAGAGTTAATGACTTGGCCTCCCGGTTCTCACGCTACTACATTTGGCGGTAATCCCGTAGCTTGTGCTGCTGGTATTGCCACACTGCGATTGCTAGAAAGTGGTTTGATGACCAACGCTACCCAAATGGGAGAATTATTACAAGCTAGTCTTACCCAGTTGCATCAAAGGTTTCCCAGAATATCGTTGCCACGAGGTAAGGGTTTGATGGTAGCGGTAGATTTATTGGATGAACAAGGTAATCTCGATTATAAATTGCGCGATCGCATTATTCAAGAAGCTTTTTTACGCGGTTTATTATTACTAGGTTGCGGTAAAGCAGCAATTCGTTTCTGTCCCCCTCTAGTTATCGACAGCGACCAAATTCAAATTGCCCTTCAGATTATCAGCGAGATTTTAAGTTCTTAAAAGATGAAGGGGAGTGAGAAATGTGTCACAGAGGGAGATTTCCTAACTTTTGACTCTTGCACAGACGCGATTAATCGCGTCTCTACTCTTGACAAATAACTAATCTATATGAAACCCGAAATTGCCCTTAATTTATGGAAATTACTTTGGCAAGAATACAGCGCCAGGGTAAATCATGCTCGTACCTACCAGCAAATGATTACTGCTGCGGGTGGAACTGTCGCCAACGACCACATCGCCTTTCGGTCTTTGCGTTTATTAGTAGATACTCCACAAGGTCAAGTTAACTTGGGAATTGACTACCTGGGACAACTTGCAGAAGCTTTAGGTTATGTGGCGGCTGGAGAGTATACTTTTGCTCAAACTCATTTGTACGCCCGTCATTATCGTCATCCACAGCAAGAGGAATTTAACTTACCCAAGCTGTTTATCAGCGAGTTGATTGTCGATGAATTGCCTGCTAATATTGCTCAACTCATCTTTAAAACAGTATCTTCAATCCCAGACAAACTGACCTCACCCCTCACTTTTCTACAAAAAGACGGGAACCTTGAAACTATCGCCAAACAACTCCAGCAAGTCTTCACCCGCCCTTGGCTACCTCCCCAGCGTTCGGTTGTCGAAGAGGTGAATCAGGTTACTCAGTATGGGGCTTGGGTGTTGCTGCACGGATATGCTGTCAATCACTTTACAGGCTACGTTAACGGACAGAATACCCCAGAATATCCAGATATTGATACTACCGCCAATGCTTTGGCTAACCTGGGTGTACCAATGAAAGCAGAGATAGAGGGAAATGTTGCTTGTGGTTTGCGGCAAACCGCAACTCAAGCAGTAACAGAAATGGTGACGGTGTTAGATGATAACAGTGGTGCAGAAATTCAAATCCCTTGGACTTACGCCTATTATGAAATTGCCCAGCGCTATCTAGTAGATGTGGAACCTGGAAAGCAGATATTTTTTGATGCTTTTTTAGGAAGTAATGCCCAGCAATTGTTTGAAATGACTCGTCTATCTAAATAGTCCAGCTTTGTTAGTAAAGGATTCAATTTCAAAATTCCGAGCTAGTAGTTTCGTGTTTTGGAGGAACTACGCTTGCAAGACAAAATCTGATGCCGTGAGAGTTGGCGTACCAGTTAGAGTTGCAAATAGACCACCACTGCCAAACAAATTGTATTGAAGAACGAAACCCAAGATTTGCGCGTTTGTTGGCTAAAGTTTGGGTTAAACACAACTTAAACTACAGCGTTAGTAACAAAAATAACGATTTTACTAAAATGGTAATTTTGTAACGAAAATAATGACTTTAGTAACCAAAATGGTAATTTTGTAACGAAAATTCTGATGTTTGTAACGAAAAGAATGACTTTAGTAACCAAAATGATAATTTTGTAACGAAAATTCTGATGTTTGTAACGAAAATTGCGACTTGAGTAACTCAAGTCGCAATGTTTATAACTAAAACCAAGGCTGATGTTCAGAGAATGTCGCGTTTTGCCAGATATTGGTACATCTGCCAACGGGCATCTACTTCGGCTTGGGCTTGTTCTAATAAGTGCTTGGCAACGTCGGGTTTGCTCTTAGTGAGCATTTTGAAGCGATTTTCTTGATACATGGAATCTTCTACAGATTGCTTCGGTGATCGCATATCTAATTGCAAAGGATTTTTACCCTGGTTAAGCAACTCTGGATTATGCCGATACAGCAACCAACGACCTGATTCTACCAGAGTTTTCTGATGATTCATCCCTGTAGTCATATTAATGCCGTGGGCGATGCAATGGCTGTAAGCAATAATCAGTGATGGGCCATTGTAAGCTTCTGCTTCCAAAAATGCTTTGAGAGTATGTTCATCTCTAGCACCAAGGGCTACACTCGCTACGTAGACATTTCCGTAGGTCATGGCAATCATCCCTAAGTCTTTCTTTGGGGAAGGCTTACCACTAGCGGCATATTTAGCAACTGCGGCTCGTGGTGTAGCTTTGGAAGATTGACCGCCTGTATTAGAATACACTTCTGTATCCATCACCAAGATGTTGACATTCCGACCACTAGCAATTACATGATCGATACCGCCAAAGTCAATATCATAAGCCCAACCGTCACCGCCAACAATCCAGACGCTTTTTCTCACTAAGTAATTTGCAAGGGATTTGAGATTTTGGATTTGAGATTTGAGATTGGGGTCGAAAGTTACGATTTTATCTAACTTCTGCTGCAACAGTTCTATCCTTTCTCGCTGTTCCCAAATGTCAGCCTCAGATTTTTGTTCAGCTTTCAGGATGGAGTAAACAAGGTTTTCATCTATTTCACTCCCCAACCGTTGCAACAATTCCCCTGCAAACTCAGCTTGTTTATCGAGGGAGAGGCGGAAGCCAAAACCGAATTCGGCGTTATCTTCAAATAGATTATTAGACCACGCGGGGCCGCGTCCTTGGGCGTTGGTTGTCCAAGGTGTTGTGGGGAGATTCCCACCATATATTGAAGAACAACCTGTAGCATTAGCGATGACGGCGCGATCGCCAAACAATTGTGTTAATAATTTTAAGTAAGGTGTTTCACCACAACCTGCACAAGCACCAGAGAATTCAAATAATGGTTCTTGCAGTTGTTGTTGGCGAATCTGATTTAATTTTAGCGATCGCCTGTCAGGATTGGGCAAACTTAAAAAGAAATCCCAGTTTTTTCGCTCTTGTTCTTGCAATGGCAACTGCTGTGCCATGTTAATCGCTTTCAGCGATGGCTCAGATTTATTTTTAGCAGGGCAAATATTTACACAAATAGTGCATCCCGTGCAATCTTCTGGGGCAACTTGAATGGTAAATTTTTGATTGGCAAAGTCTTTATCTTTTGCACCAGTTGACTTAAAGGTTTCTGGTGCATTAACTAACTCATCGGCTTGATAAGCTTTAGCACGGATGGCACTGTGGGGACAAACCATGACACACTTACCACATTGTATGCAGACATCAGGCTCCCACACAGGTATCTCTTCGGCAACATTACGTTTTTCCCACTTGGCAGTACCTACGGGAAAGGTGCCATCAACTGGTAGTGTGCTAACAGGTAAATCATCACCTTCCCAAATCATGATTTTGCCCAGAACTTCTCGCACAAATTCGGGAGCAGAGTTAAGTGAGGAGTGAGGAGTTAAGAGTGAGGAGTTAAAAGTGGGGATTGTCTGTGGGATATCTACTTTATGTAAGTTGTCTAAGGTGTTGTCTACAGCTTGCAAGTTCATGCGGACAACTTCTGCACCTTTTTTACCGTAAGTCTTATCAATCGCTTGTTTGATTTTAGCGATCGCTTCTTCTTGTGGCAAGACACCTGCTAAAGCAAAGAAGCATACCTGCATAATCGTGTTAATTCTGCCACCCATGCCACTTTCACGGGCAACCTGGCTAGCATTAATTACGTATAACTTCAAATGCTTATCGATAATTTGCTGCTGCATCTTCAACGGCAGATATTCCCAAACGGTATCTGCATTGTATGGACTGTTAAGCAGCAAAGTCGCTCCAGGAATAGCAGCCTTCAAAATATCTATGCGTTCTAGAAATCCCCAGTGATGACAACCAATAAAGTTAGCTTGGTCAATTAGATAAGTGGAGCGAATTGGCTCTTTACCAAAGCGTAGATGAGAGACAGTCATCGAGCCAGATTTCTTGGAATCGTAGACAAAGTAGCCTTGGGCGTAATTGTCAGTTTCTTCACCAATAATTTTAATGGAGTTTTTGTTAGCGCCAACAGTGCCATCAGCACCCAACCCATAGAACATTGCCCTGACAACATTATCCGATTCTGTAGAGAAATTAGGGTCAAAGCTCAACGAAGTATGACTAACGTCGTCATTAATCCCAATCGTAAAGTGATTTTTTGGTTTAGCTTGGGCAAGGTTGTCAAAAATGCCCTTCACCATCGCCGGAGTAAATTCTTTGGACGAAAGACCGTAGCGACCACCGATGATTTTAGGCAGAGGGGCAGAGGGGCAAAGGGGCAGAGGGGAATCTAATCCTAATTTTTCCTCTGCTCCCCTGCTCCCCTGCTCCCCTGCTCCCCATACTTCATACAAAGCTGTAACTACATCAAGGTAGAGGGGCTCACCGGCGCTACCTGCTTCTTTGGTGCGGTCAAGAACAGCGATCGCTTTTACACTAGTTGGTAATACTGCAACAAACCTTTGAACATCAAAGGGGCGGTAAAGTCGCACTTTGACTACACCAAGTTTTTCACCACGGGCGTTCAGGTAATCTACTGTTTCATGGACGGTTTCACAACCTGAACCCATAAGAACGATAACGCGATCGGCATCGTTAGCACCATAATATTCATAGATTTTATAATGCCTTCCCGTACGTTCTCCAAATTCATCCATGATCTGCTGGACAATTTCTGGACAGGCGTTGTAGTAAAGGTTAGCGCCTTCACGTCCTTGGAAGTAGACATCGGGGTTTTGGGCAGTACCGCGCAAGACTGGACGATCTGGGGTCAGCGCACGGCTGCGGTGGGCGAGTATTAAGTTATCGTGGATGAGCGATCGTAAATCATCATCTGAAAGCAATTTGACTTTCTGCACTTCATGTGATGTACGGAAGCCGTCAAAGAAATGCATAAAGGAGACTCGCGTCTCTAGGGTAGCAGCATGGGCGATGAGAGCAAAATCTTGACTTTCTTGCACCGAAGCGGAACACAGCAGGGCGAAACCAGTCGCACGAGCTGCCATTACGTCACTATGGTCGCCAAAAATTGATAAAGCATGAGTAGCCAAGGAACGGGCGGCAACGTGAACCACGGCGCTAGTCAACTCACCAGCAATTTTGTAGAAGTTGGGTATCATCAACAATAATCCCTGAGATGCCGTGAAGGTGGTACTCAGGGAACCTGTTTGCAATGCCCCATGCACAGCACCAGCCGCTCCCCCTTCGCTCTGCATCTGCACGACGCTGGGAATAGTACCCCAGAGGTTAGGACGACCTTCTGCTGACCAAGCATCTGCCCATTCACCCATCGCTGAAGAGGGGGTGATGGGATAAATGGCAATCACTTCATTTAATTTGTAAGCAACACGGGCAACAGCCTCATTCCCATCGATAGTTGCAAAGGTTTTGTTCATAATTTGATTTTTGTCCCCGCCTCTAAGCTGCATGATCAGAACACGTGAATATAAGAATCAGAAATAGCCAGAACTAGAAAGTGAGTGTATTATCTGCATTAAAGATTTATCGGTAGGATTTACTCCGTGTTTAAAGGATAGCTTTAGGCTCTTAAATTAACTTTCCATCAATACTGCATCTATTAATATCTCATCCGCAATACTGCATCTATTAATATGTATTAATAATGTACTCAATGACCAAAGTCTTTATTTGATAACACTTTAAAACAATTTATTCTTCTTTTTGGGGTATAGGGTCGGGAATAATACTACTCGGTTAAGAAAATTTGTAGGTTGGTTGAAGGTCATGAAACCCAACAAAGCGCTAAAAATGTTACGTTGAGTTACTCAATCAACTTACACTGAAGTTGTTTTTTAAGCAAAACCTACGCAGTATTGGGACTATTTTGTACGATGGTCAAATATCACTTTCAATCGCATAGCAACAGAAGTCAGATGGCAATAAAAATTACATCGCTAATCGCCGATTTCCATACCATTGACTCAAATCATCTTCAATCGCCTCAATAATCGCGATCGCCTCAGTTATTGATTTTGCATCGGCAGCTAAAAGTGTAAACGCTCGCTCAACCCGTTGTTGATAGTCCTCCGGGCAAATAGCAAACCTATTAGCAAGTGCCATCGCCCCCTTTTCGTTCAACAGGTAATCTTCATTGAGTGCGAATAAAACCTGATTCATACACGCCACACTGCGGAAACAACAACCTGCTGCGTAAACAACATCATCGCGTGCAATCGCCTTTTTTGCGACCAATAGCGAGAAACTTATTTCCCAGGCGAAAGTATCAATAGTTGCCTGTTTTAGCCCAACTGGATAGAGCTTTGTTTTTACCTTCAAAGCTTCTAAGACACCATCAGGGTCGTAAAGTGCCTGACAAAGAGCAATTTCACCCATATAAATAGAGGACACAAAGCCATGAGGGTGTCCTGGTTGATAATCAATAGTAATGCGTCCTATATGGCAATCATCAATGACACGATTGACCTTCGCCAAATCGCGATAGAGAAAATCTACACTTACACCTTCCACCACAAGCCAACCGCCACCGTTAATCCACTTTCCCCATTCACCAATCGCAGTTATCAAATTTACGCGATGGTTATCATCAAGCTCACAGGCGAGACGATTTAGAGCAATTAAATCGGGCGGATTTTCTGGATTGTAATAAATCCCCAAATCCACATCTGACTTGTTATTATGGTTGCCCCGTGCCCGTGAACCACCCAGTGCGATCGCTGTAATTCCCTCAATTGACCGCAAACTTGAAACAATATGGTTGATGAATTGGGGCGATTGTTGGATTTCCATCGTTGGTCATTATTGGGTCCATATTTTTATTTAATACTGTTAAGTCCTAAAATAATATTATTTCTCTGTTGTAGTGGTATCTGTACCATCGGTCTTCAACTGACCATCTTCCATATAAATGATGCGATCGGCAATATCGAGGATGCGGTTATCGTGGGTAACTAGCAAAATTGTACAACCTTGTTCTTTGGCTAGCTTCTGCATTATTTCTACGACATCGCGCCCAGATTTTTTGTCGAGTGCAGCAGTGGGTTCATCTGCTAAAACAATCTTAGGATGGCTAACTAAAGCACGAGCGATCGCTACCCGTTGTTTTTGCCCTCCAGATAGTTTTTCTGGGTAATAATTTACACGATCTGCTAAACCGACAGTTTCCAAAATGGCGATCGCTTTGGCGTCGCTATCCTGATTCAAAAAATCGTTATGCAACTCTAGGGACATTCGCACATTTTCTCTTGCTGTCAAAAAAGTCATCAAGTTATGCGCCTGGAAAATATAGCCAATCTGGCGGCGAAGCTTTGTTAATTGCAACTTTTTAGCACCACGAATTTCCTCCCCTAAGATTTTGAGACTACCATCTTGAGCAGAACGCAATCCACCCATTAGAGTCAACAGAGTAGTTTTCCCCGATCCAGAGGGGCCAGTCATAATTACGATTTCCCCAGCACTAATCTCTAAATTAATGTCGAATAATACTTGTTTACGAAGCGGACCTTCACCAAAGTAATGGTTGAGGTTACTAACAGAAATCACGGGTTCTGAAGCAGAAAGTGTTGAGTTAGGATTTACTGGTAAAGATTTTTGCAACATAGGATTTTATAGGGCATTGGGTATGGGGGAGATAATTCTTAATTTTTGCAGAGACGCGATTAATCGCGTCTCCACTAAAAAACATCAGCAGGGTCAGCAGATCGTAGTTTTCGCATTGCGATCGCCCCAGAAACACTACACATGATCACGGTCAAAATCCAAACCTGGATCGCCCGTTCCATTTTCATGAAAATGGGAAGCATTGTTGCAGCATAGGTGACTTGATACAATCCAAAAGAAAGAATGAATCCAGGCAGAAAACCTAAGATAGCCAATAACAATGCTTCTTGAATTAGGACTCCCAAGAGATAGTTATCGGTGTATCCCATTGCTTTGAGGGTGGCGTATTCTGGCAAGTGGTCAGAAACATCAGAGTAAAGGATCTGGTAGACAATCACAATGCCAACGATAAACCCGACTCCTGTACCTAAACCGAAAATGAAACCAATGCCAGTACCGGCTTCCCAGTAAGTTCTCTCCACTTTGGCAAACTCTTCTGGAGTCAACACTCTGACATCTTTAGGTAGTCCATTGACAAGTTGCGATCGCACTGTTTCAGAATCGGCATCTGGTTTCAGCATGATTAACCCAACTTCGATGCGATCGGGTTTACGCTCTGGGAATAGCTGGAGAAAGGTAGAGTCACTGGCGATTACATTACCATCGGCAGCAAAGGAAGCACCATCAGTAAACAAGCCTTTAACAAATACGGCTTTACTATTGAGTTCCGTGTCAAATTTACCTGTTTTCTTAAAGATATCGCCAACTGCCCCGTATTCTGGACGACCTGCCTGGTCAAACAGAACTTGATACAACTGTTTAAGGTGATCCTGATTTTGTTTAATTTCGGGCGATTTGAAAGCAGGTTGTGCCGGATCAACACCCCAAACCAAAATGGCACGCTCAAGACGTGTTTCAGGATTTCGCCACTGTCCGGTGCTGATATAGACAGCATTAACTGACTGAACACCTTCATAACCTAATGTTTGATATAGTCGCTCTCTGGAAAAGTTTTTTACAGAAAACAAAGTTTGAAATTGGGGACTAATTAAAACCAAATCTGCCTGTAAATTGCGATGAGGTTTCACAGCTGCATCAAAAAGCGCACTTTCAAATCCCAACTGAATAAACATCAGCATATCGGCAAAGGTAATACCTGCGACTGCAACAGCCAGACGGGTTTTTTCTTTCATTAACTGCCGCCATGCTAGCGGCGTTTTGCGAAATAGTTTCATAATTGGGGATTAGGAGTTAGGAGTTAGGAGTTAGGAGTTAGGAGTTATTTATCTCCCCATGCCCCAAAACTTTCACAATTCAATTGCTGTCTGTACCTGTAAGTTAGTGAAACCTGCAACTCGCTTGCTGTCTTCAGGATTAAGGCGAATTTTCACCTCAACTACTCGGCTATCCAGGTTTTCCCCTGGCTGGTTACTGAAAACGTTTTGTCTATTCACCTGCAAGCCAATTTGGGCAACGGTTCCTCGCAGTTCGCCACCAAATGCCTGACTGCTAATCACTGCCTCTTGTCCTAATTTCACTTTACCGATATCGGTTTGATAAACTTCTGCTACCGCCATCATCTGGTCTGTTTGCGCTAAGTCTGCAATGCCAGAATCACTAATTTTTTCTCCGACTCGCGTATGAATTTTAATGATTTGTCCCGCCATCGGTGCTTTAATGTAAGCACCTGCCAACTCGGTTTGGGCATGTTTGAGTGTAGCGATGGCATTTTCAACTTCTGTCTTGGCTGCGGCTACATCTACGGGTCGGACTTCTGCAATACTGGTCAGCGTGGCTTTGGCTTCACTAACTTGCTTGCTACCAGTGGCATTAGTGCGGACGAGTGCTGCTTTAGCTTCAGCTAATTGTTTGCTAGCAGTGGTGTTAATTCGGTTGAGAACTGCTTTGGCTTCGTCTACTTGCTGTTTGGCAGTTTCTACAGTCAAGCCCTTACTATCGTACAAAGAATTAGAAACTGCTCCTTGAGAATATAGCTGGTGATAACGTTGATATTCGGCTTCGGCATTTTTGAGTTCTGCCTCTAGCTTCTTAATGGTTGCCTGTTGCGCTATTCTGTCTCCTGACCACTGTGCCTCTATGCGGAATATCGCTTCCTGTTGCGCTGTTTTGTCTCCTTGGGATTGGGCCTGGAGGCGTTCAACACTTGCCTGCTGGGCGTTAATTTCTCCTGCTTTGGCTCCAGCTTGCACTTGAGCGAGTTTAGCTTGGGCAACTCTGACTTGTTGTTGGGCTTGTAGTACAGCAGTTTGCAAGCGATCGCGGGCATCTAATATTGCTACCATCTGTCCGGCTTTAACGCGATCGCCCTCTTGGACTAGGATTTGAGCAATGCGATCGCCATCCAATGCCAAGGGCGCAAACAAGCTAATTACCTCAGCCTCCGGTTCTAGTCGTCCTAACGCAGCCACTTTTTGACTTTTGGGCGTGGTTTCTACTGGCTCAGATTTCTCCGTTTGACCAACTAACCCAAACTGAGAAATCCCATAAACAATAATTCCACCCGTAATAGCAGTAGCTGCAATTACTAATGCAACCAACCCTTTATTGGAAGCTTTTTTTGACAGCTTTTGAACCATCTTTTTTACTCTCCTCAAAAATTATTTTATCTACTGAGTTAATAGTGGTAGCAACTAATTCTTAGCCATCAATGAATATCAGATAATTGATAATTGTTAGATATGAATATTTTGCAATTTATTTAGGTATCAAATCTAACCCTTAACTATTGCCCTATGTTGCGGCAAATATGCCGTGAGCATTTTGCCTAATAACGCACATTGTTCCATAAAATCAATTGTTTCATCACCCCATAATTTTTCCAGAATTAACCCATTGACAAAGCTCAAGACAAAGGAAGCCAATATCGGATCTTGAATACCTACAAAATCGCAAGCAGCTTGCTGATAACGCTGATTAGTCCGCTTAAAAACACTATTACTTAACATTTCCTTAGAGTCTTGATGTTGACAAAAATCAATCCAAATATAAGTCCATTTAATGAAGTAATCTTCGTTTTTTACTAGATATCTTCCTAGTGCTTCCATTCCCTCTTGTAGTGTTTGCGCTCCTTCCAATTCAGCCAATGCTGCACTTAAATCTTGCTCACATATTTCTTGGGCCAATTGCTCAAATAGAGCTTGTTTGCTAGGGAAATAGTGGTACAACGTACCAGTAGAAACCCTTAATCCTTCAGCAATCTGGCGCATAGTGATGGAACCATAGCCTTTTTGAGCAAATAAATCAAAGCACTTGTTAAGCAGTTCTTTACGGTATTGCTCATGGTCAACAATCTTAGGCATGACTTAGAATATTTATATCGAACAATTGTTATATTTTACTATAGCATGTTTTCTGCTGGTATGTAAAAGCACAGTTAATTGATGTAAATCGAACATGCGTTATAGTTTAATCTAGTTTTGCCCTAGATGTAATACTTATCAATTTTCATCTTTGCCCCTTAAGTATGAGACTATGACTTGATTTTGGAAAAAACCCTGTATATCTCGGTGAAGATTAATAAATACTTGTAATTATGTATTAGAAATTAAGGTATTATTTAATACAGGGTGTTACGAAAGGGTGAGACAAACGGTAACTTTGTCTTTTTGGGTGCAATGACTGTGGGAATCATTACTACACCTCCACAAGTATCAAAACTTATTATGTAATATAATAATCTTATATGTTTTGTATCAAATACAATTTATGCCTTATCGGAGAAATTTTTTAAGGAAAGCTGGATACACAACCCTTTCTGCCTTATTAACTATGGGGTTTTTACAAAAGGATGACCAAAAAGAAGACCAAGGCGTGAATGCAATTGCAGCAAATTATACAAGTAAAAATTTAAATTCTCCCCTTCGACAATTAGCTGCCGCCAAAGGAAAGCGTTATGGCGCAGCAATTTCTAGTGAATTTTTGCAAACAGACAAAGATTACGCTAACCTGATGGCTCGTGAATGTTCCATTGTGACACCGAATGGTGAATTAAAATGGGACGCTACTGAACCACAGCAAGGATTATTTACCTTTGAGTCAGCAGATGCGATCGCTGATTTCTGCCGAAAGCATAATATAGAAATGCATGGGCATACCCTTTTCTGGCACATGGGAAAACCAGATTGGGTTCCTTATCCTCCTACACTTAAGATGATCGAACGCCATGTTAACGGAGTCATGGGGCATTATCGCAATAGTCCCGTTTTAAAGTCTTGGGATATTGCCAATGAAATTATCGCTGATAGTGAAAATGAAACTGATAACCCTACCTACGGTTTGCGTAAAGGGGTAAAACCAGAATTGATTCGAGACTTGTTTTTAATTGCCGCTTCAGTTGATAGCAGCAAGAAATTTTACTTAAACGATTTTGGCATTGAAGGCACCACATGGAAATCAGAACGTTTCTTAAGAATGGTCGAATATCTGAAGAATAGTGGTGTTAAAATTGACGGGGCAGGTATCCAATCACATCTATGGTTTTCTACTGCATATCCTTTTGACGAGAAAGGATTTAATTCGGTCTTAAAACGGCTTAACGATCTTGAAGTGAAACCAATAATTACGGAATTAGATATTATCATTGATACTCCGCTACCCAATAGTATCAAAAGCCTAGACCAAATGGTAGCCGATAGTTACAAGCAATATCTTGACCTGTGCTTTGCAGCTAAAGTCGATACTGTGATTACATGGGGACTTACCGACCGTCATACCTGGATACGTCATCCCGAATGGATGCCAAGAAAAACCTTTAGAAACAATCCAAGTCTCTGGAAATTTCTGCGTCCGCTTCCCTTCGATGAGAACCTGCAATCTAAACCAGCCCGCAATTCTATAGCCCAGGCTTTTCAGGAATCAACTTAATACTCCACCCAGGCGTAAATATAGCATTTCCTCAGCAACTGAGGTACACCCAATTCTTGTTTACCAAGCTTAGTAGCTTTGAAAATGTACCTCATTATGTCGGGAATTGCTATAGTACTTTTAAGTATTATTCTAAGCAAAATAGATAGAGATATTTTTCGTTATTCACGATTATGAAAGTTGAATAAGACTTACTGACTAATTAATCATTAAACCTTAGTACAACATTTCATAAATTCGTGACGAATTGAGCGACCTGCTGGTAAGACTTTGAGACACTCGATCAAGCTACGAACTTGTGAAATTTCGTACTTAGAAATACCAGCAGGTTATTTTTTTTTCGTTTACTTGAGATACTCCAAATTTCTCGTAAAAATAATGTGCCAACAAACCAAGGCTCAAGTAAGTAACGTCTCCAAAGCCTTTTCGGTTCAGATAACAAGCGATACAACCATTCTAACCCCACCTTTCCCATCCAGCGAGGAGGAGTAGGTATTGTTCCTGCTATATAGTCCATACAGGCTCCACTAGTCAAAATGGTGTTGGTATGAAGATGTTCAAGATTTTCGTAAATCCAATACTCTTGGCGTGGCATACCCATTCCCACCATTAATATATGGGGTTTGTAAGCATTAATTTCAGCTACAGTGGCAAGATTTTCTTGACTATCTTTATCTATATCAATATAGCCATGAGCACAAGCAATCTGTAAACCAGGAAATTTCTGGCATAAAATATTTGCTGCTTTTTCAGCAACTCCTGGCTTTGAACCTAAATAGAATACACGCCAGCCTTTAGTAGCAGCTTCTGCCATCAGAGGCCATACCCAGTCAGCATAGGTTACTCTTTGTTCACGTTTAATTGGAAAACCCAACAGCTTTCCAATAAATACTAAAGGCATACTATCAATATGGGTATATTCTGCCTTGGAATAAAAAGCTTGCATTTTTAGATCGTTATGGAAGAGATAAAGACTATGTAAGTTATGATTAGCAATAATCCATTTTTCATCCCGATCAATAGATTCTTCAATCAATAAATTTAAGTCAAGGATAGAGAGTGCATCCACTTGAGCACCAATAACTTTATAAGAAAATCGCTTTTTCATATTTTGTTTTTCTTTTGATAAATATGAGATATTATCTCAATGTCAAGGTGAGTATTGTAAAATTAATTAGCAATATTTCAATACTAAAGTACTTAAATATTGAAATAGGTAAGTTTTTTAGTTAAAAATTATTATCTAAATCTAACTAAAAAAAACTTGTTTTCATGAGGATTTCCGCAATATTCTGTGCTCTTGCATTCCAGGAATACTTTTCTGTAATTAAAGTATATGCTGTTTCTACAAGTGATTGATATTTATCAAGATTTGAAGCAGCATCAAGTATTGTGTTAGCAACTTCTTCGCTAGAGTATCCTGTTACTAACAGATGTTCTAAGTGGCGAAATTCTTCTAAACCTCGCAAGCCTTCTGGTGTTGATACAACTAATTTTCTACTAGCGAAATAATCTAGTGCTTTATTGCGAGCGCCACCTGCTACTGCTTGTTTTGAAAATGGCAACAAAGCAATATCTGCATATTTTAGATGGGTGACAAAATCTTCCCTTTGAGGTAGAAAACCTAAAAAAGAAATGTTAGAGGGTATTCGTTCTGAAATATCACTACTATCTCTACCAATGACAACAAAATGTACTTTTTCTTGATGACTTTCAAGAGATTTAGCAACCTCAATAGCCATTGATACAGATATATCATTAGTTGGAAATTGAAATGTTTTGGGAGCAATAATAACCACTATTTTAGCTGGTCTAAATGCCTGATAGGGGTCTTTATCTGGAAAAATTTCAGTATCAAGTAAGTCTTCAGTCACTCCATTCCCGATAGAATAAATTTGCTGTGGAGTTTTTCCATACCATTGGGAAATTAGTTTAGGAATTGATTCACCTGCTGCAATAATTGGACTACCAGAGAATATTAAAATTCCCTGAGCAATATATGTCTTAATACATTGTGCAAACTCTTTGAAAGGATTGGCAACTGAAAACAAGCGCATCCAGTATTCATAAGGCGAAAATGTATGAAAATCTAAGACAAGAGAGGAACTACTGTGTTTTCTAAGCTTTAGTGAAACTAAAGCAGCCAATCCAGGTAGTGTTTCTTGAGCATACACAATGTCTGGACAAAACTCGTCGATACACTTTTCTATGGATTGAATATATGACTTCAGGCTTCTTGATCCAATAGAAAGAGAAGGTGCATAATTAACAGATGAACAATCTAAACCTAGCTGAAAAACATCAAAATGTTTAGTAAGATATTGTCCTAGATAAAAAGGTCTAGTAAATGCACCAAATGGCTGACTAGAATCGAGAGTTGAGACAATCAGTAAGCGTTTACCCATAAAATGATTGCTGATTATTATTTTATAATCTGAAACTACATTTGTCAAATTATTAACATATTTATAACTTCTCCAAATATCATCCACTAATGACTCTCGTGCAAGTATTAAACTTCTGAGATAGTTTGATTAATATCCTCAGAAAATGTGGGAGAGCTTGCCAAATGTTTGTAACCAATAACTGCTCTGATATAGGGTAGTAACCAGTAAAATATCCAGAATGGCCCAGAGTGTCTGCTACAAAATATAGTCCATGATTTCAATGGAAATCCTTTAATTTGTAGTACTTTTTTCAAGCGTTCTAATAGATTTAAATTGGTATCTGCCCAGCTATTGCAGATAGAATTTTTAGTACAAGTACCAATATATCCAGGAGCTACCCATATTTTACAACCCAATTTACACGCTCTCAGGGCATAATCTAAATCTCCTAAACTATGGACAAAAGCTGTATCAATATTGCCAACTTTGGCAACAACACTTTTAGGAATTAGCACGCAGTTACCATACATAGCATCGCATTTTTGGATAACAGAACTTGGTTCTAAAAATTCAAACTTATTAGAATACCACTTTTTAGACTTTACTGCTCCTCCATAGGTTGCTTTTCCAGTAGTTGAGTCTTTAGTTGAACCAACTACAATTGAGTCTGGATAACCAAGTTCCGTCAAATTTTGATGAACCTGTAATAGTTTACTCACAGCATTGGCTTCCAGAAATGTGTCATCATTCAACCACAGATAATAATCATATTTATATTTTATTGCCTCACTAAAAGCGAGATGCATTCCTCCCACCCAAAACAAATTGCCATTACCCTGAAGAATTTGTACTTCTGGATATTTTGCTTTAATAGCCTCTGTAGTCCCATCAGAACTCCCATCATCAGTTAAATAAACATCACAATAATTTTTTTGCTGATATAAAGCATTTAGACAGGCAAGAGTTGTATTCCGTCTGTTATAACATGTTATAATTACAGCTAGATTCGCTTTTTCCATCTCATTTACCTCATATAATTAAAATGTACAAAAATAATTAATCCAAGTAATAAACTCACACGTTATTTTGACGGATTACATTCATATCTCAATTCTCAAGCTTCTAACTTTCATGTATTGCTATATCAGTTTAAAACTTAACCCTGCTTTCTATCCACCCACTGAAATTAATATTTAACTTAAAGCTTTTCAGTTTTTGTTCCATTCTTCTGATTCCCAATAGATATCTATGCCAAACTGATACACGAGGCATATTAAATCTGACAACTTCTTCACATAACCATTGATATTTGTCTGAATTGATATTAAACTTTTTCAATCTTTTTATTTGTTCATGCCAATCGTTATAAAAAAATAAGTTGAAATAATGAATGGATATAATATCATCCCAATGTTTAATTTGTAGTCCTTTTGATAAACGGTTATGTAAAGGTAATGGATAACTATAATTAGGGGGAAGATGTTCAACATTTTCTTCCAATGCACATAAAGTTACAGACAGAACAGACTGCTCAACAAAATAAATACCCTGGGGAGGAGTAATATCCAAGCGCATTACTTTTTCAAAGTTCTCTTTCCAAGTTGTAAATATACCTGCACTCCTTCTTACAGCAACCAAACCAGAATTCCAATAAGCCCTGATTCTTTTATTACCAATTGGTGTGTCAACAAATACCTCACGCTTTACTCCCAGTACTTCATATAGTTTTTGCCAATACCATTCTTGAGAATCTTGCAGACCTGTAGAACCAATTCCTTGACCATACTCAGGACGCATCCGTACGTTACAATCTACTGGCAATAAAAATTCTTTTGGTTCAGAAAAAAAGCATTTGTCACTGTCCAAAAAAACCAATATTTCTGCATCGACATTTTGTTCTGCATAGGCACAAACTAAAGGTTTATTGGCTAAATAATATTCATGAAATTCTCGATTTATTGGAATTTGTTGATGACTCACCTGCAATGCTTCAAAAGCTTGTTGGGTTTGCTTTAATATCGGTTCACCTACTCTAGGATGAAAACTATATATAGGTGTATTTTTCAATTCGCCGCAGAACTTACGAATACTTTCTGCAAGCATCAAAGATTGACCTTCTAAACGACCAGGTTCTGTACAAATTATAAAAGCTATAGGTATTGACATATTATGAAGTATTGATTTACTAAGTTAATTACTCAATGAAGATTTCTTTGCTATCATCAATATTTCCTGAAACAAGGCTGAATAACGACGTGCTTGAAGTTCCAGAGTGAATTCTTGCTCGGCTTTATCGCGAGCATAAAATGACAGTTTTTGCAACCTCTGTTCATTTTCAAGAACCCAGGTAATTCCTTTGCCAAAATCTTCAACTTCATAAGGTTTAGCCAAATAGCCGTTCTGTTGATGATCAACAATATCTTTTAAGCCAGTAGAATTAAACGCCACAACTGGAGTACCACAAGCGAATGATTCCGAAGCTGTCTGTCCAAAAGATTCTTGAAGAGACGGTACAAGCATTACATCGGCTGCTGAGTAAACAGTTGCTAAAGATATAGCATCATGTAAGTGTCCCAAATAGTGGCTTTTGAAGCCTAAATCAGGTGGATTTTCGGGTTGAGATGCTCCAAAAATCACAACTTCCAAGTCATCCTTCCAGCCAGATTTACTTAATTCTTGTAAAGCTGGTTGCAACAAATGAAATCCTTTATTTCTATCGCTTGTTGCTTCTATCGCTCCAAAGAGTATCAGCTTTTTATCTTGAGGTAGATTGAGTGCTTCTCGTGCAAAATGTTGATTAATCGGTCGATATTTTCGAGTATCTAGTCCGTGGGGAATTACCTCAATTCGCAAATTCTGGAATAAAGAACTGGAACGAGCACACTCTGCTAACCAAGAACTTGGTGAAACCAGAGTTAAATTTAAATTTTTCCAAGCTTTTACTTTGCGCTGCCATACCCAACGGGATAAATCCCATTCATTACCACTGTTGAGTTGAGGACAAGCCCCACAGAATACTTTGTAGCGATCACATTCTCCAGTAACGTGACACCCTCCAGTAAACCCCCACATATCATGGAGAGTCCAAACTAAAGGATGCTTCAGTTTAGCAAAGGTTTCTATTTGCATAAAACCTCCGCTAATCCAATGCAGATTGATTATATCTGGATTAATCTGAGCAACTTTAGGAATGACTCTATCTGGCAACCATTGAGTAAAAAATGGAGTATTTTTCTTTTGACGATAAAGCTTTAATGGCAAACTTTCAACTGTCAACTTTGCCTTAGCGATGCCTTGAAACAGTCTAATTTTAGGTGCAACTACTGTTTTATCATTACTAGATTTTTCATGAACTAACATTTGTGACTGTAGTCCTATATCCTGTAAACCTGTGTGTAAACGATATGCAGCCCTCGCTGCACCACCACTAATATCATGGGTACTAATATGTAAAATTTTCATTTTTATTCACTTAATAATCATTAAAACTATTTCTTGACTGCCATAAAACTAATTGACTAAAATATTTTTACGATTTCGTTGATATTCAACAGTCAAAGATAATGACATGGTGATATACATTAACCAATTCCAGCTAGGAGTTAATAATCTGGCTTCTGAAAAATTAACTATGACTATGATAAGTAGCATCTGCATTGGCCAATAATCTTCCGGTTTTTTAGCGACAGAAATAATTCGAGTCAATGCCATTACAAAAAACCTGATAAACCCTGCTGCAAAAGTCAAAAAACCTAAGAATCCTAATTCTAACAATAATTCTAAAAAACCATTATGGGCATTACTTGCCCAATCATAAGTAGCTCTTAATTTAGATGCAGCATTACTAGTCCAAAATCCCGAAAATCCATAACCTAACCAAGGTCTTTCCAAAATCTTGGAAATCACTAGCTCCCAGAGGTCAGAGCGTCCATTGAAGGTAAGGTCTTTACCAGAAGTACCAACTACAGTTTCGGCATTATTGAGAAGTAATATTGAAGAAATCATCAGTAACATCAAAGTTGAAGTAATCATAATAACTTGTAATTTATAATTAGTTTTCTTCAGGGATCGGTAGAAAGGTAAAAGTAATATCATTGTCAACAAAATCGTTAAAGATGTTGTTGAACGTGAGAGGATAATTAGACATGTAGAGATCCCATATAGTGCCCACATCAACCAGCGATATCGATGGCCACTAAGAGCAAGGTGCAAAAAAACTCCTGCACTCCAAGCCATCATGTAACCTAATTCATTTTTATGACCATAAATTCCACTCCACATACCTAGTAATTCCGGTGATTCGTGAATATAACCTGGTACGAATGCAGAAAATAGCATAGATAATGCTGCAGCTACGCCAAGTGCCCAAGCTATCAGCTTAATTTGTTCTCTAAGCGGATAACGCATTGCTAAATAGATGGCAAGAAAATATATTCGGATTAGACCTCTTAGATAAGTAAGACTAGAACTTAGGTCTTCTGACCATAAAAGAGAAAATATAACTATTGCTAGTAAAAAAAACTGTAATGGACTTCTAGTGATTACATAAATAAAACCTTTCCAGTATAAAATTAGGAAATAAAATAGGATTAAATATGAAATTATATTGAACAAAGTATCTAGCTTATCCCCTCCAAGTGTAGACATGGAAACTTCTTGTGCGGGGTGTATTGTTAATGCACCTACAGCAATCAGTAATAGCAAGATGGTTAATATTTTCTCTGTTAATTTAACTTTCATTTTGGAGATTTATTTATCTATTTTTTTATCGTTGAGTAATTCAATTTTTTCTTCACTTCCTCTTTAAAAATATCCAATGCAGTTACTTTATAGACTGTTTTCTGTGTAAAATTATCTGCTTCTACATTCCTGACAATAAATGGTGGATGCTTTAATGGAAATTCCATTGCCTGCACGGACATATTGATGAAGGAAAATTCTTGATTTGAAGTGAAATGAGTTGCGTCTGCACCAACACCAACATTAGAGATTAAATTGACGCTGGGAATAATACTTAAGCTTCCCTGCATCCAACAAGCAAATGTCCATTGATAATCCCAGGTTATACCTGTAGGATTATCATAAACAGATTGAAATATTCGTTGCCAAGAATTTACTGCTTTTTGGTCTATAAGAATGTCATGTAAAAGGTTTTCTGCTTGCACCTCTTTCCAGAGTTTAATAGTCAAATCATAATGTTGCCAAGCACGTCTCCAACTTGCCCAACCCCAGCAGTGGTTGTAGCGAGAAAAATAGTAACTGTAATTTGTACGTTTTTGTCCAAGTTGAAGATTTTGAGCAGAGATTGTGGCGATTCTGGTATCATTTCTATATTTTTCCAGCAGTTCTTGACTAAACCTGAAAAAAGTTGGGTGAGGTATACAATCATCTTCTAAAATAATTGTCTCCTCGACATTATTAAAGACCCAATCCAAACCACTTGATACCCGTTTTGCACAACCTAAGTTGATTTCAGAATAATTCTTTATTACTTCACAATCCCAATCAACTCTCTCAATAATTGCCCTAGTCAATTCGCATTTTTCTGCCTCACCTTCGTGGTCAGTGCGGGGTCCATCTGCAATTACAAAAAGTTTTGTTGGCTTGGCTTGGCGAATAACTTCAAAAACTTTCTCTGTTGTTTGTGGACGTTTAAAAATAATAAAAGTTACGGGTGTTTGCATAATAATAAAAGTTAAATAATAACGGTTAGTATTTATAAAAATGAATAAGCGATCGCACCTGAATTTTAAATAGTTTTTGTGTTCTTGAATCAAATGCGTTGCATATAAAAGCAGCAGCAGCTTGAGATATTATTGTTGCGATCGCAGCTCCAAGTCCTGCATATTTAGGAATAAGTAATAAATTGAGAATAATGTTTAGTATTGCCCCAAATAAAGTCTTACCTAAAGAAACGTGGTTTAAACCTTCAGCAATAAACCAAGGTGATGTTGCAAGACCCATAAATACAAACAAAGAAGTCCAAATATGAACTGCTAATATTGTTCCTGCCTCTGCATATCCACTTCCAAACATCACCATGATTATCTTGTCTGATAAAAAGGACATTGGAAGAGCAATTGCTAAAGATATACATGTCATTAGACTGAGTAATTGTCCTATTCGCTGATAGTAAAGACTTTCTGATTTTTCCTTTGCTGCATAAATTGCCGGAGCAACAGAAGAAACAATAGCCCCTGGAATAAAATACCAAATTTCAGAAATACGCACAGCAGCAGAATAAACTCCAACCTCACTATCTCCGATCATTTGACCTAACATCACCTGATCTATTCTCATAAAAATCATGATGGCGAACCCTGAAAAAATTAGAGGTAAACTCTCTTTCAAAAGAGTTTTGGCAGTTGCAACACTCCAGCGCCATAACCATAATGAAGACCCTTTGACTTGGTAAACAATCAGTAAGCCAATTGCACTCATTGCAAATTCTGCTAATGTTACCAAAGCAAAAGCTAGCAATGGTGCTTTTGTTAAAATTAGTGCGATTTTGATGACAGTATTTAGCAGAAACGCTGTGTTTTTAGCTATTACAGTGTATTTTGACTGTACCTGTGATTGAAACCACAGTTCAATAGTATCAGATGCCCTAAAAATTCCTGCTATTCCTAAAATTGTAACTAGCCATATCTTTAGTGTTTCATGCTCACCTAAGAAAAACATCGTGCTAACTGCCAATAAAACAGAAGCAATTCCACCCAAAAATTTTAGCCAAAAAGTAGTTCCTAAAATTTCCTCTTTGTTTGATGATTGACGAACAAGATGGCGAACTACTACGTCGTCTAGTCCGAGAGTAAAAATTGGGCTAAATAAGGCAACAAAAGCTAAAGCATAGTTAAATAGACCATACTGTTGTACTCCTAAATAACGTGCTACCCATACTCCTACAACTAAGCTTGCACCCATACGTAGAACGCGGTCAGCAAATAACCAACCTGTATTAGCAATAATTGCACGCAGTTTAGAACGAGATTTAAATTTCGATAAATTTTTAATTTTTAATTTACTTAACATTATTTTTATGAATTAATCATCTGACATTCTTTATACCTATCAATCTCGCTCGTGCAACTTTTTCATTTTCTCAAATACATTTATTCAGTAACTCACATTATTTATCACCTACAAGGGTTTTAATTTACCACTAATCAAAATTTTCAAAAAATAGCTAAATAAGAAAATAATACCCTTTATTTTCCAATAAAAACTATGCTCGAATAAAAATATTATTTTCAAATAAGTAACAAAATCTTGATATTTTGGGCATGGTATTGTTTGTAGCTCATTTATAGATGTGAAAGCTAAGAATAATGGGGAGCTAAAATTATTTTTTTGCAGAATGTAATTAAAGAGGGAATTGCGTTTCCAGAATCTTTTATATTCATAGTTTTTGTCTACATCTAAAAAGTTCTTATTATGATACTGATTATTCTTATGTATTCTATACATCACTAAAGGTTTAGACATATAAAACTTTTTAGCCCCCACCAAAGAAGCTCCCCACACCAAACAGTCATCAGCCCTTGTACGCCAATCTTCTATATTTGGAATAGGTAAAAATTTTCTGACTATCTCTCTACGTATTGATAATGTTGAAGTTATGGAACCAATCCATTCACCATTATATAAAGTTCTAATTACTGAATAACCCAAATCTAAATCAACTGTATCGTCTTGAAATGTCCCTTGTACTGCTCCAAATTTTCTATACGCACAAAATATAAAATCACATTCACTGCGTCTATTATAAAAATTTAGGGCATTTTCTAAATACTGAGGTTCATAAATATCATCGGCATCTAAAAAAAATATAATGTCACCAGTAGCAGCTAAAAAACCTTCATTAAAAGATGATAATTGTCCTTGGTTTTTTTCTTTCAAGATAGATTTAACATTAGTTACTTGAGTAAATTTATTGATAACTTCCGCAGAATTATCTGTAGATGCGTCATCAACAATGATAATCTCATCAAATTTAACTGTCTGATTTAAAGCGCTATCAATTGCCTCACAGAGAAATTCAGCATAATTGTAATTATTAATTAAACAGGAAGTTTTAATTTTAGTTTTATCCATTATTCCTACAGTCAAAAAATTTGGTTTAGATGGTTGTAGTGATGGTAGCTTTCACAATTTATAAGAGAACTTAACGCTCTTTGCGAAATTTAGTTAAGCTGCTAGATACCAAATCTTGTTCAATTTGTCGTTTTTTAGTGTCATAAAAATAATTATTAGGTTCATTTTTAGTATTCACACCATTGATGACTATCCCTAATACCTTCTGACCTGACTGAGTTAAAAACTCTTTAGCTGCATTTGCACTGTTCAAGTCAACCACTCCAGGACGAACAACTAATAAGATACCGTCAGTCAAGGTGCTTAAAACAGCAGCATCTGCTATTCCTGACAATGGTGGAGTATCAAAAATTACAAGATCATAATCTCTCCCAAAGTTACTAATTAATGTTGCCATACGTTGAGAATCTAGCATTGCCACTGGATTGGGAGGCAAAACTCCAGAAGTAAGAACTTCCAAATTAGGCATTACTTCCTGAACAACTGTATCTAAAGAAGCTTGATTAATTATGACATTACTTAGTCCCATTGTATTTGTTAGCCCCCAGATATGATGCTGTATGGGATGACGCATATCTGCATCCACCAACAACACCCTACGCCCCGCCTGAGCCATAGTTACAGCTAAGTTTGCAGATACGTCAGACTTTCCTTCTTTGGCAACGGAACTTGTAATTACAATGCTTTTGAGCGGTTTATCAGAACAGAGGAACTTCAAGTTCACTTGTAGTATTTGATATGCATTGCCAACAGGGAAGTAAGGAATATCTCTGCCAATAATTTTGGGAATAGCTCTATCCAGTCCTGCTATAGAAGAATGATCTTTACCATTTCTAGCTTGTGTAGGAATTACTCCTAAAACACTGTATCTCAAGACTTCTTTGGCTTCTTTGACGGTCTTCACCGAGCGGTCTATCAAGTCTAAAGTAAAAGCGACAATGATACCTAAGAAAAAACCAACTCCCGCTCCACCAACAATAAACAGCATTTTCCGAGGCCCTTCTGCTTTATCAGGGGTTAAAGCATAGGAAATAACACGAGCATTAGGAATCTTTTGGTTCTGTGCAATATCAATCTCTTGGCGTTTCTTTAAGAGTGTTTCGTAAGTCGTTTGAGCTGCTTGCAGTTTCCGTTCTAGCTCTCGTTGACTCTGTTCTAACCTTGGCAAATTATTTGCTCGTTTGATGTAGGCATTTTGTTGTTGTTTGAGTGTGGCAATTTGTCTCTCCAGACCAACGCGTTCTGCCTGAGCACGAGTAATATCTGCAATTAGGCTTTGTCGCAGTTGTCCAACCTGTAAACTTCCCTGTGTTATCTGCGCTTTACCCGCTACTTGTCCTGTCCGCTCTTTTAGCAAGTTGTTAAGAGCTGCAACTTTTTCTTCTAAGTTAGTAATTGTAGGGTGTTCAGGTGAAAAACGGGTACGCTCTAGTGCAAGTTGGCTTTCTGTTTCTTGAAGTTGGGCTAGCACTTTCTGAACTCCAGGTGCTTGACTCAATTCAGATTCGATTACACCTTGCCGTGAATCTACCTGAGCTTCACTGCTTAACTGTTCTAGACGACCCTTCACATCATCTAGTTGAGCTAAAGCTTGAGAAATTTGGTTTCCTAACTTAGAAATTGTATCGACTGCTGCGGCTGCTTCTTGTTCTAGGACAACAACTTTATTCGTTTCTTTAAATAGCCGCAGTTTTGATTCGGCTCTTCTGACAACTTCCTCAGCTTTAGGTACTTCCGTTACGAGAACCTGTTTAGCTGTCCGCGCTTCATTCTGATTAGCCTTGATATTTAGATCGATATAACTGTCAATAACTTCATTGACGATTTTGGCAGCTAGTTCTGGATCACCACCTTTATAAGAAAGTTGTACAACATCAGTGCCTTTAATTCCTTCTATTTTTAGTTGTTTTGCCAAGTCGGGAATCGAGAGCAGTTTGCCTTGACTATCTTTAAGATTTAAGGAATTAATCGTTTTCTCAATTACTGGATTTGATCCAATAACTCTCACTTGAGTTTCCAAGGGATTGTCGTTCACATTCAAAGCTTCTAGGCGTCCTATATCATCCGATAAACCCGTGAGTGAGGAAGAGCGATTTGTTTTAATCATCAAACTACCTTCTGCCTTGTATGAAGGTTTTAGTGAAAATGCATACAAGCATCCAAGGCTAACAGATATGGCGAAAATTCCAACTAGAGGTAGCCAACGCCGTTGAAGAACTTCTAAGTATTTCTGAATATTTACTTCTTCAAAGTTTGGTAAAGATTCCATCGTCATAATATTATGTAAAGTTTTATAAAAAAGACTATTTACTTACAGCAGATTCTTCTCGGAATTTTGGACTACAGTACTACTGTACTCTACTTTGCGATATTAATATTTGCGTTGATCGTTAGCTAATACGTTGTTGCTGAGGTTCTTCAATATCTGAAGTTAACTAATAGTTTTGCAAATCGCAACTTTAACTTAGATTGACATTCTACTGACAGCAAAAACAGGATAACTTACAATTTTATCCCTGATTTAGTCGCTTTCCATTTTTGAGGATTAATTTTGGTTAACTTCGTTTTATGTTACTACTAATGCAAGTATTGATTAGTAAACTAACAATCACTATCATATTATGTAAGAACACGGAATTTGATAACTTTACAAAAAATTCATACAATATACTAATATATTCACTCTCGGTTTGCTGATTTTGAAAAGACAAGAGGAGTTAATTCCTTACTCGCAAGGAATAGAACAATTGTGCCAGCCTATAAGGAATGGAAGCACTTCGGAGGTAGGCTTTGGACAGTGAAAACAGATACTTATAAAGACTGGATGAATCTTTACGTAAGCTACTTCAAAACTTTAAGTAACAATTAATTCTTGCTCTGAATAATAGTCAATTTTGGGAATAATACGGGACTAGCAATCATAAAATTGCATGATTTGAGTATTGAACCTATAAGGACTCACAATCAGTTTAATTTGCCTTTATGTATAAGCATATTACATTTTGTAATACAAATGTATATGTATGGTAACACGCATGAAATATAAACGGCTAGTAAGTAAATTGGCATCAGCTTAAATTTAACGTAGCCTAGCAAAGGAGTATCAAATAACAGCGTGGTTAGAGCAAGAAATTAGTCTACATCAGACTAGTACAAGACAGCGGAAATCCACCTACTATCTCAATTAACCAGACAAATAGCTCAAGCAACTTGTTCAAGGTAGGCAAACTTCCGTCATATTTTACTAGAATTCACTATATTTTTAATGAAGTTTAGCTATATTTATTATTACCTGTGTTAATCTGAAGTACTCAAGCTAGCCTGCTATTTCTTGGTTTCTGTATCTAAGCAATTGTAATTATTAAACTGACATTAAATGTTGAGAGATTGAATTATGAAATCCTCTTCTATGATCTTAGCTGTTGTGATTAGCGCACTCACTCTCAGTCAGAGTGCCTATGCTAACCAAGAGAATGTTCCTATAACAATAGGCGATCGCAACCAGGCTGGAGTTTTATTGACAGAACCAGCTACGATTAACGCTAGATGGAGCAATTTTATTGAACAGACTAATAATCCAAAACAAACTGCTGAATCAATTTCGCTAATGCAGGAGCGAGGATGCCAAAAAATTAACCCGCTTGAGTTCATCAATAACCCAAGCGCTTTTTTTAAACAATGTCAGGAGCCAACCAAGACTCAAAGTACTGAGCCAATTGAGTATCTCAAGGTTCCTAAATTGGATTCTGGTATTAGTGTGACAGTTACTAAGTTTTGATATAGGAACTTTTTTAACAATAGATAGCTAATTCTTGGTAATGTGATTTATCTAGATAATTTATACGCTCAAACATGGATGAAATATTTATGCTGGCTGCTTTAGCTCAAAGCAGAAAAGCTTTGCCGGAATGTTTGCCGAATCCACCAGTGGGTTGTGTGATCGTAGATGGACAAGAGATAGTAGCTCAAGGATACACGCGAACACCAGGAAAATACCATGCTGAAGCTGACGCACTTAAACAGATTCAAGGCAAAGCTTTCAACTTCTTGAAAATGTATGTAACTCTTGAACCTTGTTCTTTTCATGGACGCACACCTGCATGTGCTTTAGCGATCGCTGAAGATCGTCGGATACATGATATATATGTATCTATACTTGATCCAGACCCCCGCAATAATGGTAAAGGATTAGACATTCTTAGAAAAGCAGGAAAGATAATTAATGTCGGGTTATGCGCCAATGAGGTGAATGTTTTTCTTAACCAATATCTACTAAGATGATGGTTGAAAAGTTAGATTAAAACTTTAATATAGTACGATTTTTCCAAAAATATTTGCAATAAGCCAATCATCTGTATAAATTCACAACTATGCTGTTGTGTCAACTTAAAGTTTAAACTAGTAAGCAAGAAAGCTGTGAGATGTTGCTTAATTAGGAGTTTTAGACTATTTTCGACTTATCCAAAAAGTGGGGATGTTGTCCTTCAAGCTATAGTGCATAACAATCAACTAAGCACTCTTACACCAAAATATTTTCGCTTTAAGAGGATATTAGGGTGATCGCGGGTGTTGGTGTCTTGCCAAGTATTATCCTTGATGTTAATGTTACCACTGTTAGTACTTTTAGTCCACAAAATGTCTCTTGCAGTAATCAAATTGATAATACCGCATCCAGTGCAGATGTCTGCGTGGAATTATGACACAAGTGCAATTGTCACAAATGTCTGCGTCTTCTTGACCATTCTAAATCCCAGGAAAGAGATATGAGTAAGAATGAATGTAGAGATGTAGCAGTGCTGCGTCTGTGCAAGTGTTCTGGATACCGCATAATTAATTTCATCAGACGCCTAATTACTAAGTATTTGACCATATTCTTAAAGAAAGCTGTTATTTAAACAGAGGGAGCAGGAGAAGTTATTTCTTTCATGTTTAACGAGCGCCCGCTATGTACCTGGCTTGATATGATTAGATTGTCTTACAAAAAAATGAGGTGAAAAATGGAGATTTTATATTTAATGAGTTTTTAATTAATGAGATTACATCTAATGAAATCGTTGCTCAGTATTTTTTACTTTTTCCAGTAACCGCATTGGATAACTAGGCTCAATATAATTGTTAATTGGATTTTAGAATATGCAAAAATCAATGATAAAAGAATGTAATTACTTCAAAGGATATGTGAATGATACTTTAGATAATTGATTTGTGACTAGTGATGATGTTATTATTTAGGGGTGGGTTGATTTTGGGTTTATTATCTCCAACAATTAACTTGTAATGTATCATAGACCAGAATTCATCAGTGTTGCAAATTGATTAGACCTCTTGCATAAATTACAAGTTAAGAACCCCACACCGCCAAAGCGTAGCTTTGTATCCCCTCCTCGCAAGCGGGAAGGAGATTAAGGGATGGGGTATTAAACACTTTTGCAAGATATCTATTGATTAGCAGTGTGAAATGGCTGTGGGTCTGAATATCTAGACTTGATACCAATAAATTGATGAGGTTACAGAGGAGCAAATAACCATGAGCAACTTAACATCTCCACATACCGAAGTTCAAAAAACGAAGAAAAAAAGTTTAGCCGCAGATAAAAAGCCTCGAGCTACAGATGATATTGTGCGTAGTTATCTGCAAGAGATCGGGCGTGTAGATTTGTTGACTCGCGAACAAGAGGTTATTTTTGCCCAACAAGTGCAGCAGATGATGAATTTATTAGCTGCTAAGGAAGAATTGGCTGTGAAATTAAACCACGAACCCACGCTGCAAGAATGGGCAGATCGGGTGGAGTTAAGTGTAGAGGTGCTAGAGCAACAGCTAAATTTAGGACACCAGGCCAAGCAGAAAATGATTCAGGCTAATCTCCGGTTAGTGGTAGCTGTGGCAAAGAAATACCAGCACCGGAACCTAGAATTTATGGATTTAATTCAAGAAGGTACTTTAGGTTTAGAACGAGGGGTAGATAAATTTGATCCCGCTCTTGGTTACAAGTTTTCTACTTATGCTTACTGGTGGATTCGTCAAGGAATTACACGGGCGATCGCTCAACAAGGGCGTACAATTCGTTTACCTATCCACGTCTTTGAGAAACTGAACAAAATTAAACGGGTGCAGCGAGAATTATCTCAACAGTTGGGTCGCGTTCCTACTACTGCTGAAATTGCCACTGCCTTATCTTTGACACCTAGCCAAGTTCGAGAGTGTTTGTACTTAGCTCGTCAACCCTTCTCTCTAGAGGCACGAGTTGGTGAACAACAAGATACAGAATTGCAGGATATATTGGAGGATGATGGCCCTTCCCCCGAAGATTATGCCGTTGAAGAATCTCTCCACCAAGACTTACAAGACTTATTGGCAAAGCTATCTCCCCAGCAGCGAGAAATATTAACTCTGCGCTTTGGTCTAACGGATGGCTATGAACTTTCTTTAGCACAGATTGGCGATCGCATGGGTATTAGTCGAGAACGCGTGCGTCAGATAGAACAAAAAGCTCTCAGTCTCCTCCGACGCCAAAAGGAACAAGTACGTAGTTATCTAGCTAGCTAAGGTTATTTTTTCATAATTTTAAGACATTGAAACTTAGGAAATCACCATAATGGCTGTATAAAATTCAGTCATTCTGGGGGAAAATAAACCTAAATAATCTCTCTTAAAGATTTGATATGAGTACACCAAAGACAGTGCAACAATTGCAGGTACAATGGGTGACTTCTGAAAACTTTCGGCGTTATGGACAGGTAATTTTTGCAAGTCTTGATGGCAAAACTTACGATGGGGAAGATGCCCAGTTAAACCTGCAAAACGGGATTCCACGATTTTATGTTATGCGCTTGGAGAAGATAGGGCGAAAGTTCCACAAAATTACTCGCCATGTGCAATGCACTCAATGTCTGGGTTCTTTGGAAGGGAAGGATTGGTTAATTGCAGTTTGTCCTCCTCATAATGATGTGAATGAACCAGCATTAGAAGAGATTGCTGCTTTCCGCATTCCGGGGAATTGTTTTATCAAGCTACATGAGGGTACTTGGCACGCTGGGCCCCATTTTGACCATGAAGCTGTGGATTTTTATAATTTGGAACTAGCTGATACAAATATGGTGGATCATTTCACCCATGATTTTCTCAAGAGTCATCAATTAGAGTTTGAGATGGTTTAGGTAAGATTATATTTAATTATAGATATAGACAAGCCATTTTTCTGAATCAGTTCAACCATTTGAATCTACTTTCCACAGAAGGAAAAATTAGTTCAAGTATTACGTCAGTTTGGTTATAATGTATGGATTGTCTAATGTTAGCCTAGAAATTGATATCCCAGCAGAATGGTTGCGTGGAAGTTTCCACTGCCTTTGAAATTTTTTTAAATATTCATTTTATGGCTTCTTCCAATTCTCAATCTTCTAACAAAAGCTTTGTCTACCGCGAATTTGGCAACGATAACTCCGCCGCCACAGAAAGACCAATTCCAGAACTGCCCCCACAACAACAAAATCTGAAAGTACAGGCTTCCCGCAAAGGACGCAAAGGCAAAACCGTCACAGTTGTTAGCGGTTTTCAAGCGAAACCGGAAACCTTAGCAGATTTGGTGAAGCAGTTGAAAACCCAGTGTGGGACAGGTGGGACCCTTAAAGACAACGAAATTGAAATTCAGGGCGAACACAAACAGAAAATTGTCGAGATTTTGACCAAGCTAGGTTACAAAGCCAAAATTAGCGGTGGCTAATCTTGAGTGCGGTTTACCGTATCTTAAACCGCTATCTAGATTAAGAGAGTGAATGTTATCTTTGAGAGGTACAAATATGCTTGAACAGTGGTAAATTAGTTTGCCAACTAGCTGTCTTTTTTGAGATGAACAGGAGGTTTAAATGGATTTAGTTCGGATTCTGTGTGCCATTTTCCTGCCGCCTTTGGGAGTTTTTTTACAAGTAGGTTTTGGTATAGACTTTTGGATTAATATACTTTTGACGCTGTTTGGTTACATTCCTGGGATTATTCATGCAGTATGGATAATTGCTAAGAAATAATTTTTTGTAGAAGAAGTAGGTTAAGCGTACCAATATCTGTGTTAGTGATTATTCTAGAGGCAATTCATGAATTGCCTCTACAAAAAAGTTCATGAAATTAACTACTTTGTATTCGTAATTTTAATTAAATAAAAATCTCTAAGAATACTACTTTATTTTTAGAATATACATAGACAATACCCCAGAAAACCCGATATCTAAATAAAAGTTGTAAAAACAATATTTATCGAGTCTCTAATATAAGCTTTTGTGTGGCGGAAAATACCGAATTAACTCTAACTTTTTAACATGGCATAGAGTCTAAACTCTAGAAGCAAGGGGCAGATGTGCAATTGCCATTGCACAGTTGAAACGTTTAAATCTTTGATTAAACCAGTGCGTATATCTAGTACCCAGCCATGAACCATAGGCGCTTTTCGCTCATAAAGTACCTGACGCATGATGGAAGTTTGGTAAATATTTTTCACTTGCGCCACAACATTGATTTCTGCCAAGCGATTCAGACGTTCTTCTCTTGTTGGCAAGGCATCAATTTCTTCTTGTTTCTCTAAATATAGTTCCCGAATCGGATTTACCCAGTTATCAAGAATTCCGATAGTTCTCCCTTCTAAAGCTGTCTTAATTCCTCCGCAATCGTAGTGACCACAAACGATAATGTGTTCCACTTTCAGGTGTAAAATTGCGTATTCTAAAATGGCTAAAAAGTTTATATCCGTTAGAGAGACTTGATTGGCAATATTACGATGTACAAATAACTCTCCTGGTTCTGTACGGGTAAACTTTGTTAATGCTAGACGACTATCAGAACACCCGATGTATAGAAAAGGTGGTGTTTGTCCACTAGATAATTCTTGAAAGTAAGTTGGATCTAGAGCTAGTTTTTCGGCAACCCAAGCCTGATTATTTCTGAGGAGTTCATCAATGCTGTTGTATTTCATCTTTCGTCAAATTCGAGAGAGAATCTCATCAATATTTTATTTTAACTGATCTACAGTTTTGTCTAAATCAAGATGAACTTTCTCAGAACTAAAATCTTATAAAGATGACAATTTTTTTCAATCGGGGGCAACAACTTTGCTATCGTTATGATGGTTGATTGACCAACGGTGATCGATAGTTACAGAGGAAAACTCGCAAATTTCTTCTAGTCGCTTTTGCTGTACAGCAGCTTTACGGAGAGTAATAATTAGCTGATTCACCTGATGCCGTAAATCTGGGTTATCATTGACTGCTAACATAGTTTGTCTTTCTAAGAGTTGAAGTATAAGTTCGTAGTGAATAGGTGAAGGTAGAGGAATTTGCTCCATGAAGTTCAATTTTGATTTCATATTTGGGATTTTGTATTAGTTACAGTTTGTATCTTGTTAATAAATTGTTACATAATAAATAACTAGTTACTTATGGCTTTGATTTGATTAGCAATGAAGATTTGGCAAAGATATTGATGATATTTGATGGCAAAGTGCTGCGTGTATACGCATAGTGTGCCCAATTATTCAACTATTATGTGCAGTTGCCGTGCGCCTTTTAGGGCAGGTGGGGTGTTTCTTTCAAAAATTCCTCGGTAATATATGGGCGATCGCAGCGCCGGGATCTGGTTGTTTTACCAAAGATTCTCCAATGAGTACAGCAGATGCACCTGCTGTCAGCACTAAACTCAAATCTTCTGGGTTGTGTAGTCCTGACTCGCTGACAACAAGGATATTTTTCTCTTGCAATTGTCTACCCCTTGCAGCCAAAAGTTGGCAAGTAGTTTGCAGATCAACAGAGAAATCTTCCAAATTGCGATTATTGATTCCTACCAAGGAGACTCCATCTAAGGCTAACACACGGTCAAGTTCTGCCAAGCTATGGACTTCAATCAAGGCTGCCATTTTCAGGTTGTTAGCAATTTTCAGAAAGTATTGCAAATCTTGATCGCTCAGGATCGCTGCAATCAACAAAATCGCATCTGCACCCTGAACCCGCGCTAAGTACATCTGGTAAGGATAAATGACAAACTCTTTGCATAGTAAAGGTAAATCTACGGCAGCCCGAACTTTAGCTAGATTGTCAAAACTACCTTGAAAGAACTTGACATCTGTTAGTACAGAAAGACAACTAGCTTTGGCTTGCTGATAAGAAAGGGCGATCGCTACTGGGTCAAAATCTGCTCGTAAAACGCCTTTACTCGGTGAAGCTTTTTTAACTTCGGCAATCAATGCTGGCTTTGTCTTACCTTGACGCAAAGCGGCAACAAAATCACGGGTTGGTGGCGCAGAGAGTGCCTGATGTTGCAATTCCCGTAAAGGCAGCCTTTCACGCATTTGGTCAACTTCTACCTCTTTATGCCAGACAATTTCTTCCAAAATATTGTTTGGCGCTGCATCAGGTACGGCAGCCTGATAACGTAATATGGACACGGAAATAGCTGGGTTAGGTGAACGGCGACGGATTTGCATAATTAGTCATTAGTCATTGGTCATTAGTCATTAATCATTGATCGGTGGTCATTTGCCCTTGTTTTTTAGCAAAGGACAAATGACTAAGAACAAATGACTAAATTGCGATCGCTCGTTTATAAGCTTCGTCCAAGACTTCCGAAAGTGTCGGGTGGGCATGAACTAGATGTGCGAGACTTTGGACAGATTGACGGTTTGCGATCGCAGCTGACGCTTCATGAATTAAGTCTGAGGCGTGTAGTCCGAAAATGTGGACTCCTAAGACTTCTCCGGTGTCTTTGCGATATATCACCTTGGCAATACCGTCGGCTTCATTTTCTGCCAACGCTTTGGAATTCCCTTTGAAGTAACTCCGACTGGTGGCGATTTCAAACCCTTCGGTTTGTCCCAACTCCTTAGCTGCTGTTTCAGTTAAGCCTACATAGCTGACTTCTGGGTGGGTAAACGCCGCTGCGGGAATGCTGCGATAGTCTACTATTCTTTCCCTCCCAACTATATTTTCTACCGCGATGATGCCTTGAGCAGAAGCTGCATGTGCTAACATCATCTTCCCATTAGCATCGCCAATTGACCACAAATGCGGCACGACTTCACCTGCTGATAGCACTGCCATGCGATCGTCTACTGGGATAAAATTCCGCCGATCGAGTTCTACACCCACTGACTCTAAACCAAGATTTTTGGTCGCCGGGATGCGCCCCGTAGCCACCAAGCAAGCATCTACTTCGATGACATCTACATCTTCTTTGGTTTTGAAATCTGCTAACTCAATCACCACAGGTGAACCTGGGATAACTTTTTTGGCGTATATCCCGACTTTCGTTTCAATATCACGGGGAGTAATTAGCACCCGTTCGGCAAGTTTGGCAATATCGCGGTCAAATCCTGGCATTAACTGATCTAGGGCTTCAATCAAGGTGATTTCACAACCCAAAGCTGAGTAAATATCAGAAAATTCTAAGCCGATGTAACCACTACCAATAATCGCCACCCAGTCTGGTAACGACTCTAATTTGACACCTTGATCGCTGGTAAAGACAGTTTTGCCATCTACTTCAATCCCTGGAGGCACAAAAGGAATTGAACCAGGAGAAAGGATGATGTCTTTGGCTGTGATGGTTTTTTCACCGCCGTCTCCGGTTACAGAAACTTTTTGCGCCCCAGCGATTTTTCCCCAACCTCTGATGATATCGACTCCTAGACGTTTGAGGCTGTTGGTTAAGTCGCCTTGAAGTTTTGAAACAAGATTGGTAGCATGATTGGCGATCGCTTGGCGATCGAATTCCACGCTACCAATTTGAATTCCCAGTGACTTGAGGTGGTGAGCATTGCGTAACTCCCGCACACGTCCAGATGCTGCCAGTAGCGCTTTAGAAGGAATACAGCCCCGATTAACACAGGTTCCTCCCATATCAGCAGCTTCAATAATTGCTGTTTTCAAACCACAACTTACGGCGTGTAAGGCTGCGCCATGTCCGCCTACACCAGCGCCGATAATTACTAAATCGTAATCATATCCTTGACTCACGTTAGTTTCCCCGTGTGCTTCGCCTATTTATTCTCAACTTGACCGACAATCAGCGCAACCCTTTTAACAGTTATCAGTTTTATCGCTGACCTCTAAATCCCTCACCTTACATTACCCTGACTGTTTACTGTTGACTGTTCACTGATTTCAGGTTCGGGTATTGCTAACTCAAATTATGATTCACTCACTTCTGGCGAAAATATGGATATTTTCATTATATGGGTTGGTTTTCCCAGAAAAGCGACAAGAAATTAAGTGAGTATTTGCAGGGTAATGAAGCTGATTTCAGTTCTGAGCTAGTTAATAAATAGAAATTGCAGTCTCATCTAGACTCCCCATTACCTCTTATCCCCAGAGGGGGCCCCACCTTCCCAACTCTCCACACCTTTTTCTTTACAGCGCGTTAGCCTAACACTAAGCTGGATTTAGGATTGATCCAGAAGATTTACGCAGGCGATCGCTCGATGTCTATTCCCCAAATTAGTGAATTTACTATCCGCCGTCATGCCAACGCCAAATCTTTCCAGCGGGGCGAGGCATATTATAACGCTGGTGCTGTTAATGCTGTTATCCAACGTGGTCATCTGCTTCAGGCAGATGTTGTAGGCACCGAAGCTAGACCTTATCATGTCAACCTGAATTTCGATAGCAGTGGGTTAACCTCAGTAAAATGCACCTGTGCCTACGACTATGAAGGGTGGTGCAAACACATTGTAGCGACGATGCTCGTTTGTGCGCGTAACTCAGAAAAAATTGAGCAGCGCCCCACCCTTGAAGAACTATTAAATCGCCTGGATCATATTCAAACTCAAAGGCTGTTGCAAGAGTTGGTAGCAGAATACCCCCCCCTAATTGAGGCGATTGACCGTCATGTAAGTTGGATGACAAATCCTGCTGACAATCAAACAACCATAAAATTCGTGCGCCGCAATACTCTTGATCCCGCTCCGTTTCGGCGGCAAGTACGGCAGATTCTCAAGGATACCGTGCGCTACTTTGAGGAGGGATACGAAGAAGATCCGATTGGTGAAGATTTGCTGAGTGTAGTGCAAACTGCGGTTGATTTTAGCGAACGGGGAGAAGGTGAAAATGCGATCGCTATTTTGGAAGCGATTACCTCTACCTGTGCGGAAAATTGGGATGATGTTGCCGAATACGGCGCTGAAAACGATGAAGTTGTCGGGGAATTAAATAATGCTTGGTGTGAAGCAATTCTAATCGCCGAACTTACTCCAGAAGAAAAAGTTGATATTCAAATAAATTTAGAAGCTTGGCAAGATGAGTGGAATGCTGATTTTGGTCTAGTTATGGAGGCTTTACGCCAAGGTTGGGATTATCCGCCGCTGATACAAGTTCTCCAAGGTAACATTACTGAAAGGGGAGCTTGGGAAGAAGACGTACCAGATTATGCTGATGATTTGGCATTAATTCGTCTGAAAATTCTCGAACGTCAAGAACGTTATCAAGAATACCTGTATTTAGCAGAAGCGGAAGGGCAAACCCAGCAATATCTGACAATGTTGGGGCGTTTAGGCAGGGTGGAAGAAGCAATTGATGCTGCTCAAACCCAGATGAACTCAATGGAAGAAGCCTTTGCCCTAGCGAAAACACTCAGCGTTCAGGGAGCATTACAGCAAGCACTAGATATAGCCCAGAGTGGATTAAATTTACCGGGTAATTGTCAGTACGAATTGGGAATTTGGACAAGTGATTTAGCTATTGAGTTGGGTAATAGTGAAGCTGCCTTATTAGCAATCAAGGCAGCTTTTCAAATGAAGCCCTCCTTTGTGGACTACCAAAGGATGGCAGAATTGGCTGGGGAAAACTGGGAAAGTGTCAAAACAGACCTGCTGAGAATTGTCCGTACTTATAGTGGTTGGGGAACAGAATCAGCCAAGGTAGATATATTCTTGCATGAGGGGCTAATTGATGATGCAATTGCGATCACTAGTGAACTAAGTTCTGAGCGTTCAGAGTTAATTCACCGAGTTATGGATGCTGCTATCACTCATAATCCTGGTTGGGTGATTGCTAATGCTCGTCGCCGTGCCGAAAAGATTATGGATGCAGGTAAAGCAGAATACTACTATTACGCGGTTGAATGGTTGAAAAAGGCGCGTAATGCTTACCTGGAATCTGGGAAGAAAGCTGACTGGTTAAGCTATCGGGAAAACTTGATGCAAACCCACGCTCGTAAACGTAAATTGATGGGAATGTTTAAGGAAAGGGGTATGGAGTGAAGGAGGCAGGAGTTAGGAGGTAGAAGAAATACTGACCTCTGTTTTCTGCTGCGATCAAAGGAAGCAAGGGTTTAAGTCTCCCACCAAAATCTCCTATTTGGTGGACTTGATTTAGGTGGAAGTGAAGCCTCATCTAAATTCCACCCTCCTCCCTCCTGCCTCCTGCCTCAAAACCCGTAGCTTTGTACTTCATGCAAAAGAAAACTGCTGTATCTTATTGATACTTTTAAGTCTGCAATAACCAGATGATTTAGCTTTTAAATTGAGATTTGCTCAAGATATCAACTTTAGCGACAAAAGATGAAGTAAGATTCACATCTGAAGCAGTCCCTTTATAATCCCATAGTTACTGACAAAAAATAGTCCAGTGCGATGATTGATAAATACCCTCAGAATCTTATAGTTTCCTGCTTACCGCTGAGTATGCTTCTATTACTCAGCAGTATATCTTTAAGTCCACTGAAAGCTCAGGCTGTTAATACTACACAATTACCAACTAGTAATTTCATCCTATCACAACAAATTCCACCACCACAGGATATCCAACCACCCACACCTTCACCACTTCCCTCACCTGAAGTGCCACAGCCACTCCCCCCACCAGCAGAACTATTTCCACCCTCTGCCCCAACTCCCACACCTGAGGAACCACCCTCTGGCAACTTTCCTCAAACTATTGTTGTTGAACGCTTTGAAGTGGTTGGTAGCACAGTTTTCAGTGCCCAAGAATTAGCCAAAGCCACTGCTGAATTTACCAAACGACCGATCTCACTGACTGAATTGTTTCAAGCACGTTCTAAAATCACTGATCTATATGTCAAAAATGGTTACATTACTTCTGGTGCCTTGATTCCACCCCAAAAATTCCAATCCCATGTTGTAAAAATTCAGGTGGTCGAAGGTAAATTAGAAGATATCCAGGTAACTGGAACTCGGCGGTTAAATCCGAATTATGTCCGTAACCGACTAGCAATCGCGACATCACCGCCTCTCAATCGCCAGCGTCTATTAGAAGCCCTGCAACTTTTGCAACTTAATCCTTTGATTAAAAACGTGACTGCTGAACTCTCAGCAGGATCGCGGACGGGTACGAGTCTTTTGGAAGTTAAAATCAGTGAGGCAAAAACCTTTAGTGGTCAAATAGTCCTTGATAATGGGCGATCGCCTAGTGTTGGCAGTTTTCGACGCGGATTACGATTGAATGAAGCCAACTTACTCGGATTTGGAGATGGTCTGAGTTTAGGATACACCAACACTGATGGTAGCAACTCCTTTGACGCTAGTTACACATTGCCTCTTAATCCCCGCAACGGAACGCTTACCTTTAACTATGGCACTACGTCGAGCAATGTCATTGAGCCTCCTTTCGACTTCCTAGATATCGAATCAGCTTCTCGCTACTACGAACTGACATTTCGCCAGCCAATAATCCAAACTCCTACACAAGAATTGGCTCTAGGGTTAACAGCCTCCCGACGAGAAAGTGATATCTCGTCCTTTTTACAGAGAGAAGGGGTTCCTGCCTCTGAACTTTCGCCTGGTGCTGATGATGAGGGACGCACTAAGGTATCTGCGTTGCGATTTTTTCAAGAATGGACGAGTCGTAACAGTCGGGAAGTTATCGCCCTACGCTCTCAATTCAGTTTGGGCATAGATGTGTTGAATGCCACAGTTAATCAAGATGCTCCCGATAGCCGTTTTTTTGCTTGGCAAGGGCAAGCACAGTGGGCACGCCTTTTAGCTCCTGAAACCTTATTGTTATTACGTTTAAATACGCAACTAGCATCTACAAAACTTCTGCCTATAGAGCAATTTGGCATAGGTGGACAGGATAGCATTCGAGGCTACCGTCAAGATTACCTGCTCACAGATAATGGCACTTTTGTTTCTGCGGAAGTTCAAGTACCGATTCTGCGCTTACCCCAGATAGATAGCACATTACAAGTTGTCCCGTTTGTGGATTTTGGTGTTGGCTGGAATAGTTCTGGTGAAGACAATCCCGACCATAATACTTTAGCTGCTGTTGGTCTGGGGTTGCGTTGGGCACAGGGCGATCGCTTCACCGTTCGTCTTGACTGGGGTATTCCTTTAGTATCTGTTAACTCAAATGATGAGAGAACATTACAAGAAAACGGTCTGTATTTTAGTTTACTTTATAATCCTTTTTAACCGCTGTCCATGTCCACCCTATTACGAGTTGAGGGTGGACATGGACAGTAGTCAATGATGAAAAAACGATGATTATCTAGGTTTTTATAAAAAAGACCCTGGGTTATGATTCCAGGGTGCATACACGTTTTTCAGGCATTAATAGGTTGAATAATAACTTGGTAAAATAGTTATTTCTACTATCTATAGAATGATACAAAAATAGAATTTAGTTATTCTAGTCTATCAATACATCTACCGTTGGGAGTATACAAATATTGGAAGAGGCAAGTTATATCAAGTCCGGTTAATTACTTATGATTACCGCATCTGTACAAAAATCCCAAAAGCCTCTTTCCCCCTGCTCCCTGCCCCCTGCGAGCTAAATGATAAGTCTTTAGTCGGACACGATATTATCCGGCAATATTCTGATTGGATTAACCTTCAAATGGTACTGTAATTAATCCATATAATTGAAGCTAATTTAATTTTTGTTGTGGGCATAAAAACACATCAAAAATTAAATGTAATTTCTTAGGAGATATCCGCAAAATAATCGGTGGTGAAGGAGAATAAGTTAAGTGTTTTTAGGTAGTTGCACAGTAAATAAACTTCCTTTACCTAGTTCAGAAGCGACCTTGATAGTTCCTGCGTGCCCTTCTACAATGCGATGGGATAGATGTAGTCCTAAGCCACTACCTGAGCGTTTATTTCTGCCTTGGCGAAATCGCTCGAAAATTGTTGCCTGATCTTCTGGTGCAATCCCATATCCTGTATCTTGTACCTCAATTATTACTGAATCTGGATCTCCTGGATTAGATGATGTTTCATAAATGCGGATTGTTATGCCTCCTGTATCTGTAAATTTGATGGCATTTGCAATCAGGTTGTTTAACACTCGCCGTAATTCTAAACGATCGCCCATGATAATACCGGCGTTTTGACTCAGTGGATCTAATTCACGGGTATGAATTTCCAGAGTCAAGCCTTTTTCACTAGTTAGAGGACTTAGTTCGCTGACTACTTCTTGAGATATCTCACATAAATCGCATTCCTCCCAATTCAACGTTTTTTTTCCTGCCTCGAAGCGATAGACTTCTAAGAGCGTGTTCACCATTTCCATCAAATTTTGGTTACTGCGAATCATTACTGCGATCGCCTGTTTCATTTCCGGCGAAATTTTGCAGAATGTTTCCATTTCAAACAAATTCAACATGCGATCGGCGGCTACTAGGGGAGTTCGCAAGTCATGAGTCAGACGGGAAACAAAGTCTTCCCGTTGGCGGGCCATTTTTTGTTGTTCGTCCAGACTGTGCTTGAGACGTAATAGCGATCGCACTCTTGCCAATAGTTCATCAGTATCAAATGGTTTACGAATAAAATCGTCAGCACCTGCATCCAAACCTTCGACAACACTGGATTGGTGAAAGGCAGTAATCAACAGAATTGGAATATAAGAGATTGCAGGGTTCTTCCGAATCCGACGTGTGACTTCATAACCATCTATTCCCGGCATCATTACATCTAACAGAATCAGATCGGGTGGAGATTGCTCAATTTGCCGTAAAGCCTTTATTCCATCTGAAGCCAAATCAATTTCATACCCCTCACTTTCTAAAATTGCTTGAACCAAAATGAGATTATCTTGAGTATCGTCAACTGCTAAGATCCGATAAATTTTATTATTTTCAACTACAGACATGATTTATAAATTTTTATCAGTTTTTTTGGAAGTAATTTTTAAATTTAGGATATTCTATTGGTGCTTTCCTGGCTTGAGAAGATGACTGATGAGGATTTTTAGCAGGGCAAAAAAAATCGTCGTTATCGTTATCTAACTGTGAAGCTGGAGCATTGGCTGCTACAGTCGGTAATGTAATTTGACGTGGCAATTCAATTTTAAACTTTGAACCCACCTCCAATTTACTCTCAAGAAAGATTTTACCGCCCATCATTCGCACTAGCGAATCTGTAATTGCCAAACCCAGACCTGTACCTGGATATTTACGAGTGATAGTTTGATCGATTTGTCGAAATGCTTCAAAAATATGTTTAAAATCTCTGGGGGCTATGCCAATACCTGTATCTTGAACGATAATTACTACTCGATTTGCAGGTAGTTCCTTAACCTCAACCCAAATTTCACCAGATTCTGTGAATTTAATGGCGTTGGAAAGCAGGTTAATCAAAATCTGTTTGACACGAACCGGATCGTTAAATATCAAAGGGTTTTGCAAATCGGTTTGTACTAACAATGAAAGATTTTTAGCATCAGCTAGGGAACGCATTTCACTGACAACGAGATTGATTACCTTTGATATATCAAATATTTCTGGCTTTAAATCTAATCCTCCTCCCTCCAGCTTGGAAAAGTCGAGAACTTCATTGAGTAGCATCAGTAAATGCTTCCCATTATTCAAAATGCGCTCAACCATATCTGCTTGTTGGTGCGTTAGTTGCCCGAACTTAGGACGCAGCAGTATTTGCGAAAAACCAATAATCGCATTCATTGGCGTTCTAAGTTCATGTGAAATAGTTGCCAAAAAAAGTGATTTTAGACGTGATGCCTCCAATAGCTTGAAGTTTTGCATTTGAATCTGTTGCTGTTGTCTCTCCAATTCTTGGTTCTTACAAATGAGTTGTTCACGACTTTCTTTTAGCTGCTGGTTTGCCAAATCTGCCTGTATTTCCGCCCGATAAATCCGAATCACATTCCGCAAAACCTGCGACAAAGTTTCTGGGGATATCCTAGACTTAGAAAGATAGTCTGTAGCACCAGCTTTCAATAATTGGAGAGTAATTTGTTCGTCTCCTTGACCAGTTAGAACTACTAAAGGAACTTTAATATCCGAAGAACGTAGCTGTTGAATCAAGGTTAGTGTATCCCGATCTGGTAAGCAATAGTTGAGGAAAACACAATCGTAAGCAGTGATGCTTAAGACAGAGAATGCATCATTACCGTTGCTTACTTCAGACAGTTCCATCTGAACACCTGCTTTAGTCAAGGCCGAACGGATTGCTATCCGGTCTACTTCGTCATGGTCTACAACCAAAATTTTCAGCGTCTCTTCCATCAGTTTTTATTTTCGCCGCCAAACATAGGTTGATGTATAACATTTCTCTTTTGAGATTATCCAACTAAAGAATATAAGATTTTCGGACATCTAAAATCTGTAATTTGATTGACTAAGATATTTTGCATAATATCCACAATGCCTGCTTGACATTGATCACATCAACTTTGTTATCCTCCATTAGTAGTATGTTAATCGTTCTTTTGGGCCTTTCCTTGGGTTGAATTGAGTCTGTTGTATCTTCAATCTGGTTAATTTACCAGACTCTGGTAACTAAACTTCTAGCAAATGACCAATGTCCTGCAAAAAATTAGTAATTAACAAGCAGACACCGCTGATATAAAGTAAAATAAAATACTTTACCAAGGTTAAAACAATTGTAGATGAGTGAACAAGCTACCGTCGTCAGTCATTGGTGAGAGTTGCATCCCATTATCGTGTACCATAAGCTTGAAAAGTTTTACCTATCAGGTTAGTTAGACCAGGTAAATAAAAAAGTAATATCTATAGCTATTTGTGAATCTGAAGTAATCCTAGCTCCGGAAATTTCAACAATTTTCTTAGCGATCGCCACGTCTGTGTTAGAATTTATCCAGGTATATCGAACTTATAAATCTTCGCAAAATTACCAAATCTTAATGCCGAAGAAAGGTTCCCGACAAAAGTTAGGCAAAAATTCAAAACCTAAAATGGGAGAAGTTCGCACAGAGGGTTTGTATTATATCTTGTGAAAAGTCAGACGAACAAGTTCGCCACCAAGAATTACGAATTACTTTGCTGTTCGTGATTCCACAAAATTTTAACGCTGCCTGATTCCCTTGCATCAGGATCTCTATTGGCTCTATCAATCGGATGAATCCCAAGGTTTGATTAAAAATCGTTCGCAACCATCGTTCACTTTCTCGTAAAGCAACTTTCAGCCGGTGTAATTTTTTCATTTTCGTAAGCTTTTTTTAAAGTTTTATCCAAAATAATACTAATTAACGAATGGAACATCGCAACTCAAAGCTGAATTATCAACAAGGAGCAGCAATTTGGCATTTGTTTCAATATTTCATACTTTTTGTGTAAGTATCTATATATCTCCAGCTAGATTTGTCCTCTATCTAAATATGAAAATTTTGGATACTTCTTATTTCTATCGGTGGATGCAGACAGGTTAAAATATCATCTATCTTGAGTTTGGGAAAATAAGAGATAATAGTTACAAAAGGCAATACTTTGAAAGATGCAAACAGCGCAAGAGATGAGTGTAGCGATGAATGAAATTAGTATTATTTTAATTGAAGATCATGATTTAACGCGAATGGGGCTACGAGCAGCATTACAGTCTCATAGTGCATTGAAAGTAATTGGGGAAGCGGCAAATGCTACCCAAGGATTAAAACTTTTAGAAACGGCAAAGCCAGATGTAGCGGTAGTAGATATCGGCTTGCCTGACATGGATGGCATCGAACTGACTCGTAAATTTAAACGCTCCCAGGCTGAAAATGGGCAATCTACTACGAAGATTCTCATCTTGACAATGGATCATACAGAGGATGCTGTACTTGCAGCCTTCGCAGCTGGCGCTGATTCTTATTATATGAAAGAAACCAGCATCAGTAAATTAACTGAGGCAATTCAAGCAACTCACGGCGGTAACTCTTGGATTGATCCGGCAATTGCCAACGTGGTATTGCGGAAGATGCGCCAAGGTATTCCTGGAGAAAGTCAAGGTTCTGACAAGCCGAAGACTGTAAAAATTGAGGCACTGGCAACAGAATACGAGCAAGTTTTGGAAACATACCCTCTAACTCAACGGGAACTGGAAATCCTAGAGTTGATTGTAGCTGGGTGTAGCAATGGGCAAATTGCCGAGAAACTCTACATTACAGTTGGTACTGTCAAAACCCATGTTCGTAATATTCTAAATAAACTATGTGCTGATGACCGTACCCAAGCTGCTGTAAGGGCCTTACGTTCGGGGTTGGTGGCGTGAGGAATTAGGGACAAGGGAGATGAGGGGACAAGGGGATAAGGAGAATAACCTGCCACAATGCCCCATACTCACTGCCCCATTATCCAAATTTTTCCCGCAAGCAATTAGCAATACGTAGTGCTGCTCCCGGTTTGCCCATGCGTCGCCCACCATTTTCAGCAATAATTTGCAAATTATCAGGGTTTTTAAATAGGGATTGTACAACCTTCGCTACTTCTGCTGGTTGATCGATTAAAATCAAAGACGATCCGAGAAGACGACTTTGAGATTCAGCAAAGCCAGGATTATATTGTGGTCCATTACCGGGAATCGCGATCGCAGGTTTCCCTAAACCGATAAACTGTTCTGTAGCTGTACCTGCCATTGCGATCGCTAAATCTCCCAAATGCAAGCAATCATTATAGGCTTGTTGTGTCAATAGCAGATAAGCATTTCTCTGTTTAAATGTCAAGATATTTGGATCGCGAAGTTTGATAGGAGATGCTGATTCAGCGCGCCAGCCTTGGGATTGCACACTTTGGGATAAAATATTAGAGTCTAAACCAGGAGCGATCGCACCTAAAAATACTACTTTGTTAGAACTATAGAAGATTGAATCTCGCTGTTGAAAACTTGCCATCAATGCAGATATAGCAATCATAATTGTTTCCCAGTTCCTGTAAGCTTCTGGTGGACGAGAACCAGGAAGAAGAGTCACTACGAAAGGTCGAACTGTCTCTTGCTGTTGGATATTCTGACTATAAAATTGTTGGCGTGAAAACGTCGATTCTAGACCATCCATCATGGGATTACCCAAATAGAAAGCTGGAATTGGCCATTGTTTTAATGTTTCCGTTGTCAGCGCATCTCTAAGGAACACAGCCTTACAACGGTGACGACTCATTAACCAACGTTCCCAAGGATGGTAAACTGAACCAGAAAAGTTTTCCCAACCTGCGTCTTTAGATTTTCGTGGTAATAATCCAGCTTCATCTCGCACATAATATTCAGATTTTGCCGTACCGACAAAAGCATAATTAGCGCCACTTAATGTTGCAAACAACAGCGGGACAATATCTCCCACTGCTAAAATCGCTCTTCTATTACCTAATTTTTTTTGAGAACTTACCCAACGACGGATAGCTTTAATTTGGCTGAGGGTAAGTTGCAATAAACCACCACGTACATCCCGCGCTAATTGGCGGCCATCCATATAAATAAAGCCGCCAGAAGGCATATTCAGGACTGAACCGATAAAGGGGATATCCAACTGTTCATAAGCACGTCCTTCACCGACCAGAGGCAAAGCAAATATCTCTGGTGGGTTTGGTTGTCGTTGGAGTTCTTGCAAAATCCGAACTGCAATCACATCTTCCCCATGACCATTACTTAATACAAGTAACCGCAAAGGAGAAGTTGCAGATTGGGAGTTAGAAGCTAGAGATGACCGAGATACATTACTCATAGAAACAAAATATCAAAATTAACTGTCTGTTTGGGTAAGAGGTATAAATAGGGAAATCGACGAAGAAGCTGGAAGTTAGTATTATCCCTATTCGCTAGCGTCTCTACAACTAACTCCCAGTTAATTAGGTTAAATATTATGCGAGTTTCTGCTACTGCAATTTTTACTTTAGCTACTTTAGCTACTGGCAATGTGACTCAGCAAGCAACGGCTGCACCTGCTAAAACCGTTACTCCAACTGCAAAAGCTGGTAACTTGGTGGTGCCGATAATTGAAGACACTCCCGCACGGGTAGAGACAATTGCTTCCCCAGAAACTATAGTTGCACAACAATTTTCCCAAAATCCTGTCGCCGTGCAAATAGGTGCAAACAAAAATTCCCCAGTAGTTTTAAAATCAGCAGACAAGGGAAATTCATCAGTAACACTCCCTCTCATCTCCTCCTCTCCCTCATTCCCCGCGACTGAAGGCAATTTGGTAGTCACAGCTACAGATGTACAAGTGGTGGGAACCAATCAAGAATTACAGCAAATCATTCGCCAGGTAATTAAAACCCAGGTGGGTGGAGAAACCAGTCAAAGCCAGTTACAAAGAGATGTAACAGCAATTTTGGATACAGGTTTATTTAGCAGTGTCAGTGTGAATAGCTTTAGCACACAGGCTGGATTGAATGTAGTATACCAAGTCCAACCGGTGATTGTGCGATCGCTGCAACTATCTGGTGCTAAAGTACTTACCTATCAAGTCGCCCAACAACGTTTGCAATCTCAGATTGGAACCACTATTAGTCCCAGTGGACTGCAACAAGCAGTAGCACAAATTAACAAGTGGTACGCCGACAATGGTTATAACTTAGCACGGGTGCTATCAATTAAACCCAGTTCTCAAGGCATTCTCACTGTGAATGTCGCTGAAGGTTTGGTGAGTGATATCAAATTTCGCTTTGTCAACGATGAGGGTAAAACCGTTGATAGCAAGGGTAATCCCGTTGGAGGACGCACCAAACCAGATTTCCTACAACAACAACTCAAGTTGAAACCCGGTCAAATTTTCCAAGAAAATGTTGTTAAACAAGACATCCAACAGCTATATCGTACTGGTTTATTTGAGACCGTGAATGTTGCCTTAGAAGGAGATGCGACAAAACTTGATTTAGTCTATCAACTCAAAGAAACTGGGGCACGTGGTGTTAACTTAGGTGGTAGTTACAATGCCGATCAGGGATTGGTAGGTACAATCAACTATCAAGATCAGAATGTCGGCGGTGTTAATGATACTTTCGGTGTGAATCTTGGTGTAAGTAGCCGAGACTTGCAGTTTAATACCAAATTTACCAGTCCTTATTGGACAACTAACCCCGATCGCTTGGGCTACACTGTAAATGGTTTTCGTAGTCAGGAACTTTCGGAAACTTTTGATGACAAGATTAAGTTAGCTAACGGCGACAAAGTGCGAGAAGGTCAAATTGGCGGTGGTGTCAGCTTGCAGCGACCAATCGACGACTGGAATACCTCATTAGGATTAAATTATACCCGAACTAGTATTCGCGATCGCCAAGGTAATATTACCCCAACCGACGCTCAGGGCAATCCCCTCTCTGCGAGTGGAACTGGTATTGACGACCTAACTACCGTATCCTTCACCGCCACCAAAGACCAACGGGATAATCCCCTCAATCCAACTCAAGGTTCCGTTTTGAGTCTCAGTACAGAACAATCTGTGCCCATTGGTGAAGGTAATATTTCCCTCAATCGCCTCAAAGCTAACTACAGCCAATATTTACCAGTGCAGTTATTTAACAGCAAACAGCCACAAGTATTTGCGGTGAATGTGCAAGCTGGTACTGTCATTGGGAATTTACCGCCTTACGAAAGCTTTAACTTGGGTGGTTCTAATTCAGTGCGCGGTTACGATTCTGGAGAAGTTGGCAGTGGTCGCAGTTATGTGTTGGCTTCCGCAGAATATCGTTTTCCCGTCTTACCAATTGTAGGCGGTGTGTTATTTGCCGACTTCGCCTCAGATTTAGGCTCTGGTGATACTGTATTAGGAGATCCGGCAGGTGTACGGGATAAACCAGGTTATGGTTTTGGTTATGGGGCGGGAGTGCGATTAAATTCACCACTAGGCTTAATTCGGGCTGACTATGGCATTAACGACCAGGGAGAAGGCAAAGTGCATCTAGGAATTGGGCAGCGATTTTAATTTGAGTTAAGGCGTTGCTGAGAGGTCATATCCAAAAACTAAATATGCGTTATCTAGAATCCTTGTAGAGACTGTAGCAGTGCTACGTCTCTACATTCTTTTTGGCTGATATCTCTATTAGCGATCGCCTTTGAAAATGACTTTTATAAATTGGCCAATTTATTACACAATATTTAATAGTATATAAATTTCAATAATCAAAGGAAAAAAGCTATTGTCACGTTTTCACGAGACATTAATTTTTTAATAGTGCTAGTCGTGCAGAATATAAAAAAATATTATAAGTAATAGCATGGAAAAAAGTGTTATTAATGCCAGCCTTTCTACTCAGAACCTAACCTTTCGTCCAGGTGATACTCCTGTATCATTTGAGGTAACTGTCAATAATGACAGCGATCGCTTCGTTAATTTTCAGATAGAAATTACCGCAGCCGGAGAAATCCGCAACACAGGATATCGCTGGTATAGACTCGAACCAGAGGTAGCGGCAGCCAAGCCACCGGGCAGTAGTACCATCTTCCAAGTTTTCGTATTCAATACACCCATTCCGGGATTTGTTGGTACTGTCAACCTGATGGTAAATATTTTTTCACCGCAATTAGCACAACAGTCCAGACTTGTGCTACGCCTGAAAATCGAGCGAGACAACAGACCAACGCATTTAAGTGTAGAGTTGCCTGTACGAGAGTTCCAAGTTTATCCCCGCAATTCTGTCGATATACCAGTACGGGTGCGGAACTTGGGGCAACAACCAACTGAGGTAATGCTACGTTTTACAGGCGTCGATCCGTCTTGGCTGGCTGGCAGTGCAGAACGCCGATTACCCTTAGATCCAGGTGGTTTAGCAGAAGCTACATTCCAATGCCAACCTCCTTCTGTAGTGCAAGCGCCCAGTCAAAATTACCCTTTTACTATTGAAGCTGTTAGCAATAATGGTTATCCAACTAATGCTGAAGGCAACATCGAAGTTTTACCAGTGGGTTTTATAGACTTTACTACCACCCAAAAACACCTGAAAATTCCCAGTAAATCTGCATGGTTGCCTGACTGGAAATCTGATACAGCTTCCTTTGAATTACTATTTAAAAACTCTAGCAATCTCAACCAGGAAATTAATGTGCAGGTGCAGGGTAGAGACTGGCGAAAATGTAGTTTTAAAAAGCTTCCTGAAACTGCCAATCTTCATCTAGGAGAGACAAGTAAAGTTATTCTCGATGTTAAAACAAAACGTCCTTGGATTGGAATCGGCAAAACTTTGTTGCTGGAGGCTAAATCAGAATTATCCGACCAACGTTTAGGGAGTACAGACCCAGCCACGCAGACATTAGAAGTAAAGACTCTGCCAATTATACCTTTATGGCTACAATTGGCTGCGATCGCACTATTAGCCGCACTCTTAGCATTAATCTTGCAACCAAGAGGTGTAATGCATACTCGTTCTGTCAACTCAGTGCGCTTTAGTGGCATTGGTTTATCTGTGGTCAGTGGCTCAGATGATTGCACCTTAAGACTTTGGAGAATTGGTGCTGATAGCTTAGACCCTGATGATACAGTAAGATACGCTGGGCAGCCCCTTGCTTGTGACCAAACGCAACAGTCCAAAGGCTTGATGGCAATTACCGGTGACGCTGTAGAAGTCTTGCGCTTCATGCCATTACAAAATAATCGTGCTGCTGTTGGTTTAGATAATGGTGTAATTGAACTCAGAGATGTTCCTTCAGGTGCAAAGATTAGCCAACTTCAAGACCTTAAAGATCCTAAAGCAAAAGGCGATCGCGTTTTTGACCTAGCTTTCACCTCAAACTCACTTAACTTATTCAGTGGGTATGGCAGTGGTAAAGTGAGACTATGGTCAAGACCAGCGCCTAACAGCGATTTTCTGCCAGAACCGCAAGTTATTGACGTACAAAGTAGATTGAAACTCTCAGGTTTCCAAGTCCGGGCATTAAATCTCAGCCCAGATGCAAAAACTCTAGTAATTGCTGGAAACTTTAAGCGTTTTATATTATGGCAGTGGAATCAAACTCAATCTGATAAACAATCCCCAAGTTTATCAGTGCAAAATCTAGAAAAACTAGACCCATTAGTTGGGCCTGAAGACTATATTTGGGGATTAGCTTTTGTTCCTGACTCAACAGGAAAAATCCTCGCAACTTCTGATTCTGCGGGATTTATTACGATTTGGGATTTAAATCAGTGTCAAACTATCAAAAATCCGAATCCGCTAGAAAAAGTAAATGAACTTAATTGTTCACAACTAGACCGTTGGTCAGCATCAAAAACATCTGTGCGGACTCTAGCATTTAGTGACGATGGTAGTCTCTTAGTAAGTGGTGGCGATGATGGACGAGTCGTAGTTTGGTACTTAACTCCCGAACATAAGCTTGACAAAACAAGAGCAGCAGAAGGTAAAACAATTTACCAAAGCTCTAAAAAAATCAATAGTATCGACTTGAAAACCAATCAAGGAACCATGATTGTGAGTGGTGGTGAAGATTTTCAGGTTAAATTACACCGCATCAAATAAGGGAATCAATGACATGCAAGCTAAATTCAATCCACTGCAAGTTATTATCAACCCACCTGGAATTCAATTTGGGATGCCAGGAGATGCGATTGAACTCTATATTGTTGTAATCAATCAGGGAGATCCGAGTGCGGTTATTGACTTATATTTTGTTTTTGACGAAGTATTTCAAAATTTAACCGGTTGGTCTAGTTCTCCTAGAGAAAGTTTAGCATTAGCTCCAGGGCAAAATAGTGACGAAGTAAGATTTGAGTTTCAAATCGCCGCAAATGCTCTCCCAGGAACCTATGACTATACACTAGTCGCAGATTCTCCTCTACATTATCCACAAGATACACCCATAACCTTCCCAAACCAAATTAAGGTTCTGCTAAAAGAACAGACCGCAATTCGGGTGAACGACCCGACATTTTCCATTAGACCTAACACCAACCCCAACAAACCGTTAATTTTCAATCCTAGTCAGCCTCTGCAAGTGGAGGTAATAGTTGACAATCGCTCTTATCTCGTAGACAGATTCCGCTTGAGTTGTCCAGATTTAGACGATGACTGGTTCACAATTAATTATCCTGCAACTGGATTTGAGGGACCAGGATTAGTGTCTGACGTGACTGCACTAGAACTCAATCCTGGTACTCAAGGTCAAATATTATTGAAATTTCACCCACCTGGGGATACCCTTGCAGGAAGCTATTCTCCGACAATCCGCTTGTATTCAGAAAACTCTCCAGACTTAGTACTGCTGGATTTGGTCTATATCCAAATTCCGACAAATTATCGCTTAGATATAGAACTTAATACCATCTTGGGACAAGTTAGCCGTAGCCTTGGCAAGTACGAATTATCACTCGCTAACCAAGGTAATATTGTCCGCGAACTGATATTAAACTTAAAAAGTCGAGACGAAGAAGAACTATATACTTACAAATTTGATCCCACTGAAGTAAGATTATTACCTAATAGAAGTGCTCTGGCTAATTTGACGGTCAAACCCAAACCTTGGTGGCGACGACCGTGGTTTGGTGCAGGGCTAGTGGTCAACTTTCAACTCAACATCAAAGACCAACAAAATTTACCCCTACCGAATACACTGCCTCAAGGAACTTTGGTATGGAAACCCCGTCCTTGGTGGCAATTTCTTCTGTTAATTTTGGCAATTTTGGGGTTATTGGGAGGGATAGGATTTATCATTTGGCGAATTTTAAACCCCGAACCTTTGAGATTAGAAAATTTTAGTGCAAATGACTCTCAAATTACTGAAGGTGATGAGGTAGCTTTAAACTGGGAAATTCACCCCTATAAACAGTTAACAAAGTTAGTTTTGACGGCTAAAGGTTCCCAACCTATTCAGCCTATTACTTATGACTTTAGCAATGGCATTCCTGAAACACTGGGTAAAGGAAGCGCTAATGAAATACCTCCTTGTCAGGTGCAAGATAAACAAGAGCTAATTTGTAGCAACGTTAAAACTGGAGTGAAAACAAAAGGGAATTACACTTTTGAGTTACAAGCCTTTTATCGCAATGGTATACAAATATTTTCCCGAAATAACCAAGTAGCACCGCCGCAAACTACCCAGGTAGAAATTGCGGAAAAACCAATTGCATCAATAATTGATTTTCAGCTAGATAAGCCACAGTATACAAAAGCTGAAAATATTCTTTTTAGTTGGACAATTGCACGTCCATTATTGCTATCACAACTTCAGGTTGTTGGCAATGCAGATGATGGTACATCTTATGGTGAACCAGTTACCTACAAATTTAATCAAGGCAATATTACAGACCCTAAACTTAAAAAACTATGTACACAAAAAAATCAACAACTGCAATGTAAAAATATTCCTTTAGTAGCAAATAAAGTGGGAAATTTTGCATTTGAAATCAAAGCTGTTTCTAACAATGGAAGCGACAAAATTAGTTCTAAAAAAGCTGAATCAAAAATTCAAATATTACCCAAACCATTTAAGATTGTCTATTTTAAAATCAACGGTAGTGAGCAACCAAATTTGGTTCTCAATGAAGGGACATCTGCTATTCTGAGTTGGAGAGTAGAGGGAGAAAATATTCAGGTTAAACTTCTACCATACGGCAATGACGTTCCAGCAGTTGGTTCAATGAAGTTTCCAGTCAATCAAGCCTTCCCCCCTCAAATCGGACTGCTAGTCAATGATATATCTGGTAAGCAACAACCCCAGCAAAGAGGATTTGCAATCACAGTGCTCAAAAAAGTAGAGCCTACTCCTATACCTGGCATTAACCCAATTCCACCTATTCTGCCACCTAACAATAGCCCATTTAAGACTCCCTTACCTCGGAGGTAACTTTTTGAGCGATGTGAAAAGCAGAGATATATGAAAGTTGCAGACTGCCTCCAAAATCATCTTCTATACAACGCCTCAATCCCAAAAATAAAGACTCTTTAGTTTCTGGTTCTAATTTTATGTATGGCGAGTAGGTGTTCAAAAGTGTTAAATATTCATCGACAGTGTAGGTTACTTCTGATATAACTTGTCCTGTTCTCAAGTTTTGGAATTGCCCCGAATCAATGGACATATTTCCTAATTGTCTCAAGATATATTCTTGAGTTTTTTGATCTTCATATCGGTTAAGAGATGGAGTATGTAGTTGATAGACTTGCGATAAACTTTGGTATATTTCGTAGCTGGGTTGAAGTTCCTTATTCCACAATAAAATTAGGTTGCCATTTTCTTTTAGGGCATTTGCTGCTTTTGGATATCCAACTTCTGGTGATATCCAATGAAAAGAACTGGCGGCTAAAACTGCATCAAATTCAAGTGCTTTAAGTTCCCACTCTTCAAAGGATGTGTTCTGTATCTCTACATTGGAATACGGTTGACAATTCTGTTGAGCTAACCGGAAAAAATCTGGATTGGGTTCTAAGCAGATTATAGAGCAACCCAATTGAGCGATGCCTACTGTTGCAGTTCCAGGGCCAGATCCCACTTCCAGAATTTTTGAGTTAGTGGAGAGTTGAGCAAGTTCCACAACTTGGTGAATCAAATCTTGAGGATAACGTGGTCTTGCCTGATTGTAAGCTTCTGCTGCCGGAGAATACCAATGTTTGCGTTGTTCGAGGTCTGTGCTAGAGTAGCTGATTATTGCTTGTTTTAAGTCTTCCATAATCTATTCAATTCCTGCAAAGAGCGTAAAACTTTGTCTATCGTAGCTTTTGCTAGCTCAATTCCTAGTTTTATGAAAAGCTCGGCGTCTGCTCCCATTTTCAAACAGAGGTTTTCGCAACGGTACTATCTCAGCTTCACTACTCTCACGTGCTACCCGAATCAACAACCCAGCAGCTATTAAGCTGGCAATCATGGAATTACCACCATAACTAAACATGGGCAAAGGTAAGCCAGTAGTAGGAAGAGAACCTGTAGCAACACCGATGTGGAGCAATGATTGTCCTACCATCAAAGTCGTCACGCCGATCGCTACTAATCTATGTACTATATTTTTAGCCTTCAGCGCCACAACTAATCCGAGAGTAGCGAATGTAGCTAAAAGTACCAACAACACCATACTGCCAACAAAGCCAAACTCTTCAGCGAACACCGCAAAAATAAAATCGGTATCTTGAATTGGTAAATAAAACAGCTTTTGTTGAGAAAGCCCATATCCAGCTCCCCAAGTTTTACCAGAACCCACAGCTAGTAGACTTTGCACCAACTGGTAGCCATCTCCTGTAGCATCCGCCCAAGGATTGAGGAATGACATCACCCGCTTACGCTGATACTCTTTAATACTAATACTGAGTAGTGCCAACATTACTCCACCAATTGCTGTTCCTCCCAGGTACTTGTAAGGTAAGCCAGCTGCTAGAGCAATTAGCCAGATAGTCATGCCGCAAAGTGCCGTTGTACTCAAGTTAGGCTGGGCAAGAATTCCTAAAAGTACCAGACCAAAAACGCCCAACCAAGCGAAGCGAACCTGCCAACTAATTCGTTCCCACTGACCAAAAAGCCGCGCACTTTGCAATACCAAAAAGGGTTTAATTAGTTCTGAAGGTTGAATCGGAATTGGCCCGATCGCAATCCAACGTGCTGCATCAAAAGCCTTTTTTCCCAACCCTGGGATCAGTGTGACAAAAATTAACCCCAAAAACAGCAACAAAAACCAATGGGATAATCCCAAAATTTTCTGCAACGGCGAATTAACAATAATATTGAATCCGATTAAGGAAACTAAGACCCAAAGCAGTTGACGTTTAAAGTAGTACAAACCATCATTTTGACGGGCATCAGCAACAGGATATGATGCTGAAAATAGCATGATCAAGCCGACAAACAGCCAAATCAAGGTTAACCAGCGCAACAACCGCGCTTCTAATGCCCAGTTGGAGACTGAACTATCAAAAATTGGAATCAGGTGGCGTAGATTCACGATCAGTACAGGTAAAAAGTTAGAAATTAGGAGTTAAAAATAAAACTCATAAATCATAACTTATAACTCATAAGTAGGCTTTACAACCATAAATCTTAGAGTTGTTAACTTCAATACACCACTAGTTCAATATTTCTGACAAATTGCAATCTCTACTCCGCAATAAAAAAGTAATATTTTATACTAAAGATTTAGAATTGCTATAGTTAAGAGCGATCGCTCGAAAATTGACTAAAAGTATTTATTTAATTAAACTTAATGATTTCACACAATGATCTGCTTGTTTGTTCATAGATAGGGGAATTTCAATCCAGAACTCAGTTCCCTGCCCAGGTTCTGATATACATCTTAGTGTTCCCCCATGTTTTTCAACTATAATCTGATAGCTAATTGATAAACCTAATCCTGTGCCCTTACCAACTGGCTTAGTTGTGAAAAATGGATCAAACAGTCGTTCCTTAACTGCTTCTGTTATTCCTGAACCATTATCGGCAATTCGGATTACACAGTTCGTTTCGATGATTTCCGTAGTAATTGTAATTATATTAGGATTAGCATTAATTTCTGCGATCGCGCGTCTACTATCATAGTTATCGAGCGCATCGATTGCATTACTGATAATATTCATGAATACTTGATTGAGTTGGCCAGCGTAGCAATCTACTAAAGGTAAATCTCCATAATTTTTCACTACTTTGATCCCAGGACGATCAACACTATCCTTAAAGCGACTTTGTAAAATCAGCAAAGTACTATCCAGTCCCTGGTGAATATCAACTCTTTTCTTCTCCGCCTCATCAAGACGAGAGAAATTCCGCAGAGACAAGACAATTTCAGAGATCCGTTCGGCTCCTACTTCCATCGAATTTAGGATTTTGGGCAAATCATCTAGTAAAAAATCTAACTCAATCTCCTTAATGTATTCTTGAACTTCTGACACAGGATTGGCATAAAATTGCTGGTAAAGATACACAAGATTCAGCAAACACTGCGTATAATCTTTTACATATTTCAAATTACCGTAAATAAAGTTAACAGGATTGTTAATTTCGTGAGCCACTCCTGCAACTAACTGACCCAGACTGGACATTTTCTCAGCCTGAACTAATTGGGCTTGAGTTTGTTGTAGCTCCCGGAGAGATTTTTCCAATTTTTTAGACTGAGCCTCAGCAATTTCAGCCAAATTCTCCTTGATTTGTAGCGCGCTCCGTAGTTGTGCTCTTTGCTGTTTCAGTTCACTTGTTAACTTTTTAGCATCAGCCAAAGCAGTATTCTGAGCTTGTAGTAGAAACAAGAAATCAACAATTGGGTCGTGAATTGCAAAGTCTTTGAGTTTTATACCCAGAGGAGCGAGGCTAGTTGTATCTGTAATCCAGGGAGAACCTAAAAAAAATATCACCTCCTCCTCTGGTTGATACATCATCTGACCCTTGAGATGCATTCCATTGTGGAGAAACTCTAATATAAACAGGGCACGAGACTGTTTACTAATAACATCAAAATCGACCAAAATTTTTGGACGATTGATCTGAAAATGCTGCTCAATCAATTTACCAACTAATGGTTCAGGACAAATGCGCCCGAAGACATCACCAGCTTGTACAATTTCCCGATTACGGTTAAAGGCAAAGTGGAAAGGAAAAGCTTTCGCCAGCAACTCTGGCGAAAGTGTAAGGTGAGGAGGAGCCATGCTACTGCACTCAATTTGGTTTATAAATCACTAAAAATTCATCATGTTCAGCACCCTCATCTCGACTTTGGGTTTGGGTAATATGAACTTCTGTATCAAACCTGGTTCCCAATCCCTTGACTAGTCCAAGAATCATTGGCGTTAACCCTTCTCTATCAGAGCGATAATGTAAGCTCAGAGAATTTTCTTCTATATCAGTACACTCAAATGATGGGGGTTGGAGTTTAGGAAAACTAACTCCTACACGAGCATGAAGATTATCAAGGTTTTCTAAAAACTCAGGGAGTGCATCTCCACTCATATCCATCAATTCGCCATAGCCTTCTTGAGCAGTGTACTGAACCCAAAATTCCCCAAAGGCTTGCATAATCTCTGAGGAAGATAAACCGAGAATGACACTAGCAGCTTTTACCAGCTTGTGGGTGATGTCATCGGGATAGCCTTCCATACTGAGGAAAACATCTACATCCACCTCTGCTTTCTGCTTGATTGTTTTCCAAGTATCTTCGCCAAAGCGACTGCACACCATGTCTTGAATCGCCTTGTTCACTAATCCGTACATGGAAGCCTCCTCTTGCTGTACCTAATTTTACTTTGTGAATTTGCCCAAGACTCGACAACTAATTTCTTAAAAAGCTTATTTAAATGACAAAACTTTCTGTAATCAAATCTTAAAATGTTTTATTACAGCTTTAAAAATCGAAAAAAGTAGGGAAAACTATTTGTACTTTATGACACAAGTTTTAATTATTACAACCGTATTTTAACTTATTCGCTTTACCTAGCTAGTTTTGAAGGTTTGTAGTAAGGACTTTAGTCCTTACTACGAACTTCTTTACCCATCAATTTAAGCTTGACAGACTAACTACAGGGATTCATCAAAAGGCAGCCATGAATCAGGATACAAGCTATATTTAGAGATTTGACGCTGAATACCGTTAAAAAATTGGAGACGAGCATCCATAGCTTCTGCAATAGCCAGCTTTATCTTGATATCTTCTTCATTCATGGTAATTTGAGGCTCAATCACTGCCGCTAGCTTCGCTGCATGACTATCATCCACATCAATATGGACTTCAAAAAAGATCAGCGATTCTTTGGGTAAAGGAGTAGCGCCAACAATTCCTTTGTATAGTTGCGTGTACAGCGAGCTAACAATCCCTTCGGAAGCATAACAGACGGCACCGAGTGCAGCTAAATAGCCGTACTTATGTGGCATCTGCAAGTAGGTTTCAATAAGGGCGCGAGTTTCAGGTGCAGTGGGTAGTGATGCTAGAGTTTCGTCGTGGATACCAAGTGCGCGGGTAAATTGACGAAATAATTCTGGGTGAGACTGAGTTATATCTCCGTGTCCCATTTCGTCAAATAGATTTTCCAAGATGACTAACTGACTACTTTCATCTTGGCAGCAAGACAAAATGCTAGCCAAAATACGATTAAATTCTTTGGAGAATTTGTACATCTGGACAGCTAGTACCTGTACGTCTGGTAAAAATAAATTTCCAGTCCGACAGCGCATTAAAAACTCATGATTCCATAGAGGATGATTAATCGTTATTTCACGGAAAGAATTTCTAACTAAAGAAGATGTCTGTGTCATCGTGATATTTGTAGGGCGAGATGAAGGGGTTGGTCAAGTAACGGGCTAAAAAATGATTCGTCTATTGCGATATGTTCTGGAGTCACACGCAATTCCTGTAAAATTGGCATCGTATTGAAGCCAGCAATTTTAAGAGCATTAAAGTAATCCTCAAGAGTTTTATGAATCAATTGCACATTTAGCCAAGAACCATCTCGTTTCCAAATACGACCAGGAAACTGTTGATCTCGCTTGCTGAAGTAGCCTGTACCTTCAACTTGAAAATAAAACGGATATGCCGCCTCCCGCATATATGGAAAAGATGGATGGGGAACGCTGAATACAAATCGACCGCCTGGACGAAGAATGCGTGCAACTTCTGCCATACATTCTTGGGTCTGAGCAATTGTCAAATAGTTAAATAGAAACACTGCAACAACTAAGTCAATTTCGCCATCATCAAACTGCTTGAGATTGGTAGCACATCCTACTTCATAGCTAATACCCGATGCATCTTCTATTTCTTGCAATTTTGCTGCTGCAATCATGCTTTCGGAAAGGTCTATTCCATGTACCCATGCAGCGCCACGTCGGCTTAATTCTCGACTACAATAACCTTCTCCACAACCTATATCAAGTACTCGCAACCCAGTAACAGGCTGACAAAGCTCTAGTACAAAAGGGCGTGCTGTAAAGTCTGATAAAGAAGTAGGTTCTCCTCTAATCCATTCTGATGCTGTGCGATTATATAAGTTTTTAGTTGAGTTTTTGTGATTCACATTTGACATTTTTAAGTATTTATCTATACTTGATTTATGCTTATCTTCATCAATTTAGTCTTGCTAGACTAAAATAGCTGATGTATATGTTTTAACAATTAATATACTTTGCTGAGAATGTTGATTTTACTGGTTTTAGTTTATTGATGAGTTTTGCGTTTAAAAACTATTCTTTTCCAAGGAAAAACTACCTTGAATATTATTAGCTTGTTAGTTTCTTTAAATATAAGCAGCTAAATTAGATTTAACTTCATAAAATGGAATTGTTACTTAGTTAACAGCAACTTTATATATAGAAATTTCGGTTTTTAAACTATAACTTCATCTGGGCTTTACTAATAAAGTTAAAATTAATTATTTTAATTAAGAAAATTAAGAAAAATAAAACAGTATATTTTACGAAGTATAAAGGGAAGAATATTGTTAATTTGTAATAGCCAGATTCGTTTTGCAAACGGAATGGCTTTGAATGTATGAGTTATTTAGCCGATTTAGAATAACGTTGGAAGAAATGATGTTAGAAGAACTGTTAGCAGAATCACCAGTGCGCGATCGCTTACAATATGAATGTGCGATCACATTTTCTCAGCTTGGCGATCGCCTATTTGATGAGCTTGCCGATAAAATTGCTACAAGGCGACAGTACCGACTACTGTTTGAACACACATTAAAGCCTGAATTATTTCAGCAAATCCGAATTGCTGCTGCGGGTTATATTTCAGCGTGTCTGAATAGTCCCATCATTCTTTCGGAAGCTGAAATGCTTGAACGACTACTGGAAGCAAGAAGTACTTTGCCGAACTACACCGGCACTGGTCTTTTGATGCCCAAGCGAGAACATACTTTGGCATTTAACCTCTTTCAAAAAAGCGTCGCAGAGGCTTTTTACCAACTAGGAGCAAATGACCTGATTGATGCAGTGGATTTACCAGTAAATCTCCGTATGGTCTACGGCAAGACTGACGCCAAGAAGTTGGGTTTGCCCTTTGCTAGCTCAAAGTGCCATAGCGATGTCTGGGCAGGTGTTGCTGCTGATGCAACTGTAGTGGTTCTACCATTATTTGGCGACATCGATAATATCACTATCGAAGCAGGTGAAATGCCCCGCGAAATGGAATTACAGTCCATGCAAGTGATGTCAGACTTTGATGAAGGTCGGGATATTCCGATGGTTGTCTCCTACACGGAAGCACAACTACAACACGGCACAATGTACTTTAATGATGCCCGTGGATTGCATCAAACAGTAAGAAGGAAAACTGAAGGTCTAAGAATTTCAGTAGATTTCCGGTTCCGCAGGAAATTCAATGAAGCTTACCGAGCAATGGTTGCACCTAATATTGGTGGTATTGAAGAAGATATGAGTGTGCCATATCAAGACTGGCTGAAGGTTGGGAAAGAAACGCTAATTGTGTTTGATGAAACTGTTGAACAGACTAAGAATAGACAGAATGCTGACGCTCCAGTTCCACTTTACACTCGCGGGTATCGCCTTTTAAATATGTTTAACTTTTGATTTGCAAAAATCTAAGCCATAAAAAAGAGGTCTTTCTCGACCTCTTACCAATTCCCTAAAATAATATTCTATTTACAGAATTACAACAAGCCAGTATTAGCGCCTTGCTTACCAGTTGCCAGTTCCACCTTGATGATTGTACCACCTGCTTTTTGAATGCGTTGCTGTTCGCGGAACCAGTTTTCATAAGGAACTAGCTTAGTGAAGTAAGTATTTTGCAGTTCGCGTTGGGTACGAATTCGGGTTTGGCTGGGAACTAGAGCAGTAATTTTAAACAAACGGGACATATTTTGAAAATCTCCTGTATACCTTGTGAAAACTTTTTTATCTCAAAATCTTGAGTGCAAATCTTTTAATCATTCAAAGGCTGGAAATCAAACATCAATACTAGACCACCAACACTCATCACTGATAATTTACCAAGATAAGCAATATAACGTTCTAGCACTCACGGTTGATTTCCAGACCTTAATAAAGCCGCACCTAAATTTTTAAGCGCAAACTAGTTCTTAGCTTAAGCCAGAGGAGATATAGTCTAAGTAAACACCGACTTCCTTACCAGCTTCGGAACCTACCAAGCTGGCAGCCACTTCTTTAATTGCTTGGATAGCTTGCACGGTAGCACCAACGGGAACGCCCAAGGAGTTGTAGGTTTCCTTCAAGCCATTTAGCACACGCTCATCTAAGATGGAAGGATCTCCAGCCAACAAAGCGTAGGTAGCGTAGCGGAGGTAATAATCCAAATCACGGATACAAGCAGCATAGCGGCGGGTGGTGTACATATTGCCGCCGGGACGGGTGATGTCAGAGTATAGCAAAGATTTTGCTACAGCTTCTTTGACGATCGCAGCAGCGTTAGCGCTGATGGTGCTAGCAGCACGTACCCGCAGTTCGCCAGTAGAGAAGTAAACTTTTAGCTTTTCTAAAGCAGAAGAGTCAAGATATTTCCCTTGAACGTCTGCGGAGTTAATGACAGCGGTAATTGCGTCTTGAGCCATGTTGTTAATTCCTTATTTCCAACCGTATTGCAATACTTCTGTTTAAGTAGGTAAACAGCTTTACCCTATCCTAGAAGGGCACCAACTAGGTAGTCGAAGTAGCCAGCAGCTTCACTAGCGTCATCACCAGAGAGCAATGATGTAGAGCCATTCTTCAGCCCACGGATACCTTCAGCAACACCATCGATAGGAGTTCCCAAGGACTTGTACAGTTCACGGGCACCAATAACACCAATTTCTTCGATGGGGGTGACATCACCAGCAACGATACCATAGGTAACGAGGCGGAGGTAATAATCTAGGTCACGCAGACAAGTAGCAGTCAATTCTTGACCGTAAGCGTTACCACCAGGAGATACAACATCAGGACGCTTTTGGAACAGTTGATCGCCAGCTTGCTTAACGAGCCGTTCGCGATTTTCTGACAAAACTTGAGCAATCCGCACACGGCGCTCGCCACTTGCAACAAAGGACTTGATCCGATCTAACTCACCAGGGCTGAGGTAGCGGGCTTCTGCATCAGCATTCACGATAGCTTTCGTGACAATACTCATTAATGGATTCCTCCAATACGAATGAAACCAGGATTTGATTAAACTGGTGCGACTTTGAGTTTGGTTTACTGAGTTTGTTTTCTCGTCCTTTTAGACACAACAGTTTCACAACTGCTACGGTTAAAAAATTACGAGTTTGCTTGAGTCAACATAAGTACACAAGCTTTCAAACTCAGCTACCTTCCGCAAAACATTTTCCGGCATTCTGTTGAGCATTTATGACTGCTCTTAATACTTTGTAATATTGCTTTTCAGAATTTACTGTTTTAACTGCAATCTGAGAGCGGTATTACGAAAGGTTACGAAGGTGACAGGGGACAGGTTACAGGGGATAGGGGACAGTAAATAATCTGTACCCTATTCCCTATTCCCGACTTCCTACTCCTTAATCAACCGCTACACTGCCGAGGTAGTTACCTACTGGCAAAGATGGGAAACGGTTGTAAGGTACAACATCTTCACCGAAGTAGCGGCTATATTCTGGACTTTCGACTATTGCTTCTACAGCAGCTGACAAACCACTATCGGCTAGCAGCTTGTTGTACTGGCCAATTTCTTCCTGAGTTGCAGGTGTACGCCCCAACAGATGATGGAAGAGGAACTCAATGACCTTGGCATGAGGGTAAGGTGATAAGAAGCGTTGGCGATAGATTTGGGAACTAGCTAGTTCACGAACAAACTCGCGGACGGAAATTTCACCATTCTGGAGTTTGCTATCTAGGTCAGTGCGACGGAAATGATCGGGCACTTCACCGCTAAATACATCCAATACTTGACGATAAATGGCGTTGATTGCCTGTTGTTTTTCCTCTTGGTTGGTGTTTTCTGTTAGACGGTAAATGCGTGCATGTTTACGCACTCCCATTTCCACAGTTTGTCCGCTAGCATCGTTGTAGGAACGACCTAGTTCAGCAAAGGATGGCTGACCATTTGTTTGGGCTGCGATATCCGCGATTGCCTGTAGCACAAGCGGTGTATCGTTACTAGCTCCGACACGGGCTTGTACTGGCTTAAAGCTTGGTACAACCACGTCATCGTTTTGCTTGGTAAGCTGGTTGTAAAGCTTCTCCGTATTCGGGAAGTTTGCCGCAGGTAGGGTCGGGAAGCGACGGTAAGGAACCGTATCTTCACCAAACACTTGGTTATATTCCACACTATCTACCAAAGCACCAATAAAGGCACGAATACCTTGAGTAGCCAAAATCTGGTTATACTTGCGGATTTCTGCTTGGTCTAGTGGCGCACGTCCCAAGAAGTGTTTGGTTCCCAACTCAATCACTTTGGTGTTGGGGTAAGGTGTGTAGAACTCTTTCAGGTAGAGGTTAGAGTAACCCAAACCTTCAATAAATTCCTTGACGCTAATTTCGCCATTTCCCAGCTTGCTTTCCCATTTGGTAAATTCGTTTTTGGCGATGTAGGGTGCAATATCCCGCTCAAATATCTGACGATACGCAGCGCTAATCAAAGTTTTGACTGCAACTTTGTCACTGGTATTGGCCACAAGCTTGAAGATTTTGGTCTGTTCCCGTTGCTTGCTAACACCTTGGTTAATGCGGAACTGAATATCTGGTTCTGACCGATTTTCTGTTACAGTACCCAGTGTCACAAAGCTCGGCGTTACTTCCTTCTTGACTTGAGTACCGATATCTTCGCCAATGCTACCAACACGCAATTGTCGCCCTGCTACACCACCAGGAGTCAGATATCGTTCGTAAGGAATTGTATCTTCACCAAAGGCTTCGCTGTATTCTACGCTGTTAATAATGGCATCAACCACCGCGTAAAAGCCTTGTTTTGCAGCGATATCAAAGTACTTGTTGATTTCTTGACGACCATAAGTCGGACGACCCAACAAGCGACGGTGAATATACTCGATCGCTTTACAAACATACAGCGATGACCAGTACAGATTGCGGAATACATCCGACTTAGCCAAAGCACGAATAAATTCCCGTACCGAGATGTCGCCGTTTTCCAGCTTAATTTCTAATACCTTCGGGCGCTGACCTTCGTAGACATCACGACCGAAAACTTGCAGGTAAGCAGCTCTAATTACTGCTTGCGTGGAGCTTTCGGAGAATCTGACGCTAGAATTTTTGGCAGCCTTTTTACCTCTAGTACCAGGCAGTTGATCTAACTTGAATACCTTGGGGCCAAGGGTACCTGGAGCTTCACCCCGCGCTCTGGGATTACTATTTTGGTTATTAATCCCTGCTCCTTGGTGAATCAGGATGCGTTTGGTATCCTTACTAAAAGGAGCCGGACTGGTACTGGGGTTGCGAGTTTCTTTCGGGAAAATCGCCCCAAACTGAATTTCCAAGGGGTCATTACCAGAACCGTAGGGATGTTGATCTGGTAGTGGTTGCTCGTAAGCCGCGAATGTGGTGATGAACTGAGGTATCTTGCGGAAAGGCGCACTGTAATTAAACAGGTCTTGCTGCGGTCCCCAGTTGCGACATTCTTGTGCTTCTTGACCCAGACCCCGCAGGTAGGGTACTGTTTCTTCACCAAAATAGTCGCTGTATTCAGCAGAATCTACTAAGGCATCTACTAAGGCTGGTAGACCACCGTTAGAAATAATCGAGAAGTATTTTTGTACTTCTTCGCGGCTACTTGGCCCCCGTCCTAGAATATGACGGAAAGCTAGCTCGATGACTCGGCTGTTAATAAAAGGCTGGTAAAACTGTTTTTGGTAAAGAGGAGATTTAGCTAAACGACGGACAAACTCTTTCACAGAGATGTCACCATTCTTAACCTTGGATTCCAGGTCAGATATGGATAAGCTATAAGCACGGGTAATGTCGCGCTCAAAGATTTGCCGATATGTAGCCTTGATTACCTCATTTTTTTCGCTAGCTGATAACCCAGTCTTCATCACAAACTTGGGACGACGTTCTGCTGCATTAAAGTAGATTTGCGGCAATTGCAACCCTTGCTGGTCGCTAGAGGGACGTTGGCGGACTTTGTTTGAAGGTGTGGCTGCTTTGAATTCTGTTAACAAAACATCCATGTACTGAGACACAATTTCTGTAGCCTCAGCATCGTTGCGGAAAAATGAAAGTGCCCCGGCTTTGATTTCCTGTAAAGCTACTAGCGTTGCTTCACCAGAGCAGGCATTTTCAATGATTTCCCGCAAGCCCCTTGTATTCACCGCTATGATGTTGGGGTCGCCAGCAACGATCGCATAACTAGCGTAGCGCAAGAACCAGGATAAATCCCGCAAGCTCTTGGCCATGTTGCTTGGGCCATAACGAGCAATGTTAATTGGTCTGAAACCTGCAGGTGTCGGCCCACTGGGGGATGAATTAAATATTGAGCGTAGATTTTCTAGGAACCCACCACGACTTTCAACGTAGGTTACGGTTCCCAGTTGCATCCCTTGCTGAACATTAGCACCAGCACTAACAGGTACTATTTCTATTTCTCTGGGCTTTTCTAAAAAAGCCATTGGCGAACCACCGACAAAAATCCGGTTGGCAGCTCGAGACACAATAATCTCGGCATTGTCCGTCAACGTCTGGGAAATTTCTAGACGTTTTGCACCAGATGCAAAATAGCTTGCCAGTTCATTTAATTCACCACTTCCCAAGAAGCGGTCTTGCTGCTCCGCTTGGGTAATTGTGGATACAGTTAGGGTTTGATATAGTTGCGGACGCGCAACCGAGCTTCCACCACTCGCCTTAACACTCATCGGATTTGTAAAACTCCCATCATAAGCGTTTATATGTTAAGTCTGGATTGTTTTGAGGCTTGACACATCGCTGTGTTTATGCTATATGAGCTTGAGAGTATTGCCTGCAAAACTGCCAGTAAATTAACCCAGTTAGCTTTTAGATTAGAACGTTTTGCGTTCTCAAGGCGGATTTATTAAGAAGTGTGTAGAACCTGTATCTTAAATGTCTCCAGTCTTAAAAGTGTATACTCCAGTTTGTCTGAGATTAGTCTAAGTTTTGTAACTAAGTAGTAGGTTGGGAACTGTCTACTGATTTCTTTTTTATTTAAACGCATAGGCGCTTCGCCTTCCCGCAGGGTAGGGGTGCAGAGGGAAGCGCAGAGGCACGCAGAGAATTAGCTATGGATTAATTAAAGGTTGCACTTAGTCACTGGACAGTGTTTATTAGTCGATACTAAGTGGTTTTTGCTACTGATAGACTCATATTCACAACTGACACCGTAGGGGAAGTAATTCTTGATTTGTGGTGGTTTGGTCTGCAAATAGTCAGTATTTACATACAGGATAAATACTATGGACAAAAGTTGTAATTTTAACTATTTATTCAATGCTACCCTATCTGCGATCGCAGTTATTTTGACTGTTACTCCTGCAAATGCACTTCCAGAGCAAAACATCAGCACCGTTGTTAAGTCGGCATCTTGCCATTAGTGTCAAGTTAAGAAAAATAGAAACTTGTCAAGTGGCTAAAGCTCAATAGTTAAA
>NZ_JABXKL010000011.1 GCF_017114995.1 Nostoc sp. NMS9 | reverse complement strand
GACTTGTTCCAGAGTTGTCAGTAGCAGAACGGCGAGAGCGACTTCAGGAGAAAGTCACTGAACTCTGGCGCGAATCCCGCAAACAAACTCTAAATGGACTGAAGAACTTGATGGCAGATGGGGTAGCGATCGTTGTGTTTGCTGGCATCGTCTACTTCAATCGCAACAAGTTGGCTAACATTCGTAATTTTTCTAATCGCACCTTCCTGAGCTTGAGCGATCCAGTCAAAGTATTTATTTTTATCCTAGTAACAGATATGTTTGTGGGCTTTCACTCGGCAGAGGGTTGGGAAGTGCTGCTAGAAGGCATAGGGCATCACTTTGGATTACCCGAAAGCAAAGTGGTCATCCATACATTCATTGCCACAGTTCCGGTGATGATGGATTCTGTCATCAAGTTTTGGATCTTTACCTATTTCACGCAATTCTCAGCTGCGGGTTCTGCTATTTATGAACGAATGAATACTTAGAGGGTGTTTATAGAACCCATTTGATATCTTTTTTAGCTGGCAGCTAGTCTTTTGAGCATCAATCTAGATAAAACAAAGCTTGAGCTTGGCATTGGCACGAGCGAGTGTTCGGTCAAAATTTTTGACTAAACTTTTACATCGCTCCATCCAAGCGTTTGACCTTTCAATAACCGATCTAGCAGCAACAAGCACAAAGCCAGATTTTCCAGTAGCTTCTTTTTCAGCTTTTGATGGTTTAGCTGAGAGTTCAAATTGGATTTTGGTGATAATCTGGGGATAAATCTGCTCTAAGGCTTGGGTCATGGTCATGATGTTCTCGCTTTTCACCCTCCTGACACCAATTTTGGTAATGCCAGAACACTGTGGAATAGGGTGGTATATCTCTAGTAAGTCAGCCCAATTGCAACCATTCTTGAGTTGATAAAATACACCATTGAGTATTTGCCGCTTTGTCCAGAGCGGGGGTCTGGTTTTCTTCTTAGTCGGCAGTAATGGCTCGATGATTTCCCACTATGCGTCTGTCACATCGCTTGAATCCCCATTTTCACCCCTTACCTGTTTGAATTCACCTCTTTGTGTCGATTCTACTTGTTCGCCTAAAAGATATCAAATGGGTTCTATAAAACTCTTTTCCTCTCTACCCATGACTGAACCAACTTCTGCAAAAGCGATCGTTGTTTTCGATATTGATGGCGTTGTGCGCGATGTTAGCGGTTCCTATCGCCGCGCGATCGCAGATACCGTAGAATATTTTACTACCCAAGCATATCGTCCAACCCCACTAGATATTGACCAACTCAAGTCTGAAGGGGTGTGGAATAACGATTGGGAAGCATCGCAGGAATTAATTTACCGCTACTTTGAAACCCAAGGACAGAGCCGCGAACAACTGCAACTAGATTACAATGCGATCGTTGCTTTTTTTCAATCCCGTTACCGCGGCTCAGACCCAAATAATTTTACTGGGTATATCTGTAATGAACCGTTATTATTACAACCTAGCTATTTAGAGCAACTTACCCAAGCTGGGATTGCTTGGGGATTTTTTAGCGGTGCAACTCGTGCTTCCGCTAACTATGTATTAGAAAAACGGCTTGGTTTGGAATCTCCAGTGTTGATTGCGATGGAAGATGCGCCAGGTAAACCAGACCCCACGGGACTTTTCGCCACAGTTCGTGAATTAGAAAATGGAATTGAGCAAAAATTAGCGATCGTATACGTAGGAGATACGGTAGCAGATATGTATACCGTTGAGAAAGCGCGGCGTTTAGATTCTGCTCACCTTTGGATTGGTGTAGGGGTTTTACCGCCCCACGTCCAAGAAACAGCAGCGCGTAGTGATGCATACAGTAAGACATTAATAGCAGCAGGAGCAGCAGTAGTTTTGCGTAATGTGCAGGAATTGACTCCAAGACAAATTCAAGAATTGGTAAGTTCATCTGCCCAATCTGTAGTCTAAGATTAATCAAGCTAGAGGTGCATAGATGACTGGCTGATAAGAATCTTGCTTTAATCATTGGGAGATTAATCAAAATGTCTGCACTTAAACTGCCTAACGGCCCTCAAACTCACCCTTGGGTACAAACGTATCACTGGCTTACTAATCCCTTAGAATACTTAGAAGACTGTGCTAAACGCTATGGTGATATCTTCACCCTTCAGCTCGGACAAAATTCTCCTGCTCAAGTTTTCATTAGCAATCCCCAGGCGATTCAGCAGATTTTTACTACAGATCCAAAACAGTTAGACTCTGGTGAGCCAGCAGGGATTAAATCGCCTTTATTAGGACGCCAATCACTACTGGCGCTGGAGGGAAAGCCTCATCAGCGACAACGAAAGCTATTGACACCACCCTTACATGGGGAGCGAATGCTAGCTTATGGTGAATTAATCCGCGACATCACTGAGGAAGTGATTAATCAGTGGCAGGTTGGAGAAACCTTTACAGTTCTGCCATCAATGCAAGCAATCTCTTTCCAAGTAATTTTGAAGGCTGTATTTGGTCTAGAAGATGGGCCACGTTACGAGAAACTCAATGAACTGCTGATTGCAATCCTAAATCCCAAAATCCCTATCTTAATAGTCTCAAAGCATTTTTTTTGTAAGAGTCTTCTGTCAGCACCCGCTTAATAGTGTCTCGCAGCCTGGGTACAGTCAAGCTAGACAGCGCCACAAATTCCCCAGCACCCGTGTAAGCTATACGGTAAGCAATTCCTGGCTGTTCATTAGTAATTGGAATAGCTACCAGGGGGACTCCACTGCTTAAAGCCCCTAGCACTGCATTCATCCCAGCATGGGTAATAGTCAGGACGGATCTTGAAATTAATTGCTGTTGGGGTGCATAAGTTACTACCAAAGGCGAACCAGGTAGATTAGGGAGTGATTCCTTTCTTTCTGGTTGACCCAGAGAGATTACTAGTTGCATATCTAACCCCATACAGGCTTCAGCAATACTCTGAAAAATTTCTTCTTTGCGGTTTTGTAAAGTTCCTAAGGCAGCGAAAATCAATGGTTGATCGCTTAACTTTTCAAAGGGGAAAGATATAGATGAAGAGATGGGTTCCAGCCCTGATGGGTCTTGAAATGGGCCAGTGTAATGGAAACACTTGGGTAACTGTTCTCGTGGAAAGTCAAACTCAGCAGGTAGCTGACAGATGTGAGCCAGTTTCCCGGCAGCGTCTTCACGCTTGATGTAAGGTGGTAAATTCCATTTACGACGTTGATCTAATACTAAATCCCAGATTGGTTGTGATAAGCGGTTAAGCAAAAAGTTACCTGCTCGGTTTCGCAGACGATACCACCAGGCTTGATTATTGTCCCAGTGGGTAAAGTAGGGGGGAACTCCGTCTTCTCTATTGATTAGTAGAGCATTACACAGAGTAACAAAGGGTATCTTGGCAAAGTCGGCAATGGTTCCACCCCCAAGCGTTACCTGGTCTATTAACAGCACTTCTATACCTGCCTTCGAGAGTGCCCCGGGTGCTTCACGGAAAAGCATGTCGGTTTCTTTTTTTAGCCAACTGATCGTAAAACGCAACGCTGGTAGTCCACTCATTCCACCCAATTTTTTATACATTGGTTCCAGACTTCCAAGTGGAAATTCAGCTTCTCCAATTGTCCAGAATTCTAAGCCAGCTTTTTGTACCTTTGTTTGGACATCAGGAATATGGAATAAGGTGACACGATGACCGCGCCGTTGCAGTTCTCTGCCCAAAGCACACATTGGGTTGAGATGACCGATCGCAGCAGGACAAAGAATGCCAAAATGAGTCATTGCAAAACCTTCAAAAAATGTGAAGACAGTAGAACAGAACTATTATCCGTGATTATGTGCAAAGTATACGATCAAAATTTTAGTATTAAACAATGCACACAGGATAATGCCCCATAAATATTACTGGATTTTCAAGAACTTATCCAAAGCTGTAACTAAGCTGGGAGGCCAACGGCGGATATTTTTTACCCAGTCGATATCCTTATAGCGGCTATCCAGTCCATAAGCTGCTACCCAGTTGCTTTCGGCTTCACCTTGTTCTCCATTTACCCAATATGCAGCAGTGAGGGCGGCACGCACATCAGCAAATTTGGAGTATTTACGGGCGATATTTCGCATTTCGCGGATTGCTTGCTCTTTTTGACCTGTTTCATAAAGAGCAAGGGCGTAGTTAGCACGGGCGAAGGCAAAATTCGGGGCTATCTCATTAGATTTTTTGTAGTCTGCGATCGCCTCTGACCATTTTCCCAAACCGGCTGTGGCATTACCACGATTGTTATATGCCATCGCATCGTTAGGATCGAGTTCTAAGACATGATTATAATCTGCGATCGCATCGTCCCATTTTCCCATCCCTTCCAACGCCGCGCCCCGATTCAAGTAAGGATCAGTAACATTCGGCGCTAGTTCTATGGCTTTGTTATAATCTGCCAACGCCTCTTGTAACTTATTCTGGCTCACCCGCGAATTTCCCCGGTTACTCCAGGCCCCCGCATTCGTGGGAAATTGCTCAATAATCTTTGTCCAGTAAGTTTCAGCCGTAGCAAAGTCACCTTGATTCGTCGCTATAAACGCTTGATTTGCCCACTCATCACCTTGTTTTAACTGTTCTTGAGTAATGGGCGGCTGAGATTGTGCCATAACTGGTGTACCCCAGCCAAACACAAGTAACAGACTGAGAAAAATACCAATCAACTTAATCATTTAGGTTTACCTAATTTGTCATTTGTCATTTGTCATTTGTCATTTGTCATTTGTCATTGAGCATAGGGCAGAGGAATGGAGTTCAAAGACTCATTAATGGAGTTCAAGGACTCATTAATGAAGTTCAAGGACTCATTAATGAAGTTCAAAGACTCATTAAAGGAGTTCAAAGACTCATTAAAGGAGTATTAATGCCCAATGCCCAATCCCCGTAATTACAATAATGACAACTGTTCATTAGGCGGCGTGAATCCCAAATGCTTATATGCTGCCTTAGTCGCCATCCTACCGCGATGAGTCCGAGTTAAATAACCAATCTGCATCAGGTAAGGTTCGTACACCTCTTCAATTGTTTGAGTATCTTCACCCGTCGCAGCTGCCATTGTTTCTAACCCCACTGGCCCGCCGTTAAATTGTTCAATTATCACACTCAGCATCTGGCGATCTGTCCAATCTAAACCGCAAGGATCTACTTGAAATAGTTGCAATGCCTCTGATGCAATGTTTTCATTAATCTCCCCAGATATTTTTACTTCCGCATAATCACGTACCCGCTTAAGTAACCTATTAGCAATACGTGGTGTTCCGCGTGAACGACGGGCAATTTCTGTAGCTCCATCTTCTGTAACAGGGGTTTTGAGTAATTGAGCGGTTCGCAGTACAATTTTAGTCAGTTCGTCAACTTCATAAAATCGCAGTTTTTGAATTAAACCAAAGCGATCGCGCAGTGGTGAAGTTAAAGCACCCACACGGGTTGTAGCTCCTACTAGGGTAAACTTTGACAGCGGCAAACTTCTAATGCGAGCGCTCGAACCCTTACCAATAGTAATATCTAAGCGGTAATCTTCCATCGCTGGATAGAGAATTTCTTCCGTCATCCGCGAGAGGCGATGAATTTCATCCACAAATAAGATATCCCCTGGCTTGAGGTTTACCAATAGCCCAACAATATCTCGTGGACGTTCTAGGGCTGGCGCACTAGTAATTTTGTAATTTACCCCCATTTCCGATGCTAAAATCATTGCCATTGTGGTTTTGCCCAATCCCGGCGGACCATACAGCAGCAAGTGATCCAGTACCTCACCACGAGATTTGGCTGCTTTAATGGCAATATCTAACACATCCTTTAAATCTTTTTGCCCAATGTAATCAGCAAATCGGTGTGGTCGAATACCTTCTTCTTGCTGTTCTTGCTCATCAATAGCAGCTTCAGGCTTCAAAATATTTTCTGTAGATGGTGCTTTCGCCGACTCTCGACGCTGCTTTGGTTCTCTGTTAGGTTCTGGAGGCTGTTTTTTCGATGAGATTATCGCCATAATTCAGCTATTTACTTTTAAGGGAACAGAATAATTTGTAATACTCGCCAAAGGCGAGAAGCAAGCTACGTAATGACGCTCTCTACGAGACGCTAAAAGCGAACGCGGACTCGCTACCGCAGCGCTAACGTAATTCGTAATTAGGAGTGGGGGGAGGCAGGAGGAGAAAGCAATGCCCAATACTTCGGCTTCTCTCCGTTCGCGCAGCGTGTCGCCGACAGACGCTACGCGTAGCTTGCTTCCCCGGAGGGGTACGCTCAGTACAAGTGCTCCATGCCCGATGCCCCATGCCCAATGCCCCATGCCCATGAAAATTTTCGTTAGAGAATACCCGCGCCAATTTAAAATTTAAATTCCGGCCAATTACCCAGAAGTACAAAAGTTATTATGTTATCTAAAAGAATCTTACCGTGCTTAGATGTGAAGGCGGGACGGGTTGTAAAAGGAGTTAACTTTGTCAATCTCCAAGATGCAGGCGATCCGGTAGAACTGGCCAAGGTTTACAACGAAGCCGGTGCTGATGAGTTAGTATTTCTGGATATTACAGCTACTCATGAAGACCGAGCTACAATTTTAGATGTGGTCTACCGCACTGCTGAGCAGGTCTTTATTCCATTGACTGTGGGTGGTGGCATTCAATCCTTAGAAAATGTTAAAGCTTTGTTACGAGCGGGTGCAGATAAGGTTAGTATTAATTCTGCGGCAGTGCGGGAACCAGACTTGATTAATCGGGCAAGTGATCGCTTTGGTAATCAGTGCATAGTTGTTGCTATTGATGCCAGACGCAGAAATAACCCGGAAAATCCAGGTTGGGATGTGTATGTGCGGGGTGGCAGAAAAAATACAGGCTTAGATGCCCTATTGTGGGCACAAGAAGTTGAAAAACGGGGGGCCGGAGAACTGCTAGTCACAAGTATGGATGCTGATGGAACCCAAGCTGGGTATGACATTGAGATTACACGGGCAATTGCCGATGCTGTAGAAATTCCAGTCATTGCTTCAGGTGGTGCAGGTAATTGTGAACATATTTACACTGCCCTAACTGAAGGCAAAGCTGAAGCTGCATTACTCGCATCACTGTTACATTACGGACAATTAAGCGTAGCAGAAATTAAAAGTTACTTGCGCGATCGCAACGTATCAGTCAGAACATTCTGTTGACCCACCATTACTCATTTAATGACATGCATCTAAGGTTAGACACACTTCCTAAAAAGGGTGTTAATATTATTTTACAAGTATTAACAAATATTAAGAAATATGTTGCTTCCTATTTTACTTTTTGATGTAGCCCTGGTAGCGTGGTCGCTGCACTTAATGGAAAAAGCCTACGAGAGTAAAGAATTTTCTCTAATGTTAGCTGGTACCTTGGTTGCTCTTGCTGCTGCTGCCATGTTAGTAGTTTACTTTTTGATGGGGCATTGTATGACCTATTTGTTGCAAGTATCCTAGAGAGTGCTGAGTGCGAGAGGAGATATTTAAAATTTAGTTTCCAGAAAGCTTGACAAAGTAATAATAACTAAGCAATTATATATAGCTGATTTGAAGAGGATGTTTTAAAAGTACTGGAAAGTATAATTTTTGCCTTCTGGACTTGGGTAAGTGCAACGAAAAATTAAGGTTTTCGCCATAGACTTTAATGCTTGGCTGTGCTAATTATGAAAGCAAAAGACCCTTTGAAAACATCCTCTAAGGGGTTATAGCGCAGTTGGTAGCGCACCTGTACATTCACAAATTAGATGTCGCTGGCAAGAAATTTCGGCGTTTGAGTAAGAATTATGAGTTGTACACAGAGCTAAGTGAAGCAATGATTTATGGCTGATTGATTCATCTGATGGTAAAGTGAATGGCACCTTAAGCTTTTCTTGACGAATCAGCTTTAAGGATAAATATAGCTAACCAAACCTTATTTATGCATCACTTTTTGAGTTTTACTTTGTGGAGTAATTCATCTTTAATACGGTTAAGAATTGAAGTCTCATCCAAGTTTGTCAAAATCCGATTAATCACTGCCTTCGGCCCATCAGGCCCCCAAGTTGCGCCATTGGCTAAATAAACTTTGGTAACTTGTCCAATACCGTAAGAAGAAACACCAGCTACTCCCCCTTGGGTAATTGCCACCGATATATAAGGGCCTAGCGCAATGCCACCCGTAGCTGTTGCAGAGATTCCAAGTAAAGTTTTTAATCCACTCAAGCCCAAATTTGCCAACAATTCACTAGCACCAATGCCGCCCATACTCAGGGCGATTTTTTGTAGCAATTGTACAGCCCCAGCTTCCGTCATGGAGAAGCCATAGAGTTTAGATAAACCCAAAATCAGAGCAATATCAATTACCACACTACTCAGAATATCTACCACAGTTATAGGATTGAGTGCGATCGCTAATGCCTTAGTCATTACAGCCTTCCAAATCAACTGATTGGCATTCTGTTCCCGAATCATCAGTTTTCGTTCTATCAACTGCTCATTTACAATATCGGCATAAAGCATGGTATTAAGGGCAACCAAAGCTTTACCCTCACGATGCAGAATCTCCAAGATTTTCAGCTTCAGTTCCTCGACTTGGGCATTCCCTGTACGCAACTGTATGCCCCTCGTACCATCAGGGCGACGAATCGCCGTCTTCACCAATGGCGATGCCGCAGCCATGACAATTTCTAGAGGTGTGAGTAATTCCCGCACCCTTTCATCCCGGATTTTGTGATAAATTGCCATCTGGTCTGCTTCTGGATACTGGTCTACTTTGTTAAACACCAGAATGATCGGTTTACCTGCTTCCCGCAACTGAGAAAGGGCGGCGTATTCCAGCTTTGTCATATCGCCAGATATCACAAACAGAATCAAATCTGCAAGTTTTGCAATCTGTTCAGCTAAAGCGGCGCGGGTTGCACCATCTACTTCATCTAACCCAGGAGTATCAATTAATTCCACCTGAGATTGACCTACACCAGGGAGAGTAACTCGCAAAGCACGTTCACTTTCCCCAATCATCTCCTCGCTAATACTCCAATTAACTGTTTGTGCAGTACGGGTGACACCGTGCAGCGGCCCAGTTTCAAATACTGTTTGCCCAACCAAAGCATTGAGTAGCGAAGACTTACCACGTCCCACCATGCCAAAAGCCGCAATCTGCACCACCATGCGGTCTAACTTCCCTAGCATGGTTTCCAACTCAGCAATTTCCGTCTCTAACCCAGTTTTTTCCTGGGGAGTAAGGTCGAGATTGGCTACCAAGTTTCGCAACGCTGTTTGTGCCTGTTTATAGTTCAGTTCCGTCTGAATGTCTTCAAAACTGAAAATAGCACTATCCAATTCTTCCTCCCAGCTGAGAGAATTTGCGTCGGTGTTAGCAGAATCGCTTTGATGAGGTTCAGGCACGGGCAATGTCGAAGTCATATCAATTTGAGATTTGAAATTTGGGATTTTTAAATTAGCCCTGTCTCTTATCCTAGTTATTTTTAACAGGGGTTTGTGGAGCAGAGGGGTACAAGAGTGGAGTTCAAAGACTCGTCAGCGAGTATTAACAGTAAACCAAAAAGTTTTTCTCCAAGAGCGATGCCTACGCTAATCAAGCTTACGTATCATCATGATTTGACTTCCATTGTGTCGTCTTCAGTGCCAAGCTGAGAAATGCTCTTATTACTGGAGAGGAATCATGCTGCCGCCAAGTAAGATAAAGTCCGGTTTTAGGTGTCTGCTCTTGTAAGGGTCTGTAAATGACTCCCCTTCTGTGGAAGTTTTGCAAGGAGGCGGGAACGAAAGCGATGCCCAGTCCTGCCGCAACCAAGCCGATGATAGTTTGCATCTGAACTGCCTCCTGAGCGACTTTTGGACGAAATCCAGCTTGTTGACAAATGTCAATAATCTGCTCGTAAAAGATGGGTCCCATTTTGGCAGGAAATAGGATAAATAATTCATCTGCCAACGTGGAGAGAGACACTTTAGTCTGGGCAGAGAGGGGATGGGTTTCTGGCAATGCCAATACCAATGATTCTTGCAAAATGCATTCCACACTCAAACCTGGCTCGATGATGGCAGAACGAACAATGCCGACATCAACCTGTTTGTGATGCAGGGCTTGAATTTGCTGAACAGTCGTCAGTTCATGCAATCGCAGTTCTACAGCAGGAAACTGTTCTCGAAAGATACTTAAAATATCTGGCAGTACGGTATACGTTGCAGAGCCGACAAACCCGATCGCCAACCGTCCAACCTCACCCCGCCCTACCCGTTGTGTCACTTCGATCGCCTGTTCGAGTTGCGCTAACACCAGGTAGCAGCGCTCTAAAAACACTTTGCCTGCTTCAGTCAGCTGCACTTGCCGCTTCGTTCGTTCAAACAGCTTGACTCCTAGTTCATCTTCCAAACCGCGAATCTGCTGACTGAGTGGGGGTTGAGAAATGCGCAACCGCTCCGCTGCTCGACTAAAGTGTAGTTCCTCAGCCACGGCGATGAAGTAGTGCAGATGCCGTAGTTCCATCACACTTATATGTCTAACCTATTAATCTTAGTCAAATATATATTGGACAGTCGCATAGCTGTCTCCTATCTTAAGAAATATGAGACGCGTCTTATTTTTGTATTGGAGAAAACAAATGAACTCAGACAGAAATCGTGTCGCTCCTAAAGTTTGGTTGATTACAGGATGTTCAACAGGGTTCGGACGTGCCCTAGCAGAAGCTGTGTTGAAAAAGGGCGACTACCTGCTTGCTACTGCCCGCGAACCAGAGCAACTTTGCGCTTTGATTGACCACTATCCAAAGATCGCAAAGGCTGTACGTATGGATGTAACATTATCGCAAGACATACAAGCAGCCGTTGATGCAGCAATCACCACATTTGGTCGAATTGATGTGCTGGTCAACAATGCTGGCTATGGACTAATTGGAGCACTCGAAGAAGTCAATGATACCGATATTCGCCAGCAGTTTGAGACCAACTTCTTTGGGGCACTCCGTCTAATGCAAGCTGTCTTGCCTTTGATGCGTCAGCAAGGCAGCGGTCACATTGTGAATATGTCATCCACAGCAGGATTAGTGGGGTTTGGTGGTAGCAGTATCTACTGTGGCACTAAATTTGCCCTGGAAGGCACGTCTGAAGCCCTGGCTAAAGAAGTCGAATCCTTTGGAATTAAAGTCACTTTAATTGAACCTGGGGCATTTCGCACGGACTTCAACGGACGCTCTCTGGCAGCAGCCAAACAACCCATTGATGCCTATGCTCCGGTGAGCGGTTCTTCATTGCAGTGGTTCAAAGATATGGATGGTAAGCAACTTGGCAATCCACGATCAGCGGCACAAGCCATCATTCAAGCTGTGGAAAGTCCTCATCCACCGATGCGACTGGCATTAGGCACGGATGCCATGAACTTGATTCAGGAAAAACTGGAATGGGTCAAAACGGATTTAGATGCTTGGCAGCAGGTGACTGTAAGTACGGATTATACAGATAGGAACAGTGAGGTAATAGTTGGGTAGCTAAGCTCTGAGCTGGTCATTAGACGCTGCATACGCCCACTAAAGTTCAGAATTTAAGTCAGGAGAAAGTTAAGTGATTCGACTAGACGATCAAGTAGCTATTATTACTGGAAGCGGGCGAGGTTTGGGAGCAGCCTATGCCCGCCTGCTTGCGGAAAGAGGAGCACGAGTGGTTATACATGACACAGGCGTTAACAAAGATGGGACCGGATTTGATCCGAACGTGGCGGCTGATGCTGCGAGCAGGATTCGAGAAGCAGGTGGAGGTGCATTCCCAAGTGACATAATCCTTGATAGTAGAGATAACTGCCGAAGCCTAGTGGAAACTACGCTCTCGAAGTTTGGTCGCCTCGACATCTTGATCCACAATGCGGGATGGGTTGCCTATCAGTCAGTGCAAGAACTAACGCCTGATTTTCTACAGCGCGCCATCAGCATTAGTTTAGAAGCACCAACATGGCTCGCTCAAGCTGCCTTTCCAATTATGAAACGGCAAAACTACGGACGGATCGTGCTTACGGCGTCAGATAGAGCTATTTATAAGCAATATGCACTCAGTGGTCTCGCCCCTTATGCTATGGGAAAAATGGCACAGATCGGTCTGATGAATGTGCTCGCGGTTGAAGGCAAAGAGCATGGAATTCTTGTTAATGCGATTTCGCCGGTAGCCAAAACGCGGATGTGGAACGTACAAGATGAGCCAGAGGATTTGCGACCCGATCAAGTAGCCCCCGGAGTGTTATATATCGCTTCTCCAGAATGCCAAGAGTCTGGATTTATATTAAGGGCAAGCAATGGTCAATTCACAGCCGTGCGCTGGATCGAGCGAGACAACGTGGACTATCCATTAAACCTTGCCGCTGTTGAAAGTTCTACTGCGGAGGATTTGGCTACTCGCTGGCAGGAGATTGCTGCGGATGTTGCGTTTTAAGGACTGGGCTTGTACTTCGAGATGGTCTGTAGGGAAACAATCGAGATTATTAGTGGGAGCGTAGTCGAAAGGATGTGGGTAAGGGGCGATCGCTTCTCTCCCCAACGCCTTCGGTGGTAGCCCGCCGCAGGCATCGCTCTTGGAGAAAAACTTTTTGGTTTACTGATTAAAGACTCATTAACGGAGTTCAAAGACTCGTCGGCGAGTATCAAAGACTCATTAACGGAGTTCAAAGACTCATTCACCAGTATCGAAGACTCGTCAGCGAGTATTAAAGACTCATCCCCTATTCCCAATGCCCTTCAGGAGTGCTGTTAGCGGTAGCGGGGCGTTGAGCCAGTGCTGAGTGGGGAATCTCACTTCTTTACTCAGCACTCGGAACTCGAAACGGGCTAAATCCTAGCTTTCCGAAGAGAGGAACTGTTTTGCCCAATGCCCAATTCCCAATTCCCAATTCCCAGTGAATAATGACTAACAAAAAGTCATAAACTGAAAAATGCATCTAAATATAACGCGTTAGGATCTTGACTAAATTACCTGTGCGGAAAATCGTTATTGCCGGCAACTGGAAAATGTTCAAAACCCAGGCAGAGACCCAGGAGTTTTTACAAGGATTTCTGCCCCACTTAGAGGAAACCCCCCAAGGGCGAGAAGTGATATTATGTCCTCCTTTTACTGATTTAAGCGTTTTGTCCAAGACTTTGCACGGTAGCCTCATCCAACTGGGCGCACAAAATGTCCATTGGGAAGAATATGGAGCCTATACGGGTGAGATTTCTGCCCCAATGCTGACAGAAAGCGGTGTGCGCTTTGTGATTGTCGGTCATAGTGAACGACGGCAATATTTTGCGGAAACGGACGCCACCGTTAATCTGCGCCTCCGAACTGCTCAAAGGTTTGGTTTGACTCCAATTCTTTGTGTTGGCGAAACTAAACAACAACGAGATGCAGGAGAAGCTGAATCTCTGATTACTCTCCAACTCGACAAAGCTTTGGTAGATATCGATCAAGATAATTTGGTGATTGCCTACGAACCGATTTGGGCCATTGGCACTGGTGACACTTGTGAAGTAGAGGAAGCTAATCGAATAATTGGCTTAATTCGTAGCCAGTTGACTAATCCGAATGTATCAATTCAATATGGCGGCTCAGTCAAGCCGAATAATATTGATGAGATTATGGCTCAACCAGAAATTGATGGTGTCCTCGTGGGAGGAGCAAGTCTAGAACCTGAGAGTTTTGCTCGGATTGTGAATTTTAAGTCAGTGTGATGTGCTTTTTTCTCGTTCCCATGCAGAGCATGGGAATACCTAATGTAGATTTATGCCAAGGAACTTGATAATCCGAGGACGCTGTTTCGATTGGGGACAGCGGACTTATTTGATGGGCATTTTAAATGTAACGCCGGATAGCTTTAGTGATGGGGGTGAGTTTAACACTTCCTCTACCGCTTTAGTACAGGCGCAAGCACTGGTGGCTGCTGGTGCTGACATCATCGATGTGGGCGGTCAATCAACTCGACCAGGGGCAAAGCAAATAACTCTGGTGGAGGAACTTGACCGGGTACTATCGGTATTACAGGTGCTAAGACCAGAGATTTCAGTCCCAATTTCTGTAGATACAACCCGTGCTGGTGTAGCCAAGGCATCTGTAGAAGCTGGAGCGGATATTATTAATGATATTTCTGGCGGCACTTTTGACTCAGAAATGTTGGCAACAGTCGCAGAGTTAGGTGTGCCGATGATTTTAATGCACATCCGGGGAACACCACAAACAATGCAACAACAGACTGATTATCAAGATTTGCTCGGTGAGATTTATAGTTTTTTGGCTCGGCAAATTGAGGCCGCAACTACTGCGGGCATTGACCTGGATAAAATTATTATCGATCCTGGTATTGGTTTTGCTAAAAACTATGAGCAAAATTTAGAAATTTTTCGCGGCTTGCGATCGCTCACACCACTCAACTGTCCTATCTTGGTAGGAGCATCTCGTAAAAGTTTCATTGGTCGCATTTTAAATCAACCAGATCCCAAAGCACGAGTTTGGGGAACGGCAGCAGCTTGTTGTGCTGCTATTTTTAATGGCGCTGATATCCTCCGAGTTCACGATGTTCAAGAAATACGCGATGTTTCATTAGTCGCCGATGCCCTATTGAGACAAGCCGCACAACCTGATTGTTAGGTATTACTACCGTTCTTCGGTTTTTTTGCCATTACCTTCTTGAGTTACCGACTCGGCTATCAACTCCTGAAACATTTCACTTGAGTTAGCTGGGTCTACAAAGACAATTTTGGCATTACTGCTCTCACCAAGTTTTTGGCTAGCATCTACGTAATCTTGAGCCACAAGATACCGCAAAATATCCCTACTGTCAGGATTGGAACGTAGAGCTTGAGAAATGATTTGCACTGAAGCCATAGTTCCTTCTGCTTTCTTAATCGCAGCTTCCTTTTCCCCTTCTGCTTCGGTAATCAGTGCCCGTTTTTTGATGACGGCGGCTTGTTCCTCTTCCCTAGACTTTCGGACACTTTCAGGTAGAGTAATTCTCTGAATATCTAACCGGAGAATATCAACTCCCCAATCTGCCGTTATACTATTCAACTGGTCTAAGATAGCTGAGTCCATCTCCGCTCTAGAGACGTTGGTCTGCTCTAGGGTATTTTGAGCAATGATTTCTCGCAGCGTGGTTGTGGTTATCTGTGTCAATGCCCCTTGCAGATCCTCAATCGCGTAAAAGCTTCTCTCGATATCTCTAATGCGCCAGTATACAATAGCGTCCACTTCTACGTAAATATTGTCTTGGGTGATCACATTCTGAGGTTTGATGTCTAAAAACTGCTCTCGTGTAGTATCTTCCATCACAATCTGATCGACCAAGGGAACAATAAAGTTCAGTCCCGGCTTAAGTTTCCGATGATACCGCCCTAAACGTTCGACTAGGGCTTCATTTCCTTGATTAATCAGTTTTGCAGAACCTAATGCATAACCTATAAGGGCTAAAACTATAGCAATAATTGGCTCCATGTATGCTCCTATTCAGCTTTGGGGAGAATTTAGTGTCAAAGATATGCTACTAGCTTGTCATATCTTTGAGTTTAATGTTTTGAGTCTGTAATTTTATCAACACCAGCAGCGATGTCGAGTCGCTGCATGTTTTGTACATATTCTGTAAGTGAGACTGTTTTGCAGAATGCGATCGCTATTAAAGCACCTTGATAAAACGCTGGCAAGGACTACTTGATGTAATCAACATTACTTGTACTGACATTTTCAGACAGCCGAGATATTTTTTAAGTATATTTACGTAAAAAATATCTCTTAAGGTAAAATTTGGCAAGATTTAAAAACCCCACTATAATCGGATAAAAATTGGCTTCAGCCATTAAAAATATCAAAATATTATGGGCAGGTTGTTAATCAAACTTATGGTTTAATTCTACTTTTCACAGGATTATACTTTTTTGGTCAAAACATCATATTTGTTAGCGGTTACTATTCATATTTTTATCGGAGCTTACCTGCTACAGCTTCAGTTTTGGCAACGATGATAGGTATATTTGCATTAGTCTTTTTTCGGAGAGAAACTGGTAACTTGGGATGGATTTTTCTAGGCATTGGAATACTCTAATTTTCTTAAGCGGTAGCAGGGCTATTTCATTCTAAATGTAGGAGTCAAAGGCGATATTATTACCGTTGACGGCGGCAGATCAATTTATTTGTTCAATTCCCAGAAGGGAAACATTATTGTTCCCCAACTGTCTAATCTGCAAGAAAATCCGACTTTCCGACATTTACCTTATCTGGGATTCCGTAAAAAAAGCAAAAATCAGGTTGCGCCAAAAATCTTGATCAGTCAGCCAGTTGGTAAAGTACTTCCAAAGAAAGATCAACCTTTTTTAATATTGTGGCAGGATAATTTTGGCGGTGATGTCTCGATTAAGTTGTACGATGGGAACAAACTTATCCAAAACATTTCTTCCCCTACTGCTAGCGATGGAGTTTATGAATGGACACCACGTATTTCCATAAAAGAAGGCTATTTTATTCGCATTTCTAGCTGGAAAGACCGGAATATTTTCGGGCAGTTGCAATTGTAGCGGAACGGGAAAATGAAATGGATAACTAGCTAAACGCAAACCTCTCAACAAGGTTGACGGTGTGGCCGCGATCGCAATTGTTATCGTTTCTCACAGTAAACAACTAGCTTTGGGTGTGCGGGAACTCGCCGCGCAGATGGTTCAAGGCCAAGTTCCCATTGCTGTTGCAGCAGGTATTGAAGATTCGGAAAATCCATTGGGTACAGATCCGATTCAGGTTTATGAGGCGATCGCTTCTGTTTTTTCTGATGATGGTGTATTGGTGTTAATGGATTTGGGTAGTGCTTTGCTGAGTGCGGAAATGGCAATCGAGTTTCTGCCAGAAGCACAGCAGGAGAAAGTGTATTTGTGTGAAGCACCTCTAGTAGAAGGTGCGATCGCTGCTGTAGTGGCGGCGGCGGCTGGTAGAGATATTCACCAAGTTATGGCAGAAGCACGCGGCGCACTCCTTGCAAAAGCAACTCAATTGGGTGTAGTTAGTAGTCCTTTGTTGGTTGTCAGCCCAATAACAACCAATATAGAATCGCCAACGCCAGAAATTCGGCTGATTGTGAGCAATCGCTTAGGATTACACGCCCGCCCCGCAGCGCAGTTTGTAGCAACCGCAGCCCGGTTTCACTCCCAAATTCTGGTGCAGAATTTAACGAGAAATACTGAGCTAGTCAGGGGTGACAGTATTAACCAAGTCACAACTTTAGGGGTGCGTCAAGGACACGAACTGCTGATTACTGCCACTGGTTCTGATGCAGATGAGGCGCTGGAAGCATTGCACGCATTATTTGCCAATAACTTTGGTGAAGATAATGTTGCCTTGAATTCTCCACCAGCATTTCACCATGAAGTTACACCAACAACTCACGGCGAACTTTCAGGGATTGCAGCTTCTCCAGGAGTAGCGATCGCACCTGTTGTTAGTTATCAACCCACTCACGTTGCTATTACGGAATACCACGTAGACGATCCTGATATAGAGTGGCAAAGATTACAGGCAGCGATTAACACTGCCCGACAAGAAATTCAAGCAGTTTTCTCACAAGCATCTCTGCAAATTGGTGATGCTGAAGCCGCCATCTTTGATGCCCAACTACTATTTTTAGAAGATCCAGTACTGTTGTCAGCGGCTCATCAGCGCATTTTAGATAACCATATCAATGCTGAAGCAGCTTGGCAAGCTGTAGTCGATGAAGTAGCCACTTCCTACCGCGCACTTGAGGATTCTTATCTGCAAGAGCGAGTTGACGATGTTGTAGATGTTGGGCAAAGAGTACTACGATTACTAGCTGGGAATGCTGCGGCTAACCTGCATCTTGAGTCACCGGCGATTTTGGTAGCGACTGATTTAACCCCCTCAGATACGGCTGGACTAGATCCAACTAAGGTGTTGGGTATTTGTACTACTTCTGGTAGCGCCACTTCCCACAGTGCCATTATCGCCCGAACGTTGGGTATTCCGGCAGTTTTGGGAGTAGATGCCCAGGTGTTGCACTTGGCTGATGGTACACTAATGGCACTTGATGGTGAAAGTGGCAGAGCTTGGGTAGAACCAGAATCAGATATCCTGGATTTACTGACAGCAAAGCAGTCAGCTTGGCAAACTGCCCAACAGGAAGCACGAGCTACCGCACATCAGCCAGCGATTACTCGTGATGGTCGGCAAGTTAGCGTCTTCGCCAATATTGGTAGTATAAATGATGTGCAAGTTGCTGTGGCTAGCGGTGCAGAAGGTGTGGGACTACTCCGCACTGAGTTTCTGTATTTAGACCGAACAAGCGCTCCGACTGAAGAAGAACAATTATTAGTCTATCAGGCGATCGCTCAAGTTTTAGATAATCGTCCGCTAATTATTCGTACTCTCGATGTCGGTGGTGATAAGCCGCTTGCCTATATCAGAGTAGGGTTAAGAGAAGCTAACCCTTTTTTAGGTTGGCGGGGAATTCGTTTCTGTTTAGATCATTTGGATTTGTTCAAAACTCAGTTACGGGCAATTTTGAGAGCCAGTGTGGGACACCAAATTAAAATCATGTTGCCGATGATTGCTACGGTGACAGAGGTGCGTGCAGCTAAGGTAATTTTGGGTGAAGTGCAGGCTGAACTAAATCAAGCTGGTATTTCCTTTGATGCAACGATGAAAGTAGGAATTATGGTGGAGGTTCCGTCAGCAGTAGCGATCGCCGATCAGTTAGCTGCTGAAGTAGACTTCTTTAGTATAGGGACTAACGATCTGAGTCAGTACGTCATGGCTAGCGATCGCACTAATCCCCGCGTGGCAAATTTGGTTGATGCACTACATCCAGCCGTATTGCGAATGGTGCAGCAAATTATCCAAGCTGCCCATGCAGCGGGGATTTCGGTAGGATTATGTGGAGAATTGGCAGCAGATACTTTAGCGACACCAATTTTATTAGGTTTAGGGCTGGATGAGTTGAGCGTAAATCCTCAAAGTATACCTAGAGTGAAGCAGGCGATCGCTCGCTTAAGTATAGTTGAAAGTGAAGCGATCGCGGCATCAGCATTACAACAATATTCCGCAGAGCATGTCAGAGAACTAATCTCAATTTCGGTTATTCCCCCTGCATAATATTAATTACTAATTGAATTAGTTGGGGCCTAAGAGAATGTTTTAAAAGTCATATTGTAGGTATCAAAACGTTCTAGATCCTCCTAAATCCACCGATAAATTCGGCGCATTGGTGCATTGTTTTTTAGAATTCGGCAATGGAAATACCACTACTATCCAAGGGCGCTCCTGCTGAGAGCTGCGCAACCAGCCTTTGCGATGCGGAACCAATACCATCTGGGTCAAAGAATACTTGACCAGATGTATCGTCGTAGATAAAATACGTAGTATCAGTCGATGGACCCGCCCCAATAGTAAATAAAGCAGGGTCAAGGTCACCTATAGGTAGTGACCCAGTAGTTACAATTAATGCAGCAGCGGCAAATACTACTTTATCTAAACCTGTTCCGAAATCCGTAATATTAGGCGGATTGTCTGGCGAAACATAAAATTTATCATTACCAGCACCACCAGTCAACAAGTCTATCGGGCCTTGAGAGTACAATTCATCGTTACCATTACCGCCACTCAGCCGATTGATACCAGTACCGCTAAACAGTTTGTCATCATCATTACCACCGTCTAGTGTATTTTCACCAGCGCCACCCCTTAACTCATCCGTACCATTTTCACCATTTAGGGTGTAGACACCTTTGTCATTACCCTCAACAGTCAACTTGTCATTGCCATCGCCACCATTTAGCGTGCTTTTACCTTCACCAGAAATAGTCAGTGTGTCGTTACCTGCATCACCATTCAGCGTATTGTCGCCATTGTTATCAGTTAGCGTATCGTTATTATCACCACCATTCAGTGCATCATTACCCCTACCACCATCCAAGTTATCATCACCAGCTTCACCCCTGAGATTATCATCATTATCACCACCGCTTAGTGCATCCTCACCAGCTAAACCAATCAGTGAGTCATTACCCTTCTTGCCGAATAAAGCATCATTTCCCGCAGTCCCTGTTATAAAATCGGGTTCGTCAGTTCCGGCAAAAAAATTTACTCCATTTAATGCCACCATATCAGCTACCCATCCTTAAATTAGTTGTACTTAAAAGCAGTGTGAAACTCTTTTTTACACCTGTATAAGGTGTGTCTGCAAACTACAAAATCTATGATTCTGAACTTTTGATCATTATTTCAGGGTTACGTCTTTCGTTTTCTAAAGGATGTTGATTTCTTAAAAATCCTTTACAACTTTGACTTTGCAGACAGAGCCTCCGGTTAACTGTCTCCACCGACAAAACGCATTTTATCGTGACAAACGATTTATCTGAAGATTATACGGATATTGTATAGCAAATGGGTGGCTAAATGGTGTTGTCTGTGCTCAAAATTGTGTTCTAGATGATAGCTTTTGGTCTTGAGGACATTACCTCGTTCCCAGTCTCTGACTATTCACCTGGATGGCGACTTAAACCCAAGCGATGAAACAACTGGTAACTGTTAAAATCTTATTCCCAGTTGCCCGTTAAAGCCACGAATAGAATTGTAACCAGCACCAACAAAAACGTTATTAGTAGCACCTACCTGAACGCCACCTGAAACTGCAACGCCTTTATCCTCTGAATAAAGTCCAACTCCTACATAAGGTGAAATTACAGGCAAATTGATAAATTTTAAAACATCTACTCCCGTAGCACCATCAGCACCAGTTCCTACCTCAACCCCGAAATTCAAAGCCCTAGCTCCGACAGCATAAGTGATATCACCATCTTTTCCACCAACTGAAACCCAAGGTTGCGGTATCAGTTGAGCTGATGCTTGACTTGGAGCAAACAAAGTTAACAAACCTATAGATGTAATTAATGTTTTAGCAATAATCGCTATTTTCACGTTGTTCTCCGATTAATTGTTTTTAGGACTGATACCAATTCTTTATGAAGACGCATAAAAAGAACCCCAGTGCCTTGGCATCTCCCTTGGTAATACTATTTCACTTGGTCGCTGCACTAAATAGCCAAGAAAGCTTGTAGCAACACTGCTAATAACTGTTGCTAGACCGTGATTAATTAAGCCAGTATTTCCTAGTAAACTAGAACTGGCTGCAACCAGTCCAGCAATTGTAGATAAGGTATTGAGGGTGGATTTAGACATTTGATTAATCCGTGGTTTATGTGTTCGTAGTATTCCCAAACAGTTAAAGCTTATTAAAAGGATCTTCTTCTTCCATCTTGCGTAAATCCTGAAACTCCCTAATTTTAAAAGTTCCCTGTATCTGCAAGAAATTTTCAATATCCTTCATAGAGGTGTAGAGGCGGTTGGTTCGATGTTCAACCGTTTGTGTGACTTGAGCAATTAACAGGGTTATGGTGTCCTTTCGGTTTATGTAGTCCTGAATGTGCAAGTCAAGCTTGTGATTTAACTCTCTAATTTTTTCAGCATTATTAGCATGTTCTTTCAAGTCCTCTTTTATTTGAGTAATTGAGGTTGAAATGTTATTAAGATTGTTAACAAGCTTTATTGCTAAAGTTCCTAATACACAAATACTTACTAAAGTACCAGTAAAAACGCCAACAGATTCTAGAGTAACTGTAATTGCTGGGCTTGATGTAGCGATTATTGTTGATTGTGTAGTATTCATAAATATAGTCATGGGTGCAAAAATTTGCACCCACAAAGCTTAATCTACAATCATTTTCCTAGTTTCAATTACTGCTGACACTGGCTTGCCATTAAACTTACCAGATCCCTTCCAAGTTAATCCAACAACTCCACCATCAGCTTTTTTTTCTTCAACTGTTGAAGCTTTAGATCCGGCGTAGCGTACTCTTTTTATAGCAAGAACTTTGCCCGTGTCAGAATCTTTAATTTCAACTTCAGCAGTCCGAACAATACCATGTAAAAGTAGATCGCCTATATCTGTAAGAACAACTTGCCCTGCATGAGTTGCAGTAACATCCTTAATCCCTGTAGCTGTTGACCACTCATTATCTTTGTAAAGTTCTTTTGCTCCTCGAAAATAAAATGTAAACGGTTTTTCAGTTGCATCAATCGCAAGTTGAGTTCCAGTAACCGCTAATGTTGAATAAAGTCCAGCCATGCTTCTCCTATTATTTAGTTATTGTTATTAATTAGATAAAATTGCGATGCGTTTTGACGCTGGCAGATTTCACAAAAAGGCTATTAATCTGCTTACCAATCATATTTTTGAATGGCTTTGTAGACGGACACATAACTATTTTGCGTTTTGTAATCTTGCCATTTGCTGTCCCTGCAAGTCCGACGCTAATTTTATGAGCTAATCCATTCTTTTCTAGTTCTGCTATAGAAGTCTGCCTAAGAGATGCGGGAGGAGTAGCAGGCATATCACTCAAACCAACCATTTCTTTAATGCCATCATAAATATTGCTGTCAAGGTGTAATGCGTAATTGATACTGTCAATTACTAATAAATAAGATTTCAGATTTGCCATATACTAAGTTTCTCTCGTTACACTGATAGCGTTGTCGCAGTTATTACATTGCATTTTAGGCTGTACAACGACTGTCCAACGAACGGAGCGGTTAAGGCTCCGTATTAACGTATGCACAACGAGGCTACAACGATGCTGATTACGTAAATTTTTTTGACCATTCCGGCTTAGATAAAACAGTGCCTTTCGGGTAATAATCAGCCCGCACCATTTTGGCGTTTATTTCTTTGAGTGCTTGTCCTTTTCTTTGCCCTATTTTTGTAAAAGAATTTTCTAAAAATGCGCTATCAATTCTTTGCTTAATAATTGTTAAGTATTGTTCTGCTTCATCTTTTGAGAATGCGTTTACAAATACTTTGCTATTGTCTTTTAAAGTCAGTATTAGTTCCCAAGATCCCTTTTTGTAATTGGGTAATACTGTTTGTGCAGTTTCAGAAGTATTCAATGGATGAGGAATTGTAATTGGATACCAATCATTCCCAAGCGAACCATCTTCTTTTAATTCACGGTATAAGCAAACTAGTTGTGGGCAATGTCCTTCTGGTGAAAGTTGATAGCGTTCAGGCAAGGAAGCAATCGCTGTTATATTTGTCGTGTCTGGATTTCTTGTTTTACATTGCTCTCCAGCAATTTGAGCCATCTGTTGGAAATTTAATAATTCCTGAGCTTCTGTCCCAGCGATGACGCTTATAGTTGCCGATCCATAATTTGGTTCATGTTCAGCGCTGCAATTAATAAAGTAAGGGACATCAATTGTAGAGTATTTCACTTCCTCGTCTTTTCCTTTTTCGCCGGGTTCGCCTTGTGGTCCTGGTTGACCAGGTGTGCCGGGTTCGCCTTGGGATCCGGGTTCACCTTGGGGTCCTGGTTCACCCTGTAGTCCTGGTTCTCCTGGAAGTCCTTGTAATGGCGGTAAAGGTATTCCGGGTTCACCTTGAGGTCCGGGTTCACCTTGTGGTCCTGGCTGACCTGGCACTCCGGGTTCACCTTGAGGTCCGGGTTCACCTTGTGGTCCTGGCTGACCTGGCACTCCGGGTTCACCTTGAGGTCCTGGCGCTCCTTCGGGTCCTGGCTGACCTGGAAAACCTGGGGGGCCTGGCTCTCCATTGATTCCAGGTTCTCCTGGAATTCCAGGAGGACCTTCAAGCCCTGGTGGTCCTGGAATTAATGGTTTTGCTAAGGCTAATTCGGCTGTAGCTAATGCTAAGGTTGCCTCTCCTTCAGCTACAGTACCAAGATTTAAAGCTGTTGTCGCTGTAGCTTGGGAAGTTTCTGCAAGTGCCATTGCCGCCGCCGCCTCGCCCTCGGCTACAGTTCCTAAATTTAGAGCAGTTGTTGCTGTAGCTTGGGAAGCTTCTGCAAGTGCCATTGCCGCCGCCGCCTCGCCCTCAACTACAGTTCCTAAATTTAAAGCGGTTGTCGCTGTAGCTTGGGAAGTTTCTGCAAGTGCCATTGCCGCCGCCGCCTCGCCCTCGGCCACAGTACCTAAGTTAAGAGCCACTTTCACAGATGGTTCTAAAAATGCAAGCTCTGCTTGCTGGGCTTGAACTTGTGCTGCAATTGGTTGCAATTCGGTAATTGCTGTCTCTGCTGTCCCTAATGCAGTAGTGGCCGTTGCACCAGAGGCTACTGCTGTCTCTTGGGCCGTGCCAGCAAGGATTTGAGCAATTTCTGCAATTGATAAAGAAGCTGTGGCGGTAGCATCAGCTTTTTGAGCTAATGTAAGGGACGGAAGGGCTGTAGCTTCAGCAGTTTCAGCGGTTGCCAAAGCAGTAGCTGCCGTACCCCCAACGGCAACAATTTGAGATTCTAAGCCTACAAGCTCGGTTTGAGTCGAACCGGACAAAGCTAAAGCACTACCGGCTGTACCTTCAGCTGTGCCAGCCAACGTCAACGCACTACCAGCAGTAGCACCAATCGCAACGATTTCGGCTTCTAAAATGCCTATTTCGCCTTGTGCAGCGGTAGCAATTGCAAGAGCGCTCCCAGCCGTCGCTCCAACTCCAACAATTTCAGCTTCCATAACAACAATCTCGGCTTGAAGCCCTGCTGCTGCTGCCACTGCTGCTGCTACTTCTGCACCTATTGCCGCGATCGCTGCAAATACACCTTCAAGAGCAGCAGCAATCAATGGAGCTGCCACCACTGCTACTACTGCGGCAATCCCTGCCCCAACTGCAATTAATTTTGCTTCTAAATCATGTAGTTCAGTCTCTATGTTGCCAATTTGAATTTCATCTTGGGCTAATTGGCGATAGACATCAGCTAACTGATGCTTTAATGCGTCAATTTCACCTTGAAGATTTCCGTTGTTTGAATTATTAATTAGGTTTCTTAATTCATCTATTTGACTTTGGAGTTGCTGACAGCAGTCGCACTGATGTCCGGAACAATTGCTAATATTTGAGAGAGAAGCAAGAAGGGATTGCCCAGCGCCAGACATCAGCAGACCTCACTATTTATCTTGGCTATTATTGCTTCTGCATCTGCAAATTCTCCCTTGTCAATGCACACTTTATCTAATGGACAAAATGTTGTCGGGTCAACGCATTGTTTACCCTCGGCGCAAGCTCCACCATTTGCACAAACAGCTTGACAATCTGCCAAAGATTGATACAAACCTGGGGTGTTATATTGAGTTTTGACAATACATTTTCCGTTGATGCAATCATACTTTGTGTCAGGACTTGGGGTAACACAATTGGAATCGGTTTTAACAAAAGTTTTGCTAGAAGAGTAAAGCGTACTGCTTGGGTCATTAATTCCTGGTGTTGAGGCTATGACTCGTCCATCTGTTCCTACTGCGACGAGGCTCCAAGCTACATTAGAACCTGATGTGCGTTGCCAAGTTGGGTCATCAAGCTCGAAACCGGCATAAGTATCAAGTCCTGAAAAACTGGGGTGTCCACTCCAATTATCATAAAGTTGCCATGTGCCCTCACACCCGCGAGGATCTGTTGCTGTAGGCATAAATAGTTGTTTTAAACAGCGTTAGGGTCAAAGATTGGGGCAGTGTAATTCCCATAGAATTTGGCTGCATATTGAAATTGAGTTTTTGCAGTACCATTACGAGTTATGGGAGAATTTATTGTTAGGTCACTCGCTGCCATTACTGTTGTGTCTGTGTTGGCATTTATCCATGTATGGGCAGTTTGTATAATAGCTGCATAAATTTCTAATGCTGTGGGATTAGCGCTAGTTAATGCTGGAAGTGCTGTTAGAGGAACTGCCAAAATTTTTGGTGTACCTGAAAAAGTTGAACCATTTCCGAATAAATCAGTAATTATCGGCTGAGGCATAAAACAGATATTGATGAAGTGAATAAATCTGTTGTATGGCTAATCATTCTTTGTGTAAATGTTCCACTTTTATGTAGAAGTGGAACATTCACTGATGCCGTGTATCCTTTGCCAGCATTAGGATTGAGCGAATATTTACGAGTAGTGAATATCTAGGGAATTCCACTTTCACCTCTGAACCAGGTAAAAGCGGAATATGCAAACTTTATTTTTTATATCTATGCCAAAGAATAACAGAAAGGGAAAAGCTGCCGTATTAACAGATGGTGAATATTCAAAAATCAGACGGCAGATCCGAACTGAGAAGTACAGATTGCTTTTAGACCTGGCTTGGTTCACTGGTGAACGATGGGGGGCCCTAGTTCAACTCAAGGTGAGCGATGTTTACGACTCGCGCACTGGGGAACGCAAACCTAAAGAAGACATCATCTTCCCCGCCATTATCAGGAAACACAGACCAGACGGGACGGCTGAAACGACAGAAATTCCGGTACACCACATTTTGAAGGAATCCCTAGGGCGATACCAGCCAGAAACGGATAGCGAGTGGTTATTCCCCTCAAGGTGCGGAACTAAGCCAATCTGTTGGAAAAATGCCTATGACATTTTCATGCGGGCATCAGATGACGCCGGATTTGAGGCTAAGGGAATTTCGACCCATAGCACCAGGAGGAGTATGGTCAACAAATTGCGGAAAAGTGGCATTTCTAAAGAAATCATCCGCACTTTCACCGGACACCGCGACAACAAAGGACTTGACCCTTATTTTGAAATTGAAATGGACGAGCGCCGGGGCGCGATCGCTACTCTATGAACCCCAACCTCCTATTCCTGCAAATCGAAATCTTTTTCGACCGCTTGCAGCAGGGCGAGTACGATCATCCTCTCATGCTGGCTATGGCACTTGAGAATTTAGCTTCTCAGGCATGGGATGAAGTTGATCGGGTTTACCCAGATTTGTGAATCTGTGACAAAGCTTGCCAATTGCAAATATTCTGGACTAAATCAACATTTATGATGCAACGCGATCGCTCGCTCACAAGGCGATCGCTTTTCATTTTTGAGTACTTAATGAAATTCACTCCCAATAAAAAATTTGCTTTTAAGCAAAATATCACGATAAATCAAGACTTTCACCCTACTTGTGGAGGCATCAGCACAGCTTGTGCTGGTTGAGAATATTTGACACTATATAGTCATTTGTCATTGGGCATGGGGCATGGGGACTTGAGAGGTTTTTCGGACTCAGCTAGAGCGAATGCTAAAAACTCAATAGCTGCATCAATTCTGCCGAGATTGAGGTCAACTTGAATTATTTTGCAAGCTTCAATTAACCCGATAAGCCTCATTTCATGGGTGTCGGGAATTATTTTGTCAAGACTCTCGAAAACATCTGTATCGCTAAGATGTGGATTTTTAGTCATACTCCAACTCTGAATTCTTGTAATATATTGCCTTGTAACACGCAATAGACGTGATAAACATGAGCAAAGGTGGCCGGAAATCGACGACTTGGGAGGCTGGGTGGAATGCTGGCAAGACGAAATTGATCCGCGTGCCGATTGTGCTGGAGCATGACATTTTGGCTTACGCTAGGTCTGTTGACTCCAACCTGATATTCAATGAGTCCGAAAAAATCCCCATGCTGATAGGGGATTTCCTCCTCATAATTGACCGCTACATCGCTTGGAGAACCAAGAATTACCGCTCTACCCAGCTTTTCGCCAAACCAGATATTACCGCTCGTACCTGGGACGAGATGCGGAAACTTCAAGAACTGCTGCGGGAGTCTCCAGAAGTGTTGAAGGATTAAAGGCTTTGCGGCATTTTTGACAATACCACCTTTGCACTAAGGTGTTGTCGGATAACTTGTAGCTGCCGTTTTTAAAGATTAGTGTTGTTCCGTTGCACCTTGGGCATGAGGGGCGATTCATTTTTCCAGCCTCGGATCAAGTCCTTTATCTCAAATGGTAATTTACCATCCGCGATCGCAATTTCCACATCTGCCTTTTTGCGCTTGGCAATGATACTGTCTACACTACCCAGGTAAAGGCGGTTAATCTTGCGGCCCGTCATCCAACAGTACCGAAAATACCAATATTTATTACCAGAGCGCTCTACCCAGTATTTCTCTACCCAGTGCGTATCGTGTTGGGGGGCAGATTTTACAGTATCAAAGCTAACTCCTACACTGCTAGGAATAACAGTATTAAGAGTGTTGCTAGTTACTTGCTCCCCAACACTTTCACACCGAGATTCCGACTCTGAAATTTGCCCCCCAACACTATGACTGTTTTGGCGGGTATCGAGTTTATCCCAAGCAGGATCGTAAACGTAAACAGGAGAAGATCCAGTTTTAGTAAAAGCTTCTAAATCAAAAAGTGTAGGTTGGTTCATAATCAAACTGGTTAGGGACTTGCAAGAAAATAAGATCCCAATCAAACTGGAGTAATCGTGATATCCCAT
>NZ_JABXKL010000083.1 GCF_017114995.1 Nostoc sp. NMS9 | reverse complement strand
GCGGCCACGATAGTTTAGGGGTTGCCCTACGCAAAAATAGCTCGATGCCAGGTTTATATATAATACAAACTAAAACCTCCAAGCTGTGATGTAAGCTTGGGGGTTTTAGTTTATCCGGAATTTAGTATTGGATAAATCGTGATGACTCAAGAACTTTGGGATTTAAGGAAGTATATTCTTGCTGGACGTTATGATGATGCTTTAGTAATTGTTGATGAGTTGGAGTTAATGAGTCGAAAGAGTTATATCCGAAATATTAGAAGTTTTCTCATCAGGCTCATTATTCTCGCAAATATATATCACTTTGTTCTGTCACCATTATCTTTAATAATTCTTCCTCTTTACCTTTGAGCTTCGAGCGGCGATCGCCTCCTTGTGGTCTGGCAGTTATCTCCCCTGTCTCTCGATATCGGCGCAAGAAGTCACGGATGAATGATAAACTAACTTTAAATCGTTTTGCTAATTCTCTCTGCGTGCCTTCTTTGTTTTCCCACGCACTTAATATCTTCTTTCGCAAGTCGATTGAATATGCTGCCATTTCTTAATAATCTTCTTTTTTACATCTTTAAAGTTTACGATATTCGTGGTGGATTTGATCTCAAATTGCTGTAATTAAAAATCAGGTTGAACAAAGATTAACTAATTCCTGCGTAGCTTCTATTAAAGGCTCGATTTTAGAAATTCAAGATTTAAATTTACAGGATAATAAGACTTCTCATTATGTAAAACAAGGTGAATGGCAGGATTTGCTGGATGCTGCTTATGATGCAGCAATCGATCCTGCATCTGCTGAAATTTTTGATGGTTTGTATACACCTAAACAACTGCAAGCAATGCTAGAAAAATCACTGATTATGTCCGTAGCAAAAGATTTTTTAAATTTGACTTATACAAATTCTCAAAGGTCTTTACCTGGTGCTATTGATGAGATGTTGAGTGAGTTACCCGGTGGTCAAGAGTGGGAAGAAGGTAAGTAAAAATGATTATGTGATGGACTTGTAGTAAATTTATTTATGACATTACCCACCATCACCCAAGACACAATAGACCTTGCTCTAGGGGATGAGTTAATCCTACGATTTAGGACTTTGCCTGGCAGGTTGGTTCAAGCATTGCAGTGCGAGAGTTTGAGAAGTTTTTCAAAAATGGGTATTAATGAACTAACATTAGCTAAAGCTGATACCCAATACGAATGGGTAATTGGCTCAATAATCTATAGAGGCACGTGTTCTGGAAGGATCAAAAACCATATTATATCCTTGAAGTCCATATGGTAGGTTTCGTGGATTAGTTTCTGTAAAGCCGAGACGCCTGTAGAATGCCTGTAATCCGAAAAGAGCGAGAACATAGACTGGTGTCGTTGTTCTTAGTAGCAGATGTCACACTAAGTATGAGCCAATTCCTCGACGACGGTGACTAGACACTACGTATAATCTTAACAGAAATGAGTAAGTTCCTCCAGAATCGATAAGTGCAGCACTAATAATTTTTCCTTGGGAAAGAGCTACTATAAGCGTTTTATCCGAACCAGATTGGAGAATTTGAATAGGATCTAAAAGATAAATAAGAAACAAGACGACTACACTGATAATCGCGTAGGAAAGTATACTATCTAATAGTACAGTTCCAATAAACCACGCACTAGTGGACAGTAGCCATGCAGAAAGTACGGCAATAAAAACGGTTATGGTAACTGATTTAATTACCCTAACCCTATTAGAACTAAGCAACTCCAATGGTCTTTGCAAAACGAATAACAAGTAAGATTCCCATCTGTCTGCAAAGTCTCTAGCATAACAAATAATATAGCCGGAAGGAAATGAAGAAGAGGATCTCATTTGATATGACCACCGCACTGATCTAGTTTAATTGACTAATGGCGTGAAGTTGCTTGTCCTCAGTACTAGTAGATAAAACTACTCAAAAATATATATAAATAAATGGCTTACTCTTCCACTACTTCAATCAAATCTTCAATTGATACACCAAAAGCATGGGCTATTTTTTGAACAGCAGTGAGGTTAACCATATTTATTCCAAGGTGTCGAGTATAACTTTTCACTGTGTTGTAGTTTACATTGGCACGTTCAGCTACCTCTTTGATTGTCCAACTTCTTTGTGCTGCAAGTTCTCTAATCTTTAGTCTAACTAGCCCCATTTTTATCTTGACAAAGGCGAAATTCCAGCTTTTGTTAATTAATCAGGTGGGACTCAATCTACAATATGAACAACATCAAAAGCGATCGCTCGTCCAGCCTGGAAAACTAACAGAGCGATCGCTATCTTCGGTTTTGAAGCCAAGCATGGAAGTCTACTATGCTTAGGTTAAAGTTTTATTGTCCTCTCCCTCCCCTTGTGGTGCAGACATGATTTGCTTTTGCTGTTCTTGTAGCCAGTTTTCAAAGAGTTCATTCAACAGGCGCATTTTCATAAATTCATCCAGTTGTGCTGGAATAAATTTTTCTAACCGCAAAATAACAAACCATTCAGCGATACGGGTAGGGGGCAATATCTGACCTGGTTGACTGCTAGAGAGCATTTGCACCATTATTGGATGTAGTGCATTCAGTTCAATCGGGCCTACCAAGCCACCAGTTTGGGCTTCTGGCCCGAGTGAGTATTCCCGCGCCAAATCAGCAAAAGAGTTTTCTTTTGCCTGAATCCTGAAGTAGAGTTCTTGGGCAATTCCCACATCCTGGGTTCGCAGTAGGGAATAAATTACTTTGTCCAGTTTTGCCTTGGACTGAAAAAAGTAAGATTCCAGTTTATTACCCCAAGTGGCTTGCTTGAATTTTTCAATTTTCAGCTTACGAGTGGTAATAACTTCTAGTTGATCGGGAGTCAGCCCTTGATGTGCCATCCAAGCCTGGATGTCTTCTTCATTTTTAAACTGTTTTTCAGTGTAAAACTGCTGTTTAGCTTGGGCTACTTCCTCAGGGGTACACTCTATTACTACCTTGGCAGAGCGTGAGTTTTGCTCTATCGCCTCATCAATGATTAGTTCCCGCTGCAACTGCGGCAGCATTTGGTAACTTGCCAGTAAAGAAATCAATTCACTAGCTGTAATTGTACGATTACCGATTTGGATCGCTTCAGTCATTAGCTTTCGGTCATCTCAAGAATATCTAGTCTGTTAAAGAAGCTATACCTTAGCCCATTGTCTAGGAACTTTTACCTTAATTCTACAGAGTTAGGTATACTAACTTCACTTTCGCAATAATTAAATAGTTACTTGCTAACATACTTAAAAATATACAGTTTATATGAGTTTTTATCAAAGATTCTACGCAAATACTAGCAGATGTGAAGATAAAGACAAAAGACAGTTCTCGGCACTACGGCTTTAGAAGACGAAGTTTATCAGACTGAGCTAGGGTGTTTTGAGGTTTCTATTATTACGCGTAGAGGCACAGCGGTATTAGTGTCGCGGTTCTTCTCCCAACCTCAAAAGAGCGTTTGGTAGATAAGGGTAGACGCCAAGGACTTTAGTGAGTCCGCGTACCCCTACGGGAAAGCAAGCTACGCGCAGCGTCTCGCATCTAAGCGTTTAGAATTTTCTCAAGTAGAGCAGGCATGATGTGCTGAGGGCGACGCTCCTACGTTGCTAAAGCTTTTCTACAAGACGCTGCGCGAAAGCTATCGAGCATCTAGGGGGTCTGTTTATAGGTCTGATAGGTGTAAAAAAGCACACATTATATACTGCCTTTTCACATAAGGGTATTTATGTATCCTACAACCAAAAATTCTTAGGTTTACAACGACTCTAAATAGTTCAAAAGATCCGCCATTTCTTGAGCACTAGGTTGGAATTTTGGCATTGGCGGTGTTTCGCCACTGATTACTTGGTGAATCAGCCCATACCGAGACTTGTGCTTTGAAACAGCTTGCAAACTGGGCCCCACTCGCCCGTCTGCTTCCAAGCCATGACAACCAGCACAGTTAATTTGAAATATCGCGTGTCCTTGAACTGGGTTTCCTGTTAGGGATAGAACACTCTTGACGTATGGATCGGAGGCTTGAACCAACTGAACACCAAAAAAGCCCAAAGGGACTCCTAGCAGTATAGCCAGCGTCAATAAAACAATCCGCTGAATCAAAATTTCAGGTTTGGTAATCTGGTTATCCAAAAGGTTTGCTGTGAAAGTTTAGGTGTGCTAAAAAGTTTTCATTTCCTACACATAGCTTAAAAGTTCTTGATTGTGTCTGCAAGCACAGAAGACTATTTTTTTGTGGGCAGTCGCCTTTCAAAAGGCTGTAGGGCGCAGGATTCATACGAAATTTGGTAAAATCAAAAACAGGCAACGAATATTTAATAATTACAAAAAGGAGATTTACAGTGGTTGAACCCCTGCTATCAGGTATTGTCCTTGGTCTAGTTTTCGTAACTCTCGCCGGACTTTTTTACGCTGCATATAAGCAATACAAGCGCCCCAATCAGCTAGGGGGATGAGGGAGTGCCCAGTGCTGAGTGGTGAGGAGCCAGCCAGTGCGTTGGGCAGTTCTGCCGAACTTGTACCCCTGCTCTTAAGCAAGCTACACGTAGCGTCTCCGACAGGAGAACAACTGGCGTTTCTGAGTAGGATGAGGGAAGGGGGATAAGGAGGACAAGGAAGCAATTTTTCTCCCCACCCCATTCCTGTCATTCCAAAATTCTGTAGAAAGTAAGTGATGTGTTGCCGTAAACTTTCTGGCGGCAAATTTCCCAAGCGGGAATCTCTGGTGGTATCCAACCTTGTGAGGCGTGTTCAACTGCGATTTCGCCGCTAGGATCTAAAAGTTGATAGTCAGCGATCGCTTCTAAAACTGGCTGGTACAATCCACTGGCATAAGGTGGATCTAAGTAGATTCTATCAAACTGTTTACCTGATAAAGTCTTTAACTGCTGGGTAATATCTCCCCGCAATACCCGAAATTCTTGGTCGGCATTAGCTAACTGCTGCCAATTTTGTTGGATGGTGACACAGGCTTGGCTCGATTGTTCAATTCCCACTACTAAGCTGGCTCCTCTACACAAAGCTTCTGCGCCCATTGAACCAGTACCGGCGCACAAATCTAGCCAGCGACAACCTGCAATTTCTCCCTGCCAAATATTAAAGACTGCCTCTCTTACTCGCGCACTAGTGGGTCTAGTTTCTTTTCCTGGTAAAGTTTTTAGCTGGCGATTACCGTAAATTCTCAGGCTCATTGGTTATTAGTCATTGATCATTAGTCATTAGTCATTGGTCATTAGTTTTAGACAAAAGACAAAAAACAAATGACAAAAAGAATATTAGGCAGGGATTTTTTCGCGGACTTGAGCAACGAAATTAGACAGGATTTGCAATCCGATATTAGAGGATTTTTCGGGGTGAAATTGGACTGCCATGAGGTTTTCGTGAGCGATCGCAGCTGTGACGGTTTGAGTACCGTGAGTGATAGTTGCTGCACGGATTAGCGGGTCTATTGGGTCAACATAGTAGGAATGGACAAAATACACCCAAGGATCTGATGGTAAATGCTCCCACAAAATACTTTTTGGTTGAGTAACTTCCAGTTGATTCCAGCCCATGTGAGGAATAGTGATGTCAGGTTCGGGACGAAACCGCCGCACTTTTCCTTTGATAATTCCCAGTCCTGGTTGGGTACCTTCTGCACTTGATTCAAAGAGAATTTGCAATCCTAAACAAATTCCCAAAAAAGGTTTCCCAGATGCGATCGCTTCTTTAATAGGTTGTTCTAAACCGCGCGCTCGCAGGTGTTGCACTGCTGGATCAAATGCTCCTACTCCCGGTAGGACTATAGCATCTGCCTGCTCTAATTCCTTTGGAGAATAAGTAACATTAGGAGTTGCCCCAGCTTTTTCCAAGCCTTTGCAGACTGAGTGCAAATTTCCCATCTCGTAATCTACGATCGCAATTACTGGCATTTACCTGCTCCTTGTAAATTTATTATGGAGGGTTTTTCTATTCTAAATAATATTTGTTATGAAGAAAAGAATTCTATTAACTTCTTTTGACACTTGGCTAAAAGATCAACAGTCAAATTCTTCTGATGATTTATTACTTGAAGTTACCAAACTTGAGTTGCTCCCAGATTACTTAACTTTTTTACGTCAGTTACCCGTAGATGTTCAACTTGCCAGTACTTAGGTAATGGAAAAAATCAAGGCAATCCAACGTGATTACATCATCTGTTGTGGCATGGCTGCAAGCCGTACACAATTAAGTGTGGAAGCAGGTGCTATCTGTGGAAAAATTGTTTTGCAGACAGAAGTTGATTTAGAAAAATTAGTGGCGGGAGCAGCAGCAATTCAGATTAGCCACGACTGTGGGAAATTTGTCTGTGTTCGCGTAGCGTCTCGAAGAGAAGGTCTTTACTATTCAGTGTTGGACTACTTAAGCCAAAATCAACTCACAGCACGTTGTATTTTTGTCCACGTTCCGGTTCTCAATCAAGAAAATTTGATGGGGATTCTTGCCGATTTCGTATTAATTATTAACAAACTGGCACTTTCATCAAGTTGTTAATGTCTGTATGGTGAAAGAAATATCTAAGTATATGTTGCCATTGTTACTAATTTTCCCAATAGCCCAATCAACTCCTGCGAAGCTACCACCTGAAGAAGTTGTCCAACCTCAAGAAGTGCGTCCTTTACCAGGTCAATTGGATAAAGTGCCAACCTTTAATAGCAATAGTCCAGAATTGGTTTTGAAAGAAGGAATTTTACTTTCTACCTTTCCACCAGATGGGAAAAAAGTGCCAACAGCGCATCTGAATTTTCCCTTTCGGGGACGATTTGATATTTTTGCTCATCACGTTGCAAAAGCTGAACCACCAGAGAATTTGCGTAGGCGTAGCCCGTCGGAGACATCGCTCTATTTAGGGATAATTTTGCATAACCCTAGTTCAGAACCAGTGAAGGTAAATATTTGGCAGGCGGCGAGTTATTTAAGTCAACCGGATGCACCATTTATTCAGTTACCATCTTTTAGCCAAAATCTTTTAGGTAAAATTTTTGCCGGGCCAGGCGATCGCGTCATGTCTGATGTGCTTCGGGGAGTACGACAAGAGATTTTCCCTGCCCAAATTGAGATTCCACCAAAGCAAAGTCGGATGTTACTCAATTTGCCAATTCCGGTGCAAGGATTGACACCACCCCTGAATGGTCGGTCTACATTGATCCGACTGCAAAGTGACGGCACTGTCTATGCAGCTAGCCTAGCGATGTTTGCACGGGAGAATCCTGATGGCAGTGAGCGATCGCCTACCTTAGAAGAGTGGCAGAATTTACTAGATAATGGCGATTTAGCTGGGCCACGAGATAAAACTCCCACTCCCTTAGAAGAAACTGGTAAACCAAGAATTTATGGGCGTGTTGCGGGAGTGGTTGGTGGTTCGCGATGGAGAGCCTTATTAGTAGATAATCCTAAAGCCAGCTATCTAACTATTCCCCAGCCTGGTCAAGTGTTTTCCTACGCTCTGAGTACCCTGCATGGCGGTACATTAGGAACTAGTCAAATTCAAAGTGCGCCTATGCTGGTGCGCTATCCTGACACCGCATATCGCGCTCATGGCAACTATGGAATTCAATATAATCTCAAGTTGCCGTTATACAACAATACTCAAAGTCCTCAAACTGTTAGTGTGTCTATACAAACACCACTCAAGGAGGATCAATTAGTCAAACCAGGGTTACGCTTTCTAAGTACACCAGATCCTCAAGTATTCTTCCGAGGGACAGTGCGGGTACGTTACAAAAATGACCAAGGTCAGCCACAAACTCAGTTTGTGCATTTAGTGCAAAAGAGAGGTCAACCAGGGGAACCGTTAGTTTTATTAAAGATGAAACCAGGCGATCGCTCCTTAGTAGAAGTAGATTTTCTCTATCCCCCAGATGCTACACCACCGCAAGTATTAACAGTCTCAACTCAATCTGAATCTCGGTAATAATTCATGGGTAATAGGTAATAGCTTTTCTCCAATTACCTGTTCCCAAAAAATATTAGTCAACTCATTCACAAAGCTCTACTGTTTACCAACTTGGCGCGGATCAAAGGCACATCTGTTATAAAACACCAAGTCAGGGCAACGACTTACAATGTTTACTAATAGTAGGCATAGTATTTATCAAACAAACAGTGTTTAAAAACAATTCAAGATTGTAGACGCCTATTGAAGTTGCAATAATAGATACTATCACTACTAAGGTAGTAGTCCAAGGCCTGATCTCACGCATAGATTCTTTTGTTTTTATTGTTTGTGCAGAGCTTAACTCACATACACTACCAGAATCTAATCCTAGCAAGTAGCGTCACTAATTATACTACTTAGATTCTTGTGCCTGGATGACTTGTTTGCTTGAGTTGTATGGGATCGAAGTTCATTCAACTTTCACAGTACATCAAGCCTTAGAAGCGTTTGTTCAAATTCGTCCAGATTTAGTACTTAGTGACATAGCCATGCCTGATGAAGATGGTTATTCCCTGCTACGTCAGATCCGGCACATCGAAGATAGGCTTGACAAATCCACTCCCGTTATCGCAGTCACGGCACTCGAAGAGTTAGAAGCTCGATTTTCGGAGTCGCAAGCAAGGTTTGACCAATGGTTATTAAAGCCTGTGGAGATAGATGAATTGGTCGGGGCGATCGCTCACCTAAGAGGGCGCTCAATATTGCTCGGTGAATTAATTTCTTCATATTGATAAGGCTTTTCACCTCAAGTTTGTGTATTTAGGGTGAATACTTATTCCGATCCATGCGTTGCAATAGAAATAGCAGACTATAGCAAGCAATAAAAGGACGGCATGGCAACAGATCACAAAATCGATCAAGAAACTGAGTTAAATTCCCTCCAGCACCTTATTGGAACCACTATCTTACTGGTAGAAGATGAGCCAGATATTGCAGATTTGCTCACCTTCATTTTGGAAGCAGCAGGTGCAGAGGTAATGGCTTTAACCGATGCAGAAACAGCCCTTGACTTGATCGAATCGCTTCATCCCGATATTCTGGTGTGCAATGTGAAGTTGCCCGATCATGATGGAAATTGGTTAATTGAGCAAATTCGAGTGAATTCTTGCCCATCCTTAAGACAGTTGCCTGCGATCGCTATCACTTCTTATACACGGGAGGTCTCAAGCTATAAGGCTTTGAATGCTGGTTTTAATCGATTTCTAGTCAAGCTTGAGAGTCCAGAAGAAATTGTAGATGAGATTGTTCACCTGTTATCTACCGATCTTTAAATATAACTAGCCGGCCTTCATCTGGTTTTTGAGACTGATTTCACACAACACGCTGTCGGAGCGCACAGCTAGCTATACACTCCTACAAAAGACTTTAAGAAAGGAAACCATATAACCCTAAGTGAGTAGGGTAAAATGTTGGATCTATTTGTTAACCTCGTTGAAAACCCTTTGCTGGCTTTTGTTGCCCCTTACCCTTAGGCTTAGATTTGTTAACTTCTCCTAAAGCTTCCTGAAATAAGTTATGTAAATGTATGGGTACACTGGCAATGTCTGGCAACTCTGGCTCAATAGGTTTGTGGAATTCTTGCAAAAGTGTATCCAAGTCACTTTCAAGCCTAAACTCTGGACGTTGCAAAAATGTTTGCAACACATTTTCTAACTGAGTTGGATACTGTTGTGCTAATCGATGCCAAATAAAAGCATTAATACTTTTATCTTCCAGGTAGTAACGAACTAATTTTTCCGCCCCTTGAACACTTTGCCAGTCCTCTGCCGATAAGATTGCTTGTACCTTACTATATGTTGGTAAAAACATTTGTCCCCAACGGGGATGAGAAAGAGCCGTTACCTGTTCTGCTTTCTTGAGTTCAGCAGGCAAATCAACCTTTGGCATAACCATTTTGCTCTTGCCGCTTTTGCTGTTAAACATCTCAGAGACTACGTTGGAATCAGCACCAAATTCTTGTGCGGCTGCTTTTATTTCTTCGTCGCCAATGCCAGCTGCTTCTGCCACTTCAGCAAGAGATTTAGAAGTATCAATTCCTGCGGCTGCAAAGGTTTTTTCAGTAATTACTTCTTGAAATTCCGCTATTTTTTTATTAAGCTGGTATCCAGGTAGTGTGATTTCATCAGTGCCAAAAAAGTCCACAAACTGCTGATGATATTTTTCTACTGACTGCCAAGCTTCCTCTAGCAAGTCTGGAGCATCGCTGTAAAGATTACTTTTATAGTTTTCTTTAAAATTACCAATTGCTACAGCAAGTTTTGGTTTACCTAATTTACCCATTATTGTGTAGGGGCCAGAAAACATCCAGTAGCTATCGGTAACGGGGGAAATGCGAGTTAACAAGATTTCTCCGACTTTCAACCGAGATATTGCTTGTAATGTTTGAGTATTGTTTGGCTTGACGATGTAGCGTTTATCTGTCAACCAGTTCGTCAATTCAAAGCCATCAGGTAAAATATTAGTGATGGCAAATAAGCCAATAAAACTATGATGCCAACTATTGATTAGGCTGCGATCGCTTTCTGCTAAATCTGGATGGCTTTCGATAAACAACTCTAATGGAGACTTATCACCGACTTTCCCGGCTGTCAAAAAGCTATCGATGGTTAAGTCCTGCTGTGTACTATCACCACTTCCACGACGCAACTGTTCTGCGGCATAAGCTTCCAGTGCTTGTGCCAGTTCGCCTTCAGCATCAAGGACAAAATCAACTAAGGCTTGTTTTAATTCGTGCGATCGTTCTAATATGACATCCACAAGTTAATCTCTCGGTGCAACAGATGTAAATTATAGCTTTTGAGAGAATTTCAGCATCTAGCAATAGCTAGATTTATGGAAATGCACACTTAGCAAAATAGGTTTTATAATACTGTAATTTATTGTATTATACTTGTAGTACAAAATCATCTGAAGGGGTTCATCAGTGATGACAGCCCTAGAACTGGAAAATTTATCCAAGACGTTTACTCTGAGTAGAGGTTGGGGACGCAACCGCACGAAAAAAGAGATTGTTGCCGTAGATGGCATCAGTCTGAGCGTTCCCGATGGTCAAGCGATCGCCTTCATTGGTCCAAATGGGGCGGGGAAGTCTACTACAATCAAGATGCTAACAGGCATACTACAGCCCACATCTGGCACAGCCAGGTTACTGGGATTAAACCCTTGGCGAAATCGGCGCGAACTAGCGTACGAGATTGGGGTAGTGTTTGGACAGCGATCACAGTTATGGTATCACCTACCTCCCCGCGATACCTTGGAGTTACTAGCGCGAATCTATAATCTGAATTGGCAAGAATACATCAAACGTCGTGACCAACTAGTTGAGCGTTTTGACCTCAGCCCGTTCTGGAATACCCCAGTACGTAAATTGTCTTTAGGCCAGCGGATGCGGGCAGAAGTAGCAGCCAGCTTACTCCATGCACCTAAAGTACTATTCCTCGACGAACCCACAATTGGACTGGATGTAATTGCTCGTCAGGAATTACGCGACCTCATCCGCGAGTGGAACCGCAATCAGGGAGTAACAGTGTTTCTCACCAGCCACGATGCGGGCGACATTGAACAAGTAGCGCAGCGAGTAGTAGTAATTAATCACGGCCATGTAGTACTTGATGACAAAGTTTCGGCAATGCGCCGCCAATACCTTGGTTCAAAGATTCTCAGCGTAAAATTTCATACCTCCCCCGCCCAAATCAGCCTCCCAGGAGTAACTCAACTCAAAGCCGGCGAATATGGCCTAAAGCTGGAGGTTAATACCCGCATCACACCAATTGAAACCGTGATGAATCAAATTCTCTTGGCGGGTTCGGTGGCTGATATTGCGATTGAAGACCCACCGCTAGAAGAGGTAATTGCACACATCTATGCTCAGGCAGCCTCATAATTCAGTGAATAATCTCAATAAATATACCTGGATTGGCTTGACGGCAGCTCGCTCCAACCTGGCTTATTGGGGAGAAGTTGCTTCCAGAGGAATTTTTTTGTTTGTCATTCTCTACATCTTCCTACAGCTGTGGCGTGTCACCTATGCTGAGACAGATGCTGAACAGTTGGGAGGTCTAACGCAGGCTCAGATGCTTTGGTATCTGGGTATCACCGAGTCTATTGTCCTCTCAAGTCCCCAAGTTGCTTTAGAGGTAGACGAGGATGTACGCACAGGGGCGCTGGCAGTGCAACTAATACGCCCTTTATCCTACCCTTTGTATCGCCTGTGGACTACTTTGGGAGAGCGGACAGTGCGCTTCGGGTTGAATCTAGCGATCGCATCTATAGTTGCACTACTGTTTGTCGGCGCAATTCCTCTAAGTTTAGGGGGAATTTTATTATTCGTAGTGGCGCTACCACTGGCATTTGTACTAGATTTTTTGGCAACCTTCTTAGTGGGCTTAGGAGCTTTCTGGCTGGAAAATACCACCGGGCTAATGCTGATTTACTCTCGGTTGACGATGATTTTGGGTGGGATGCTAATTCCTTTAGAACTACTACCAGAAGAGTGGCAGCCAGTACTACAAGCTCTACCCTTTGCCAGTATTTTGTATGGTCCGGCGCGTTTATTTGTGCATCCCGACCTAGCTTTTGCCAGTCAATTGTTAGTGCGGCAGGGAGTTGCTATCGGTGTGCTGGCTCTCTTGGTAGCCCTTGTCTATCGCACGGCAGTTAAACGTATCCACGCGCATGGAGGTTGATATGTTTTGGCGTTTACTTTCCTACCTACAATTAGCTGGCGCTTATATTCGTCTCAATCTGAACGCTCACTTAGAATATCGCGGCGCGTTCCTCACGCAAGTAGTGGCGATGGTACTTAATAACCTAGTGTGGGTGACATTTTGGGGACTGTTTTTTACACGTTTTCCAGTGCTACGCGGCTGGACGGTGCAGGATGTAGTTACTCTCTGGGCGATCGCCGCAACAGGATTTGGTCTGGCTAATACTATCTGCGGTAACGCTATGCAACTGACAAGTTTAATTGTCCAAGGACAGTTAGATGTGTGGATGTTGTATCCTCGTGCGCTTTTACCGCACTTACTACTAGGGCGGATGAATGCCACATCTTGGGGAGATATGCTGTTTGGATATTGGGTTTATTTGTTTTTTGTCAAGCCTGATGCAGTGCATTTGGCGTTGTTCACTGGTTTGACAGTTTCAGTGGCGACATTGTTTGTCGGATTTAATATTTTGACAGGTAGCCTCAGCTTTTTTCTGGGCAATTCCGAAGGACTGACCCAACAGTGGCGAAATGCCATGCTTACCTTCAGTACTTATCCAGCGACTTTGTTTGAGGGAACAGTGAAGCTACTGCTGTACACATTGATTCCAGCTGGATTTGTGACTTATTTGCCGATTGAGGCATTGCGATCGCTATCTTTGATTCATGCTGTACTAGCAGTGGTTGGGTCAACTACTGTGCTGTTGGTTGGCGCAGGTGTGTTCTACCAAGGTTTGCGTCGCTACGCTTCAGGAAATTTGATGCAGATGCGAGGTTGAATTGAATGTTGTTGAGTTTTCTACTTTTTACCTTCATCTCTCGCTGATACCAATTCTCTATGAAGATGCGCTAAACCATGTTTAATGATGAGAAAGAAAAACGAACCGCATTTGCGTAGCGTCTCGTAAGAGTTGGACACAAAGAAAGAAGAAGTTAAAAGGGTTTGGCGCAGCCTCACAAAGAAATGGTATGAGGATGTAAAAAGGGTTAGTTCTGACATTGAAATTAAAAAGGTCGCCCAATGGACAACCTTCTTATATAATTTATCAACGAGTTAGTTAGCAGCCTTTTTGATACTTTGCCATCTCTCTCGCAGTTGCTGCAAGTTAGGTGTATGACCGCCATAGCGCCAACCAACATAGGCTTGACAAATTTCATCTATTACCTCAGCAGTTGCTAGAGCATGATGCTGGTATGAGACTCTGGCATACTCTAAAGGTGTTTGTGCTGGATGTTTCCCTAAACCTTTTTGGGTTGTCCATTGCAGCATTTGTTGATAAAGGCTCTCCATCGCTGGCAATTTCTTTAACCATCTACGGTTGCGCCACTCTCGCCACTGACCCCAACCTAGCCAACTCAAGAAAGCCGTTGTAGTCCCCACAATTAAGCCAGTCAATACGCCAAACCAACCTTGAGAGAATAAAGCTAAAAACCAAGCGATCGCTCTAATCACCCACTTAAATATTGTCTCAAATACATTATTCAACAAACCTGTCACCGGAGAGGGCAACCATCCAGCAACCCAATGCCACAATTGGCGCAACACACTAAAAGTCTGAGTATCTTCAATGGATGACGGAATCAGAGGATGATTGGGAATAGGGTCAAAGGCAAACCAACCATATTTCGGAAAATACACTTCCGTCATCGCATAAGCATCAGTATTACGGACAACATACAGCCCTGTAAATGGATTAAACTCTCCTGGACTAAACCCTGCTACCAACCGCGCTGGGATGCCAATGGAACGCAACATTATTGTGAGAACTGTAGAGAAGTGGTCTGGATAGCCTCCTTTTTGCTTAAACAAAAAAGTTTCTACCAAGTCTTCTTTTTCACTCAAATAAGGTACTTCTAAGGGATTTTGGGGAATAGAGTAGCGTTGCTTTAAATATTGAGCTAAGTAGAGAGCTTTTTCGTAGGGTGAATCCAGGCTTTTAGCAGACTTTGCAACTTTTTCTTGATTGTAGTTAGCGAGGATTTCTTCGGTACGTTGTCGGACTTTTTCGGCAATTTCGGGAGGAATTTGCAGATAATGCTTTTTAATTTGTTGGGGATATTTAGTAGAAGCTTCACCTAACAAAGTGCGATCGCGGTATGGTACTTCGGAAATTATTGTGTAGGTGAAACCTTCTGATAATTCTACAGGCGATCGCAATCCGTCTTCTTTATCAACAGCGATCACTGGTGCTGGAAAGTAAACTTCCTTGGGATAAGTCATCGCTGGAATTAGGTTAGGCAAATCCGACACTACTGTATAAGTTTGTACTACCTCTTGGGTTTTACCAGTGAGCACAGATGGGGAAAGAAAAATTTGGTAAGACCAAGGCGATCGCCTAACAGTCGTCACATCTTCATTCCGAGAAACTTCCCATCCCTTACCTGTATAGCGATCAAATGCTAATACTCGCCAAAAACCCTCAGCTTGCGATCGCACTCGCATCACAACCTTGGGTTTCATCTCGCCCCGCAGATTTTGGTTAATTTGACTATTAAAACCGTAATAAAAGTTATTATCTACTTTACCTGGTTGACCAGTTTTATTTTGTCCCGTACCACCGCTACCACTACCTTGATTATCACCTTTACCTTGGCGGACATAACCGGGATTAATGATACTACGTCCTGTGAAATTACTCTTTACTTGAATAGCAGAACTTACAGGAAAATTCCGTAATTGATAGCCAGGAAATCTGGGTAAAACAGCAAAAATTGCCAGCCCCAGACCAACAATTAGTAAAAAATTTAGAATTAAAAATTTAAAATTAAGACTTGAGGAATTCTGCTGATTGAATTTTTCATTTTTTATTTTTAATGGCTGTAAACCCAAGCGTGAGCGGTAATCTAGCACTAAAGTTGGCAGAGCAATCGCTAAAAATAACAGCAACACAGGTGCAAATGCTAAAGTCTGACTTAGAGTTGCTGCCACACCCAATAAAATCAGTCCGATAACAATCGAATAGCCCAAATTTTTCCGGCGGGGTGTATCAAAGCTATGCAATACCTGGAGTTGAATTAATAACTCTGCCAAACCCAAGCGCGTATCATTCAACTCTCCCACTAATCGCCCAAAGAAAGCACCCAGTGCTACTAACATTCCGATGGCGATGCAGAATTTAATTGCAACATTGCGATCGCGGCGACGATAATAACTCCAAATTGTACCCACTACACTTAGGGGTAACGCCCAAAAACTAAATGAAGTTTCAGCGGCAATATCCGTCGCCACAATTCCCAAAATAACCAACGCTAGCACCAGCACCCGCAATAAAATTGAATCTTCCACTTCAATCAAAGGCGAACCCTGCGGATTTTGCCGCCAGAAATTACCTACAGGGATACGCCAAAACCGATTCATCCTGGATAAGTTAAACATTTGAGTCTAGTAGAAGCAATGATGTAGATGCAACAAACACAATGCGGGGGACGTAATTTCCTACCCTAGCACTGTGTTAAAAAATGATCGATAGGGGGTAGAGATGGAGACAAACGAGAAATGGGTGACACGGTGAATCGAGAAATAATCAAATACTTTCTCAATATCTCCATGTCCCCATATCCAGGTGTCTCTGTGTCTTTGTAATAACTGCTTCTCGTAGACACCCTAATGACCGTTTATTGAAAAATAGGATGAGCTTCAAAACCAGGAAAATCCTCTTAATATATATCGGCGTTGATTGACATAGTGTGCTAGCGGTGGAAATTTAAACTAAATCGTGGGATTAATCACAAACAACAACGACTGTTCGTCTATTTCTGGAAATTCAACTTCTAGGGTATAAGTTGGGTTAAGTTGCTCGCAGCCTAACTCTACATTTAAGTATCCCGAAGTCGAAGATGTTGTCATTGCTAAAGTGCCACTTCCCCGCAGCGTCAAAGTTCCTTTAACAGGTAACTCAGCTTGCACAAGCAACTTCGTAAATTTACTTAGAGACTGGTATTCTACTCTGATGTTCAAAGCACCAACACTGGTTAGCCATTGTCTTTCTACCACCGGACTGGTTGCTGAAAGTGGTAGAGTCAGATTTTCCAGCAGTTGTTTCGCTGCTAGCAACGACAAAGCCATCTGTTGACGCAGTTGTAAATCTGAGTAATCGCTCTGAATAGCAGGCATTGCCTCCAGAGTATTTACAGACCGATAGGTGCTTCTTAGCACCAATCCAGCTATGTCATTTAGTGCTTGAGACTCATTGGGAAAAAAGTTCTCCACCACTTGAACTAATTTTGCCCCCAACGGCACTGAAGATGTCACTAAAGCCTGACATTGTTCTAGCAATTGCTGGAAAACTCTTTCCGGTAAGCGAGTTGGCAAGGTCAACTTTGACTGTTGTACCATCCATCCCCAGCTAGGAACGAGTGTCATTGACGGCTCATCAACAAAATCAGGATATTCGATTAATTGTGTTTCCCAGGGAAACAACGGCGGGTGGTCTTGGGCTTGAATTTGTAGCCGATGCTTAAGGATAGCTTGAAAACGATCTTGCACAGTAGGAATTTCTCCCAGTTGAAAGGTCTGGGGCGTTCCTCCCAATTTTGGCTCACTACTTTTTGAAGCAGTGGCTTCCTTGAGGAGGTTTTTTACCCCGTCATTTTCCTCACATTCTACCGATTGCTCGTTATTTTTGACATTATCTGTCAATAACCAATCGAGACACTGGTGTTGTAAGGATTCTGAGTCACTATTCATGAGTAGATGCACCTGATCCGGAAACTAATGAGTTACGAATTTCCCAAGCTTGCTCAAGAATTTTAAACCATCGTTTTTGCAGTTGTGCCATTGACAGCCCTAAAGTTTTTGCTATTTTTTCATCAGCTTGTCCTTGTTGCTTCAACTCTAATAAAGACCGTTGCTTATTGTCCAGCTGTGCTGTGTATACTTGCCATTGCTGGGGAGTTAAGCCCAAATTTGTGTGCAGAGAAGCTTCCAGCCACTCGTGAACTAATTCCCAACGGTGCAACAGGGCAAACCGAATTAAATGATACTTAAAGCGCTGCTGCAAATAATCTCTCTGACGAGGGGTTAAACCTAAAACTGACTCAATTTCCTGTGCTGATAAATCCTGGAGGCGGAGAGAAAAGTAATCAGCGCAGTCAGATTGTTGTCGTTGTTCGAGATAATTCATTAATTCCGTAACCACAACAGAACGCAAGGTGTCTTCTTCGGGTTCGGGTTCGGCTTGCGTTGCCATTGTGGAGCGCAATTGGTGAATTGCTGGTTCTTCCCAAGAACCGTCACCTTCATTATTGCTACCTTCTGCGGCTTGTTCTATATCTACGCTGGTTTCTGGGGGCTGCTGTTGGGAAAAAGTTTGTGCCCGCAGGATAATTAGCTGTTGCTGACGACCTGGTAAGGGAATGCGTCGCTTGCCGTAACGCTCGGTAAATGCCATATACTCGGACAATTCCAAGAGCGTCTGAGGGCGATAAGTGGCACCGAGTTGATTTTCTCGCCGGAAAGCGTTCAACGCCTCTAGATAAAAACTCTGGAGGAAATCTTCAATTATCGTCAACCGGCCTTGATAGCTCAATTGTCTCTGAGGAGGATTAATATATCGATAAATAATTGCACTCAGAGTACTGTGTAATTCGACCCTGCCCCGATTTGAACCCAACTGATAGTACCTGAGACACTGTTGCAGCCGATGCCGAGCCAAGGTCATCGCCGAGCTTTCTACAGATCCAGAAGCTTGGATACGTTTACTCTCATGACAAATCCGGTAGACTTCGGTGGTAATACGTCTTGCGACATCGTGACAATTCTGTTCCGAAGCTTTGGTTGACTGCTGAAACTCCTTGGACAGGAGTTGAAAGATCGCCTCCACGCCTGTAGAATTTTCTCCCAGAATAGTTGCAGATGGAATAGTTGCGGTTGCGGCTGAATTCATAGTCTCGGTTTTCAAAAGACCCTAACTTACTTAAAGACAACCTGTACGACTGTGGGTATTGGCTGGTTTGGTTTTACGTATAAGCTAAACGCAGGCCAATCCTATATTGAAGATATGGCTGATTTTATTATTCCCAATTCTGATGGGATTGTTCACACTTGATAGATGTTATTGCCATTACCCAAGAGTCGTATACAAGTCATTATGGATTTAGAAGCACAAATTCAATTGCTGATTGACAATGCACCCCGCGATGGTATGACACCACATCTTGTTGCAGCAATTGCTCCTGCCCTTAGAGCGATCGCTCAAAAATTACGCTACTCCCAGTACTATATTCTCCAAAATTCGGAGTCAAGCTGGGTTTTAACTACATTGAGCAATCGTGCTAACCCAGGATTGGAAAAGCGTGTGATTTACGCTTTCCCTACCATACAGGATGTCTCTCTAATTTCCCCTGCTGGGCTTGACCCTCAAATGCTAGCTAAAATTACTCCTGTCACCCATATTTTGTTCCAAATGGTGGCATTAGAACCCGTAGATAGTATCGTTTTTTTGGAGACGCCGGGTAAGACCACTCATACCGTCGAAGTTCGGCGAACTGAACTAGAAAAACTGATGCAGAAACAGTTACGACAACAGCGATCGCCTAAACAGATACCCCCTGATATTGCATAGAAAAAATTTGGATGTGGAGTTTTTTAGATACAATCCCACATCCAAAAATTTAAATCTCAAATTCTTTTAAAAAAGTTTTCTAAATCAGTGAAAAAAGAAATTTTTTCTTTCCGTTACACCATGCGACTGACTCAACTCTCGGTGAAACCTAAAATTGATTAAAAAACAGTTATCAGTGAACATTTTTCCATTTTCAAGTTTTAGTTTCCTAACAAAGCAGAGTTTTATACTTAAGAACTTTCACATCAAAAAATATCCCATTCTTTATTGTGAGGTGCCCAGTAACCAAAAGCGGGCAAGTCTTTAGAGTGAACTCTTATACCATTTCTTTGTGAGGCTGCGCCAAACCCTTTTAACTTCTTTCTTTGTGTCCAACTCTTACGAGACGCTGCGCGAATGCGTCCTTCTCCCAAGGGGAGACGCTAACGCGAATGCGGTTCGTTTTTCTTTCTTATACTTATGGTTTAGCGCATCTTCATACAGAATTGGTATTAGTCGAACACTATCCACCCCACAAGTAGTAGTAATTTATTTTTTGGAAATCCCTAAGAACTTCCAAATAAAAACCCCACTTTCTACCTGCTAAATAAGTGGATTGAATTAAACATAAAGCTGTTTTAGTGTGTTAAAGCGTTAGCACAACACAACATTTCAGGTTTTCGGTGCGTTACGGAAGCCACAATACACCTACATCTAAATCCCCACTTTCTACCTGAGAACTAATAACTGATTTAATAGAGGCGACTCAGTGTGTACTCAGCGATGTTAATCAATGCCTGGTGGGATTCTGAGAATGGGAGAACTGCAAGATGTTCAATTGCCAACTTAGCATGGTAAGCAGCTAACTCTCGCGCCTGCTGTATACCTTGACTATCTTGAATCAGTGCTAGTGCTTGCTCTAAATCTCCTTCTTGAGCAAACTCTCGTTCAATCAGCACTTCCAAAGATGGTTTTTCCGCCAAAGCAAATAAAACGGGTGCAGTCAGATTACCACTTTTGAGATCCGACCCCACTGGTTTACCCAAGGTATCTGTTGTACTGGTGAAATCTAAAATGTCATCGACAATTTGAAATGCTATACCAAAATGACGACCGTAGCTATACAGATGCTCAACAGTTTCTCGCGAGACTTCACTGAGTAACCCAGCAGCTTTAGAACTGTTGGCGATTAACGAAGCTGTTTTGTAGTAACTCTTCTCAATGTACGTTTCAATAGAGGTACCAGCATCAAAACGATTTAGTCCCTGCTGAATCTCCCCAGTAGCCAGATCCATAATGACTTCTGAGAGCAGTTTCACTACCTCCAAATTGTCCAAGTTTGCTAAATACCAGGAAGATTGGGCAAAGAGAAAATCTCCTGCTAAGATGGCAATGCGGTTCCCGAACAAACTATGAACGGTAGGAACGCCTCTCCGCACGTCTGATTCATCTACCACATCATCATGTACCAAGCTTGCTGTGTGAATCATTTCTGTAATCTCAGCAAGGCGGCGATGACGCGGTGTAATGTCTTGTTCTAACATTGTTGCCCGCGATATTAGCAGGACAATTGCTGGTCTGATACGCTTTCCCCCAGCTCCGAATAAATGTTCGGCTGCTGCAAACAGAATGGGGTGGCGATTTCCAACTAGCTGTTTTAGGTTATCTGCTAGTAGTCGCAGGTCTGCTTCCACAGGGGTAAACAGGGAGGTGGCTGGGGTCATGGATGGGCGGACTCTGACTTAGGTTACGAAAGTTTACATATCCTATACTCATTTTAAGATAACCCTGTGCCAGCGCAAAGTTTTCATCAGGTAATCCTGTTTTTATGAGTCTATGGGTGATAATTAAGGTTGCTAAGGTTTTTGTCAATAAGCAATTATGCTTAATTTGTGGCTACTCAAACTTTAAACTAACTTCAAACATGAATTCTCAGTACACGAGATAAATGTCAGATTAAATTGTGTTAAGTAGTTTCTCATCTCACCTTTCTTGCCACAGTTCAAAACATAATTTAAGCAATATTACTTATTGACAAAAATGAAGCGATTTAAATTCGTCGCCAAGAGTAAGGCTAAATTTCTCCAGATTGAGGTGTAGCTCTTCAAAAAATTTGAAATTTAGCAGCCGAATAAGCTCAAAATTCAGGGTCGTTGTGTTACGCTAAAATATAGGAATTTTAAATTTTGTAAGGTATTCGCACCCCAAAAGTTCAGTCAGCTACTAGTTGATTTTACTGAGTTGGTGTTGTGAGTCTAAAATAAATATTCGTCGGTTAGATTAAGGGAATAAATTCTTTAATTTTTCCTACGATAGGCAAAACTCCTGGTTTGGAGCTGTGTGATATTCCTATGGGAAGCCGCTACACGTACTCAGCGCACGTAGAGCGCAAGCATTGCTCTTTTGCCAGCAGTTTGAGCAAAAATAAAGCAGATCAAGTAGACCGCTGAGAATCGTAGTTTTAGATTGCTAAACGGCAAGTTAACTGCTGTGGGATCTATGGTCTGCAAGAAGTCGCATTAGGTTATAAATTCTTTGTCCGTAGAGGATTTTATCTCTATAGGTAATTTTGCCATAGGAAACTACAGTCATCAAGAATGTACTTGCTTGGCTGAGGTTCTACTAATTTTATGGAATTTTATATTCGTTTAGAAGGCTGCTAGTAGAACAATGATTTACGGAAGTATACCTATGATGATTTTTATTTTAGCCTCTGGATATTTGTTCACAGTCTACCTGTTATTAGCACTGGCGAAGCGAACGGGTGCAAAGACTGTTCCTACAAGTTTCCCTTCATCTACTGAAGGAAAACACAAGCAGGAGATATCAGTTAATAGTCAATAGTCATTTGTCATTTGTCATTTGTCCTTCGTCCTTCGTCCTTCGTCATTTGTTTCGATAAATGACTAAGGACTAAGGACTAATTAGTTTTATTGGAGTTGGGAAATAGCAATATCGGTGAAGGAAACCTCTTCAACCATTGGGGTATAGCCTAGCCACTGCACTCCTGACTGGGAAAACTGTTGCGCACAACCGCTGACGGCGAAGCGAGTTGGGAATGGTAGATGAGTATTTTTTAAGCCTAGTAAGTCTAGTTCTTGGGCACAAGCCGCCACAACATGAACAGCTGGATCGACCAACTGAACTTGAGAGGGGAGGAGCGATCGCAGTACTGGTGTCAGGTGGGGATAATGAGTACAGCCGTGAACTAAGGTGTCAATTTCCTGCTCTAATAAAGGCTCTAGGTAGGCTCGTGCGACTTCAGCAGTGTAAGGATCGTGAATGCGGTTTTGCTCGATGAGTGGCACAAACTCTGGACATCCTACTTGCCAGACTTGGACATCAGGAGCAATTTCGAGAATAGCGTGCTTATAAGCATTACTCTTAGCTGTCGCTGGAGTGGCAATTACACCAATCCGCTTTCCTTGCTGCACCGCAGCTTTTGCACCCGGTAGGATTACTCCCAAAATAGGTATGCTGAATTCTTGACGCACGGTTTCTAGGGCTAAAGCAGAACTTGTGTTGCAAGCCATAATTACCATTTTTACCTGCTGCTGTTGTAGCCAGGTAATAATTTCACGTGTAAATCGTAAAATTTCTGCTTGTGAACGAATTCCGTAAGGAAGTCTAGCTGTATCCCCAAAGTAAACAATTGATTCATTAGGGAGTTGTCGATATATTTGTCGCAGTACTGTCAGCCCACCCACACCACTATCAAAGATGCCAATTGGGGCACGTTGGGGTTCTCGCTCGGAAAAATCGTCAAGATTGCCTTCAAAAATGGAAGATGAATACACAGGCAGATATATATTTAGGTTTTGGGATTTAAAATACAGAATTTAGCAGACAATCTCCAATTTGACCACTAAATTCTGCGCGTCAAAGAAGTTTAAATATCACCTCTTTAATTAGTAATTTGTACTATATTACCTCTGCTGTAAGTATTTTAAGATGCCACGAGCGATCGCTTCTGCCATCCGATTTTGATATTCTGGTGTTCCCAATCTGGGATTATCCTCGTAACCAGTCATATAGCCTGTTTCTACCAAAATTGAAGGCATAGAGCTTTTCCTCAGAACATAGAATCTGGCTTTGCGGGTTCCCCGGTCTTTGATAGTACCAATGTCTTGGAGGATGGTTTTACGAACTACTTCAGCCAGATTGTAACCACTATCGTAATAATATACTTCTAACCCATTGACATCAGGGCGATTATCAACGGAATTAGCGTGAATGCTGACAAACAAAGTCGCATTAACCCGCTTGGCAATATCTACCCGTCCCTGAAGTTCTACGAAAAAGTCGGCATCCCGCGTTAGTACTGCTTGTACACCATTTTGCTCTAAAATTGCTCCTACCCTTTTCCCAATAGGCAGAATTACATTCTTTTCTAAAAGTCCCCCTAGACCAGGGGCACCTGAGTCTTTTCCACCATGTCCTGGGTCAATAACAACTAGCAATTTCCCTCTGGGAACTGAGGGGCGTGGCTGTGGCTGGGAGATTGGACGGGGATTATCTATGGGATTTGGTAATTGACCTTGGTCTGGTAATGGCAGGGGAGGTAAAGCAATGGGCGGTGTGATGCTGCTACTAGCGCGTCGTAATTCTAAAGCTAAAAGCTGGTCGCCAACCTGGTTGAGTTCCCCAATTTGTACTCCGGCTGCTGGTTGAACTAAGATGGTGACAGTGTTGGATTCTTGTGGTTGCAGGCGTACTCGCAAAATCGGGCTATTAGGATTGAAAGTCGGGCCTGTGACTTTGGGAGCTAACTTAGCATTGTTGATAGTGATGCGGAATAGACCAGAGGTTCTATCCCAGCCTCCTGTAGCAGATAAAGTTTGGTCGGCTCGAATCAGCAGTTGTGTGCCATTATTAGCTAGTTGCACAGACTGAATGCTAGCAGTTGTGTTACTTGGTGCTATGGGACGTGGACTGTTATTTCCAGGCAGCTGGGCAACCCCACGACTGGGTAGAACTACAAAACCACCAGCACTGCTAGTGGTTGCTCGCCAATTTGGACTATTTTCATCTACTTGTAAAGTCAGGCGAACAACTGATGGACTTGTTTGCAGTTGAGTGAATTGGATACGGCTGACACCATAGCGATTAATCGACAAATCCCGTGGCTCTAGACTTGGTGATAAAGTTGCGCCAGCAATGTCGATGTTAATTGCTTTTTGATCGTTGCTACGATTTACCTGAATCTGAGGATTGCCACCATTGGTGCGGATAAAAAACCCATCACCTGTGACTTGTAATTTCTCAATTTGAGTAACCTTGGCGACAAGCGTTCTGTTGTTAAGTGGATTTACAGAGTCGCTTGTCACCACATTGTAAATATTCCTTGGGGGGAATGTTGGTGTAGATGTTCTGGGTGAAGTATCAGTGGCTATAGCTTGTTCTGGTTGCCCCTCAGTGTTTCTTGCGGGTACATTGTCGGCTTCTGGCGTAGGTAATTGCACTGTCCAGCGATCGCCAGTTGTACTCACAAATTGCACTCGTTTGGGGTCTAAACTATAACCAGGAGTCAGTTCAACCACTATGCGCGTTGTTTGTTCGTCAAACTGCCCAACACGGATTGAACGAATTGCACCGCCCACTTGTTGGGTTAGCTGCGGGCGCCCAAATGAGGTTCCTGGTAAATCAATTACTAGACGAGTCGGGTTAAAAATTAATTGTGCTTGGGGTTGAACATCCCCTTGAGTATTAATTTCCAGCCTGTTTTGATTAGCATCAAAACGCCAAGATTCAAGTCTCGCGGCCATTGCCGGCGACGATAGCATGAAGATGGTTCCAATAGTACTGGATAGTAACCAGCGTAATTTCACAGTCTTTTCTCCTGATTCACATTTATGGGAGCCGTCAACATCTCAACATATTGGCTAATCCTCACACCGTCACCGCGCACACTTGAGTTTTGCGCTGTTATTTAAGACACAGCTAATGGCGTAAAATATAGCACGCTCCTCTGATTTTGCCATGTCATTAGCCTATATAAATTTGACTGCCAATTTTAAATTTTAGATTCCCAATTTTAGTTTCCTGCCAGACTAGCGTCCTGCTACATTAACACCTGTTGTCGGTGATACAAATCCAAAATCCAAAATCTAAAATCCAAAATTTGTTGAATTGCAAAGTATCAAATGACAATAACAAAGAAGTCACTCCTATCCCGCCGCAAGAATACTTAAATTGTTTTACTACTAAATTCGATAAAAATGGTAAAGATTAGATGTACTTACTCAACAATTTAGAAATTTAGATTAAATTACTTATCTTCTCTTTAGATACTGAAGAACGCCACGAGCGATCGCTTCTGCCATTTGATTTTGGTAAGCTGAAGTTCTGAGCCTAGCCATATCCTGTCGACCAGTCATATAACCCGTTTCTACGAGAATGGAGGGCATAGAACTTTTTCTGAGGACATAAAACCTGGCTCGCCGCACTCCCCTGTCTTTGAGAGTACCAATACTTTGAAGAATGCTACTACGAACAATACGAGCTAGATTCAGTCCGCTGTCGTAATAATAAACTTCCAAGCCATTAACATCAGGACGACTCGCACCTGCTGAATTAGCGTGGATGCTCACAAATACATCAGCGTTAGCTCGCTCTGCTAATTGCACCCGTCCCGGAAGGGTAACAAAATAGTCAGAATCCCGCGTCATAATTACTTGTACGCCATTTTTCTGTAAAATCTCAGCAAGTCTCTTACCAATAGGCAAAATAACATCTTTTTCGCGCGCCCCCCCAATGCCAAGCGCTCCTGAATCTTTACCACCATGTCCGGGGTCAATAATGACTACCACTCGCCCATTGGTAACTCGGCGCTGTGGTTGTGTTAGGGGTTGAGTATTTGGATTGTTTGGGTCTGGGAATGGCCCGCGGTTTGGCGGTGGTAGTCCAGGTAAAGCAAAGGGTGGTCTTCCGGGGAGGGTGACAACTCGCCGAGAACCTTGTATTGGTAGAGCCAAAAGCTGGTCGCCGATTTGCTGGGGTTGCCCAAGTTGCACTCCTCCTGCTAGTTGAACTAAAACAACCACTGTATTGGAAGCTTGAGGTTGCAGACGTACTCGAAGAATGGGGCTATTGGGAGCAAAAGTAGGCCCTGTAACTCTGGCCGCTAACTTGGCATTGGTAATTGTGACTCGGAAAATACCTAAGGATCTATCCCAGGTTCCCGTAGCAGATAAAGGTTGGTTGCCTCTAATTAGCAGTTGTTTGCCATTATCGGCAAGTTGCACAGATTCAATTGTTGCTAGCGAGTTATTGGCAGATGGTCTACTGGGAAAGGAAACAGCTTCTGACTGATTGTCCGAATTATTATTTCTAGGCAATCTGACAACGCGACTAGGTAGAACTATCAAACCACCATCGTTACTATTAGTTGCTCGCCAATCCGGGCTATTTTTATCTACCCGCAAAGTTAGGCGGACACCAGGAGGTTGGGTTTGCAATGAGGTGAATTCGACGCGGCTAATACCATGTTTGTTAACGGGTATATTACTCTGCTGCGTCAGCCGTGATGATAAAGATGCACCAGAGATATCTACGAAGATGGTAGCGCGATCGCGGCTGCGAATTACCTGAATTGGAGGATTACCACCACTGGTACGAATGAACAACCCATCACCTGTTACCTGTAAGCTCTCAATTTGAGTTGCTCCTCGTGTAGTAGTGGCAACCCTTGAAATACTAGGTTTAGGTTCCGAGTCTGGGGTCACTACACTGTAAGCACTTCTAGGAGAAGCAGCTACTTTTTCAACTTCTGGCTTCGGTAATTGCACTGTCCAGCGATCGCCAGTTGTACCAACAAATTGCACTCGTTTAGGGTCTAAAGTGTAACCAGGAGTCAGTTCGACAACTATGCGTGTTGTATCTACATCAAACTGTCCAACACGGATTGAGCGAATTCCACCACCCACCTGTTGGGTTAATTGCGGACGACCAAATGTAGTTCCTGGCAAATCAATGACCAACCGAGTCGGGTTGAAAATTAATTGTGCTTGGGGTTGAACTGCTCCCACAGTATTAATTTCCAGCCTGTTTTGATTGGCATCAAAGCGCCAAGATTCAAGTCTCGCAGCCATTGCTGGCGACGATAGCATGAAGATAGTTCCAATAGTGCTGGGTAGTAACCAGTGTAATTTCACAGTTCTTTCTCCTAATTCACATTCATGGGAGCCGTCAATATCTCAACTCATTGGTAAATCATCATCACACCATCACCACCTAAACTTAATCTCTGAATCGCTTGTTTGATTTTTAAGCTGGTATTTAGACACACTTAAATCATTTATCAGGTTTCAAATTCAGTTTAAATCCCCATGCGAAACCTTCCACCTTTACAGGTAGAGAACTTTAACTCCCAATAAAGCTAGAAAAGTGATAATTGATAGCTGTTTACTGATAAGTGTTTGTTCTTTGTTGCCATCGATGCACTGAGTAAATAATTCCCATTACTGTCAAACGATCTAGCAAGATTTATGGGTGTTACTCCCCAATTATCTGGAAAATATTCAGATAAAGGCTCACAAGCCAAGGGAGACTAGAAATTAAGTAACATTCTGAATGCTGGTAGAAATTATAAACAAATGATTATTCTACAATCACACGGGACGGTGATTTGAGGATAGAAGTTTCCACTGCACAATTGGAGCAGAGGAGGAGAAGAGGAGCATACTTCTCTACGACAGGCTGTGCCAACGACTACGCTCAGTAACCGTGGGAGCAGGGGAGCAGGGGAGCAGAGGAGAGAAAGAAGCAATGCCCAATGCCCAATGCCCCATTCCCCATCCCCAATAATTAACGATCGCCAGAATCTGGGGTTACTCCCAAATTGCTGCTGTCATTTGATGCTGGCACCCTCGATTGAGGTGGTTCAATTACCAACGAAGTCCCAGAGGAACCGTCTAAGATTAGTTGCTCTGAGCTTCCGTCCACGGTTTTTGGATCTGGAAACACAAATCGTAACAAGGGAGGAGCTAAAAAGGTTGTCAAGATAACCATCATGATAATTGCTGCCCCTAATGGTTTCGAGAGAGCGCCACTGGCAGCGCCGACACCAGCAAACACTAACCCAACCTCGCCTCTAGGAATCATCCCCACACCGATCGCTAAACGGTTGATTTCCGGTTGACCAAACACGCTTAAGCCTGTGATTACTTTACCGAGAATGGCTACTGTAATCAGGAAAGTTGCCATAATTAGACCTTCACGATTGTCGGGAATTGCTGGGTTTAATACTCCCAAATCAGTTTTTGCGCCAACAGTCACAAAGAAAATTGGCACTAACATATCGGCAATGGGACAGACTTGCGTTTGCAGTTCTTTGCGCTTATCTGTCTCTTCTAGGACTAAACCAGCTGCAAAAGCTCCCAGAATTGCTTCTAAGTGGATGACGGCGGCCAGGTATGCCATAGCAAAGGCGAAAATGAATGCTGGAATTACCAGTCCACCGCGTGTTTTGAGTTTATCAGCGATCGCTACAAAGGACTTATTGAAAACATTACCTAGTAGGATTGCTCCCAAAATAAAACCAGTGGCGCTGATAATCAAATAAATGACTTTGCTGACATCCACCACGCCGTCTTTAGCTAGGCTAGCTACTACCGCTAAAACGATGATTCCTAGTACATCGTCAATTACAGCAGCACCCAAAATAATTTGCCCTTCTTTAGAATTGAGCCGCCCCAATTCTGACAGCACCTTGGAAGTCATACCAATACTAGTAGCAGTCAAAGCCGCCCCGGCAAAAATTGCGGGTACAGCGCTAATACCAAACAAAGTCATCAGTCCCACAGTCCCAGCGGCAAAGGGTACTGCTACCCCAACTACTGCGACGACAGTGGCTTGGATACCAACTGCCATTAAATCTTTTAAATTCGACTCCAAGCCGATTTCAAACAGCAGAATAATCACACCCAATTCTGCCAAAACGGAAATGACTTCGGACTGAGCTGCAAACACCGCTGGAGCGGCTTCAGGTGTTAAACCAGCAGTGGTTTGAAGGAAGGACACAATCAAAGAATTAGAACTGTCTGTGCCGCCTTCTGGAAACACTAAAAGGTGAAAAACAGAGATGCCAACAACCACACCGCCAACGAGTTCGCCTAAGACAGGCGGCAAACCCACTTGGTTTGATAACTCTCCACCAACTTTACTGGCGAGATAAATGACTACTAAGCTTAGTAGCACTGCTTCGACTACCATTGAACTGTCTGCGGCTTGTGTTGCGCTGGCCAGCAGAGGAAAAGAGAAGTTGATTGGATCTAACAAATGCATTAGGTTCTCTGAAAATCCTTCTCTTTGATTCTGACGCGTTTCTGAAAAACATCCTATGAAGACATAATCGAAATTCAAAATTCAAAATTCAAAATGAATACAGTGTAAACGTTTCATTTACGCTGTGCAGTATTAGTGTATTTTTTTAGTTTCCAAAAATGTAACCATTTCAGCTTTTGACGATCGCAGTGTCAAAGTAAGAACATACAAATCGTATCTAGCGATCGCACTTGAGTTGTGAAAAACTTATGGTGGCTGTTGACCGTACCAATTTTAGATTTTAGATTATTTCGGTTCATGCCCCGCCCGAAGTCAAGCGGAACAAATTCAAAATCCCAAATTGAAAATCATAATGCCCCGCACCCTTGTGGTCGGGGTCAATCCAAAATCGCAAATCTAAAATCCAAAATTGTTTGACTCTCAACGACCACCAGAAGATTGCTATATACGTTTATTCAAAACATCTGTGGATACTTTGAGGAGTGCAAATATGATGACTAGAGCCGCTTTACCCGGTTCTCAATTTCCATCGGGAAACTTGTGGAAAATACTGCCTTTAGCAATGCTTTTATGTGCAACTTTTGTACTACCTGCATTCGCACAAGAAAAAGATAAATTGTGGCGAACCCTTAGTGTCAGTGGTCGCGGAGTCGAAACAATTCCGACAACCCTAGCACAAGTCAGTTTAGGAGTGGAGATTCAGGGGAAAACAGCCCAGGAGGTACAGCAAGAAGCCGCTCAGAGGTCATCTGCGGTGGTTGCGTTTCTCAAGAGCAAAAATGTTGAAAAATTACAAACCACTGGTATCCGTCTCAACCCGGTTTACAGCTACACCAATAATGTACAGCGGATTACAGGCTATGCTGCCAATAACACTGTAAGTTTTAGAATTCCTGTTGAGCAAGCTGGGACATTATTGGATGATGCAGTCAAAGCAGGTGCAACACAAATTAACGGCATTAGTTTTGTTGCGAATGATGAAGCGATCGCAGCGGCTCAAAAGCAAGCATTAAAAGAAGCTACTCAAGACGCGCGGCAGCAAGCTGATGCCGTTTTCAGTGCCTTGGGTTTTAAATCCAAAGAAATAGTGAGCATTCAAGTTAACAATGCCAGTGCGCCTCCACCACCACCAATGTTTTTACGGGCTGAGGCTGCCAAGTCGGCTGATGCTTCCACCCCGATTGTTGGTGGTGAACAAGAAGTAGAAGCATCGGTGACGTTGCAAATTAGTTATTAGTCATTTGTCATTAGTCCTTTGTCATTTGTAAAAGCAAAGGACTAATAATCAATGCCCAATGCCCAATTAAAAATGTTCTGGAGACATATCTCCCGTTCCTCCGTCTCCATCTTGCTTAGAACCCAATAAGTCCACTTGGTCTACTAGAATAACTGGTTTAGAGCGGCTAACTCCTGTTTGGCGATCGCTCCAAGCGTCGAACTTCAGTGAACCTTTAACGGCAATTTGTTTACCTTTTTGCACATAATTCTTTGCAAACTCTGCTGTCTTTCCCCATAGTTCCAACTCGAACCAGTCAGGTTGATCGCTGTTACGCGATCGCCTTTTTACTGCTAGTGTCAATCTACACTTCACACTACCAGATTCAAAATACTTAATCTCTGGGTCGCCGCCTACACGACCAATGAGGTTGACAACATTGATACTCATCGCGTTACCTTTCAGTACAAACGTACTTAGCAGTTCTGACTTTCATCATAGCGAATTGTGAAAGACTTGAAAATAATGTGTTAAACAGTTAACAATATAATTGACTTGAAAATTTATACACTCTATTTGGAGTAAACACATAAAAGTATACGGATATACTAATCTAACCAGAGAATATCAAAAAGTACGGGGCTTGAGACATACTAAATATTTCTGGGAATCATATAAAAATATTGTCTAGTTTACTCAACTTAGGATACAAACATAATCGAATCAAGCACGATTAACTCTTACCGTTGTAGTCAAGAAGTATCGCACATAGGGGGCTTACAGACGCGTGGGTATTTTTAGGAACTTTCGCACTTCATGGGATATGGGTATCGACCTCGGTACTGCAAACACCCTGGTTTATGTATCTGGTAAAGGAATTGTACTACAAGAACCTTCTGTAGTTGCTATCGATGTCAATGAAAAGGTAGCACTAGCAGTAGGAGAAGAAGCCAAAAAAATGCTCGGTCGCACACCGGGAAATGTGATTGCTCTGCGTCCTTTGCGGGATGGTGTAATTGCTGACTTTGAGATAGCCGAGCTGATGCTAAAAAGCTTTATTCAGCGTGTAAATGAAGGTAAATCTTTGATTTTACCCCGAATCGTCATTGGTATTCCCAGTGGCGTCACCGGAGTAGAAAGGCGAGCTGTCATGGATGCAGCTCACCAAGCAGGAGCAAGAAAAGTTTATTTAATTGATGAACCTGTAGCTGCGGCTATTGGTGCAGGACTACCTGTTGCCGAAGCAACTGGCAACATGATCATCGATATTGGTGGTGGGACAACAGAAGTTGCAGTGCTGAGTCTTCAAGGTACGGTAATCAGCGAATCAGTACGCATTGCTGGAGATGAACTGACTGATGCGATCGTTCAGTATATTAAGAAAGTTCATAACTTAGTCATTGGTGAACGTACTGCCGAGGAAATCAAGATTCGGATGGGTTCTGCCTATCCGACTAATGATGATAATGACGCCATGATGGAAGTCCGAGGCTTACATCTGCTTTCTGGTCTACCGCGAACTGTAACAATCAAAGGACCGGAAATCCGTGAAAGTATGTTGGAACCGCTATCAGTAATTATAGAAGCTGTGAAGCGGACACTGGAACGCACACCGCCAGAACTGGCAGCAGACATTATTGACAGAGGTATTATGTTAGCTGGTGGCGGTGCTTTGCTCAAAGGCATAGATACCCTCATTAGCCATGAAACAGGGATTATTACCCACATTGCTGCCGATCCTTTGAGCTGTGTTGTGCTCGGAACAGGTCGTGTGTTAGAAAACTTTAAACAGTTGGAACGAGTTGTTACCGAAAGCTCTCGCAATATGTAGCAAAAAAAATATCAGAATTGAGTTCTATTTGAGTTCTATTTGGGTTCTATATAAATAGAATCCAAGTAGAACTTAATTTATATAAGTACATACAGGTATATATGGTGACAATACGGCGTTGGTGGGATCGTAAAGGGTTGCAAATTGGGTTGTTAGCTTTAGTAGTTGGTAGTGCTTGGATATTGCGACAGACTCAAGGTGAACTAGTGCTTGAGACATACCAGGCAATTACCCGTCCATTAGAGATGTTGCAGTCAGGACCAACTCCAGAAGAACGTCTTAGAGATGCCCGGATAATGGAATTGCAAACCCGTATAGTAGATTTGGAAAGTCAAAAGACAAAGTTACAAGATTTATTAAGCTATGTGGAAAAAGAGCCGCTGGCATCACGCCCAATTCCAGCACGGGTGGTAGGACGTAGCGCTGACCAGTGGTGGCAACAAGTTATGCTGAATCGTGGTGCGAGTGCAGGGATTCAGGAAGGCTTCATAGTCAAAGCAGAAGGCGGATTGGTGGGTTTGGTGGAGAGTGTAACTCCTAATACTAGCCGCGTGTTGTTAATCAGTGACCTCAAGAGTCAAGTGGGTGTATCGATTAGCCGCACAGCAGCTAAAGGCGTTTTGCGAGGAGATTCTTCTGCTGAAGCTGTATTGGAGTTTTATGAAAAAGTTCCAAATGTCAAAGTAGGTGATTTAGTTTCCACATCTACTTATAGTCAGAAATTTCCCTCCGGTTTGGCAGTAGGACGAATTAAGTCGCTGGATTTAAAGAAACTTCCGGCATCAGTGGCAAAAATTGAGCTTTTTCCGCCAATCCGCTCTCTCGATTGGGTAGCTGTTTATCCCAAGCCAGAAAACCAAGAGTCGGCAAATCAAGTACCGCAAAAGTCTAAGTAAATTCTTTGAAAAAATCCATAGAAAAATGAAGATTCCTGCATTTGGTGGTAGCAGGCAGAAAAAGCCAAAATCGTCAGAGCGAAAATCGAAATTCCGAATCCAGCCGCTTGCTCGTTGGCATCCCGGTATACGTCAGTTGTTTGGTTGGATAGTGACGGCTAGTTCTGTACTGTTATGTTTACTATTATTACCAACCCGATTCCCAGGTATGGAATTGTTGGGAATTGGCCCTAACTGGCTATTAATTTGGGTGGTAGCTTGGAGTGTGAAGCGCACGGTGTTTGCCGGAGCATTGGCAGGTATAGTTCTGGGGCTACTTCAAGATTCAATGACATCACCTAATCCTACTCATGCCATCAGTTTAGGTATAGTCGGAGCTTTAACTGGTCTGCTCCAGAAACAGCGTTTTATTGAAGAAGATTTTATTTCGATTGCTGTAATTGTCTTTGTTTTGGCAGTTTTGGCAGAAACTATCTTTGGGTTGCAATTAACTTTGCTGGGCAATGAGCGCAAGGTGACAGATATTTGGACATATTATCAGCGTGTCGCTCTTGCCTCTGCCATTCTGAGTAGTCTGTGGGCACCTGTGGTCTATTATCCCCTGAATCTTTGGTGGCAACGGATGAAATTGTTGGAGCAATAGTAAAGGGAGTTAGAGACGCGATTAATCGCGTCTGTACAAGAGTTAGGAGTTAGGAAGGGAATAGGTTACAGGTGACAGTAAAGAAAATTATCTTTTGTACCCTGTAACCTAAATATTTATGGAATTTGGGCAACCTCTGGCAATATGGATTCAAGCTACAGTGAATCTGATAGTCCTAATCCCAAAACGCAAATCCAGATGTCCCGTACATACACAATTAAAGTTCGCGATCGCGCTACTGGCAAAACATACACTCTACAAGTACCAGAAGACCGCTACATCCTGCACACTGGCGAAAAACAAGGGGTGGAACTACCGTTTTCCTGCCGCAACGGGGCTTGCACTGCTTGTGCTGTGAGAGTGTTATCAGGAGAAATTTACCAACCAGAGGCGATCGGCTTGTCGCCAGATTTACGTCGGCAAAGTTATGCCTTGTTGTGTGTGAGTTACCCCCGTTCTGACTTGGAAGTGGAGACGCAAGATGAAGATGAAGTCTATGAACTCCAGTTTGGACGCTATTTTGCTAAGGGAAGAATTAAAGCGGGTTTACCCTTAGATGAGGAATAAACAATTCAAAATCACCAAATTTCTGATGCCTATGCGTCTTGGTGAGAGGGTGCGAAAAATAGCTATTTTGGCTTGCTTATTGCTCTTGGTGAGTTGCCAAGGTAAAAACCAATTGCCAAACAATGAAGCCCAGGTGAAAGTAGCGCGGGTAGTTAGTGGTCAAAGCTTGGAAGTGTTAGGCATGGCTGAACAACCAAATTTGATTTCCCAAGTGCGGTTAGTGGGTATTGATGCACCAGATTTGCGACAGCGCCCTTGGGGGGAAGCAGCAAAAGAACAGTTAGAGAATCTAATTAGTGGTGTAGAACAATCGGTAACGCTGGAGTTTGATTTAGAAGCAAAAGACAAAATTGGGCGAACTCTAGCTTATGTGTGGAAAAATAAGGTGTTATTGAATGAAGAATTAGTCAAACAAGGAAATGCAATCTTTGTAGGGCGATCGCCTAACCATAAGTATGACCAGCGTTTAGAACGTGCCCAACAATGGGCTAGACTCATGGGGCAAGGAATCTGGAACCCAGAAAAGCCTATGCGCCTCACTCCCGCCGAGTTTCGCCGCCAAAATCTTTAATCAGTGTTGAGTGCTGTTAGCGGTAGCAGGGCGTTTAGCCCGTGCTGAGGGGGAAAGTGGGGGAGTGAGGAAGTCAAGGAGAAGAATTAATAACCAATGCCCAATGCCCAATGCCCCATGCCCAATACCCAATACCCAATGCCCAATGCCCAATGCCCAATGCCCAATGCCCCATGCCCAATAAATGACAAATGACAAATCTACAAATTTTTCTAGATATTGCGACAGAAGCGGCCTTGGCTGCTGGTGCTATTTTGCAAGGTTACTTGGGTAAGTTAGAAGACGCAATTATTGAAAAAGGACGCCCTGGTGATTTAGTCACCGCTGCTGATAAAGCCTCAGAGGAGTTGATTTTAGAAATTTTGCGCCGCCACTTTCCCCAGCACTCGATCCTTGCTGAAGAATCAGGGAAATTAGGTAATCAAGAAAATGAATATCTTTGGGCAATAGATCCTTTAGATGGCACAACCAACTACGCTCATCAATACCCATTTTTTGCTGTTTCCATCGGGTTGTTAATTAATGGCGTTCCCCAAGTTGGTGTAATTTATGACCCATTTCACAATGAGCTATTCCGTGCTGCTGCTGGCTTAGGAGCAACGCGTAACCGTCAACCCATCAAGGTTTCGGCAACATCTGAACTGAGTAAAAGCCTACTAGTAACAGGATTTGCCTACGATCGCCGTGAAACCTCTGATAACAACTACGCAGAATTTAGTCACCTCACCCATCTTACCCAAGGAGTTAGACGTAGCGGTTCGGCATCGCTAGATTTGGCCTATGTTGCCTGTGGACGTGTCGATGGTTACTGGGAACGGGGACTTTCTCCTTGGGATATTGCCGCTGGGATAATTTTAGTACAAGAAGCCGGGGGCAAAATCACCGCCTACGATGGTACTGCTGTCAAAATTGAGTTAGGTAGAATTCTTGCCACAAATAGTTATATTCACGACTCTCTCAGTAACGAACTTTTACGGGTTCCACCACTGTCAGCTTGGGTGTAACAGATGGGGGCTTTCCCGCCGACTTTGGGTACACTAAAAGCAATCTAACTGCTCCTTTGGTGCAAAAACTCTATATGTCTTTCAAAATAGATCGTGGACTATTTAAATATGATTTCATAGATCATTACGCAGTGCTGTGCGTTCCAGTTGATGCCGATGTCAAAGAGATTCGCAAACGCTATCTCCAAGTCGCCCGCCGTTTGCACCCAGACAGTAGTCTTACTGAAACTGCTGCTCAAAAACATCTCGGTAACGAATTGTTATCAAAGTTGGTTAACCCAGCTTACGAAAAACTGTCTGGCGATCGCACTCGCACTGAATATATTCTAATTTTGTCGCAAATTGGCAAGCGTCTGGTACAAGAGTCTAGTGCGGTAACTCTAAACACTGGCTTGGCTAGACAGTTAGTTGAGGCAGCTAATATCGATCATTTTTATAAAACTGCGATCGCGAAACTAGCCCAAACCCAATATGATTCTTTAGAACAAGCGCTGCAAGTCATTGCCCAAGCTAGTGAGTTGAATTTAGTGTATTTAATGCGGAGCGCGGGTAAAGCATCCGCAGCGCCGCCGCCTGCTCAACCCAAAGCCCAATCAGGTACGCCTCAGCCAAATACACCAAAAAATCCACCACCAGCACCAGCGCCAGCACCACCAAAAGAAGACTTGATTGTAGAACAGTATATTCGTCGCGCTCAATCTTTGATTGACAAAAATCAATTTGCCCCAGCGAAAGTAGAGTTGCAGGATGCCCTGAAGCTAGAACCGAAAAATAGTCGCTGTCATAGCTTAATTGCAATGGTGTATTTGAAGCAAAATCAGCTAAAAATGGCAAAAATCCACTTTGACAACGCTCTAAAATTAGACCCCAGTGACGAAACGGCTCTGCAATGGAAACCTAAAATAGATAAGGCTTTAGGACAACAACCTAGCGATCAGAAGGTGACTTCATCCCCCAATAATGGAGATAAGCAACCAGATAAATCTGGTAGTGGTTTGTTCGGTGGTTTGTTTGGTGGGAAGAAAAAATAATGGTGTATCAACCAGCAGCGGGAGCCAGGGATTTATTGCCCTTGGATGTGGAGAAAAAACGCTGGATTGAAGAGCGGTTACAGCAGGTGTTTCATCGCTGGGGATATCACAGGATTATCACCTCGACTTTAGAGCGGATGGATACCCTAATGGCGGGGGAAGCAATTCAGCGTCAGATGGTGATTCAACTACAACAAAATGGCGAAGATGATGAATTAGGGCTACGTCCAGAATTAACAGCATCTATTGCTCGTACTGTTGTGACTCGGATGGCTGGTGTCACTTATCCACAACGGTTGTATTACAACGCCAATGTGTTTCGCCGCACTTGGGAAAGTAGGCATAATCGTCAGCAAGAGTTTTATCAAGCTGGGGTGGAGTTGTTAGGTACTGGCGGATTGCTGGCGAATGCGGAAGTACTGCTGTTAGTAGCAGATTGTTTAGCAGCATTGGGTTTGCAGGGATGGCATTTAATTTTAGGTGAGGCGGGAATTACCCGATCGCTCCTGAGTGCTTTTCCTGCTAATCTCCAAGATCGAGTTCGCAGTGCGATCGCTCATCTTGACCGCATCACCATAGATAATTTACCCCTAAGTGACAAACTGCGCGATCGCGCCCAAATCATTCTGGATTTGCGCGGGCCAAGTGCAGACGTGTTACAAAAAGTCAGTAGTTTGGATTTAGATGAAGAACAGCGAGAGGCAGTAAATAACCTCAAATCCCTAGTAGAATTACTAGAATCAGAGAAAAAATTTCCGTTAATCCTTGATCTGAGCCTCATCCAGACTATAGATTATTACACTGGTATTGTCTTTGAGGTTGTCAATGATACCGAATCCCAAACCAGAGTTTTAGGGCGCGGTGGTCGCTATGACCAGCTTTTGGGGCTATATCATCCTCAAGGTGAAAACATTCCCGGAATTGGTTTTGGACTAAGTATTGAAGATTTATACCAAGTTTTGTTGTCTACTCAGCAATTACCACAGGAAACTCCAGCGAGTGACTGGTTGGTAGCACCAGAGACGCCTAGTGCTAACGCTGCTGCCTTTGTCTACGCGCAAAAACTCAGAAATTCTACTGATTTGGTGCGGGTAGAAATTGATTTGGGCGGAAGGGATGCAGAGGCGATTCGCCAATATGCAAGCGATCGCGGCATTGCCCAAATTGCTTGGATCAAAGCTGATGGCTCACCAAAAATAGAACCATTGCTTTAGTGGGCGTGGGGCATGGGGCATTGGGCATTGGGCATAGTTATTCTCATTGTCTCCCCACTTCCCACTCGCTAATCCCCAAGAGTTTGCTGTTTGACGTGTTCTAAAAACTCTTCAACTGTACCTGTTTTCCCCTGATTACGAAGACGTATCGCTATTGCATGAATAGCATCTTCGTCGTCTCTATGAGCCAAGATGTACTTTCTTAGGTCTTTCATTGTCATGTGTTCAAAATTCGGCTTCGGTTGACTCATAACTCACCTTTCCTTCTGGGCTAATTGATGCTTCTATCTCTTCGCCAGCAATAATGATTAAGTCGCCTGTTCTAGTGTCGGTAGTTACTAAATATATAGGTGTGTACATTTTTGTTAATTGTTGACAAATTCTGTACATCACCGTCTTCTGCTCTGGCGTCGGTTCCATTTCACCTCATGAGTGGATAAGTGCGGAATGTAGGCTAAAAATTTTCTGCTCGCTTTGACTTCTGCAAAACGACAGTGCCAAGTAACGGAAACCTATAAACTGCAATACTTCGTGCAAAATGACTTGTTTGTGAAACTTCACAATTTTTTGTAAGCCTTATATGTTAGAGCTTACAAGTCTTGACGCGAGAGAAGAGAGAATCCACGAACGCCCACCTCCACCCACCCCTCATTGCCGCGAAACCCTTTCCCGGGGGCACCCGGAAGGTGTCCTTTGGGGGCACTTGTGTCGAACCTCAAGTCTGAGTATCTTAGCCATTCGCTTTGTTTTTCGGTTTGTTGTTTCAATCCAAACCATTTGTCAACTACAACTATTCTCCACTTCCGCCAGCCGACGCGATCGCAAAACTTTTCATAGTCTTTTCCAACGCTTTCCCAAATGCGCTTTTGCACACTCAAGCCAAAGCGTCCATTGCTGTGTTTTACCCACAGTTGGTCAATAGTGCGTAAGTCAGTACAGGGAAATTTTTTGATAGATTCGGTATCAAGCCAGCCTTCTTTTTCTCTACCAGTGGCTTTGAGCATAACTGCCAGAGTTTCTTGATCTGCTTTTTCCCACTTACCAGCTTTGAGTAAATCGCGCAATCGCGTATAGTCTATACCCTTCTCAGAGAGGAGATCATTACCAGTAAATTGCTCTTCTGGTGGCAGTCTTTGTACTTCAGCTTCATTATCTATGAGGGCTACATCCCCATCTTTAAGCTTCAGATATTGCTGCAATTTCTTCAAATCCGCTTTAGCTTTTTCCCCTAACGGATATCCTTGTTCATCTATTAATTTGGTAAAAATTTGCTTGTATTTGTCTAGATTTTCCTTGTATTTCCCATAAGGTTCTAATACTTTGTCTCGCACTGTACGAGCTTCTTCATGAGTTAATCCTAGCTGTTTTTGTAAATCCTTCAATATTTCGGATTCCACAAAAGAAATCTCGCCATCAGCCGCAAATTCCTCAACCAACTGACGATACTCAGCTATAGCAACTTCCTTTCTTGCAAGTGCTAGTTTTTGTTGACGTTCTCCCTTGAGTTGTTGAGCAGTAGCCCTAATTCCCTGAGCTACATTTGTAAATGCCTCGTCTCGATTAGTCCAAGAGGTAACAGGATCGGCATTCTTGGGCAAAAATTGCAGTTTAGCAAACGGTGTGTCACTCCAATCAACCTTTCGCAGAATAACTGGGATGACACGAGCTTTTCCTGTATTGTGACGTTCTATTGCTGTCGTGACTTCAACATCCCAGCAATAATTTGAACCGATAAAGTCTGAACTGACGAGCAACAGAATGATATCGGCTGTGTTTAAATTGTCATTAATCTGGTGATCCCACTCCTCTCCTGGTAGTATCTTGCGATCGTGCCAGCTTGAAATTACACCCTGCCGTATCAAAGTACTCAGGTGATTAGCTAGTTCATCCCGTAAAGCTTCGTCTTTGTGAGAGTAAGAGAAGAAAAGCTGTAGCGAAACCTCTGGCATTTTGCGTTTCAGGAGTAGGATAAATTACGCTTGTAACAAATTATAGTATTTTTGCCTGAATTTCCCTAGAACCTAACGGCAATAGCTAAGACAGCTTACTTACGCCAAAAACCTTGATTTTGTTACTACTAAAGGTAAATTTGAAAATTCCGAGTTCTGAGCTAGTAATGAATAAAAATTGCAGTCTTATGCAGACTCACCTTGACACCAGTATCTCCAATCCCCAGTCCCCACTCCCCTGCTAGTCTAGAAAGAGCCGATACAGAAGAGAGGGAATCGAGAACATGCCGCATACAATTGTTACAGAAGTCTGTGAAGGCGTTGCTGACTGCGTAGATGCCTGTCCAGTAGCTTGTATTCATGATGGCCCAGGCAAAAACACCAAGGGAACTGATTGGTACTGGATTGACTTTGCCACTTGCATCGACTGCGGCATCTGTCTCCAAGTTTGTCCTGTAGAAGGGGCGATTCTTGCAGAAGAACGACCAGAGTTGCAAAAAACTCCGTAATAGTCCATAGTCAACAGTCAACAGTCAATAGTTATGTTTGACTTGACTGTTGACCAATGACCAATGACAAGTGACCAATGACAAATGATTATTTATTAGAAGTTCAAAATGTTCACGCTGGATACATCAAAGATGTAGATATCCTGCAAGGTGTGAATTTTCAGGTTGCACCAGGGGAATTGGTGACAGTGATTGGCCCCAACGGTGCAGGTAAATCTACTTTGGCAAAAGCAATTTTTGGGCTTTTGATCCCCCACACAGGCACAATTACCTTCAAAGGTGAAAATATCGTGGGGCTAAAGTCCAATCAAATTGTCCAACGAGGAATGTGCTATGTACCGCAAATCGCCAATGTTTTCCCCTCTCTGAGTGTTGAAGAGAATTTGGAGATGGGTGCTTTTGTGCTTAACGTTCCCCTGAAACCAATTAAAGATAAGATATTTACTATGTTTCCCAGACTAAGCGATCGCCGTCGTCAACCTGCTGGTACTCTCTCTGGAGGAGAACGCCAGATGCTAGCGATGGGCAAAGCTTTGATGTTAGAACCTGGTTTGCTGATTTTAGATGAGCCATCTGCTGCTTTGTCGCCGAATTTGGTGACACAAGTGTTCGAGCAGATTAAACAAATTAATCAGGCGGGTACTGCAATCGTATTAGTAGAACAAAATGCTCGTAAAGCTTTAGAGATGGCTAATCGTGGATATGTATTAGAATCGGGACGTGATGCGATCTCCGGCCCTGGTGAAGAATTGTTGAATGACCCGAAAGTGGGTGAGCTATATCTGGGAGCAGGTAAGAGACATTAACCCTTTTTAATCACTCTTGCCCCATTCAACATAACACCAGCTTAATATCGGAGCTTCACCAGTCTATAGCGATGACTAGGTTGGGCTGCGCCGACGCTATCTATAACTAATACAAAAGCCATAACACTACCTGCCACTGCCGCGACCGTCGTTTTCGATGCTCAAAGAATTCTCCCTAATAATCCGTTTCTAATCACATCTACAGCTAGTCGAGAGGCAAAACAGGACATTCATTCAGGAAAAACTGACAAAAACGTAAATTACCCGGATTTCCCAAAATCCCCATTCGCAATTCGCAATTCTGAATTACGTCATGGATGGGTATTTAGACCCCAACCATAAATTAAATGTATGGGTATCAAAAAATATGTCGGTCGAATTAAAGAATCTGGAGGGACTATTCGCCGTCATAGCAGTTTTTATATTGGATTATAAAATTTTTGGCTGAAAACCCCGAAATTAGAACCTAAAAACCCAAAAAGTTTTTAGGTTCTAATGTCTTTAAAGTCGAGGATGAAAGCTGTGTGGGGGATTTATCGCCCAGTAACATTTTGTGTTATCTTATTTTTAACAGGAATGGTAATCAACCTGTATAAAAACCTAACTGCCTAACAGCAATCTGTTCCTTGATAACTGAACGGCAGTTGCTCTACTTGGGGAAACCCCAAGACCGCACTGCCTCATCTATGCGGTTCTACTGCATTGTTCTAGTTTCCTCCTAGCAGTAGGTAAAAGATTCATAGGAGCTAGACGACTCAGAACTCTGAAACAAAATCGTTTCAAGTTAAACAGGACTTGCAGCAATGCAACTACCGCTCTTGCCTCGGAAAGTTAACGCTTGGGGAGAGTCCCACCTCTAGGCTAGGTAACGCAAGGAACCTAGTTTAAGTGGTCTCATTGAACCAAGAATCCCCGTCGATTTATCGCGGGGAGTGTCAAATGGATCTAATTGGGTCAATTTCATGGAAGATGACTACGAGTTAGTTGCCGAATTATTGATACTAAGTCCTAACCAGCGCAAGTACTACCAACAACGAGAAAGGGCGATGAGGCTTATTTTCTCTCCATCCTAGCCCCGTAAGCTTGCACAGAGACGTAAAGGACACAGAAAGAAGCTCTCTGGATTCTTTGCGCCTCTGGGATTATTTTTATCTTGGGTGTCCCAATGTAGTGATATATAAAACAGCTTCATCAGCAGGAATACCCAAAACTTCATTTACTTGATCGTCAAAGAATCCACCGATACCACTGACGCCTACATTCAGGTGCATTGCAGCTAAATTGAGGCGTTGTCCCAAATGACCGGCATCCATGTGCAAGTAACGGTAAACGCGATCGCCATATTGTGCGATCGCAGCTTTCAAGTCGGCTGTATGAAATAACACTGCTGCTGCATCCCGTCCTAATTCTTGTCCTAAACAGAGAAAATGTAACTCTCGCCGAAAGTTTTTAAACCGAATTTGGCGTAATTCTTGGGCTTTGGGCGCGTAATAGTAACAACCCGCTTCCAGTCCTTTGACTCCGCAAACAGCAATGAATGTTTCGATTAAATTTAGATCGAAGTAGTCTGGAGAAATATCTAAGCTTTGGTCGATGTAATTTTGCGGTTGGTAAGTGAAATCGAGTAAACTTTTCAATTCATCGAAGCCTAAATCATCACCATTGTAAGCGCGGGTAGAGCGTCGCTTATACATAGTGCTTTCCAGTTCTGATAGTTTTTGTCCCCAGTTTATAGGTGCGGTGGTGGTGGGAATTTTTAAACAGAAAGGAAAATTGTATTTATCCTCCAAAGATTTTTCTTGTTTAATAGTTGGTAGATTAAAATTACCAGTTACACTTGATTGTATCTGGGTGTGTCGATGGAAATATGTTAGTAGCTCGCCATCGGGGATTTGAGGATAACTGGTTTCAGTAGCGGAAGGTAAAGCAGTACATCCCAATGGTAAATTTTGATTAACATCTAACAAGTCTGCCAGAGGTAAGACAGCGATCGCACCTTCTTGTTGCGGATCGACATAAAGCAGATCGTTGACCGATTCATCCACAAAGCCGCCGATTAAATGGGGGCGATAATCAGTAATCGCACCAGCTAACTCGATATTACCCAACAGATGTCCCGTATCCAGAAAAATCCGACGGTAAGCCCGATCTTCATAGCGCCACGCAGAACGGTAGAAAACCGCAGTCACAATAATTGCTAATTGGGTATTTTCTAAAGAAGGATGCCAGAAACAAGCTGCTTGGAGAGTTTGCCAAACATCACTTTCCCAATAATGCATGAGAGAATGAGTTCGACACTGGTAGTTATATAGACCAGGCGGCAATAACGACGTACCACGGGAAACCACATACACCTCGGCAGGGTATAGTCCGCCTGCACTGGGAGCAGCACGTAAATACACTGCACTACCCATAGAAGGCATTTTCGCCGTCAATCCATAACTGCGAAACAATAGCCGTGAAAGTCTTTGCCACCATTGAGCATCTGGGTTATTAGCATAAGCCTCTGCTTTTTCTTGGATATAGGGTTTGAGATCAAAAGTAGAGCCAATTTTGTACTCTTTGAAGGGCACTGGCTGTTTAGTCCAGTCTAACCGCTGACTTTTGGAAGCGAGAGTCTCAGGGTTGTATTTAGTCCGTTCGTGATAATGCTGGGCAATTGATTGGTGTAATTCTGGCATAGTACTTTTAATATCCTTGGGGCATCCTTTTCTTGATCTTGGCATTCATTAGCCTCATTGTTTCGTGTCAATTGGTACAATCCTCAGAGTCATAAAGTGGTAAATGGTAACAATTGAATTGGGCATTGGGCATTGGGCATGGAGAAGAGACAAAGGAGAGATTTTCAATAATTCCTCCTTGTCCCCCTTGTCTCCCCTGCTCCTCTGCTCTCCATCTTCTTTCGCAGTACCATATAAACGCAAAACTATCTAAGCCTGGATGTGCAATGATGCCTGTACGTCAAACTTTATCAAAGCCTGATATCCAACTTTCTTATTTAGAATGGAATCAAGGTCAAGAACCTTTACTGCTGTTACATGGCTTAGGCGATCATGCTCTGGTGTGGTCTAGTTTAGGAGATTACTTAGCGGCGGATTACCACATAGTTGCGCCAGATATGCGCGGACATGGCCAAAGTAGTAAACCAGAGATAGATTATAGCTTTGAGAGTGCGATCGCAGACCTTGAAGCACTTATGGATAGTCTTGGATGGACTTTTGCCCATATTGTAAGTCACTCGTGGACAGGTAAATTAACCGCCATCTGGGCAAGACAAAACCCAAAGCGTTTACGGAGTATAATTCTCGTCGATCCGATTTTTATCTGGAAAATGCCTAGTCTTTTCAGGGTAACTTTCCCAATGTTATATCGCTTCTTGCCTTTTCTTAAAAGCATGGGGCCCTTTGCCAGTCAGGAAGAAGCCGAACAACAAGCACGGCAATTAAAGCAATATCAAGGATGGACTTCCTTACAGCAGCAAGTCTTCCAAGCAGGAATAGAACAAAAAGCCGATGAAAGTTGGGGCAGCAAATTTACCATAGCTGCCCGTGACGGAATTTTTGAGGCAGTCATGCAAGTGCCCGGTTTTACAATTCCCCTTGACATCCCTGCCCTATTCGTACAGCCAAAACAAGGACTGAACCGCCAAAAATGGCAAATTCAACCTTACAAAACCTATCTTAAAAACTTACGTATCTGCCAAGTTCCCGGTAATCATTGGCCATTTTTGACACAACCAGAGGCATTTAACCAAACTGTGGCAGCTTTCTTGGCAGAACACAGATCAAAAATCTCATGATTATTAGACGGGATTAGTCATACAGCAACAGAAGAATTAATAGAAGCGATGTTTAGGGGGATTGGGCATGGGGCATAGGGGATTGGGCATTGGGAATGGAGAAGAGACAAGGTAGACAAGGAAGAGGGGGGAGACAATGGAGAGACTTGTTCAATAATTCCCCCTTGTCCCCCTTGTCCCCTTGTCTCTCCTGCTCCCTGCTCCCTGCTCCCCTCCTCCCCACTCCCCACTCCCCACTCCCCACTCTCCTGTCATGAGCCTTTGTATCAACCCTGTTTGCCCTAAACCAAATCACCCAAATAATCAGCAAAACCGCTTTTGTCAAAGTTGTGGTTCCCATCTAGAATTGCTAGGGCGTTATCGGGTGACGTGCCTGATGAGTGACAAAACAGGTTTTAGTAAAGTTTATGAGGCATACGAGCAAGATACCCCCAAAATTCTCAAGATACTCAAAGAGGATTTATCAGGCGACGCCAAAGCAGTAGAACTATTTCAGCAAGAAGTAACCGTGTTGGGACAATTCAAGCATCCCGGAATTCCCAAAGAAGATAGTTACTTCCAGTATCAAACCCGAAATGGTTTAGTGTTGCATTGCATTGCAATGGAAAAAATCGATGGCTACAACTTAGAACAGTGGCTACAGCAGCAAAATAGCCCCATATCCCAAGAACAAGCCATAGACTGGTTAAGACAGTTGATAGAAATTTTAGATGTAGTACATAGCAAACAGTATTTACATCGAGATATTAAGCCATCTAATATCATGATTAGATCCCCCTTTGAGAAGGATTGGGGGAATCTAGTACTAATTGATTATGGCACCGCCAGTGAAATTAATAAAACCTACCAAGACCAACTAAGCAACGGCGACAAGATGACAGCACTTATGTCATCTGGCTACAGCGCCCCAGAACAAATGAATGGTCAAGCAGTACCGCAGTCAGATTTCTTTGCTTTGGGACGCACTTTTGTATTTTTGCTGACAGGATATCATCCTTTGGAGATGTATGATGTCCAGCAAAATTTGTTGCACTGGCAAAATCATGCTACCCAGATTTCACCCTTACTATTGAATTTAATTGATTGGCTAACAGCGTCAGATATAGAAAAACGTCCTGCCAGTACTCAAGAAATTTTGTATTCCCTAGAAGAAATCGAAACTCAATTAACAGACACTACTCTGACAAATAGTAATATACTAGAATCTTCTAACCTTGAACATTTACCTGTAGATATTAATCACAACTCATTACCTCCAAATAAGCAGCTGGAAAAAGTGCCGCTATTGGCATTTTTTGCAGTTCTATTAGTGGTATTAGGATTACTTAGTATCGTGGCTTTAGCAACGCGAAAATCAGATTTTTCTGAAACATCTTATTACAGACAATATCCAGAAAAAAAAGGTAACATCGATTACTTTTCTTATCAAGAAGGTAGGGATAGCCAGGGAAGGATAGCTGAGTTTAATATAACGGTTTTATCACTAAAATATAAATGGCTTTTAGGTAGCAATTTTCAAATTAAATACAATGATGAAATTATTAGTGTTGACCTTTTGAAGTTGAACTTAGAACAAGAAGGTATAGAGAAGATAATGGAAGCTCCCAATGAGATTATCTCTGTCGGCACAGCTTCTTGTAAAGGTAATAGATCAGTTCAAGAACGTCTAGCTTTAGAACGTTCTAAACAAATACAACTTTTGGTTCAAAAATTATTTATTAATACACCAAGTGTCAAAAGTTATCACTTATTGAATTTGGGTCAATTCCAACGGAGTGATTGTCAGGCAAATCAGGATTTAACTACATATCAGACAAGTGTAATAATTATTGGTGTTAAAAGAGAATCATCAGGTGTTATTCTTGACGAGGCGCTACGGAATAGGTTAGAAAAGAAGCCTTTTGCTGATTTTAAATTGGAAGATTATTCTTTGGGATCTGCACAGAAGTTTAAGACTATACCGAGCAATTTATAAAATCTCTAGCAAAGTAAAATCAGTACATAGGCATATCTCTTATGGCTAGAGCAGAAAATATCAGCACCAAGCGATTAATCAGCCTTGCACCCGAAAATTGGGTAAAAAAGGAGAGGCTTTGAATATTACTCCCCAATGCTAGTAGGAAAGGGGTTGTTCTTGTTCGGTCTATATTGGACTCATGTATGTTTAGGATGAACCCACTACCTACTTATTTATCTTTGTTGACAAATTACTAGTAGCGTCTTCCTAACTAACTAGGACGGTTATTCGCACCGTGAGTTTTTAGCATAATTTGTCAAAATAAAAGATAACTGGAGGTTCAAAATATGAAATTTTCAATCCAATCACTTTACACCTGGTATCGCAATGTACTTCGTAACCCCAAATACCGTTGGTGGGTAATTTTAGGAACGTTGGTCTATTTGGTCAGCCCATTTGATGTTCTCCCAGATTTTATACCCGTTGTGGGACAGATTGATGATGTTTTCCTCTTGACTCTGCTAGTTAGTGAGGTGTCTGGGCTAGTGATTGAAGGCTGGAAAGCTCGTAAGGGTGAGGTGGGTACTGAAGTACCTAATACTCCAGAGGGTTCTACTTCCACTGCAAGCACTATTGATGTTGATGCTGTTTCTGTTAAGTAGTTTTAATAAAACCCCTGCTTTTGGAGTCTAAGGTGGGGGATATTTTTTTTTCAACGCCCTCTGCGTTTAAAAATCTTTCACAAATTCCGTCAAGAACCTGAATGCCTTCAAAATATAACTAGCGCAATCTCTAGGAGAAGTATTGTAAAACGATCGCCACGCACTCGCCTTATCCTCATCATAGCGATCGCTGCGTTGACTATGATTCTCTAACCATGCCAATCGCACTGCATGACCAATTAACACATCCAAAACGATATATTCTTCAATTTGCAGCTTAGGATTATTGGCTGCGATCGCTCCTAATTCAATTAATGCTTCAATATTAACTTGTCGGTATTCTGGAGCTTCGATTTTATTCAGCAAATGCTCAACTAACAGAGCAAAATTTCTTTCACCGGCTGTCATTTCCGACAGCATTATCTCACTATCTAAACGATTGCGCCGCTCTAATTTATCGCCAATTACTAAACCCTTGCAATGTTGCATTAATAGCCAAACTTGTTTAAAAAATTCTTTTGGTACGCGCCCTGTCGCACCCTCGGCTTGGCGAAACCGTCGCCAACCTCCAGGCGGAACTTCTATCCCTTCGGCGATTCCTGGTAGCACCACCCAAGCAATATCACTTTCTTTTTGTTTGACGTGCAGTGATTCTTGCTGGCGTAACAGGTTACTCATGCCAGTATATCCAGTTAATACCTGACGCAAGCGCACTTTAACTTCAAAGGGTGAAAGTTGCATTAAGTGATCGTAAGCTTCATCTTGAGTGAGATGCAATTCCCGCGCTAGTTCGCTGGTGATCAATAAGATGAGATAGCCGACTCTCAGCGTTAGTAGTCCTTGGAATAGTCCGGGTTCTGAGCGAATTAAGATGCCAAGATAGATTAAAATCTCTTGAGTGAGGACGCGATCGCGGATATCCTCACGACAAAAATGATTAATTTTATCGGCAATTTCATCGTGGGACATGGGTACGCTAATCAAGGACGCTTCACTGTAAGCTTTACCCACAGCAATTTGCTTGCCCCTTACCAAAATACTCGTTACTGCATCTGATAGGCTGATATCAACCATTTGACGTAACCCCGCAGCCCGACGCACTACTGCCCAAATGCCTAAATCTCCAGCTTTGGTGTAAACTTCATCTAGTAAATCGCCTACGGTGACAGGATATCCTGGGCCACCATACCCCGTATCAAATTTCATTCCCTGCAAGCGAGTTAAAGTTTGCAATAACTCAATTTGCTCGTAGATATTCTCTGATGAACGCAAATAAGAAAGTAATAATCCGAAGTTAGTTTCACACTCCATTTGAAATTCTTGGGTATGTCCTAGGCGCCAATTTTTCTCAGGATGATATGCTAAATAATAGCAACGTGGGCTAGCATTTTTTACTGGCGATCGCGAAAATTCTGCATTGGGTAGAAAATCAATTCTTTGGATTCCGGCTGTTAGCATTAGCTGATTTAGCCGCCCTAATTTCACCCGTACACCGTTACAAACACCATCTTTCAGTTCTTGCATCAATTCCAGTAATGCTTCCGAACCTGCTTCTAACATGGTGTGCGTCAACATTAAAGTCAAGGTAGGACGACCTAAATCGCTCCAATATTTTTGAATGTAAGCTAGTTCGCTTCTAATTTGATCCAGCAAAAAATGGTAATCAAGAGTTAAGTAAAACTGTTGAGAGTCTGAGAATGAAGGCAAAAATACAATTGTTTCACCGCTAATCCGAAATATTCTAGATGTTGTTAAACTCCGCAGCCGCCGCACTGGGCGCCCAGTTAAACCAAGTTTATCGTTACGTCCGATTTGGGTATAAATAGCGGAAAATTCTCCAGCTTTTCTCACTTGAATCGGTTCTACTTGAGTAGGCGTTTGTGCTTCAATTCCGTGAACTTCTAGTTTCGTTTGTAAATCTTCATCTTCTGCTAACAAGGCAATTTGTACCAATGCCTCGCGCTGTTTGCCCACACATAAATGTCTTCCCAAAGGGTCGATATCACCAACCGCCAGTACCCCTTCACTCAACATTTGACTAAGAAAATATAAACTCTGCGCCCATACTAAGGGAATATTTTCATTGGGGAAACGTGGTTGCGTTTGAGGTGTTAACTTTTCTGCTTCTATGTTTTCTGCTGGAACATAATAAAGTTCTGGCAATAAACGCAAACCATTTTGTTCTATGAGTAATGATTCTAAAAGATTTTGGTATTTTTTAACTTGTTCTTGTTCGCCGCTAAATAATCCATCTAGAACTAAATAAGTGAAAAATAACGGCCATTCGCATTCAATATGCTCAAATTGCTTGAGTTCCCACGGTTCGTAGTGTAAACGTTGATTATCTTCTAAAACGGTTTGGTGTCCATCACGCAGAAAGCGTTTGCAGCCGTATTTACCAGCGAGTTTATTGATAATATCGTTTAAAGTGCGATCGCGTAACTCCAAATCTTCTACCGCAAAGGCAGGATAACTAATAATACTTAACAGCGCCGCATCAATTTCTTTGGAACCAGATTCTCTCGGCAATAAGGATTCTAACGTAATCCGGGCACGGGCGATTTCATCTGGTAGCACATGAATTACCGATGCTTGACTACCACGCACACCAAACAAATCCAGTCCATTGATAGCTTCTAAAGCAGCTTTTGCCATGCCTACAGAACTGGCGTTTAACTCAGCACTACCACGATTAATTTTATTCCCACGTTCCCAAATGCCGTAATCTGGTGTGCGGTAAGCTCGTCCAATGTAGTAAACTAAATTTTGGACGAAATTCACTTCATCAATCGTATAGATTATTTGCAATCCGGCTGCGGTCATTTGCGCCAATATCAATAAAAATATAGATGTGGCATCAAGTTGCAAATGTCCCCATTGATCATCACCAACAACAATATCGCCGGTCGCGGTATTATATTTGGCGTGCAGTCCATCTAGTAGCGACTGAGTATGTTTAAATGTCTCTACTTTATGAGCCTGTCGCATCATTGCAAAGAGTAACCCGCGCATCAGTTTGATGACACTGTGTTCTAATTCATAGGTGCGTCCTTCATCGTCGTCAATCTTGCGGTATGCAAGTCCTAAACCCCAAACTGCCAAAATGCTGTAAACGTTGTCTCGCACCCAGGCATCAGTATAATCGCCGTGGGCTGTAATCGCTGTACTCGCAGGTAGTAAACCAGTAATCGGATTCTGGCGAGTCAGGATGATTGTTTTGATTTGCTGGTAGTAATAGTCTAGGCTAGCTCGCAATTTGGTAGATGTTTTCATGATTTGGTTTAGAACAACTTGCAAAATTTGACCCTGTGACTGTCAAGTGAATTACCTAAACCAAGCCAGAATAAGTTCTGTAATGGTTGATGGGACAATAGCTAAGGGTGGTGTGAGTTTATTATTATCTCTTGTTAATACGCCTCTGGATACTGAATTTTAGCGATCGCAAACTAAAACATGATATTTTTCAAACACACATTAATACGTACGATAATTTATACCCAAAGTGAGCCTGGTTGGGGGATTTATAATTGCAGGTTGCTACACATATCACTCTTTAGGAATATTTGTTGTCAATTTCACCTCACCATTTGTAACCACACAATTTGTTGTAGGAGATTTCGCAGTTGTTCTGGATATGTGGGTGGTCGCAGTCTCATTTTAATAGCTGTATTAGTAGCTCTGGTAGTATAAGCTGTGACTTATGTACAAGAAGTTAATACGCGAGGGCGAATGGTCTCTTGGATTTTTTTGCCTACTGTTTGTTCAGCTAACCTAAGCTCATAATTTTTTTGCAAATTCATCCAGAACTCAGCGCTAATCCCAAAATACTGTGCCAATCGTAAAGCTGTATCGGCAGTAATTCCTCGCTGTCCATTAATTATTTCGGTAATCCGATTTTTAGGCACATCAAGAACACGCGCTAGTTCGCTTGCAGACATACCTAATTCATTAATTTCATCAGCAAGAATTTCTCCAGGGTGGATAGGTGGACGTGTCATTTTACCTCTTTCAGTGATAGTCTATGATTTCTATGTTGAATGGTTTAAGAGATCCTTCTGTCCAATTAAAACAAATTCTCCACTGCTCATTAATTCGGATACTGTACTGACCTTCTCTATCTCTTCCTAGAGACTCAAAGCGATTGCTAGGTAGCTGCATTAGATCCTCCTTACTAGTGGCGGCCTCTAATATTTCAAGTCGTTTATACGCTTGTTTCTCAAAAGACTGAAACTCTTTTACCCTTTTACCAGCAACAAACTCCTCCGTCCTTTTATCCTTGTACTTCGGAAAATCATTTGACGGAGACATAATAACGGCAGCAGAACAGTAGTATGTGTGATGCGTTACGTAACTCGTAACTTTAAATTCACAATACCACCATTAATACTTTTTTGCAAGTCACTTACAAAAAGTGACTTTTAGGAAAAGAGCGATTGCGCCTATCACATAGTATCAATTTTTTATTACATATCTAAGTATAGAGAAAATTAGGCACACCTAAGAGCGATCGCTAAAGCTCAAACACTTTACCGCGACTATGAGGTAAAATCTGCTAACCCATTTCTGATTCTTCGTCGTCCAGGTGACTACGCATGAAGTTGCTTGATACCAAATACTACTTGTATAGATGGAGTAATAGTCCAGGCGAACTAGCAATTTGGTAGATGTTTTCATGGTTTGGTTCAGAACTACTTGCAGAATTCAACCCGTTAAAGTAGTGGGTTTCTTGCACTTGGGCTATGGAGAATGGGAGATTGAGATGGGATTCCGTACCATAGGGTATACAAAAACGTAATCACCTCTAGAAATATCGATCTCTGCGTGAGTGGAAAAATCCCTCCAAGTAATATCATGTCCGGCTAAAGACTTATCATTTAGACCACAGTTCTTGCTGGGGGCAGGGAGCAAGGGGAAAGAGGCTTTTGGGATTTTTGCACAGATGCGGTAATCATAAGTGATTAACCGGACTTGATATAAGCTGTTTACGGACGCGCTCGCTTCCGTTATGGATGGAAGAAACACGTCAATTCCTCTTTCCTTCTGCCTCCTGCCTCCTGCCTTGTTTCTTAGGAGTCGAGTCTTAGAAAGAGGAACTCTCAAGAGTGGTCTTGGGAATCCAATATTGATTCGGTGTACTAAATCATATCGTGTCCGGTTAAAAACTTATCATTAGGATCGCAGAGGTGAGGGCTTTTTGGGCTTTGTGCATGGATTCGGGAATTATAACTAATTAGCCGGACATAATATCAGTGGCGGGATGATGTCAAAAAATCAAGAGTGCCTAACTCCGAAGGATGAGCTTATGCTAGTCTAAACTAAATCACTACTCCGAGGTTATGCTTATGCTGGTATAAAATAAATCATTTTTATAAAAATATTTATTAAATAAATATAATTTTAATGTAGATATGTTTTAAAATTGATGTGTTTGTGTTAAACATTCAGCAAATAATTACAGTAAACAAAGGGAGGCTATCCTCAACCCAATCAAGTTTGATAAAAAATAGGGCTTATGCACTGTACAAATAAATCGTCTTGTGCATTCACATAAATACCTTGGTTCAGCCTTTTACAAACCATATTTTGTTAGTTGTGTAGGCTAGCAAAAATCTAGCTAGAAGCCTTGAAAAGCATAGTTGCTATTTTGGCTTGTCTATCAATGCGTAAGTCATAAAAAATTAATAGGTTTGTTTAGATAATAAATATCCTAGTTTGCTTTATTACACCCTAAGATATTTACTAAACAATAGCTTCCGGAAAAATTATTATTTCACTTACTAACATAAATAATTAAAGCCTTGATTTAGACTAATATTGGCTTGGAAAAACTAAAAATTGGTATTGTTATTGCTGTTCTGAATCAATCAGGTAATTACCATTTTATACAACATAGCAGCAGATAGAACTAAGGGCGTAAATGCATAACGAACTTAAAAGTTTTTTACCCAATATCTCGTTCATTTTTTAGAAAGATAAATATTAATCTTAAATTAGGAGTAACACAATGAAAACAGTTGGGATGTATCGTCGAGCTTATCCGAGAGTATCAGAAACTTTTATCGGAGAACAAGCCCAGAATTTACAAACATACAAACCGTTATTTCTGACTTGTAAACTATTAGAAGAAATTCCTTTTGACAATATTGCTATTAGTGATGATGACCAATGGAAAATTAAGCAATTATTTCATATAATTTCTGCTTCACCAAATATGTTTGGAAAACAGGCTGAACTAAAAAATCTAAAATTAATCCACGGACATTTTGGGCCAGATGGTATTTACGCAATGCGATTGGCAGAAAAATTAAATATTCCTTTCATCGTTACATTTTATGGTTTTGATATCACAGTTTCACGTCGATCTATGTGGCTGTCAGGTAATCCAGCATTCTATCAATTTCTTTTTCATGAAGAAGAATTAAAACAAAAAGCATCTAAATTTATTGCTTTTTCTAGTTTCTTATATAAAAAGATGATTGAATATGGTTATCCTGAAGATAAAATTATTAAACTAAATAGTGGTATAGATTTAGAAAAATTTGCCCCAGCCAGTGAATCAAAAAGTGAAAGATATATTTTATGTGTAGGCAGACATACTGAAAAAAAAGGAATTGATACCCTATTAAAAGCCTTTGCCCGGATTGCCAGTAAGCATCCAGATGTGTCAGTTATTCAAATTGGAAATGGCACAATGACTGAAAAATTAAAAACTCTAGCAGATGAGCTTGGTATTAGTAATAGAGTCAATTTTATGGGGGCAAAACCTTATGAAGTGATTCAAAAAACCATGAGAAATGCAGAAATATTTTCTCTACCCAGTCAAACAGCAAAGAATGGTGATAGCGAAGGTTTACCGCTTTCAATATTGGAAGCCGCCGCTTCTGGTTTACCAATAGCTTCTACCTGGCATAGCGCTATCCCTGATGCTATTTTAGATGGAGAAACTGGCTTTTTAGTTGATGAAAAAGACGATCAAGCTCTCGCAGAAAAATTAGATATTCTTTTGTCTGACCAGGCTTTAGCTAAAAGTATGGGTAAAAAAGGACGAGAGTTTATTTGCGAAAATTTTGATATTCGCAAGCAAACTGCCAAGCTAGAAGCTATTTATGATTTAGTAATCAGCTAACAACACTCAAGTAAGAGTATCTCAAGCATTTGTTAATACGCAGAAGTTTTCTAATCCCTGGTTTGGAGACAACTCTCCTTTTTTAGCCATCCGTATGGTTATTTATTAATTAGCGATCGCCAGTTTTCACAGATTATATCAGTGGAAAAACTTACTATGATCGCAGAATAATTCCCCAAAAAATCCGGGTAGTAAGCTAAAAAATGTACATAAAGCTACTAAAAATCTAAAAATTTCTCAGTATCTACCGGAGAGTGCTATTCCAGGTTAGGATGATGACTAGCAATGCTTTGATTTAGCTATCGATATTGAATTGTTGAAATTTTATGGACCATAGTCCACAAGATGGCAGTATCAACCTCCTCTGAGCTGTGGTGAGGAAGTCTCCCAGCGCGGGGGAGACTTAGGAGATATATATCATGCTCACAGAAGATATTCGTGATTTGTTGACTGATACTACCGATTTAAACCAGTTGAAATGGGATTTAAATCGCTTGCAACCTGTGGATGTGGGAGAATACATTACACAATTACCTGAACAACAACGGGCGATCGCATTCCGTTTACTCAACAAAGGTCAGGCAATTGATGTATTTGAATATCTGCCGACAGAGGTACAGGAAGAACTAATTAATTCTCTGCATGATGTCCAGGTGGTGCACCTTGTAGAAGAGATGAGTCCCGACGAACGGGCAGAATTATTTGATGAATTGCCTGCTGGGGTAATCAAAAGGCTGTTGCAGGAACTGAGTCCAGAACAAAGACAAGCAACAGCAACGATTCTCGGCTATCCAGAAGGCACTGCTGGGCGGGTGATGACAACCGAATATGTCCGGTTGCGGCAAGGATTGACTGTAGGCGAAGCCCTGAGCAAAATCCGCCGTCAGGACGAAGACAAGGAGTCGATTTACTACGCCTACGTCACAGATGATAACCGGACGCTGGTGAGAGTAGTTTCACTGCGTCAATTGCTGTTTACCTTTCCCGATGTTTTCATCAAAGATATCGCTAGTGATCGCGTCATCAAAGTGAGAACTGAAACTCCTCAAGAAGAAGTGGCGCGAATTATGCAGCGTTACGACTTAATCGCGATCCCCGTTGTCGATCGAGAAGACCGATTGGTTGGCATTGTCACCATTGATGATGTCATGGATATTTTGGAAGAAGAAGCCACAGAAGATATCCAAAAACTGGCGGGTGTGAGTGGTGATGAAGCTGCTTTATCCTCTCCCTTACTCACCATCCGTAACCGCTTGCCTTGGCTGTTGGGTATCATGGCAATGTATATTGGTGCAGCCAGTGCGATCGCGCCATTTCAATCTGTAATTGCCGCAGTGCCAGTTCTAGCAGTAATCATGCCGATATTTTCTAACACTGGTGGTACTGTCGGTATTCAATCATTAACGGTAACAATTCGCGGCTTGGGAGTGGGAGAGGTAACACCCAAAGATACCTTAAAAATTCTTCGCAAGGAACTTCTAGCTGGTTTAGGTACAGCTCTCGCTTTAGCCACAACCATGATCCTGCTTTCTTTAATTTGGGCGCGACCCCAAGAACGATGGGTGGCTTTAATTGCCGGAATGGTAATGGCAACTAATACAATTGTAGCTGTTACACTCGGTACTTTACTGCCAATGGGTTTGACACGGCTGAAGCTTGACCCTGCTTTGGTTAGTGGCCCGTTAGTGACTACAATGCTAGATACAATTGGGTTTTTAACGTTCCTCAGCCTAATTTCTTTAGCTTTAAACGTTTTCCATTTACCAACATGAAGGGATTGGGCATTGGGCATGGGGCATAGGGGATTGGGCATTGGGCACAAGAGGCAGAGGTGCAAAGGGGCAGAAGAGCAGAGGGGAAAAACTTACTGCAACTTCTCCTCTGCTCCCCTGCTCCCCTGCTTTTCCACTCCCTCATCTCCCCACTCCCCAAATTCTATGCCTACTACTACCTGGAATCGTCATCACATTCTTTCCCTAGCTGACTTCACCACCACTGAATACGATACAGTTTTGCAAACTGCTGCCTCTTTTCAAGAGGTGCTATCACGGCGGACAAAGAAAGTGCCAACTTTGCAGGGACAGGTGGTGGCGAATTTATTTTTTGAATCGTCTACCCGGACTCGCAGCAGTTTTGAACTTGCAGCCAAACGTTTAAGTGCGGATACGCTGAACTTCGCCGCCGCCACATCTTCTATGACTAAGGGAGAAACAATTCTCGACACGGCGAAAACTTATTTGGCTATGGGAACTGATATTATGGTAGTCCGCCATCGAGAGGCAGGAGTACCAAATGCGATCGCGGCTGAAATGGATCGTCTAGGTGTACGAGTTAGCGTCCTCAATGCTGGTGATGGTCAACATGAGCATCCTTCTCAAGCACTGCTAGATTTATTTACCATAACTACTCTAATTGACCCAGATCACCCGCGACTGGAACTTTTAAAGGGGAAAAAGATTGCCATTGTTGGGGATATTCTCCATTCTCGTGTGGCGCGATCAAATATTTGGAGTTTAATTGCCAGTGGTGCCGAAGTGCATTTGGCAGCACCGCCAACCCTCTTACCTAAATTCTTTGCCGAGTTTATCTCGGAGGAAGTAGAAGGCAGAAGTTATTCCCCCAATCCCCAACTATTTCTACATTGGCAGCTAGAACCAGCTTTGCAGAATGCCGATTTTGTCATGACTTTACGTCTGCAAAAGGAACGGATGACGGCTCATTTGCTGCCAAGTTTGCGAGAATATCATCAGCTATTTGGCATTACACGCACAAAACTGCAACTTTGTAAACCTAGCGTCAAAGTTTTGCATCCAGGCCCAGTCAACCGTGGTGTTGAAATTAGTTCTGAATTGATGGATGACCCAGAGTTTAGTCTAATTCAATCACAAGTTACCAGCGGTGTCGCTGTTCGGATGGCACTCTTGTACCTATTAGGTAGCGGCAAGGCTTAATATAATCTCAGTTTGAAATTTACTCCCATCGGAGTACATTACGGAACAATATCTAATCTGATCGAATTTATTATTCCTCCGATGGCATGAGGACAGAATTCTGTAATCTTGGCACACTGGTATCGTAGAAGTTCAGAATTTAATGACTTCTAGAAGTGTCCGAGGTAAATTATGAAACGAATTTTTTTGACGGCAGCAGCCTTACTCAGCACGCTATCCTTAGCTGCTCCCATTCCCGTCAAAGCAGAAAATTCCGCCCCTGTCCGCCGCTTGTTAGAAACTAGAGAATGTTCGGGATGCAATCTAGCAGGAGCTAACCTCAAAGGCGCTCATCTAATCGGTGTTGACTTGAGAAATGCAAATTTAAAAGGAGCTAATCTCGAAGGTGCTAACTTAGAAGGTGCAGATTTAACTGGAGCTAATTTAAAGTCTGCTAATCTCACACAAGCATTTGTTAGCGATACGATGTTAAATAATGCCAATCTTACCAACGTGAATTTGAGTAATTCCCGTTTATATAATAGTGACGTAGATGGCGCTGTTTTAGCTGGTATTGATTTAAGCGGTGCTGATGTATTTAATACTGCCATTAGCATTGGCGGTGAAGACTAATGGTGAGTCATGATTTCCAAGTGATGAGTTAAGAGTTAAACTCTTAACTCTGCACTTCCTAAGTTTTATTCGCCGGTAATCGATAGTTCATTAACCCAGATTTTCGGGCAGACTCCCCCTGGCGTTAACTCTGGCTCTTTTTCTACATAAATAATTGACTTCAAAAGTTCCAAGAAATCGCCAGCAACAGTTGCTGACTCAATACTCGTCCTTACTCCCTTATTAACTAGCCAACCATCAAACGGTAAAGAAAAGGAACCTTGCAAGGATTTAACTCCAGCATGGAGAGCTTGTAAATCATCGATAAAAATCACATTTTCAGCAGTGTCTAAGCTAAACTCTTGCTCAGGAGTTGCTGTTGAAAATACGTGATAAAAATTGGGACTGACGCTGACTTTTGCGCCAATACTAGCATTACCAGTTGGCTGGGCATTTAATCTTTTAGCAGTGCCTGCACTATGGAGAAAGCTTGTTAAAACGCCATTTTCAATTAGCGAGATTTGACGAGTGGGGGTTCCTTCGCCATCAAAACTTTCCGCACCAACGTTAGCTGGGTGCAGTGCATCATCAAAAACTGAAATCAGAGGAGAAGCAATTTGCTTACCTAAATCATCAGGAGTAGATAGACTTTGATTGTCTAAAATACTTTGGGCATTGAACAAGTTAGAAAAAGCGCCCAACAGACTTAAGAAAGCTTCCGCAGAGAAAACAACTCGATATTTACCAGTTTTGATTTTTTCATAATTCAAGTGACTGATAGTTTTATCGGCGGTTTCTTTGATGCAACCATTAATATCTAGATTATCTAAATTTTGGTTGATTCTAAAAGCGCCTGCACTGCGCGGCTTTTTGCCCTCTTCCTCAGTTTTGCTGTAAAGATAAACTGATGTCAAAGAGTGAGATTCAGTTCTCACTGCGCCGTCGCTATTGAGATAAAATCTGTCAATATCTCTTTGTGACAAACCATTATAAGGTACACCTTTAATTGCTGGATGAGCCGCTAGTAATTCTTTTTCAGCTACCAACAATTTTTCTATAAGTTCAGCAACAGGTGCTTGGGATGTTTTAGCCTGAGGTTTACTTGAAATCGGAGTAGTAGCCTCTGGACTAAAATCAGGAACATTTTCTTTAACACCAAAGAAACTGGCTTCGTAGGCAGTTTTCAAAGCTAATTCCAATCCTTTGGGGTCTACATCTGTGGTGCTGGTGACACCCATTGTATTATCTTCATTCCAAACACGAACAGTAACACCAGAGCGGTTTGAAGCTTTGACCTGTTTTGGCTCACCTTGGTCTACTTGCACGCTAGTGTCATCTACTGTTGAGCCATAAATGTCGAATTTCTTAATGCCAAGCTTATCAGCATTGTCCTTGGCAGAATTTGCAATTTCATTGATATTCGGCATAGTCAATTTTAGATTTTGGATTTTAGATTTTGGATTGGAAACGATTCCATTTTTGATATTAGAGTTTGGATTTTGGATGTTATGACTTATATTTTTCTCGTAGTGTTTTTATTGATGCAACAGTCATAGCTAGAATTTCGTTAGCTTTTTGCATTAGGCTTTTTAGTTTTTCTGCTGTCATTAATCCAGATTCAATAACAAGCTCTAACCAGTAAAGCGTTTCATCAGCTTATTCTTCCACGATACTGAGTTTGGCAATTAAATCAGCTTTTGATTTAGCTCTACAGGCTGCTCGATAATTAGCACCAACTGAAGTTGCGGAACGTAATAACTGTTTGCTAATGACATCAGAAATTCTAGTTTGTGCCAGTTGCTCAACTAGACGAATGACTCGTAATGCCAGCTGCTTTGTTCTAGCCTTAAACTCCTGCTCACTCACAATCCAAAATCCAAAATCTAAAGTCTAAAATTCTTATCGTCCACCGACGGTAATAGAATCAACCTTGATATGAGGTTGTCCGACTGTGGTGTAAATACTGCCACTGACTGAGCCACAAAAACCTGGTGCAATCTCCAAATCTTGAGAACACATGGAAATTTTATTCATAATTTCCTTGGCTTCACCGATGAGAATTGCTCCCTTTAGCGGTTTGGTGATTTTGCCATTTTCAATCAAATAGGCTTCATCAACACTAAAGTTAAATTGACCCGTAGCACCAACGCTACCACCACCCATCTTTTTACAGTAAATACCTTTATCAACGGAGGCAAATAATTCATCATTGCTATATTCGCCAGAATCAATATAAGTATTACGCATCCGGCTAGCAGCAGCATAGGTATAATTTTGGCGGCGTCCACTTCCAGTTCTGGGGTGTCCGGTGCGTGTAGAACCTGTTCTATCTGCTAAGAAGTTTTTCAGAACGCCTTTTTCAATTAATAAGGTTCTTTGAGCAGGCATACCTTCGTCATCCATGTCAATTGTTCCGAAGGCATTTTCAGAGCGCCCTTCATCCCAGGCTGTCAAACTTTCATGGGCAATTTTTTCGCCTTTTTTGTCAGCAAAGGGAGTGGTATTGCGTTCAATTTGAGTGGTTTCGAGCAGGTGTCCGCAAGCTTCGTGGAAGATTACGCCGCCAAAGTGATTGGCCATAATGATGGGATAAGTACCCGATTCCACGTAATCTGCGTAAAGCATTTTTCCAGCCGATTCTGCTATTTTCTCAGCGGCTTGTTGAGAATCCCAGGTTCTCAAGAAGTTGGCATCACTAGTGTTACCCGCGCGATCGCCAATTGAGGTACGATTAGCACCATCAGCACACAATAGGTTAAATCCTACTGATTGCGTGAGGCGAATATCACGGGCAAAAGTCCCGTCACTGGCGGCGATTAAAACTTCTTGCCAATCCCGGAAATAGGTAGCACGGCGCGATTGGACGTGGCTAGCTTTTTGCTTCAGGTGGGCTGTACCATCTAGGAGGATTTCTCCCATTTCTCGGATGGAGCTACACACAGGTAGCCATGCATCTTTACCTCTTTTGGTGGCATAATCTCTCAGTAATTCTAGGTTGATTTCTGGGATGAAAGCTTTAGGAGTGGGTAGTTGTAATCCCAAGATAGAAAGACCTTTTTCTAAGGCTGCTTTCAAACCGGAAAACGAAAGGTCATTGGTGCTAACGTAGCAGTCAGCTTTACCGCGAAATACCCTGACTCCCGCGCCTGTAGACAGACTGGGTGAAATACTTGTGATAGCGTCGTCTTCTGCAAGAGAACTAATATAGTTGCGACGCTCTAAAAATAATTCGATGAAGTCAGCACCAGCGGCGCGTCCTAGTCCCAGAAGGGTAGCCAGGGGGGCTTCCCAAGTTTCATCGAAACGCTCTGGTGTGGAGGAATATTGGAGAGTGGGAAGTTGATTCGAGAGAAGTAGCGTACTTGTAAGCATGGGTAGCCTCGTCTGCTGGCGTAGTTCAGAGATTTGACTGAAAAATCCTGGTTTGTTCAGTCTAACAAATGAGCAAAAGCCACAGTTGCTAGAAAAACGTGTGGATTTCCCTCCCCTTTAACAACGCCTTGGCAAATCCGCCCACAGACTATAAATTTGAAGCTATTTGACGAAGAATTCACAAGTCAGAATACAAAAGCGGAGCAAGGAAAGCTCCGCTGAAAGTGTAAGTGTAGAATAAAATACACTTATACTTATGTATTTACCTGGCACTGTTCTCAACCAAAGAATCCAGACTTTTCTTCTCAGGTTTATTTACGATTTGCCATTTTAAGTGGAATTCTCACTGTCTCTTGCTCTTTTAAAGTCTGACCTAAATTGGAATTTGGCTCTGTTGATGCTAGATTCTTAAACAAGAGCTTCAGTGTTCGAGTAATAGTTTTAAGAATTTTCATTTTGCTAGCAGTCGGCTTTTGATCGTATCTCAAAATCATTGGAATTTCTACGATTTTTGGTTTGAGGGCTTTGGCTTTTAGCAGTAAATCTATCATGCAAGCAAATCCACTTTCAGTGAATAGATTGTCCCCATAATACATATCCAGTTTACTGAGGAAAGTACGGTTATACAGTCTGTAACCACAAGTGTAGTCTTTTACGCCTGGTACACGGGCTACAATTCTGAAAAGCCAGCTGGCTCCGTAACTCATCAGCTCTCTAAATTTTGATAAGCCTATGACTTTAGAACCTTTTCGATATCTAGATGCGATCGCAATATCATAGCTACCAGCTATCATAGTGTCATACATTTTTATTAACAGTTCTGGTGGTTGAGTATTGTCGCAATCCATCGCTGCTAAAAAATCACCTTCTTTGGAAATTTCTAAGAAAGTCGTAAAACCTGTTTTAATTGCTTGACCTAAACCAGCATTTTTGGGATGTTGGACTAATTTCAGTAATATACCCAGTGATTGAGATTCTTCTAAAGCAGTCTGAGCAGTTTTATCACTACTGCCATCATCGACAAGAATCAGTTCTATCTCTATATTAAAGATTTGCTGCAATGTTTGAAACTTTTTGAACAAGGGTCGAATTGATTCTTGCTCGTTATATGCGGGTAAAAGTACAAAAAGACTCATAAAGACCTCGTGTGATTTTTAAAATAAAATGTGATTACTCAAATTTCAAGAATTCAGTAATGCTGATTTTTGGAGAAATTCATCGACTTGTCGAACTACTGCGTTGTTGTTGACGCTATCATTAACCAACTGTGAGGTATTGACAACGAAAAAATCATCGTTTTCAGTACTCACTTTTGGAACAAGGCTGGAATAATTTAAAACTTGTAGTGGCTGTACTTTAATCGCTCGATTAATATGTGCTGCCACAATGTCATCTGCTTTGAGTTCGGGGAACATTAAACGTATACCTTGGAAAAATATTGGGCGTAATTCGTCATCTGGTTGTTTTAACAACGGGTCAGTGGAAAGTATATATTTTGGTAGGAATGTAATGTGATACCCTGCTGTCTCTTGTAAAGAAACTAAGTTACTCATACCAATAACTCCGGTAAAAGGAATATTTTTATCGGCGATATTTACTACGTAATAAGGAACTAGAGGTTTATGAGTAATCAGTACCATGCAGATTACACCCAGGTATTCTACTGTTTCACCAGTGCCTAAAACTTTCACTAGTTCCTTGGCAGCAACCTGTTGCAAGATATTAACTGGGCCAGTAAAGATGACTTTATCAAAATGCTCTTTTTTACCCTGATATTCTACCCACATTCCACCCCCTGGATGAGGTGCGATATATTTAACTGCAATACCTTTGTGGATATGACCTCCAGCCGCGTAAATTAATTTTTCTATATGGTCAAAAACAGTTTTATAACCGCCAGAGACATAACCAAGTTGTTCTTTATTTAATGAAGAATCGCGCGCTGAAAATAGTCGTTTGATATAAGCCCAGATAAAAACTGCTGATATTCGCTTATAGTTTTCTCCTAATTTGGATAAAAGCAAAGGTTTCCAGAGCTTTTCGTATGTGTTTTTACCACCTAGTTTCAATAGCCAATCTTCAACTAAAATCTTCTCTAAACGCCGCCAGTTATTAAGGCGTGAACCATATAGGAGAGTAAAAGCTAATCTGATTTTACCTATAAGTCCAAATAGAGGAAAACGCAGAAATTCTATACTGTTACTAATAGAATAAAACTTTTTCTTGTCGTAAAAACCTGTTAAACTTCGATGCCAACGCAATTTATCTCCAAGACCAATATCTCTAAGAAAATTTATTAAGTGAGTATCAGAAGGTAGGATAACGTGATAAAAGCGATCCCAGGTAAATAATCCGTAATCATGATAGGTAGTAAGTCCACCAAGCTGCTTGTTACTATCAAAGACAGTGACTTTATGTCCTTGATGTGAAAGACGTTGAGCTAATACTAGCCCAGTTATGCCTCCGCCAACGATGCCTATATTCATAAATTAAATTTAGATTTTGTGAAAATGTTTTAGAGGATGATGTTCAGAAATTGTTAGTATTAATAATCTGATTATTTGCCTATTAAGCTGTTAATGTACAACTAGAATTACGCCAGTTATAATAACGGAAATTCCTAACCACTGGCTAAACATAACCTCTTCTTTTAAAAGATAGTGAGAAGCAATTGGTACAAATGCATACATTAATCCTAAAACTGGAAACGCTTGACTTAAAGGAATTGTCCGCAATACATAAAGCCACAATATAGTCATAAATGTATAGCAGATAAACCAAATCAAAAAATAACGAGATAATAAGAGATTTTTGAGAGAGCCGCTTTCTCCTTTATTAGAATTAGAAATGTAAAGTCCATATTTGAGTGAAAGTTGAGCTGTTGTTCCAAACAAAACGACAAGCATTAAATTTAGCCAAGTAAAAATACTCATTTTTAACTTTTTCTTTGAAGTAATTAATTATCTAAATTTGAACTTTCTTATGGGATTAACTACTAAAAGAACACCCACGAAGATAGTGATGACTCCTACTATTCGAGTTAATGTAATAACCTCATTAAAAAAGTAGTATGAACCGAAAAGTATCCCAACATAATTTAAACTAGTCAGGGGATAAGCAATACTCAATTTTACAGAGCGCAGAGCCAATATCCAATTTACTATTCCTAAACAGTAAACAGTAATAGCTAATGATAATTTCTGAAAAAACTCCCAAGTAAATACTCCCTCATTTGTATAAATCATGGCATTTTTCATCAGCAATTGTCCACAGATACTAAATAAAATACTTACAAATAAAATAATATAAGGGATTATTTTAAAGTTTGAACTTTTTTGCGACATAGATTTCATCGTACTTTGCCTTAATCAAGATAGTAGGTATGAACTGGGCAGTAAAAAACCAGTTGTTTTGAACATTAGGAAGACTATGTTGAAGTGACTGATATCAAAATGATCGTTGAAGCTCATGCCCTAGAGTTAAAAACTAAATACTATGTCATATTCCAAGATGATTGCTCTATCATGGAAACGTTCGATATGATTCGGAGTAAAGCAGGCTTAATTGTTTTACTGGATTATACTCCCAAGCAAACCAGTTTATTGCTTGGCAATTGGGACAATCAATTTAGAGTTTGCCCAACTGTGAATTACAGATATTTTCTGTGCTACCCAGGTTTGCTCCAACACTATTTTTTTTTAGCGCGATCGCGATAATCTAGTAGTAGATGCAGACATAGGGAAGGTTGAGAACTTTGTCACAAATTCTCTCTACATACACAAAGTTTGCAGTGTGCGTAGATGTAGCCCATCATAGACATCGCTGATGCTGAACTCCGATTCCACCTACATATTCAACAGATGCACCTAAATCAAAATGGAGTGCTAGAATTTTTGATTAACCGATTCATTAACTTTCATCAGTTGTATCCTGTTGTAGAAATCTTTTGAAGATACTATTGATCTTCTCAAACTATAAAACCTAGCTGGATTGATAAATATTCTCTATTTGTTCCAGGAAAATTGATTAATGTATTGACATATCATAAACTTTCTCCCGACTCACAGACATATCTGTAATCTCAGCTGGCAATTAAGCCGATTTATAAAAGTAAAGGTTTTTACTCAAATTGAGTATGTATACGTGCTCTTTTTGGGCATGGGAACACAATAAGTAATACAAGTCTGACTGGCTGCGTAAATCATAGATAGGAGATAAATCAATCTACAGTAATACGCTTTACAGGTTTATGGGGAATTTTACTGAATGTCCAAATGGAGCCTTTTTAACAAAACAACTAATTCAAACTAGCGTTGGCTAATCAACTTTAAGTTGACGTTGCTTGCATTGAATTTGAGATCCTTCTACACCATTTAGTATTAGGTTTGCTTGATTTTTCCTCGTAGTTTTAAATAGGCTTTTTTCTCCAAATTTATTGTTACATGTAATTACTTACTAGAATACCACGAGAAAGGTATGTTGCAAATTTATCGCCATACTTTATCAAAAATTTATCTACTGACAAATACACTTAAACAAAAACTTCATAAAATAAAAATCCTCATTTATTATGAATTTTTGTCTTGGAAATTTGTACATTTATGAAGTAATTTCTGGTTATTAAACTTGTAGAAGTAAAGAGTTAGTATTAGACTCGATAAATGCAAAGCTAAGAGTTGATTCAAGGAAAATTGAAACTTGAACAACACTACTTGTGCTGATAATATCACACAACGTTACACTAAATTACAGCCGTAATTTTTAGATGACAATCAAGAGTTTGAATTGTTTTTTATCTATCCACAAAAATCTTCATCTAAATTTACCTATCTCAGACAGAGTTAGTAGTCCGCCAATTTTCCTTGGCTGGGTAGAGGTTTTTCTATCGTTTGGACTCATTATCCTCACAAAAGTCTGTTGGTAATAATGATTAACAATCCAAACTGAATCTGCTAAGGTGCTAATACTAGACTTAAAATCAAGCTAATAGCTGCAAAGCAGACAATTTCATTAGTACTCTTTTTGAACAAGCAGGCAGTAGCTAAAACAGTACATAGTGGTATCAACAAAAACAACGCTAAGTTTTTTTGCCTGGATAGAGGTTTCTCTAGGTTGTTTTCCTATTGTTTGGACTCATTATCTTGTAAAAGTCTGTTGGTAATGACGAAGACAATGATTAATAATCCAAACTGAATCTGCCAAGGTGCTAATACTAAAGTTAAAATCAAGCTAATAGCTGCAAATACACCTGCAAGATATGCAATTTCATCACTACTCTTTTTGAAGAAATAGCCAGTAGCTAAAGCAGTACATAGTGGTATCAAGAAAAACAAAGCCATTTTACTAACCTCTGAACTAAAGGTTGTAGTGTTTTTAAAACGAATTTTTTGGAAGTTGGTTGATCTTACACCCAACAAGGTTTTGGCTACAACAGTCGAGCGAAATAAATATTATAGAAAGTCAAGATTATGCAACGTTATATATTAAGCCAATTGGAATAATTATTGCGACAGATGAAGGGCCTAAAAGCTTGACAACTCTTTTTTTGTGGTGGATGGTGTGCGTAGCAGGCTTTAAAATTAGGTACGAAACGCTACGCGATTTTGCCTAGTGTTTAGGAACAGACAATTTCTGTGGATGATGTTACTTTTGCCTTTCTCCCGACTCAGCCAAGCTGCGCTGTGATAGACAAATTCTCATTCATCTACGCGGATTGAAAGGGTTATAAAACTTGCGTAGGTGGGTTTTGTCTATTTCGCCAATTGTACTCTTGCGAGCAATCCTCTGGTAAATTAGCTTAAAACTTTGGCCTTGCGCCAGGATAAGGATCTAGCATATTACCTTTAGAAGTAGCATTTTCATTTTAGACACCTAATGCTGAACATTCCTCAAATACTGGCAACTGAAATAAACCTCAAATCCCATCAGGTGCAAAACGCGCTGGAACTTTTGGCGGAGGGTGCAACAATTCCCTTTATTGCACGTTACCGGAAAGAGCGCACCGATGAGATGAATGAAGTGCAACTACGTGAACTGGCTGATCGATATACTTATTTAACAGAACTGGAAGAACGGAAATCGGTGATTTTAAGTGCGATCGCTCAACAAGGTAAACTTACAGATGAACTTAAAGCCAAAATCTCATCCTGCTTACAAAAAACTGAACTTGAGGATTTATACTTACCTTATCGACCAAAGCGCCGCACCCGCGCCACCATCGCTAGAGAAAAAGGACTAGAACCCCTAGCAGAGTTCATCAAGTCGTTAAATGTCAAAAATGCTGCAACGGCTTCACTAGAGGAAGCAGCGGCTAAGTATATTTCGGAAACGCAGGGAGTAAAAACAGCAGAAGAGGCGCTCAAAGGTGCTGCTGACATTTTAGCGGAAGAAGTCGCTGAAAAAGCTGAGTTACGCGCATATATCCGCGACTATCTTTTAGAAGAAGGTGTATTTGTCTCCCGCATCAAAGATGATTATCCCGAAGGTACAACCAAATTTGAGATGTATCGTAACTATCAAATTAGGGTAAAAAATATTGCACCACACAATATGCTGGCGTTGTGTCGGGGTGAAACTGAGAAAGTATTAAGCTTTGAAATTGCTTTTGATGAGGATACGGTACTTTACTATCTTGAGTCGAAAGAAATCAAAACCAAAGTACGGACAATTCGGGATTTTTATCAGGCGATGCTGAAGGATGCATTCAACCGCTTGATGAAAATCTCTCTAATGGGAGAGGTAATTTCTGATAAAAAAGTTTATGCAGATATAGAATCAATTAAGACATTTGAAACTAATCTGCGGGAGTTGCTGCTGTCTGCACCAGCAGGGATGAAACCAACCCTAGCGATAGACCCTGGATTTAGAACTGGGTGTAAGGTTGCCGTCCTCGACCAAACTGGACAATTTTTGGAATATCAGGCGGTATTTCCCCACCAAGCGGCTGAACAGCGACTCAAAGCAGCACAAACTGTCAAAAATCTGATTGAAAAGTACAAAATTGAGTTAATCGCCATCGGTAACGGTACAGCCTCCCGCGAGACAGAGGAATTTGTCACGCAAGTATTGCAAACCATAGAACGCAAACCAGTTAAGGTGATGGTGAATGAGTCTGGCGCATCTATATATTCTGCTAGTATTGTGGCGCTGGAAGAGTTTCCCGATTTAGATATTACCGTCCGTGGTGCCATTAGCATCGGTCGCCGTTTGCAAGACCCTTTGGCGGAACTGGTGAAAATCGATCCCAAATCGATTGGTGTGGGACAATATCAGCACGATGTCGATCAGAAGTTGTTGAAAAAGAAATTGGATGACACTGTGGAAAGCTGCGTTAACTACGTCGGCGTAGACTTAAACACCGCTTCCAAAGAACTTCTCACTTCCGTCTCTGGGATTACGGCAACTGTTGCCAATAATATTGTCGCCCATCGCAACCAGCATGGAGCCTTTAAAAATCGCCGACAACTGTTGAAAGTTACGAAGTTGGGGCCAAAAGCTTTTGAACAAGCAGCGGGTTTTCTGCGGATTCGCGGTGGTGATAACCCTTTGGATAATACAGCAGTGCATCCAGAGAGTTATTCTGTAGTAGAGGCGATCGCATCCGATCTAAGTGTGCCATTAAATCAGGTAACACAAATTGCCGAAAAACTCAAAAAGACCAACCTGAAGAAATACGTTACCGATAGCGTCGGCGAACCCACACTGCGCGACATTCTCAGCGAACTCGAAAAACCAGGTAGAGATCCTCGTGCTGAGTTTAAGTATGCCACCTTCAGAGAAGGAATTAAAGAAATCAGGGACTTAAATGTGGGAATGGAACTAGAGGGAATTGTGACGAACGTCGCCAACTTCGGTGCATTTGTGGATATCGGCGTACATCAAGATGGCTTGGTGCATATATCCCAACTTGCTGATAGATTTGTAGACGATCCCAACAAAATTGTCAAAGTTGGACAAGTAGTCAAAGTCCAGGTGTTAGAAATCAACGAGAAACTCAAACGGATTAGTTTGTCGATGAAAGCAGTTAAACAATAATTAGAAACAGCAGATGGTAGTTTATCAAGTTCGATTTATCAATCCTACACTTGGATTAGATCGCACCATTCCAGTACCAGACGATCAATATATTCTGGATATGGCGGAGGAAGCTGGTATCCGCCTACCATCTGGGTGTAAACAAGGCGAATGTTCTGCGTGTATTGCTAAACTTATTAGTGGTGAAGTCGATCAAAGTGAGCAAAAATTTCTGCGCCCCAGCGAAATACAGGCTGGTTATGTTGTTACTTGTGTAACTTATCCTTTGTCTGATTGCACTTTAGAAACCCATCAAGAACAAGTCTTATATAAATCAGCCCTTTACTATAAGCCTGAGTCGGGATAACCTGAGTGATTTTTGCCTTGTGACATTAAATTAATCTTAAATTTCTAGGGAGCGTTAAATTTGTTTAACGCGCCCTTAAAAACATTGCAATACCTTAGAAATCTCCAGAAATTAATATGTGTTATCCAGAACCCTTGTAGAGACGTAGCACTGCTACGTCTCTATTCCTATGTTTAATGTATAGGCATACAGCTATGCGCCCATAAAGTGTATTTAGAATCACTATAGTTTTCTCAATGATAGACCTAATGGTAGAAAGAAATTCTATCTTGCAAGGGAGGTGAAACCCTAGCAGATAGTTAAAGATCATATAAGAAGTCGTAAAAAAATCTCTAGTTATTTAGGTAAGAAAAAATGTTGACTCCATTTTTAACCGCGCTAGCTACAGCTTTGAGCCTGTTGATTGTTGATTTAGTTGTTCCAGGCGTTAATATTGCTAATTTCCCCGCAGCTTTGATTGCCGCTTTAATAATTGGTCTAATTAACGGTTCAGTTAAACCAGTTCTGTCTGCTCTTTCCCTACCACTTAACTTTCTCTCATTTGGAGCATTTTCGCTCGTCGTCAACGGTTTGTGTTTTTGGTTAGCAGCAGTGCTAGTTCCTGGGTTCGCAGTTCGCGGAATTATTGGTTTCCTGCTTGGTCCAGTAATTTTAACCTTTGCTAACACCTTTATTAACAACTACTTTGTTGAAAGAAACCTTTTAACTAGCAGTGGTGATCTAAATAATAAAGCTGAATTACCTTCTTCTAGATAAGTTAGAAGGAGTAGAAACGCCAGTTAAATAACGTTTCTCACCTACATAAAATCTCCGAAGATGGATTTCCTAACTCGGCATCCTCAAATGAATGTAATTAAACAAAATCACAAAGTTGTAACATCATGAAATTAGTTCGTTTTCTTCTAGGTTTGTTAGTTCCTCCTTTAGGTGTTTTCTTGACAGTTGGAGTTGGCCCGACTCTGATTATTAACATTGTGCTTACAGTTTTAGGTTGGCTTCCCGGTAGTATTCATGCAATTTGGGTTATCGCCAAGCATGACGAGCAAGTTAATCGAGAAGGACGTATTTACTAATACGCAATAAGAGTTTTATAAATGGGTAATTGTTGCACGACAATTACCCATTTACTACTTTTTATAATACAGTGCAATAGTAAAGCCCTTATCTCCCAATCTCCCAATCCCTTCTCCCCAAATTGGGAGAAGGGGAGCTAATTTCAAAGTTTTCAAACAAAGTCCCTCTCCCCAGCTGGGGAGAGGAATTTAGGGTAAGGGCTTTTGATAAAAATTTAATGAAAACTACTGTTTCAACAAAAGTAGGGTGAGAATTTCCCACCCTACTTTTGTAAGTCAATTAAACGTTAAAACAGTCTATTTATGAATAGTCTCCCGCTCTTTATCAGCAGGTTGCTTATCTTTGAACAAGTCAGCTGCTGTTAAAAGTAACTGCCTCAACGTTTGTTTGATTTGGCGCTCTTTTCTTGCTAAAGATGTACCAGCTTCACCTAATTGCTCTTCTAGTTGCGATCGCTTCTGTTCTACCTGTACAGCCATAGACTCTGCTTGGGGACGAGCTTTATCATACCAGTGTTTAGCCTCGTCTAGATAATCTTGAACTTCCATATTACGTCCGCCGTAGCGTGCAGCCATATTAGCTCGGACAATGGCTAGCTGTGCTTGCAGTTGCGCGTAACGCTTCTTTAATAATCCTACTTCTTCACTATCTTTAATTGCATTGACAGCAGAATCAATTGCAGTTTTGGTACTCGCAGGTTTTTCCTTACCTGTCTCTTCAATCTCTGCCAAAATTACATCAACCTCTTGCTGGAGTTGTTCTTCTTCACCATCTAGTTGAGCCTGTAGCCGCTTGATATCTGTCTGAGTTTTAGCAATACTTTCGTGTCTTTGACTATTAATTCCTTCCAACGCTCCTTCAATGGAAGCTGTCACTTCATCTTTGAGTTCGCTACCTTTTTCTTGGAAGTTTTCAACTACAGCAGAAACTGCATCTTTCACAATGCTACGAACTTCACTAGAACCTTGTTTAAATTCAGAAGCTACTTGAGAAACTGCGGATTTTACTATTTCTCGAATCCGCTCAGTTCTTAATTGTCCAGTTTCTTTTGCTTGTTGTAAGTCGGCTTGAATTTGTTGCTTGATATTGTTAGGCATTTTCAACTCTTGGAATTTAACTAATTTGGATAAAATTTTCTAGAGATGTTCCTACCTCAACATTATGGCGTAGCCTGATTAAGCTAGGCACTTCCTTTAGATAGAAAATTCCAACCCCAAAGAGGTGATGTGTAAGATGTTGCCCATTTATGAGATGATGAATATTTGTTGGTAGTAATTGGGAGTTAAATATGTGGCAAGTAAATATTACTTGTTCGGGTGATGCCTGGAAACTCTATGGTGTTGATTTTAAAGCGATCGCAGAGAAATATCAAGGTGAATTGATTGGTTCCAAAAAAATGCCAGATGGTACGCGCATCATGTCTTATAAAATTGAGGATGTTAGTGATGCAGAAGCTTTTCAAGAAGATTGTGCAAATTTTGCCGGATTTACAACTGACTTTGAATCCCTCTAGTATTGGTTCTGATACTTATGCCTGTAACTAGTATGTCCAAATCTGGAGAAGTTAATTGAAAAAACTACTTACATTAGTATTAGTAACGTTTTTGTTATTAATCAGTACTTTTACTTTGCCTGTTAGTGCAGCAGACACAGTTAACGGTGAACAAATATTTAGCGTTCATTGTGCTGGTTGTCATATCGACGGCAGCAACATCATCAGGCGAGGTAAAAATCTCAAAAAGCCAGCCCTGAAAAAGTATGGCATGGATTCAATAGAGGCAGTTACATCTATAGTTACCAATGGTAAAAATAATATGTCAGCCTACAAGGAACGCCTCAATGAACAACAAATTCAAGATGTTGCTGCTTACGTCCTCGAACAAGCTGAAAAAGGCTGGCGTTAAAAAGTTAGGAGTTGGGAGTTAGAAGTTAGGAGTTAAGACTTTAGCCGTTATTAACTCTAGCAGTCCTAAATCATTCATAATAAAGTAGAAAAGTTAAAAAGGCTGTAAAAACCCCCTTGTCAACTCACTAATTATTAACTCTTCTCACTCCTAACTCCTAACTCCTAACTTCTCACTCCTCACTCATAAATTGAAAATGAACTTACCCGCAGCTAGTCGTCTCCAATTTACTCCCGATTTGAACATCTGCCGCATATTAAATGGGATGTGGCAAGTCTCTGGCGGACACGGACGGATAAATCCCCAAGCCGCTATTGAGACTATGTTCAAATATATAGATGCTGGCTTTACTACTTGGGATTTAGCAGATCATTATGGCCCCGCAGAAGATTTTATTGGTGAGTTTCGCTGTCAACTAATTGATACTCGTGGGAAAGATGCTTTATCTCAGGTGCAAGCTTTTACAAAATGGGTACCTCGTCCAGGCAAGATGACGAAAAAACTCGTCGAGGAAAATATTGATATTTCCTTGAGAAGGATGAATGTACAATCGTTAGATTTGATGCAATTTCACTGGTGGGAATATCAGGATAAAAATTATCTGGATGCCCTCAAATATATGGCAGAACTTCAGACTGAGGGTAAAATTAAGCATCTAGGTTTAACTAATTTTGATACGGAAAACTTGAAGATTATTACTGAAGCAGGTATCAAAATTGTTTCTAACCAAGTGCAATTTTCCCTTATTGACCGCCGTCCTGAAGTTAATATGGTGGACTTTTGTCAACAGCATGATATAAAGCTTTTTAGTTACGGTACACTGTGCGGCGGTTTGTTATCAGAAAACTATTTAGGTAAACCGGAACCACGAGGATTTGATTTATCTACTGCTAGTTTGAAAAAATATAAAAATATGATTGATGCTTGGGGTGGTTGGCGATTATTTCAAGAGTTGCTGGCTATCTTGAAGGAAATTGCTAATAAGCATGGGGTAAGCATTTCTAACGTAGCAGTACGTTACATTTTAGATCAGCCAACTGTGGGCGGTGTGATAGTTGGTGCCAGACTTGGAGTATCTGAACATATAGAAGATAACGCCAAAGTATTTAGTTTTAGTTTAGATGCAGACGATCGCGATCGCATCAATGCAGTATCTCGCCAATCACGCGATTTGTACCAGCTAATCGGCGATTGTGGCGACGAATATCGGCGATAATTTCGGGAAAAAGGTGATAATACGGTGAAGGTTACTGTGGAAACTACTGCTGTCAGCCATGCCCCTAAACTTCACCTTCGCCCTCAGTCAACAGCAAACTTTTGAACTGCGCTGTAATTATGGCTTACGTCGCCTGGATAAAACGGAGTTGGCAGCGCTGATTGATTTGTGTGAGCAAAATTATTATGCTCAACAAAGAGATCGCCTACCCTATCTCACCCAGTTGGGACGGCAACTTTATCAATGGCTGGATGGTAATGAGGGATGGCTGAGAAAGGCGCTGAATGATGCGGATGAGCAAACGATTTATCTAGATTTGATTCAAACCAGCGAAGCGCAGGGGTTGAACCCCCAAACAGAACGGCTAGCGTTGGGATTGGCACATCTGCCTTGGGAATTGCTATATGCTAATGCAGGGTTTTTACTAGAACGCGAGGATATTTCCGTCTTACTAGTGCGTTCTGTGCAGCAGCGTCAAACCCCAGTGATTGGCGTGCAAAATCGCCCATTGCGGTTGCTGTTCATGGCGACTTCTCCTGAAGATCCCAGAGTTCCACCACTAGGGTTTGAGCAGGAAGAAGCGAACATTTTGCAAGCAACTAAAGAGCAGCCTTTGGCGTTGATTGTCGAGGAAAGTGGCTCGGTTGTAGAGTTAGCCAATTTGGTGAAATCCTACCCAGAAGACTATTTTGATGTCTTTCACCTCACAGGACACGGGATAATTTATACCCAAAAAGGCTACGGCTATTTACTGCCAAAAGGTGCAACACTGCCAGACAATACCCCCTGCTTCATCACTGAGGATGAGGTGGGGAATTTGCAACTTACTACCGTCAATGATTTAGCTAAAGCCTTTCGGGGACGTTGGCCGCGTGTAACTTTTCTCTCTGGTTGTCATACCGGACAGGTTCCTAACAAAGGGACAGTACCCTCGATGGCGCAGGCATTGGTGAAGGCGGGGGCAGGTATAGTTTTAGGCTGGGCGCGTCCGGTGTTTGACCGCACGGGTATTGTAGCGGCACAGACACTTTATCAAGCTTTGGCGACGGGGGCAACTGTTGAAGAAGCAGTCAAAGCAGCGCAGCAGGAGATGATTGACCAAGAATGCACCGACTGGCATCTGTTGCGGATGTATCGGGATACGCGCCCCATTAACCAACTGGTGACAGCGCTGAGAACAAGAAATCGTGAAAAGCTGAAGTTGACAGCGCCAGAGCAAGAATTTCTCGATGAGAATAATCAAGTTAAAGTTGCCAGTCGGTTTGAATTTGTCGGACGCAGGCGGCATTTGCAACGGTGTCTCAAGGCATTGCGGGAAACTAGCGATCAAATTGGTGTGTTTATTGCGGGGATGGGGGGACTGGGTAAAAGTAGCTTGGCGGCGCGGTTATGTACACGGGTGGAAGTGCAGCGTTCTAACTTTGCGCGAGTTGTGTTGATTGGGCCTCTGGATGAAATAGGTTTGCTGAATAAGCTTTCTAATAAGTTTGAGCGGTTTGCACATGTGCCTGCACTTTTGAATGAACCAAAGGTGTCTCTTAAAGGGCGGTTGCAAAACTTTTTTGAGGCGATTGAAAAGGAACACAACCAACCTTTGCTGCTGGTGCTGGATGATTTTGAGCAGAATATCTCCACAGCTAATATTGAAGATGGTTCACTGCGGATGACGGCAGATGCTTACGAAATTTTAGGAGCGATTTGTGCGGCATTGGCAGAAAACGGGGCAGAAAGTCGGCTGATTGTCACCTGTCGCTATTTGAAAGAAGACACTTTGCCACCTCATCGCCTACATTTGGAATCTTTAGCAGGGATGAGCAGCAGTGATATTGATAAAATCTGCTTTCCCTTAGATAAAGAAGTTAGGCAGCAGTTAAGAAGTCAGCGAATTATTCACATTGCTGATGGTAATCCCCGGTTGCTGAAGTGGCTGTTGGAGGTAATTCAGCAACCAGGACTAGCGGCGGATGAACTGCTGAGTCGCCTAGAAGATACTGAGGATAAGTTCCTTCGCGAAAATATCTTGGCACAAACTCTGCTGGATGCTTTGGAACCGGAAGAACAAAAGTTTCTTGCACGGTTGAGTGTGTTTCACTTGCCCGTTACTGTTGAAATCATCAATGCTATTTCCCCCTCTGCCTCTTTTCTGCAAAAGCTAACCAGCCTCAGTCTAGTTGAGTCTGCCACTACTCATCCCATGCAGCCAGCTAATTACCGGATGACGACAATTTTAGAATCGTTGCTAGAAAAAGTGTTGATTCAGGAAGAATGGCAAACAACGCGACAGCAAGCGGTGAGGAAAATCCATCAAGTTTGGTGGGAGGAGTCTAAGCAAAAAATGGAAGCGCAAGCACTGGAAATTCTACGTTTGGGGCTGCTGGCAAAAGAGCAGAAGATTGCTGTCAGCATTGGGCATGGGATTGCAACCTATTGGCTAAACAATTCCCGCTTTGTGGAAGCTTTTGATTTATGTGAGCAAGTTCTGGCAGTTTTTCAAGACTACCGCATCTTGAGAACCATCGCCCATGCCGAATATGTTTTGGGTTTTGTGCAAGAGGCTGTTGCCCATTATCAGAAAGCTTTAGACCTTTGCCCTGAAGAGGAATTACAAGAAAAAGCCACTATCCTCAACAATATAGCTAGTGTAATCGCCGACCAATGGGACATACCTAGAGTAATCGCACTCTGGGAGCAATCCTTGGAAATATTTGAGCAGATTGGTGATGTCAAAGGTAAAGCCACTATCCTCAACAACATAGCATTGGTAATCGTCCAACAAGGAGACATACCTAGAGCGATGGCACTCTGGGAGCAATCCTTAGAAATATCTGAGCAGATTGGCGATGTCAAAGGTAAAGCCACTACCCTCAACAACATGGCACAGGTATTCGCCCAACAAGGGGGCATACCTAGAGCGATCACACTCTGGGAACAATCCTTGGAAATATTTGAGCAGATTGGCGATGTCAAAAGTAAAGCCACTACCCTCAACAACATGGCACTGGTAATCGCCCAACAAGGAGACATACCTAGAGGGATCGCACTCTGGGAACAATCCTTGGAAATAAAGGATCAAATTGGCGATGTCAAAGGTAAAGCCGCTACCTTGGGCAACATAGCACAGGTAATCGCCGACCAAGGGGATATAGCTAGAGCGATCGCACTCTGGGAGCAAGACTTGGAAATATCTGAGCAGATTGGCGATGTTAAAGGTAAGGCTGCTACCCTCAACAACATGGCTTCTCTTGCAGGTAAAACTGGAGATAAAGTTAGGCAATTAGAGCTAAATCTGCAAGCTGTTTCAGCACTTACACAGGTTCGTGCATACAGTGATTTGGTAACAGTTTTGAGTAATTTAGGTGTAGCAGATGAAAGCAACGGTTTGGTTTACCTAGCTCAAGCAATCTGGTTGACGCTGAGAATTCAAACTTCCTTAGCACAAACCATTCAGTTAATCCGTGTTTTCTATAATAGAATCCCTCAAGGTGATGAACTAGAAGCTTTACTAGGAGCAACGGCAATTTTCTTTTGCAACGACCGAGGTGAAGGTCATCCCCAGTTAGAGGAATTTCAAGGGCATAGTTTGACGATGATATCAGGGGCGGCTGGTAGGCAAGGAATTGAGACGCAGGAAGCATTTAATACTTGGTTTGTTCAGCAACGGCTGAATGAGCCAGAATATTTCCTTTCCCGACTCAATCAACGCCTAGAGGAAATAGTCGGCGATGGGTGGTTGTTTGACCGCAGTCAAGTTTCAATGGGTGAATAAAGGGAAATGCGATTACAATTACACCGTAAAGTCAAAAATTCACTCTGCTGTAAAAGCAAATACCGCCCTTAGTGCTTCTGAGGTAAGAGTAGGATAGTTTTCTAGCACTTGTTGTTCTGTCCACCCCGCAGCAAACAAACCCAATAAGAACTCTACAGATAAACGAGTTCCTTTGACAATCGGCTTACCCAGCAAAATTTTGGGGTCTGAATGAATGTACTGTCGCCAGTCCATATTTTGTACTCTGACTAAGCTACAGCTATTGTTGCACAGTATGATTTTGGTTGGCTTGGTGAGGGGGAGATGCGATCGCGTTACTCTGAAATTAATTGGCGACAATGTAACCAGCTTATGCAATGCTTCAATATCACACTGCCAGATGCGATATGGAATCTCAACTAATACAAACTTCTCCCGACATCCTTTCTGGTACACCAGTTTTCTATGGAACTCGCGTACCAGTACAAACATTGGTTGATTATCTCGAAGCAAGTGATCGCCTCGATGACTTTCTAGAAGATTTTCCCACTGTGAGCCGCGCACAGGCAACAGCATTTCTCAAGCTAGCTCTGAAAACGGTATTATCTTCTTATGAAAGTGCTGCTTGATGAATGCCTACCTAAGAAATTAAAGCCAGAAATCACAGGTCATCAGGTTGTGACTGTACCAGAGCAAGGATGGGCAAGTAAAAAGAATGGTGAGTTATTGCGACTAGCGAAGACAAAGTTTGATGTATTCATCACCATTGATCAAAACTTAACAGCTCAACAAAATTTGAATAATATTGACCTAGCTATAATCGTTCTCGCATCTCCCAGCAATCGTTTAGAAGTTCTAAAACCTCTGATGCCTAAAGTTCAAGAAGCTTTAGTAACGATTCAACCAGGTGATGTGGTTACTATCAGACTGCCAGATGCGATCACTTAGGCAACTATGATTATTATTGGATTTCTGAGTGAGGAAATACGATCGCGTTAATCTTAAATTAATCGGCCACAATATAACCAGCTTATGCAATCCTTCAATATTACACTGCCAGATGCGATCGCTAATGCTCTCAATGCCTATATCAAAGATCAGAAAGTTTCTATACCTGCTAATGTCGTTACAGAAATTGCTTTAGAAGATTTCCTTTGCCAACGTGGCTATTTACCTCCACGAAAGCAAGGTCTATCTCTTACTCCTGCACCAAAGGGAAGTGGATTTAAATATACATCGGTAAATCACGATAAAATTCTAGCTGAACAAGCGTTTTCATAGTCATTACCACTAAACACACCTTGAGAGCCGTATTTAGTAATACTGGGCATGATTATTTTTGGATTGCTGAGAGAAAAGATGCGATCGCATTACTCTTAATTAATCAGCGACAATGTAAAAAGTTTCTGAAATCAGTCCTCTAGATTCGTTCACGAGTATAAAAGACTCGTCGGCGAGTATCAAAGACTCATTCACGAGTCTAAAAGACTCGTCAGCGAGAATCAAAGACTCATTCACGAGTCTAAAAGACTCGTCGGCGAGAATCAAAGACTCATTCACGAGTATCAAAGACTCGTCAGCGAGTATCAAAGACTCATTCACGAGTATCAAAGACTCGTCGGCGAGTATTAAAGACTCGTTCACGAGTATCAAAGACTCATTAGCTGTTTGGTAAGGTGCGTTAGCTGTTGCTAACGTACCAAAAATATCTTGGAGGGTGCGTTAGCAAGGTAACGCACCCTACGAAAGTTACTAATCTACTTCATACATCTGTTTATGTTTGACTAAAAGCTTTTGATATTTCTCGTTTGTCTTTGCTTCTACCCACTTGGCTTTAAATATTGCTGCTGATTCCGCTTTCACTGGGTCTACTTCATAGGGAAGAATTTCTTTTTTGGAACCTGAAGTTTCCGAATTTTGTTTATATTTCCTGCCGCTTTTATGATTAGCATAACGGCGAGAGCGAGTATAGCCCATTTGGATAAACTTCCTTGCCATATCTGCACCAACAAAATCATCTTTCTCTAAATAATCAAGAAAAATCTCGTAGATTTTTTCACTCGACTCTCTAGCAATATCTGGAGTTTTGAACCGCCAGTAAGGAAGAATTTCTGATTTGTATGGTTCTACCAAAAGTACACCCTGCTCACCCTTGCCAACACGATAGAGTTCAGGATGTTGGCGAAAATCAATATTTTTAAAGTCTAAAGAATAATCAAAAGCCATGATAGATTTTTATTAGGAATAGTAAACTTTAAAAAAAAGTTCAACTTCTATCTAAGTATTGAGATTTTGTTGATTATGCTATCTAGCACCCAATCCCTGAACAGTGTTATTGCGCCAGGAAGTCTGCGTAGAGTACATCACATTGCCCTCAACGTCAAGGATATGCAAGCCTCGCGCTATTTTTATGGCACAATCCTGGGTTTGCACGAACTCACAGGCGACGAAGTACCCGCAACCCTAGTGGAACTAGTCGCATCTGGGAAAGTAGCCAACTTCATCACTCCCGATGGTACAATTCTAGATTTATTTGGGGAACCAGAATTATCTCCACCAAATCCGAATCCAGAAAAGACGTTCACTAGAGCGTATCATCTAGCCTTTGACATCGATCCGCAGTTATTTGATCGCGCGGTGGCAGTGATCAGAGAAAATAAAATAGCGATCGCACATGGCCCAGTCACTCGTCCTACTGGTAGAGGAGTGTATTTTTACGATCCGTGCGATTCGTTGATTAGTGAATCACGGTAATCAGCCCGTAAATAACTAATCCAGCCCGACAGCAGATTACTGTCATAAAAGGCTGAACTCTCGGTCAGATGCAAGTGCAAGTCTTGCCATTCAGACTCAGAATTGACTCCTTATCTGCCCACACCGAACAAGCTCGGTTCTTGTAGAGTGAAGCTGGGAACAGGGCGCAATCAGACGACCGTTGCGGGTTGACACTGGCGCTAACAGGGAGTTCCTATGATGAAAACGAGCCTAAAAAAGCGACTTAGGAAAAGGCAGGGCGCAACTAAAAACCCTGACCTCACTGGAGTTCATTCCCGCCGAATATGGCATCGAATAGCGGCAAAGAGTCTAGGGAATCCAGTAGTCGAACTGGCTACATCTAACGGAACAACGCCACATGCTACAACGGGGAGAACCCCCGCAACGCAGTGGCTCATCAATCTCTCCGAGGGAACGAATAAAAACGAACTGTGGGTCTAGGGGCAGTCGAACCCCAAGTAGCCCAGACGAGAGGAGGAATCCCCACAATTCGGGTAGGACAGACCGTAATTGGTCTGAGGTGTTCAGAATACACTAACCAGAGAAGAGAAAATGATTAGACACAGTTACAAAACTAGTGAATCTTGGAAAGCCCTACCGTGGAAGAAATTCCGCCGAAATCTTTTCCGCCTTCAAAAGCGCGTGTACAAAGCTGTTCAAGTTGGAGACAAGCGGAAAGCACGGTTACTCCAAAAGCTTATTCTAAAATCCACCTCGGCTCGATTTCTTGCAATAAGACAAGTATCTCAGCTAAACGCTGGTAAGAAAACGGCTGGTATAGATGGTAAGAAATCCCTCTCATTTGAAGAACGCTTCAACCTTGAAGAACTACTGAAAATGAATAATGGAAATTGGAAGCATCAAGGACTACGGGAAATCCCCATCCCTAAGAAGGACGGGACAACCAGAGTGCTTAAAATACCAACCATTGCAGATAGAGCTTGGCAATGCCTCGCAAAATACGCACTCGAACCAGCACACGAAGCCACATTTCACGCTAGAAGCTACGGATTTAGAACTGGGCGCTCTGCCCACGATGCACAAAAGTACATCTTCACTAACCTACGCTCTCAAAGCAATGGAATAGAAAAACGAGTCATAGAACTCGATATCGAAAAATGCTTCGACAGGATTAACCACTCAACAATAATGGACGAACTCATCGCACCAAAAGGCTTAAAACTCGGTATATTCCGATGCCTTAAGGCAGGAGTCAACCCAGAATTCCCTGAACAGGGTACACCTCAAGGGGGAGTAGTTAGTCCACTATTAGCAAATATTGCACTCAACGGAATCGAAAGTATACACAGATATCATACTCAGTACAAAGAAGGTAGAAAATTAACACCTAAAACATCGACATACAAAATCGTCGAACCTTCAGTACGATACGCAGATGATATGGTTATTATACTCCGACCCGAAGACGATGCGACAGAGATACTTGAAAGAATCAGCGAGTTCCTCCGCAAACGCGGAATGAATGTAAGCCAAAAGAAAACCAAAATTACCGCCGCGACAGATGGATTTGATTTCCTTGGCTGGAATTTCAAAGTTCAAAGCAACGGAAAATTTAGAAGTACTCCCTCAGTGGATAACTTCAAAGCGTTCCGTAAGAAAGTAAAAAACATCGTCAACAACTCGAATTATGGTTCTACCACAAAAGCTAAGAGATTAGCCCCGGTAGTTAGAGGTTGGAGAAATTACCACAAGTTCTGTAAGATGGATGGTTCCAGGAATACCCTATACCACATCCAAAAAAGAGCTTATACGGTGTTCAACAAAGAAACTAAACAAAATCGCCACTCTAGCATAAAACTAATAGAGAAAGCATTCCCAAAAGTTTCCTACTCCGAAAATAAACACAATCCAGTCACAGGAACTAAATCACCCTATGACGGAGATACATCCTACTGGAGCGAACGCAACAGTAAACTTTATTTCGGTGATACCTCTAAAGCACTTAAAAAGCAAAACTATAGATGTGCCTCCTGCGGATTAAAATTTATCGATGATGAACGGATTCATCTGCATCACATCGACGAAAACCATTCCAATTGGAAGACAAACAATCTAGAAGCAATTCATGAGAGTTGCCACGATTACAAGCACATGAGCAAAAGCGCAAGCTGAGAACATCGGAAGCTGGGTGCGGTGAAAGTCGCACGCCCAGATTTAACTGAGAGGTGCGGGAGATAATACTCCCCATCGACTCAAACAGATGGCTTTATGATTGAAATTCGTTGCGATCCAGAAGCTAGTTAACTTAGGGGTAATAACAAAAGTATCTACTATGACCGCTAAACTCACGCAAATATTTAAAGTAATTGAAGACACAATCACAAAACCGCCAATTCCACACGAACCATACAAGCAATCATTGAAAGCCTGGGCGATATATTGTTTGCGAGATAAAGGTTTTATAGTCGCTTATGCTCAAAATGCCGACTTTGCCATTGAAAGAAAACGTGAAGAAAAGCTATATTTTAAAGTTTCAAACAGTCCCGAAGATTTAGATAATTCTCTTAACTGGATTGTTTGGGATAGTGTAACCAAAAGCGCCAGTCTCATTCCTCAAAAAATAGACTGATGCCAAAATATTTGTCAAATATTTTCCTGATTCTGTAACTATTCTGACTTCTGAATTCTGACTCCTGAATTCTGACTAGACAACTGCTGCACAAATATTTGATGTTCTGACGAATTTAATCCCAACTGCAATACAGCCAATACTTGCTGCATATTGCCAGCAAGTAAATCGGACATTGATAACCACAAACCAGGAAATACTTGACTTTTGATAATTCCATCTGCGTCCACTTCTAAGGATATATATTCTCCTTGTTGCAGGCTAAACCAATCTAATTTGTTTTCAAATATTTGCCAAACAATATATTCTTTTACTCCATTACGACCATAAACTTTTTTCTTGTCATGTAAATCAATAGCAACACTGCTAGCTGCTATCTCTATTACCAGTTCTGGCGCACCTTCGATGTAATCATCACCACTCAAACGAGATTGTCCTTGAGATGTTGGTGTGATTAATAGCACTCCATCTGGTTGCGGTTCATTGTCTCGATCTAAACGGACTGTTGGCTCAATTCCCAATCTTACACCAGGGGTTGATGCTTCATAAACTCCCAACCAAGTGATTGTATGACCATGTGGTTCCGCATGACTTTCAAAGCGCAATGGGGATGCCAAGTATACAACTCCTTCAATTAATTCTGCCTTTTGATGACGGGGCATTGCTTGATAGCGTCGCTCAAATTCGTAGCAAGTGAGGCGATCGCCATTTTCTAAATGAGGAATTCGCTGCTTGAGTGATAGGTTGACCATGATTTTCTGCTCTAGCAAGGAGTCTTACTGTATTATGACTTGTGCAAATCACCTCGGATGAGCAATTCCCGCATCAGCAACCCTCCACCTCCAACTCTCGCCCATCGCGGGTCCTGTGCGTCAATCGCTCTCCTAAATAGCCAGGGCTTCTCGCTTTCTCCTTTCTCTCTTTCTGCTTAATATGTTCGTCAAGAATTCGATAAACCGATTGGTGGCTAGGGTGTTCACTTAATGGTAATCAGAAATACTTATCTTTAAATTTAGCTGACACTGCTGAAAATAGAGTAGTTGTTGAAATTAAGGCACATCAAGCTGAATTAGACATACTGTCTGGTATATAACTTAATATAGTTATCTTGACTTAACTTGCATAAACTTGCATAATAATTAAGCTAATACAATTTATAGAACTAATTAGTAAGCTTTTTAAGCTTACCTACTAAGGGTTCTGGGGTTATAGCGCAGTTGGTAGCGCACCTCAATGGCATTGAGGGGGTCAGCGGTTCGAATCCGCTTAGCTCCATTATTAAAACCTAATTACTCAAAACCTGTTATTTGCGACAACAAGCACTAGTACAGCACGGCGTAAATAAACCACCCATTCCAAATCAACGAAACGCTTACGCTGTATTCATTTTGAATTTTGAATTTTGAATTTTGAATTCCGCCTTGCGGTACTAGTTGTCCAAAAAGATCACTTTATGCTTGTTGTTCTCAAAGGACAACTAATGCTTGTCAATTGTCGCACAATGGAGAGGGAGAGGAAAGCAAGGAAAAGCGTAGAAGAAATGATTGCTCGATGGCTCGAAGTGGCGGCGCGCGTAACTGAACACCACCTCATGCCCCGCACGGGCGAAGAGCGTCCCGAATTTGCCACCCATCAATCCCGAACCTAGAATGCCAACTCGCATACTGCTCTCCCTCCTCTATCGCTGCCAGCTATCTGCCTTGCTTAGTGAGCTACGGAATGCAACCAGAGAACACATTTTTTGCCGCTCAACGACCGGTCATTTGCTCCAGCTTTTCGGGGTACCGAGCCCCTTGTACCGTGATCTTGGAGGCGGCGTCATCAATGTCACGCAGATCGTCGGGCGTGAGTTCGACTGAGACTGCCCCAATGTTTTCGTCCAAGCGATGCAACTTCGTAGTGCCTGGGATCGGAACAATCCACGGCTTCTGGGCCAGCAGCCAAGCAAGCGCGATCTGAGCAGGTGTCGCCTTCTTTTGTTCTGCGATGCTTCCGAGCAGATTAATCAGGGCCTGATTCGCCTTGAGAGCTAGGGGCGTGAAGCGAGGCAGGGTGCTGCGGAAGTCGGAGCTGTCAAAGGTCGCGTTTTCGTCGATCTTGCCAGTGAGAAAGCCCTTGCCCAGCGGGCTGTATGGGACAAAGCCGATTCCAAGTTCCTCAAGGGTCGGTATCACTTCCTTCTCAGGAGTCCTCGTCCACAGCGAGTATTCGCTCTGGAGAGCAGTGACCGGCTGAACCGCGTGCGCGCGACGGATCGTTTGCACTCCTGCTTCAGAGAGTCCAAAGTGCTTAACCTTACCTGACTGAATCAGTTCCTTCACCGCTCCTGCCACGTCTTCGATCGGCACGTTCGGGTCAACCCGGTGCTGATAGAGCAGGTCGATTGTCTCGACCTTGAGTCGCTTGAGTGAACCCTCCACGGCCTGCTTGATGTGCTCCGGCCGGCTATTCAGTCCGGGCGCACCCTTCATCCCGCGAGGATCGAAATTAGGACTCAGGTCGAACCCGAATTTGGTGGCAATGACCACTTGCCCACGGAAGGGAGCGAGGGCTTCGCCCACAAGCTCTTCGTTGGTGAACGGACCGTAGACCTCGGCGGTGTCAAAGAATGTAACGCCGCGTTCGACGGCGGCCCCCAGAAGAGCGGTCATCTCCTGCGTGTCTTTGGGCGGGCCATAAGAAAAGCTCATTCCCATGCAGCCAAGCCCGATAGCCGAGACTTCCAGATTACTGTTTCCAAGTTTGCGCTTCTGCATTTTTTGAACTCCTGTTTTTAAGTTAAAGGTCAGAACTGTCTTGCTCTACGATTAGGTCTGGTATTGTTCGTCGCTGACCTTTTCCATCCAGTCGGCGGTCTTGCTGTCGAGCTGTTCCTGAATAGCGATGTGCGTCATAGCCTGGAATTTTTGCATAGCATTACATGATAACAATAATTATTCTCATAATGATCATTGCTGTTCCAAACAAAATTCAAGCGAAAAAGTCTTAGAATTTCTGTTATTTAATCATCTTCTCTAAAGCGATTTGCAAATCTTGTGTCAAATCGCTCACAGCCTGTCTAGACGCTTGGCGATCGCCCTGACAATTTTTGAAGCGTTCTGTAACTGAAATTGGCTCCCCCACAGTGATTTGTGCCTGTCGCAAACCTAACCGAGGTCGCCCCGGAAGTGTTGTATCCTGAATTCTAGAAAGCATATCGAATAAAAGCAAAGCTGTTTCTGCAAACCGTTCCGCCGTCGGTTGTTCCTGAATATAAGTAGCTGTGACTGCAACAAAACTTTCGACTATCCGCATGTGCCGCATTCGCAAGTCGGCTTCTTCAGCAATCCAATCTGCTAAACCGCGTTTGAAGGGTGCTAAAGCATTGATATCTGGCAAATCGTCTCGGTAAATGTAACTCCAGCCAGCCTCTTCTAAACGGCGACAGCGGTCAATAAAATTACCCTGCCCTTGAACTTCAAAATATTGTTCGGTAACTTGTAAAGCCTTATCTAGTAACCGATGGAGTCGGGCAATTAATACTTGATTAGCACTAGCAGATTCATCAGTTGAGATGCTTTTTGGAATGTCTTGATGATAGAAGCGACGATAAAAGTCTTCCATTTCAGTAATCAAATATTCAGCCAACCGACAGAGGCGTTGATAGTAAATCTCTTCGCTATTGCCCAAATCAATTTCCAAAACTTTCAAGCCACTATCAGCTTCTAACTTACTCAACAGCCAATCCAGTTTAGACCAAGGTGGCTCAACGTAGCGATACTGGATAGCGATCGGTACAACGATCACAGTCTCAGAACGGTTAGCTTTTTCTAAGTCTTCTACACACCAGAACCCCATTTGAGCAACGCCAGGTTCTAAAGGGCTAACAATGCCACTATGACCATTAGTACCGCCTTCCGGTGCCACTGCGATCGGAAGTTCGCCATTAGCAAACAACTCCCTTGCATTTTGGATAGCTTGCCGATCTAGTCGCCTACCGCGACGAACCGGCACACCTCCCAGCAGAGAGAACAGCCAACCTAGCCACTTTCCAGCCCAAACTGTCATACCTCGGTCATAAAGAAAATAGCTGTGAACCAGGGATTTTAGTGTAATACCTTTTTGACGAGCAACTTGTGGCACAATCCGAGAAAGCAAATACAGCATACAGAGGGGATCTTCCACCTCTGGGTGGCGAAATGCCAACAAAAAGCGAATTTTTCCAACCTGAAATTGTTGATAGAGTTCAGCTAATACTTCAACATTCTTGGCTTCAATCTTGACAATCCCAGCCGGTAGCCAGGGGCGAGTACGAAACCGTAGTGCGATCGGCAGTAACCACCGAAAAATCTGGAGTACCAGCGGATTCAACCGTTGGGGAATAAATTTCAGTGGTGGTTGAGTAGACTGAATCGATCTAGGCAAGTCGCTCTCCAGATTGTATTTCTAGCGATTGTACAACGTGGGGTCTTGGTTTTGCGTAAACCCTGAGCCTTTTGTGGTCTAGCTTTTTAATCACTACGTTTCGCTCTCTTGGTTCCTCAGCACTCCTTAACTTTTCAACGATAGACCCTAAGTATCGAATCAAAAATTAGTTGGGATGTTTAGGAAAATTTCGGAATAAATAGCCAAATACAGCTAAATTTAACAGAAAAACTAATGTTTTGAGCGGAGATATTCCCCGAATTAATTCATAAATCTCTGGTGGAATACTGATACCGACAAGTCCCAATACCAAGACATGTGCCCAACGCTTCTCGTACCATAAACCAACGGCTTCAATAGCAGTAACAATAGCATAGATTCCGGTTCCAATGCCGCTAAATGCAAGAGTTCTAGGATTTAAGTTAACAACTTTCTTTAAAAGCCAATCAATAATTATCGATTTACCTTCTAAAACATAATTTTCTGAAAACGCCTCTAGAGTTTGATAATTTTTTAATGTCAATAATAAAGCGATCGAAGTAACCATAAGCAGCAAGGCGGCAAATGATTTGTAGAGAACAATTGCCACTAACCCCAATGGACGCTTTTCCAAATAACCCCCTAAGTATAAATAAGTCAAGTTTTTAACTATTCAAAATACGTTAGTACTATCATCAAATCAGAGTTTACCTCCTTATCCAGAGATTCCTCTAACTCAGTACGGCTTTGAATTAGTGCAATGGATGCAATCCCATTTAATCAAACATTTCCAATGGAGGTTAGCGGACTCGAACCGCTGACATCCTGCTTGCAAAGCAGGCGCTCTACCAACTGAGCTAAACCCCCATAAACTTAAAATAGTAGATAACTTTGATTACCGTTGTTATTGTAACTTATATTGTTCTATTACCAAAGGGATGAAGCCAGAAAATATCCAAGTTGTCGTAGCACTGTATAAATTTGTTAAGCTACCAGATTTTGCCGAGAAACGAGATCCTCTGCTATCTTACTGTCAAGCGCAAGGTGTCAAGGGGACGATTTTGCTGGCACTTGAAGGGATTAACGGTACAATTGCCGGTTCGCGTCAGGCGATTGACTCAGTTCTCTGGTTTCTGCGTTATGACCCCCGTCTAGCAGACTTAGAATCCAAAGAGTCTTATACCGAAACCCCACCCTTTGAGCGGATGAAGGTACGGTTGAAGCAAGAAATTGTCACTTTGGGGTTGCCAGAAATCGACCCAAATGAGCAAGTTGGTATTTATGTCAATCCCCAAGAATGGAATGATTTAATTTCCAATCCAGAAGTAACCGTGATTGACACGCGCAATGATTATGAGGTGAATATCGGTACTTTCCAAGGGGCAGAAAATCCTCAAACTGAATCATTCCGCGAATTTCCAGATTATGTGCGCCACCATCTCGACCCAACTAAACACAAAAAGATTGCTCTCTTTTGTACAGGCGGTATTCGCTGTGAAAAAGCCTCATCCTTCATGCTTGCCCAAGGCTTTGCAGAAGTCTATCATCTCAAAGGCGGTATTCTTAAGTATTTGCAGGAAGTTCCAGCACAAGAAAGTTTATGGGAAGGAGAATGTTTTGTTTTTGATGAGCGGGTAGCCGTTAGTCATGGGTTGGAGAAAGGAAGTTATGAGTTGTGCCTCTGTTGTGGGCGGCCGATTTCTGAGGAAGATAAAGCATCTCCCAAATATGAGCAAGGTATCTCCTGTCCCTATTGTTTTGATAGCCTCACCGAAGAGAAAAGAGCGCGTCAGCAGGAAAAATGGCGCCACTACCAAACTCAAGTTGGTAACAAAAATCAGGATGTAAGTTGAAGAAGAATTTATAACTCATAATTCGGAATTTAAGGGCAAAATTACTGTAAATTTAGTACCAACTCCAACTTCACTTGTAACACTGATTTGACCCCTATGAGCATCGACGCACCTTTTAACGATTACTAACCCCAATCCAGTACCCTGAATTGATTTGACATTTGAGGCTCGGTAGAATGATTCAAACAGTCGAGCTTGGTCTGGTTCGGGAATACCCATACCTCGATCTTGAATATAAAAAGTTGCTACTTTCTCAATTGGGTCGCATATTAAATCAAACTGAATCTTGCCACCTTGGGGAGAATATTTAACCGCATTTGAGAGAAGATTTGCAAATAGGTAATGTAAGAGTCCTTCATCCATTACAGCAGACGTATTCTCACTATGACAGGTAAAAGCAATTTCACACACGCTGCTTTTAACCATCAAAAAATCTTCGATTAACTCTCGACAAAATTGCTCTAGGTTAAGAGGAGCAGGGTTGTATATGAGTTTTTCTGCTTCCGCTCGACCCATAAACAGCACTTCTTCCATGAGTTTTTCCATAGATTGCACAGCACCTTGAATTCGTTTTAAATAGATGCTTCTTTTTGTATCTGTCAAATTTGCTCCTTGCATTTCCATGAGTTCTACTGCCGTTTGGACAACAGTCAGAGGATTACGGAACTCATGAGATACAGTAGAGATAAATAGGGACTTGAGACGGTTAAGTTCTTGCTCCTTCTCTAATGCTTGCTCTAGCAATTTTGTTTGGTGTCGTTCGCTAAGATCCCAAAAAACAACTACTACACCATTTATCTGGTCAGTTCCTCGCTTCAGTGGTGAAGCACTATCGCCAATCGGAATTCTTTTGCCATTTTTTGTAATTAGAGATGTGAATTCTCCTAAATAAACAACCTGTTGCTCACGCAGCACTTTTGTCACTGGATTTTCTAATGTAGCCTCTGTCACTTCATCGACAATATGAAAAATCTTCGCCGCCTCATTTCCTAAAGCATCTTTTTGCTGCCAGCCGGTCAACGCTTCAGCTGCGGGATTCATGAATGTCATCTTTCCCTGCTCATTAGTAGCGATTACAGCATCACTCATTGAGTTTAAAAGGGTTGCTAACTGATCTCGATTTTCCCGGAGTTCACGTTCTAACTGGTGCTTTAAAAGACCGATCTCGATCGCGATTTTTAAATCTTTTGTAGTAAATGGTTTAACGATGTATCCGAAAGGTTGGGTAATTTTGGCTCTTTCTAAAGTATGATCGTCGCCATAAGCGGTTAAATAAATTATAGGTACATCTAACTGCTCGCGAATCTGACTGGCGGTAGCAATACCGTCCATATCACCTTTAAGAATAATATCCATTAATACTAGTTCTGGTTGAGTTTCCGATGCCTTGGCAATGGCAACTTTTCCAGATGAAGCTGTGCCCGTAACAATGTATCCTAGTTGACTGAGTTGACTAGCAATAGTTCTAGCCACAATCACTTCATCTTCAACGACTAAAATCCTAGCTTGACCCATTTGATATTTATTAATGCAAAGTTAACTGCGTAAATTTTATTTTGAATACTGTTCCATGATTGCGTTCTAGAGTAATATCGCCTTCTAGTTGTTCTGTAACCAAGTCATGTACTAACGACAGACCCAAAGAATCAGTATTTCTCCAATCTAAATTATCTGGTAAACCAATCCCATTATCTCGGATAGTCATCTCGATACTATTGCCAGCATTGTGTAAAGCAATACTGATTGTGCCTGCTTGTTGATTGGGAAAAGCGTGTTTGAGGGCATTGGAGATTAATTCGTTAATCACCAATCCACAGGCAATAGCTTGATCGACATTCAAGCTTACTGAATCTATATCAGTTTCTAGAGAAATTTTACCAGGGCATATTTGATAGGAAATTAGCAAGCTGGCTGCTAAATTACTGATATAGTCAGCGACATCAATTTGTCCTATATTAGCGGAAGTATATAAATTTTTGTGAATTAGAGATATTGACTCAATTCGATTTTGACTTTCTCGAAGAACTTTGATGATTTCCGGATCTTTGAGTGTTTGAGACTGAAGTTGTAATAAACTGGAGACAATTTGCAAATTATTTTTAACTCGATGATGAACTTCTTTTAAAAGAACTTCTTTTTCAGCTAAGGCAGTTTTTAACTTGACTTGAGCTTTTTGTCTTTGAAATAGTTCAGTTTGAGCTTGTGCTAAGATGCTGGATTGTTGAATTGCGATCGCTAATTGGACTGTCACTTGATCGAGCAAATCTAATTGATTTCCTTCCCACTCACGAAAATCAGAGCATTGGTGAGCAATCAGTAAACCCCAAATGTGAGAGCCAGGGTTTTGAGAGCTTACTTCTAGTAAAATGGGCACAACTAAATTTGCTTTCACTTCAAACTGTTCTAACAGGCGAATATGGCAATCAGTTAGTCCAGCTTCATAAATATTAGTGATCGCTCGTTTGCGTCCCTGATAATATTCCACTCCTGCGCCTGTTTGAAAACACGTATCATGAATCTGTATACCCAAAGAAACCGTCCATCCAGGTTCCACTGATTCTGCCATAATTGTGCCGATCATCTCTGAGTCAAACTGATAAACTACGACTCGATCAACCCCAAGTAAATCTCGCACTTCTCGAACTGTTGCATTTAAAATATCTTGAAGATTCAAAGATTGACGAATCCGTTGAGCAACAGTTCGCATCAATTGCTCCCGCTCGGCTTGGGCTTTTAGAGCTAGTTCAGTTTGCTTACGTTCTGTGATATCTTGCCCAATACCAATAATTTGACCATTTGAAAGGTAAACATTAGTCCAAGACGTATCTAGTAAACGACCATCACGCATCTGAGTTCTAAAGTCACCCCAATTGCGTTGTGCAGACTGCATAAAATTAATTACATGCTGTCGATATTCAAGATTAGGATATAACACTTCCAAGACATTACGAGTTTGGAAATCTTGAAATTTCCAACCTAGAATATTTTCCCATTCTTGGTTGACCCATTGGAGTTTACAATTAGGATCAACTAGGGCAATCATCAACGGTATATTTTCAAAAATTATCCGCAAAAACTCATTTTTTTCTTGGAGTTTTGTTTCGGCATTTTTGCGGTCATTGATATCATTAAATACCGTTAAAATTGCTGACTCATTGTTAAAATTTAAATACTGTAAAGAAGCGATCGCCCAAAAACTAGTTCCATCTGCTTTTTTTAATTGCAGTTCATAATTATGAATAAAACCTTGCTGATTAAGAAGTGTCAACACTGCTTCTAAATCTGTCAGATTATGATACAAATCTACAATTTTTTTGCGATTCACTAAATACTCTGGAGAAAACTGAAATGTTTGAAGCAACTCTGTATTAGCGTATAAAATCAACCCATCAGACACACGCGAAATAATGAATGGAACAGGAATGGCTTCAGAAATAACTCGAAATCTGGCTTCACTTTGTTGAAGAGTTTTTTCTATTTGTTTGTGTTCTGTGATGTCTCGTATATGAACTAAGCGAGCCTTATAACTGCCATAGTCTATTGTCTGTGTGAAAATTTCAACATCAATAATCTGTCCATCTTTTCGCTGATGTCGCCATCGCCCAGTAAAATCTAAGTTAGAGTGCTTTCGTCCTAAATATTCAAGGAAGATAGGCACATCTTCTGAAGGGCGAATGTCAGTTATTCGCATTCGCAAGAACTCTTCTCGTGAGTAGCCGTAGTGAACAACAGCAGCTTCATTTACATCTAAAAATTGTAGATTATTCTGGTTATATACCCACATAGGGGTGGGATTTTTGGAGAAAAGTAAATTAAAGCTCCTTTGGCTTTCATTTTCAGGAAATAGCATTGGTGGTTATGTGATAAAAGTTTTTATTATGTACTAATTTTAATGAGTTTAAATCTCAAATAACCAAGACACGATAAATCAAGACGCGATAAATCGCGTCTCTACAATCTGGGTTTTGGGCTGATCTGAACTGTGTTGAACTATAGAGGTGAATTCAAATCATCCGAAAAATGACTTTATAACCAGAGTTTCCGCAGGTTCAGTTCAGGATTAAGTCCCCATTCCCCAATTCAACTTAAAGCCAAGTCTTCTGGTGTATTACAGTTAAACAGCATTTCTGGTTCTGCTAAGGGCAAAACTTCTACCGGATATTGCCGAAGCCACTGTTGAAACGATCGCTCCCCTTGCTTGATAAACTCTAGGAGTTGTGGCAAACAGCGACGGCGATAGAAACCACACAGAGGTTCCCAGCCTTTTGGATGACAAGCTAAAGCTGCGATCGCATTATTCCCTACACTATCAAGTCTAGTTACCCAATCTTGCAACACCTCAACCTGCAACCTCGGCAAATCGCAAGCTAGCAACAGCACCCAATCTGTCTGTACTTCGGCTAGCCCTTGGGCAAATCCAACTAAAGGCCCGTGGGCTAGAGATTCTCCAGATAAAGGCACTTCCCGGATAAACTCACAACCAGGCAAAAGCAAATCTTGATAGCGTTCTGGCCAGGGAGTTACTACATAAACAGTATCAGAACAGCCTCTAGCAATCCCACAAACTCGCTGCAACAACGGCACTCCTTGAATGGGAATCAAAGCTTTATCCTCACCCATCCGAGAACTCTTACCGCCAGCTAACACAATTGCTGTTAATTCGCTTCGGGTCGTCATAATTTTGTAAGTTCGTAGCAAATTCTCTTAAAAAACTCTGCGTACCTCTGCGCTTTCCTTAGCGTCCCTCTGCGTTTAAAAACCGCTACGAATTAAAAATCACCCTCTATTCTGACTTTTCTGGACTTGTTGCAATAAATGCTCTACACTTTCTGCTGGTGCAAGACACTTCAAACCTTGGCAAACTAACCCAACGCTTCCCTCTGGTAAATCAGATGTTATCGCAAACACAGCTGCGGGCAAAAATTTGGGGATCAAAGCGTTGATTTGCTCAGTTGTGCTGCGAATCAAGGTAGAATTACGATACCAATCCAAAGCTGTAAACAAGCTGGGACAAGCTTGGGGAGCGCGATGCATTACACTCCTAAAAGCTTTTAAACCAAGCTCCGCTAAATCCAAATAATCTAGATTATCGGTGAGTAGAGCGAGACGCACAAGGTTAGCGATCGCAATTCCATTGGCTGATGGTGTCGCATTATCTGCATAACTACGCTCTCTGACAATTAAATCTTGACTAGAATCGCTTGATGTGTTGTAGTACCCACCTAATTCTACACTCCAGAGAAATTCGTTAAATTCATCTTGGATAGCGATCGCATTTTCTAACCATTGCTCATGCTCAGGGTTGGAAGCTTGTAAATCTAGCAGAGCTTTAACAAACAAAGCATAATCTTCAGACTGCGCTAAAACGGTTGGTTCTCCTTGATAGTTGAGTCTCTGGAAACGCCCATCGACAAACTGATTTTCCAAGATAAAATTCGCCGCTCGTGCTGCTAATTCCAGGTACAAAGGTTGTTGGAAAACCCCAGCAGCCCTAGCCAGCCCAGAAATCATCAAGCTATTCCAAGCGACAATCATTTTCGTATCTGTCACCGAGGGAATACGACCTGGCCAGTTAGTAGTTTTTGCTTCCTGGTTGTTACGAGCAGCAGGAAAAGTTTCTAGTGACTCAGAATTAACGCCGTAACGAGCTGTAAAGAGCTTACTCAGTGCCGTTTCCAGCGTTGCACTCAGTTGACCTGAATGGCGTCTTTGCAAAACATTACGTCCTTCAAAGTTGCCGTTAGCCGTCACCGTAAACTGTTGTTGTAATTCCGTTAATTCTTCAGGCGTTAACAGTTGTTGTAATTCGCTGTAACTCCAGACGTAAAAGGCTCCTTCTTCTGGTTCTACCGCCGTGGATTCAGTGAAGCTATCGGCATCTTGAGCAGCATAGAAGTAACCTTCTGGCGCAGTCATTTCTCGCTTCAGCCATTCTACAGTCCCAGCAACCGCCCTCTCAAAGGCTGGCTCTTGTACTCCTGCACTCCATAAAGAAGCCAGATACTCGACAATCTGTCCATTGTCGTAGAGCATCTTTTCAAAGTGGGGTACTGTCCAAGTCGGGTCAACAGTATAGCGATGAAAACCACCGGCTACATGGTCATAAATGCCGCCCAGGGCTAAGTCCAGTCCCCGCTGGGTAAAAACTTGCTTGCCATCATAGCGAGATTCAAAATTAAATCGAGTTCCCCGCAGTGCTAATTCTGTGTAGGGAATCATCGGAAAACTATTGCCAGATTGACTAGGAGTAATTACGCCTGTACTGATTTCCCAACCTTGGCGGAGTAATTCCTGGTCTTCAAGCTCGGTTGTTGTACCGTCTTGCAACACCGCAGACGTAAGCAGAGACTCAATAATTAAGGCTTTACGTTGTTGTAAGTCCGCTTTTTCTGTATCGTAATAACGGCGAAGCGCTTGCAACACCTGCAAAAATCCCGGACGACCATAGCGCGGGTCTACAGGGAAATAAGTACCAGCATAAAACGGCACTAAATCTTCTGGGGAAAGAAAAATATTTAAAGGCCAACCCCCTTGACCGCTCATCATCTGCAAAGCCTGCATATAGATGCTATCGAGGTCAGGTCTTTCTTCCCTGTCTACTTTGATGGGAAGATAATTGGTATTCATGTAGTCAGCGATCGCAATATCAGAAAAAGCCTCGCCTTCCATGACAGTACACCAGTGGCAACTAGAATAGCCAATGGAGAGAAAAATCGGTTTATTTTGCGCCCTTGCAGTTGCAAGTGCTTCATCACACCAAGGCCACCAATCAATTGGGTTTTCGGCGTGTTTGCGGAGATAAAGGCTCTTAGCTTCAGCAAGGCGATTAGTCATAATCAAACGCAAGTAGTTGCCTTCTTTGCTCAGTCTACCCTGTTCTCAGGAGTGTTAGCCTAGACAGCTATGTAGATTAAGTTAAGAAACTCAATGAGCGAATTATCCCTTTGTTTTTAATATCGCCTAAGTAAGTTGGTGTAAAAAATTGCAGTTTTGTAGTTAGGGAATCATCTATATAATTGGGTTTATTTACACCCACTTACTTACACCAGTGCAACTTCTGAAACATTCTTATTGAAAAGATCGCAATAGCAAGCTAACAATATTTGGTGGTGTTTCTTGCATAGGTGATGCTGTCTTTGTTTGCATTAAAGTATTTGGGCTAAGTCCTGCTATCAGATGGAGCAAGAAGGTGATGATGGCGGCTTGTATAAGTTTTTCCAGCATGGCACGTCTCTCTCTAAGTGGATAGCATTTCAACTGCGACTGGTTATTCTAAATACATCTCGTACTCCCGATTTACCGAATCTAACAAAAATAACTTGATAAATGCCGAAGGAAATCCTAAAAAAATGTTTAAAATGTTACTGATAGTTAACATAATTCCCTAAGCAAGTTGGATTTCGGTTATCGGTCTAATCAATACATGACATCGCCAAGGTTGTGCAGCAAAGTCCGAGATATAAGATTGGCGACAATTGAAGTTTTTTGATTTATTCTTCCCTAAATCGGGATATTCTCTTAGACAGCTTTTGTCGCTAAAAAGTGCCCTTGGAGTATAAATCTATTGCAAAAGCATATTTTGCTCCTTTGTTGAATCAGACAGAATAGCCAAGATTTACTTATATCTACCTGGGAATAGTAGAGATCAGCCCCAGTTTCGTGCTGTCACCGATAAAATGTATTTAAAGTAGCCACAAACACGCTTCCATGATTCCTATCGTTATTGAACAATCGGGTCGAGGTGAACGCGCCTTTGACATCTACTCACGGCTGTTACGTGAGCGCATCATCTTTTTGGGACAACAAGTTGATAACAATATTGCCAACTTGATTGTTGCCCAACTGCTGTATTTGGATGCTGAAGACCCGGAGAAAGACATTTATATGTACATCAATTCTCCCGGTGGTTCGGTGACGGCTGGTATGGGCATTTTTGACACTATGAAACATATTCGCCCTGATGTCTGTACAATTTGTACCGGATTGGCGGCAAGTATGGGTGCTTTTCTCCTCAGCGCGGGTGCTAAGGGTAAGCGGATGAGTCTACCCCATTCTCGGATTATGATTCATCAACCTTTAGGTGGCGCTCAAGGACAGGCGACTGATATTGAAATTCAGGCGCGGGAAATTCTGTACCACAAGCGGCGGCTAAATGACTATTTAGCTGAACATACAGGTCAACCAATTGAGCGCATTGCTGAAGATACTGAACGTGACTTTTTCATGTCACCAGAGGAAGCCAGGGACTACGGTTTGATTGACCAAGTGATTGACCGTCATGCTGCTGGTAGCCGCCCAGCAGTTGCTGTTCTTAATTAATAGTCACGATTGGTAAATGGTGATTTACCACTTTTAATTCCCTAAACCCTAAAAATAACCCCTTTTCAGAAGTGAAGAGGGGTTATTTGATTTCAAAACTTGATTTAGTAAGTCCAAAACTCGATTTAGAAGTTCAAAACTTGATTTAGAAGTTCAAAACTCGATTTAGAAGTTCAAAACTTGATTTAGAAGTTCAAAACTCGATTTAGAAGTTCAAAACTTGATTTAGAAGTTCAAAACTCGATTTAGAAGTTGGAAATCAAAATCCTGCTATTGGATCTGGCTGAGATTGGAGATATTGGAGGAATTCATGTAATTCCTCATTGGTTAGGAAAAAACGCGATCGCTTACCATAAGTTTCAATCAGATGTTCCCGTCCTTGTTCTGGTGTCCAGCCTAAACGCTGAAGTTCAACATTTGTTTGAGCAATCAGAACGTTATCTGTTTGAGCAATCAGAACTTTGTCTAATGGCGGTGTCGGTTGAGATACAAGGTATTGGAGGAAGTCTAATAATTCGACTTCTGTCAGCAAAGTACGCGATCGCTTCTCATAGTTTTTTTTCAGATGTTCCTGTCTCTGCTCTGTTGTCTGGCCTAATCGCTCCGTTTCCACATTAATTTTGGCAATCAGAACTTCGTCTAATGGCGGTGTCGGTTGAGATACAAGGTATTGGAGGAAGTCTAATAATTCGACTTCTGTAAGCAAAGTAAGCGATCGCTTCTCATAGTTTTCTTTAAGATGTTCCCGTCCCTGCTCTGTTGTCCACCGTAATCGCTGCATTTCCACATTAATTTTGGCAATCAGAACTTCGTCTAATGTTGGTGTCGGTTGAGATACAAGGTAAAGGTATTGGAGTAAGTCTAATAATTCTTTATATGCCAGCAAAGTACGCGATCTCTCCCCATAATTTCTTTTGAGATGCTCCCGTTCCTCTTCTCTTGTCCAACCTAATGACTGCATTTCGACATCTATTTGAGCAAGTAGTTCAGCAAAATTCACAGGTTCCATAACTTCGTCACAGTTTCAACAGCCTACGTTATTAGTCATTAGTCCTTACAAATGACTAATGACTAATGACTAATGACAAATCAAAATCCCGCTATTGGGTCTGGCTGAGATTGCAGGTATTTGAGAAATCCGTGTAATTCTTCTTCAGTCAGCAAAGTCCGCCCGCGCTTACCGTAGGTTTCAATCAGATGCTCCCGTCCCTGTTCTGGTGTCCAGCCTAAACGCTGAAGTTCGACATCTGTTTTAGCAATTACATCTGATAAATCGACTGGTTCAGCTTTTTTCTTTCTCTTTCCTGTCACTGACGGGGTAGCGACACTTTCTTGAGGGCTGTAACTCCGGGGTGTAAATGGTGTGACATTGTTGGCAGAAATTGCCGGAAAGGTTTGATTTTCTGGCTGGTTATCAAAATTTATTTCCAAGTTCTCAACTGGAGGATCAAATTCTAGCTCCCGGTTGGCAGTCATCGGAAAGTTTTGACCTAAATCCTGGCTATAGGTATCGTTTAGAGGCGCAGCATTGCTGTACTCGTATTGTTCGTTACTGCTTGTTACTACTTCTGGTTTGATGTTCCGTTCTTTGGAAGGCGGTATAGATATTTCTTTGTCGCTGACTGCTGACCACTGACTACTAACAAAATCCTCATTTTTAGCAGAGGAATAAGCAGCAGGCTCACTCAATCCACCTTTAGTATTCAAGGAAGGATTTAGCTGTGCCGGGGAAACTGGATTTGAGGTCAACGCCACTGATTCGGGTGGCGCGTTTGTAATACCCAAAACTATCAGCGCCCTGGTTCTGGCTTGGTCTTCTGCGGCTTCTACTGTTTCTGCTGCTGCCATACCCGTAGCACGGGTTACGCCTTCAATTTGCACGCTTGCTCGGACAATATATTTTCCTTGAAAAATTTGCACTAATTCAGAAATCAGACTGCCCTTGGGATACAAGCTCTGGAATTGAGCCAACATAATACTGCTACCAATCTAAATATTTTTAATAACCGGGTTGATACTGCCTGTATGTTCAAGCGAGATCGGTTGCCCTTACTTTAATTTACATCCACTCGATACTCAGGATGCCTGCCAATATTGCATTTATTGATTTTTAATTATTTACTATGTGTCATCAGTTTCTTGGCAAACGATGAGTAGGTATAATTCTCTGCTCTGAGCCATCAAGGTGATATTCTTGCTTTGCCTGGTGTCTCAATTGTAGCAGTAGCTCTTTTTTGACGAAATTTTTGGTCAGTGCTAACTTATCTGGGTAGTCTTGCTTGCAATGCTATACTGATTACCCAACTCGATATCTAGAACTATTTTCTGGAAGTGCGCTCTAAATCTACAATAATGGAGATAAGGTTCGCCCTCACTGCTTATTAAGCTGCTTACCTAATTGTTACCGATTCTACATGTGGGAAAATTGGGTTCACCAGCAGTTCCTCCTAGTTAACAATCAGAGTCTAATGGCGTAAAATTACCTTCTCTCTAGACAATCAAACACCTGTAGTTTCCCTGCATAGCGCTTTTGGGCAGTATGGATTCTCTAAACCCAACTTCTCAAAAACCCGTCGCGTAATTAACTAGCGGGGCTAAATGTTAATCAGGCGTGCAATCTTAAGTTTGGTTAGGTGAAGAGACTTGAACGCAGGCGAACTCTGAGAACATCGTGCAGTGAGAAGTTCGTAGACGCCCAGAGTTGTCTGTGGGTAGGCTTCCTTTGCAAAGGAACTGTGGGGTAGTTTCCCGCTCTTGCTGGGTCTGGCTTCCTTTCCTGAGAACTTAGGAAGCCTTGCTTCAGGGCAATTAGTTTCCAGCTTGTTTCTGTAAGCCGTGAGGGTATACAGAAAAGAACCAGATTAAACAACAAATGATGTTTTGACCAAAGGTCGGTTCACTGCATGGAATTTTCAATCGCTACACTCCTTGCCAATTTCACCGATGATAAATTGGTAGCTCGGAAGGTTTTAGAAAAGAAACTTGGCTGTGAAGATGAAAAAAGTTTACAAAAACTTCACATTGCCTTAGATGTTCTTGAAAAAATCGGTATTTTAGTGAAGGAACGGGGCAAATACCGCCGTGTCTCAGAAGAGGGAATAATCGAGGCAAAACTCCGTTGTTCTAGTAAAGGCTTTTGCTTTGCTATTCAAGATGTGGAAGGAGCCGAAGATATTTACATCCGCGAAAGTCATCTGAGTAATGCTTGGAATGGCGATCGCGTTTTGGTGAGAGTTCTTAAAGAAGGCAGTCGCCGTCGCTCTCCTGAAGGGGAGGTAAAGCTGATTCTCGAACGCTCTAACCACACTTTACTGGCACGAATCAAGCAGGTAGAAACTGGTTTTAGGGCTGTGCCTTTAGACGATCGATTGCTGTTTGAACTCAAGATTCAACCTAACGGGGCAAAGTTAGAAGAAGCGATCGATCATCTGGTTCATGTGGAAGTTTTGCGTTACCCGTTGGCACAATATCCTCCCCTTGGTCGAGTGGTGCAAATCCTCGGCAGTGATGCCGAAGCCGCTGCTGATATAGATTTAGTTACGTGCAAACACGACCTTTCCCGGACTTTTCCAGATAATGTTCTAGAAGCAGCCGCGAGGTTGCCCAAAAAGCTCCTGAAAGCAGACCTGAAAAATCGGCTGGATTTACGTAATTTGTTTACTCTCACGATTGAAGGGGTAAATAGTGATACCAAAGTTATAGAAAACGCTTTTAGTTTAGAAAAAAACTTAGCCGGAAATTGGCTTTTGGGCGTTCATATCACCGATGTTTCTCACTATGTCCAACCTGACGAAGCCCTAGATAGAGAAGCACTCAAACGGGGCAAATCAGTATATCTGGGAGAATTAGTGTTACCAATCTTGCCCCCAACTGTGGCAGAACGCTGTTCTTTAGTACCTGGGAGCGATCGCTTAAGTATCTCTTTTTTAATTACCATTGATCCCCAATCGGGAGAAGTGCTGGAATGGGAAATTCAACCCAGTGTAATCAATGTCGAGACTGCACTGACTACTGAACTTGCCCAAGCAATTCTCACAGGTGGAGCTGAAGATAAATCATCACAGGTTTCCCAAATCCTGCAAGACCTCCAAGCCTTGCAAACAGCCGTGAAACAGGTACGCTTGACTCGTGGTAGCCTCCAGTTGAATCTGCCGCCTAGCCAAAATGCTTATTATGATGAGGGGATTCTTGGCGCTGTGGTGGTGAATGATTTACCAGTGCGATCGCTACTCACGGAGTTGGTACTGTTAGTTAACCAACTGTTTGCAACTCACTTAAATGCCCTTGGTGTTCCCGCTATCTGGCGAGTTCAAGGTACTCCTGATGTTGAAGATGTCCAGGAAATGCTGAAATTGGCAGTCAATTTAGGCGTTGACCTCACATTAGATCCAGAAGTTGATATCCAACCCTTAGATTACCAACATTTGACTACAGCTTTTGCTGAATCTCCCTCTGAGCAAGTTCTTACTTACTTGTTACAAGATACACTTAAGCCGTCTGCATACAGTACCACCAAAGGATCTCACTTTGGTCTGGCACTACCGCAATATGTCCACTTTAGCGCTCCCTTGCGGCGTTTTCCAGATTTGCTCATGCAGAGAGTGTATTACACACTACTCGAAAACGGACGCGATCGCCGCAATACCCGTGTCAGAGAGCGGGTTAACCTGCGCCACTCCTCCAGCCACGAGGAAATTAACTGGAACGTTTTACCCCCAGAATTGCAACAAGAACTCCAAAGCGATTTGACTAGGGTAATTGTCCAAATCAACGACCGCGAAAAAGAAGTCCAAGAAGCCGAAGCCGATTTAGCCGGACTGCAAAAAGCCCAACTGATGAAGCAACGCATCGGTCAGGTATTTCAAGGCGTGATTACCGGGGTTCAATCCTACGGTTTCTTTGTGGAAATTGAAGTGCCAGCAGCTGAGGTGGAGTCTACCAGTAATCCTGGTGTGCCTTTGCGGGTAGAGGGATTGGTACACGTCAGTTCTCTCAAAGATGATTGGTATGAATATCGCGCCAGACAACAGGCACTGTTTGGTCGCAAAAATCGCGCTTCTTATAGACTAGGCGATCGCGTCGCCGTCCAAGTTAAGAGTGTCGATTACTACCGTCAGCAAATTGATTTGGTAACAGTCGGCAGCGATGGCGTCGCCAAAGGGTTAACTGGCAATGATGCCCGTGACGAACTTTCAGACCTCTACTTACCAAATGATATGGAGCCTGATGACCTAGAGTCTTACTCTGAGGACGAGTAAAATCCACTAAACCTTACGTGTCAAATAACACCAAACCTTTAATTTTAGGCGTATCGGGCGCATCTGGTCTGATTTACGCTGTTCGCGCGATCAAATTTTTGCTAGAAGCGGAGTATAGCATTGAATTGGTTGCCTCTAAATCAACTTACATGGTTTGGCAGTCAGAACAGGAAATTCGGATGCCACCAGAACCAACCGGGCAAGAACAATTCTGGCGAGAGCAAGCTGGTGTTGCACTTTCCGGTAAACTCCGGTGTCATCCTTGGAGCGATGTCGGAGCCGGAATTGCCAGCGGTTCCTTTGCCACTCTGGGGATGATGATTATTCCATGCAGCATGAGTACAGTGGCAAAGCTAGCAGTTGGCTTGAGTTCCGATTTACTAGAACGGGCAGCGGATGTCCAACTCAAAGAAGGGCGAAAGGTGGTCATTGTCCCGCGTGAAACGCCTTTTAGCCTCATCCACTTACGTAACTTAACCTCTTTAGCAGAAGTTGGAGTGAGAATTGTCCCCGCTATTCCCGCCTGGTATCACAATCCCCAAACCATCGAGGATTTAGTTGATTTTGTAGTTGCTCGTGCTTTAGATCAACTAGATATTGACTGTATTCCAATTCAGCGGTGGCAAGGTCGTCGCTAACGCCCTGAGTGGATTTATTGTAAATTTCACAATAATCCTAAAAAGGTAATGATAGAGATGGCTGATAGTGTCAGTAGTCAGTGAACAGTAATCGGAGGCAGGAGTAAACCACGTTTAAAAGCAAAACGTGGGATTCAAGCAAGGCCAAAGGTGGGGCGGTTTGTCTGGGCGCTTTATATCGCACTCTGTGCCGCTACGTTAACGCACTATGTATTGTCTCTACCAGTATCTTCTTTTTAAACTGGGTAAATAACCTAGAACTATGGTTCCTAAGCTTGTCATTGGTGCAGCCTCTCGTAGACAAAGAAAGTAATCAATCATAATTCTTTCCTCCTGCCTCCTGCCCTCTGCCTCCTGCCTTCTCTGATAACTGACAACTGACAACTGACCACTGATAATTGACAACTGACAAAATTGCTATGGCTGTAATTCGCTTAATTCTATTGGTGGCAGTACTGGGAGGACTAACGCTGTTATTAGTCCAAAATTTCTCACCTGCCCTATCGTTAGTATTTTTGGGCGTGCGAACTCAACCATTACCACTAGCGATATGGATTTTGTTCAGTACTGCCACTGGTGCTTTCACATCGATATTGATTGCTACCTTATTTAATTTATCCAATTATTTTGTGGCAGGAAAACGCCAAACTCCTAACAGAGCAACCGCCCCTTCAAGTCGTGCCAAAGCAACCCGAAGAGAAGAACCTACATCTCGCCCTACCAGTCCTCCACCACCAGTTAGTAAAAATGAAGAGTCTAGCAGTGAGGGATTTGATGATTGGGAGACAAATAGCAGTAGAGATGATGATTGGAACTTTGATGAAAAGTCAGAGGAAGCGTCTATTCCTAATTCTCAAGCTCAACAACCTAGAGACTCAACAACTTACGAACGTCAATCAGAAGCCAAAAGCAGTTCTCAGTCTGGTTCAGTTTATTCCTACAGCTACCGCGAGCCAAAAAATACGGCTGCGGGAAAAACTGAATCAATTTACGATGCTGATTACCGGGTAATTATCCCCCCTTACCAGCCACCAACTACCAATCAAGCCGATGATGATGATTGGGAATTTTTTGAGGATGATAATGATTTTGAAGATGATGGTAAACGCCCCCGTCAGTGAGATGTAGCAGGCTACATCTCTATTTAATGCCACACCGCTCTCTAGACTCCTGCTTGACCTTACCAGTCATGGCAGCTTCCTGCAAAGTCATGAAAGCATTAAAATCTTCCAAGTCATATCGGGTAGTCAACAGTTGTCGTAGTTGATCTTCAGCTTCAACTGTCAAATAACCAGTTGCTAAAGCTCTTTCTACAACGTCACGAATTCGAGTCATGGTTGACACCTCATTCATTCTATATTTATTCATTCAGGCTTATCGGGGTGAAATATGCAGTAGTCTTTGTGTCGAAACTTCAACTTTTTTGCAAGTTTTTTTTGGGCGATCGCGGTAAATCAGTCATTATTTACACCTTTATCAGAAACATTTAATTGAGCGGGTCTTGTTATAACTAAACTTTTAGACTAACGACCCTGTGCTGTTAGAAACACAGTATTGTATATACTTAAAATTACCCACCAGAGTAAAAACCTTGGTTATTTAGATAGACAGATATTGTTTGGATAAAGTTTCAAACAAGCTATGTTAATTTTTTGGTTAAGCATAGCGATTACTATGCAGCAATTACCAAGTTACTTCAGGAAAATTACTACATTCCTAAGAAATTCATCGTTTATTACTTATGGTAATTTCACAGAAGAATCGTTAATCTATTGCCTAAGTTACTTTAAATACATTAATAACCGTAATTATGGCATTTCATTCCTCTTAAATAGAAGATGAATTTGCAGATTTTAAAAATAATTGGAAGTTAGGAAAGTTATAAGTAAATTTGATAAATGTAACGGGAAAAGCCTTGACATCCGTTGAAAAAAAATTCTCAGAGGTTTACTTTTTAGTTGTCTTCCTGCGGAAATTGCTAATATCGGCATCAAAGTCATAGTAGTGATATTGTTAGAGTTTATCTTTTTAATGGATTATAAAATACATAAATAAAATGCTGAGTAACCAAACCTGATACTCAATGAAGGTTAAAAACTGGAGCCGCCCAAGATGCGTTAGCGTACCCCTGCTCTTAAGCAAGCTACATGTAGCATTCTCTAGGAAAGCTTACTGTACTCCTTCCCTACAGGTTGCTGCGTGAACGTGGAAGCAAGCTACGCATAGCGTCTTGCTCCAGAAGATATCGCTTTTTTACATTTGAGTAAAACAATAAAAGCTTTCAGATAAATTCAAGTTGATATCTCATTTCTTCTGGCTCAAGAACTTCCCAGATTAAAATTAAACTCCTCAATATTTCCCCAATTGAGCGCAGTAAGTAATTCCTGAGTGCATAATAAAGCCACCTTGATGAAGTATCACAAAATCATCATCATGGGTGGAAATTACCCGATTCTGAGACATTGCAAAATAAAGCTGTTCTCCATCTGATGCAGCTATCAGCCCTGTTTCTGATGTAGTCGTCACATCAATCCCACGACGACGTAAGCCTTCTGCTATAGCATTACTGACATTCTCATCTAGGTGGAATCGAATTTTTTGTGTCATTTCGATTCTTTAGTTTCTCTTGCAAAATCGAAGGAGTTTGAGCCTGTACTTCTCTGACAAAGGCTTCTCCTTCTGCAATTTCAAGACTCATCTCATCTTGATGATCGTGGTAATAAGCTAGAGCAGCATAGACATCAGCTAAAGTGATACTGGGATAATGATAAACGATTTCGTCAGGGGAAAGCCCCATCCGTTCGTGCCAAATAACAATATCTTGCACTCTAATTCGGTGTCCAACAATGCGCGGTTTACCCCCATTTGGAGTAATTTCAATGTGTTCTGAGATTACTGGTATCTTAGACATTTTATCCAAGAAACACTCCTATAAGAACAAATTATATTTTAATTATCCCCTGATTAGCGATCGCCAATCAAATAATTTTATCCAGTTGCCCGATAGGTGCAAAACTCCGTATTTTTAAATCCTAGATTGAGTTGTTGAGTTTATAATTTAAAACTGTGACTCAGCACTCAAAAATAATTGGAGCAAAGCAACTGGTGAACAGCTTATTACAAGGAGTCAACCTGTACTTAATTGGGATTATGGGCGTTGGTAAGACGACAGTAGGGCGCTTACTAGCAAAGGAACTGGGTTATGGGTTTGTAGATACCGATGATGTCATTGCCCAAGCAACAGGAAAATCTATCAATCAGTTATTTGCCCAAGAAGGTGAAGCCGGGTTTCGTCAGTTAGAAAGCGACGTACTTTCACAAGTTTGTGCTTTTACAAAGTTGACTATAGCAACTGGTGGAGGGATTGTACTGCGGCAAGAAAATTGGGGTTACTTGCACCACGGTTTGATAGTGTGGCTAGATACGCCAGTGGAGATAATTTACAGCCGTTTAGCTGAGGATACCACAAGACCGCTGCTGCAAGATGCCGATCCTAAAGCTAAGTTGCGATCGCTCCTCGAACAACGAACACCACTTTATTCTCAAGCCGATTTGCACATCACCGAGCGAGAGGGAGATACGCCTGAAGACGTTTCCCAGCGAGTACTTGAGGCAATTCCTAGCATACTGAAAAAACCTGTTTCTCATTAATGGGGAAGATCGATCTAACTGTGTCTGCAAAAGATATTTTTCATGAATCAGTTAAAAAAGCTTTGCCCAGCGAATACTTGAGGCAATTCCTAGCGTTCTCAAAACACAAGTTTCTCATTAAGAAGACTCAAGTTACCAAATTTTGCCCATCCGCAGGATAAACCCTGGTAATTCTGGATTGCCACTAACTGCTTCAGGATTATCCAAAATTTCAACTTCTCGATTCGGACGGTAAATGTAGACTTTTAGATTCTGGCGATCAATTAACCAGCCTAGTAACGCACCGTTATCGATGTACTCCTGCATTTTCTCTTGTAATTTTATCAAGCGATCGCTCAAGGACCGTAACTCAATGACAAAGCTGGGACAAATTGGTGCAAATGAGGCTTTTTGTGCATCTGTTAAGGCGTTCCAGCGCTCCAGTTCAATCCAAGAAGCATCAGGGGAACGCATAGCGCCATTGGGTAGCGTAAAACCTGTACTAGAGTCAAAGCCTATGCCAGTGCCATCTTGTTCAGTCCAATTCCCAAGCTGTGCAGCAATGTTAAAGTTACGGTTGCCCGTATCTGAAAAAGCTGGTGGCATGATGATGACTTCCCCATTGGCAGTGCGCTCAATTCGTAAATCTCCATTGGCTTGGCAAAATTCGTAGAACTGCTCATTTGTCATCTGCACCAGCGAAGGAAAATTTACCGTTAGGGGTGTTCTTTCAGTTTGGATTAGTAGCGTTGTCATTTTCATTCCCTAACTTCAAAGCTATACTTTCCTAGCCTGTTTTATATTTAATTCCACTTACATACTTATCTTGGCTCTGTGCGAATTCCTGTCTCAGTAATTTCAGCCTTGGGATAGAAACAAATTTGCATTGCTAAGTGTATGAGCTTTTCTAGTTCGAGTCCTTTAGCATATTGCGCCATGTTCCAAAGGTGAGAAATCCAAGTATTATGAGGCTTATACATTTGAATGTATTTCTTTGAAACAGCCTTTATAGTCGTTTCCATATCACCAGTACTTAAGATATTCGCAACAAGCTCTTTTGTCTTACGTTCGCAAACTGCTCCCCAACGGCCATCATTGCAGTCAGCATCACCCTCGTTGACTACCGTACGCAATGATATTAACTTAGCATCTGATCCAAAAATATCAAAGTCAAACCAGTAATACTTTCCGACGTTACGAAAATAGGGGTGTCGAGCCTTTTCTATGTAGTGATCGGGGGTATTAGGACAGTCAATGTATGCAGGCGTACTACAGTTACCTAAAAATGAAACTGGACGAATACGGATGATCATTTCATCTTCATTAAAGATCCCTTCTTTATTAAAAGCCTGCTTTATCCATTGAGGTAGCTCTCCTGTTTCTAAAGCATACTTAATAGGTGAAAGGTTTTTGATACAGGCTGGCCACATAGCTTACTTGTTTTTATGCTTAGATACATCTGGGTCATTTTGACAGGCGATCGCCTTTTTCGCCAGCCTGTTTGGTTAATATTCTAAAAGCTTTTGCTAATAAAGATTTCAAAACCAGAGCCGATCAGTTGGTTGACATTGGCAAGTCGAGAAAATTAATTATTAGAGTCATTATAGTACAAACATACTCAAGTTTGGCAGCAGAGATTGTGAGGAGTTACAAAGTCTTCTACACTGACTGAAATAGGTTTTAACTCTCTCTGTTAGGCTCCTCATGACGGTCAACGATTCTGAATACATCAGGCAAGCTGAAGCCACTCGTGTACGTGTACTAAGCGAAGCACTACCTTATATTCAACAATTCGCCGGTCGCACTGTTGTTGTCAAATATGGTGGCGCAGCGATGAAAGATAGCACACTCAAAGACAAAGTTATCCGCGACATTGTATTCTTATCCTGCGTGGGCTTGCGTCCAATTGTAGTCCACGGCGGTGGCCCAGAAATTAACAGTTGGTTAGATAAGCTAGGCATCGAACCACAATTTAAGAATGGTCTGCGAGTCACTGATGCCGCCACAATGGATGTGGTGGAAATGGTTTTAGTTGGTCGAGTTAATAAAGAAATTGTCGCGCTGATTAACCAAGCTGGTGGATTGGCTGTAGGACTTTGCGGTAAAGACGGTAATCTATTTACAGCCCGTCCCCAAGGTCAAGAAGGCATCGGTTTTGTGGGGGAAGTCAGCAATGTTAACATCAAGATTTTGGACACCCTCGCTAGCAATGGCTATATTCCGGTAGTCTCTAGTGTCGCCGCAGACGAGACAGGGCAAGCTTATAACATTAACGCCGATACTGTAGCAGGAGAAATCGCTGCTGCACTAGGAGCAGAAAAGTTAATTTTACTGACCGACACCAGTGGAATTTTAAAAGATTACAAAGACCAATCTACTTTGATTCCGAAAGTAGATATCCGCGAAGCCCGCGAGTTGATTGCCAATGGTATAGTCAGTGGTGGGATGATTCCCAAAGTTAATTGCTGTGTGCGATCGCTTGCTCAAGGAGTCCGTGCAGCACACATTATCGATGGTCGCATTCCCCACGCCCTGTTACTAGAAATCTTCACTGATGTTGGGATTGGGACAATGATTCTCGGTTCGCAGTTTACTTCGTAGAGGAAGAGAGGCAGGGGGCAGGGGAAAATGATTTGTAACTGTGATTTTGTGTAAATTAAAATTCGTTTTTTACTCGTAAATGAGTCTTTGATATTCGTGGACAAGTCTTTGCTACTCGTGAGCGAGTCTTTAATATTCATCTCCCCTGCTCCCTGCTCCCTGCCCCCTGCTCCCTGCCCCCTGCCCCCTGCCCCCCCTGCTTCCCTACCGGGGATAGGTAATAATAACCCGCGATCGCCCGCCGCTAAATGGTGTATTACGCCAAGAATTATTGATAATTACCGGATTAACTAGGGTTGAATCTCGAATTGTTGGATTAATCAGGGTGGAATTTCTCACGTTCTGCCTGAACTGGGGATAGGAATAATCGCGGTAATGATTGCGTTGTGGTATTAGTCCCGTTGTTGGGTCTACAGGCATAGGCGTGGGAATCGGACTACCATAAATAAAGGAACCTACAGAAGGCGATGTCTGACGACAAGCTGCTCCGCAGCTACGCCTGACTCCATAACCACCATCAATCACGATCACAGACTGGGCAGAAGCTGGAGCAATGCTTACACCCATCACTGCTAAAGTCATACCTGCTAAGAGCCAATTCAGTTGCGAATGCTTGATTTTCAACATAATTTTGCTCACCTGCATTTGATACTGGAATTTTCAATCAGAAAATAGTTGCAGCTACTTAGTTAAAATTTTAGAAGTTTATTCACTTTTAGATTGCCAGCTTTTGAAAAGATTCCAAAAAGATTGCTGGCATTGGCAAAATTAAAACAGTGCTAATTTTTGTATAAGACGTGAGTACAGAAAGTTTAGAAATTGCTAAAACCCGCTACCAGACTGGGAAAGTTGCCTTTGAAAATGGGCAATACCGCGAAGCCGTAGAAAATTTAGAAAAGGCTAGCGCTCTGTTAGCTCGTAATTCTCGCCTTGGGGGCGAAGTAGAAATTCATCTAGTGACAGCTTATGAAGCGGCTGGACGCACGGATGATGCGATCGCTCTTTGCGAAAGACTCAAACGCCATGCCCATTTTGAAATTAGCAAACAAGCGCGGCAGATGCTTTATATCTTAAAAGCACCAAAGCTGAAAAGACCCAGCGAATGGATGACCGAAATCCCCGATTTGGGTGCATTAGCCGATAATGAACTCAAAATTTCTGTACCTGCTAAGTCTACTAAATCTTCTGTCCAGCAAAAGCCTAAAGCTGCCGAGCCAGAATTTGTTGACCTTAGTCAGGTCAATACCAGAGATAATCGCTTTATCTGGGTGGCACTAATTGCCATTGGTTTAACCATCTCGTACTTGGTTTGGTTGAATTTTTCAGGAACTCCTGGCTGATAATAATTTTGGATTGGGCATTGGGAAGATTTGAATGAAAATTCAGACCCAGACTAAATCTTACTCATATTTTCTTACCCAGTCCCAGAGCGATCAAAATGGTATTCCAGGAATCTCAAACAATACTAAGAAGTCAATATTGGTTAAAAAGTTTGACTTTTGGGGAGATTTATAGTTATGAATTCTTCAATTTTCGGAAAGATTTTCTCGTGGTTAGTCAGACCATTTAGTTTTGTGTTGGCAAATATGAAATTGCTCTTACCACTGAATGGTCGAAATCGAATGAACCGGGTCTTTCCCATCCGAAATCCTATTCTGTGGCTAGTGCTGTTAACATCTCTCCTACTGACTGGCTGTGTAAAGTACGATGTGGGGCTTAATTTTGACAACTCAAATAGTGGTGAACTAGTACAGCATATTAAGTTGGGAGAACGGTTAACCAGTTTTAGTGGCGATTCGGTGTACGAATGGTTAAAGAGCATAGAACGTCGCGCCCGTCAACTTGAAGGTAAAGTACAGCGAGTTTCCCAAGAAGAAATTATCGTCACAATTCCTTTTAGCAGCGGTAGGGAATTGCAAGAGAAGTTCAACGAATTCTTTAACTCCCGTGCAAATCAACCCTCTGAGTCTGTAGAGAGCGAATCTGACTCAGAACTGCCGAAAATTGAATCAAACGTCCTCTTGGAGCAGAATAATTTTTTACTTTTAGTCCGAAATCGGTTGATTTATGATTTGGATTTGCGATCGCTCTCTCTAATCGCCAGCAAAGGTAATGTATTAGCTAATGCTGGTTCAATTCTCGATTTGGAATTTAGTTTGAAGACTCCTTGGGGAGCCAAAAATATTCAACTAACTGAAACTGCAATTGAGCCAGAAAAAAATGGCAATCAATTAGTGTGGAAACTCCAGCCTGGTGAGCTAAACCACATAGAAGCTGTTTTCTGGCTTCCTAGTCCCCTTGGTATCGGTGGGTTGTTAATTATCCTGTTTGTTTTGGGAGGATTGTACTTGAGATATAATTTCATGCCAGATCCAAGAATTCAGTTTCCTCCCAAAGCAGCAGCAATCCAAGAACAGTAGACTATTTATCTGTTGAATATTGTTAGCGAAGCCGATGCATTCTCCATCGGCTTTTTTACCTTTTCCCCAGCTTTTTGTAAAAATGAGTTATAGCGAATTAGCCAAAGAAATTGTTCGTGTATCCTACTTGAAAGGCGAGTTTCGGTTACGTTCTGGTCAGATATCTGACCATTACTTTGATAAATATCAGTTTGAATCTAATCCTTTGTTACTGAAGCAGTTAGCTAAAGAAATGGTAAAAAAGATTCCACCAGGAACGGAAATTCTAGCAGGACTGGAATTAGGGGGAGTTCCTTTAGCAACAGCTATCTCATTAGAAGTTAAATTACCAGTTGTCTTTGTTCGGAAGACAAAAAAAGAATATGGAACTAAGAAGATAGCAGAAGGAATTAATATTCAAGGAAAAAATTTGTGTATCATTGAAGACGTGATTACAACAGGTGGTCAGGTTGTAAAAAGTACCGAAGCGCTGCGTAATGCGGGAGCGATCGTCGACTTCGTACTTTGCGTAATCTGGCGCGGAAGTACACAAGACAATATTCTCGAAAAAGCTGGTATTCAAAAACTTCCTCTATTTGATATGGAGGAGCTTTCGGTGTGGATGGAACTGTCATAACCCAAAAAATACTTAGGTTTGAGATAAGACTTGTGGAATCTAGAGTTAAGCATTACTATTGCTATGTTCTCGTTGTTCGCTGCCATACCAACGTTCAGCAAGTCCATTAAGTTGATGAAGGATTTCAATGAGTTCCTGGCCGCGTTCTGTAAGACCATAAGTGACTTGAGGTGGGATAGTTGGTTCATACTGGCGATAAATAATTTCTGCTGCCTCCAGCATCCTCAGTCTTTCTGTCAGCACTTTAGTTGATATGCCTTGTACTTGGCGCTTCAATGCACCAAAGCGAGTAGGTCCACTATTACACAACACCCACAGTATATACATTGTCCAGGGCCCTGTTAATAAGGACATCAAAATACTTATTGGGCAAGCATCAGGATTTCTAGAAGCAGACATAGATAAGTTAGCCAAAATTATCTTTTAGTTACTTTAGAGTAACTACTTTACTTTAGTAACTAGTTAATTTTAGTATCTAATGTAATGCTTTGAAATAAAGACTCAAAAAAAGTAAAAGCAGAAATCCTAGTTAATCAGGAGATATTTGGTGGTAAACATTCTACATATTGATTCCAGCCCCCGTGGTGAACGATCGCACTCCAGAGAACTATCTAAGGAATTCGTCAGTGGTTGGAAAACAGCGCATCCTGAAGATGCGATCGCTTATCGAGATTTAGGGCATTACCCAGTTCCTCACGTTAATGAAGCTTGGATTGCGGCTGCATTTTCACCACTAGAAACCCATACTCCAGAATTAACGGAGGCACTTAGGATTTCTGACGAACTGATTGATGAGTTTTTGGCTGCCGATCGCTACGTCTTTGGAGTGCCAATGTATAACTTTAATGTACCTTCCACTTTCAAGGCTTACATCGACCAAATTGTTCGCATTAACCGGACTGTTGCTTTAGATGCTGAAGGTTTTAAAGGGTTAGTCGAGGGCAAAAAAGCGGTTATCATTACTGCTCGCGGCGGTGATTTTAGCCCGACATCTCCTTTCCTTGCTTATGACTTCCAAGAACCCTACCTGCGGGCAATTTTCGGTTTTATTGGGATTACAGACATTCAATTTATTAACGCTAATAGCCTGAATGAAGGAGATGCCCGTACCCAATCTCTATCAGAAGCACGAGCAGCAATTCAAGACGCGACCGCCCAGTGGTAATGTGATATCATGTCCGGTTAAAGACTTATCATTAAGACCGCAGAGGGGCAGAGGTGCAGAGGGGAGGGGTTTTTGGGCTTTCTGCATAGAGAAAGGGAATTATAACTAATTAGCCGAACATGATATGATGCAGGGCATTGGGAAAGAGGAGGCAGGAGGCAGAAGGCAGATCGCTTTTAGCGTCTCCCCTTGGGAGAAGGCAGAAGGCAGAAGTTCTTTAATTTTGAATTTTGAATTTTGAATTGATTTCTCCCCTGCCTCTTTCTTCTTCAGGGTGACAACCGCTCAATATTCCAAGTGCCATTATCTAAACGGCTATAGAGTAAGCGATCGTGCAGACGGCTAGGGCGTCCTTGCCAAAACTCAATTTCTGTGGGGATCACTCGTAAGCCTCCCCAATGAGGCGGTCGAAAAATCTCCTGATTTTCATATTTGCTTTGGAACTCCTGCAAGCGTCGCTCCAAGACTTCTCGGCTGTCTATGACCTCGCTTTGATTAGATACCCATGCACCCAGGCGACTGTTGGCAGGGCGACTGTGAAAATACTGGTCAGACTCAGTTTCGGAAACTTTCTCCACATACCCCGAAATTCGGACTTGACGTTCCAGTTCTGCCCACCAAAAGACTAAAGCCGCCTGGGGATTTTCTGCTAATTCTTGTCCTTTGTGACTGTTGTAGTTGGTAAAGAAGGTAAAGCCCCGTTCATCAAAATCCTTAAGCAGCACCATTCTGGCTGAAGGCTTACCGTCTGGTGTGGCTGTGGCAATGGTCATGGCATTGGGTTCAGGAAGTTGTGCTGCTAGTGCCTGAGCGAACCATTTTTTAAATTGGATAAAAGGATTGAGTTCTACTTCGAGTTCGCTTAAACCTTCCAAGGTGTAGTCTTTGCGAAGGTCAGCTAACGTTTTGTCCATTGTGATTTGTTTCCTTGCTATCAGATACGCTTATATATATCTTTGTCAAAAATATCTATGATGATAATCAGTGCCATCAAGAATTTTACAAATTCTCTCAAGGAATATCTAAAATAGGTTGCGTCAAATGCGCCGTTCAGCCTCCCTTCAACGCTTGTTAATTTATGGTCTGAGCGGTCCCATTATCGCTCTTAATGTCTGGTTGCTGTCTGTGCTTTTTCGCTATTTCCAGCATCCTATTACTGTCTTGAGCATTGCGACGATTCTGGCTTTTCTCCTAAATTACCCGGTTAAGTTCTTTGAACGTGCTCAGATCACCCGTACTCAGGCGGTGATCATAGTTTTACTAGCAACATTAACCCTGCTTGGGATTTTGGGCATCACCCTAGTACCGTTGATCATTGACCAAACAATCCAACTGTTAAATAAGATCCCTGATTGGTTAACCGCCAGTCAAGCAAACCTAGAGCAGTTTGAGATGTTGGCAAAACAACGACGTTTGCCAATCGATCTGAGGGTTGTGAGCAGTCAAATCAATGCCAACATTCAGAATGTGGTGCAACAGCTAGCTTCTGGTGCAGTGGGATTTGCTGGCACACTACTGTCAGGATTACTTGACGTAGTGTTAGTTATCGTGCTTGCATTTTATATGCTTTTATATGGCGATCGCGTCTGGTATGGTCTGATCAATCTTTTACCCTCTAATATTGGAGATCCCCTCACCACAGCCTTGCGCTTAAACTTCCAGAACTTCTTCCTCAGCCAGTTATTACTAGGATTGTTCATGGTGCTAACCCTGACACCAATTTTCTTAGTGATGAAAGTGCCCTTTGCCCTGTTGTTTGCCATATTAATCGGTATCTCAGAACTCATTCCCTTTATTGGGGCGTCTCTGGGTATTGGTCTGGTGACGATTTTAGTGCTGCTGCAAAATTGGTGGTTGGCAGTTCAAGTTGCCATAGCAGCGATTCTCATGCAGCAGCTTAAAGATAACTTGTTAGCTCCCAGATTACTCGGCAATTTTATCGGACTGAATCCCATCTGGATTTTTGTGTCGATTTTGATGGGGTTTGAGATTGCTGGCTTATTAGGGACACTTGTTGCTGTTCCCATTGCTGGTACTATCAAAGGCACTTTCGATGCTATTAAGAGTGGCAAGCCGAGTGATTTTGTCTCAACTGTCACTATTGCCCATGATTCACCTCCTGATTAAGGTGGCAGAGGGGCAGGGGAGCAGGGGGAGCAGGGGGAGATGAGGGGGACAAGGGAGAATTATTGAACAAGTTTCTTTCTTCCTTGTCTCTTTCTCATACCCAATGCGCAATGCCCCATGCCCAATGCTCCATGCCCAATTCCCAATCCCCAAGGTCAAAAGTTGCACAATCTAATCTCACAATTCACAATGGTGATCGATTACAAATTTTAGAGGATACTGCCAGCAGGCGATTTCTGAATAAAAGAAGCGCAAGCGAATGTATAGGGTACACGCTTTGCGAATAGTCAATTAGTTTAGTATTGAATTTATAGTCTTTTGATTCTGATTAATTAACTTAGAACCTGTTGATGGAAGCTTCCGAGCTGTTAGAAACAATCACATTTTTGATTTACCAAGCCGAGCAGGGGGAAATTGATCCTTGGGATGTCCAAGTGATTGAGGTGATTGACCGCTATTTAGAACTGATGGCACCAGGGGCAATAACAAGAGGCTATGAAGCGGACTTGTCTCAATCTGGACAGGCATTTTTATCAGCATCAATGTTGGTATTATTCAAAGCCAATACCTTGATGCAATTGTCAACAGTTGGAGATGCACAAGATGGTTTAGAAGATGATGCTCTATTGTCAGGTGAAGACGGTGTATCACATCAGGGTCATCGTCTACCCTTAGAACGGCAATTACGTCGTCGTCCAGCGGCGATGCCGCCACCAAAGCGCCGGGTGACTCTGCAAGAGTTAATCGAGCAATTGCAGATTATGGCTAACCAACTGAAACTGGTAGAAAAAGTCAGCAAACCTATCCGTCCCAGGCGTCAGCCTAGCGTTCAAAGTATGCGAGAGGCGCTGGAGTTAGCTCACCAGGAAAATCTGACAGAAGTCGCTGGGGAACTGGAGCAGGTGTTGAAATTGTCAGCAAGAGAGCTAAGTTTAGAACAAAATTGGTTGAATTTAGAACAACTTGTAGAATTGTGGACTAAGACAAAGCTTCTCAACCACAATGGGTCTGGACATGAGTCTAAACACAGTAACCTAGTTAGTGTTTTCTGGGCACTACTATTACTCTCGGCTCAATCGAAAGTAGAGCTATTTCAAGAGGACTTTTATCATGAAATTAAAATTCGCTTAATTAGAGATTCAGCTAATATCGGCAACCCTTTTGAGCACCCGATGAACTAAGAAAATAAAATAATTGGGGAAACACCTCATACATCCAGCATTTGTTTTTGCCTAGCAAAAAAGCAATACTAGATGCAATCGTTATCACCTGCCTTATATCCCGCCACTGATTCGGAGTACCAAATGAGCGTGGGGGACTTACGGCGTAATAGTTAAATCTAGAGTGCTGGCATCAAGATTTAAGGCTTCCTTGTGAGAAAAATAGGAATTTATTTATGGGGTTTTTCTCCTGTCTCCAGCATAGCTGCTTCCTACCTTGTCATAGATTTTTGATTCAGCCCCAAAATCCGAGTAAATTGAAAAGATAAGCGATCGCTTGTCATCTAGGTATATCGATGGTTGTAATAACCACTAAATTCCTGTTATCCCTATTGTGGGGGATGACTTAGAGCAGAAATAAAAACTGATGATTAAGTATCACTCGATGAAAGTAAACTGGCTTGTGGTTAAGGAATAAATTTTTATGAAAGCGATGATTCTCGCGGCTGGCAAGGGTACTCGCGTGCGTCCGATTACGTACACTATGCCCAAGCCGATGATGCCTATCCTGCAAAAGCCAGTGATGGAATTCTTGCTGGAACTGTTACGCCATCATGGATTTGACCAGATTCTAGTTAATGTTAGTCATTTGGCTGAGGAAATAGAAAACTATTTCCGTGATGGTCAGCGATTTGGGGTGCAGATTGCCTATTCGTTTGAAGGAAAAATTGATGACGACGGTAAACTGGTGGGCGAAGCGATAGGTTCAGCTGGAGGGATGCGGCGCATCCAAGACTTCTCGCCGTTTTTTGATGATACCTTTGTAGTTTTATGTGGTGATGCTTTAATTGACTTGGATTTAACTGCGGCTGTTAAATGGCATAAATCCAAAGGAGCGATCGCTACCATTATCACTAAATCTGTCCCCAAGGAAGAAGTTTCTAGCTATGGTGTGGTTGTAACTGACGAAGAGGGACGTGTTAAAGCTTTCCAAGAAAAACCTTCAACTGAAGAAGCCCTCAGCACCAACATCAATACAGGTATTTACATCTTTGAGCCAGAGGTTTTTAACTATATTCCCTCTGATGTCGAATATGACATTGGTAGCCAATTGTTTCCCAAATTGGTAGAAATCAAAGCCCCCTTTTACGCCATTCCTATGGACTTTGAATGGGTAGATATTGGTAAAGTCCCAGACTATTGGCGGGCGATTCGCGGTGTGCTGCTGGGTGAAATCAAAAATGTGCAAATTCCTGGTCATGAAGTCGCCCCCGGTATCTACACTGGCTTAAATGTTGCCGTAAATTGGGACAAAGTGGATATTACAGGCCCCGTTTACATTGGCGGGATGACGAGAATCGAAGACGGAGCTAAAATTGTCGGCCCAGCGATGATTGGCCCCAATTGTTGGATATGTAGTGGCGCAACAGTGGAAAACAGTGTGATTTTTGAATGGTCGCGCCTGGGTCCTGGAGTCCGATTAGTCGATAAGCTGGTATTTGGACGTTATTGTGTAGATAAAACTGGCGCTGCGATCGATGTTCAAGCCGCTGCTTTAGACTGGCTGATTACCGATGCTCGTCAGACACCGCCATCCCATACCCCTCTTGAACGACAAGCGATAGAGGAATTGTTGGGGACGAATGTAAATTAAAGTTAGGAGTTAGGAGTTAGAGGTTTGGAGTTATTATTTCGTCTTTCCCTCTTCACTTCTAACTCTTAACTTTATTCCTAACTTTTCACTCCTAACTCCTAACTATTTAAGTACGTATATCTTCTAAGACTCTGCTCGTAGGTTTGCAGTAGTCGTTGAGATTCCGCTAGGGTGATGCGCTTTTCTTCTAATGCTTTCTCGCAGCGCTGGCGAATGTTTTCCACCATATCTTCGGAGTCATATTGGACGTAGCTTACCACTTCGCTCATGGTGTCACCTTTGACAACGTGTTCAATCTGGTAGCCTTTGGGCGTTAATTGGATATGAACGGCGTTGGTGTCGCCAAACAAGTTGTGTAAATTGCCCATGATTTCTTGGTAAGCTCCATTTAAGAACATCCCCAAATAATAGGGTTCTCCGGGCTTGTAGGTGTGCAACTCTAACACCGATTTGACATCACGTAGGTCTATAAAGCGATCGATTTTACCATCACTGTCGCAGGTGAGGTCTGCTAAAATTCCTCGCCGTGTTGGTTCTTCAGCCAAACGATGGATTGGCATGATCGGGAATAGCTGGTCAATCGCCCAGCAATCTGGTGCTGATTGGAACACTGACATGTTGACGTAGTAGATGGAAGCCATAATTTTTTCTAGGTCTTCCAGTTCATCGGGTACGTATTCTTGTTGTCTAGTGATGTTAAGAATTTTTTGACAACAAGCCCAGTAGAGCCGTTCAGCTTTGGCTCGTTCTCTAAGGCGTAAAATTCCTAAGTTAAACCGACTGATGGCTTCTTCTTTGAATTGTGCAGCGTCGTGGTATAACTCTTGGTAATTTTCTTGGTTGATGGATTGAAAGCTTTCCCAAAGATAATTAATAATTGGGGATTCTCCCTCTTGTGGAGGTTCTGGTGGATTCAGGGGGACATCACTGGTACTGAGAACGTCAAAAATCAGCACCGACTGATGGGAAGCGATCGCTCGTCCACTTTCACTAATCAGTGTTGGTACGGTAATATCCCGTTCAGCACAGGTATCTTTTAACTCTGCCACGATGTCGTTGGCATAGTTCTGCATGTTGTAATTTTTTGATGCATAGAAGTTGGTTTGGGAGCCATCATAATCTACGCCCAAGCCGCCACCAACATCAAGGTATTTCATATCTGCTCCCAGCATTGCCAATTCCACATAAATGCGGCTGGCTTCTTGGATAGCATCTTTAATCACATTAATGGCAGAGATTTGTGAGCCGATGTGGAAGTGCATCAACTGCAAAGAATCGAGCAGGTTAGCTTCGCGTAACTTGTCAACAGCCTCGATTACTTCAGGCATTGTCAAACCAAATTTAGCGCGATCGCCACTTGAGGCTCCCCAACGTCCCATGCCTTGGGTACTGAGTTTAGCACGAACCCCTAATATCGGTTTAATACCTAACTGGCGATTGGCATCTATCACCAAATCAACTTCTTCAATCTGCTCTAAGACGATAATTGGTGTTTGCCCTAGTCTTTGGGCTAACATTGCCGTTTCGATGTATTCTCGGTCTTTGTAGCCGTTGCAAACTAACAATGCTCCTGGTGTATCCAACACAGCTAGAGCAATCATTAATTCTGGCTTGGAACCGGCTTCTAAACCAAATTGATGGGGTTTGCCAAATTTCACTAAATCCTCAATCAAATGCCGTTCTTGATTGCATTTGACGGGAAACACACCACGGTAGACACCAGGGTAATTATAGCGAGCGATCGCTTTGGCAAAACAAGCGTTCAACCGCTCAATCCGGTCTTCCAAAATATCGGAAAAGCGAATCAACATCGGAAGTCCCAAGTTGCGCTGTTTCATGGCGTTGACCAATTCAAACAAGTCTAGAGAACCCCCGCGATCGCCCTTGGGTGACACGGTAACGTGACCAGCAGCACTAATGGAAAAATAAGGTTGTCCCCATCCTTCAATACGGTACAAGGCTTCGCTATCCTCAATTTTCCAGGAGCGAGGTAAATCTCCTGTGGTAGGACTAGGTGGTAACAGCTTTTTGTGCTTATGATTTTTCACTTCTTTTTGTCCATTGGACGGTACTTGTACCACCTCGTCAGATGTAGCAGTTGGCTCAACACCCATTTGTTCTTAACCTCTGTTTTTCACCCACGAATTAACAATTTAGCGCATTCATTTGGGAACGTATATGCACCCAAAGATAATTTCTGAGATAAACTCTGATTGGTCAAGAGTCGTATGTCATTAGTGCAAAACCCTTGGACTCAAGACAGAGGACGAAGAACAAATGACATAGACGCGCCAGCGGCTACTCTTCGAGTTCTCCAACGGAGTACCCGCCGGGTAGGACAAAGGACAATTGACTAGATAAAAACTTTATTAAGCTTTGGGAGATAGCAATGGAACGCACATTTTTAGCAATTAAGCCTGATGGAGTACAGCGGGGATTAGTGGGGGAAATTATCCGTCGCTTTGAAACTAAAGGTTTTACCCTAGTTGGTTTAAAGTTTCTGAAAGTCAGTCGGGAATTGGCTGAACAACACTATGATGTCCACCGGGAACGTCCCTTTTTTGGTGGTCTAGTCGAATTTATCACTTCTAGCCCAGTGGTAGCGATGGTATGGGAAGGTGATGGTGTCGTTGCAGCTGCCAGAAAGATTATTGGTGCGACAAACCCTTTAACAGCAGAGCCAGGAACGATTAGGGGCGATTTTGGTCTGAATATTGGTCGCAACTTAATCCACGGTTCTGATGCTCAAGAAACCGCGCAACGGGAAATAGCCCTGTGGTTTAAGGATGAAGAATTGGTCAGTTGGCAGCCACACTTAACGCCTTGGTTACACGAGTAATGGGGAGTTAGGAGTTGAGAGTTAGGAGTTAGGAGTTAAAAATTTCTCACTCCTCACTCCTAACTCCTCACTTATTTAGAGACTTCGCTTTTTTCCGGTTCCACTTGGGGTAATTCAGTACTAACGCGCTTGGAAAATCCCCATCCTAAAATCAGGAAGATGGCAGCAATCATGATCCATTCTGGTGGAACTAAACTATCGTTGACCACTTTCAACAACAAACGTAAGCCCACCAAGGCTACAGTTACATAGCCTGCGTCTTCTAGGTTTTCATATTCGTCTAGCCAACGGATAAACAATCCCGCCATGAATCGCAGCGTAATAATACCAATTGTTGCACCCGTTAGCACTAGCCATTTTTCTTGAGAAACTGCGATCGCAGTTGTCACGCTATCCAAAGAAAATGCCAAATCTGTAAATGCAATCACGGGTATCGCTTGCAACAATGAATTAAAACGCGGGCCGTGATGGTGATCATCCTTGGATTCTTCTGAGGTAAAGTGTTGGAATACCAGCCACAGCAGATAAGCAGCCCCCAATAATTCAAATTGCCAGAATTGTTGTACCCAAGTAGCAGTGAGAATCAGGGTGATTCGCAGCACATAAGCAACGACTAAACCAAAGTTCAAAGCTTTACGCTCAAGTTCCTTGTCTTCCAACCCTTTTGCGATCGCAGCCAGGGCAATCGCATTGTCAGCAGATAACAGCGCCTCTAAAAGCACCAGGATCAGCAGAACTATCGGGGCTTCAACGCTGAAATGAAAGTCGAGGTAATTAAAAATTTGGTCTAGCATTCCGGGTTTCTCAAGCAGAAAAAATTAAAATTTGACAAGAACAGAGACTTGCAGCATATAAAAAAGCGCAATAAATTGCCACTCTAATTCAGCTTAACGTGGTTGTGGTGCATTTTGAAGAGGGTTAAATGGATGCGATCGTAGTGCGAGTGGGGTAATTTGCGTGTAAGTCAATACACCAAAAGAACATCTTGCTCAATGCGATCGCAATGGACTGCTGTTACAGTAGGCTCTAGCTTCCCGTTCTAGACGTTCAATTTCTCTTTTCCACCGCTCAAGCCTGTTTTCTCGCTGTTGCAATTGATCTGCTGTAGGGTTTCTGGAACACTGGATATCTGGATTAGGCAAAATTCCATTATTTGCAAGCCAGATGCGGGAAAATACCTGCCAAAGAAATTCATGATCGTGCTTATCACCACCCAGACAGCGAATCCGTTTGACTGAAAGTGTTGATTCACCAAAAAGGATTTGCTGATTTGTGCAATTTTTAGGAAACAGGCGCGTCTCACTACCTCTTCCACGAAAGAATTCGACTACAAACCACTCACCAAAATCGAATATACAGACTTCTGTGCAATCGCTACCATCATCTTCTAGTAAATCAACGTCACTTTGGATTTGATACCCTATGGCAATTTGTGATGTCTTAGGTAACAAGATGCGAAGCCTTTCAAAACGGTTACTATAATCAGCCCAAAAGTCTCTGCGTCTACATAGCCGATTTGACTCGAAGTCTTGTAAATCCAGCCTGTTTAATATGAGATTTACTAGCTTTTGGAAATCACCATAATTGATACCTCCAATCCACTCTCGAAGTCTTTGCCTTGCTGGATCTGAAAGTTTATACCAATTTTCACCATTTCTATAGTTGTGTTTCAACCAATCAATCAGTACAGAATGATTGCTTGCTATAGGAATCCTATTTAATTTTTGAATAAGCTCCGTACATCTGTAGAGTATCGAAATCAAAGGTCGTGTGTCTAATAAACCACTCAAACATCCACTTTAAATGAGAAAATGTTGGAATCAAAGCACAGAAACGTCGAACCCATGTTTTGGCTTGCAACCAAATTCCTCATAGGCTTGCTTCCACCCCGTTATTGACCCTCGTGATACCTCTAAAATTGTTTGAATTTCATCATATAAATAGCCTTGATAAACTAGCTTCACCGCTAAAGCTTTCCTTACCTCACGCGCATCTGGACGCAGAGCCATAAACTCTTGTAATTCGGCGATCGCATCAAACGCGCTTCTCCCTCTTGTCTGTTATCCCAATACTTCCACTGGGAGTCTGGTAGGTTGTAAAGGCTGCCTTGTCATTGTCTTGTTTTAGACTTCTATACCCCACCGTATTGTCTCGTAGACTTGTTCAAAAATCAAATAGGAGTCCTATATATCATTCAAAACATTAGTTAGCAAATAATTAACAGCTTTTATTTGCTGACTCTCTGACATTTCATCCAAACAATTTAACAGCCATCTAACTTGCTGCTGATTTGGAGAGCGAATTGTGGTAAAATAGGGAGTTATATCTTCTATGAATTTACTGAAGAATGGAATCCAAACAGGTAAATCGTCTCTGATTGTGTTTAGCAATTCAGTTCGATTAATACGCTGTTCACAAGCAATTTTTGCTAATTCTCTACCTGCTTGTTTACTGCAAAGCGCCCGAATAATTTGAACTGGTAGCAGGTGATTAACTAAGTCAGAATTAGCACAGAGATCAAAAGATTCAGCTAGAGACTGTGCTAAAACCTGTTCTTGCTGATCACCATAATAAAGAGCTAAACGCCACAATAGCTGATGTTGCAACCATAAATTAGAAATTGCTACCTTCCAAATGGCTGCTGATGTTTTTCTGCATCGGTCAATATTTTGTTGATCCCACTGTGCTTTAGCATAAATGCAGTAAACCCAGTCCAACTTACTTACTTGATCAGCTTTACCCTGTTCAACAGCTTCCAATACTTTATCAACACTTGGTATTGATATTGTTACATCTGGTAAGTTATTTGCAAGCTGAATAAGTTGATTAGGACTACACTGGGGAGTTTCAGGTAGGGAGGGAATGGAAAACTGAGAATTCAAGATTATTTCTCCTTTAAAGAGAGGTTTTTACAATATCTTTCTTTAACTCATCAGTACGAAACTGAAAACGGAAAACTACTTTGCGATCGCCTGGATTATCATGTTTATTGTCAGATTCGATTTCTCCACGCCCAGCAGCTAATATTTTCTGGCTTAAGGGTGCTTTTGTAGGGAAATTCATATCATAAAAAATGTAGTTGTAAACTGATGCTGATCGCAACAAGCTTAGTTGTAGATTGGTTTTATCGTCTCCATCTGAGCTAGTATGACCTTCTATAACTACGCGGCTAATTTCCTTCTCAAATTCTGGTTTGGAGAAAATAACACCACTGTAAACAGGAATAAAGCGGCGTAGGAAGGCTTTCCCTTCTGGTTTAAGTTCTGTACTTCCCTTGGTAAAAAGAATTGATTCTTGGATACTGACATCCCCAGTTTCTGGGTTGACTTTAACATTGATATTGTTGCTTTTCATCTGTCCGACAACATTACCAATTACTACCCGTTTTGGTGCATCTTTTTGTGCAAGTTGGAGTAGTGTAGTGATAAATAGTAAAGCAAAAAACATTAGTAAACTAGACATCATATCGGCAATAGACAGATAGATACTAGAGTCATCATCCTCTATAATCTCTGCATCAATTTCACCTCTGATAAAATCATCCATGATTGCTTCCACCATTACCAAATTGGCGGTTATCATGTGCAGCAACTAGAACTCTTGCTGTCTCTAGTAAACCTCCGCAAACTCTAGCCATAGAAGTATCTGCTTGTTGGAAAAAGCTTTGCTGTGAGTCAACAGTCCTTTGCATAGAAACTTCAAGATGACTCTGCCAAGACTGAAGGCTATTGTCAAATTTTTCATTCAAGTTTTTGTATGAATTGTCAACTATGTTCACTTGCTTGGCAATATCAGTAGTAAGATTTGCTAGTTGTATTAGTCGTTGTGAATCGTTTAATCCAGCCGCAATAACTAATTTGTTAATTTGTTCGACAGATACCTGAATTGTAGTCATACTTTCGTCTACTTCTTGAGTCAATTTACTACGTCTTTCAAATTCCTCTCTAAAGACTTGATCAAGATTGTTCACAACCCCAGATAATCCTTCCTGTTGTTTGCCTAGTGTCCCCTCAAGTAAGTTGTTTTGTTCTTGAAAAAACATTTTTAAATTCGCTTGATATTCTTGCCGGAATGTTGTCAAATCTTCCTCTACTGTTTGGCGGGTAGCTGTGAGTGTTGCGTCGATATTTCCTAAAGTAGCCAGAAGATTATCCTTCGCATCATTCATCAATCCAGAAGCTTGATTACCCACTGTTTGTAGAGTATTAGTTTGCTCATGAAAGGTTCTATTTGCTTGGGTGAGAATTTGGATAATTCCAGTCCGAGTAGCTTGAAGCATCTGCTGTTCTACTATTGCGCGTTCTTGTAGCGCTGTTTGCAGTTCCTCTCGGATTCCTCGGAAGGTAGCAGCAGCTTGCACTGCACTTGTTTCAAAAGCACTTCTCTGGGCTGTCATTCCTTCGATACTATGATCTACAGATAGATTAATTTCGTCAGCTATTAGTTGTAAAACATCTTTTGTATCTGTTTTAAATTGATTGAGAGTCTCTGCCAAATTCTTAGCAAATCCTTCGAGTTTTACTAAAGTTTCGTGTTGAAATTTCTCAATTGTCAGGATGGAATTTGCCAAACTTTGAGAGATACCACCGAGTTCCTTATACAGGGTCAACACCGCGGTGGAAGCTTGTTGGGTTAACTCTGCACTTTTATCTAGTCGAACTGCAATGGGTTCGAGTACCTGAATTCGCAAATCTTTGATGAGTTCTTCTAAAACTCTCTGTCCCTGGTTTTCTTGAATTTCTCGGAGTTTTTTCTGTTCTTTGAATATTTCTCCCAAGGCTGGCTTAATCTGCTGACCTACAGCTTGACCAATAGCTTGGGCTGACAACTGATTTAAACCTGCGAATTGTTCTGCAATACTCCTACCTACAGCTTCACCAATGCCTTCTGCATTTAGCTGCTTTAACCCGGTCAAGTTTTTTGCTACAAGACTAAGTACTTCAGCTACTTCATGGTTGCTATTGTCTGCCGTTTTTAAAGTTGCGATCGCCTTCAATTTCTGACGCAAACTATCACGTCGTTTCTGGCGTAGCGAATCACACCCAAACAAAACTAGAGTAAACAAGCTACCAGAACCAAGCCCCATCATGGAAGTAGAAAAAGCTGTTTTCATTCCCACCAGTAGCTCTTTACTGGCAGTTATCAGTTCTTTGGTATCTTCTGTAGATAAATTGATTCCTTGGAGTCCCTGTTGTATACCATAAAATATTCCTAAAAGACCAATGGCAGTACACAAGGTTGTCACGAAGCGTAGGGAACTACGAGGTATTGGGTGGGTTAAGACAGATGGATACTTTATAAGTATGAACTTACCATCTTGTTGTCTGAATTTATTATAGTCATCGGTTCCTAAATGATCTTTTAACCAGTTGCGAACTTCGTTTGAAAGCTTTACATTTTTACCCTTTTTGATAAATTTAATTGCGGCTTCAGTTGTGCCCCACTCTGAGCGCCAATACTGCAATAATGTGCAAAGCTCGACAATAATTGCGACTACCAACACAAAAGCAACTGCCCAATGAAAAGGTTCATTATGCCAAATAATGTTCCAAAATTTTGCTATTTCCACGCTGCACCCCTCTTGTTTGTCTTGGTTATATCTTTTTGAATTGCTTTAATTCTTTATCCGTGAGAACTTCTTCAGCTATCCGTATTGGGAGATGCTCTGCATACAGGCGTTCTCCTATAGGTTCCCGGAGGGATAAGCTATAAAGTCGCTCCCCCTCTGCCTTTTTATCCTCAATTAAATAAACCTGTTCTGGTGCATAGCTTCGCAACAAACGTACCTGCAAACAGGTTTTTAAATCCCGTGAAGAAATAGATAGGGGTGAATCTTGTCCAAATAATTCACAAGCCACTTTCCAAGCGTGGTTAACTGCCACAATCTCGTTAACTAATTTCTCTACCGAGGGGTAGAATAGTTTTGCAGTTTCACTAATCAATGCTTTTGACCTACATGCCTGAGCTTGAATAGGTCTATAGTTCCCAAAATTGAAACTTACTTAACTTTTTTGCTAAAGTTATATTGATAAAAGTAATTTTTGATGTCAAATTGCTCATTGGGCGTTGAAAAGGTGCATAGATTAACCTTTTCATAACGCCATCCCTATTTAATAGACGATGCCTTAATAACGCACTCTACAAATTGGGGATTTTTACTGGTATTTTGTTAATTATATTGAATGAAACCAACTAATGAACAAGCAATTGAATTATTTAAGGTGTGTCAGGATTTAACTCAGATGTACCTACCAATTTACTTGGTGAGATTAGATGAACGGACAACACGCATTTACATTCTGGCTGGACAAAGCTTTGAAATAGAAATATTGCCAAATGGGAGGGTAAGATATTTATGACTAAGGCAAATTTTCAAGCGATGACTAAACAAGAGTTAAGAGCTTATGTGTTGGAACATCGAGACGATCGAGAAGCTTTTTATGCATTAACGGACAAACTTAGAGAAGAACCAGGGATTGAAATTACCTCAACAGAGCAGATGCATGAGCTAATTGAAGCAAGGTTAGATGAAGCTGATGTCAGAGATGCTTATATAGCACTAAAGGAAATTGCAGGGCTGGGGACAAAACCCTTTGAAGAAATTAAAAGGGAGCTAGGAATATGAGCTACCAAGTAGTATTAGCACCTTCATCTGTGCAGACAATTACAGAATTGGACTCAATAGTGCAGCAACGACTAGCACAAAAGTTAGAAGAACTAGCATTAAATCCACGTCCAGAAGATGCTCACCCATTGAAGGACATCGAAGGGCTGTATAAGGTTCGTTTGGGTGAATACCGTATTATTTACCAGATTCAGGATCAACCCTTACTACTAACAGTGATAAAGATTACACATCTTACAGATTATTAAAGTTCGTCTAGAAAAGCGATGGCCTATATGCCACCCAATCACAACCAAATAAAATATGAAAACCCTTGAGTTCAAAATTTAATCTACCACTACGCAATTCCAAATCTCACAAAATCTCTGCCAACTTTACCACTAGAGTATTTGCTAAATCTAAGAACCTGATATCATCTGTATCAATACTATTTCCTTCACCAGCTAATAGATTCCTCACAGCAGATAACCTGTCATTGGTTTCACAAATTCTCCAAGATTCTTCTAAGTTTACTGCAAAATCAAACAGCGATCGCTCTCCTAAATGCTCTCTTACCCTAACAGCTACACTATCATTACTCACCAGAAATTCTTTAATAGTATCTAATTGAAAATTACCTAATATTTCATCATGTCCCCACGTTTCTAGCCAGTCTCCCTCCACATCTTCAACGTAAATATTGACAAAATCAACACCGTAAGTTAGCCAGTTCTGCTGCATTTGTCGCGCTGTCGCTAAAGCTTCAGCAAATGTATCTACTTGATTGTTGCAGTGAGTTTCTCTTTTATTAGCCATAAAAGCTCTAATTAGCACGTAAGTATATAGGCTAGACACAAATCTGAAATATCAAATTCCTGAAAAGTTCACGAAAATTTTAAATATTTGCCACCAGAAAGGTAATCACTGTTATACAGGGCCACGTTGACTAACTGGTTGACAAAATTAGCATCCTTGGGATTGTAACTTAAGAACAGTCCTCTCTCGATTTCCCACGATCGCAGTGTATTTTGCCAAGCTTCGTACTTTTGGTGATTGAGTTCTTCACTAACACTGGTAACTTGAATGCACAGTGGTTGATTGTTACGACTAACAATTAAATCTGTTGCCATAGAAAGGTCGGCTATATAACGCTGCCAAAAACTACCTTCTCGCTGAACAATATCTTGAGCTATTGATCTAATGATATCATTATCAACCTGATTAAATTCACCTGCCATCAATTTTTGCTTCCAAATATAAAACTTGGAGTCACTTGCATTGAACCATTTTGGAAAGAGATAACCATACCAATATCTCTCAATCGGTGTCATAAGCTCGAACTTTGCTTTTTGTTCTTCTTCTGAAGGTAAGGATTTGATTATCAGCCAAATTGTCGAATCCGTAATTACCTCTAGCAGAAAGGCAGTGACAAAGGGTTTTGCAGTCAGGGAACCTGGTTTAATGTCTTTTACCCAACGATTGATTTCATCTAATCTTCTCGCTAAATTATGATCTATCGAGGAGGCTTGCTCGATAAGGGACTTTAGCTGATCCTTAATTTCTTTTGCTTGCAAACGATGCCCTACTTTCAGAAGATTACGCTTTTTTTAGACACTGATAACTAGATTTTAACTTGAAAATGTCTTTAATTAATTTCCTGATGTCATCAAATATTCTCTAGGTCGATGCCCTGTGTACGTAAAGCCTCCCGCAGTCGAGCAATTTCTTGCTCTGCTCGTTCGGCACGTTCTTCTGCCTGTTCGGCACGTAAACGTTCTTATTCAGCCAACTCTTCTGATGATAGTATTAATTGATTTTCAGTAGTGAAGAATCTTAATTTACCTTCATAAACTCCCAAATAAAGTTCTAACTGCTGACTCCACAAACGTCCATCAGTGGTTATTTGAATTTCTTGATACTTCCCATCAACTAAATGAAATCCCTGAAGTTCCATTGTTACAGGGTCAAACCAGAAATAATCTGGTGTACGGAAGGTATCTTGGTAAACTTGTTTTTTTAAACCTTTATCAACTGCTGTCGTTCAACTTGACAAAATTTCCACAATCACATTGGGATATTTGCCGTCTTCTTGCCAAACTATCCAACTCTTACGGTCTTTTTTCTGGGTTCCCAAAACTACAAAAAAGTCTGGGCCACGGAATTTTTCTGATTTTTTCTGATTAGGACTGTAATAAATCGTCAAATTGCCAGAAGCATAAAAATCTTGCCGCTCTCGCCACCATAATTTGAGTATGCGAATCAGCAAATCGATTTGTTCTCGGTGCAGGTCACTTTCAAAGGGTGGTTCGTCACTCAGTATATCGCCAGGAGGAAAAATAATTTCGTCTTCTGAAATATTATCAGAGATGATTTCTAAAGTAGCAGGTTCAGACCTCAGCGATCGCTCCGCGATTTACATTCATTTTACTGAAAATTTGGTAACTTGCAGATGGCTTTGAAAACTTGTAACAACTCAATTGCACCGGGAGATTCATTCAGATTTAATAATGGCATTAACTGATAAGTTGGTTGCTGTTCATGTCTTAAATAAACAAATTGATAACGCAGTCCGTTAGTTACCAAACCCCAAACAGATGGTTGTTGATCTAAACTTTTAAAAGCATAAGTGAGTAATTGAGGTAAACCCTCACCTACTTCAATCGCACTATTTTTCGTTTCAATCACTACAACCAAAAAAGGCGGCGCAACATTACTTTGAGGATTGTTTATTGCTAAAATATCCATCCGCCCGGTAATTCTTCTGTCTTCATCTTCAACTGCGATCGCAATGCTATCTTCCATTGTCAACCGAATCGGCACATCGTAAAATCCTGCTAACCGCATTAAGAGTGCAATCGTTAAAAATTTAACCAAACCTTCAGAAATTTTACGATCGCTTAAGTAACGATCAAAGTCGTTTCTGATTCGTAATAAATCCTGCTGTTCAAACTCAGAGAGTGGTTCTAGAGTTAAGAAGTCTGTGAATGAACCATTTGAAAGCTTTTCTAGTTTGAGAAAACGATGAACATCGTTGAGAGATAAGCTGCTAGCTTCAACAGTGAGCGTCATAATTTCAGGCTTTGTTTGTCAAGACTACTTAGAATATTGCAACATTCACTCTAACAATTTTGGGGGAGTGGCGAGTAATGTAGTTCAATTACTTGAAAAGCGCTGTAATTTATTTAGAGCACAAAAGTATCAAAAACAGGGTGTGGAGTGTAGGGCAAAGACGAAATGGTAAGCTGAGATTGTAGTTATCTCCAACAACAGGCATCAATTAGTATCGCTACCAGAGCAGTAAAGTAGGCAAAATATAGCTTCCGGGCAACAATGCAAAAACTCCTTTTTAATGACAAAGATAGATTTAGAGCGCAGGCCCTATTCCTTGGTAAAGATATTAACTTACAGACACTGGATAATTACGTTTCCTTGGCGAGTATGCCACTAATGATTAGAGTCGGTGAAGAAGGCTACGCAGTATTGCTGGGGTATGGTGCAGTTGTCTTGTTTAACCTTGAGCCTGTAGAGAAGGTAGCTTTTTTGACTAAACTATCTTCTAAAATTAGCGGCCCTTTTGCCGACCCGGAAACAGAAGAGGTAGAAATTCATCTCTGTATTACGGAGAATGAACGAGCTAAAGAAGGAAAAATTTTACTGCATGAATTGAGTATAGAACGCTTGCAGATAGTGGCTGATATTCTCGCTAAGAGTGTTGTGTTGTCTCACTATGAAACCAGCCTAGCAACTGTATTCGATCAAATTGAACCATTTGCAGCTAGTCTCCAGCGTGAAAACAGGAGTAGACAACAAAGCCGGGAATTACTGCGTCAGCTTGGGACTACCTTATTAGTTCAACATAAGATTGTGGGACAAGTAGAGATTATCGATAAGCCGGAGCTGCTCTGGGAATCTCCACAACTAGAAAACTTATATCTGCGCTTGGAGGATGAATACGAAATCCGTGAGCGTCACCATGCTCTAGAACGTAAACTAGAGCTAATTTCCCAAACCGCCCAAACGGTACTGGAGTTCATGCAGCATAGCAGTAGTCAGCGAGTAGAGTGGTATGTGGTGATTCTGATTGTGGTAGAGATTCTGCTGTCACTTTATGACATCCTTTTCAAAAGCTAATGCTAAATTTGGGGTTATGAGATAGCGAGGGAGCGATCGCAACTACTCTTAATCGCATTACTCAACACATTCATAAATACTTGATTTAGCTGCCCTGCATAGCATTCCACTTGGGGCAAATTACCGTAGTGTTTAATAACCATTGGTCATGTAGGTTTGAGCAATCGTTTCTTTACCCCATGACAGATACAGGACTTACGCATTGACAAATTAGACAATAAGTGATTTAGGGCAAAGAAGAAAAAATATGCGATCGCATGTGGGCTATCATCAAACCGCCAGTTTCAACAAGCAATTAAAACCCTCTGCACAATTGCCAACAATATCATCCAACAACGCGAACAAGGCAATCATACCACTCATGACATATAAGTAATGATTTAGAGTTACCAGAAGGTATCGATTTAATCTATTTACCTGCGTATTCACCTGAATTACAACTCTTCAGTTCGTTTGTGGCCTCTTGCTAACGAGATTGTTGCCAATAGCTCCCCTACTTCTTTAGATGAATTAGAAGCTTTGTTAGTGCTTCGTTGTCAAGAACTGATGAAACAACATGATTTAATCTCTGGTCTAACTTGCTACCACTGGTGGCCAAAAACCAGAGCAGCTTAATTATAAGTGTTTATCCGAACTTAATATAACGCCAAAAACAAAATCAAAAGGAGATTTGTCATGACAACATTAGAACCAGTAGGTATTCGCGCAGTCTCAGTTAACTTTCCTAGCATCATCCGCACAAACGATTACTACAGAGAGAATTTCCCCAAGATAGTTGCTGAGGCTGAACAAAAAACTCTGGCAAAACTGTTTGTACCCGATAATGCCACAATCGATAGTGACGACGATATCTGGTCACAAGAAGTCGCACCGTATATGTCAGACCCCTTCCGTGGTACTGTCGAGCGAAGGGTTTTAGCTGCTGATGAGACTTCGCAGCCAAATGGTAAACAAGTTTTGGAGGCTACTTTATATAGTATTTATCTAAAAGTTTAAAATATCTAATGATTCTTCTATTTCTAAATCTAATATTATTTCTCGTGTATCTTTGAGTGCTTCTAGTTTACCTTCTTGGCGATAGATGTCTGCCGCTTTTTGAAAATCTTCAATTGCTCCATGTTTATCTGCAATTTCTAAACGAATATTACCACGATTATAATAAGCATCAGCATAATTAAAATTAATCTGGATTACCTGAGTATAATCTTCAATTGCGCCCTCAAAGTCTCCTAAATCTGAACGAGCATTACCACGGTTGTAATAGGCATCAGCATAACTAGGATTAATCTGGATTGCTTGAGTATAATCTTCAATTGCACCCTCAAAATCTCCTAAATCTGAACGAGCATTACCACGTTTTTTATAAGCTATGGCATCTTGAGGATTAATCTTGATTGCTTGAGGAAATCCTGGCTGAGAGCCTAATAAATAACGAGCAATCCCACGGTTTTTATAAGCATCAGCATAATCAGGATTAATTTTAATAGCCTGGGTATAATCCTCAATTGCTCCTTGGTTATCTCCAACATGAGAACGAGCTTCAGCCCGATTTTTATAGGTTACGGCAACATTAGGATTAATTCTAATAGCTTGAGTATAATCATTAATCGCTTCCTCTAATCGCCCCAGTTGATAGAGAGCTAAACCTCGTTTATTGTAAGATTTAGCATCATGAAGATTCATCTGGATTGCCTGAGAATAATCTGCGATCGCAGCTTCATAATCTCCTATTTGATAGTGAGCTAAACCTCGTTTGTAATATAAAAAATCAACATTACCCTGATTAACTTCTAAAGCTTGATTATAGTTAGTAATTGCATTTGTATATTCTCCTTTTTGAAAGCATTCATCACCTAGCTTTACATAAAATACATTTAAATCTTCATTATGATCTTCAGGATGAAAAGAATATTTAAGTATTTGAGGATTAGTTGGCTTAGATATAATTTCCTGTTTCGGAAGATATTTATAAATAGGTAGTTGTTGCCGAGAAGAATTATTTATAGAAGATTGTAACTGTTCTAGATAGCACCATAAACCACCACCATATAGTAATTGTTCTATCCCAAAAGAAATTTTACCAGTTTTCAACTTAATCATCTGGGTTGGGAGAAAACCAGCCACAAAAAGGTGATACTCAGATTGTGCTTCACTCACATCTTCTTGAATCAAAATGCAAACTACAACTGCATTTTTTTCAACCTCTTCAGAACTAATTGACCATCTAACTCTGTTAATGCGACCATGACGAGATTTAACCTCAATACCAATAGATGGGTCAGAAGTCAAGGTAAAATCTATATTACCATCACCGCCAAATCGCTTTTCATAATCGACTTCGGTAATAAAATCAGCTAAACGTTCTTTGACAACTTCCTCACCCAACTTCCCTTTGAGATAGCTAAGAAAAACTTCACGCACTGGTAAAACACGCTTATATTTTTCAGCCATCTGCCAGCAAAATTCCCGTAGTGTCTTTAACCTCTCTCCAGAAATTATAGTTAATTCACTATATTGACCTTCTGTTTCACAATGAAGCAGACAACCAGATGCTAACCTTTTAATAAAATCAGATTGTAGCGATCGCAGTAGTGTAATCCAGTCCATTTATATTTCTGCGAATCTTTTGATGAGATTATTCTATTAAAATATCCATTCGGCGTAAACCTTTTAATTAGCTTGGGTGATATTTCCAAAAATTGTTTACTCTTTTGTAATAATTCTTAATTTAACTTAATATATCAAAATTTGCAGAGGGTGAGATGGGGTTAAAGCGAGTGTATTAAGACATCAAATGAGCCATCACTACTGTAGCAAATGGGTTAGAACTTGCTTCTAATTCCGTCCATTGTTGGCTATATTCAAGTAATTTAACAATGGGAAACTTGAATTTGACTTCGCAACCCCTGACATTGAAAAGATTTACATTAGTTTTGACGGTGCGGTCATGTCTGATTATGCCAGAGTTTTGAAGAGTTGGGAGAGTGCGATCGCTGGGAATAATACATGAAATATTAATTAGCTAACCATCAAGATCGCAAATGTCCGAAAATCACAACCCCAACCAAAGCCTCTCACTAACTCCAGTCCCCCCTCCTCGCAAGCGGGGAGGGGGTTAGGGGGTGGGGTTCCGGGATACCCTTGGCAAACCCCACACAAACTTTGGAAAAAACTTAAACCATTGGCGCGACAGATGCGGTGTGAACCAACTCTAGCAGAAAAGCTACTTTGGGAGAAGTTGAGACATAAGCAACTTTTGGGTTTCAAGTTTCGCCGTCAGCAAACAATTGACCGTTTTATAGTTGATTTTTACTGTAATGAAGCGCGGTTAGTGGTGGAAGTAGATGGCGAAATTCACGACTACACTCAACAGGAAGATGCAATACGTCAAGAATTTTTGGAGGGTTTGAGGTTGCAGGTTGTGCGATTTAGAAATGAGGATGTTTTGGAGAGGATGGAGGGGGTGTTGCAGTATATTAGTGCTTGGTTGCAGAGATAGAACCCCCACCCCTAACCCCCTCCCCGCAAGCGAGGAGCGGGCTAATTATGTGATTTTTGGTGGTGTGTGCGATCGCAGTAGTGTAATCCAGTCCATTTATATTTCTGCGAATCTCTGTCACCACTTCTCTTGTTGCTACCTCTCGCACTTCCAAATACATTTCCCTGACAGTTTCAGGCATAGGAACTGTCACTCTCACAGCTTGAACTGTGGGCAAAGCAATCACAACATTCGCTATATCTGAATTTATTACACTCTTTTGACGCTGCACTGCTACATCAGGAATACCCACCAAGAGAGAATCTTCTCCACTTGTTTGATATACTCCTTATTCGATGTCTACTATATATTTAGGAGGCAGTTGAGGAGATAAAGCATCTGCGATCGCTACTACTAATCTCCCATGTACTCCTGGCCATAATGCAGGATCTTCTAAATACGGGTTCATTCCTGGAAATGGATAAACCATAACAAATATCTCAAAACCAAAATTTTAAAAGTAATTCTCATAGCCCCATCCTCGCTTATGGGGAGGGAGTGAGGTTCTAAGAACAACTAGTAAGGGCTGCGCCACATTGATCTTCCCTTGTCAACCAACCTTTAACACCTTGATATTCCACCTGCGCCCAATCTCCCTGACAACCTAGCAATTTGACAGCCGTATTAGCAGGAATTCTTCTCGCTTTTTGGCTTTCTTGATTTATGCCAGTGTATAAATACACGCCGTTAGTACCGTAGCCCCGCGTTGTTAAGCCTAACTTTGGCACAAATACCCATCCAGTTCCTTTAAAACCATTGCTAGCATTAGTAATCTGCACCCAATTTCCAGCAGCACCAATAACCTGAACTGTTTCGTTGATGGGTATTTGTCCTATAATTACGTTATTTGTACTTGCACCACTCCGCACATTTAAACCTTGGGGATCTGTATCGACGACGTAGGCAAAAAGATCGCACTTTTGAGAATTACTTGATTTCGCTAAACTTATTTCACTAGCTATACCAGTATTGAGTATCACACTAATACAACTGAATGCCAATCCGATCGCTAACTTTGATGCTGGATTTTTCACTTTTTTTGTCATAATTTCTTCAAGTTTCTGGCATCAGTACCCAAGCCTGGAGTCTTAGTTTATATCTCCGAATTTACCTAAACAAATTCTGGTTAACTTTGTGACGTAGTTCTATCAAAGAGATTTTAGTACTGTAATAACACTTTTAATTTTACAAAATTTAGTCCTGCGATGTCTACGACGGGCTACGCCTACGCTGATGGATGCAACACAACGATATCATTGAGTATTAATGTGTCAGTATATTATGGTGTGGTTAACGCCAACAGCAAGTTAAAATTTCGACAAAGATTCATTAAGTTATATGAATAAAAAAATACATTCCATATCAGATAGCATAGTTCAAGAAATTAATAATCTCGACAATGTGAGTATTTTAGAATTAGACAAAGAAGAAATTATTAGCTTATTTAAGGCTAATGGAATCTTACTTTTTAGAGGATTTGATGTTGATGTTGATATTTTTAAAGAATTTACCAATCTCTTGAGTATCGATTTTATCAATTATGCTGGTGGTGCATTCAGTAGAAGGGTAATTAATGGAGATGAGACTCTTTTAAGCGTCAATGATTTTAAATCTGAGATTAAGTTGCACGGCGAAATGTATTATCAGCAGAATATCCCACTTATGCTGTGGTTTTTCTGTGCTAATCCACCAGTAGAAGATGGTGAAACTACGGTATGTGATGGCAGACAGTTTTTTAATGAAATTAGTAGTTCAACTAAAGAGTTATTCAGTAAAAAGAAGTTAAAATTTACTGTTCGGATATCTCAAGAGGACTGGCAGAAAAAATATCAAACAGATGATTTGAATCAGCTAGAAGAAATGTGTCAGAAAAATAATACGCATCTGACAGTAAATAACGATAAATCGATTCTGCTTGAATATATTTCTCCAGCCATTATTCCCAGCAGATGTGGAAAATATCAGGTATTTATTAATAGTCTATTACCCACAAAGCAGTTAAGCCCAAAGATTCTTAATTTTGAAGATGATTCAGAAATTTCTGAAGAGGTTGTATCTGAACTTAATGAAATTGCTGAAAAAATAACTACGGAAATTTCGTGGCAAAAAGGCGATATTTTAATGATTGATAATACAAGAATACTTCATGGGAGAAGGTCTTTTGCTGACGATCAAAGAGATATTTATATCAGGCTGTGTTCTCCAGCTTTTTCATTTTGATATTTGATTACAGCAGTTTTCATTTATTTAAATGATATCTGTCGTAAGGGTACAGCATTGCTATGCTATTACTGCACGATCCATAACACAATACTTTTCAATTAAGGGTTATTGGTGTAGATAATTGGTCTTTCAAGACGCGATAAATCAAGACGCGATAAATCGCGTCTCTACATTAGGGTTTTGTTGCTCATTCTGAACTGTATTGATCTATAACAGGTTACTTTATATCATAGCCAAACAAATTTGGGTCTACTTCTCCTAACTGCAACTCTGCCAAACCATACTCCGCCCATCGTCTCTCTACCATCGCCGCCACATCTGGGTCAGATTCTAAAGGCGAACCCCATTCATGGTTTGTTTCCGGCGGAATTTTTGTAGTTGCATCAATTCCCATCCGTCCACCTAAGCCAATCTTCTCACTGGCAAAATCTAACGTATCAAAAGGTGTATTTGGCAAAATAAAGACATCTCGCACTGGGTCAACTTTGGAACTAATCGCCCACACAACTTGACGCGGATCGCGAATATTTATGTCTTTATCCACCACAATTACAAATTTGGTGTATGTAAATTGTGGTAAAGCACTCCAAAATGCTAAAGCCGCCCGTCGCGCTTGTCCCGGATATGCTTTATCAATGGAAATAATCGCCGCTTTGTAACTCAAAGCTTCCATTGGGAGGAAGAAATCGACAATTTCTGATACTTGTTGCCGCAGTATGGGAGTATAAATGCGATTTAGTGCGATCGCCATCATCGCTTCTTCTTTCGGTGGACGACCGCTAAATGTTGTTAAGTAAATCGGATTTTTCCGGTGCGTCATACACTTAAAGCGTACCAATGGCGAATCCTCCACGCCGCCGTAATAACCCATGTGGTCGCCAAAAGGCCCATCTGGTAACACTTCTCCTGGTGTAATTGTCCCTTCCAAGACAAATTCGGAATCTGCGGGAACTTCCAAATCTACAGTTTTACATTTTGCCAACTGCACACCAGAACCGCCATAAAGTCCTGCAAACAGCCATTCTGATAAATCTACAGGGATAGGTGTAGCTGCTGCCATGATAATTAGAGGATCTACACCAAGTGCGATCGCAACTTCTAATTTTTTCCCACGTTCGTCCGCTTTTCGCAAATGCCTCGCTCCACCCCGCACCGATAACCAGTGAACCGTCATCGTATTCTGAGATTGTAGTTGTAAACGATACACACCTACATTTGGAGTACCCGTCTCACAATCCTTGGTAATTACTAGTCCCAGCGTGATAATCTTACCAGCATCACCAATATAAGGACGTATCAAAGGCAACTTATTTAAATCTAAATCATTACCTTGAAGCACAACTTGCTGACAAGCGGGGAAAAAGTCTCGTCCTGGTTTCGCCTTCACCACATCAAACAGCACTTTTCCAAAATCTATCGCCTGAGAAATCTTCTTCGGTGGTTTTGGCTGTTGCAGCATACTCAATTTTTTCCCCAGAGTCTCCAACTCCTCTGGATGCTGCATATTCATTGCCCAGCAAATCCTTTCCACAGTTCCCATCAAATTCACCGCCACCGGGAAGGAAGCGCCTTTGACGTTTTCAAACAACAATCCTGGCCCACCTTTTTGCAGCATCCGGTTGGAAATCTCAGCAATTTCTAAATCTGGGTCAACTAAAGCTGAAATTCGCCGTAATTGTCCTCTTTCTTCCAAAATTTTAATGAATCCCCGCAAGTCTCTCGCCATTGTTCTAATAAAGCTGATTATTTAAGAAGTGTGAAGCGCTTTCTTATATTATGGTGCATTGGGGATTGGGGAGGCAGTGCGGTCTTCTCCCTTGGCGTTAGCCTCTCCCTTTGGGAGAAGGGGAGACGCCAAGGGCGATAGCGCAGCGTTAGCGAGTCCGCGAGCGTCTGGGGTTTCCCCAAGTGGAGCAACTGCCGTCATTGGGAAGAGACAAAGAAGAAACTTGTTCAATCATTCTCCCTTGTCCACCCCTATCTTCCTAATTCGGGAAATTAATTGTTGGTTTTAATTCAATACAGTTCAGAATGAGCAACAAAACCCTGATGTAGAGACGCAATTTATCGCATCTTGAAAGACCAATTATCTACACCGAATAACTCTTAACCCAAGCGTATTGGCTTTTAATTGGAAATTAACCTATTTAGTAACTTTTCTTAACTGTGTTTTCCGAAGCATTTAGTTATTGTATTTAGGGATACGCAATTATTTTTTACAAATAAGTGCTAACCAATCAAACATGGCCAGAATATACTATACCCTCCTGGCAGGCGGCCTTGTTATATAGTCCCTGCTAGGTTTATTTGTTACAAGCTTTAAGTTTTTTCTAAATTTTCGTGAGTTTGCGTTAGCGTAGATCAACTCAAACATCGCTAACACTATTTTCAAAAATATTTACAACAAATTCATTGGCTGTAGGGATGTACAACTGTACATTGTTATCAAGTTAATGTAAAAGTTAGGTTTAGCAAGAGTTTTAGGGTTCCCTCATCCCCTAACCCCTTCTCCCAAAATGGGAGAAGGGGAACTGGAGAATTTGCTCCCCCAATTTGGGAGCTACGGTGTACACACAAGTCTTGAAATCCCACTTAAAACTTGGTTTCGTTGCCCTAGCCCTAAAATAAGGGGGAGAAATTGAGTTTCCAGTTGCCCAAAAGTGGGGTATTTATGGGGCTAAAAGGCTTGAAACCCTTGCGGACTATACTTCTGTGTACACCGTAGCAATTTGGGAGAGGGGCTGGAAATGAGGGCAAAACTCATGCAGTCAGGATACAGCTATTTTCAGGTAAATAGACCACGCGGTAGGGGCACAGCATTGCTCAGTGGTGTCAACTTAAGCTGAAACTACTTTAAAACCTCGTTTCCAGCCTCTTGCTGGAAATACTGCTCCTGGCGGCTCTGTCGCCAGCAAGGGAGGCGGCAGCCCCAAGGACGGCATTCCCCTGCTCTGACTATTGGTGACAACTTAAGAAAAAGGTAATGTTGTCAAGAGGTGCATTTCTAGAAAAAAAGTGATGGGGAAGGCAGGGGTAGGAAATCCAGACCACAAGCGATGGCGAAATATGCCCGCAGCAGAAAACGAAGTGCTGGCAGGGCGGATGGAAGAGCTATTAACACCACTGGTATATAAGCAACTGAGCTATTAGCAGCAGTTGGGATTACGCGACAGAATTCTGGGTTTACCTTTAATGGTGGCAGTAGTATTGACATTACTGTGGCGAGGAGTGCCATCAGTGCGTGAGTTGTGCCGATTACTAAATCGAGAAGACCGATTGTGGTGTCAAGCTGTGGAAGTGTCGCAGCAAGCTTTATCTAAAAGGTTTTTGGAATTTCCAGCATCAGTGTTTGAGCGGGTAATGATGGATTTAATGCCGCAGTTGCAACAACAATGGCTTTCAAGAAAAAAACGTCCATTACCAGCTAGCATCAAGTTCACAAAAACAAAGTTCCAGGGAATTTGGGTTGTTGATGGCTCAACATTGGAAGCGATTTCCGTAAACTTGAGAGTTTACAAGAAAAAATCACGGGCTTGCTACTGATCTGATTGCTTACCTTATTTCTCCCAAAAATCGAGATTTGGGAATTGTTAAATATCGACCCAAATCCCGACAGCAACCCACCTTGAACTTATCTCCGCACCCCACTTGACATTTTGACGCTCACTTTAAGTTGTCACCAATAGTCTCAGCCGGGGAACGAGACAATAACGAGACAATATCTAAAAGCTGGTTCTAGGCTGGCTTTCACGTTAAGTTGACACCTATGAGCATTGCTGTGCCCTTACGATAGATGTGGTTCAAATACATGAAAATTGCTGTAAGTTGACACCTGTGATCAGCTGTACACTTCAAAATTATCAATAAAAATATATAACTAATAATTTTTTTCAACATTATCGAACTAAGAATTCTACACTTAAAAAGTGTGAGGTATTCAAGTAATAATGTTGACTTTACCAGTGTCAATATCGTAACAAGCACCAACAATTTTTAGTTTACCTTCACCGAGTAATTTAGCTAAAATAGTTGAGCTTTCCTGCAATTTTTCAGTCTGATACTGAATGTTGGCTATAACTGCATCTTGCATATTATCACCAGTTCTGAACTTTACTTTTTCTACAGATGGTTTGATGCCCTCAATAATCAAACCAATTCTTCCAGGAAGTGGTTCGTTTTTGATTGCTTCTGCTACTGCACCGCATCTTCTATGACCCAAAACCACAATCAACTGCGAACCCAATACTGATGTAGAATATTCTAGACTACCTATAACCGTGTCACTGACAACATTACCAGCAACTCGCACGACAAATAAATCTCCAAGTCCTTGATCGAAGACAATTTCCGCAGGTACTCTAGAATCTGCACAGCCTAATATGGCCGCAAAGGGATACTGAGCTTTCGCAACTAATCGTAGGCGTTCTAGTGATTGATCGGGATATTGACGTTTTTGATCGATAAATCTTTGATTACCATCAAGCAAGCGTCTGATGGCTTCATTCGGACTTATTGAATTAGGGTTAACTGGGTGAATATCAGCAACAGCAGTTTGTTCTGTATTCCAAAAGGTATCACCAAAAGTAGTAGCTGCAATACCTACAACACTGGCGAATTTCAAGAAATTACGTCGCCCGACAAATCCATTAATTCGACTCATCAATCTACCTGACAACAAAGCTGTTCCCCAGAAGATATCAGACTTAAGTAAGATGCAAGAGTACCTGATGACACGGTTTAAGAGTCATTTAATATTCACGTGATTTAGAGTTGTTAGAATCCAGTCTGCGTTAGCGATGAAAGCAGCTGAAGAAGTGATAGAAGATAGTCGTTAAAGCGGCTTTGTCGCTCCTTTTCTAAATTCTAATAATCAATCAACTCATAAGTTTTTTAAAAATCTTTCTGTGGATAAATTTTAGATAGAAATGAAAGTAGTTAAAAAACTTTAGAAAATATTAACAATTACTTGATTAGCGTAGGGTGGCAAGAACCGCAGGTATCGCTCACTCTCTAAGACAGTCTATTTATACAAGAACGATCGCGCCCGTTTCCTTTGGCTTGATAAAGGGCTTGATCTGCTGCCTCGATCAAATCTAAAGGAACCATCTTAGATGTCGGAGTCACTGTGGCAATTCCGATACTCAAGGTGACGTGATGCTTCACAGGCGATGCAGCATGGGGAATATTTAGCTGTTGGATAGCTTTATGAATTTCCTGGGCAACGTGAAAAGCCCCTCCACTATCAGTATTAGGCAAGATAACAACAAATTCTTCTCCGCCATAACGAGCAACTAAATCTCTAGAACGTTTGACACTTTGTTTGAAAGCTTGGGCAATAAAGCGTAAACAATCATCTCCGGTTGCATGACCATAAGTATCGTTATATTGTTTGAAATAATCAATGTCGCATAAAAGTAGTGAGACAAAACCTTGTTCTCGTAAAAGATATTGCCAGACAGAATTAAGCCGATTATCAAAACATCGGCGATTGGCGATTTGAGTTAATTCATCCACCATCACCATATTTTCAAGTTGCTGGTTGGCACGCTGCAATTGTTGATAAAGTTCTGATTGTTGAATAGCGATCGCTACCTGTGTTGCCAATTGCTGAAGCAGTTCGCTTTCCCAAGGTTGCCACTGACGCGGGGTGCTGCAATGATGAGCAACCAAAAGACCCCAAAGGCGATCGCCTTGTAAAATTGGTACAACTAGCTTGGCTCTGACTTGCAACTGTTCCAATAACTCTACATGACAAGGGGCAAATCCGGCGGTGTAGATGTCTGGAGTAACTTTAAGCGTACTTTCTTGATCAGACTGTCCCTGTATTTTTACAAAATAGCTGTCTGTAATTTCCATATTCAAAATCGATTGCCAACCTTCTGCTACAGACTCCGTGACAATCACACCACTCCAATCACGGTTAAAGCGATAGATGATGACGCGATCGGTTTGCAGAAAATCTCTAACTTCGGCAACAGTTGTGTTCAAGATTTCATCCAAGTCCAAAGACTTACGGATATGTTGAGCGATCGCATAGACCATACGTTCCCGTTCTGTTTGCTGTTGCAGGGCAATTTGTGCCTGTTTGCCAACTGTGATATCTGTTAATGATGCGACCACCGCAGATGGTTTTGATTCATCGGATTCAAACAGTGGTTGAGAATTGATTGAAATCCAAGTCAAGCTGCCATCAGGTTTGTGAACTCCCATAATGACATGAGATTGGGGTTGTCCGGTGCGTAATGTGACGATGGCGGGGTGAGTTTCCTGTGGAAAAGAAGTACCATCTTCATGAATCACTCGCCATCGCGGATCGATGGAAGTTCGCCCCATCATTTGATCGGCTGTTAAACCTAAAATTTTTTCGGCACTATCATTACAGGCGGTAATTCGCCCATCGGATTGCTGTAGGACAATACCTTCTGCCATCACTGTAATTACAGAACGATAGCGTTGTTCGCTTTCTCGCAATGCTTCTTCCATACGCTTGCGTTCGGTAATATCAGTATGGGTTCCTAGCATCCGTAGGGGAAAACCATTGGCTGCGCGACTCGAAATTTGCCCCCGATCTAGAATCCACTTGTAGGTTCCATCTTTGCACTTAATCCGATATTCACTGACATATTGTTGGGTTTCACCGTACAAATGCTTGATAATCTCCTCGTAAACCCTCGCTTTATCATCTACGTACACCCGTTCTTCCCATTCACTGAGGGTATTTCCAATTTCATGCTCTGCAAACCCTAACATTTCTTTCCATCGCCGGGAGAAAAAGACTTCGTTAGTTTCAGCATTCAAGTCCCAAACTCCGTCGCCATTTCCTTCCAAGGCATACTGCCATCTTTCTTCACTGGTTTTGAGTGCGGCTTCAATTTGTTTACGTGAGGTGATGTCTTCAAAAATGTATACCCGCCCAAAATATCGATCCTCAGTATCCCGAATTTGGCTGGAAAAGCGGCGAATCGTTCGCCCATCGACAAATAAGATTTCATCCTCAATCATGCAACGATTTTCTTCGGACTGCAACGATTTACAGGATTCGGCAAATGCCGATACATCAACAATTGAAAGTATACACTCAGGAATGATGTCATTATTTTTTAAAGCACCCAAACGCATTTGGTCTTCTAGATGTTCGATGCCCCAAATTTTACAGAAGTGGTGATTGAAATAAAGGATTTCGTCGGTGTGATTGTCAACAACAAAGAATCCCAGCAAAGAAGTGTCAGTCATGGAACGCAGCAAAGTTTCCCGCCAGCGCAATTCTGACTCTACACGCTGGTGTTCTTGTAGTGCAGCTTGTTGCTTGGTAATATTCTTTTCGTTGACGAGGATGATGGAGTTACCCGTTACGGGATCGCGGGTGCATTGTATATCCATCCCATGCCATTGAATCCCCTCAGTAGTAAACACCTGAGCCTCTATGCTGAATACCTCACCGAAATTAATCGCCTCGATAGCTTGTTGCCCAATACTAGGATCGACAAAGTGACTCAGGAAAATATTCTCAGATGACGAGTTAGGGTGTAAGGTATCCCGATAACAGCGAAGGGCTGCCGGGTTTTGCATCAAAGGTACACCATCCATCGTGTAAAGTGAGACGATCGCTGTGGTGTGACGTAGGGCTTCAATCGATCTGAGTGTTTCTCGATCGATCTGATTGATAAGTTGTGTTGTTCCTTCAACCAGTATCGCCATTCGCCCTTGTTCAATAGGAATTCCAGAAAACAGACAGCGAAGAGAAACAGGTTTTCCTTTGGGGTAAAATGTCCAGTTTTCAACGATGGTTTTTCCTTGTTGAAATTCTTGCAGATAGCTTTGCAGTCGAATGTGAGTAGACTCAGAAACATCACTGAAGTTGCGATTGAGCAATTCTTCTCGACTTTGAGCATTCCAAATATGTACAGCGGATTGATTCGCCCACAACATCTGCAAGTTTTGAATATCATAAATCCAAACTGGAGTTTGTAATCGGTCAAATGCAATCAAGTCTGCAACTGATATATTCTTCGGCAATGCTGTTCTTGTTATAATGGGTTCTCTAAAATTCTTATACAAAGTTCTTTTGATTGATCTCAACTTCAACTTTGGCTGAACTGTCAACTTTTTCCGGTTTTGATTGAGTTATGGCGTTAGCTTTTGGCAAGATATGACCCTTCGCTGATGGCGTTCTGCTTCCCCAAGAGCGATTCGTAGCTCTGCCGCTACTAGTTGGAGATACTCAATTTCTAAAGCACTCCATTGACGCGGGCCACTCCACTGGTGAGCAATTAGTAAGCCCCACAAATGAGGATATGTACTGGAAACTCCATCAACTTCTTGATTATTTACTAAAATTGGTACTACTAAATTAGCTCGAATCTGCAAGTCTATTAATAACTTTTTATAACAAGGATCAAGCGTTGTAGTATTAATGTACTCAATCACACCAACGTATCCATCTCGATATTGCTCTACCCATGTCGCATTGAAGCAAGGATGGTAAATTAATTGCCCTAGAATCGGTTTCCATCCATGACTTACAGACTCTTCTTTTATTACTCCATCTCCATCATCCAAAAAGCGATAGATAATGGCGCGTAGGCGTAGCCCGTCGTAGACATCGCTTTCTAAGGTTTTTCTAACTTCGCTGACAATAATCTTGAGAATTTCACTTACTTCAAGTGACTGGTGAATTTGGTCAGCCAGCATCCTAATTCGAGCGAGGATTTCCTTTAAATCAATTTCAGAACCTGATAGACGATTGAACAGCATGGTAATCTATAACAAAGATATGTATATTTACGTAGCTAAAATGTCAAAAAATGCTTATGTATTTTATTTTATTCCAAATTACCTAAAACGTTAAGTTAAATTCAAGCTTAAATTTGATAGTTGGTAATAATGTCATGTCCGCTTGATTGCTTATTAAACCCGAAGAACCCCATCCCCGCCAAAGCTATGTCTCCCCTAAGAGCTTGCGGGGGGTGGGGTGTATTGACTGTGGTTAGCATAACTAAATTATGCGGACATGATATAACTTCAAAATCAAACCAATTGCTCAAAGGCTAAACCTTAATATTCGTACTGCAATTTATAGCAATTTTCATTTTAACGATATATACACTAGAGACGCATAGCTAGCCGTGAATCCCTACGAATTTTTTGTAGTCCAAGTAATTGCAAAGCCTGCTATATATTGGATGTTTTACGCATTCTTGTTTAATCTATTAATGAAGTAAAATCCCAACCCAGCAATTGAGCAACTTGAGCAGGGAGCGTAACTGCCGGGATACGCTGACATGAACCGCAGTGTGCAGAGAGCTAGAGGTGTTACTGTCCGCAAAACTTAGCTTGACATAAACTAAGACAACTACAGACTCAAACACTGCCATCCCCGACTGAAATCTGTGTCAGTGCATTTGTACTATATATTTTCTGTTTGATTTCTAGCCAGTTGTGATGAAGCGGTGACGCTTGCGCTGCATCCACCTTAAGGTGGTTCGGAGAACGTGAACGTCAACAACTGGCCATTGGGTAGGATTTTGAGACGGGAATTGATCCCTTGTAGAATTTTCTCAATGTTCCTGTAACCCTGTTGATATATAAATTAAAACTGCAACAGAAAAACTTTGGATGCCAAATTGCCAAAAGCACGTGTTTCTAACCTACGATGTACACACAAGTCGAAAAAAGCTTGGTTTTCCATTGTTCTCTCGTTTATCTCGTTCCCATACTCTGCATGGGAATGGCTATTATGTGCTGCTGCCTCCAGTCAGGCATAGAGTCTCTGACTCAATGAATGCATGGACAGTCGGAGACTGGGAACGAGAAAAGTCTTATCAAGCTAGGTTTTTAGGACTTATGTATACACCGTAGTAAGGCGTGGGGGAGTGGATTTGATTTAAGAGTTTATGATTTTTCCTCTAAAATTTCTGGAGGTAAACTCATAAACTCCATTCCAAAATCATGATGCAGGACACGAAGACACAGATTTTAGAGCATTGCTATAAAATCACTCTCTGTAATCAAGCTGGGATTGATGCCGCTTAAAATAGCTAATGTCTCATTTGTGGAAGTAATCCGAATAGAAGTCTTATTACTACTTGCAGAGATAGTTAAAGCCCCATAAGTTAAACCACCGAATAAACCAAGTTTGTCGATACCATCCTTAAAATCAAAGATGCTATCACTGCCGTTTCCTGATGCGAGAACAAAAATATCCGCACCTGTTTGTCCATAGAGTAAATCATTGCCAGCACCGCCAATCAGGATGTCGTCACCTGCACCACCATAAAGGTAGTCATTGCCAGCATTGCCAATTAGACGATCGCTGTCATTCTGACCGTACAGGTAATCATTATTACTGCCGCCTAAGAGGCTATCATTACCATTACCGCCATAAAGATAGACACTACCAATGGTGAATGATGAAGCATCTAAGGTATTTTTACTAATGCCACCTGTCAACGTTACTCGTTCAATATTGATCAGGCTATCACTACCTAAACCGCTTAGTTGAGTATTAGTTAAGGTAAAGTTGACATCAGCTGATTCATTTACGTAATCAATGCCATCACCACCATCAAGAATATCATCGCCTTTACCACCATAAAGGTAATCATTGCCAGCACCAGCAATCAGGCGATCGTTACCATCCTGACCGTAAAGGTAGTCATTTCCTGCATAGCCGTAGATGGTATCATCAGTTGCACCGCCATTCAGCTTATTGCCTGAAGACGTACCAGAGATAGTTTTTTCGCTGACATCATTCAGATTGATAGTGATCGCTTGTTTGGTACTCGTATCAGTGCCATCACTGACAGTAACTTGTAATTGAAAGTTAGGATGGCTCTCAAAGTCAAGATCATCGCGATCGCTAACAGTAATTTGTCCCGAAGTGGGGTTGATGCTAAAAGCAGTTTTCCCATCTCCATCGAGGTCAAGATTGCCATCAAGAATTGTCCAGTTGGAAAATAAGCTAGTTCCCTCAACATCGGTAGCAACTACAGTACCAATCACCGTGTTATTACTGCTGTTTTCATTAACACTGAAGCTTTGATTTGGGGTAACAACTGGGGCATCGTTGACAGCAGTCAAGTTAATCGTCTGGGAAACTCTGGCACTAGTGCCACCATCACCATCAGTCAACACAAAGCTAACGGTACGGGGAGTAGTAGTGGGATTCTCAGAGATGTTGAGATAAGTAATACTACGTATTAAGGCTTGGATAGCAGCAGGTGTAGCTTTAGAGTTAAAGTTGATTACCAAGTCTTGAGTCCCAATACCGCCACTGAAAGTAGCGATAAAGCTAGTATCGTACAAAATGCTTGTGTCATTGACTTGAATTTTATTGGTTGTATTGTTTTGGATGATGAGGCGATCGTCAGCACTTCCGCCATTACTGAATTGAACAGTCAATTTACCTGAATCTAAGTCTTGAGAATCAGGGTCTAGGACGGTTGCACCAGGATCAATGAAGATAGCAGGATCATTTTCAGTGTAGGTGGGATTAGTTCCTGGCAAACTGACTGTAGAAGAATCGTTGACAGCAGTAATATTAATCGTCTTAAAGACAGTAGTACTAGTACCGCTATCACCATCAGTCAACACAAAGCTGACAGTACGGGGAGTAGTGGAGGGATTCTCAGAGATATTGGCGTAACTAATACTGCGTATCAAGGCTTGGATAGCAGCAGGTGTAGCTTTAGAGTTAAAGTTGATTACTAAGTCTTGAGTCCCAATACCGCCACTGAAAGTAGCGATAAAGCTAGTATCGTACAAAATGCTTGTGTCATTGACTTGAATTTTATTCGTTGTATTGTTTTGAATGATGAGGCGATCGTCAGCAGTTCCACCATTACTGAATTGAACAGTCAATTTACCTGAATCGAAGTCTTGAGAATCAGGGTCTAGGACGGTTGCACCAGGATCAATGAAAATAGCAGGGTCATTTTCAATGTACGTGGGATTAGTCCCTAGCAAACTGACTGTAGGAGAATCGTTGACAGCGGTAACGTTAATCGTCTTGGAAACTGTGGCACTAGTACCCCCATCACCATCAGTCAATACAAAGCTGACAAGACGGGGAGTAGTAGTGGGATTCTCAGAGATGTTGGCATAACTAATACTACGTAGCACAGCTTGGACGGCAGTAGGCGTAGCTTTAGAGTTAAAGTTGATTACTAAGTCTTGAGTGCCAATACCGCCATTGAAAGTACCGATAAAGCTACCATTGTACAAAAAGCTTGTGTTGTTGTTGACTTCAATTTTATTTGTTGTGTTGCTTTGGACGATGAGGCGATCGTCAGCAGTTCCACCATTACTGAAGCGAACAGTCAATTTACCGGAATCGAAGTCTTGGGAATCAGGGTCTAGGACGTTTGCACCAGGGTCAATGAAGATAGCAGGGTCGTTTTCAGTGTAGGTGGGATTAGTTCCTGGCAAACTGATTGTCGGAGAATCGTTGATAGCGGTAACGTTAATCGTCTTGGAAACTGTGGCACTAGTACCCCCATCACCATCAGTCAATACAAAGCTGACAAGACGGGGAGTAGTGGAGGGATTCTCAGAGACATTGGCGTAACTAATACTACGTATCAAGGCTTGGACGGCAGTAGGCGTAGCTTGAGAGTTAAAGCTGATTATTAAATCTTGGATGCCGATACCACCAGTGTAATTACCAATTAGACTAGTATTGTAAAAAACATTTGTGCCAAAGTATTCAATTTTATTTGTCGGGCTGTTTTGAATGGCAAAACGGTCATCAGCAGTTCCGCCATTACTCAAGCGAACAGTTAATTTACCTGAATCAAAGTCTTGGGAATCAAAGTCTGTGACAGTTGCACTAGGGTCGATGAAGATGCTGGGTGCATTTTCAAAGTAAGTGGGGTTTGTGCTGGCCAAAGTGACTGTAGGCGCTTGATTACCAACATTTAAAGTTACTGTGGCAATATTAGAATCTGCAATCCTATCATTAGCTTTATAGCTGAATGTATCAACACCTTGAAAGCCAGCATTAGGAGTGTAAGTAAAAGACCCATTAGAATTGAAAACGAGGCTACCGTTGTTTGTCCCAGACACTAAAGTTGCTTTCAGTGGCGTGTTTTCAATATCTGAGTCATTGGTTAATACACCAGCAACTAAATTGTTAGGGGTAGCGCGGTATTGAATGCGGCCTTTGAAACTTTCGCTGGCAGGGTCGACATCACCGTATTCTTGGAAGGTGGCATCAAAGTTGAGAATTTCGTCGCCAGAACCATAGGTGATTTGGTTGACTGTAAACTGACCTGTGAGACTGTTATAGCCTCGTCCATTACCACTGACATCTAAACCAGGCTGATTAGAGGCTTGGAATGGGAAACGCGCCGCACCTGTGTATGTAGTGCCTGCTGTCAGTGGAGCATTAAATGGAGCTGCAAATGAAAGATCCCACGAATCGGTAATACCAGAGAAACTAATTCGGATAGCATTATTCTTACTGGAATTTGTGGGGTAGGCACGGACAGCGCTAATCTTATTTGGGGTGGGACTATAGCTATAGTAATCACTTTGACCGATATAGTTACCGCGATCGCTATCTAAAGTCAGCGATGTAATTGCAGCAGCAGTCTGTAATTGTGTGTTTACTGCTACAAAATAAGTATCGTTTTTAACTATTGGTGGCTGATTAGTGCCAATAGCCGCACTGGTAACCTTGATATCATCAACCCCAATCCACTCATCTTCCCCATTCGCATCAGTAGTAATAAAGCGAACTTGGACTTTTGCCTGATTGGTAACTTCGGGTGGCAATAAAACAATTAGGCGTGCTTCCCGTGCGTCAGAAGACACTAAGGTTGAGGCGTTATTAGAAGCATCGGGTACAAAAGCTGATGGCAGATTGATGAAATCTCCTGTGTCCCCAATGCGGTATTGTACAGCAACAGATTGAATGGCATCGCGGGTTGAGGTATCTATGTCACGTAGGGTGAAGTAAAGTAGAACATTCTGCCTTCCAGTAGCATCTAAATAAATAACTAAATTCGGCGCTGTAGCGGTTGATGAACCTCTGAGGGCAATAGTTGGATTGCTCAATGCAAATTCTGTAATCCCGCTATTTGTGTAGGTATTTGGATTACTTTGATTAGCATTCACATCAACAGGAGTTGCAGACCCATCAGCTAATACTGTTTGTGGGTTAGTACCCATACTACTAACTAAACCATCACCTCGAAAACCCCTAATATTGGGTAAATTACTCCAATCATCATCCGTATTAATCAAATTAGTATTTGACCAGTCTTGGAAAAAGTCGCTTGTTGCTAGTTTGTAATAAGTTACATAGGGAGTAGAAACATTACTAAAGGGTGCCTCGTAACGTGTTACAACAAAGTTACCGTTGTCACTTCCTGTAACCACAATTTTACCGTCAGACTGAACGGCAACCGCAGTGTCTTGAAAATAACTACTGCCAACGGGGGTTATAACTTTACCACTATTGCCAAAGCTGGTATCTAAGCTGCCATTAGAGTTGTAGACAGCTAAAGCAAAATCACGGCGCGAGCTTCCGTTTTGAGCAAACCCAGACACGACAATTTTGCCATTCTGCAAAATGGCCAAACTTTGACCAGCATCATTGCTGCTGCCTAAATCTGTAACAACCTTACCGCTATTACCAAAATTAGCGTCCAGAGTGCCATCAGAGTTATACCGTGCTAGAGCAAAATCTCCATTAGCACCAATGTCCCCAGTAGATCCCGCCACGACAATTTTGCCATCAGATTGCAGAGCAACACTATTTCCAAAGTCATCTCTGCCAGGAAAGTCTGTGATTACTTTACCGTTACTGCCAAAATTAGTATCTATACTGCCATTCGAGTTGTAACGTGCCAAGATAAAATTATTGTTGCCATTAACCATGACACCCCCAGTCACTACAACCTTACCGTCTGGCTGAATCACGATACTTGCAATAAAGTCTTGACCGTCGCTCATGGAAGTAATAACCCTACCCCCATTACCAAAGCTAGTATCCAGACTACCATCTGAGTTGTAACGTATCAGGGCGAAGTCATTCGGGTCAACAGATCCCCCCACAACAATTTTGCCGTCTGGCTGGACGGCAATACTTTCTATCCATTCGCTTTTACCCTCAAAGTTTGTAGAAATTTTTCCGCCACTGCCAAAGGTAGTATCTAAGCTGCCATTAGAGTTGTAGCGTACAAGAGCAGCATCAGTTTGGTTGCCATTGTAGGTAATTCCGCCGATTAAAATTTTGCCATCTGACTGAATGGTAACGCTGTAGGCTCTATCGGTTTGGTTAGCAAAATCTGCGATCGCCTTGCCGCTAGTGCCAAAGCTGCTATCCAGGCTACCATCTGGATTATAGCGAACCACCGCAAAGTTACCATTACTATTGTAGGTTTCTCCTACTACTACAATCTTGCCATCCGCTTGAATGGCAACACCATAAGCTGTGTCACTACCACCAATATCTGTAATGACTTTACCACCAACTCCAAAGGTACTATCCAGGTTTCCAGGAGCAAGTATTCCTGTATAAGTAGAAAGAATCTCTTGTCGGAATGCCAAAGCTATAGGATGTGGGATGGGGAAATCTTTGCCAACTTGAACCTGTAAATTCCAATCTCCTCCCAACGCCGCATTACCTGTTGGTGTAGTAGAAGCAGCAATATTTGCTCCTGTCAATCGGTGTAACTTCTGTAAAAATTCCTCTCCTGCATCACCAACTGCGACGTTACAGCCGTAGAGTATTAGAGATGGAGAGAACCAAGTTTGTAGCTCTTGGGTATAGCGTTCTAAACTGCTGAGACTGAGTTGAGTATTACCCAGGTAAAGGCAACCGGGAGAACCATGAGAAACAATGTGGACACTTTCAACTCTAGGGCGTTGTAACAGTATTTGAGTAATTTGCTCTACTCCATCTTGGCTCGATGCAAGGACTATTACCTCAATTTCTGATACAACATTTTTCAGCAATATTTCATAGTTATTAACGGAGGAGTCAAGGAAAAGTATGCCTGTATTCTGAATATTCATGTTCTTGCAGTTCTCCGCTAAAGTTTAGGTATCTAGTTGTTAGTGAAACTTTTGGATAAGAGATAAAAATTGGATGATTTAAGGACAAGAGCATAATCCATAAATCATTGATCCATTGATCGAAAATTAAATTTGATTTTCCAGCCTAATTAATGAAGGAATTTACAAGCAGAAAAATCATTCCTCCTTTGCTATTTTGCTGATTGCAGATATTAATTACATCGATATATTTTCTGAAATATTATTAAGAAGCTATAAAGCCTCAAAAAATAATTAGTCATGATTAGTAATAATTACTACTTTAATAAGAAATAAGTCAGAATTCAGTATGAATTATACACGTCTGGCGGATAAGTCTAATGGAATATCTGACAAGCAAAGCTCTCTCGACAACTCGTCACAATTCATCATACGCCCGCAGTTTGGACTGCTATGCCAACGTTAACGGTTGTGACGAAGTTGGTTAGAGCGATCGCTATTAGCCCAAGTTGCTAGTTATCAAATTTTAGATTTTTTTGCATCCGTCAATTCATGCGATCGCCATCACAAGTTGACGGTTACGCGTAGCTCAACTGTCAACTTTGACTAAATACTGAATTATTTAGCGTCGAATATTTAACTTATCTCAGGAATATTTATTGTAGGTTAAATGAAAAAATAAATGCTTCAATCTTCAGTAAAAACCCTAGCCAAGTACAAGCATGAATAAATTTTGGAAAAACACCAGTAATACCACTGAATACGGTTTTAATATCATGTTGAGTAGATTGTTTGATCTATTTATTCTAGGGTTGGTCTTGACGCAAGGAATTCCTGTTACGCATTACTTTTAAGAATATTTGACTACTTTCTTCCAGATCATTATCGACGGTATAAGCAGTATAAGCTGAATCAGCATATACTTCGCTACCAGGTTGGCGTTTCGGAGGCAAGGCATTGAGCGCACGTACATCTAAAGCGCTATCTGCACAGCTTGGGGATTAGGTAGTAACATGAGTTCAGTTGCTACCTAAATCACCGATTTCAGCAATAAGCTAGTTAAGACTGCGGATTTTGCCGAAGTCCCAACAAGTTTCCGTCAATATCTTTAAAGACAGACAATTGAACTCCGTGACCGACGTCTGTAATTGGCCCAACTTCAACTCCTTTTTCAATAAGGCTTTGACGAGCAGCAACTATATCCTTTACAACAAAGGTGCTAACAGTATTACCTGCTTCAACTGAGTTACTTAAGTTCAGTCCAATTGCAAAGCGCTCAATATCAGGGATACTAAACTGTCTCCAGCTAGGCGTGTCATATTTTGATTCAAGAACTAAACCGAGTTTTTCAGTGTACCATTTGACACTAGCTTCCAGATCAGTAACGTCTACTTTACTAACGAAACTATATTCACCAAAGGTGTTTTTCAATGTCATATCTACTGTCCTAATCCAAAACTTTTACAATATAGCTATTATCACCCTTTTTCGTGACAAACAACTGTAAACCTATCGTTAAACAGTAGTTTAATATTTAGAGGCAGATTATGAAAATTCATCCCAAATCAATTCTTCTTGTTTTAGTTCAGCAATTCTCCTTTTTAGATATTTCTACTGAGAGTTAAGTCTTTTAATAAACCAAAAAAATATAATGTTTACGCATATCAATGCTAACTTCACGCGGATAGATGAGATAGTTCCTAATATATATAAGCTTTCTATCTCTAATAATAAAAAGTTTGTTTTCAGTCAATTCCTTATCCTTGATGAGCGTCCGATGCTTATTCATACGGGTCGCTCAAATTGGTTCGAGCAAACTTATGAACTTGTTTCGTCTGTCTGCGATGCTTCAAAACTTCATTACATTGGTTTATGTCACCTTGAGGCTGATGAGTGCGGAGCGCTTAATCAATGGCTTGAAGCAGCGCCACAAGCAAAAACAATTGTAAGTCCTCTGAATCAATCGAACATGGATGACTTTGCACTGCGACCAACAACGGCTCTTAAGAATAACTTTGCTCTTTCCTTGGGTAAAAGAGATATCATACTGATTGAAACTCCTCATTTCCCTCATGGATGGGAGGGTTGTATATTCTATCAGCCGCAAGAGGAGATCCTTTTTTGTTCTGATCTTGCGGCTCATCCTGGTCAGTTCGAGGAACCGATTACCGAAAAGGATCTTACAGAATCTATCATTAACTTTCAGCAAAAAGTCGGGTTTATGTCTGAAGGAAAAAGCTTCACTCGAGGGATTGAGGCAATAGAGAATCTACCTATTAAGTACCTTGCAACAATGCATGGTTCTATTATTCATGGGGAGTCCATCTCGAAGCTTCTTTCAAAAATGAAGCAAACCTTTGGATCTTAAGTTGATTGTAGCCGTGAAGGGCTACTGGACTGGTGAATTTAACTCTCAAGTTGATTATTTTAAGTTTTGTCAGCTTTTAAAACTCGATCCCTCTAACTGGAGTTTAGATTAAAGCAAGCAAAAATAGCTCGACATTTGAAGCAATTGATTCCATGTCGAACAATGAAATGAACTCAGAGTAATAAAAGAAATGAAAAGCAGTTAGGCAGTATTTTTAGATACTTTCTTAGGCTTGGTAAAAGCTTTTTTCACAATCGGATAACGAGTCCGTGGCGCTCTGGGCCTACCGGAAGTCCAACCAGCCAGGGGACTTTCCTCGCTTGTTTCTGGTCAGGTCTAGGTGTTCTAATCCGAGCCAAAACTGCTGCAAATTGGCTGTACATTGGCTGAATTATTGTGTTTGAAATCAACCAAAATTGTGCAATTAGGGGTTGATACTTGCAACTTTTAGTTGCAAGACAAGCATCAAGGAAAGCAACTAAATCCTCGCTAGTTTTACCCCAAGTTGTGCAGGCAAGAGGAACATATTTAAACTCACGCTAAAATAATCATTCTCCCACAACCGCTCAGGAAATAGAATACAACCAATGCCTAACCTCAACCTCATTTCCGAATTTATTTGCTTTGGTGGCAAACTCGGCTTTTACAGTCATCCCTCCTCAACCTGTAACGGTGAAATGCGCTTTAGTATTTATCAACCACCACAAGCAACTCAAAAACCTGCGCCGATTCTCTATTTCCTATCTGGTTTGAGTTGCACGGAAGAGAATTTTATGGTTAAGGCGGGAGGAGTGCAGCGCTTTGCGGCTGAGTACGGTTTAATATTGGTTGCACCAGATACTAGTCCGCGTAATACTGGCATTGCAGGTGAGGATGACGACTGGGATTTTGGCACAGGTGCAGGCTTTTATGTTGATGCTACAGAAGAACCTTGGCGTAAAAACTACCAAATGTATAGTTATATTGTTGAGGAATTACCTGCTTTAATTAACGCAAATTTCCCCACCCAACCTGATAAACAAGGTATCTTCGGTCATTCAATGGGGGGACACGGGGCGCTTGTCTGTGCAATCAGAAACCCAGAACTCTATAAATCAGTATCAGCCTTTGCACCTCTAGCTGCACCTATGCGTTGTCCTTGGGGTCAAAAAGCTTTCAGTGGTTATCTTGGCAGCAATCAAGAAAGTTGGCGTGCTTATGATTCTAGTGAATTAGTCAAACAACAAAGATATCACAGTTCAATTCTCATTGACCAAGGGACTGCTGATAAATTTTTAGCTGAGGAATTATTACCAAAGGTGTTTGAGCAAGCTTGTGCAGATGTTAATCAGCCGCTAAACTTACGTTACCAACAAGGCTACGATCACAGTTATTATTTTATCGCCACTTTTATTGAAGATCATATCCGCCACCATGCCAGCGCTTTAGCTTAAAACGTAACTGACTAGTGACCTTATTAACTCTAAAGATTTACCTGCTTTGACTGCGGTGGCTTTTTAGCTTCGTCGAATTCACCTTAAAATAATAGATATATGGCATAAAACTGAACGAGGAATATCATAAGGACTACTGTAGGGGAAAGTAAAGTAGCCACTCTCTTTCGTCATGTTGATTATTCTTGTTTACTGTTGAAAATGGGGGAGCGATCGCTCTTTTTCACTTGGTAGAGTCTGAAGTTTAAACTAAAAGCGATCGCTGATTGATTTGGGTGTGGGTAGACAGGGAAAAGTGGAAATAAGTTGTGAACGAATAGATTAGACCTCTTGCAAAAGTCCCTAACACCCCACCCCCAACCCCTCCCCGCTTGCGGGGAGGGGAGACAAAGCGTAGCTTTGGCGGGGTGGAGTTCTTATTTTTGATTTATGCAAGAGGTCTATTGTTTATGCTGCGACTAAGGCAGCCGTGCGCTCATTCGCACGCACTTGGTCGGTTGACCTCAAAGAACGCCACATCCGGGTCAATGTTGTCAGCCCTGGGATTATCCCCACAGCCGCTGACGATCGCCTGGGGATAACTGACGAAATGCATACGGCGATGTTGAATGGCATTCCTTTGGGGCGCCTAGGAACACCGGATGAAGTCACAAAAGCTGTCGTGTTCCTGGCTTCGGACGACAGCAGTTATATTACCGACATTGAATTGTTCGTCGATGGCGGTGTGGCACAAATCTAATCGCTTTTAGTCAGGACAACTCGATAAACCCAGCTACCAAATTTTAGGCAATTTGAGTTACTTGCTGATTCACACGGGGACGACCAAAGCGTTCCCAAGCACTCCCTCCTCGCAGAAATAGCTCTAGGAAGCGCAATGGTTCTCCTGAATCGCCTTTTGACCAACCAGAACTACCAGGAGCAAAAGCTAAAGTTCCTTCAGATACTTTGAAACTACCATCAGAATACACTGCATCGCTGACCACATCTCCAATCCGGATCACGATCTTGCTTTGAGGCTCCAAATTAAGTGTATGGGCCCCGATAGTTGTTTTGATGTTGCCGTAGCCATCAATCCAGGCAATTCGATCTGGTGGAACATCTGGGATTTGCTCACTTTTAAGGCTATCTCCCAGAAAGCTAAAATCTTCACTCATAATGGCAGCCGCCGCCGGAGGAAATACATCCCGTGAGCGAAACTGCGATCCACCACGAGAAACGTTGACCACTCGCAACTCCTTTGTATAGTCTTTGATAAAAGAGAGGGTGTAGCCTGCATTTACACCCACTACTTTTACACCATTGGATAAAAGGGCATAAGTTAGTCCTTCACCTTCATTGTCTCGACGGGCTTCTGGATCATCTTGACGAGGCGCACAGTTGTGATAAATTAGGCGATCGCTAGGGCCTGGGTTAAGTCCCAGTTGAGCAATCCAGAATCCCGTTGCTAAGGTACTGAATGCTGGAACCGAAAGCAAATGAATTTGGGCATGGGGAAAAGTCATCAGCAGACGTTGTGTGACTTCAGTAAATGCCGGATCTCCTGTACCGTAGTCTGCAATGACGCAGATAAACATTCTGCTCCTCCTTTTGATGGGTAGTAATTTGCAATCAACCTAATTCATAATTAGAAATTATGAATTATTCCGTCATTATGTGATTACAGGGTGAAATGAAAAAATGAGTGTTGATTTCACTCCTAATTAATAACGTTAAAGTCTTAATCAATGCAATGAAAACAATCACCTCACTTTTTAGCGAAGAACGCAACCAACTCCAGACAGATATTGATAATACAATCGGCATTGAGCAAATAGTTAAACTGGTTCAAAACCGACTCGATAATCTCGAAAGAATTTATATTGAAAAGCTTAATTTGGCTCAAGTTCGTCTGGCTTCCTTTTTCCTGGATACCCTGCGGCAGTCTATCGCAACCCTTGCAGCAGCTAACTATCTTCAAGCTGCTTCAACAGAGCAAAGGCAAATTCCTAACCCAAGTACAAAATTTTTTTCGAGCAGATTAATCCTGAAACTATTACAGGGGCTAGTTTCTATCGGCATCTTAGGCTCATTGTTTTCTTTAACTAAAACTACCCCAGGTGCGTGGATGGCTATCTTATTAACTTCTCTACTTATAGGACTAGAAATTTTACTTCAACTCGAATTAAACAACCAGCAAAATAATTCTATATCTGAAGGGCTATTGGAATTACCCCAACCGATTCTCCGGGTTGATAGCAAAGTATTTCTAGATTGCCTTGGCGATGCTCTCAACACTATTGACCTAGCAGTGGCTAGAGTAGAAGAATCAAATAAACATGAAGGGGACTTAGCAATAGAAGAATTGCCAGAACTATTAAATTTTCTGCAAAGGCTAATGGGCGCATCAAAACTTGATAAACCCCAAATGGCTCATGAACTGGCGAAACTTCTGCCACAAATTTTAATGTCTCAGGGAATTAACACTCAAATTTACCGACCAAATGACCCGCATAGCGATCGCGAGTATTTTGACTTTGAGCCAAGTATCGATCCCGATACCAAAGATCACGTCACTCTAACTCCGGCTTTGTTAAAAGGCGATCGCTTGATTAGACGCGGTAGGGTAATTGAGCCAGCATATTCCTCTGCTAGAGAATAATAGACAATAAGGGTATGGAAATTTTAGAAACAATCGGTTTTGATTTGGGACACGGTGAAACGGCTGTAGCTAAAGCGATCGTGGAAAGCATCGAACCTCCCCAGATGTTGGAGATTAATAACAAGAAGAACCAAATTACAGCACTTGGTTGGCATCCCAAACTCGGTTATCTTATCGGCGAACAAGCATTAATTCAAGCTGGCGTTACTCAGCTGACAATTTCTTTCAAGCAAAAACCCAACAACGATCCTAAATATCGGGAAACAATTAGCACTTTTGTGGCAACTTACTACCGCCTTTTAAAAGAAAGCAAACAAGTTGAAGGTGGGAAAGGTAGCTATTTTTACATTGGTTGCCCTTCAGGATGGTCAGTTAGCGATCGCTTAGAATACCAAAAGCTGCTTCAAGAAGCTGGTATTCCCCAACTAAATGTTGTACCCGAATCGCGGGCTGCTTTCATGCAAGCCAAGGAAGCCGGGAAGTTGGAGTATGACAAACTTGTTGGCTCGGTGCTAATTGTCGATATTGGTTCTTCAACCACAGATTTTACTCTAGTTAAAAGCTTAGAAGAGATCCCGATAGATTTCGGGAGTAATACTTTAGGTGCATCTCTAATTGACAAAGCTATTTTTGCCCAGACTCTCGCCAGCCACGAACAAAAAGCATTACTCGAAAAAGTATTTCAGGAATATCCCCATCACCAAGCTCGTTGTGAACTTGCTTGCCGCAAAGCTAAAGAAGATTACTTTTCTAATGAACAACTATACAGCGATCCTGAATCTTTTGCGCGTGGCTTCGAGTCGATCAACGAACAGATTTATTTTATTCCCCAAGTAAATAAATTGCTGATGGATGAAATTTTAAATAAACCCTTACCGGAACTGGAGCATCATAGTTGGATTAAATCATTTCGCAACTCTTTAACCGAGGCGAAACAAAAGCTGGAAAAACTTGGAATTGTACCGAAACTTGTGCTGATGACTGGCGGTGCATCTCGGATGAAGTTTACGCACTTTCTTTGTCAGGAAATGTTTCCCGAACCAGAAACGCTGCTTCGCCCCGATCCAGAACCGGAACGGTGTATTGCAATGGGTTTAGCACGAGTAGGACGATGGGATCTGCGTGCTGCTGCTTTTAAACAAGAAGTGAACAAACTATTTACCTCGAACAAGCTTAAAGGTTTGATTGAAAGGCATATCCCGGAGTTAATCGAATCATTAACTAAGCCTTTGACAGATGGCTTGATTGTCAATGCAGTTAAACCAGCTTTAAAAGATTGGCAAAAAAACAAAATACGGACTTTAGCTGATTTAGAAACATCTTTGATCGGTCGTGCAGAACAGTGGCTCAAAAGCGATCGCGCCGTGCAGATAATTAATCATCAATGCGCTTCTTGGTTTAGCAATAAAATACAACCTGATTTAGCTGCACAAACCGATCCAATATGTCGAAAGTTTCAGATACCTAGAAGCAGCTTAAGGTTCGAGGATAGTATTGACCCAAATTTTGTTAACCCAGAGTTGCAAATTGGAGATGCTATCCTGGCTGAGACAGTAGCGTTTATCGTCAATGTAGTAATTGGTGGAGGCGCTGTGGCTAGCATCATCACTCTCATACTAACTGGACATTTAACTTGGCCGATTGCACTAGTATATGGGGCTTCGGTGATGGCGGCAGGAATGGAGCTAAATCGTAAGACTGTTCAAGAAGTAATTAAGACAAATGTAGATGTACCTAGTTGGATTCGTTCTAGTTTTTTGAGCGACAAAAAAATTGAGGATATGTGTGAGCAAATAAAGCCTGAGTTAGAGAAAGTTCTTCAAGAACAACTGACAGCAAATCAAGAGGCTTTTGATAAACTGATTGTCAAAGTTGAGCAAGGACTTCAAAACAGCCTTTCCACCAAGGTTCAATCTTGCATAATTCTGATCCAATAGCGGGAGTTAATGAGTCACAACAACAACAATTATTCTAAACTTTCTGCTTACTAATGAATTAAATATGTAAGCTGCTCAAAAGTCAATGATTAAAATCATAGTTTTCTTTCTCTTTATTGGGCTGATTATCGCTGGGATTTTATTCAATCCGATTATCGTCAAAAGGCGAAGAAACCGTCTCAAACATCGTCCTTTTCCCCCACTTTGGAATGCCATTATTGAGAATAATTTTCCCATTTATCTCTGTCTTTCTCCCGATGAAATCAGACGACTTCAGGGACATATTCAAGTATTCTTAGCAGAAAAGCAATTTATTGGCTGTAGAGGATTACAGGTGACGGAGGAAATGAAACTAACTCTTGCTGCTGTCGCCTGTTTACTTCTATTAAATGAACGTGGACAGTACTTCCCTAGACTTCGTTCGATTCTGGTGTATCCCAACGCTTATTTTGTTCAGGAAACGAATTCTGTCGGAAAATATGTTGTTGAAGAAAGGCGTGTAGCAAGACTGGGGGAATCGTGGACAAATGACCAAGTAGTAGTGTCTTGGGAACAGGTAAAACAAGACACTAATAACTGGAAAGATGGACGTAACGTTGTGCTTCATGAATTCGCCCATCAGTTAGATCAAGAAGATGGTAAAGCTGAAGGAGTTCCGATACTGCAACACAATTCAGACTATCCTATTTGGGCGAAGGTGATGACAGAAGCATATCAGCAACTTTGTAATGATGTTCTACAAGGCGCAAAAACGGTAATGGACAGCTATGGCGCAACAAACCCCGCAGAATTTTTTGCCGTAGCGACTGAGACATTCTTTGAAAAACCGCATCAATTGCTGTCTAAGCATCCGGCACTTTATGAGCAACTGCAACGTTACTATCAATTAGATCCTGTGCAATGGGCGTAAACTAATACCATTTCTTTGTGAGGCTGCGCCAAATTTTCTTTCTTCCTTTGTGTCCTTCTTTGACGAGACGCTGCACGAATGCAGTTCGTTCCTTATATAATTTGGCGCATCTTTATACAGAATTGGTATAAATACAGCAGAATTCAGAATTCAGGAGTAAAACACGTTTTATAACTGGATAACAGACGAATCGTTGTGTATCTCACTTTCCTTGAAATCTGCTGTAAATAGGCAAGAATAAATCACATTATGTCCAGTTAATCAACCTTCTTCAAAATGTTTTACGAATTACGTTAGCGTAGCGGTAGCGAGTCCGCGTACTCTTACAGAGAACCAAGCTACGCTTTTAGCGTCTCGTAGAGAGCGTCATTACGAATTATTTTAACTAGGAGGTTTTCATCGCCAGAATCTTCAAAGCTACTGCTTCAGGGACGGGCATCACTGATAACCGATTTCCTTGTTTCACCAACATAAACTCTTCGGCGCTAAACTCCTCTTTGAGTATTGAGAGCAAGATAGGGTTAGAAAAATTCTCAACAAATTCCACTACAACTGTTTGCCAGCGAGGGGATTCGGAACTTGATTTCGGGTCGTAGTATTTACTTTCTGGCTCAAACTGGGTCGGGTCAGCAATATCTTTTTTCAACACACGCATTAACCCAGCAATACTGGGAGGATTAGTGCTGGAGTGATAGAAAAAAGCTAAGTCTCCTTCATCCATTTGGCGCAAAAAGTTGCGAGCTTGATAATTGCGAACGCCGTCCCAGATAGTCTCTTTCTGCTGTTGAAGGTCAGCAATGCTATAGGCTTCTGGTTCTGATTTCATTAGCCAATAATTCATCTACAGAAATTATGTATATACAAAAGTATTTTAATTTTGACCAGGTAAGTAAGTTCGTAGTAAGGACTAAAGTCCTTATTTTCTAATACCAATTCTGTATGAAGATGCGCTAAACCATAAGTATAAGAAAGAAAAACGAACCGCATTCGCGCAGCGTCTCGTAAGAGTTGGACGCATTTGCGCAGCGTCTCGTAAGAGTTGGACACAAAGAAAGAAGTTATATCATGTCCGCTAGATTACTTATTAAACCTGAAGAACCCCACCCCGCCAAAGCTACGCTTTGTCTCCCCTCCCGAAGAGCGGGGAGGGGCTGGGGGTGGGGTGCAATGACTGTGGAAATCATAACTAATTATACGGACATGATATTAAAAGGGTTTGGCGCAGCCTCACAAAGAAATGGTATAAGCACTTTAGTGCTTACTACAAACTTTCAAAACTTATCAAGCGATCATTCCCTTTTCGATGTTATCTGTGCCAGTGCGAACCTCGTCGATATTTTCCGGTAGAAATCCACCTGCTTGCATTTTCCATAATCTGTAATAAGCGCCGCCGAGTGCCAGCAGTTTGGTGTGGGAACCATCTTCGATAATCCGACCTTTGTCGAACACCAGAATCCGATCTAGATGGACGATGGTAGATAATCGATGAGCTACCACGATGACCGTTTTCCCATTCATTGCTAAGTCGAGGGTATCTTGGATCGCTTTTTCGGTGATTGAATCGAGGCTAGAGGTGGCTTCATCTAAGATCAGAATCGGCGCATCTTTGAGGATTACCCGCGCAATAACAATGCGCTGTCTCTGTCCTCCAGACAACTTGACACCACGTTCGCCCACCAGAGAATTGTAACCATCCTTACTTTGGACGATGAAATCGTGAGCATGAGCCTTTCGCGAAGCCTCGATCACTTCCTCATCGGTTGCATCCAAGCGTCCGTAACGAATATTTTCTAGCAAAGTGCGATGAAACAGAGACGGATCTTGGGGAATTAAGCTGATCTGAGCGTGTAAAGCATCCTGAGTCATATCTCGAATATCGACCCCATCAATGATAATCTGTCCAGATTGTGGGTCGAATAAACGCAGAATCAGATTAACAAAGGTGGATTTTCCAGAGCCGGACAAGCCCACCAGTCCGACACGCTGTCCCGCTTGGATGTTGACAGAAAGGTTGTTGAAAACTTTCTTCTCTTCTGTGTAGTTGAAATTCACCCGCCGAAACTCAATCTTACCTTGGGTGATTGAGTGGGCGATCGCTTTTTCACGATCGATCAACTCATGCGGTTGAATGATGGTAAAAACACCATTGGCGACATTACCAATATGTTCAAAAAATTCCAGAAAGCGGCGGCTCAAATTGCGGGCTTCACTAATAATCAACAGCGACAGACTGGTTGCTACAACGAAGTCAGCAGTAGCGATCTTTCCTTGGCTCCAGAGAGAGAGCGAGTAATACAGGGTGCTGATTTTCAGAATGGCTGCTGAGATGAACTGAAACCAGCGAATTCGCTCTGAATACCAGTTTGACTCTCTTACCTCTTTGATTTCGCGCCTTAATTGCTCATTCAAATAGCGTCGTTCAAAACCGAAGCGAGCAAACAGTCGGATACTGGTGAGATTTGTTACCGCATCTACGATGATACCAGTTGTCTCACTTCTGGCGGCTGCGGCTTTCCGGGAGTAAATTCGGCAGCGAGTTGCCAGCCAGAACGAAATACTGATGAAGAGAACTGCCCATATTCCCACAAGTGCAGCCAGCGGAGGATAGGCGCGATACAGTATCGTCGTGGCGACGGAATACACAACAATTACTGGCATAAATTCAGTAATCATCATTTGCATCGTTTGGGTAACACCTAGAGAGGTTTCGCTAATCCGATGTGCCAATGCCCCGGAAAAACTACTGCTCAGGTATCGATGCGAATGCTGCTGCAAGTAGGCATATAGCGATCGCACAATGTGCTGTCGGTGAATCGGATGGAGAATCGTCTGCAAGAGTCCAGCCGATCGCCCGAATACCACTTCACCCACACTCAAGCCGATGAATAACATCAAGGGTTGCTTCATGGCATCAAAAATGGGCTTGCTGTCGCCCGTCGATCGCGTCACACCCCGGATGATCTCGCCAATGGCATAAGGCAACATAATGCCACAGGTTGCGTGTATTACCTCCAGAATCACCCCTGCCACATACCACCAGCGGAACTGGTTAACGAAATAGCAAATGAACCTGAATGGAGTTGATGGCAAATTTGGTGCATCAGGAGCACGTTGAAAGGATTTGGATTGTCTAGCCTTTTTCGTCATGAAAGTCGATCTCTTAGCATCATTTTAGCTTTTCTACAAGATAAAAATGGACGACTGGATAAGCCGTCCGATGGCATTAGAGACTTTTTGAAGTACTCCACTAGACCATAATTTCTTGTGGTGTGATTGCAGCATAAACATCAGGCGGGAGTAAGGCTTCCTGAATGTTGATTTTCTTTGGTATTACACCCTCGTCAAAGAACAAATCTGCCACACGCTGTTGTTCTTTAATTAGTGCAGAGCTGAGTCCTCTGCGTCCTACAAAAGTGCGGCGAGACATCACCTTTTCTACCACATCCACATCGAGCTTTTGTTCAGAAATCATCAATTTGGCAACTTCGCCTCGATTTGCTTCTGCCCACTTGTCAAGCTTATTAAGCTCCTCAATGATAATTTTTAGCAAGCCAAGATTTTCCTCGGCAAACTTTCTGTCAGCAATATAATAAGCACCAGGAGAATCTAGCCCAACAGAATCTTTGAGGACTCGAATTCGACCCATCTTTTGAGCGATCGCATAGTGTGGATCTCCTGTCATCCAAACTGGAATTTTACCTTCGAGAAAAGCAGCCCGTGCCTCGATAGTCGGCAAACTTCTGATTTTAATATCTTTAAGGGTCAAGCCGATTGATTGCAACGCTCTGATAATAAAGTAGTGTGATGCCGAGCCTTTTTGAAAGTAAACTTCTTGACCCTTAATATCCTCAAACTTCTGAAGGGGAGATTCTGGCGGAACAGCAATAACACTACTTGTCCCCGTCCTTTGGTTTCTTTGTGTACCGACTACATAAACAAGTTTTGAGCCAGCGACTTGTGCAAAAATTGGTGGTGTTTCTCCCACCGATCCCACGTCAACTTTTCCCGCAGCCATCCCTTCCATCAGTTGGGGCCCTTGGACAAATTGTGCCCATTCTACTTTAATCCCCAACGGCTCCAAGCGTTTCTCTAAAACTTTCCGATTTCTGAAAAGATCCCCCGCACTCTGATATCCCATGCGTAGAACTTTAGTTTTTATCCCAAGGGAATTTTCACTGGCATTAGTACTGTTAATCAAAGAAGATTGTTGGTTTTGTTCGCTACAACTTCCTAACAGATATGCCATAGAAAAGCCAGATAGCCCGGAAGTAGCAATATGGAGAAAACGACGGCGTTTAATCCTAGCTATTTTATCCATGATATATTTCTGATTTGAAGGAATTCTGGTTGTCATTTGTCATTTTTTATTCGCCACTTCCCCAATCCCTAACGAAGAGAATCTCCCCTTCGGTATTCGGCGGTTAGGTCGTCTAACTTTTGTTTCAAATTGTCGTCAAGTTTTAGTTCTACCGCCTTCAGCGACTCAGCAAGTTGTTCTGGGCGGCTAGCGCCAATGATTGGGGCAGTGATAATGGGATTAGATAAAACCCAAGCCACTGCTAGGGTGGTAAGGGAAAATCCACCGAGATCCGCTACTGTGCGTAAATCTTCGACAGTATTAAATTCGCGATCGCGCCAGTAGCGTTCTTGATAACGTTCTGCGGCAGCACCTAGCGTAAAACGTGTACCTGACGTGGGACCTTGAGTAAAATTATGTTTACCCGTAAGTAGACCGCCCGCCAAAGGATTGTAGGAAATTACACCCAGTCCTTCTTCTTTCGCCAGGGGCAATAGTTCTCGCTCAATTTCGCGGAATAACAGGTTGTAGCGGGGCTGAATTGAGATGAACTTGGTTAAATTGCGTGTCTCAGTCCGACCCAAGGCGCGGGCGAGTCGGTAGGCTAAGAAGTTGGAAACCCCGATATAGCGCACCTTGCCAGCACGAACCACTGCATCCAGGGCTTCTAGAGTTTCATCAAGGGGAGTTGAAGCATCGTCGGAGTGCAACTGGTACAGGTCGATATAATCGGTTCCCAGCCGCCGCAGAGAAGCATCGATCGCATCCAAAATATGTTTCCGGGAAGCCCCCTGATCCCAAGGTGCAGGGCCGACCCGACCGACGCACTTGGTAGCCAAGATAAAATGTTCGCGTTTGCCTTTTAGCCAGCGCCCAACGATTTCTTCGGTACGTCCCGCAGTGGCAAGCCCGCCGCCGAGGGGATAAACGTCGGCTGTATCTAAAAAGTTGATCCCACCATCGGCGGCGGTGTCGAGGATTTGCCTGGAAGTTTCTTCGTCGGTCTGCAAACCAAAGGTCATAGTACCGAGACAAAGACGCGAAACAGTCAATCCAGTTTTACCGAGATTAGTAGTTGGTAAGGTCATAAAGATGTTGTTAATTGAGAAAATATGGAAATTTTTAAATAGAATGCGACGTGCGTTCCGCCCCGCTTCTCTACGAGACGGTACGCGAACGCTAACGCAAAACTAAAACCCTATGCAACAAATCAATAAGATAACGATGTCGGTATTTTCAAGGTGTAAACCAATTCAACCAACCTTCCGAGTTTTGTACGATCGCAGCAAATTCGGCATAACCATCTGCTTTTGGGTGAGCGCCGTCGTTGGCTTTTGCTTCCGCTAGCCAGATCGGTGACTTCAGCAAACTAGAAAACACATCAAGATACGGAACATCTAGTTGATCGCAAACCAATGCAAATTCCTGTGAGAGATTTGCGAGAATTTGATTTCTTTTTTCTTGATCGACATCACCACAGGGTGGCGGACTAACCATCAAGATCGGATAGAGTTGCTTTGCTTGGCTTAAAATACTGCGAGCATTTGCGATCGACTCTGAAAGTTCGATTCCTTGTTGTTTACCCGCCCATCCTGAATCGTTTGCCCCAAAGGAAAACACTACTCGACCATCGGATTCTTTTGGCAGACGATAGGAGACTTCCGAGTACCAACGTTGTTTGAGATACCGACTTGTCTCTGCCCGCACCCCCAAGTTGTAATGGGTGATAGCGTATCCTCTTGACTCAGCATTGCGGCACACTCTACCTGTCCAACCCAGAAACTCTGGATCGCCTGTGCCATTGACAAAGGATTCACCAATAAAACAAATTCTGATTTCTTTGCGAGAATCTGACATAATTCAACTGTTGGTGTTGTGAGAGCGTTGTTCGACAGGCATTGTTGTGACTCCTAATTTGATTTGGGGATTGGGCAGAGGGGCAGAGGAGCAGAGGGGAAAAACATTACTGCAACTTCTCTTCTGCTCCCTCATCTCCCCCCACTCCCTCATCTCGCCTTTTATGCCACTACTAGGTTCTTGTCTACTTGTTTAAATTCGGTGTTACCTACTTTAGATTCGATCGCTGTACCCTTGAAGAATTCGGGGTTAGCTTGGGTGTAAAACTTGTAGGGATTAGCGAATACATAGGACTTAAAGTCGGCTTCGGAAATAACGCCTTCTTGCACGAGATCCCAGCTTTCAGCCAAGGGGGAAGTCAAGTCTGGTACATCCCAGTGACCAACATCGGAGGAATAGATGGCGTTGATCTTGACTCCCAAGGGATTAGCTTTGTCGTTGAATGCCGTAGCGATCGTGCGATCGTCAGACTCGGAACCAAAGAAGAAACTATTTACCCAGCGATCGCGGATGTCTTCAATTGTTTCAATACCTGCTGCTGCAAAATCGTCCAATTCGCTACCAATCGGCGCACGGCTATGACGGCTAAATGAAGCTCCCAGTACAGTCTTGGTCAATTCATCCTTATCGAGGGAATGTCCTTGAGTAATTTCTGCACCGTAGCGCTCAAATATTTCAAACAACTCATCGGCATTTGTCAACGCTGGATTGTAGTTTTCCAGTGCTTTGATATTGCGCTTTGAGAAACGATCTACCAAATGAATGTAGACGCGGGCACCCCAATCTGCACCACCTTCCAGCATTGCTACACGCAACTGCGGAAAACGCTTGGTAACACCGCCGAAGAACAGCGCCTTCGCAAATGCTTCTGAACCATCGGCGAAGTGACCAATATGGTTGTTCATGTAGTTACTAATGGAGGAGCGGCCAGTCCAACCCTGACTGCCGTAATGGGTGGTAACAGGTACGCCAAGTTCCACGACCTTTGCCCAGAAAGGATCGTAGTCGTATTCACTATCTAATCCGTAGAAGTCGATATAAGAAGCATACTTGGCGATTTCGGGGAATTTATCGGCTGGATATTTATCAGCGATCGCTTTGATTGGCCGTTTCACACCGCCAGTGATATTAATCACCTTTAAGCCCAGTGTTTTTACAGCAAACTCTAACTCCTCAATGCCTTCTTGAGGATTGGTCAAAGGAATGCCAGCTACCGGTGTCAAGCGATCGCTATATTTCCGGTAAATATCAGCATGATAGTGATTGACTGCACGTTGCAGGGCCTGACGATTCTCTGCACTCGCTCCAGCCGGTGCCAAAACATTGTTGGGAAACAGCACTGAATAGTCTGACCCTTGCTCTGCCTGACGCTCATAGAGGAGTCCTGGGAGGGTGTAAGTAGCGAGATCCAATGTGTTTTTGGTAACTCTAGCCCACCAAGGCGATCGAATTGTGCGGTTGTTTTGACGTTCTTCAGGAGTTTGTTGATACCAGTCTTTGCCGTTGCTCTTGGAGTTAAGACGCGAGGCTTCAGTCTTGCGTAACTCATCTACAAGTTTCACGCCGCCGTACTTAGCGATGTAATCCTCAAAAGCTGGGGTGAAATCATTGGTGTGAACGTCGGTGTCGATTACCGGATAATCAAGGGTTGCTCTGATTGCAGCAGAACGTGAGGTCTTTAATCGGCTATATTCAGTCATGTTTTTTCCTTGTCTACGGCACAAAAATTACAGAGTTTTTTTCAGCATCCAATGCTGCTATTGACGAATACATTTCCTGTAGAGACGGCGATTTATCGCGTCTCTCCACAATCGCTCTCTAAAATTTTCAAATTCTGTAAGGCGGCGACCTACAGAAGGTACGGTTTAAAAGGTATGGCTTAAGCATCCGTGAAAAATTCATTTACGCTACAGCACTATCAACACAGTGCAGATATGAAAAGTCATTTACACCAACACCAATCTTTCATCTAGTTGTTTAGCGGCAAAACGATTGGTCGGACGATGCAATCCCAGGTTTTCACGCAAGGTACTGCCTTCGTATTCAGTACGGAATAGTCCGCGTTTTTGGAGGACGGGAACGACTAGGTTAACGAAGTCATCTAATCCTGTGGGAAGGATTGGCGGCATGATATTAAAGCCATCTGCTGCACCGTTGTTGAACCATTCTTCTAGCTGGTCGGCAATGGTTTCGGGAGTACCAAGTATGGTGCGATGTCCTCGTGCGGTAGCAAGAGAGAGATACAACTGACGCAGTGTGAGAGTGCCACGAGTAGCTAAATCTTTGACTAGTTTGAGACGACTTTTGTTAGTGTTGGTGTCGCTGGGTAATTCGGGAGCTAAATCATCTAAAGAATATTTCGACAGATCCACACCTTTGTAATAATTCTTTAAAATACCCCAGGCAACATCGGGATGGATTAACGATTGCAGAAATTCATACTTCTCTTGAGCTTCTGATTCGGTACGGCCAATGATTGGGAAAGCACCAGGCATAATTTTTAGATCGTCTGGCGATCGCCCATATTGTGCTAGCCTACCTTTGATGTCAGCATAAAATTCCTGGGCATCAGCTAGGGTTTGATTGGCGGTGAAAATCGCCTCGGCAGTGCGTGCGGCTAAGTCTCGTCCCGATTCGGAAGCTCCAGCCTGAACAATCACCGGATAACCTTGGGGCGGACGACCGACGTTCAAAGGGCCTTTTACAGAAAAATATTTGCCCTTGTGGTTCAATGTATGCAGTTTGTCTGGATCAAAATAAATACCAGACTCTTTGTCACGGATGAAAGCATCGTCTTCCCAACTATCCCATAGACCTTTCACCACTTCCACAAACTCTTCGGCGCGTTCATAACGCTGGCTGTGTTCGGGGTGATGCTCAAGGCCGAAATTACGTGCAGCATTCTCATTGCCTGTTGTGACTACATTCCACCCGGCCCGGCCCTTACTCAAGTAGTCTAGGGAAGCAAACTTACGTGCCAAGGTATAAGGTTCTTCATAAGTAGTCGAAGCGGTGGAAATGAAACCGATGTTTTGGGTTACAGAGGATAAGGCCGAGAAAAGGGTGACAGGCTCAAAATGGGCAATTTTACCATTGCGATGCTGAGTTTCTGGAGCGCCGCCCCAGACTCCTGGACTGTCTGCTAAGAAAACTGCATCGAATAAGCCGCGTTCGGCAGTTTGGGTAATTTCTTTGTAATGCTCGAAATTCAGTCCAGCATCTGCTTGTGAATCGGGGTGTCGCCAAGCAGAGACATGGTGTCCGGTAGCTTGAATGAATGCACCTAAACGAATTTTGCGTGTTGTACTCATGCTTTTTTCTTTTCTTAAAATTGCCTTAGCAGTAGCTTTATGGTTGGTATCGCTGATTTGTATATCGCTGAATGGCATGAAGAAAAAGTGAAACCTCGCCTTTGTCAGGGTGTAGAGTGTTGGGTGTACTGCTAAGAGACTTTGCATTTGAGAGTGTGAAACCTAGCTCTACTCTTGTTAATTCCCTACACCCCAAAAGCAGTAATCTCAAGGGTTAGCACTTTTATTCGTGCTATTGGTACATAGTTACGTTGTTACGTTAGTACTGAATGTAATCATGGAATGCTCTCTAGCAACCAAGCTTACCGTTCAGTTACCTAATAATTGCTCAAAAATCAAATAACCAAATTGTAAGCAAGTTTAATAGCACAGCAAAATTAGGGATTCTGCTGCTTGGTGCTCGAATTACCATAAATTTATCTAGTAATTTTACCCAGCAGATATGAGCCTACACGATCGATACAAAAAAAGATGTGTTGGCAATCACAATCTCATGAAAAACTAATTATTAGTTTCACTAATATTAAGTATTGCAAACTATTTGTTTGCGGAGTATATAGTTATGTATGATGCCCAAAGCTTGTTAGACAATACTCTAGGTTCCCTTAAATTCTCCCCACGACTAGAAACTGCGGGTTTTCACTCTGGTAATTGTTCACTGGTTTCAAGATTCTGTTTCATAGCAGCACCGATGGTATGAACAGTTGGTTCTGTACTTTGTAGCAACGCATCTGCAACATTACGCTGGTCAAAATGACTGCGATTTTGGCTAAGTTTGTATTTCCCTTCTAGTCGCGTGATGGTCATCTCAAAACCAATAATGCCGTTCATCATTCCTTCACGAAAGTTATCGGATAAGCTATGCCATTGAGATTTATACTCAGAGCCATAGGTGTCAATCATGTCCTCAATCATCTTATCCATCAATTCCGGCGAATCACCAAGGGTAATAACTTGGGGCACACCAGATGCGTGTACAGCGATGTAGTTCCACGTCGGTACACTCTCTTGCTTCTCATACAAAGATGGCGAGATATAAGCATGAGGTCCCGTAAAGACGGCAAGTGCCTCGCCTACCCCAAAGACCTGCCATTGAGGATTTGGTTTGGCAAGATGACCTGATAGCTTAACCACATTATTTTGCACTGTGACAACCAGCGGAATATGTGAGGCAACAGGAACATCATTGACAATAGACACCAATGTGGCAAAACTGTTCGCACGCATGAAGGCGACAAGTTTCTCAATATCATCTTCTCGAAAAGCATTTGGGATGTACATCATGCTTGAACCTCACTCTCATTTCTCTGGAATATGATAACGAGAGATGTTATGGTTTTTGAGGTATGGGTATAACTTTTGATTATTCAACCACACTTAGAGATAATAATAGTCCATAAGTGTGATTGAGAAGGCGATCGCATCTGTTGTTAAAGACGGAGTTCAGTAGAAGTCTTAAACCCTTGCTCTAAGTACTATGAGTTATTTTTTTAAGCTTCCTAACACTTCCATCACTTCTGCTTGCGGTTTTACCCTAGCTTCTGCTTCCAAAAATTCAGCTACTTGAGCCTCAATTTCATCCCGAACAATTTGGCGATATTCCAAGAAATGCTCAATTTGGGCACAAACAGCTAAGTAGCTACTCACCCCACCCGGATTATGCTGATACATGTTCCACAAGTTGCGCCAGAATTGCCAGCGCGTCTGACGACGTAAACCTTGACGCCAACAAATCACCAGCAACGCCCGGAGTACTTTCCAGTTCAATGGTTTTTTAGCAGCTTTCCCCTTTTTTGGATAGGTTGCTTCACCCAAAAGACGGAAGTGTTTGTATGTACGCTCCAAAAACCGCTCTGGCTCATACAAATCACAGAACGCCTGCACATATTCACGAGCGATATCTTCTAAAGGTCGAGTTGGTACAAAATTCATCAACGTGGTTTGGTTGATGTTGGCAGATTTATTACGGAGTCGTCCTTCCTTTTCTAATCTATGCCAGAGGGCTGTATCTGGAAGTGCTTGCAACATACTAAATAAGGCTGTGGGAATTGCTGTTTGCTCCACAAACTTGACAATTCGCGCGCCGGCTCCTACTTTCTCGCCATCAAACCCAATGATAAAGCCTGCCATGACTCGTAGCCCGGAGCGGGTAATTCTATCCACTGCTTCACTGAGTGAGTCTCGTGTATTCTGATATTTCTGCGTGAAAGTGAGACTTTCTTCATCGGGGGTTTCAATTCCCAGAAAAACGGCTCCAAAATTACACGCTACCATCAAATCCATCAGTTCTTGATCTTGGGCTAAATCAACTGAAGCCTCTGTGGCAAAGGAAAAGGGATAATTATGCTCCACCATCCAGGGTAGAAGGGACTTCAAAAATAATTTCACATTCCGCTTATTACCGATGAAGTTGTCATCCACCATAAAAATACTGCGCCGCCAACCCAGTTTGTAGAGACAATCAAGTTCTGCTAATAGTTGTTCTGGGTTTTTGGTGCGGGGTTTGCGACCGTATAGCACAATAATGTCACAAAATTCACACTGGAAGGGACATCCACGGGAAAATTGCACTGACATCTCTGCATAGGCTTCAAACTCTAGCAAGTCAAAGCGAGGAGTTGGAGTATTGGTGACATCTGGTTTTTCACCGTCAGAGCGAAAAATGCCTGTGCGATCGCCGCGTGCGATCGCTGCTACAAATAAGGGTAGGGTGATTTCCCCCTCGTCTAATATCAAATAGTCTGCTCCAGCGGATGTCATTTCATTCGGTAGCGCTGTTGGGAAAGGCCCACCCACAGCAACCCGTTTACCTCTCTGCTTTGCTTCCAATATCTGAGAGAGCAAATCCTCTTTTTGCACAATCATCGCCGACATAATAACCAAATCTGCCCAAGCCCATTCGGCTTCTGTACAGACGCGAACATTTCGATCTACTAGCTTGAAATCCCATTCTTGCGGTAAAATCGCTGCTACAGTTACCAAGCCTAAAGGCGGTAGCATTGCTTTACGGTCTAATAAAGCCAATGTTTTTTCAAAAGACCAAAAACTTTTTGGAAAGCGGGGGTATAGAAGTAAAACGTTCATATTTGATGGTTATAAACCTTGATTTTTGTTGCTGGTTGAGTTCATGTCAAACTAAACCAGTCGTAATAACACATTAGAGGAGCTTCTATATCCACTAGCTGTAACTTCTACTATGACTGATTTAGACATAGCAATATCTTGTGAGGGCGATTATTACTGTTTTTAGAGCAGGGAGTAGCTGAAAATTGCTCATGAGTGTGAGGAGTGCAATCGTAATTTCTAAAAAGCCTCAAATATGTATGGGTAAATGATTTAGCTGCAAATACCAAGACTTTTAGGACGATTCTAACATCTGTTCTTTATAGATATGAGTGAAAAAAATATAGATATATAGAACTGCTACGTCTTTACAAGGGTTTTGGATAACGTATATTTAATTTATGGAGATGTTTTTTTATAAATTGGCAAATTGGCAGCTCTGAGAAAATCAATTGTGTTATTTTCAATCCTATACAAGGTGTATTTGCACTTTCAAGCTATTTAGACGGGCTGCAACCCGTCTTTATTTATGACCAGACTTTTTTAAATCTTATAAATTATTGTTTCCCGGTCTAAGAAGGAAAAGTTCTCGTGGTGTTGTTATTGATTATGAGGTAGACGCAGATAAAATTTACACTGTCGAGTTAATGCCAACAGATTTTTTATCTGAAAAACTAATTAACCAACAGTTTCAGATATTTATTTATATGTATTTAAAAATACTAGTATTTATTCTGAAATAAGTGACCAATCATCCAGCCAACAATCTCACGCCTGTCTTGTATTGATTTATCAAACTTGAAAATAAACAATCCGCTTTTGGAGAGAATTTTTTTAGACAAATAAAAGTCCTGTACCCCAAAGCAGAGGTCAGCATCTACCGAGAACCGTAGGGTTCAACTGTGCAGTATTCCTGTCAAAGTTACGTCACTGAATTTTTTTGCTGCAAAGCCCCAAGCATATATTCAATAGGGATACCACATTAAAATTAGATATTTTTCTGACACAAAGTTGACACAATAATGACATATCTAAAAAGTATACAGTCAACTATAGTTTTAAATATTATCTATAATTCTGTTTCACACTATGCTACTTAGAAATCTAGTTTTTCTTAATCAAGCATTAACTAAAAAGTTGCTGTTATATAATTTTTTTCTAAAAAATATTTTCAACCAGTTAAAAAAATCTAAATAACTAAAAAACTAAATGTGAGGTGATCATGAAACTTTTTGGATTCTCTAAAATTAGCTTGGCTTCAGTTTTACTAGCTACACCTTTATGTATTTTTTCTTTTAAAATACTTGCACAAACTCCAACTATTCAAGAGCCAGCTATTATTATTAATAGCGGTTCTACGAATACTTGCAAGTATAACATTTCCGTATTGCCATCAGGAAAGGCAACTTACACTGTTTGCAATACAAAAGGTACAGGTGAAATTAAACTGAACACAGCCACTAAATTTTTCAATGATATTTCAGCAGCTAAACCACTGTCAAAATTGCCATATAAATCGTGTCCGAAATCTGTTTCATTCGGGACATCAACTCAAGTCAATTATTCCGGGCAGAAATCTCCAGATATTAGCTGTCCAAGTAATGATTATAAAGTCACAAATTTGTATAATGACGCCAAAAGTATTCAAGAGGAATTGAACTTTTCAACTTCTAAAAATTTGTAACCGTTTGAGGGTGTAAAGAAGACGAAAAACAACCACAGAAATAAAGCAATAAAATTAGGTAGCTTTCAACAAGTCACAATCAGCATCAGAAGAAAGAACTATGAATCCTAACTTGAAAGATATATCCTCAAATTTGCCCCGCCGTCAAATTGTCAAAGCTGCTCTCACCTTTGTGACTGGTTTAACTACGACATCACTAGTATCTTTGTTGATGACCAAATCTACAAAAAAAGCACAAGCAATTGTTGTGCAACGACCAAATGAGTTTACACTTAATGGCAATGGTACTCAGATTAAGTATTCTATCCTTAACGAAGTTTCACAGCTTGATTACAAAACTCAAAATACTTCCGTTCATTTCAGTGGCGATGACATTAAGACATTAACTACTGATATCGGGACACTGATTACAGTAATTATTAGCAGTCCAAACCCTACTGTCGGAGGAAATACAGTCAACCTCAGTTTTTTGTTACCCACTGTTAACTTACCTATTGGTGATCGAGAAATTCCTGTCCAAACTCAAGCAATTCTCACTACCGAAAAAACATCAGGATTAATCCGAAGACCAATATTTGGGCAACTACAATTATATGAGACTTTCCCACTTAAGGGAACTGCTAGATACCGCTAGATTCAGATATTAAGTTCATCTAAATTCATGCGAGTTAATAGATAAAGCCGTCAAGAATGGCTCTGTTTGGGGCAGGATTGGTGGAAGTACCTTGAACTTTTTCAGCCAAGGCGCTCTCCGGTCAAACTGAGCAAGGAGCAATGCTAGAAAGCACTATTAGACTAATTTCAGGTTTGGGTTCCGCCGAAAAGACTCGTATTGTACAAATTCCCTAGAGCAGTGTTTATCTTTTGTCTCTAGAAGCTCCTATTCAATTGTCTGTTCGTTAGTCCAATCCTTGCCCAACAAAGAGAAACCTTTAACTTATTACTCCTGAAAGTGGGTGCAGTATTGTTAAATGAAAACTATGTCTGGTTTCAGTTTCCAGATACCGTTCTTGCAAAGGTTGCCACTGCTGCCACGACTGGTAACGATTTTCAGTTAACAAATTAGCAAGGGTGGGCAACTCAGTCTGAATTTCTGACTTGTATACATCTGTAAGCCAGTCAGTTAAAACGGCACTATCTTGCATCGTACCCAAAATTTCTTGGATATTTTTCACTTCTGTAATATAAGCTTCGTAAGAATCGCCATATAAGTCAGTAAATAACTCCATTTGATAGCGTATACGTTTAGCTTCTTTTCGTAAACTATGAAGACTTTCACCTTCTGTTGTCAATTGTTTTTCTATCTTTTTTGGTTTCCAGTTTTTCTGGATTTTCACTTCTGATTCTACAAATTCAGTCCCAACTAGCCAACCTGGATGCAGTAAGAAGTTACTCAGTTCTGGTAAAAGTAAGTCTGGTAGCACTTGCTGAATCGAAACAGCTGCCAAAGATTGATAACTGGGTTTCTCTAACCATTTATCCAATGCATCTTTTAGAGATTTGTAAGATTCATCGTTTAATGTTTTCTGCACACTCGATTGTACATCTTCACGTTGTTTCGCCAAAGCTGTAAAAGCTGTTTGTAGAGATTCCTGTTCTTTACGGGGTAAGTTTGGTTTGTAATTGTTTTCCAAACTTTCTTTGAGTACGTCTAAATCCCGCAGATTACCAAGACGACGAGCTATTTTACCAATATTTTTATCGCTGACTGGTTTCGATACATCCACTGCTAGCCCAAACCGAGTTACCGCTGTCCGTAGGCGGCGCATTCCCACTCGCATTTGGTGTAGCGCTTCTGGATCTTCATCTTTCTTGACTGATTTTTCCCACTTGAAGGTTTTCTTACAGTGTTTTTCAATCGCTTGGTAGGCGTAGTCACCGAGAGTTTTTACTGTGGGTTGTGTAGCTAATTTCATAATTGGTCTGAATGATTCCCTCATGAGGTTATTGCATAATAACAATATTATTTAAAAATTTGCATCTACTTTTGATGTTTTTTAACTATGAGGATTGTCACGTATGCTTATGACTATTGATAGTTGCATCCTCTTCTATAAATATGCAATATCTGTCAAAGGTTTAAATAGCAGATGCACCCTGCCAATTTGATATGAGCTATAGTTTTGAGATAAATATTGGAAATTGAATCATATCTTATAATAGCATGGCTAGCATTTTGTAACTATCAACATGATTTAAAATGCCAAACTTAGATTTGTTAAATAAAGTTTTATTGACTTTTGTAGCTTCTTTTCAAGAACATAGAGAAGACTTATCAGCAGTCCTGTTAACACATCAGAAGTATTTATGGTTGGGGTCAGATGAAACCTCAACTATTGAGCGTTTATTATTGGTTGATACTGATAAATTTACAGATCATCAACAATTTCGAGTAACAGAATTTATCAGTTTACCTGCACCAGAAGAGGAAGAAATTGATATAGAAGGACTGGCTTACGCTGATAATTACTTATGGTTTGTTGGTTCTCACAGTTACAAACGCAAAAAATTCAAACCTGAAAATACAGATGCCAAAAACTCTAAAAGGCTAGCAAAAATTGAATCAGAACCTAACCGTTACATTTTAGGACGAATTCCTATGATAGACGGTAAGCTATTTTCATCTTGCCCACACCCTCAAAAGCCAGATGTGCAATTGAATGCCAGTAAACTAGAGGTGACGAATCAGGGTAATTTGCTGATGACAGCTTTAGCAGATGATGCCCATTTAGGCTTGTTTATTCAGGCAGCAATTCCTGGAAAGGATAATGGCTTTGATATTGAAGGAATAGGCATTTATCAAAACCGTGTCTTTCTGGGTTTGCGTGGCCCTGTATTGCGGGGTTGGGCTGTGGTGCTGGAAATAGAGTTAGAAGATTCTACCCCTGGACTGATGAAACTAAAGCAAATTGGGGAATTGAAGGAGTTATATAAAAAGCATTTTATCTGGTTGAATGGTTTGGGAATTCGGGATTTGTATGTAGATGATAAAGATTTTTTGATTTTAGCTGGGCCAACGATGGATTTAGATGGGCCTGTGCAAGTTTATCGCTGGGTAAATGGTGTGAATTTACGAGAAAATATCTTCAGCAATCCCGATTTTGTGCAAGATATTCCTTATGGAAATCGAGAAGAACACGCTGAGGGAATGACGATGTTTCAGGATGTAGCTGGCATACCTTCGCTATTGGTAGTTTATGACTCTCCAGCAAAAAGTAGGCTGATGGGTGATGGTGGGGTAATTGCGGATGTGTTTAAGTTAGGCTAAATTCAATTTTAGATTTTGGATTTTAGATTGTTAAATGTTAGTAGAGATTGCTTGTACGGGACAGGTGGGGATACACTGTTCGCAGACAATACAGCGCGATCGCGTGAATGTCAACTTGTATGTCTCTGGGTGGAGGGTGAGGGCTTCGGTAGGACAAACCCCAGTACACAAGCCACAGTGGACACACACATCCTCGTCGATCGCAATTTCGCCTAATGTAGAAGAAACATTAACATTACGCGATCGCATCCACTCGATCGCCGCATCTAATTGATCGATGTCTCCCGATAATTCCACTACCAGTTTGCCAATTTGATTTGGGGCAACTTGGGCGCGGATAATATTGGCGGCGACGTTGAACTCTTTGGCCAGTACGTAAGTGACTGGCATTTGCACGGCGCGTTTCGGGAAGGTGAGTGTTACTCGTTTTTTCACAGATTTAGCAGAAGGTTTTTTCTGTTGTAGCGTATTGAGAGTTTTATCAGTCCTTCCCTACGGTAAGTTGCACGAATGAGCAAAGCAAGAGAAGGACACTGCTCCTACCTCAACATACATAACACCATTTCCAAAAATCTTTGCAACACATAAATCGGCTGTAGGGGCATACAGCTAGCTGTAACATTGGTGTCAAGTTCAGGTTAAAGCCAGTCTAGAAAAAGCTTTTAGCAGATTATCTCGTTCCCAGTCTCCGACTGGGAATGCCCCTAATTGGGGCTGCCACCTCCCGAACTCGCGGCAGAGCCGCCAGGAGTAGCATTTCCAGCCTCTTGCTGAAAACGAGATTTTAAAAGGGTTTTAGAGTTGCCCTCATCCCCTAACCCCTTCTGCCAACATGGTGGATAACGAGCAGTATATTCAAGAAGTTGCCAAGATTTGCTTGGAAACAGTCGCAGGTTGGAAAGTAGTGACTGCGAGTTCTGGTCAAGAGGGCATAATTAAAGCTGAGACTTACTAACCAGATGCAATTTTACTAGATGTGATGATGCCAGAGATGGATGGCATCACTACTTTTGAAAAGTTACAAGCCAATCCATTAACCAAAGCGATTCCAGTAATTTTGTTAACTGCTAAAATCCAGGCTTCCGATCGCCGTCGCTATAATCAGATGGGAATGATTAGTACGTAGGCGTAGCCCGTCGTAGACATCGCTAAACCATTCAATCCTCTAGAATTAGCTGCTGAAGTAGCCGTAGCCTTGGGCTGGAGTCTAGAAAAGTAGAACAAAATCTATAGCAAATTAATTTATAAAAAGTAGATGTAACGAAAAGTGATTTAAAAGTTTTTTTAGGTATTAAAAAACACAATGGATAAAAATCAATTCAATTATTCTTGAAATACATAATATAAACGAACAACTTAAATAAATTGTAACTTAGTTGCAAAATGAGCTATTTACTAGAATTTAAGTTGACCAAGAACCTTTTTTTATAAATAGTAATAACTTATATTTATGTATGCCCTAAAATTAATTTAATTTTTATTAACAAAATTTAATATATATTATCTGAACTACTTGATGTTGTAAAATAAGCAGTGGATTTTGTCGATTAACAAATTAAATCGTAATTTGCTTATTTTTGGTAATGAAGACCAAAACAATTGGACATAATCAGCATTTTCATTTCACCGAATTAATATTACGGATGGGTCTAATTGACGAACCACTCATTTTGGTATTATTGCTTTTTCTTCTTCGGTATCACTCTTGCCCGATACTTTCTGATTGCTGGCGGAGCATACTTGCTCTTTTATTTAGTTTTAGGGAAGTCTCTCGCCAACAAGAGTTTGCGTTTGAAACCGTTGATGAATTGTTCCATTAAAAAGGATATTGAATTATCAGTAATCTCCACAGTAGTTTTTGCTATTTTTGGAGCGTTTATGATCTCAGAGTATAATTTGGGAGCAACGCTGTTATACGCTGACATCTGGAAATACGGACTGTGGTATTTAATAGTTAGCTTTATTGCAGTGCTAATTCTTCAGGATACTTACTTTTATTTTATCCATCGGATGTTTCACCACCCTCTAATTTTTAGATGGATGCATTATGGACACCACCGTTCAGGCGAGCCAACGCCTTGGAGTTCCTCTGCCTTTGACTTACCAGAAGCGATCGTACAAGCACTTTTTTTTGTAGGTGTAAGCTTTATAGTTCCGCTGCATTTCGTCACCTTAGTTGCCGCACTTATAACTATGACAGTATGGGCAGTGTTTACCCATCTCGGATTTGAGCTATTTCCCTCCTCATCTAAAAGTTACTGGATTGGAAGGTGGCTTATTGGTTCTATGCATCATTCCATACATCATCGTAAGTATAAAATACACTACGGTTTGTATTTTACATTCTGGGACAAACTGCTTGGTACTGAAGATCCTAATTATGAAAACGAAACCCACACAAGGGAGTTTTAATTCCATCTAGTGGGACTTAGACAAAAAGTAGCCATAAAAAAGCCTTAAATCTATATGCAGAGAGACTTTGACATCGTTTTGCCTAGTTTCTTGATATATCTGGGTTTCAAGCATTCTTGAGCATTTGGTGTATTTTCCTTGCCTTGTATGGATTTGAGTCTTGTTTATGCATCAAAAATGTTTAAATCCCGCTAGCGAAATTCTAGAGTACTGACTATTTAACTTTTGTCGAATTCTCAAGCTTGTTTGGATTCACCCAACGATTGACAAATTCGTTGTTATGTTTGTAAACCTTGATTTGCACTTGCTTGGAACTTAACTTGACTATTTCAGCAGGAATTCTTTGGACATCACTAGAATCTGTGCGGGGCTTGTAAAGCCAAATCACTTTTTGCCCAACTTGAAAGTAGTTAGGATTGCTAGTTAAAGAAGGCGTACTTTCTGCCCAAGAGGGGAAAGCAATTACTAAGTTGATCAAAAGTACTAAGACCACTAGAGTGATTTGAAAAAGTTTCATAATCATTGCACTTGTCTTAGGTCTGATGGGGCAATCAATCTGCTGCTCTAGCATTTAGTTATTGTCCTTCTTCAGGTTCTCAAAGTTGAAAGATCGGTATACTCAAAACGGCTTTAGGCAATTTAGCAAAAGTTAAAATATCTACTAATTTCAGGATAAAACGACTTATGGAATAAAATCAAATAGTCTTATTTGTTAAAACGATAATTTAGATTTATATATAGAAGACTGTGTTGCAAAAATACGTTTGAGAACAAATGGAATAGTTGAAGTAACAACTTGATTTTACGAAAGCGATCGCTATTTGTACTTAAGCCAAAAGAAATATTTTGACTAACACATTCAAGCGATGCCTACGGCGGTAAACTACGCCTTCTGTGAAATTTAAGCAGCCCAAAAAATCGGGGCAGGTTCCAAACCCGCCCCGACATCTGATATACTACGCCCAACAGCTGTTGCTACAGGCTTTAAACTATTAACTAAATGCACCATATCTTCTAAAGAAAGTGCTTGACGGGCATCAGAAACAGATTTTTCTGGTTCTGGGTGACATTCAATAATTAATCCATCTGCACCGCAAGCGATCGCAGCCCTAGCCACAGGTGCGACCAACTCCCGTTTCCCGACAGCATGAGAAGGATCTACAATTACAGGCAAGTGAGTTATTTGCTTGAGTGCTGCCACTGCTCCTAAATCTAGGACGTTACGGGTGTAATCATCGAAACTGCGAATACCTCTTTCGCACAACACCACATCAGGATTCCCGTGGCTAAGGATATATTCAGCAGCCATGACAAATTCTTCAATAGTTGCTGCTAAACCACGTTTGAGCAGTATTGGTTTACCAGCTTGTCCCAAAGCTTTGAGCAAGTCAAAGTTTTGCATATTGCGGCTACCAACTTGAAGCATATCAGCGTGGGCGGCGACTACTTCAATTTGGGAAATTGACATCACCTCCGTGACAACTGGCATATTGTAATGCGATCGCACCCTGGCTAAAATCTCTAACCCTGACTCTCCCATACCCTGGAAAGCGTAGGGAGATGTGCGGGGTTTGTAGACACCGCCACGCAACCCCTGTACTGATGCAGTAGATAACTTTTGGGCGACTATCTCCATTTGTTCTAAGCTTTCAACAGTGCAGGGCCCGCCGATAATTACCAGTTCTTCACCGCCGAAAGCCACTTCTTTCGAGATTTTAACGATTGTCTGGTGGTTTAAATGGGATTGTGCAGCAAGTTTGGCATTAATCATAATTACATTCTCCTGAGAAATTGGGGATTGGGGATTGGGCATTAGGCATTGGGAATTGGGAATTGGGGATTGGGCACTTGTACTGAGCGAACGCGAGTGCGTCTCGTAGAGAAGTAGTCGTTGGCGCAGCCTCTCCAAGAGTTGTATTGGGCATTGGTTATTCCCCCTGTCTCCTTTGCCTCCCTTGTCCGTCTATTCCCCATGCCCAATCCCCAATGCCCCATTCCCATTTCCAAATAACAAAAAAGCCCGAAACCTTTAAAAGTTCCGGGCGCGTTCTGAATTCATTGGCATGACGCTATTTACCCGGAATTTATTCTGGGCCAAAAGTAAAGGCCATAAAACCAACTACTGAAATAAGTCATGACAATGAAATTCTCCTTAAAAAAACAAAAACCGCAGAGTTTGCTCTGCGGTTCACCGGGCGGTTTCCATTAGGAAACTTAATTCACCCCCGGTGAACCACCCCAAACCAAAAATAAAAGTAGGAATTTGTGTTAAACATTTGCGGCGTTTTTGCTGGAAAACTTAAGAAATATACCTATCTAACGTAACACTAGCAGGAAGAGTAGGCTTTGTCAAGACCTGCACAAACTATAAAAAAGCGATAGACTCAGTACAACTCTGGGGATTAAGACTAATAACGCTTTGTACAATTCAAAATCACGCCCTGTTCTGATTGTACTAGTTGCTTATTTGCGTAGACGAAAAAAGCGGCTTGTCATTAGACATCACGATAGTTATGTAACCTCAGAAGAAAAAGCCAGGATTGAGAAGTTAAAATATATAATTCTCCTGACTTATGACTTCATCTTGCGAAAGCTTATTGCAGGGAATTGCCAACCGCCATACATTATTATTACCCAAGTCCTCATTGACCAGATCAATTTTTTAGGATCATCTGTCTCATTATGCCCAGTTCCAAAATCTTAACCCAATCTTTCGACTATTATGGAGCTTACCCCTGCCCAGTCTGTCGGATAGGTAAGATTTCTCACATGCCATTGATGGAAGCTATGGCTTGTGACTTTTGCCAAGAGATTTTTACAGTCAACTTAGAACAACAGCAAATCAAGATGCCTTCTAGGCAACCACCTTTAACTTGGCGTTGGAATGGGTTTAGTTGGACAGAAGGCCAGTTGGAAGGTATGGAATTAGGTTGGGGTTATGGACTAGCAGCAGCAGTTTTTATAATTCTTCCCACTACTCTAATTGGCATAGTAGCTTACTATTTTCCTGCTAATCTGAAGGAACCCATTACCTGGATGCCATATATTTGGACAATATTAACCTTTTTATCACATTTATCAATTATTGTTTGGATTTATATTGAAGTCTATCAGATTCCAGTTGCAGCATATTTTAGAGCGATCGCTCGATGGAGAAATGGAGAGATGGGAAGATGAGAAATCAATTAAAAATTAAAAATTAAAAATTAAAAATTAAAGAACTTCTGCCTCCTACCTCCTACCTCCTGCCCCATGCCCCATGCCCCATGCCCCATGCCCCATAATCCATAATAAATGATGCAGCGGATAAATGACTCCATCACTCATAATTAAGTTGATTGTCCACTAAAATATCGTATGAGCGATCTGGAGCAGTACTATAGAGTTTTGGAATTAGAGCCTGGAGCAACACTTGAAGAAGTGAACCAGGCTTACAAAGATTTAGTCTTTGTTTGGCATCCTGATCGCATTCCCAAAGACAATCTCCGTTTACAGCAGAAAGCACAAGACAAGCTAAAAGCCATAAATGAAGCTCGTGAAAAGTTGCGCTCTCTAAAAACCAAACCTCAAACCACATTTAGCTCACCGCCACCTCAACAGGAAAAACCATCTCAAACAACCCAGCGACCACCAAAGCAAAATTCAGATTTAAGTGGCAAAGACTACAGTCGGGCAAATTTGAGCAATAAAGACTTATCTGGCAGAAATTTGAGTTATGCCAATTTGAGTGGTGCTAATCTCAGCGATACTTTTATGCACAAAGTCAACCTCAGAGGTGCAAATTTATCTGAAGCAAATTTATTTCGGGCAAATCTACTTTTAGCCGATCTTAGAGAGGCAAATTTACGCGCTGCTAATTTGATTGGAGCGGATCTCAGTGGGGCCGACTTGCGAGGAGCCGACCTGACGGGAGCGCGGATTCGCTCTGGTGAGCGGCTTCTGGTTAAATTAGTTGGTACTAACTTAGCAGGGGCAATTATGCCTGATGGTTCAATTTATCAATAATAGGACTAGCCCTTTTAAGGTGAACGTTTGTACTATAAAATAAATGATGTTTTTAACCCAATTTTGGTACTTTGGCTCAGGCGATCGCTTAATTTACAGTCCAAAAATTTGGAGGTGAATGCATAAATTCCTTGTTCAATTCCAGCCGATGCCTTAAATGCCGTAAAAATTTTGATAGTACATATGCTCACCTTGAAAGGGCTGGTTCTAGTTTTAACTAATTATTGTCCTTTAGCGAAAATAGCTCTTATTGTTCTAACATTTGGAAGAATCGGGTAAAGTAATCTGGAAAAGTCTTCGCTGTACAACCAGGATCTTTAATTACAATCCCTGGAACCTTCAAGCCAGTGACAGCAAAAGCCATTGCCATTCGATGATCGTGATAGGTTTCAATAGCCGCTGGGGTAATGGGGCCAGGTTCAATTTTCAGTCTATCTGCAAATTCTTCAACCTCAACTCCTAGCCGCCGCAACTCTGTGACAACAGCTTTAATTCGGTCAGTTTCCTTATATCGAATATGTTCCACATTCCGAATGGTAATCGGAGAACTGGCAAAGGGCGCGATCGCTCCTAATGTTTGCACTAAATCTGATATATCATTCATATCAATATCGATGCCTTGCAATTGCTTCGGCCCCGTCACTTCGGTGTAATCATCCGAATCCTTAATTTGGCAACCCATCTGTTCTAAAACATTCAGCCAGAGAATATCACCCTGACAAGATTGTTTGGTCAAATGTTTTACCCGCACCCGTCCACCCGTGACGGCGGCGGCAGCAAAAAAGTAAGAAGCATTTGACGCATCGGGTTCTACTGTGTAATGTCGAGCTTGGTAACGTTGACCTGCTTTAATCTGAAATTGATTATCGCCGATTTGAATCACCTCCACGCCAAAGTCTGCCATCAGACGACAGGTCATTTTGATGTAAGACTGAGAAACCAGTGTACCTTCAACCTCAAAAATCGTATCTTGTTGAGCGTAAGGCGCAATCATCAATAATGCCGAAAGTTGCTGACTTGTTTGGTTGGCTTTCAAGCGAAAATTTCCGCCAGCGAATCCCTGGCTATAGAGGGTGTAGGGCATAAACCCGGAGTTTCCCTCAAAGTTAACAGTTGCACCACCCGTTTGTAGCACCGTCAGCATGTCACCCATCGGTCGTTCTCGCATCCGAGGAACGCCATCTAGCCGATATTCGCCATTACCTAGTGCTACCAGCGCCGAGATAAACCGTGCTGTAGTACCTGATAAACCTACAAATAAATCTGCCTGTTTAGCTGGGATGTCGCCTCCCTTTCCTGCAATCTGAATCTGAGCCAGATTAGGATTCAGAGTTATAGGAATACTCAATTGCTCTAAACATTTAGCAAAATACTCGCTGTCTTCACTAAATAAAGCATTTTCTAAAATTGAGTCACCTTCTGCCAAAGCGGCGACAAGCAACGCCCGATTGGTAAGACTTTTAGAACCAGGAATTTCTACCGTGGCATCCACTGGCCGATTCAGAGCAGGAATTGCAATGGTATCCACTTTAAACCTCTACGTAGGCGGTTAGCTACAACTTTATATATTGCCATATCTTGAGCAAAAGGAGCAGGGGAGTAAGGAGTGTGAGTTACAAGTAAATAGTGAGGAATAAGATTTTAAAACTTATAATTTATAACTCGCCCATAACTCGCAACTCATAATTCAGAACGGGTTAAACCCTAGCTATCCGCTAACAGGACTGTAGAAAGATGCAATTTATCGATCAATCAAAAATTGAAATTGAAGCTGGTAAGGGCGGCGATGGTATTGTCGCTTTCCGGCGAGAGAAGTACGTGCCGACTGGTGGCCCCTCTGGTGGTAATGGGGGACGAGGTGGTTCGGTCTTTTTTGTTGCCGAAGAAAACCTACAAACTTTGTTGGACTTCAGATACAACCATCGCTTTCAGGCAGAAAAGGGTACTCGTGGCGGGCCAAATAACTGCACTGGGGCAGCAGGAAAGGATTTAATTATCGAAGTTCCCTGCGGCACAACCATTTATGATGCTGAAACTGGCGAACTGCTAGGGGATTTAATTGAGCCTAAGCAGACTTTGCTGATTGCCCAAGGTGGTAAAGGCGGACTGGGAAATCAGCATTTCTTGAGTAACCGTAACCGCGCCCCAGAATATGCTCTCCCAGGATTACCAGGGGAAATAAAGCAGCTGCGTCTAGAGTTAAAACTTTTGGCAGAAGTGGGGATTATTGGCTTACCAAATGCTGGTAAATCCACTTTAATTTCATCTTTATCAGCTGCACGTCCAAAAATCGCAGATTACCCTTTTACTACCCTCATCCCAAATTTGGGTGTAGTGCGGAAACCTACTGGCGATGGTACTGTTTTCGCCGACATTCCCGGACTAATTGAGGGAGCAGCTCAGGGGGCAGGGCTGGGACATGATTTCTTGCGCCATATCGAGCGCACGCGGGTGCTACTTCACTTAATTGATGCTACTAGTGATGATGTGGTGAGAGACTACTACACAATTAAGGAAGAATTACAAGCTTATGGACGGGGTTTAGCAGAACGTCCGCAAATCTTGGCGCTGAATAAAATTGATGCAGTTGATCGCGAAACTGTCGATTTGGAGGCATTAGCCACCCAACTTAATCATCTCTCCTACGCCCCGGTTTTTGTGATTTCAGCGGTTACTCGCACCGGGTTAGAGCCGATGTTACAGGAAATTTGGGGAATTCTCGACCAAATGAAGGTTCCTGAAGAAGTGGAAGCATTTAGATAATTTGTAATTCGTAATGACGCTCTCTACGAGACGCTAAAAGCGAACGCGGACTCGCTAACGCTACGCTAACGTAATTCGTAATTACTACTTTTAGAGGGAAAGTAGCTGTTGGCAGCAGAAATACTTTTTTTTATAGGACTTACGCATCAGGTACGAAATGTAGGGGCAATTCATGAATTGCCCCTACGGTAAATCAAGGCTTTCACTGCCTTTTTGCCTAAGTCCTGTTTTACTCACGGGATAAAGCAAAGCTTTTAAAATTACGAATTACGTAGCTTGCTTCTCGCCAGAGGCGGGTATTATCAATTACGAATTATGTTGATGTATCCTGAATCAAGGGAATCTTAATCACAAACTCAGCGCCTTGTCCTAGCTGCGAAATACATTCTAAGGAACCGCCATGTCTTTCTGTAATGATTTGGTAGCTAATGGCAAGACCCATCCCTGTACCTTGACCGATAGGCTTGGTGGTAAAGAAGGGGTCAAATAGTTGTTTTTTAACATCTTCTGGTATTCCCAATCCATTGTCGGTAATCCTAATTGTTACCTGATTTGGCTCCTGTAGTTGGGTGCGAATGCAAATTTGCGGGGAAGTTCTTTGCTCTATGCTTCGGGCGTTTTCCCCAAGGATAGGACAAATGATGAATGACTCTTCCAAAGCATCGATCGCATTTGACAAAATATTCATGAATACTTGATTTAGCTGCCCTGCGTAACATTCAACCAACGGTAGCTTACCGTATTCTTTGATTATTTCAATTGTCAAGCGCTGGTCATTACCCTTGAGGCGGCTTTGCAAAATCATCAGAGTACTGTCAATTCCCTCATGGATATCAACAGCTTTCATTTCGGCTTCATCCAAGCGCGAAAAAGTTCGCAGGGAAAGCACAATCTCTCGAATGCGGTCTGCCCCAACTTTCATTGAGTTGATTGTTTGTGGCAAATCTGATTTCAAAAAGTCCAGTTCGATTCGTTCTGCAAAATCCTCAATTTCTAGCACCGGTTCAGGATAATGACTTTGGTAGAGTTGCAAAAGTGAAAGTAAATCTTGGGTGTATTCCTTGGCAGGAGTGAGGTTGCCATAGATAAAATTGACCGGGTTGTTGATTTCGTGTGCCACTCCTGCGACTAGTTGACCTAAGCTAGACATCTTTTCACTTTGAATTAAGTGAGTCTGGGTGTGTTGAAGTTCGCGGAGTGCAACTTTAAGTTCTTGGGCTTGTTGTCTGAGTTGGGCTTCCGACTTTAACAGGGCTTCCTTGGCTTGTTTACGTTCTGTGATGTCTCTAACAACAGCTACCCGACAAAAAGGCTCTCCTGTTTCAGGATGTTTAACCATAAACAGGCTGCAATCAGTGGGAATTTCTATGCCCGTTTGAAAATGCTTATAGCGAAACTCGCCTTGCCAGAAACCATGTTGAAATATCAAAGGATTAATTTGTTGCTGAAACTCTGCAAAAGCTTCTGGTGAATAAAAATCAACCAAGAATTTGGTTTTGGCTGCTTCCAGGCTACTAAGTCCCACCATCTTGAGTCCGGCGGGGTTTACATAGAGAACTTGCCCTTCCATTGAAGCAATGCCAATAAAGTCGCTGCTGTTTTCAATCAACGCTACAAATTTTTGCTGTTCCTCTTCAGCTCGTTTGCGTTCTGTGATATCTAACACCATTGAGGCAACGCCAATTAACTGACCATCAGGAGCCACTAACGGGTTGTTATACCACTCACAGACCATCGTTCTGCCATCTTTAGTGACGTTCTCGTTGATACTAAAACTTCCTCCACGTTGTGTTAACAGGGCGGTGATAATCTTATTTACGTGCTTTCTGGCGTTTTCAGGTACTATAATTTCAAAACGATTCCCCAGCATTTCCTCTGCGGTGTATCCAAAGATTCTTTCTGCTGCCCGATTCCATGTCTGAATCTCAAAGTTGGTATTCCATTCAATAATGGCTAAGGGTGTTTGTTCAATCAGCAATGCCAGTCTTTGCTTTGAAGCTCTGAGTTCTGCCTCTGCTTGCTTGTATTCGGTAATGTCGCGATAATACCAAATCCTACCGTAATAGTCTTCTAAAGGTGATATCTCATCACAAGCCCCTAGCTGTTTACGCACGGGTGCAGAATAGCGCTCAAAAATCTTTCCAGACTTGAGGAAAATTTGATCACGGCTACTTTCCTCTGGATGCTGGTAAAGATACTTCACTTTAGCCAGAAATTCGTCTGGATTTACTAGTTTGTCTAGTACCCATCGCAGAAGTTGGCGATCGTCGCATGTTTCGAGGATTGCAGCAGGAATTTGCCATAACTGGGAGAATTTCTGATTAAAGGAAGTAAACCTCGTCTACGTTGAAACCCGTAGTTTTTCCTCATCTTCTTCAAGATGATTTTTCACCCAGAAGCGATGCCTGCGGCGGGCTACGCCTACGCTAATTTCAAACGGATTGGAATTAATCTTGTTCAAATGAATCAACCCGTTCAATCAGTTCTGTAGAAGATTGATAGCATGACAGCTAGTACCGCAAGGCGGAATTCAAAATGACGCTCTCTACGAGACGCTAAAAGCGAACGCGGACTTGCTAACGCTGCGCTAACAAAATTCAAAATTCAAAATTAATACGTCGTAAGCGTTTCGTTGATTTGGAATGGGTGGTTTATTTATACCGTGCTGTACTAGGCAGGACTGTGGTCGGGTAGCAGGACTATATCGCTATAATCCCGCCCCCTCAGAACCGGACTTGCGCCTTGCAACGCATCCGGCTCAAGTAAGTCATAAACTACAAATTGTTCCAGCTAGCACTTGAATTAACTACGAGCGCGTACAATAAACCCGTTATAGAAGAAGCACATGGCTCTGGCTTAGATATTTCGTTTTTTGATAATTTATTTACAGGAACAACCGCTCCTAATGCAGTTTTATACATTAAATTAATGGGAAGGAGACGACTGTAGGTGCGATCGCTGCACCATACCAGGTAAAAACGATGCTGAAGTCTAAAGGCTCCATGAGTTTACCTACAGGGCCATTTTTACCAAAAATAGCAGTATTAATGGATAGTAAAAATTCATATATTTTCTAACCGTAGCCATACAGATTAATTTAATTACTTGTTATTATTTACTTACGTGTAAATAAAAAAAACAGTAGGAGTCATAAAATGCAAGTTAGCGCTCGTAATGCTCTCAAAGGAACTGTAAAAAACGTCATCGTTGGCTCTGTAAATACTGAAGTAACGATAGAAGTAGCACCAGGGGTACAGGTGACTGCAATTATTACCAAATCATCAGCAGAAAATCTCAAACTTACTGAAGGTAAAGAAGTCCACGCCATAGTTAAATCATCAGACGTAATCATTGCCGTAGGCTAAAGTAATTGTTGAGATTCTATTAAGGGGGGGCAGTTTGATTGTCCCCTGTAAAGCGATCGCGTAGGTAAGTTGTTGCTATAAGTGTCCCATCAATAATATGTTGTAGATAAGCTAAACCAAAGCTATTTAGTCTATTAGCCACATCACCAAATGTCTGCATAGGATTGCGATCGCACGCTTCTGATGTCCCCAGATACTGATAAACTGCTGTACTGGTAATTGTTCTAAGTATTCTTTGAGAATCACCAAGTCGTATGGCGCACTGTAAAGGGGGATAAATCTCAACCCAAAGGCAGAAGTTATAGATGCCGTACTGATTCCTGCATCAGCTATTTCTGTATATCCTACCAGAAAGCAATAATACTTCAAAGACCCCACAGTTTTGCTGTAGGGTTTATTTCATTGGGCATTCAACCCAGGACAAAGAGCAAACTGGCAGTAATGGATCGGTGCTGGTCAAAGAGCAGAGATGATTGAATAAAGGACTATCACGACATCTCCGCAGAGGGAGCAGGAATACATTCGCGTAGGCATAGCCCGTCGTAGACATCAGTGTATTTGCACATAGCTCCCTTAATAGTGCCTGGAATAAATACCAACTTTACAGGTACTAAATCAGAAAAATGTATAGACAACTACAATACTTGCTACCAACTAGGTGGAAAATTTTACGACTGATAAAGAATTAAAAAGCGATGAACTTAACACCCAGTGAGTTAGAACGCTATCACCGCCAAATGATGCTTCCCAATTTTGGAGAGACAGCACAAAAGCGCTTGAAGTCCGCAACGGTTTTGGTTACAGGTGTAGGGGGATTAGGCGGTACATCAGCGCTATATTTGGCAGTAGCAGGTGTTGGGCGGCTAATTCTAGTTCGGGGTGGTGACTTACGGCTAGATGATATGAATCGTCAGGTTCTGATGACAAATGATTGGGTAGGTAAGCCAAGGGTATTCAAAGCCAGAGAAACTCTGCAAGCTATTAATCCTGATATTCGGGTGGAAGCAGTTCATGATTACGTTACAAAAGAGAATGTAGACTCTTTAGTACAATCTGCTGATATAGCTGTTGATTGCGCTCACAATTTCACAGAGCGGAACTTGCTCAATCAGGCTTGCGTGCGCTGGCAAAAACCAATGGTGGAAGCTGCAATGGACGGAATGGAAGCTTACCTGACGACGATTATTCCTGGTGTCACTCCTTGTCTATCATGCTTGTTCCCAGAAAAGCCAGATTGGAATCAGCGTGGGTTCTCGGTTCTCGGTGCTGTTTCTGGGACACTAGCTTGTCTTAGTGCATTAGAGGTAATAAAGCTGATTACTAAGTTTAGTGAACCCCTATTGTCACAACTGCTGACAATTGACTTGATGCGAATGGAATTTGCCAAACGACATTCTTATCACGATCCTTCATGTCTGGTGTGTGGTAGCAGTTCTTGCTCGGAAAATTCGTAAATAGTTGGATAATCGTAGCGATCGCTCTATAAGCAGATCGCCACAACTTATCTACTCATTTCCAGCTATTCTGTAGCAATTATGACATCCGACGCTTTAATCACAGCGATCGCCTGTTTTCCCTCTTGAAGTTGGAGATGCTCTACCGACTCCTTGGTAATAATTGCAGTTACTTCCACCCCAGGCACAATTTCTAATATGACCTCAGAGTTGACTGCTCCTGGGTGAATTTTCTTAATAGTTCCTTTTAAGGAATTACGAGCGCTAACTTCCATATTTTGATCCTCCCTATTTATCAGATAATTCTGAACTGATTAATACTAACAACTATGAGATTGTTCGATTCTCCTCATTTAGTGAGATATCTTCAGCCTTACAGAAGAACTTAGATATCAGACTGGTATTAGAAGATGAACTCTCCGTTGTAGGCATCTTTAATCAGACGGGTTTTCAGAAATATTTTGGTTTCAAAGGAGAAGGAGGAGCAGATAATATGAGGATATTTGTCACATTACTAACGTAACGACCTCCAGCTTTGTCACCTGGAACTACTAAACGAGCAAATCCTTCGTCTGTTAAAGGCACGATTTTACCATCACTACCTTTTTTTGCAAATGCAACTAGCACTGTTTTGCCTTCAAAGTTAGGTTGAATTTCACCAATAGCTACGACTGCACCATAGCAATCTGTGGCGTCAACTAGAACATATTGCCTCAGAAAAGAGTTTTTACTATTCACCCCAGAATTCCCAGGTTTTAGGCCACCTCCGGCTTTCGGATTATTAATCAATTCCCATAGGGGGACTCCATAGTATGTTTCTGTTCGTGGCCCTGAGCCGGTTTGAAAGCTCACAGTGATTTCAGTAACTAATGCTGGATTTTGTTTTTTTAAAGTATCTCGTAAATTTTGCAGTTTTTGCAAGTTATAAGTGGCTGGATTATTGAGTTCTCCACCCAAACGAAAACTTTGCGAAGAACCTCCAAGACACTTATTTTTATCCCAGACAGAAGGTGTTTTTTCTTCTCGATTCCAGGGAAGATGGCTCCTGGAGTCAGCTAAAGTAGGCTGCCATAAAACCAGGCTCGATAGTATTAAAGACGCAATGGGTATCTGGCGGGTAAAACGCATAAAAGATTTCTCCGTTTACTATTGAATATTGAAAAAATTAGATAGTTTTGCTCAAAGATGTTTGCTCACCAAAAATTAGTATTTTTATCGCCAAAACTGAGCAATTTGACGATAAATTTTGTTAGAAAAAATAAAGCCTTCAAATCATTCAACTCTCAACTCCTTACCAGACAATACAAAATTGCTAGTTTTCAATATGAGTTATTAAAAACTAATGAATCAAAAGCCAAAGTTATCCGCAAACCTCCCCTGAGATTTACGTTTTTCAAAATCGATAAGTACATCTGTGTAATGTACTGAAGATAATACCAACTTTTCAAGTAAATTACCATATTATTTGGTAATCAAACACTAACAAAATTAATTTTTATTTCTTTTTAAAATAGTTCAGCTTAATATTGTATGGAAACTTGCTGTTATTATTTGCCTTATAAATAGGTAACTATCAAGCTAATAAAGTGTTTAAAAGTGAGACTCACCTGTAAATTGGAAAATTGCCTGATTTGTGGAAAAGGGTTGTAGTTGTGCCGATACTATAGTTGCAGCAAAACTATCCAGCTACTACACTCGTAGTCTATGCAACCAATAGACCAAAGAAATGGTAACTGTTCACAAGTGCGATGAAGAGAGCGATATAGCCGTCTATCGCTCTATTTCATCAACTACTTAAGAGCTTCGTAAAACGCCTGCCCTATTTCCGTTCTAAGTCTTGCGTAAACACTATTCTTTCTAATTCAGCTCCTGCGTTTTAACAACTGCAATCTTAAGTATCAAACTAAATATAAAAATGCACTATTGTGCCATCGTCATTTTGACTGCAATATCGCACGGTTTACCAAAGTACGGTGAACTTGTCACTAAAATATCTACACCAGTGCTAGCATAATCCTTTATATTTTCAGAGGTAATACCACCAGCCGCTGCTAGTTTTAAGTTTGGATACTGCTGCTTTAACTTCAAAACTAGAGGCTCAAGGTCTGGTAGGGGAATTTTATCAAACTGAATTAAATCTACACCTGCTTGAGCAGCCATCCAAGCATCTTCTGGTGTATCTACTTCAACGCAAATACGTTGTTCTGGAAACTGTCGTCGCAGTTCAGTCATGCGCTCAATTAGCCCAACTATACCTCCCAGGAATATCAGGTGTTGATTAAAGATCAGAACTGTTTCAGATAATCCTAAGCGATGAAAAAAACCCCCGCCAGCTAGAACTGCTTTGATAGAAAGCGCTCTAGTACCTGGAAAACATTTACGAGTAGTCACAATAGAAACTGACTGATTTACTGTTTTAGCAGTATCTACTAATACTCTTGTACGCGAAGCAATGCCGGAGGCGTATTCCATCAAATTTAAACCAACTCTCCAGCCACTGTGCAAAGCTTGAGCAGTGCCACTAGCTTGAAGAATTAATTGCTTTTCTTGGCAGACTGTACCACTTTCGACTTGATAATGAATTTCGGCACCACAATATTTTAATACTCTGGCTGCTTCTTCAGTAGCGCAAATGGTCATCGGATGACGGGTAGAAAACTCGATTTCACCAGGTTGCTTGCCAATGCCAAGTCCGTAGGTTGTCAAATCTAGGTAAGGAACATCTTCCTGAATTAACCTAGCGATCGCCTCATCTGAAAAGAAAACACTCATTTTAGTTTTATGATCGGCTGACAAATAAATAGCTCAATCAAGATTCCCACTCAACCTAATCTCATTCAGTTGTAGGAATTGTAATAATTACTACTATTGTTCCAAATAGTTGGTAACAAAATAACTTTGTTAATAAAGAATATATACCTCAGTCGCCAAAATTAGTTAAATGCTGAGATTGGAAACTATTGACTTATAATATCAAGCTTGAATTTAGCAATCATACAGATAGTGTAAATTACAAACATAATCTAAAGAAGATTGAGAATGCTAAATTTAGATGCCATTTATCATAACAACAATGCAATCAGTTCCATACCGTTATGCTGTGATAGAGAATTTGTTGCCCAAAGCAGCTAGCTTGGAACTTGCCGCCAGCTTTCCCCAGGAACAGTTTCGCTTATCAATAGGGGAAGGATATGGGTATCTTTGGAGTGAGATGCTTGCTAGTAACGAGGATATTGCTTTGATATACAAATTTTGCGATGCCTGCGGCGGGCGTAGCCATCGTGCCAGCCCTGAGTTGTCAGTTCGTTGGCGCGATCGCATTGCACAAGGAAGATTATCTTCTAATCTTGGTAATCTCAGCAGTATTTGGCGACAAGTGATAGAAGAACTATGGACACCTGCTTACCGCCAAGCCTTAACACAAATGTCTGGGGTGGAATTGAAAGACTGTGCAATGGTGATTGGGTTTCGTCGATACAATCTAGGTCACTGTCATCGCCCTCATACTGATGAACCATCAAAAGCTCTGACTCACTTGCTATTTTTCAATGAACAATGGTCTATGGATTGGGGTGGTTGTTTGCGAATTCTCTTGGACGAAAAACCAGAATCTGTCTTCCAAGATATTGCACCACTGAACCAGTTTTCGGCTGTGATTGTGCGCTCAGATAATTCCTGGCACATGGTAACTCCAGTAGCATCGACTGCACTACAGTGCCGATTGGCTCTCAGGATCACTTTTTTTCACAATCTCGATGCAGGTGCTTAATCGCCTCTATTCTCTCTCTGGAAACAAGTAGTTAACGAACAATCCAAAAGGCAGTTAGCAGAGTACAGATTATTCTGATTATATGAGTACAACTATAGCAGTCATACCTCCTTTGTAAGCATATCTCCAACCTTTTCAGAAGTTGGAGATATGCTTACAAATGATTTAGAAATACTATATTTTTAAACCTACTTTTCGCTTATACAGTAGTAAAGTTATACCACCCGTGACTAACACAGTAGGTATTGAATCTGATTCAGGAATTGGTGTAATTTGACCCGAACCACTTATTGTGTTGCTAAACCGGCCAAAATCATTCACTCGACGACCGGTAGTAACTAAAAAGTATTTCTGTCCTGTAATGAGTTCTCGGTTGAAATTAACAGTACTACCATTAGTAGTAGTATTTGCTATAAGAACATTGGTTAATTGTTCAGTAGGATTGAAACTGTCCTGATATAAAGCTAAGAAAATATCCCATTTTCTATTTGCAGGTGGCGTAGGTTCAGATTCACCATTTATAGTATATAAACCTGATTGACCCACCGTAAAATATAATACACTGTAAGGTACACTCATTCCCAAATTCCCATCTTTTTCACCACTGATAAGAGTGGGAGGATTCCCTGGTGCTACACGCCGCCAAATCGGTTCATTTGTTGTATCTCCCTGATAAGTAAAGATAGCAGCTTTGGAGGGTTGAGCGGTAGAAACAGTAGCTAATGCTAACCCCAGAATAACCATTAATGGTCTTTGAAAAAACTTTGTTTCTAACACAAATTATCTCTTTAGATTTACTAAGAGCTTGTTTCAAACTTAACCAGATTATTCGATTTTCTAACTGTGGCGTTCATCGCTCACTTGAACTTTTTGCTGTTTGGCAGCAATCAACTTTCTCTGCAAGGCAAAAGCTACACTCACAGCAAGTAAAATTCCACCAACCCCCTGAGGTTCGGGAACTGACTTCGGACTATTAAATCCATATTTTGCTAGTATTTTTTGTCCAGTTGGTGAAAGGATATAATCAGCTAGTTTTGAACCTCCAGGATTCGCATCCTTAAGTACTGTCAAACCATAGTCAGCTTGGGTTTTTAAGTTATCTGGCAATTCCACTATCTGTAAACTTGGTGAAATTTGTTGGGCAGATAAAGCACTGGTGTAATAGACTAAATAGATGTCTGCTTTGTTGATATCTTGCAGATAGTAGACTATGCTGCCCCCCGGACTATTCCTCTCTGGCGGCAATGTTCCTGATAATATTACGGCTTTACCATTCAGTTGGGCAAAGCTGCCTGGATGAATTTGTTCAGCTTTGCGAAATACTTCGACCCCGTAATCTCCCAAGGGATCGCTTACAGGTTTGGAAATACCTAATTTAACGTCGGTATCGAGAAACTTATCAAGCAGATTTTCTGTGGTGAGTGACACTTCAGGTGTAGCGATCGCATAGATAGGATTTCTGGCAAACGTTTCGACTTCCCCACTTAAGTTATTTTGATTTAGTGCAAGGGCATTACCTAAATCCGCACTGGCAAAGACATCTGCCTTTTCCCCTGCTAACAACCGATCTTTCAATGAACCAGAGGAGGCAAATTCTGTTTTGACAGAAATCCCATATTCCTGGGTAAAAGCACTAGCAACTTCCGAAAGCCCACCTCTCAAGCTACCAGCAGCATATAAAGTCACCTCAGGAGGTGCAGCCAGTGTGGCTGCTAAAGTCTGTTTTGTAAAGGTAAGATTGACAACTAATGCAGTCAGCGAAGCGGCAAGCAAATACTTTTTCATCATTTTTTAATCGCCCATAAGTAAGGAAAAAATTACTTTCTCATTTTTGGTAAGCTAAAACACATATTTATTGCATAGTCACTCGTGAGGTTTGTTGACTGCTGACAGTTGACAGTCAAGAGTTAACATTCAACAGCCAACACGACCATATATGATTTAAAAAATGTGGAACAGCTTAACTAATGCTTAAACAGTCCTCGATCTGAGCGTTTAAACTTTATGAATTATTCAACAGTATTAATTGCGTATTTTTTTATACTAAGTTGTGTTTTCGATTGAGGTTATTATACCAACTTGGTTGGATAAAATCAATTCAACTACGTAATTAAACGCTGACTTTATCAAAACTTTAAGTAAAAAGTTTTTTATGTTGATGAGATTACGCACATGACAAGACTTCAGGAGTAACTACGACCTACGACTGTGGCATTCGTGAGAGGTTAAGGTCGTATCCCATTTGTCAATAAGCAATAGTACTCAAAATATGACTGAAAAGTAGGGTTGGAAACACAATTTTTGAGGAGGCGATCGCGTAATCTGGATACGCATCATTCATTCTTGACCGATCAGTTCAGTACAATAGTTAACTTAACACCTATGCTTTGTCCAAATTTTCAGCATAATTTCTAATTGACAAAAGTAAGATTATCTTAACCTCTCACTGATGCGACTGTGGTGCTTTTGCGATGTCTACAGCGAGCGTACCCCTACTAGAAAGCAAGCTACGCGGAGCATCTCGTAAAGCCTGCGGCATAGCTACGCCCTAAGCGTAGCCTCTCGTAGAGAAGCGATCGCAATCTCTACGACGGGCTACGCCTACGCAACATAGATATTTGCTCTCAAAATCCAAGCAACTTCTTGCATAGTGCGGGGAATGTGTTTGTTTGCCTTGTGCTTTCTTTCACGATGAAAGAAAGCAAATGTGGAGGCATAATAGCTTATGAATCTTGTCCCTCGACAATTTCTTTTTGGATAAAACTAATTTGTGCAGCTAATTCTTGCCGAGTAGAAGCTTTAAATAGATATCGGAAAACAAACCAGATTAAGTAACCAATTCCAGTCAACTCGAAAGCTAGATTTAACTGGGGAATTTCATTTATTACATCTAAGACAGCTATAATTATCTTAACTGCAACAGTCGCTGTAATAATTGTAGCAAAACAAATAATTGGCATCTGGTATTCAGTGGAAAAGCTACCTAAGTATTTAGGTAATTGCTCCAAAAATGCAGAGAATTTACCATCAATTGGCTGCCATTGAGGTAAGGGTTGATTATCAGGTATTAGCAATGGTTGAGTTTCAATTTTTGAACTTTCAAATCCTGCGATAGGTTCGGTAGATGTAATATCAAAAGATTTCGATTGTTCTACTTCGTTCTCCTGAAGTAATGGTTGATTATCAGGTATTAGCAATGGTTGAGTTTCAATTTTTGAACTTTCAACGGCTGCGTAGTTTACCGCCGTAGGCATCGGTTCGGTAGATGTAATATCAAAAGATTTCGATTGTTCTACTTCGTTCTCCTGAAGTAATGGTTGATTATCAGGTATTAGCAATGGTTGAGTTTCAATTTTTGAACTTTCAACGGCTGCGTAGTTTACCGCCGTAGGCATCGGTTCGGTAGATGTAATATCAAAAGATTTCGATTGTTCTACTTCGTTCTCCTGAAGTAATGGTTGATTATCAGGTATTAGCAATGGTTGAGTTTCAATTTTTGAACTTTCAACGGCTGCGTAGTTTACTGCCGTAGGCATCGGTTCAGTTGATGTAATATTAAAAGATTTCGATTGTTCTACTTCACTCTCCCCAAGTTTACTATTTTCTTCAGGGATAACAGTTTTTATTTGCTCGCCACGGATGTCATCTTTAGCCAATTTCATCAGAGGAGAATAAATGGC
>NZ_JABXKL010000027.1 GCF_017114995.1 Nostoc sp. NMS9 | reverse complement strand
ATCACCCTCAAGGGGCATAGCAATTCGGTCAATAGTGTAGCATTCAGCCCCGATGGCAAGACCATCGCTTCTGCTAGTGCTGACAAAACCGTCAAACTCTGGAATGCAGCTACAGGTAAAGAAATCATCACCCTCAAGGGGCATAGCAATTCGGTCAATAGTGTAGCATTCAGCCCCGATGACAAGATCATCGCTTCTGCTAGTGCTGACAATACCGTCAAACTCTGGAATGCGTCTACAGGCAAGGAAATTACTACCCTTAACGGACATAGCAATTTGGTCAATAGTGTAGCATTCAGCCCCGATGGCAAGACCATCGCTTCTGCTAGTGCTGACAAAACCGTCAAACTCTGGAATGCAGCTACAGGTAAAGAAATCATCACCCTCAAGGGGCATAGCAATTCGGTCAATAGTGTAGCATTCAGCCCCGATGACAAGATCATCGCTTCTGCTAGTGCTGACAATACCGTCAAACTCTGGAATATGTACCCAAATCACCTTAAGAATTTAATAATTTCTGGTAGTCTCAACGATTTGATGAGCTACAGTTGCGCTAGGCTACGTGGTTATTTACAATCAAATCCCAATGTGAGCGACAAGCACCTCTGCGATGGCATTGGTACTAAGAGCAATTAGAATGTTCCCTTCGACTCCGCTCAGGGAACGTTTTGTTTAGGGAAATTAATTACTGCTACTGCGATCGCACTTTCGATAAACTTGCGGGGCGATCGCTTGCAAAAATCAAACAATGCACTTCTTAAAACAGGCGATCGCTTCCTAATATCAATTCGCATAGTCTGTAGCAGCTTCCGCTTTCACGTTTGGGTGTTTCACGCACTCTGTAACAGCTTCTGCTACTGCGATCGCCCGTGAGAAAAACTTTGCGATTTACTGACAGTGGATGCTCTACATTTGACAATCGCATTTCAAAATCATATCCGATTGGTAACGGCTAATAAGGCTTTAGCAACAAGTGCTGAGGTTTTAGGAGTTGAGGTTTTGTTGCTGCGGTAAATCAGCTTTATTTTACAACATCTTCATTTTACATAATAATTAAGAAGTGCGTTAGCATCAGCTTAAAGTTGCTTTATTCAAATAAAACTCAACCAACTAAATACATCTGCAACTGTTAATTGCCAATTTTCCAAAACACTCAAAACGGGTAAGATATCTTGTTGTTCTTTTAATTCTGGTAATTTATTGGGTTCAAAAATCATGATGGACTCATCAGCAGAATCGAGTAACCAACCTAGCTTTGCTCCATTTTGAATAGAAAATGTAATTTTGCGGATAACTCGGTTGGGTGATTGTTCTGGTGAGAGAATTTCGATTATCCAATCTGGGGGAATCTCAAATTTATTTGCAATACTACCTTTTGCATCCAGAGGAATTCTTTGCCATTCAAACACAGCAATATCTGGTACTATTGAAAGTCCGCTAAACGTGCAGCGTAGTTCAGTCAAGGCATAAGCTAATTTTTTGGGTTTTGCAACTTGATTTATGGCAGAAGCTAATTCAATTTGTAAAGTGCTATGTTTTCCTTGTGGCATAGGTTTTTGGTATATTTGCCCATTAAAATACTCGCTTGCGGGTTTTGTCTCTGGTAGTTGTAAGAATTTTTCTACACTTAGTACTGTGGTTGGCTGAATAGATAACGTCATAATTTACAACTTATCAAAAATTGATTATTTTCTCTTGAGAAGAATGTAACAATTAGTGCGTAGGCGTAGCCCGTGTTAGACATCACATTCCTTTCACTAGCTATTGTAATTTTATCAAATAGGTCAGATGAAATATTAGGCGATCGCATAAAGTTTATCGCGTTGTAGAAGAAAATCGATTAACGCGAATAACTTTTCCTGTTAATGTTGATTCTGTAGAAATCACTGCATCAATATTTGTTGCTAATCGATTCCAATCTAAATCATCTTTGCAGGCAATTATCCCGATATGTTCGGGTTTAATCTTATGTAATTTAAAAAAATCACGACGATTAAGAGTTAATACAGCCCGATTTTCTAATATCGCAAACTCTAACACCATATCATCAGAAATTCCGGCTTTGCCTGCTTCTTGTATGGTGATAACATCATGTCCAAAAGTACGTAATAATTCTACCGATTTACGCGGAAACTGTTCATCTGCTAACAATCTTGCCATACATCAACAGGATATTTTAAGAAGCATCTAAAATTGCATCAGCTTCTTCTTGTTCGTGAATAGCAGTATCAATTTCGTGAGAGAATGCTTCAGCATAAAGCCATGCTGTTACCAAGTCAGCTGCGGTAAGTTGAGGATATTGATCTAGAATATCAGCATCTTTAGCACCTTGCCGTCGATAAGTTACCAACAACCAAACAGGAATGCGTGTTCCGGCAATACAAGCATCAGCACCCATTACACCAGGAGTTTTGGTAATTCCATGATTGTTTGTATTAATACCTTGGGTTAAGATGCGAATCGCTTCAACTTTTTGGGCTGGTGTTAGGGATAGTAACTGTGTTTCTAACTCTTGGGCTGTCATTGGAAACTATCTAAGATTAACTATATTTTAACGGGGTTTGAAAATTTACTACATAGGTTCTTTATGCATCAAGCCAAGCATCAACCTCAGACAGCAAAATTGAGGGGTTATTATGGTCAAATGCTTTGCAAAAAGCCTGTTTTATTGCTTCTTGGCGAAAAAGTTCTAAAAAAGGCTTGGGTTTCCCAACACCGTACTCTACCAGTGTGTATGCATAAACCCCACTAAAATCTGCTGGTGGATGCTCTGGATCGAGGTTAAACTGCTGAAGTAATTTAATTACAGTCTGATTGCGCTGAATTTTTTCCTTTATTAAAGGATTTGCGAGCGCAATAATAGCGTTGATCACCTGTTCTGGGTTAATTATCATTAGTCATTAGTCATTAGTCATTAGTCATTGGGAATGGGGCATTGGGCATTGAGAAGAGACAAGGTAGACAAGGAAGAGGGGGGAGATAAGGGAGAGACTTGTTCAATATTCACCTTTGTCTCCCTTATCCCCCTTATCCCCCTCATCTCCCTGATCCCCCTCATCTCCCCTGCTCCCCATTCTTAACTAGAGCGGTTATTTTCTAATCCTGGTATCTGCTTAGAAAACAATTCGTTAGAGTTAACCTGACCATCTGAAACGACAGAACGTATGCCCTCTAAAGCAGCAGGAATGGAACGCGGATCTATAAAAATCACCTTGCTGCTATCGCTTTTACCAATTGTCGCGCCCATATCCAAATAGCCCAAGGCAAAGAGAACTTCCACTGCTTTATTGGCATTGGGATTCGTCTGGAGTTTTTGGGCAATAATTTCTGCTGATTCGGCGATCGCCTGGGCTTTCAAAACCTGTTGCTGACGTTCTGCTTGAGCTTTCAAAACGATCGCCTTTTGTTCAGCTTCCGCTTGCAAAATTACCGATTTTTGACGAGCTTCCGCATCCAAGATTTGCGCCTCAGCTTTACCTCTGGCGCTATTGACAGCAGCTTCGCGATCGCCTTCAGAAGTTAAAATTGCTGCCCGTTTGCGTCGTTCTGCCGACATTTGCAATTCCATCGATTCACGCACTGCTTGAGATGGAATAATATCTCGCAGTTCTACCCGTGTCACTTTCACACCCCAAGGATCGGTAGCAACATCCAAATCTTGTAACAAAAGCTCACTGATGTGGGAACGAGCAGTAAAGGTTTGATCCAACTCCAGTTGTCCCATTTCAGCGCGAATTTGAGTCAGCACCATATTTACCATTGCCGACTGGAGATTTTCTACCTTGTACCAGGCTTTTTCCATATCCACAATGCGCCAATAAAACACTGCATCTACCTCAATGCCAACGTTGTCACGGGTAATGCACTGTTGAGGAGGAATATCTAAGACTTTTTCGCGGATAGTTTCTCTGTAGACAACTCTATCTAGGAAAGGAACGACAAAGTTTAGTCCTGGTTCCAGTTTTTTGTTATAACTACCCAATCTTTCCACCAAAGCTTGATTGCCCTGATTGACGACTTTCACCGAACCTGCGACAGCAGAACCACCAAGAGCTAAAAATACTAGTAAAAAAAACTGTTCCATTGTAAATCTCCTAATTTTTATTAATAAAGGGAGTGTGGAGTGGAGTAGATGAGTAAGCAGAGGAAGTAGAGTAAAAAGAACTATTGAATTTTGACAAATGACAAATGACAAATGACAAATGACAAATGCTTAAGAATTCAACAGATTTTCCGGTATAACAATCAAAGTAGTACCTTCCCTCCTAACCACATAAACTCTTTGATGGGGTGGTATGGTAAATTTGTCATCGTCACATCTTGCTTGCCAAGAATTTCCCTCATACCGCACCCGCCCTGTTTTCCCAGGCAGAATTTCTGTTAAGGTTTCAGCTATAACTGCATCCCGAATTTTTGATTTGCGTTGTCTTGGTTGCAAAAACCGACGAGAAAGCATGATTAGGGCTGTGGAAAGCAAGAGCCAAACCACAATTTGCAACCATACACTTCCCATACCCACTCCAGACAGCAGCGCCACCACAAAAGCGCTAATTCCCATCATGAAGGCGACAAACGCCGATGGTAAGAACAGTTCTGTTAAACACAAAACTGCTCCTGCCAGAAGCCAGATTAAGGTAAAACTTGGCATAGCGCCATCCTAGTCTCTACATTATTGACGTAAATGCATTTCTACGATTAGATACAGCCAGACGTAAGTTATTTACAGAAAACAAAACTGGGTATTTCTACCAATAATTTTGATTAATTTCAGTAACAAGGTGTAGCTAGCGGTACACAAGTCCAGTTTATTCTAGCCTTCAATTCATTGCCAGCTAAAGTTAATCGAAGTTCACGAGTTGATTGTTTTTTTAATTTATACTTTTATGATTTCTACTCAACTGATAATTTTTTGTATAAATCCACGCTGTAATAGCCCCATTAATCCGATGGGAGATAGCGTTTGTGCCAGTTGCCAAACTCCTTTGGTTCACCGCTATCTGTGGGCAACTGGCTCATTGTCTGCTCAAATCCCACCAGGCACAAAGGTAGCAGATAGGTATGAGGTAATTAAACAACAGATTTGGCTGGATACTCAACCGGGACTGCCGCCAGATGTACCTGAAGAATTGCCAACGGAAGTAATTCCTTATTTACAGTTATATCAAGAGCGGTTGCATCTGCCCCAGGCTTATGGGTTTGTTAGTAATCTTGAGGAAGATACAACTGATATCCTCTTATTGGAAAATGCGCCGATAGATAAGACAGGAAATATCTATCCAACTATTGTTGAGGCTTGGGAGGAAGCCACGGCAGTACGACAAGTTTATTGGCTGTGGCAAATTCTCCAACTTTGGACACCTCTAGCAGAATTGGGACTTAGCCGCAGTTTACTAGTAGCAGATAACTTGAGAGTCGAAGGTTGGTGTATACAACTGTTGGAACTCTACCAAACACCAGATGATCAGAAATTGAGTTTACAAAATCTGGGGGAATGTTGGCAGTTTTGGGTAGTTTCTGCAAAGGCATCAGTAGCCAAAGGGTTACAGAACATTGTTCAGCAGATGTGTGAAACTGAGATTGAGTTAGAGGAAATTAATATTCAACTCAATAATTTACTACTAGCAGCTGCGGCAGAATTGCCATTAGTTTTGAAGGTGGCAGGCTCTACAGATATTGGCCCAATGATGGCGCAAAATGAAGATGCTTGCTATCCCAATAGTTTGAGTGATTTAGATAAAAAACTCCACCCACAAGAGGATGGAGTTTTTGGGCATGGGGAATGGGGCATGGGGCATGGGGAAGAAGTTACCAATGCCCAATCCCCAATGCCCCAAGCAGCGGGGCGACTGCCCCTCTCCACCCACAAGGGGATGGAGTTTCCCGCCGCTTTCGATGAACCTTTATTGCGCCACTTGTCGATTGTTTGCGATGGTATTGGCGGACACGAAGGCGGTGAGGTTGCGAGTCAGTTGGCAGTACAGTCTGTAAAGTTGCAAATTCGCGCTTTACTAACTGAGGTGACAGAACAAACTGTACTTTTTCCACCTGAGTTATTACAGGAACAATTAGAAGCAAGCTTACGGGTGGTAAATAATCTAATTTGTGCCCGCAATAACGAACAAAAACGCCAAGGCAGAGAACGCATGGCTACAACTATTGTCATGGCGTTGCAAGTTCCACAACGAGTCCAGACAAGTACTGGGTGGCAATCAAATAATACCCATGAGCTTTACTTGGCTAATGTTGGCGATAGCCGTGCCTATTGGATTACTCGCAATTATTGCCAGCTACTGACAGTAGATGATGATGTGGCAACGCGAGAAGTACGCCTTGCTAAAAGCTTGTATCGAAAGGCACTTTTAAGACCAGATGCTAGTGCTTTAACTCAAGCATTGGGGACAAGAGATTCAGAATCTTTGCGTCTCAAGGTTCAGCGGTTTATTCTGGAAGAAGATGGCATTTTGCTACTATGTTCTGATGGTTTAAGTGATAATAACTGGGTGGAACAATCTTGGCAGGATTATGCAATACCCGTGTTAACAGGGCAAATGACAGTTGAAGATGCTGTCGGCAACTGGATTAACTTGGCAAATGAAAAAAATGGGCGTGATAATACATCGGTTGTTCTGACTTATTGCCGTGTCTCTCCAGAATACTTAGTACCTGTGACTCCGGCGTTGCCAGAAGAGATTATAGAAGCAGAAATACAGGAAGAAGAACTAGAAGAACTAGAAAAACTAGAAGAACTAGAGGAATTAGAAGAACCAACTTCCTTTACAGAAAGTTCCCAAGCTTTGCTAGATTTGGATCTAGATTTGGATCTTTCAGAAGAACCACCTCTCAGCCCAGAAATTCCACCAACTTTAATTACAAAACCGAAGCGGGGTAAACGTTTGGTAATGCTGGGTGGAGTGTTGGCGTTGCTTGTGGGGGGTACAAGTCTGGGATTATTTGCTTGGTGGCAAATTAATCCTCAAAGATTACAGCAGATGTGTCGGCAACTTCCCCAAAAAGTGCAATCAGTGTGTCCGGCTGGGAAATAGGTTATACCGAAATATTTTAATGTTGATGATAAATATTCTAGTATTGATAAGGAATATTCTAATGTTGATGATAAATATTACAACATTCCTTATGGATGTTCTAATGTTGATGAGAAACATTGCAATCTTGATAAGAACAACTTGTACATTCAGAGTGATGGAAAGAAAGTGGCGATCGCTAGTCAGTCAATATAAGGCAAGCGATCGCACCACAGATAACTCTACATCACATCTTGGCAATAAAAGAGTGAGAGTATAATAAAAAGAATGCAACGTTTTTTATCGTTAGGATTTACGCAAAGGTAACGAGCTTTTTAATTGTCACGAATGCTTTTAAGTTAAAATATTTTCTTGATTAACATTGCACATAAGACGACCAAACTTCCAACAATGGTGCTAGGTTCTGGAACAGGCTGCACACTTACTAGCTCAAAGACTGGCGCTGACTCAGTTGTATCACTAATTGTTCTTGCAAAAGCACCTATCCCAACAGAACTAGTTTTACCATCAGCAGACCAAAAGGTTGTTCCTTTACTTGTAGAACCCGAAATTAAGCGAACTTGCTCTGTGGAAAATTGCCAGGTATATACATCTTTAAAATCAAATCTAGTAAAACCAAATCTAGGTACTTTTTCATTTCCTGACCAAGCTAATGAAAAATCTGTAATCTCAGTTTCGGAAATAATCCTGTTACCATCTAAATCTTCTCCTGAAAAGCTCCCAGTTACTATTCCACCTTGTGACCAACCACCTTGAGTAAAATTAAAACTGACAGCACCCGCGCTCCCTTGACTCAAAATATTGAATACAGCAATGATTGTGGCAACTGCTAAAGTTTTTTTCAATTGGTAAGCCATAAAAATTTTTTTCTAATTGATAGGACTTTTGCAAAACTTTGCTAAAGGAATATTTAGCAACACAGATGATACTCACGAAGATTTAAAAACGATATTAAAAGAAAACTTTCATACTTATGATATCCATATTGTAGTAGATTATGTGGCTTTTTTTTGTGGGTCGGAAGTAAATCAAATCCTTGGCTTTAAGCACAACTGAACAGCCTTAACCCTTGGCTGATATCTGGTGCGATCGCTCCTGTGCTTTTCTCTCTTCTTAGCTGCGCGATCGCTTGAAGCTGCCATTCATGCGATTATCAAAAGGCAGCAGTTGTCGGGTGAACGAAAAAAAGTGTGGGGAAGAGAAAATGGTTAGCGGGTTCTTCGCTGAAGCACGGTGTTGACTGTTTAGTTTCCTTCCTATGGCCCACCTAAGAGTGAATAAGGCACATAACATCCTGGCTCAACGAGCATAAATACCGCTGTTGGTGTGTCTTGTTTTAGACGGCTTTCTACAAACAGCGGACGCGACGCACCCAGCAGTGTAGGAATAGACCCAACCCGTTCAAGTGGCCACCATCCTTTATTGATTAAATCTGTTTGTGACCTGCAATTTAGAGTTTTTCCATACATATAATCCCGATCACATTCCAGAGACCCGACGTAGCTACGCTGACCGTATGGAATTGTACAAGGAATGCCGTTTCGTCCGGGCAAGGCATAACCGTGTTGCCGAAGGACACGTGGTAGGAACATGGCTGACAGTACGGAAAATGCCAGGATTCCTGCACCAAAGCGTAAAACAGTTCTGTTAATAGACATAAAGTCTTAACCAGGCAAATAGAGGTCAATCAGCGCATTTTCCGCGATTACAGACGGAAAGATCAATCTATAACGGGACTTGAACAAAGTTCAAGCCCAAACAAACCCTAAACGCTTTAGGTGTAAGGCAAATACGTCTGTGTTCTCCTGTAGCCAACCAACAAAACGATAAGATATAGCTGTTCTAAACGCTGATAAAGCTTCAGTAAATGTATTCAACAGTTTATTTGCCCAGCGCCGTCTTAAACCTCCGGTTAATTGTTGCCAAACAATAAAAATACAGTTGGGATTAGAGTAATGGCGATCGCAAATGGTAAAGGGAATGGCACAGTATCACATTTAGATAGGTTGCCGCAGTTGTCTTTGCATTCACTCATCTCCCTCTTACGAGGCTTTGGGTTTGACAAACTTGAGGGTCATGCGATCGCTCTCCCCAATGGTGAGGAAGCGTTGCCTGTCTTTTTCACCTTGGCTCAAGGTTGGAGGTAGTGTCCAAACTCCGCCCGGATAGTCTTTGGTATCTTTTGGGTTAGCGTTAATCTCTGATTTGCTCACCAATTTGAAGCCAGCCTTCTCCACAGCAGCAATTACCTCATCTTCAGACATATAGCCTGTTTTAATACTCTTTTGTAAAGAAATCCCCTTAAGTCCGCGATGTTCTTCCACCCCTAAGATGCCCCCTGGCTTGAGTGCTTTGTAAGCCGCTGCATAAACCTGCTCTGCATAGCCAGCTTTCACCCAGTTGTGAATATTGCGGAAAGTAACAACCATATCCACAGAGTTTTCTGGGGCTAGGGTAAGTTCATTTGGGGGATTGATTTGCGCTACTTTGACTTTACCAAAAACCTTTGGATTAGCTGCCAGTTTCTCTTGCAAAGCCAGAGCGGGTTTACTTGTGCTAGAAGCCAAGTTAGTAACTATGAGTTGTCCCTTGGGTGCTAGAAAAGGGGCTAATATCTCAGTATACCAGCCGCTTCCTGGCCACAATTCAACCACCGTCATATTTGGGCGCAGACCGAAGAATTCGAGAGTCTGGGCTGGGTGGCGGTACTTGTCTCGAAGGCGATTCTGCTCTGAGCGATGACTACTGGTAAGTATGGTTTGGAGTGTGTTTGTGCCGTTGAATGTTGCTTTTTCGCTCTCGTTAGCTAGAACATTGGGAGATATCACAGATGCCAATACAAGAATTGCTAAAGTCAGGGCTTTCAGCAAGCCTTGGCGGGGGATGAGATTTTGTGCAAATTTCATAGCTGTTGTTTTCATTTTCCCTTCAGCATAAAGGTTAATAGCGCTGCGATCGCACACCAACTCACTACAACCACAAATCAACTCTATCGATTGACACTAGTTATCAACAAAGCCAAATAGTGATATCTACGACGGGCTATTCGGCGTCGCCAAAAGCCACATCCTTGAATAAAAAACCGCTTCAATAGTCCCTAGCTTTAGGTTGCTAGAGACTAACTACTTTCGCTTTGTAAACTGAATTTACTGATTTAGCAGTCCGATAGCCATCTCAAGGTGCATTTTAGCTTTGTGCAAGTTCAATAAACTCTCTTGGTCGTATCGGTCAGGGTAGTTCATAGGTTTGCGCTCTAAAGTTATCCGAATTAGTGCCGCTTGTTCATCAGTGGGAGAGTTCATCTCATCTACGACTCCTTCGAGGAATTGAATAACACTAAAACCTGGTGATTTTAACCCTCTTCCTTGCCTTAATTGCGAGAGTGCTATCTGTGGGAATGCCATCAAAGTAACAATCCAACTAGTCTTGTACCCTCCATTCCCAGTAGGCTTTAATCCGTAACGCCTACATAAGTCTCTCAACTCAGCAGTAGTTTTGATTTCGAGTTCTGACCTTGTGAACATAAAATAGAATTACCCATTTGTAAAAGTGGTATCGGTGGTGAACTGTTTGCAAGACTGGTAGCACCACCGATTAAATAATCTAATTATTTGTACACAGACAATTCAAGCTTTATTCATATTTCTCAACAATGCCCAATCCTAAAGGAAGTCCCGATAATTTAGAACCAATACAACGCAAGGGTGAGGAACCCATGACAACTACTATCAGCTTTCGTGCTACTGAAAAAATGAAGGAAGAGGTAAAGGCACAAGACGACCCTCCTGAGTTTTGCAGAGAAGCTATTCAAAAAGCACTGGATGAGAAAAAAGGGAAGTAGTGAAAAGTTGTTGGAGTTTAGTGCAACAACTTTTCTAAAAATCGAGATTTTTGGTTAACTGAACCGTATTGCAGCTGGTTTAAAAAAATCAGTATATAGTTTGACCAAACTCTCATTAAAAACTTTCAGGTTTATTTTTGCCCTATCTCGCCAAGTGCAGATGTACGCGCAAAATTCCTTGAATTACCTGTTGTACAGCTTCTTTACTCAAGCTGCCATCTACCCGAACAATTCGTGAGGGATGGGATGCTGCTAAATGTGCGTATCCTTGTTGAACGCGCCGATGAAAAGCGATTGTCTCCTGTTCAATGCGGTCTAGTCCTACTTGGTCTGAGAGTTTGCGGGCTAGTCCGACTTCGACATCGACATCTAGCCAAATAGTTAGATCGCTTTCTAAACCACCAGTAGCAATATTATTAAGCTGATTGATTAAACTCATGTTCAGACCGCGACCATATCCTTGGTAGGCAATGGTAGAGTCAGTGTAGCGATCGCATAAAATATATTTCCCGGCTGCGAGATTTGGTTTAAGTTCTTGTTCAACGTGTTGCGATCGGTCAGCAGCATACAACAAGAGTTCTGTCACTTCTGCAACTGGTTTATCCTCTGCCTTTTCTAGTAGCAAGCGGCGAAGATGTAAACCTAACTCTGTTCCCCCTGGTTCACGAGTTACCACCACAGAAACACCTAGACTTTCCAACCACTCAGAACAAAGCTGCATTTGGCTGGTTTTGCCACAGCCTTCCACCCCTTCAAATACAATTAATTTACCACCCATGCTTTTTTGTTCGCTGCTATAAACTGATTCGCTGACGTTTCATCAGATCAAGAATAGCGCGAAGTGTAAAATTCACCTGCAATTGCGTAGGCGTAGCCCATCGTAGATATCGCAGTCTATGATTTAGTTACCTGAAAATTATTGTCACTTAGACGGTACAATATCTCGCCAGCCTTTGGCACAAGCAATATGCCTTCATCTTCTCGATTAGCCCATTCTGTGGGTTGAATGGTCGCCGGATCGCGATAGTTTAAGTTATGAGCAGCACAGCGTTCAGCAGAAATGCCAGTAGCTAAAGTAACACGAATTCGCGCTTGTTCTCCTTTTATCGGATCAAAAGTACCCATCCCTTTTAAGTGAGTACTATGGGCTAGCACTCCAGCAGGATAATCTTGGAATTTATGCCACTGTTTGAGAAAGTAATCCCGCACATGATAGCCAACTTGGGAGAGAATTTCACCGTGTGTGTAACTAAACTCGGTAATGTGAGGCGCATATATAATTACCTCGCCTCCATCGGCTACTACTGGCTCTAACTTGTACATTCCTTTTGCTGCTGTCCAAATGTCATCATACATTTGGGGCATGACTGAAAGCACTTGTTTAAAAGACCGATCTACATATTTAATATGCAGTTTAGCTGATAATTGTGCAGCAGCTTCCCAGGCTGATTCTGGTTGATCTATATAAAGTCCAGCTAGCTGATTTGTTTTTGGTGCGACGACCATCGCCAAACAAAGTTTTGAGGTAGAAATCAGGTTAGCGGCTCGGTTAATCAAACGCCGGACTGGTGTTATTCCCAGCGTACCAATAATTTCGTAACAAGTAATTAAAGCACCTAACCAGTGGGAGAGATTAATTACTTCTTGACCACCAATACCAGGAAAAAAATATTTATTTCCACCAGAGAAACCGACAACTTCGTGGGGAAAAACTGGGCCGCAAATCACGATCAAATCGTATTCTGTTACAAGCTTATTAATACGCACATCAACTGACTGATGTAGCATACCACCGCTAATTTCTGCTATCTCGTCTGCCGAAATTACTCCACAAGAGATAAAGGTCTCTGGCTTATTCCAAAGGTGGTTAAAGATGCGAACTTTTTGAAAAGTTGTCTCTCGCTCGTCTGGTGTTACTCCTACCAATTGATTGATTTGTTCTTCACTCATAGGATTATGTGTACCCAGAGCAATTAAAAAATCCAGAGCCGCGACCCTCTTACCCAACTCCTGATGAAGCAATCGAAACATTTGAGGGATGGGAGCAGTGCGGGTACTATCTGGAATTAACACCAAAATGCGCTGTCTATCAAACTTAGGGTCTGCTAAAGCTTGATGAACTAGCTCGGAAACTTGTTCATCTGAAAGTGTCCCGTTATTTACAGCCAGTGAATACATGACATTATTAAACTCCGCTGTAGATACTAAATCCACCATCTACCGGCACAACTACCCCGTTAACAAAACTAGAACCAGAACTACATAACCAGATTAAGGTGCTGAGTAATTCATCTGGTTTTCCGAAACGTCCGGCGGGGGTATGGTCAATAATTTTTTGCCCGCGAACGGTCAAACTACCATCAGAATTTAAGAGTAAATCTCGATTTTGTTCCCCAATAAAAAAACCTGGTGCGATCGCATTTACTCGCATTCCATCACCATACTTTTGGGCGAGTTCTACAGCTAGCCAGCGAGTAAAGTTATCTATCCCCGCTTTCGCAGCTGAGTAGCCAACCACACGGCTAATCGCTCGAATGGCAGACATAGAAGAAATATTCACAATGCAACCGTAGGGCTGACTTCTTTCCACCATTGCTTGACCGAAAACCTGACAAGGTAGTAGAGTGCCAACTAAATTGAGGCTAACTACTTCCTCAAAAGCAACGCGAGGCATATCAAAAATAGTCGCATCGGGAGTAATTGTAGCAGCCGGAATATTACCGCCAGCCATATTTACCAAGATATCTATTTCATCCCAACGCTGTATAATAACATCCCTAGCGATTTCTAATTGGGAGCGATCACTAACATCTGCTACCACAGCCATACTTTCTCCACCATTAGCAGTAATCTCAGCCACCACCGCCCCCGCCCTAACTTCATTGCGACCCAAAACGACCACTTGCGCTCCAGCCAGAGCCAAACCCTTTGCCATAGCCCCACCAAGCACACCAGAACCACCAGTAACTACCGCTACCCGCTCCTTCAAGCTAAAAAGTTTACTTAAAATCAACTCTGCCATCACCCATTCCCCCTCTCTGCGTACCTCTGCGCTTCCCTCCGCGCTCCTTTGCGTTTAAATTTCCCCCTCAACTCCCCACGATTTTACGCAAACTTATAAGCAACCTTAGCGAGGTCATAAGCCAAAGCACGAGCCATATCATACCCTTCCTCCTCCTCAACCAATCCCCGCGCTACCAATCCAGCCAACCAATTGCAAGCTACTCGCCGCCAGACATTATGACGAGCCGGAATCGAAACAAAAGCCCGTGTATCATCATTAAACCCGGCTGTATTATAAATTCCCGCAGTTTCCATTACCTGATTGAAATAACGCTCCATACCATTTACGCTGTCGTGAAACCACCAAGGCGGCCCGAGCAATACACTGGGATAATGACCAGCTAACGGAGCCATCTCGCGGCTATAAGTGCTTTCATCCATGCCAAAAATGATTAAATGGAAGTTGCGATCGTTACCATAAGCTGACAACAACGGGCGTAGATTTTGAGTCCACTCTATTTTTACGGGAATATCAGCACCTTTATCAGCTCCAAATCTTTCAAATAAAGCCGGATTATGGTTACGCATCACACCACAATGCATTTGCATCACCAAGCCATCTTCCACACTCATCCGTGCCATTTCCATGAAGATATGACCGGTAAAATTTTCTACATCACCTGGATTCAGCTTGCCGATTAATGCTCTAGCAAAGATAGCTTCGGCTTCCTGGTCAGAAAGACGTGTGGTATAAGGTGTAGCTGCACCTTGATCGGTAGCTGTCGCACCCATTTTTTTAAAGAAAGCTCGACGTTTTTCGAGAGCTTGCACAAAATTGGCGTAAGTGTTAATTTCTCTACCGATACTGCTTTCCAACTTGGTAAGATTTTCGCGCCAACCAGGAGCATCCAGGTTAACTACCGCATCGGGGCGAAAAGTTGGTCTAATTTCAGTAAAACCTGCTTCGTGGAGCGATCGCTGATTCTCTAGGTTATCACTGGCGGCATCGGTAGTACAAAGCACTTCGATGTTAAAGCGTTTGAATAAAGCACGCGGGGAAAACTCCGGTGAGGCTAATAAACCTTCCAGATAATCATAGATACGTCCGGCATTGCGAGAGTTTAAAGGTTCATCCACCCCAAAAACGTTAGTTAATTCCTCTTTCAACCACAACCCAGACGGAGTACCCTGGAATAGATAAAAATGGTCGGCAAACAATTGCCAGATTTTGCGGTGGTCGGTTTCTGCTGGCGAACCATCATTGGTTGGTATGCCCAAAGCTTGCAGAGATACGCCCCGACTATAAAGCATCCGCAAAAGGTAGTGGTCAGGGATAATCAGTAATTCGGTTGGTGAACCAAAACGGGCTACGGGATTAGCTAACAAAGCTGGATCTACGTGTCCGTGTGGACAAACTAAAGGTAACGCAGATATACTATCAAAGAATTGATGAGCTAGTCGTCTTTGAACTGGTTCTGGAGAAAAGCAGCGATCGGGAGATAAACTCGGTTTTTTGGTTAACATAATTTTTGTTTGATTAAAATTCCCGACATAAATTGTTTTGAATTTTAAATTGTTAATAATGCTGCACTACTACCACGCTGTACTAGAAAAGGAGATAAAACGCGGTTTTCCACAGTTTTTTCTTCTAATAAATCGAGTAACATTTGCATGGCTATGCCACCAATTTCTAACATTGGCTGGCTAACTGTGGTCAGCGGCGGCGTAACGTAACAACCCAGAGCAATACCATCAAATCCGACGAGGCTTAGATTTCGCGGTACTAAAATACCTAATTCTTGGCAAGCTAACAGAACGCCAACCGCCACCATATCGTTGTAACAAAATATGCCTGTAACTTCCGCAGTCAATAGTTTAGACAGCATATTTTGTCCGGTGTTAACATCGCTAGTTCTGGTATCATATTCGTCACTAATTGAAATCCAATCAGTATTTGGTGGGATACCAGCTTCCGCAAGGGCCATTTGATATCCTTCTAGGCGCTGCTGGTTCGACCTACTGCGATCGCTTACACCCAGATAACCAATGGCAGTGTGTCCTAAACTAATTAGATGCTCTGTCGCTAATTTAGCACCTAAGCGATCGTCTATTGCTACTGAGTGAAAAATTTCCGATTGGTCTTCAGTCTGGCTATTAATCAAAACTGTTGGCACAGCAATTTGTGTGAGTTGCTTTGTATGCTGTTTACCAATTCGTGAGTCGGCTACTAAGATCCCGTCCACTCTCCGGCGATGAAAAGTATCAATAGCTGCCATTTCCTGCTCAAAATCTCGGTGTGAAGCACTCAATAAAACACTCAAACCTGCTGGTCTAGCTATCTTCTCGATTCCCTCTACTACCTCCGCAAAAAAGGGATCTGAAATTGAAGTTACTACTACACCAATAGTATTAGTACGTTTATTTTGTAAGCTTTGAGCAATAGCATTCGGCACATAGCTCATCTCCTGCGCCAGTCGCTTAATTTCTTCTCGCACTTTCGGGCTAATTAGAGCGTTATCTCGCAAAGCGCGTGAAACTGTAGAATGAGAAACGCCTGCTCTGCGGGCAATATCTTCAATTGAAATTCTTCGTTTATTCATTATTTTATCTTTGCTTTTAAATATTGCACACGTGTGCAATTGTATGTATTATAGAAAATAATTGTGATTTGTCAAGAATTTTAATACAACTCACATTTTGTATGGAAAGGAGTTAAAAGTCCTCACTTTTACTTCCCTCCATGATTACAACTACAAGTTACGAATTACAAATTACGAATTAGTTAAGCTTTTATTAAGAAAAAAATGATTATCCTCGTAATGGGTGTGTCTGGTTCTGGGAAAACCACCATCGGAAAACTGCTAGCAGACTCCTTAGAATGGGAATTTAGCGACGCCGATGCTTTCCACTCGCCAGAGAACGTTGAGAAAATGCGGCGCGGTATGCCTCTGAGTGAAGATGACAGGATGCCTTGGTTACAAGATTTGCAAACTGCTATTAAACACTGGCTGCAAGAAAATAAAAATGTGGTGCTGGCGTGTTCGGCTTTAAAAGATAGCTATCGGCAATTTTTATTATTAGATAGTGAACGCATCAAGCTAGTTTACCTCAAAGGGTCTTATGAGTTGATTCAAATGCGCTTACAAGAGCGTAGCAATCATTACATGAGCGAAAAACTACTCGATAGCCAGTTTTATACACTTGAAGAACCAGTAGATACTCTATGTATGGATATTGCACAGACACCCCAGATAATTGTCCAAAATATTAGAACGGCTTTGGAAATTTAGCTGATTGTTGACAACCGTAATATTAAGATTAATCACGTATCTACGAAAACACGAACTTTTGGCAACTAAATCACATCAGATCTAAGTCTAAAGAAATATCAAAGCAAGCAGATAACTGTAATGGTAGGAGAAAACTAGTGTTTCTAAGATTAGCGCAACAGCATCAGCAATTCATCCAAGACTTGGTAATGAACCTGCAAGCCTTGACAATTATACTTGAGCGGCGTGGCTATACTGCGTCTTGTTATACATGCGGTGAGCAAATGAAGAGTGCTTCATTTATGGTTAGCCTGAAAGAAAAGCACCTGATTCGGTTTTTAGTGTCTGATTACGGAATTACTTGGATGGAATTGTGGGACGATCGCGAATTAATGAAGTTGGAGGGTGCAGAAGCGATAAACCAGCTACAAGAGTTGGCTAATCTTGTTAAGTATTCCACGACTGTACAATTGACAAATTGATACTACGCTGGTTGAGTCAGACATAAAAATCATAATTATAGTTTTTGCACACGTGTGCAAACAAAAATATTAGCTTATATTTAGTAAATTCATGCACGGATGTGCAAAAAACAAAAGCACCATTTTTATTCTGAACCAAACAGATCAGATAAAACACTTGGTGAAGTAGAGCGTGTATAGGTATGCAAAGACGAAATGAAACTTAACACACATTTTTGCACACGTGTGCAAAAATAAATAATAAGTCCAATACAGGTTTTGTACACCTGTGCATAATAGAGGGCGAAAGTACCATTTAACAAATACAATATCGACAAGTAGGAAGATATGTCTCAAACTCTAAATAATGCCATTCTTCAGGTTCAAAACAATCCCTTACATTCGCTAGAAGAATGGGAAGAAGACTTACTTAATCGCTATCCCGATCCAGATAGCATAGTTAAAGAAGGTAAAACCACCGAAGAGTACAGGAATTACGAAACGACTATTAGATATACGGTGAAAGAGTTTTATCGGTTAAATCATATTAATCAAACATATAATTTTGTACTTCAAAAAGAAAAAGAATTTTTGAAGTTTGATAAAAAAGAAATGTCTGTTTGGGATGCGGTGGAATTTTTGAATCAATTAGTCGATGATTCCGATCCTGATACAGATATGGATCAGTTACAGCATCTATTGCAAACATCAGAAGCTATTCGCGCTGATGGTCATCCTGATTGGATGGTACTTACTGGCTTCTTTCACGATATGGGGAAAGTGCTTTGTCTGTTTGGAGAACCTCAATGGGCTACCGTAGGGGATACTTATCCTGTCGGTTGTGCATTTTCTAATAAAATTGTTTTCTCAGAATTATTTAAAGAAAATCCTGATTATAATAACCCCGATTATAAGAGTAAATATGGCATTTATGAGCCTAACTGTGGATTGAGTAATGTACATCTTTCATGGGGGCATGATGAGTATTTTTATCAGATGATGAAAAACTATTTGCCCGAACCTGCATTATATATACTTCGCTATCACTCGTTTTATCCTCAACATCGTGAAAATGCGTATGAGCATTTGATGGATAAACATGATAAAGAAATGTTTAAATGGGTACGTTTATTCAATCCCTATGATTTGTATTCAAAAAACCCTATTCCTCCTGATTGGCAGAAATTAAAACCATACTATGAAGATTTGGTGGCAAAATATTTACCTGCAACGTTAAAGTTTTAAACTGCTTAAAAAATAATTCAGAATTTTCTATTTATAAGGGAATAAAGCAAGAACAAGATATTATTGGTATACAAACTTTCTTTATCCCTAATCAGGCTTAAAAATATTATCTTGTTCACTCTTGTATTGCCTTCAAATGATGGAGGAGGAATAACAAAAAAATACGCTTGGAAGCTGATTAGAGTTAATTTAGAAAATCTTACCAAAGGATGTTTACATTTATCAAAATCTAGCTTTTTTAAGCAAATACTTCTCTACTATAACAGTATCTTTTCTGAAAAATATTGATTGAAAAATGTTAACGTTTTTAAAATTGACCCTAATATTGAATAGGCTAATTTATGCGAATGCTTTGAAAAGAATACCTTGGGTTTTCTCGAGAGATTTAAAAAGTTTTGCATTTGTAAAGTTCAATAAACAAAATTAATTTTTGCGCTGGAGCCGGATAAAATGAAGAAAGTCAAAACAAATAAAGATTTACAAGTTTAATAAAACTAATTTTTGGAAGTTTCACTTAAACGCTGTTTTCAGGCTACGCACTACGAAATAATTCCACCAAAAAATAATGTAATTATTTGAAGTAGTGTAACATTCATGATTTTGCTTTAACAATAAACCATTTAGTTTAATGAAACTAATAGCAATCACTCCAATTATGTCAAATCACAAGACCTTTGGAGTTTAAATTCCAAAAGCTAGTGCGATCGCTAGGTTAGGTCTAAGTTTTTCAGACCTAGTTTAGATTGTGATGACATCGATCAAATTTCAATCTGTTGTTATAAATATGAAGAGAATTTCGCTCATAGTTGGCATATTAGGTTTCGTGGTTGTTGGTTGCACAAATGGCGTTAAAAATGACAATACTGCAACTAATACTACTAACAAGGCTACTAATATAAGTGCAGAGAGTCTTAGTACGCCAAATAGAAAATTGCAAACAATCGGCGTAGCTTTGGGTGATTTAGGCAATCCCTTCTATAATGCTGTACAGAAGGGGGCTGAGACAGAAGCTCAAAAAATCGGGGGTAATATCAGAGTTAATGCAGTTTCCAGTGCCTTTGATCTGAACCAACAAAGCAACCAAATCGAAAATTTTACGGCTGCGAATACTGACCTAATTATCCTTAGCGCTGTTGATAAAAAAGGAGTTAAACCAGTTATTGACCAAGCAAGGCTTGCAGGTAGGGTTGTTATTGCATTAGATTCAGCCGTTGACGCAGATGTGGATGCGATGATTAGTTCCAACAATACCCAAGCTGGTGAGATTGCTTGCCAATATATTGCTGATCGCCTCAAAGGTCAAGGTAGTGTAGTCATTCTCAACGGTACTCCGATGGACTCAATCAATCAGCGAGTGAGTGGTTGTGAGAAGTCATTGTCTAAATATCCTAATATCAAACTTATCTCTAAAGAGCAAAACGCGGAAGGGACAAGGGATGGAGGACTAAGAGTCATGAGTGATTTGCTGACAACCTTTCCCAAAATTGATGCTGTTTTTGCTACGAACGATCAAAGCGGTGTTGGTGCAGATTTAGCAGCTAGACAAGCAAGACGCAATGAATTTTTTATTGTTGGGGTTGATGGATCGCCAGATGCAACCAAAGCAATGGAAGACAAAGATGGTGTATTTGCTGCAACTGCTGCTCAAAATCCCGCAGGGATGGCTCAAAAAGCGGTTCAGATTGGCAACGATATCATTCAGGGTAAAAAACCTGAGTCATCTGAGATTCTAATTCCAGTCAAGTTGGTTACTAGAGAAAACCTTAGCAGCTACAAAGGCTGGTAATTTGTAATTCGTAGTTACAACACACAGAAAAGGCTTGATACAGGAGGGTTACAATACTTTACTCTATTTTTTGAACAATACATCGTTTCTAAATTTGGTGTAAATAAGAATGACTTTTAGGAGATATATGAATGTGAAAAAGATTGTGTTTACCTCTGGTGTTGCGCTTCGTGTAATTGCAGCTAGCATACTAGGTATCATCAGTAGTAACCTTGTCGGCTGTACAAATGGTTCTCCCGATAGCAACACTGCTACTAACACTGATATTAAACCTGCTACCAATATTAGTGCAGAAACTAAAACCGCCACTGGGAATACAAAGTTGCGATCGGTTGCCTTCACTGTTGGCGATCTAAGTAACCCTTTCTTCGTCGTTATGGGACAAGCAGTTGAGGCAGAAGCGAAGAGAATTGGCGGAAAAGATGTCAATGTTATTATAGCTTCCAGTGCTTATGACCTTAACCAACAAGCCAATCAAATTGAAAATTTTACTGCTGCTAATACTGATATCATTGTTTTGAATGCTGCTGATAAAAGTGGAATTAAGCCGATAGTTGAAAAAGCCAAACTTGCGGGTAGAATTGTCATTGCCGTAGACACAGGTGCTGAGGGAGGTGTGGATGCCACCATCACTACTAATAATATCCAAGCTGGAGAAGTTAGTTGCAAATATATTGCTGACCGTCTTAAAGGCAAAGGCAATGTAGTAATAGTTAATGGCCCGCCAGTGGACTCGGTGATTCAGCGAGTTAGTGGCTGCGAGAGTGTATTGTCTAAATATCCTGATATCAAAATCCTCTCTAAAAACCAGAATGCAGATGGTAGTCGGGATGGAGGACTCAGAGTTATGACTGATTTGCTGACAACCTTTCCGAAAATTGATGCGGTTTTTGCCATTAACGATCCGAGTGGAGTCGGCGCAGAACTAGCGGCTAACCAAGCACAACGTAAAGATTTCTTTATTGTCGGAGTTGATGGTGCGCCAGAAGCAATAACTGCGATCGCAGCTAAAGATGGTTTATATGCTGCAACTGCTACTCAAAATCCGCGAGGGATGGCTGAAAAAGCCGTTCAAGTTGGCAACGACATTTTAAATGGGAAAAAACCTAGCAGTTCCACCATTTTGATTCCAGTTAAGTTGATCACAAAAGATAACGTCAGCACAGAAAAAGGCTGGGAGTAATAAAAACTGTGAATCTGCAATTGAAAATTATGTCTTTTGATATAAACCCTTTGGTGCATTTGTAAAGTTTTTGCACATACCTAAAATGTCCAGCGATTTTCACTTAAATTAATACCAAACCTCATCTCTATTGCTATCTTTTCTTTAATAGAAAGATGGGTTTAGAAAGAGGTTAAAACTCTGCTGCACTCAATTGAGAACCGCTATGTATGTGCATCAGGGGAAAGTCTGAGTGTCTATTTATAGCAATCAAATTTTTCCAACAACCTCTATTAAGCAACGTTAACAACAAAGGATGAAAATATCTCTTCGCCATTCCCTATTTTCAAACTAGTATTCAGCTTTTAAAACATGATTTTGCGATCAATCAAATATGAGTTTATTAGTTTCTAATTCACAATCGCAAATTTTAAATAGTTTTTACAGGTTTTGCTGATGACAACAAATATTGAAACCTCACCTTCTGATACACCAGTTAGCACCCCAGTGTTAGAAATGCAAGGGATTACAAAACGATTTCATGGTGTATCTGCGCTCCAAAATGTTAATCTCACGATTTATCCTGGAGAAGTTCACGCCCTCATGGGTGAAAACGGAGCAGGCAAAAGCACATTGATGAAAATCCTGGCTGGGGCTTACATTGCCGATGAAGGAGAAATTCGCATCAATGGTCAATCCTTGAAAATTACCGATCCGGCGACAGCACGCAAATCGGGTATTAATCTCATTTATCAAGAACTGAATGTTGCACCGAATTTAACCGTTACCGAAAATATGTTTATGGGTAGCGAGTTGCGGCGAGGTCAGTTTTTAGACCGCAAAGCGATGCAACTGGAAGCAGAGGAAGTGCTGGAAAGCCTTGGAGCCAATTTTACCGCGCAGACTATAGTTGGTACCTTATCGATCGCCGAACAGCAGCAAGTGGAAATTGCCAGGGCGCTGAAGGATAAAAGCCGCGTTTTGGTAATGGATGAACCAACAGCAGCATTGTCTGACCGCGAGAGCGACCATTTATTTGAGGTAATTCGCAAACTGCGGCGTGATGGCATTGCCATTATTTACATCAGCCATCGGATGGAAGAAATCTATGCCCTAGCTGACCGGATTAGCGTGTTGCGCGATGGTCAATATATTGGCAGTCTGACACGCAGCGAAATTTCTCCACAGCGATTGGTGCAGATGATGGTCGGTCGTTCCATGCAAGACTTTTACGAACATCAACGGCAAATGAATCCTGGGCCAGTGGTGCTGTCAGTCAGAAATATGAGCGACGCCCGCAAGAAGATTGAGCCTGCTAGTTTTGAACTTCATGCTGGAGAAATTTTGGGTTTAGCGGGGCTGGTTGGTGCCGGACGCACAGAACTATCCCGGCTGATTTTTGGTGCTGACCGTAAGGCTAGTGGTGAAGTATTCTTGAATGGCAAAAAACTGGAAATTAATACCCCCAGTGATGCCATTGAAGCCGGAATTGGCTACGTTCCAGAAGACCGCAAAGACCAAGGTTTATTTCTGGAGATGAGCGCCCGCAAGAATATTGCCATCAACACACTCAAGCAAGATGCCAAGGGTGGAATTGTTAACTGGCCTTCAGTGAATCGGCTGTCAACAGACGCGGTGGAAAACTTTAATATTCGTCTAGCCAATTTGGAAATTAGAGCATTGGATCTTTCTGGTGGTAATCAGCAAAAGCTACTGCTAGCGCGTTGGTTAGCCATTAAGCCCAGAGTGTTGATGTTAGATGAGCCAACACGCGGCGTAGATATCGGTGCCAAAAGCGAAATTTACCGAATTATGAGCGAATTAGCTGCACAAGGTGTTGCTATTTTAATGGTTTCCAGCGAACTATCGGAGATTGTCGGCATGAGCGATCGCGTCTTAGTGATGCGAGAAGGACAGCTGGTAGGCGAACTGGATGGCAGTCTTGGCAAAGAAATCACCCAAGAAAAGATTATGCACTATGCAACTGGAGCATCGGAGGTATTAGCATCATGAGTCAGACAGTCAGACCGCCTATCAATAAATCAGCCAACAATCCCGCATCCCGCAACCGGAAATCAATCAGCACTCTGTTGGAAGTTGCGGGTATTCTGCCAATCTTAGTAATTATCTGCATCTTATTTGCATTCCTTTCTCCCAACTTCCTCACCGGCGGTAACATTGTCAATATCTTACGTCAGGCATCAATCAATATTGTGCTGGCGACAGGAATGACCTTTGTAATTCTCACCGGAGGTATTGACCTTTCAGTTGGGTCAATTTTAGCTGTTTCTGCTGTAGTTGCATTGCTGGTATCGCTACTGCCGGCTTTAAGTTGGGCGGCTGTACCTGCTGCCTTGCTAGCAGGATTGCTGTTAGGCTTACTCAACGGTGCGCTCATCACCTTCTTGGATGTGCCACCTTTTATTGTCACCTTGGGTTCACTTACAGCCTTGCGGGGTGTTGCCTTCTTGATTGCCAAAGGGACAACGCTGATTAACCGGGACATAAATTTTGCTTGGGTGGGTAATACATATCTCGGCCCCCTACCGTGGCTAGTGATAATTGCGCTATTGACTGTGATAGCTAGCTGGTTTGTGCTACGCCAAACTGTTTTAGGAGTGCAGATATATGCTGTCGGTGGTAACGAGCGGGCAGCCAGATTAACAGGGATTAAAGTTAATCGTGTCTTGCTATTCGTCTATGGTATTAGCGGATTACTGGCAGGCTTAGGAGGAATCATGAGTGCCAGCCGTCTTTATAGTGCCAGTGGCGTATTAGGTCAAGGTTATGAATTAGATGCGATCGCAGCTGTTATTCTAGGTGGAACCAGCTTTACAGGTGGTATTGGTACTATTGGCGGCACTCTTGTCGGTGCATTGATTATTGCTATTCTCAACAATGGTTTGACCTTGTTGAACCTATCTTACTTCTGGCAACTAGTCGTCAAAGGACTAGTAATTATTTTGGCAGTAATGATCGATCGGTTACGCAGACGTTCCAGACGGTAAAGAATTAATTTCTTTGGGAATTGGGCATTGAGAATAGAGGATGAGTCTTGGAACTCCGTTAATGTGAGTTCGGTAGATTCTGAAGAACCCCTCTCCAAACCTCTCCCCGAAACGGAGAGAGGCTTAAGAACCTAAACCTAATTTTTGCGTTGCTCCTCCCTTTCCGCTTCGGAGAGGGAGGCTGAGAGGGAGAGGTCTGTTGAATTCACGTTCCATTAATGAGTCTTTGGTTTCTACTCCCCACTCCCCACTCCTCAGTTCATGACAACTATTTATAACTATGTCTTCCACTACTGTTCGTCGTAAAGCCAACACATTTTATGTCATTTTGATTGCTGGTGCCGCTGCCCTCGGCGGGTTTTTATTTGGTTTTGACACTGCTGTAATCAACGGCGCGGTTTTATCTCTAGCAAAAGCTTTTAATACCAGTAGTTGGGTAACAGGGCTGGCAGTGTCCCTAGCGTTGCTGGGGTCTGCAATCGGAGCCTTCTTTGCCGGACAGATTGCAGACCGTTATGGTCGAGTTAACGCAATGGTAGTCGCTTCGGCGTTGTTTACTATCAGTGCCATTGGCTCTGGGTTTGCCTTCACTATCTGGGATTTTATCTTTTGGCGATTATTGGGTGGGATTGGCATCGGCGTTGCTAGTGTTATCGCGCCGGCTTACATTGCCGAATGTTCTCCCACCCATTTGCGGGGAAGGTTAGGATCTCTGCAACAATTAGCGATCGTAGTGGGAATTTTCGCCGCCTTATTGAGCGACTACTTTATCGTCGCTCTGTCAGGAGGTTCAGCAGATTCGCTGTTGTTGGGGGTTCCAGCTTGGCGCTGGATGTTTTGGACAGCAGTCCCACCAGCAGTATTCTACGGGATGGTAGCTTTAACAATTCCTGAATCTCCCCGTTACTTAGTTGCTAAAGGACGAGAACCAGAAGCTGCTAACGTTCTGACCAAGATTTTAGGGGGTGACGTACTGCCAAAAATTGAAGAAATTCGGCAGACAGTGCTTCGTGAACGCCAACCCAGCTTTTCTGACCTCTTAAGCAGAAGTGGCGGACTCCTGCCAATTGTTTGGATAGGAATAGGCTTATCTGTATTACAACAATTTGTTGGGATTAATGTAATCTTCTACTACAGCAGCGTTTTGTGGCGTGCTGTCGGGTTTTCCGAAAAAGATTCCTTATCAATCACGGTGATTACAGGAGCCGTCAACATTATTACAACACTGATTGCGATCGCCTTTGTAGATAAATTTGGTCGCAAGCCCTTACTTATACTAGGGTCAATAGGCATGACCTTTACCTTGGGGACGATGGCTTATCTTTTTGGTAATGCTCCCCTTGATGCTGCTGGGAACCCCAATCTTACCGGAAGCGCCGGGACTATAGCTCTCATCGCAGCCAACCTCTATGTGTTCTGCTTCGGTTTCTCCTGGGGGCCAGTGGTTTGGGTGCTGTTGGGAGAAATGTTTAATAACAAAATTCGAGCCGCCGCACTTTCGATTGCTGCTGCGATGCAATGGGTTGCCAATTTCGTGATTTCCACAACATTTCCTCCTATACTGCAATATTTCGGTCTAGGTTCTGCCTATGGACTCTATACAATTGCAGCAGCTACCTCATTGTTTTTCATTCTCTTTTTTATTAAAGAAACCAAAGGAATTGAGTTAGAAGACATGTAATTAGCATCCATCTAGTACCGCTATGCGTAATTCGTAATGACGTTCGCAGACTCGCTAACGTAATTCGGATCTCTGTGTCTTCTGCACCTGTGTGGTTGCATGGTTAAGGGAGTTTGTAGTCAGCACTTTAGTGCTTAGATTATGGCTAGAGCCACCCATTACGAACTTATCAAAATTAATGTGGTGAAGTACTAGATGGAACATTCACAACTGATGACGACAACGTAATTGAACAATATGTAGCAGTGTGTTTATAAATCCAGTATTTTCCTAATTCACTTAATGAGTCTGCATTTCCATTTTTGAGCAGATATTTCGGAGAAAATATCAGACAACAACTAAATACAAACTCTCGCTTCAGTAAATCAGTAAAAAGATGGAAACTATCAATACGGCTCTTTGTTCTTCTGGTTTATCCGGCATGGTATTTCATGCGCCGTTTATTGATTTACATCCCGGATTTAAATTAGCCGGTTCTTGGGAAAGAAGCAAAAAGCTGATACAGGAACATTATCCTGATGTAAAAAGCTATCCTTCTTTGGAAGTATTGCTAGTAGACGATCGCGTAATCTTAGTGGTAGTAAATACACCCACTTATACCCATTACGATTATGCTAAACAAGCCTTGCTTGCAGACAAACATGTAGTGGTAGAAAAAGCATTCACCACAACGGTAGCAGAAGCAGAACACCTCAAAGAATTGGCACAAAAACAGGGGAAAAAATTATCTGTATATCAAAACCGTAGGTGGGATAGTGATTTTCAAACAGTCGAAAAAATTGTCCAAGAAGGGTTACTAGGTGATATTATTGAAGCAGAATTCCAATTTCAAAAATATAAACCAACCCTCAGCTATAAACAACATGTAGAAGTTCCAAGTCCGGGGGCAGGAACATTAAATAATTTAGGGCCGCACTTAATAGACCAAGCTTTGCATTTATTTGGGATGCCCAATGCTATTTTTGCAGACATCCGTATAACTAGGCTGCGATCGCAGGTAGATGATTGTTTTGAGTTGATACTATACTACGACAAACTGCGCGTCAAATTAAAAGCAAGTTTCCTTGTGCGTGAACCTGCGCCTGCCTACATCATACATGGCACTAAGGGTTCTTTTCTTAAAAGCAGAGCCGATAAACAAGAAGAGTATTTAGTGGCGGGTATGAAGCCTAACACACTTGATTGGTATACAGAGCCGGAAAGTGAATATGGCTTGCTGCATACAGAAAAAGACACAAAATTAATTCGAGAAAAAGTCACAAGTTCACAGGGCAGTTATTTGGGTTATTACGATGCAATGTATAAATCTATCGTTGATAATCAGCCAATTGCTGTTACTGCTGAAGATGGAATTAATGTAATGAGAATTATAGAAGCCGCTATGAAAAGCAGCAATGAACAAAAAGTCATAGCGTTGCTTTAAGTGAGCTAAAACCCCAACTTAAAATATGTAACTTTAATGTTGACTAGCTCATACTTTGGTTCGAGTGTAATTTCTTTTGTTAGAAGGTCATAAATCAACGATTTTTAATTAATAAGTCAATGCTAAAAATTATTTTTCCTAGCTTTTTTCTCTTATTTTTGGCAATTCCAGCAGTTTGGGCAGCACCTCCAGAAGATGATCCTAATGCAGCAGATGCTAATAGGAATTTGCAGGGACAAGTGACTTCTGTTTCCCAGTTTTCTGATGTACAACCAACCGATTGGGCGTTTGGTGCATTGCAATCGCTGGTGGAACGCTACGGCTGTATTGCAGGTTATCCCAATTCCACCTATCGCGGGAACCGTGCCTTAACCCGTTATGAGTTTGCCGCAGGTTTAAATGCTTGTTTGGATCGGATTAATGAGTTAATTTCTACAGCTACTAGCGATTTAGTTAATAAGCAAGATTTGGCAGTGATGCAAAAGTTGCAGCAAGACTTTGCCGCTGAACTGACAACTCTACGCGGACGAGTAGATACCTTAGAGGCACATACAGCAACATTAGAGGCACAACAGTTTTCCACAACTACTAGATTGAATGCTCAAATTATTACTGCCATTAGTGATACCTTTGGTGATAGAGTAGGTGGCGAAGATGATGAATCCAATCTCTACTTTTCAAATCGGGGTCGTCTCAACTTTGAGAGCAGTTTTACCGGCAAAGATTTATTGCGAGTGCGGCTAGAATTTGGTAACTTTGCGAATTCCAATGGTGTCAGCCAAATTGCCGCAGCCACAGGCACAGGGATGACACGCCTAAACTTCGATTATGACAGCAACGAGACACTTTTTGTCCCCCACATCCGTTATTATTTTCCAGTCAGTGATTCCCTTAACTTCGTTGTTGGGCCTACAGGCATTGGTTACACCGACATTTCAACCACCGTCACTCCCCCCACAATCGCTGACGACGGCAATGGAGTTCCCTCACTATTTGGGTCATACAGTCCCTTATTCCGGCGAGGTGGCGGTGGTGGAGCGGCTAACTGGAACATTACCAAAGACTTGGTTCTCACCTTGGGCTATTTAGCAAGCAGTCCTAATGTGCCATCGGGGAGCAACGGCTTGTTTGATGGCGGCTACAATGCCCTAGCGCACTTAGCCTATTATGGTAAGCAAGGAGCGATCGGTGTTGCCTACTCTCATGGCTATAGCCCTGCTGGAGCAGCCGATCTCTCAGCTGGGACGGGTAGCGTCCTGTCAAACGCTCCCTTTGGCAACAACATTGCTACTTCCAACGATATTGTAGGCACACAGGGATACTATCGCTTCTCCCCGAATTTCCAGGTCCACGCTTGGGGTGGATATATTTGGGCAAATGCCGAGAATTCTGGTTTGAGTGATATTTCCAATGGTAGGGGTGGAACAGATTCTCTATTTGTGAACAATGGTGACAATGCCAATGCCTGGTTTGGGGCGATTGGTATGTCGTTTCCCGATGTGGGTGGTAGAGGCAATCTGCCGGGAATTCTCTTTGGTATACCACCGCATGTCTCTAACAGTGATGTCCGTCAAGACCGAGACAACGCTTACCATATCGAAGCATTTTATCGTTATCGCCTAAATGACAACATCTCAGTGACTCCTGGTTTTTGGGTGATTCTCAACCCGGAAAATGACAACAGAAATGATACGCAGTATGTGGGTGTACTTCGCACCACCTTCGATTTTTAACTGAATGTGAATGGTTTGCTTGATCGACTGAGTGCTGAGTATTCAGCACTCTTTAGGGACTTCCAGTGAAAAAACAAAAATTATTCTTCTGTTACTACCAAATTCCACAGCGCATCAATCCCATTTCCTACATATTTTGAATCCTGGTGTTGTAAAATCCATTCGGCGACAGTAGGAGTAACATTGCTGGAATTTTTGCCCAACTTGCCCAATGCAACAGCAGCAGAGTAACGCACACTCTGACTCTCATCTTTGAGTAAACCCAGCAATGCTTCGACTACTTGTGGCGAGGCGTTACCCAACTTGCCCAAACCCAACTTGCCCAATGCTTCAGCAGCAAAGTCACGCACAATCTCACTCTCATCTTTGAGTAAACCCAGCAGTGCTTCAACTACCTGTGGCGAGGCATTGCCCAACTTGCCCAATGCAAAAGCAGCAAAGTAACGCACACTCTCACTCTCATCTTTGAGTAAACCCAGCAGTGCTTCAACTACCTGTGGCGAGGCGTTGCCCAACTTGCCCAATGCTTCAGCAGCAAAGTCACGCACACTCTCACTCTCATCTTTGAGTAAACCCAGCAGTGCTTTAACTACCTGTGGCGAGGCGTTGCCCAAGTTGCCCAATGCAACAACAGCAAAGTAACGCACACTCTCACTCTCATCTTTGAGTAAACCCAGCAGTGCTTC
>NZ_JABXKL010000033.1 GCF_017114995.1 Nostoc sp. NMS9 | reverse complement strand
TAGCGCCCGCAATCTTGAGGCGATCGCATGATTCATATTTTGATTCAGCAACGCCCTAGTTTTTATCGATCTACCGCTATATGTGCATTTCTGGTGGGTGACTAAACGACTAATCACAGGTCGCTTTAAACCGCCAGAAGGCTGGCCCCAAAAGAGTCCAATATTTAAGAGTTCGCTTACTAGCTACCGCACGCTTTGGTTATGTCACAAATATTTGACCCCAAAATATCGTGAGTATATCGAGCAGGCTCAAAGCACTAAAAGTGTTTATCACATTCGCTCGACTGAACAGATTTCGCAATTTTTTGAATTAATTGAAAATGAGACTAACTTTGAAGATGATGCATCAGCCTAACGGCGGAGTTGAACAACACCTCCGGCTAAACGTAATTTATAATTAATTTTACCCAAAAGCTAAAGGTAAAATTGTCACATTCTCTACAAGTATGCTCTCGCTAAGCGGTTTGTTCAAACTCATAATTGGGGACCACCGGGTTATTTATTCCTTTGATACTGAAGCCCAACTCATCACAATTCATGAAGTTGGGCATCGCCGTGATATTTACAATTAACAATCGGTCATCAGTGTCCCCTCAATCACACTCCAATTGAGGACTCAGTAGATTCACGTTAACGTCCCAACATTTTATCCCGCAGATGTTTAATGCGATCGCGTAATTTCCCCGCCTCTTCAAATTCCAGTTTCTTCGCTGCCTCTTTCATCTGCGCTTCTAACAGAGTAATCAACCCTGGAATCTGTTCTAATGGCAGTTCATCTAGATGTTCATCTACTACTTTTAAATCCGTTGCATTTAACCGCCGAGATACATCTAAAAAAGCCAAAATCGCATTACTTGATTTTTTCACAATTGGTTGTGGTGTAATTCCATGCAGTCGATTATGTGCCGTTTGAATACCACGCCGCCTGTCTGTTTCATCAATGGCTTTAATCATGCTACCTGTCAGATTATCAGCATACAAAATTGCTTGTCCCTGAATGTGACGCGCGGCTCTACCAATAGTTTGAATTAAGGAACGCTCGGTTCGCAAGAAACCTTCTTTATCTGCATCCATAATTGCCACTAAGGAAACTTCGGGTAAATCCAAACCTTCCCGCAGCAAATTCACACCAACCAAAACATCAAATTTACCCTCGCGCAAGTTCTGCAAAATCTCAATACGCTCAATAGAAGTAATCTCGGAATGTAAATACCGTACCCTTATACCGTGGTCTTGCAAATATTCGGTTAAATCTTCCGCCATCCGCTTGGTTAATGTGGTAATTAAGACTCGTTCATGGCGATCGGCTCTATCTTTGATTTCTCCTAATAAATCATCAATTTGTCCTTCGGTGGGACGCACAGAAATTTCTGGATCAACCACCCCAGTTGGTCGAATCACTTGCTCAACTACATGATCTTCAGAAATTTCTAATTCCCAATTTCCGGGAGTTGCTGATACAAAAATGCACTGATTTACCTTTTGCCAAAATTCCTCAGCTTTCAATGGACGGTTATCAGCAGCGCTAGGAAGACGAAATCCATGATCAATTAAAACTTTTTTTCTCGCTTGGTCGCCGTTATACATACCGCGAATTTGGGGTACAGTAACGTGAGATTCATCGATAATTAATAGCCAATCTTTAGGAAAATAATCAATTAAACATTCTGGTGGAGCTCCAGCTTGTCTTCCTGCTAAGTGACGGGAATAGTTTTCAACGCCGTTACAGTAACCGACTTCACGCAGCATTTCTAGGTCATAGCGTGTTCGTTGATCTATACGTTGCGCTTCTAATAATTTACCAGCTTGTTCTAAGTCTAGTTTTTGCTGTTTTAATTCGGCTGCAATGTCATGACAAGCTACTTCTAATCGTTCTTCTGGGGTGACAAAGTGACGTGCAGGGTAAATATTTACCGCTTCCAAACTTTTGAGAATTTCCCCTGTCACCGGATCAATATAGCGAATCGCGTCTATTTCATCACCAAAGAATTCGACGCGAATAATTCGGTCTTCATAAGCTGGGCCAATTTCTAAGACATCACCACGGACGCGAAATTTTCCCCGACCCATTTCTATGTCGTTGCGGCTATATTGAACATTTGCCAAATCCCGTAAAATTTGGCGTTGATTTACTTCCATACCTATCTGAAGGGGGATGGCAGCTTTCAGATATTCTGCTGGCATTCCTAAACCGTAGATGCAACTGATGGAAGCAACGACAATGACATCACGGCGTTCAAAAAGCGATCGCGTCGCCGAATGCCGCAACATATCTATTTCATCATTAATCGCCGCTGTTTTTTCAATATAAGTGTCGGTAACGGGAATATACGCCTCTGGCTGATAATAATCGTAGTAGCTGACAAAGTACTCAACTGCGTTGTTCGGAAAGAAATCCCGCAACTCGTTACAAAGCTGTGCAGCTAGGGTTTTGTTATGTGCCAAAACTAAAGTAGGCTTGCCAATTTTCTCAATAACTGCTGCTACCGAAAATGTCTTACCAGTTCCAGTGGCTCCTAGTAAAGTTTGGTAACGATTGCCTGATTGGATACTAGCTGTGAGTTGTGCGATCGCTTGTGGTTGATCGCCTGTGGGACTAAAGGGAGCTTGAAGACAAAATTCTGTCATACAGTTTTGCTGTAAATACCCTATCTCATAGTGACGATTCCGCCCTGTATCCATTGTAGCTGGCTTATTAGACCAAATAAATAGTAAGAATTATTTACAAAAATTATTAATTTACATTTACTTATGTATTGGTTTTAAAGATTCTTATATCTATATGAGGTTTTTTAAGGTTAAACTCTAAGGTATATGGGAAAAAATTTCATCTTTCCTTAATTATTGTAAAATTCAATTAACAAACTAGAGGTGTTCGTTTATGACTATTAGCAACGCTGGCAAAGCAACCAGTTCTCGGCAAAAGTATGCCAAGTCTTTAGGGGAAGCTACAGAGGAAGTTGAAAATCAACAAGACCAGAGCTTGAATGCTGATAAAGTCGAGGAAGTTAATGAACTGCCAGTAGGAGCTTCTGGAACACTCGCCATTTCTGGAATTCGTCCCATAGGCGCTAGCGACTTAGAAGTTGCTGAACACCTCTCAATTGCTGGGGTGCGTCCCGTTAGCACCAGTACCTTGGAAGTAGTTGAAACTTATAACTCAATGGGTATTCGTCCAATAGGTGCTAATACATTCCAAGTTGTTGAAAGTATCAACCTCTCTGGGATTCGTCCAATCGCCTCAAGTTCATTGGCAATTTCTGAAAGTTATTCCACCTTCGGGAACCGTCCTATAGCACCAAATGAGATTGACAATTCTGAAAGCCTGATGGGTTTTCTAGATTAAAAAAAAAACATCCCCATAACTTTATTAACCCAGTTTCTATACGAAACTGGTTTTTTTTATTTAAAAAGTAGAGATTACCATATTTACATTTGTTCTATGTCTTTTAGCATAGGTAACTAAACTCTTCTTATTTTAATTTAGATTCAGTCAACAACCAGGATGCTTACTACAACTACCTTTCTTAATTAAAAATGACGAATTGTTTAATATGCCTTGTGGTGGAAGGCTTTAAGAAAAACTTTAAGCTATTGTATAAATGTAATAAAAAATGATTTCAAAGTTAGTTTACAGCTTTGAAATGAGTTTTTCATTAAATAAGGAGTAAAAAAATGAGCATAGAAGATCGCGCAAAGGCTGCTGCTAAAAATGTTGAAGGTAAAGCCCAAGAAGCGTTAGGAAATGTCACTGGAGATCCAGAAGATAAAGCCAAGGGTAAAGCAAAGCAAGCTGAAAGCGAAGTACGTCATGGTATAGAAGACGTGAAAGATAATGTGAAGAAAAATATTGACTAATAATTCATACTTTCGTTTGCATAAAATCGAGGGATACAAATGGGGTGTATCCTAATCTGTGCAAAAGAATATGAGTTGTTCGAGAGCCAAGCTAAACTTTTTTCAGATTCCCTGAGCTAGGAACAGAAAATAGAATATTGCTTGATTGCTAGAATTTTTGTAGAGACGTAATTAATCACGTCTCTACAATTTCCAATAAAAAAATTAGAGAATCAAACTCTATTAAAAATTGGGGGATGTTAAATCTTTGGATAATACTACAGCCGATTTAACATCTGCATATCAAAATTATAATTATTTCGTCCAACGTACAACACTAGATCAACGTTGGCAGTTATTTGGTCGATCTTTACATCAAGATCGGATTCCTACCAGCTAAATGGAGGCAGAATTATAACAGGCGATCGCACAAATTAAACCCAATGAATGGGATGATGTAGCAAAGGCATTTTTCAAACACTTGAAGGAAATAGGACTAGACGATCGCCATCTAGAGCAACAGTTGGGACTTTCTACACATCACCCTAACCGCATGAGTGCTGATGATGTTAGCAAACTAGCGTCCTTCGTCTATCACAACCACCCCGACATTTTCCACCAAGTGCTGGCGGAGCAACCAGGAATTATCAAGTTTCTCAGTAATCCTGTTGTAGCAGCTATTATCGGAGTTGCGGCGGCTAAGTGGTTGGGTAGTCGCAAGTAACTTCTGAGTTTGGAGTTTGAAGGATGAGTAAGAAATTAGGTGGGCATTGCCCACCTTTATTTTTTGCCTTTTTTCAACAAAAATTATGTATGTAAGGATACAATCAAATTATTTTTAGCCAAATAAAACTCACACAAAACTTATACAAATATTTAATCCTTTAACCGTATTTAACCTTTATCATTTCTAGCTTTTGGCAATATTTTAAGTTTTTGTAAAGGATATATATCTTAAAGTTTTCATAAACCCAGCTAATAATTTGTTGAAGATATTTCTTTTTTCAGCAATATTAACTTTTACGTAATGCTTCCTAGCATATCAAATACGCAAGCGAGATTGAAGACTTAAGTCATCTTTATCGCTGTTTTTGGCTGTGACAGGTGTGACAGGGTGAGCCATCATCCGCCTGTTGAGTTGCTTTGATGGGCGTAGTTACTTTGAGTGCTAGCAAATATTACTGCATTTACCTTTTTACAGGAGTTAGTTTCATGACAATGACAAAATTAGGTGTCAGAAAAGAGTTGCTGAAGGTTTGTAGTATAGCAGCATTTACTGCTGTTGCAGCAGGAACACTTGGCACAGGACAGGCGCAGGCGCTTGTTTTGACGTTTGATGATCTTCCCGCGCCTGAATTTGATTATGGCAGTCCAATTCCAAACGGCTATGGCGGATTGAATTGGGATAACTTTAATTATCTGACTACTCCTAACTACTCCATTAACCCATCTGGTTATATCTATGGAACAGTTTCATCACCAAATGTTGCTTACAATTCATTTGGAAACCCTGCCACAGTAAGTACTGTAAGTCTTGGCAGTGGTCAGTTTGACTTCAATAGTGCTTATCTCACAACAGCTTGGAATAATGGCTTAGATATTCTGGTAGAGGGCTTCTCAGGTGGAATAACTAAGTATGCAACGACAGTAACTGTAGATACTACATCGCCTAGACTCTTTAACTTTGACTTCCTTGGCATTGACAGTTTAAAATTTACTTCCTCCGGTGGCGTCGATGTAGGTTATGGTGGCTTTGGCACAGAAATTGTGTTAGACAACTTCACTTATAACTCTGAGACCGTTCCCGAACCTACAACTTTCTTGGGTTTATTGACAGTCGCTAGTTTTGGCGTAGCTTTGAGCCACAAGCAAAAGCAGCAACAAAAAGTTACTAGCAAAGTCTAGGCTAACAAACTTAACCAATACATAATTCCGTTTAGATAAATAGAGTGTGTTAAGTGTGGAGTTAAAAATTGATAACTCTACACTTACTACCCTATCTAATATATCCTTTGGTAAAAGATGGCATTGCCTGAAAGATGTATAGCGATCGCCTTTAAAATTGATTTGATATCTTGCGGCTGCACCAATGCCTACTCTTTGAATGGCGATGTCTACGACGGGCGTAGCTACGGCAACTTTGGCCAATCTGAAAATCATTTCAAATCTCAAAAATTGTAGTAATATACCACAGGCATTAACTATCTTCAGCTACATCTGATTGTTAGCGCTCTTAAATTCACAATCGATGAGAATATACCGTGAACCTAACTCTTTATTTCCTCCGTCACGGACAGACAGAATGCAGTCGCAATAATTCCTTTTGCGGTTCTATAAACTCAGAACTCACTCCAGAAGGCTTGGAGATGGCAAAGGCTTTTGCAGACACATATAGTTCTATGGATTGGACAGCAATATTTTGTAGTCCAATGCGGCGAACTGTATTGACAGCAAAACCCTTTTGTGAAGCAATAGGGATGGAACCACAACTCAGGGATGGTTTGAAGGAAATTAACTATGGCTTGTGGGAGGGAAAAACGCCTGAAATAATTAGCCGTGAATATCACGATGATTATATTCGCTGGTCAGCAGATCCGGCTTGGAATGCGCCAAATAGTGGAGAAATGGCTGTTACAATTGCTACTCGTGCCTTACAGGTAATTGAAGAAATCAAACAAAATTACACTAGTGGCAATATTTTAGTTGTTTCACATAAGGCAACTATCAGAATTATTCTGTGTAGTTTATTGGGGATTGATGTGGGACGCTTCCGTTTTCGTTTGGGATGTCCTGTTGCTTCGGTGAGTATTGTAGAATTTAGCTCACATGGGCCGCTGTTAAAAGTTTTGGCAGACCGTAGTCATTTAGATGAGCAATTGCGAAATTTACCAGGAACGTGAGGAGAGTTAACCCCTTCGGGGAAGTCAAAAATCAAAAGTCAAAAGTCAAAAGTCAAAAGTCAAAAGTTAGGAGTTAGGAGTTATTATTACCTTGCTCTCCCTTGCTATCTGGCTCAGTATATTTGCAGAGAACATTTATCCCAATTTTCAAAATATATAATATGACAATTGTGGCGATCGCACCATCAATCGGTATTCCATGCACTGCTGCAACCGCAACCAGGGAGCCAATGATGCTGTTGAACAAAGAAGCACTACCAGGGTTATTAGTGTATTCTTTGATTTTGCCCCGCAAACCATCATCACCACAGATTTCCGCGCGGATTTCGTCAAGGGTCAGCTGCAAAATAGATTTTTTGCCCTTACTATAATCTGTTGTGCCGACTTTCTCTTGCCAGAGTGCATCAAAACTAGCTTCTAGATTCCCGTTGTGGTGCTGTAGGGTAGTAAGTGCTTTTTGCGCTGGGGTGTCGTTTTGGAGAAGTTGCCGAAGTTCTTGGATTTCGATAGAGGTTAATTGGGCATTCATATATATTTGACTTAATTATTTATGGAGTATTTGTTAGTTCCTGAATTAACTCTTCAGGTGTGATAATTCTGGGAGTAGCAACTGGAAAATCTCTAGGGTTGCGAGTAACAATCGCATCTAAATGATTGAGTACCGCACTGCTGTATTGAATAGCGTCTTCAAAATCTCTAAAGTTAGCAGTTAATGCCATGTTGATTAATGACCTGATTCATCAATTGTGGCGTTGAGCTTGTAGGCTTGCATACTTTTGCTCCTTTTTGTTTCTAGGATAGAACACTGCGTAAATATTGCGTAGGCGTAGCCCGCCGTAGATATCGTACTTCTGAATAACTACCTTGTTGTGATTAATACCAATTCTAGAAAAAAATAAAACAGATGCGTAGGTTGGGGAGCCGCTCATGTGGGCGGGTTTCCCGACTTTAGTGAAGTGGCGTTTGAACGGAGTGAAACCCAACAATTATAAGACTTTGAGGTGTTGGGTTTCGTCCCTCAACCCAACCTACATTCTATTTACCAGAATCGATATCTCCTAGAAAATTACCTAGAGAGAATTTATTAGTTCTTGAATCAACGATCGCAGTTATAAGTGAATGTCTTGTCGTCACCAACATTACAACATTAAGCCTTAACGTTACGAGATTAAGGCTTAACGCTATAACGTTAAGGCTTAAGGTTACGACATTAAGCCTTAACATTACAACATTAATCACCAGCATCATAAGATTAAGGCTTAAGGTTACGACATTAAGCCTTAACATTACAACTTTTTGACAAAAGCTTATGCGATCGCTCTTTAGGGTAGTGCGCTCTGTGCGATCGCAAGCAATGCTTAAATAAAACTTATGAATGATTCGATGTTGGCAAAAAATCTTGCACCTAGCGACCTAGAAATTGCATTTTCGTAAAACAGGCTAACACAAAGAAAACGCTTTCTCCAATTACAAATTACTCTTTCGTGCTGTCCAAATTGCCTCGCTCACCTCTTTAGCGCACTCCTCACCCGTTGCCTCGTGCTAAAGTGCCAATTGTACAGCATTACAACTTGGAAAAATAAGACTAGTCACACGGTGGAGTTACTGATTTCTTGGGGGTGCTATGTCAGGGATAACTCAAAATTGGCGGTGTTGCTGTAGTAGGTTTGTAATATCAATTAGTTGCTTGGTGGGAAGTGTGTTAATTGCCTCTTTGCAAGAGCGTGTTTTTGCCCAAATTACCCCGGATGGAACCTTGCCTAATAACTCTAGCGTTACAAGGGATGGAAACATCTTCAATATTACTGGAGGAACTAAAGCAGGAAGTAATTTGTTTCACAGCTTTGGCGAGTTTTCTGTTCCTATTGGTGGCATCGCTTCTTTTAATAATGCTGTAGATATTCAAAATATCATTAGTCGAGTTACGGGTGGGTCAGCTTCTAATATTGATGGGTTAATTCGCACGTTGGGTACAGCTAATCTGTTTCTGATTAATCCAAATGGGATTATTTTTGGCCAGGGTGCGAGGCTGGATGTTAAAGGTTCTTTTGTGGCGAGTACAGCGAATGCACTGCAATTTGGAAATATCGGATTTTTTAGCGCTACTGATCAAAATATCCCTTCACCGTTGTTGACTATTAATCCTTCAGCATTGCTGTTTAATCAGATTAATCAAAACGCAGCGATTCAAAATAACTCAGTTGCATTTGCAGGAAGAGATCCAGCAGGCTTTAATGCATTTGGTTTACGAGTACCAGATGGTAAGAGTTTACTGCTGGTGGGTGGTAATGTCAGTATTGATGCCGGAGAATTAAATGCTAATGGTGGACGAGTTGAGTTAGGAGGGTTGGCGGAACCTGGTACTATAGCGCTGAGTGTAGATGGCGATAATCTCAGCTTAAGATTTCCTGAGAATGTTGCACGAACCTCGGTATCCCTCACTAATGAAGCTGCGATATACGTAGAAGGGACTGGTGGCGGTAATATTGCAGTCAATGCTAGGAATCTAGAGATTTTAGGAGGAAGTATTTTAAGCGGTGGTATTGGGCAAGGTTTGGGGACATCTGAAACTATTGCAGGAGATATTACGCTTAATGCTACCGGGGAAATCAAAGTTGCTGGTGGAAGTAGTGTTCGTAATCTTGTGCCTTTAGGGTCACTTGGCGATGGGGGTAACATTACTATCGATTCTGGTTCTTTCTCATTACGCGATCGTGCTCAACTTGAAGCCTCAACTTCTGGACAGGGGGATGCGGGGAATGTGACAGTGCGGGCACGAGATGCTGTTTACCTTGCAAATAATGCTGCCATCTTCAGCAGGGTGTCACCAGGGGGTGTAGGTAAAGGTGGCAATATCGACATCAATGCTGCAACACTATCACTAATTGATGTCGCTCAACTGCAAACTGTTACTCGTGAAGCATCTGATACCCAGCCAGCAGGACGGGGGGATGCGGGGAATGTGAATGTGAATGTTACAGGTATTGTTGACATTGCTGGGGAGAAAAATGGTTTAGGCAGTGGGATTTTCAGCAGTGTGGAAACGGGGACAGTTGGCAATGGGGGTAACATTACTATCGATTCTGGTTCCTTCTTGTTACGCGATAGCGCTCAACTTAGTGCCTCAACTTCTGGACAAGGGAATGGTGGTAACATTACTATCGATTCTGGTTCTTTATCGTTACAATATGGCACTGCGCTTATTGCCTCAACTCATGGACGAGGAAATGCGGGGAATGTGACAGTGCGGGCACGAGATGCTGTTTCTCTTGCAGATAATGCTGGCATCGTCAGCATAGTGGAAGCAGGGGGTGTGGGTAAGGGAGGTAATATTGACATCAATGCTGCAACACTATCACTAATTGATGGCGCTACCCTGCAAACCCTTACTCGTGAAGCATTTGATGGCCAGCTAGCAGGACGGGGAGATGCGGGGAATGTCAATGTTAATGTTACAGGTATTGTTGATATTGCTGGGAGGAAAAACGGTTTTGCCAGTGGGATTACCAGCCAGGTGAATACGGGAACACAAGGTAATGGGGGTAACATTACTATCGATTCTGGTTCATTTTCGTTACGCGATGGCGCTGGACTTCAAGCCTCAACTTTTGGACAAGGGAATGCAGGGAATGTGACAGTGCGGGCACGAGATGCTGTTTCTCTTGCAGATGCTGAAATCTTGAGTCAGGTGGAAGCCGGGGGTGTAGGTAAAGGTGGCAATATCGAGATCAAAGCTGCAACACTATCACTAATTGATGGCGCTCTACTGGTAACTGCTACTAGTGAAGCATCTGATGGCCAGCTCGCAGGACGGGGGGATGCGGGGAATGTCAATGTTAATGTTACTGGGAAAGTTGACATTGCTGGGGAGAAAAACCGTATTGTCAGTGGGATTGGCACTCAGGTGGAAACGGGGACAGTTGGCAATGGGGGTAACATTACTATCGATTCTGGTTCTTTCTCATTACGAGATGGCGCTCGACTTACTGCCTCAACTTCTGGACGAGGGAATGCGGGGAATGTGACAGTGCGGGCACAAGATGCGGTTGACCTTGCATATGCTACCATCGTCAGCACAGTGTCAGCTTCTGGTGTAGGTAAGGGTGGCAATATCGACATCAATGCTGCAAAAGTGTCACTAATTGATGCTGCTGGGCTTACTACCGAAACCTTTGGACAAGGGAATGCGGGAAATGTGACAGTGCGGGCACTTGATGCTGTTTCTCTTGCAGATAATGCTGCCATCTTCAGCAGGGTGTCACCAGGGGGTGTAGGTAAAGGTGGCAATATCGACATCAATGCTGCAACACTATCACTAATTGATGGCGCTCAACTGCAAACCCTTACTAGGGGTGTATATGATGATACCCAACCAGCAGGACAGGGGGATGCGGGGAATGTCAATGTTAAAGTTAGTGGCGCTGTTGACATTGCTGGGGAAAAAAACGGTTTTCCCAGTGGGATTTTCAGCTTTGTGAATACGGGAACACAAGGCAATGGGGGTAACATTACTATCAATTCTGGTTCATTCTCATTACGCGATCGCGCTAAACTTGAAACCTCAACATTTGGACAAGGGAATGCAGGCACAATTAAAGTTAATGCTGCTGATTTTTTCACCATTTCTGGCAAGAGTTCTAACATTAGCAGTGGCTTGTTCGTGAACTCCCAAAGTCCGACGGGTACTGCTGGAAATATTATCGTCACCTCACCTAGAGTTACCTTAGACAACGGTGGCATACTCAACGCCGAATCTGCATCGGGTAACGGTGGCAACATCAACATTTTACAAACTGATTTACTGCTTCTGCGTCGTGGCGCTCAAATTACCACCACCGCAGGCACAGCACAAGCTGGGGGTAATGGTGGCAATATCACCATCAATGCTCCCAATGGCTTCATCTTCGCCGTCCCCAGCGAAGATAATGACATCACTGCCAATGCTTTTACAGGCAGTGGTGGGAGAGTGGATATTCAAGCCAATGACATTTATGGTATTGAGTTCCGTGAAAATTCAACTCCCTTGAGTGACATCACTGCTAGTTCAGAATTTGGTATACAGGGCACTGTAGAACTAAACACACCTGAGATTAACCCTAACAGTGGCTTAGTTGAATTACCAACAATACCAGTTGACACCAAGTTAGCCCAAGGTTGCTACAGTCCAGGTTACGCCCAAAACCGATTTGTGATCGCTGGACGCGGTGGTTTACCACCCAATCCCAAAGACATTCTCACTCCTGATACACCACAAATAGATTGGGTGTCTCTTAAACCCCGCAACAACAACCGTTCCTTACCACCTGTTACTAGTAAACCAACTATTTCCACTCCCAAACGCATTGTTGAAGCCACAGGTGCAACGCTAAACGCATTTGGACAAATAGTCCTCAGTGCTAATTCATCCACCGCTACTCCTCACATTTCCAGACAGAACCCAATTCAATGTCATGGTAGCTAAAGTTATTCAGACTTTTACTGCATCCTGCCTGCTTATGTTGTTCAACAGCTTGACAACTACATCCAGCAGGGCGCAGACAGTAGTCAGCGTACAACTACCCCAAAACAACTCTCCTTCGCTTCTGCAACTCCCGCCACCGCTGTCCAACCACCTTCACCCTCTCCACCACCGCAATTTCCGCCTCCATCCGAACTACTCCAACCCGACCAACCACTACCTACACCAGATAAACCACTCCCCGATAGCTCACAAATCTTCACTGTTAAACAGTTTGAAGTCATTGCTAGTACAGTATTCAGCCGATAAAAGTTGACTAAGGTAGTAAATCAATAGCTACATCTACAGCGATAATTTACTTAAATCATTACCGAGTTATTTCATGCTGCCACTTATTGAAAGCATTGTATTACGTCAAATGGCTTCGGGCGATCGCCTCTACTTACAACTATACAAATTTATCGGCACTCAACCTGGTAAAAAGGTTTACATTCAATCTAATCTGCATGGTTCAGAAATTGCTGGTAATGCCGTTATTCACCAGCTAATTGAGTTTTTATTAACAGTAAATGATACAGATTTAACTGGAGAAATTTGGCTAGTTCCCGTTTGTAATCCAATGGGGACAAATGAACGCGCTCATCATTTTTCTCCTGGACGTTACTGCGTTTACGAAGCCAAAGACTGGAATCGCATATTTTGGGACTACGAGAAAGAAGCTGATGATTTAGTAGCTTTTACTAAATCTCAACTTCATATTGATCTAGAGGTCGTTCGACAAAATTATTTAACTATAATTAAGCAACAATTCTCGAAGATTTTAGAAAAAATTAATTCTCCAGGTGCAGTACCATACACTGAGCTTTTTGGCTACAAACTACAAAATCTGAGTTTAGATGCAGACTACTTAATTGATTTACATAGTTCTACAAATCAAGCTTTAGACTACCTTTATTACTTCCGAAATCGAGAAGACAGTGCAAAATACTTCCTACTTGATTTTGGAATCTTGCTTAATAAATATGATGGTGATGCTTTTGATGAAGCTTTTATCAAACCTTGGTTGGCCCTAGAAGCTTGTTTTAAAGAGTTTGGTAGAGAGATCAAGTTTGATGTGGAAGCTTGGACACTGGAGTTGGGAACAGGAATGCAAATGAACCCTGATTCAGTTGCTAAAGGTGTACGGGGTGTGAAAAGTTATTTAGCCCGAAAAGGTGTACTGCAAATTCCTGATTTATCAGACGACACAAAAACCCATGAAATGACTTTTGCATCTAGCAGCAATCGGAAAAAATATTATGCGATCGCAGGTGGTATGATTCAAGCCAGAATCGAATTAGGTAGTACAGTCAAAGCTGGAGAAAAACTATATCAAATTCTCAGTTTTAATAAAGAAGGTCAACTACCTACTGTAATTGATGTCTGCGCTCAACAAGATGGATTAGTTTATGATGTCGCAACCAATCAGGCTGTGAATGAAGGCGAGTTTGTATTGGGAGTTATTAGGTAGGAGTTAGTTAGGAGTTAGGAATTAGGAGTTGGGAGTTATGAGTTTTTTAATTCCTCACTCCTCACTCCTCACTCAGCACTAAATTTAGTCTCCCAAATAAATACTCATACCACGAGCAGTTTTAACTAAAGTACCATTGGGATTGACAGCGCTATATTGAGCGATCGCTTCTGTAATTGGTACACTTAATACTTGGCGATTTTGCCATGTCACCATGCGATCGTATTTACCCTCTGCAATGAGATTAACCGCGGCTACGCCAAAGGCTGTTGCAACTAATCTATCCAGTGGTGAAGCAGTTCCACCCCGTTGAATGTGTCCTAAAACGGTGACTCGCGTTTCTACATCAATATGCTGAATAATTTCATCGGCTAAATATTCGCCAATTCCCCCGTATCGAGATTGACCTAAGCGATTGGTAATCGTCACATTTTCGCCGCCTTGGGTACGAACTGCTTCAGAAACAATAATCAAACAATAGTTTTTGCCTTTATCTTGGCGTTCTTTGATTTTGTGGCAAATATGCTCAACTGTATAAGGGATTTCGGGAATTAAAATTACATTCGCTCCCCCTGCAATTCCCGCAGCTATTGCTATGTGTCCAGCATCACGACCCATTACTTCCAAAATCATAACTCGGCTATGACTTGCAGCAGTAAAATGTAACCGATCTAGTGCTTCTGTGGCAATATTTACTGCTGTATCAAAACCGATGGCGTGTTCGGTAACACCAATATCGTTATCAATGGTTTTGGGAATACCTACTAGATTAATACCACCTTGTTGAGCGAGGCGACGCAAAATTGCCAAGCTACCATCGCCACCAATACCAATCAAAGCGTCCAAACCTAGTTGATGATAACCTGCAATGATTTCTTCGGAGCGATCGCATAAACTTCCATCCGCCATTGGAAAGGCAAAAGGGTCGCCTTTATTGGTTGTCCCCAACATTGTGCCACCCGCAGTTAACAACGAGTCAACTCGATCAACCTCCAGCTTGGTGAATTGTGGCGGACGCGCCATTAATCCTAGAGTCGCTTGACGAATTCCCAAAACCTCCCAGCCGTAAGTATTTACAGCACAATTTACTACAGCCCTAATTACAGCATTTAAGCCAGAACAATCACCTCCACTCGTAAGAATTCCTATGCGTTTGGGTTCTCCCACATCTTTTATTGACATTTTGATCCAAATGTATATATTAAATAGTCGATGAAACTTAAGCCAAAGTTAGCAGCAGATTAAACTTAAGCAAAAGTCCTCCCTGTTAATGCCAAAGTAATTTTATGTTTCTTTTGTATCAAAAAACAAAACAAAGTCTAAAAATTCAGCAACTCCTGAGCCAGAAGTCATAATTTATGTGGGTTTGGTATAATTACCGATGAAATGAGGTAAACTTGGACTTTAATTTTTTTTATATTCTAACTACTGAATTCTGACTTCTGAATACTACAACTAAGGTTATCTCAGCTGTAAAATATAAGTGTAGAGCCAGTAGTAGATTAAACCTCGGCAAAAGCAATCCCTAAAAATGCCAGGGTAATTTTATGCCTATTTTGTGTCTAAGAAAAAACCAAGTTATCCCAGTTATCAAATATGAGGGTGGAGCCAAAGGTGACTAGTATTGAAAATTACACTTTCTCTTTTTCAGGAGAAGTAACAATTCCCCAGGCTCCTCCTGAATTCAAATCAGGTTTTATCGGCATTGTTGGTCGTCCAAATGTCGGTAAATCTACTTTGATGAATCAGTTAGTAGGACAAAAAATTGCCATTACATCACCAGTAGCACAAACTACACGTAACCGTTTGCGCGGTGTATTAACTACACCAGAAGCGCAGTTAATATTTGTAGATACGCCAGGAATTCATAAGCCCCATCATCAATTGGGCGAAGTCTTGGTGCAAAATGCCAAAATTGCCATTGAATCGGTAGATGTAGTGTTATTTGTGGTAGATGGATCTGTGGCTTGTGGATCGGGCGATCGCTACATTGCCGAATTACTCAGTCGCAGCAAAACACCGGTAATTCTAGGGGTGAACAAAACCGACCAACAACCGGCTGATTCTCAGTTTATAGATGATAGCTATGCCCAAATTGCCCAGTCCCATGAATGGGAAATCGTGAAATTTTCTGCCAAGACTAGTACCGGATTACCGCAACTTCAAGAATTATTAATTGAACATTTAGAAATTGGGCCATTATATTATCCTCCAGACTTAGTAACTGACCAGCCAGAACGCTTTATTATGGGTGAATTGATCCGAGAACAAATTTTATTATTGACTCGTGAAGAAGTACCCCATTCAGTTGCGATCGCAATTGATTTAGTAGAAGAAACTCCCAGCATTACCCGTGTGCTTGCTACCATCAACGTTGAACGTGATTCTCAAAAAGGCATACTCATTGGCAAAGGTGGAGCAATGCTCAAAGCAATTGGTAGTGAAGCCCGCGAACAAATCCAAAAATTAATTGCTGGTAAAGTTTATCTAGAATTGTTTGTGAAAGTTCAGCCAAAATGGCGACAGTCGCGGATTAGTTTAGCAGAGTTAGGCTATCGCGTGGAAGAATAGAAAAGTTAGAAGTTAGGAGTTAGGAGTTAGGAATTAAAGAGTTATGAATAACTCCTGACTTCCTGCTTTGTTTATGATTGGTAGGTTTTTCAGATCAGATGAGATCAATTTCTTGAGTTTCAGAACCAACATAATTGTCTGAAGCCCTAAATCTCAGTTTAATAATTGAGAAGTTCCTCAATTATTTTTTGGAAACCTAAATACTTAACCTTGAAAGCTATTCTCAATCCTTAACTCCTAACTCCTAACTCCTAACCACCAACTCCTAACTCCTAACTAATAAAAATGTCTTTAGATACTCGCTATCCCTTAAATTTACCGATCGATGCTCCGCCATTGCGTGTGTTAATTGTCGAAGACGATCCAATGATGCAGTTGGGATTAGAACAATCGTTAATGGCTCATCCTCAGTTGGAGATTGTTGGACAAGCTGAAGATGGTTATTTGGGAGTTCAAGCCGCACTGCAACTGAAACCTGATTTGGTAGTTATGGATATTGGGTTGCCGCGATTGGATGGTATTGCCGCGACACAGCAAATTAAGGCGGCGCTGCCAGCAACTCATGTGGTGATGTTGACATCTCATCAAACGGAGACAGAAATTATTGCAGCACTATCTAGCGGTGCAGATGCGTATTGTATAAAAGGTGCAAGTGTGGAACGATTGTTAAGTGCGATCGCAGCTGCAGTTGATGGTGCAGCCTATCTCGATCCCCAAATTGCGCGGCGAGTGATTGATAATCTCAAACCGCCTTCACCTACCACCAACACTGCCAATTTATCTGGGCGCGAGTTAGAAGTGTTAAAGCTGATGGTAGACGGGTTGAGTAACCCAGAGATTGCCGAAAAACTCTATCTCAGTCCCAACACCATCAAAACTCACGTCCGGGGGATTATGAATAAATTAGCAGTGGACGACCGCGTGCAAGCAGCAGTCGTTGCATTGCGTTCTGGTTTGGTTTGATTACCTTATCTGGCGATTGCCACACTTTTTGCTTTCAAGTTAGCACGAATTTTAATCCCATTTACAAGTAGAGGCGTACATATATATGCACGCCTCTATAGCCGATTCATTTGTTGCCAAGATGTTTGAAAAATAGTCTACCTCAATGCATTTTAGTTAAAAGAGTTTGAGAGTTGATTAGGGTCTATATTAGTAGGAAATAACAAAATTTCCTTGCCTTCTAAATTTGCCTTCTGGTGAAGCAAAATTGCCTTTTCCAAAGAACAATATTTAATTGGAACCCATCTGTCGCTATAAAAGTAGACAGTTACTCGGCTCATTGCATACTCTTTCAACGGCAGTGGAAGAGACCAGGATGAGTCCACAGTTTGAACCTTACCTGTTGAGTCCATGCTTTGAACCTCAGTTATTAAGTATATTTACTTTCACTGATTGGAATGATTTAAAGGAACTATCATAAGTAATAATAATCTGGCTTAACAGTACATCTTTAGATAAAAGTTAAAATAATCAAAACTGACCTCACGCCTTTAGCGCTAAATGCGATCGCTACTTTTTATGTCTCAGCAGCTTGGGTTATATCCACAGCATGACCCTGTGCAATAATTGTTACTGAGATCGCCATTGCAAAAATAAGTAGGGAGCTGATAGAAGAGTGCGATCGCATAACCTAGTTTTCTTACAGCTATTTTCAGCTAAATAGCTGTAAGCTCTATGCATCTAACTCTTAACAAATGTCCACTCTAGTACCTTGATCGGGGCTTCTTGTAGTGCTTGAGTTAATTCGGTGCTGCTCTCAAATTTCACCTGAGAGAGGTCGCAGGCTTCGACGTTGACCGTGAATTTATCGTCCTGGAAGGGCCAGGGTTTGACAACAACCAAGTTATCACTGCGCTGCATGATGTCATAGCGCTCACCTTCAGGACCCTTGCTAATTTCTAAAAACCGCTCATCGTCAGGTAATTCCTGTTGACAGAGAATAAGCGAAAGGCGATCGCACCATTGCATAAATGCATAGGCTGCATCAACTTCCTCCTTTGTGATGCCCAGTTCTTTACGCCAACGTTGCTGGTTTTGAAGTTGCTCATCTAAAAGTTTGTCTAATTTTGAAGACTTACCCCGGCTTGGCTCATTTAAACGGCTGATGTGCATAGAAATTAATAGAGCCACCCATCTTCCACGGTAAAGAGCATTCTTTGCCAAATTAGCCAATTTATCGGCACCAGCATCTACATCGGGATTTGACTCAAGGGTGAAGTCCTTTGGCGCACCCGCTTCAGTCAGAATATCTTCTTCCCACTCTTTTTCTAAGTCATCGTGATGGGAAATTGCAGCTACCGTTTCATATAACCTTACTGGAGCATCTTTGCGTCGCCATTGTCCCGCTAGTTCAGCTGCTAATAAAGCATGGGCACGATGATAAATAACTTCCCAACCATTTGGCGTAGCGTTGACAATCACAACTTAATCTCCTGATTCTGGGTTTTGATTTTGAGTTAAATTAATTTCTGAAGTCAGAAATGTTGGGTTAGAAATTGAAACAGCGATCGCTCTAACTTTTTCAGTGTGGCTGAATATGGCGGTTCCCATTCAGATGCGGTACAAAATTACATCGTAAGCTGTAAGGAACATGCCCATTGGTGTCAACTTAAGCTGAAACTCCTTTAAAACCTTGTTTCCAGCCTCTTGCTGGAAATGCTGCTCCTGGCGGCAGAGCCGCCAGCAAGGGAGGCGGCAGCCCCAAGGACGGCATTCCCAATCGGAGCAGGGGAACGAGACAATATCTAAAAGCTGGTTCTAGGCTGGCTTTCACGTTAAGTTGACACCAATGGAATATGCCGTGCCCCCTACGGATGTACCTTACGTAAACGAGAACCGCTATATTTAATAGCTATAGCTATTTTCAATTGAGTGTAATACCCAAATACTTAAATAAAATTCCCGACTTCTTAGAAAAGTCGGGAATTTTTTTTGCTCACTAAATGTAGCCAAATAGCCCAAAATTTTCTAAAGAAGGTAGGCTATTTGCCCACTAGATAATTGGGATTTTTTCAGAATATACCAAAAATCTCTTTGCTGAAAATCAACCTATGCAATTAAGAGTGGCTTTCTAGTGGATTAGCAACGTATTTGAACGTTGGCTCCGAATTCCAAGGGCCACGCTCATCTTTACCATCTCCGTTTGTAGATAGATTGTAGTAGAGAGCAACAGTTTCATCTGGCTTAATATTACCAAAGAATGGATCTGTCAACTTACCTAGTGAATCTAGAGCTTTCATAAACATCTGAGTATGAGAAATTTCTCGTGTTAACAGATGGACTAAAGTCTCTTGGGTTCCTTTGTCGGTTGCCAACTTAATCAATTCTTCGTAAGTCTGACGAGCGCCAGCTTCGGCTGCAAGGTTAGCTCTTAAATCACGCACTACATCTCCACCTTCATTCAAGTAATTTGCAGTCCAAGCATTACCTTGACTATCTAGAAAATGAGGCCCAACCCCTCGGATTGCAAAGAGAGTACTTTTATAAGCCTCTGTTTGATCCACATTTTTTGTATGACCTTCGATGAGTTTGCCAACCATCTCTAAATGGCTGAATTCCTCGAGCGCAATGTCTTGCAGCATGTCTTTAATGCCAGGATTTTCGACATGGAATGATTGAACCCAATATTGAAGTGCTGCACTAAGTTCTCCAGTAGCTCCGCCAAACTGCTCTAAAAGTAACTGAGCAAAACGAGGGTTCGGTTCACTAATGTTAACTGCATGAATAGGCTCTTTCTTGTGAAAAAACATAGATTTACACTTCCCAAAATTATGATGTTACAGAAAGGATCGGCTATTTTATTTTCTTTTAGTTTTTTCCAGTAAGAGCTAATCTGATATTTAATAGCTTCTCAAATTGGTGAACTAAAAGACTGATAAAATACAGTGTTCATGTGAGTGTTGATAACTGCTAATCAGCGATTATGCATTCCTGCTTCTTCTGATTAATCCCCATATATAAATAGCAACAATTGCACCAAGCACAGCTACTAAAATACCAGGGAGAGTTAAACCAGCGCCAGCCGAAGTAATTTGCAGAGTTCCTGTTCGTAGCAAGGTAAACAGACTTCCACCAACGAAAGCACCAATGATACCCAAAATCATTGTGGAGAGAATTCCACCACCTTGATAGCCAGGATAAATAGCTTTAGCAATCGCACCTGCCAAAAGTCCTAAAACTATCCAAGCAATAATACTCATAACCGCCTCAACAATCTCACTTATATCTAAGCTATCAACTCTAATTCCAAATTCTTTCTACCAGATGGGGTAAATGCTAAATCCAAAAGTTATACAAAATAATTTACATCTAAATTGGATGAGAATTGGCATTTTCACATTTTAATATTAAAGGTAAGTTTTTGCATATTTAAGTTAGAAGTTATTAAAAATATATAGTTCTAGACATAATTATTGTCTGCAAAACTAAATGTTAATTTACTAATCAATCAATTCTCTTTTATCTCTATCTTAAGACATAAAGTTTGTATCTAACTTTTTGGGGATGTATTAAAAATATTTATTCTAAAAATCTTTGAAATTTTCGTTATAATTCATTATTAATTATCTATATCAATAATTAACCAAGCTTTTTGCACATTTTTTATTTAACAAGTTTATTTAAATTACCTTTTGACTGCCTATCACGCTTGCGTTGCACTTCATGCACCACGCAAATAAGTTCAAAAATAAAATCAGATTGCTATAGTCTTAATAATATCCCCTCAACTTTTATTTTTAAGGTAGATTGAGGGGATAAGATATGGTAAAGATTTGCAGAAGCGATATCAAATAGCGCGGGAGAACTTTGTCTCTCGCGTTCTTGTGTGAGTATCAAATATGACGGCAATATTTCTTACTAGTAATCTACCGATGTCGGTAATCTGGATCTGATTTTTTGATAAACTGACTAGACCATCGGCTTCTAGTGGTTTTAACGCCTCTAGTTCCTCAGAGAAATATTCATCAAAATTGATATGATATTTGTTTTCAATATCTTGCTTAGAAAGCTGAAAATGAGACATAATACCCATAATCACATCCCGTCTAATAATGTCATTCTGAGTGAGTTTGATACCTTTACTAACAGGTAAACTACCTGCTGCCAGTGTCTGATAATAATCCTTTAACTCCTTGTGGTTTTGAGCATAAACATCTTCTAACATACTGATGGATGTTGCACCAAAACCAAATAATTCTGTCTCGGCGTGGGTAGTGTAGCCCTGAAAATTGCGTTTAAGAGTACCATTACGTTGAGCGATCGCTAATTCGTCATTAGTTTTAGCAAAATGATCCATCCCAATAAATAGATATTGGTTATTCGTCAATTCTTCAATGGTCATTTTCAGAATATCTAACTTTTCCTCGGCTGGAGGTAGCGCCTCTTGAGGAATATTTTTTTGCGTCGGTTTTAGCCACGGTACATAAGCAAAGTTAAAGACAACAACTCGGTCAGGATCTAATTCAATCGTCTTTTTCAGCGTCTCTTGAAATGTCTCACGTGTTTGATAGGGTAAACCATAAATTAGGTCTACATTCACACTTTCAAACTTAGCTTCTTTGATCCAACTCATGACATCAAAGAGCATTTCTTCTGGCTGGACACGATTGACAGCTACTTGAACTTGGCGATTAAAATCCTGAATGCCAAAACTAATGCGGTTAAATCCAATCTGTCTCAGAAAGAAAATGTAGTTTTTATCGATATAGCGGGGATTAATCTCAATTGAGATTTCTGCTTGGGGATCGATGTTGAAATAGCGATTGATGTTTTTCCATAAAAATTCTACTTGGTGACGCTCCAAGTAATTAGGAGTACCACCTCCCCAGTGGATTTGCAGTACTTTTCTATCTGAATCGATTAAAGCTGCGGTGTTTTTAATGTCTTGAACCAAAAACTCTACGTAAGGTTTAGCAATATTCTTGTTGTTGGAAATAACTGTATTACAACCACAGAAGTAGCAAGCACTTTGGCAAAAGGGGATATGAAAATATAAACTTATAGGAGTTTTGCGTTGATTCGAGGCAGTGATCGCGGCCTTAAAATCAGTTTCAGTAAATGTTTCGCTTAACTCTGTAGCGGGCGGATAACTGGTATATCTAGGTGCGCGAGTATCGTACTTTTGGATCAGATCCAGATCAAACTTGACACCAGGTAATAGAAAAACCATTGAGTTGCTTTCCAAGGAATGAGGGGGACTGGGGACTGGGAACTGGGGACTAGGGGGAGAAAATTATTGAACAAGTTTCTTTTTTGTGCCCAATGCCCACTTGCCCTGAGCTAACGCGAGTGCGTCTGGTAGAGAAGCCGAAGGGATGCCTAATGCCCAATACCTAATAAAAAATTAATTAGCCGCAGTTACTTCAGTGCTACCTGAATTCTGAGAACGAGTCAGGCTATTAAACAGGACTTGACCAAGTGCTTTAATTAAACTTCCCTCTAACTCCTGAGCCATTTGTAAATTTAATCCAAAGGCATTATTAGCTTCTGCAACAATCCGTTCTGCTGTTATATCATCAACGGGTAATGCATTTAATGCCTGACGATACTTATCCTTAAATGCCTTTTTGTCAGGAATTTGCTCAAAGTTGTAAAAGGATGTGCCTTCATAGCCAGAAAGCTTCAGGGCTGACTGAGCAACTTTTTGTAGCATTTGACCCCCAGAAAGATCGCCCATGTAGCGAGTGTAGGCATGACCTAGCAATAAGGCTGGTTCACTAGTAGAAATTTCCCGAATGCGGTTAATGTAGCTCTGAGCAGCAGGTGAGACTGTAACTTGCTCTCTCCAATTATCCCCATAATAGAACACCATGTCTTTTTCAAGTGAGGATTGGCGATTAAGTTCAGGAAAGTAAACTGCACTAATCACAGGATGTTCTACATGGCTCTCTAATGCCGCTTCTAGTTCGCTGTAGACATAATACAAGTTGCTTAAGAATTTAGCGAAGCAGTCTCTATCCACAACCCCTTTCAGAAAACATTTCATGAATCCCACATTTTCTGCTGAGGTGTGGGCTTGTTGAGTTCCAGAACGCAGTTTGATGGCGAGATTGCTACTCATTGTTGCTTCCTTCATGTTCAAGCGCAAGGTTTCTGGGCAGTCACCGACTTAGGATGCCTGCCAGTCCCAGCTAAAAGATTGTTATTCTAGGTTTAGAGAGGATCTGCATCAGTCTATCCAGCAAGTACCACAGCCGATGTAGATCCCAGCTATTTTTATTTCTCCTAAGATTATTTAACTATTAATTTATATATAACTATAAAGATATTAGTATTTATTTTATGTTTTTCTGATGCTTACTGTTCCTGCACATTTCTGTTGAGTAGTAACAAAACTGATTTTGGAATCGGTATTTTAACTCTCCTGAAACGATCAGATTCTTTGATAACAGAGTTATTGAAAAGACAAATAACACTGTCACATACGCATTTACCCTGATTTTGAATACAAATCATCCAGACTTTTTCCAACGATTAAAGCAGTGTTCTAACCTTAATCTGAAAATAGCAGAGATTAATAAGAGCGATCGCACTCCATAACACCAAAAAACGATCGCCTTGCTTCACTCAAAAAGAGCGATCGCACTAACTTGGTTGGGCTTCTATCGTCACAGTAATCGCGTTTTCTCCTAAGAATCCACCTTTGCTACCTGATATTTCAATAAGTTTCCATGCGATGCGTTGATCTGATATGGTTGCACCATCAATAAAGCTCAAAACCTTTAATGCTTCATTAATAGCTTCCTGAAGAGCAGATTGAAAATCCCCTTCTTTTGATGTTCCTTGAAATTGTTGAATCTTCATAGTAGTCATGAATGTGTTATTTGGTATTTAGAAATAATTATGTAGTACTCAGGATTGCTGAATGAAGGCATGAATAATTGCAGAAGTAGAACATCGCTGAATTAGAGATATTTGATTTGGTGCCTTACACTCACTTCATTAACGCACCCTACAATATGGGTGATTGCACTCTTATCATGTATGCGGTTGATAATTCTCTACATTATTGTTAGAAAAGATCGGCTCAATAACGAAATTTTCAGTCTTTGTAAGGTATTTTGCAGGTTGTTGCAAACATCTCACTGTAATATCAACTAGAATAATCCGAATATGCCCTTCACTACACCTGTAAATTTTTCTGCTTCTTTAAAAATATTAACTGTATTGTTAATATCCTCTTGTACCTTCTCTAAATTTTCTAGCCCCTCTTGAAGTTGGGGTTCAAGTGGTTTTAATTCAATTTCTATATTTTTTAATTTCTCATTACCGAGTTTATCAATGAGGCTTTGAGAGTGCCAAATGGTATCATCCAAAGTTTTTCTTTTATCTGGTTCAGTTTCTTTATCTCGAGCCATACTAAATACTTTTTTCTGTTTTTTAAGTATGTCAATTTGTTGTTGAAGTATGTCAGCAATCATTGTAGGTTCGTTAATTAAGTGATTAGTCATGGTACTACTTCTCATGAATGTTAACTATTTAATAGTGGCAACTAACATTAAAAATGAATCAATATCTTTTAAAACAGAATTGAGATGTGTAACGGAAGTTTTTCCTTCAAGGGAATCCTGGAAAGTCTGTTTGAATTCTTTTAACGTATTACTTGCTCTTACGAGTCCTTCAATTTTTATATTCATTGTCAGGATATTACTCCGTTCTGCAATCCATTGCTCTTCATCAGCAATGGGCTGTAGCTGAGTAAGTGGTTGGATCACAAGGCGCTGTTCCTGTAGTTCTTGTATTCTATTTACATCTTCCTGGATATCTTCACTGAGGAATTGTAGTAGTTTTTCTTGTATTGTTAGCTGTTTAATAATTGCTTCTTTACGCTGTTTTAATTCTTCTTTAAGTGCGCCATGAATTTGAGAATCAAGAACTATTATGGCTATAGGTGACACAATTACACTTTGAATTCTTTGAAGGCTCGCACCACTATTATTGAGATTATCTGCAATACCTGCAATTGCTGTCTTAGCTTCATTAGGTGCATCGGAAGATGCTAGCTCTTGCAGTTTAGAAAAATAAGCTTCCAAAAGTTGATTGTGATTACGCAGTTCATTGATAATATGTAATCGTTCATTATCAAGTTTAGATTTCTCATAATAGTCAGTTGAACTTACAGAATTGTATCTTCTTTTTTTATCTAAAATCTCTTCCGAAGTTTTGTCGATTTTAATATTGCCAGCAGTTATTAATAGTTGGTCAACAGCTTGAGAATATTTGTTTCCTACTTCAGCTAATTGTTTATACCTTTCTCTAGAGTTACAACCACTTGTTAAAGCTGCGACAGTAGCAAATATTACCACTGTTTTATGAAATTTTTTCATCATGAGTATCTCTCATATACTATAAATGCTGATTTAGGTTCAGACAATTACGAATCTTGCCTTGCGATTAAATCGCACTCTTCTTGTAATTTTACCGAAACTTACCGAAAATCTTTGTTTGTTAAAAAATATTCAATAGACTTGTCCGAAAATTAGGTTTTCACGCTTACTATACAAGGCTTGGATGTTGCTTTACGGATAAGTCTAATAAATATTTTTCCAGAATTAAGATTGTCTTTGCTCTAATTCCCACCTCTATTCTGCTGAGGAATTATGGAAATGATGATATTAAAATTAAAACATGGTTCAAGTAATTCTAACCCCACATATATTTTCAATAGATCACAAGCTGAAGAGCCATTAATAGTATCTAGTGGTAGCGTTACTACTGTTACGTTAGTTGAACTCCTATTTGATTAGCACGGAGATGAATAATTTGCGCCAGTCTAGTTTGTGTTGTTATTGCAGTCTGATCGTTTTTGGCTTGCCATTTTTGGTAATTAGCGCGAACTGAGTCTAATTCTTGCTGCAAATCTTCTTCGGTAGTCATTGCCATAATTTGGCTTTCAATTGGGTTAGTGTCGTTAGGACTAGGATTGGGTTGGCTATTTTCACTAGGAATTAGAAAAGTCATACAACCTCCAGAAGGCTAATATTAGCTTGATATGAATCAACACTACAGATTTCCGATTCCTAACACTACCAAGGTTTACAACTTTAAGAAAAAAGTTAAGGATTTAGCACCAGCAAATCCCCAAAGCTGTTCCTTATATTGGTTTCAGTTACCAAAAATTTAAGTGCCTCGCAACCATTCAGTTAACGGCGTTCTTAACTTTGGAAAAACCCCCAAGTTAAGAACTTGCTTGCTTCTGTTTACTTTCCCAGAGCAAACTCCAACTCCCAGGCACGTTGAGAATAGACTTTTTTGAATTGCATCCGTAAGTAGTTGTGCAAAATTATTGATGTCACTGTAAGCAAAATGTAATTCTGATACTGTATTTGCCAATTTAGAAACCCAATGGCAATAGGCTCAAGGTGCCAATTTTACTCAATAGCCTAATCACTTAAGATTTGTAACTATACTGCATAAATTTGTAAAGTGCATCAGTTATCTATATTTAGTAAGCAAATTACTAAGCACATTTTTATACTTTATTTCAAAGTAAAAATGCAATTACAATCGAAAAATCATCTCCGGCGGCGGGGTGCGACTCTGACGATTCAAGGCTCAAGGAAACTCAATCAGGCAAAAGCTCAGTTAGAAATTGAGCAAAACTTTAAACGATACACTCTCGAAGACCTAAGTGAGAAAACAGGTATAACCCCCAATACCCTCAGTAAGGTCTTTAATGGCTCAGTAGGAGTTGATAAGCGAACCTTGGAGTGCTGCTTCAATGCCTTTAATATGACCTTATTAAAGAATGATTATTTCTATTTGGAGCCTCATCAAGACAGTCTTGCCAAGATTGGCTCAATGTCCGCGGCTGAAGCCTGCGGCTGCATCGAACCAGTATGCGATTCTCGCAACAATGTAAGCCAAACCCACAAAATGGAACGATTCCCGAAGGGACGGCAGAGCCGAACGCAAGACAATCTGTACCTTCGTTCCCCAAACCCACCAGGAGGGCAGATACCACTAGATTCAGTCTTTTACATTGATCGTCCCATCCTCGAATCCCTCTGTTACGAAGCCATTCAGCAACCCGGTGCGTCGATCAACATCCGCGCCCCCAAACAAATGGGCAAAACCTCGCTAATGGCCCGCATTCTGGCTTATTCTGAAACTCTTGGCGATCGCACTGTTTCCGTGAACTTGCAACTTGCCAACGACGAGATTTTACAGAACCTAGATCGCTTCTTAAAATGGTTCTGTGCCAGAGTCAGCAAGCAGTTAGACTTGCCAAATGCGTTGGTGCAACCCGCCGTAGGCATCGCCAATTTTTGGGATAACTCCTTGGGCAGTAAATCGAACGCCACCGATTACTTCGAGGATGTTATCTTAGTTAACCTCGATCACGCAGCGTCTCCAAGGAAGAATCGCCCCCTGGTCATTGCGATCGATGAACTCAACCAGCTTTTTGCCTACCCCGACATTGCTCGTGAATTTCTCCTACTTTTACGAACCTGGTCGGAGCAAACCAAAAAAGGCGATGCAGACATTAATCCTTGGCACAAGCTGCGACTGGTGATGGTTCATTCTACTGAAATCCTGATGCCTTCCTCGATCAATCCCTCTCTCTTGAATACTGGGGTGGTGATTGAGTTACCTGAGTTTACCTCTGCTCAGGTGCAGGATCTAGCATATAGGTGCGAACAGGAGATAACCGCGTCACAAACCCAGCGCCTGATTGCTCTGTTAGGGGGACATCCCTATCGGTTGGACTTAGCATTTTATTACCTACAACAACAGACAATAACCCTGGAAGAACTCTTAATAAATTCTGCGATCGCCGCCGCCATCTATGCAGACCACTTAGAACAGCAATGGTGGAACCTGCAACGCTATCCCAATTTATTGCCATCCTTTACAGAAATAGTCAGCCAGTCAAGTCCTGTAGATTGCGAAGTAGAGCAAGCTTCCCAGTTGCACAAGCTAGGATTGGTGCATCTGCATGGTATAAAGGCAAGTCTCGCCTGCGAGTTATTTCGTCCGTTTTTCTGCGATCGCCTGCCGCAAATCAACAGTTATGGGTGCTAAGAACAGGCACACGAATTATAAGTGGGACAAGACAACACCTCACAAGTAAGCCTCAACCAAGAGTTGACAGCTAGGGGGAGAGATTTCTTCATTAAGCTAATTAGGCGGTTACTACATGAGCCGTCTAACTCACGTTATTTTTACCACTAAGATAGTAAGCGATCGCATTTATCACCTCTAAATGTTGGTTAACTGGAATAGATAGCATTCGCTACCAAGTACTTGCGAATTTCAGTGCTATTGAAGTAAAAATTTAACTTAATCTTATCCTTTTCTTGATTTTTTCTTGGTTGTAATGAGACTTTTAATACAATATATTTTATTTAATCAGTATTAAATCTTTTATATAAATCCGATTTAATTTTTGAAAAGCTTGACTGCTGGTAGCTTTGGGTGATGTAAATCAGAGCTTCAGTATACTTAACAAGATTAATACGTGATGTTTCAAATTTCTATGTGATATCGTCAAAGCAGGTTTAAAGATTTAGCCTTTGTGTTTGGTATTGTCCTCACTAAATCAGGATAAACTCTATGTATCGATTCCAGATCAGTGCATACACTCAAACGGGCGAATCCATTGGTCTCGTCGGTTCTACTCCAGAGTTGGGATTGTGGGACATTAGCAAATGTGTTCATCTGCGTACAAGTGGCGATCGCTATCCTTTATGGTGGACAGATATAGAAATTGACATTCAGCCACCTTTAGAGTCAGGCGATGGACAGAGAGTTGAATACAAGTACATACGTCTCGATGCAAACGGTAATGCCCGATGGGAAAGCTTACTAGATACAAATCGCTGGATTCAGATTGACTCTAATGATGATGTCAGCACAATTATTGTGGATGATGGCGCATTCGGTTATTTACAACCTTATCCGTTCGGATACATTGAGGAACCTGCTGTCAGAAGACCCTTGGATGAAGAGTCTGAAGGGTTAAAAATCGTAGTCATTGGCAGTTCCGTTGCATTAAGTCATAAAGCTTGGTTTTTGAAAGGTTGGGTCTGGCTGTTGGCACAGGCTTTACAGCAAAAATATGGACATAAACTCGTGAATGTGTCGGAGGTGGGAGCGAATGTCAGCAGAACGATCGCTCGATTTCCCTGGTTCGTCACCCCAGAACAACCAGATATTGTGATTATTGCCCTGTCTCTAGGCAACGAAGGGTTAGCCTACTGTCCCCCTCACGAACGGCGGGCAGTACAGCGGCGGTTTGAAAGTGGCTTGCAGCAGCTTGTGAAAATGACGTGCGACATTGGAGCAATACCGATTTTAGGCGGAGTCTATCCCAACGGAGATTATTCCCTAGAACATTACTCGCTGATCCGAGACACACACAACCGGATGCTAAGTTGGGGCGTGACTGTATTGGATTGGTTGGCAGCCGTAGATGATGGACAAGGACGATGGAAAGCGGGGACATCCTTCGACCCGGCTCACCCGAATACAGTCGGTCATAGCCTCATGTATCAGCAGATCGACCACCACCTATTCGATATCGACAAAGACGCATTAGCAAAAGAAAAACAACGTTTCCAGCAACCGAATGAATTTCCTATTTACTTTGACAATACGGGCTTTCATGTCTTTGTCTGTATGGGAGAGAAGCGTTTACGGATCGTTAATTTATCGCAATACAGCTACACGATCGCTCCCTATTGGCAGGAACTACAAACTGCACTGCAAAGTCAGGCGGGATTGATAGCAGGTATTTACATTACGAAAGATACCAAGCCAGGGACGCTCCCCTTCTTGGCTGTAGAGGATGGTGCGATCGCAACTACAATAAACATCCCCCCTAATACCGACCTAGAATATAGTACCGCCTTCAATCTCTTTTCGCCGAACAACGTTTTATTCTATGACGGGCATTTGGGGATTTTGCAAGCGGATGAACGCCACCTCTGGATAATCAACGAATCAGACAACGAGTACAACATTCAGCCGATGTGGACGGAGGTTTGCAACGCACTTAAAGCCATGCCATCGGGTGTTTATGAAGATCCGCTTTATCCCGATGCCCCTTTTCGCACGATGATGATTGGTAAAGATGGGCTAGAAAGCCGGGTGAAAGCACCACCTAAGTCTGCGGTGTTGTTCCAATACAAATGTGAGTTATTGGATATTAGCCGTGTGGCGATTCTTCCCCTTGGCGATCGCTGTGCCGTCCGCATGATGCTATATAAGATGGAGTATGACGGCCCCGCCTTTCCGTTTGATTTAACGCGCACCACTAATATTGCAGATGTTGCGGATGCGATCAAACATGGTTTTGATGATATGTGGAACCCTGCTTTTCTACACTACAGTCCCGATGCAGGTAGAATTTACCATAGTAAGTGGTCAGGTCTATCCTTTGCCCATGAAGTTGAGGAGATAGATGACCCCACGAATGATATGTCTCCCGTCCATGAACGGATGCGCGTTCGATACACAGCACGCTCTGAAAGGTTTTGGTATGCACTGCGGCATTGTGACAAAGTACTTTTCGTCCGCACAGGAATTAGCGATCGCGGTGGTGTGATAGATTTAGTCAACAAGCTGCAAAAACAATGTCAGGGAAAGCCATTTCATCTCTTACTTCTTTCTCCCCAAAGCGATGATCAGTTTTTAGACCTTCCCAATGTGCTGCATTACAATGTCGAGTTTAATCCCGATCGCATGTATGACGATTTGGGACATTGGATGTACTGCACAGAGGTGATGCGAGGAATTCTGGAATCTCTTGGTGTGTCCAGCAAAAACCTCTTTTGGTGTCCACCGAAAATACAAAAGGGGTGAGAAACTAGGTAGGGGGGTTCGCATTTGCTATTTCGGCGTTCGCATTTGCTATTTCGGCGAACTCATTTGTTATTTCGGCATTCGCATTTGCTATTTCGGCGAACTCATTTGTTATTTCGGCGAACTCATTTGTTATTTCGGCGAACGCATTTGTTA
>NZ_JABXKL010000026.1 GCF_017114995.1 Nostoc sp. NMS9 | reverse complement strand
TCCGCGCTTCCTAAATATTCTCGAATGGCTGGTACTTTATTTTTTCGCAAGTCCCTTACAGTTCTTGGAACGGGCCAAGTAATGCCCAAGGGTTTCTCGTTGCTGCCAATGTGGGTTTATTTACCACTGGTAAGCAACCGCCGATTGTGCCAGATGTATTTTTGAGCCTAGATGTACAGATAGCAGAAAACTGGTGGGAAAAAAAACATCGCTCCTATTTCTTTTGGGAGTTTGGCAAACCGCCAGAGGTAGTAATTGAAATTGTCTCTAATCGAGAAGGCAATGAAACAGGGCGAAAATTATTAGAGTATGCCAGGATGCGGGTAATGTACTACATTATCTTTGACCCAACTCAGCAACTTGGTGGTGAAATTCTACAGATGTATGAGTTGCGAGGGCGGCAATATATACCCACAAGCGAGCAATGGCTGACTGAAGTTGAGTTAGGTTTATGTTTGTGGGAAGGTGCGTATGAAGGTAAGCGAGATGTTTGGTTGCGGTGGTGTGACATTGAAGGTAATGTGATTCCTACTGTTGCAGAACGAGCCGAACAAGAGCGAGAAGCTAAAGAAACTGCCCTGCAACGGGTTGAACGCTTGGCAGCACAGTTACGAGCCTTGGGTGTTGAGCCAGGAGCGTGAGGAGGGAGTAGGAAGTGGGGTAATTCAATTAATTGCAAAACGCTGTCAGAGCGAAATTGCCAGGAAACCCCCTATCTAAAAAGAAAAAACCCGCCGTAGCGGGTTACACAACAAAACTATGAACAATGAAAACTTGATTTAGCTGGAATACCTCATTTCAGCTTCCAGTTGACGAATCAGCTGTTCGTCGCCTTTTGCTCTGGCTATTTCCAAGCGATGCTCTAGGCTTCTTTGAATATTGGCTCTGTGAGCTTCTCGTGATTTGCTTAGACTTTGTAATCTATTTTGACTCATAGTGATTACCTGCTTTAATTTTTCGCTTTATGTCTTGTATTCTTAACATAACATATATTTTGTAGCTGTTGCTACAGAAAATATCTTTTTTATATAATTTTACCAAAATATGTCTAAGAAGCAGATAGATGAACAACCACTCATGACTTTACTGAGCGATTTCGGCGATCGCGATGTTTATGTAGGCATAATGAAGGGAGTCATGGCCCAAATCAACCCCAGACTGATGGTGGTAGACTTAACGCACCAAATTCCGCCGCAAGACATCGCCGCAGCCAGGTTCAGCCTGATGAATGCTTATGCCCATTTCCCAGTTGGGACAGTGCATCTGGCAGTAGTAGATCCGGGTGTGGGAAGCAAGCGACGAGCGATCGCTGTAGAATTTGCTCAAGGGTTTTTGGTTGGGCCAGATAATGGTATATTCAGCGGGGTACTTAGTCAAAGTCCGGTGATCGCAGCCGTCGAACTCACAAATCTTAATTATTGGCGAACTTCTCAACCAAGTAAGACTTTTCACGGTAGAGATATCTTTGCACCAGTGGCAGCTAATCTTGCTAGTGGTGTTCCTCTCAAACAGCTAGGACAAGAAATCGACCCAGCAAGTTTGGTAAAGCTGGATATAGGCAACTGTAAGCAAACAACAACTGGTGTAGTGGGTTGCATTCAATATATTGACCACTTTGGCAACCTAGTGAGTAACATTCCAGCGAGTTACGTGCAAGGCAAAAGTTGGTATGTGCAAGTTGCTGGATTGAGTGTACCAGGCTGTGAAACTTACAGTGAGGTCAAAATGGGAGAGATAATAGCTTTAGTTGGCAGTCACGGCTGGGTAGAAATTGCTATTAATTGCGGACATGCTCACTCACAATTACAGATTAATTTACAAGATGCGTTAGAAGTCTTGTTTTTTTAAGAAAATCAGACCAGTGAATATTGCTAAAGTTAAGACAGTGAAAAATCATCAGGCTGCAAAGTGCCTGTTGGTGATTTGTGCCAAAGGCAAAGAAAGGAGAAAATTCTAGATATAAAACGGAGGTTGGGCAACTGCACACCACTTAAAAACAAGCATTTTCATTCACCGTAGGCAGTGCCAATTCGACAAAAATTTCCAGAAAGTAACTGCTAAAAGATGTAAGTTTAGGAATGGTGACATGAAGTTCGCCTTATTGCTCATAATAATAAAAGTAACCCTTGAGCAATTTCCCGTTGTACTCTACTAGAGAATCATAATTATATTCTTAGCTATGACTATACAAACACTCTCTGCACCAGAAGTTTATCAAGGTCAGTTTGGGGAATTTACAATTACTCAGAGCGATCGCACTGGCGTAATTATCTATCGTGCTGGATTGATGGTAGCAGCACTGAGCTTTGCGATAGGCAGCGCTTTGATTTTACTCAACAATAACCCAACAGTTGTAACTTTACTGACACCTCTATATGCTTGTTTTAGTCTCGCTCTTGGTGTAAGTTTATTTACCATCCATATCTATATGGCATCACTGCACCGAACGTTGCAAGTTTTTTGGGCAATCGGTAGTATCGCATCAGTGATTCTGGCAATCACTAGTAGTGAACCTTTAGCTCTTGCTGTTTACAACCAGCCAATTACCTTATTTGGAGTTGGTTTTATTTTCGTAGCTTTGACAGGTATTTATTTTAAAGAAGCTTTTTGCTTCAATCGCCTGGAAACAAAAGTATTAACCCCAATTGTACCGCTACTGTTGTTAGGACATTTGGTAGGAATTTTACCAACTCAGGGAGAAAGTGTTTTATTAGGAACTTGGGCGATATTATTTTTAGTGTTTGCCCTGCGAAAGACAGTCCAAGCAATTCCTGCTGATATTGGAGATAAGTCTGTGTTTACCTACTTAAAAGAACAACGTTTAGCTAAGGTTTAATGCGGATAAAAAATCGTCGGTGTCAAAAATTTCCCAAAATCAAACTAATCAAACGCCAAGAAATGTGGACACTTACGGCTCAAGGGTGGGCGATTGCGATCGCTTTGATTGCCTATTTAATATTTTTCCTTTTTACTCATGTACACTCATTTCTCGCCGTAACTTCCCCGATCCAATCAGCAGAAGTATTAGTTGTTGAAGGATGGCTACCAGATTACGCTATAGAAAAAGCTTTGACTGAATTTCAAAACGGTTCTTATCATCAAATAATTACTACCGGAGGCACATTAGGAAAAGGAAGTTATCTTACCGGATACAAGAACTTTGCAGACGTGTCGGCTGACACCTTTATAAAACTCGGTTTAGAAGCAGAAAAAGTAGTAGCTGTTCCGACACCTTTTGTGGTTAAGGATCGTAGTTATGCATCTGCTGCTGAATTTGAGCGTTGGCTATCCAATTCAAACTTAAAAATAGAATCGATTAATCTTTTTTCCTTGGACGTTCATGCCCGTAGGAGTTGGTTTCTTTTTAAAAAAATACTTACCCCTCACATTAACGTTGGTGTAATTGCTGCCAAAACGCAAGATTATAATCCAAACAAATGGTGGAGTTCTAGCGAAGGTGTGCGGACAGTTCTTGATGAAGGCATCGCTTATCTTTATGCACGGTTTTTGAACTGGAAAGCCTAACAGTAGTAATTCGTAATTCGTAATGACGCTCTCTACAAGACGCTGCGCATAGCTTGCTTCTCTGTAAGAGTACGCAGACTCGCTACTGCTACGTTCGCGGAGCGTCTGGTAGAGAAGACAGTAATTCGTAATTACCCGACTTATTTAATAAGTCGGGGAGCTATCTACTGAGCGTTTTATGTTTAATTAGGTTGACCTACTTACCCAGGATTTGTAATAATGCTTGCCGATAAATTTTCAGACCCTCTGCATTCAGATGGTCGCCATCACTGGTGAAATTTTCTTTAAGAACATTATTTTCATATAATGGTGCTAGTCCGGCTGCGGCAACTGGCACTTTTTCTGTTTCAGCAACTTGATTAATCAGAAGATTAATTTGTTCAACTCTAGCAAGTGGGGCTGCTACAGTTGGATCTGAGCTTGCTGCAACTGTCGAATAAAAAGCCGGAATCAGAAAAATCTCTTTAGTTCCCATTGTGCGGACAAGTGCGATCGCCTCTTGGAGATTTTTGCTAAATAACTCATCACTAATTCTATACAAAGCATCGTTTCCACCTATGGCAATAATGGCTTTTTCGCATTTCACCTTGGTAGGAATTAAACTTTTCAGTTGTTCTAGTAATGAGATTGTACTCAGACCATTTAACCCAAAATTAAAAGTACCACTCCCAAGGGTATTGCCAAGTCCAGCCGAAATAGAATCGCCAAATAAGCAACCTGAGAACTGTTTATCCTGGGCGGCGAGTGTTTGATATTGTAGTGCAACTTTCCCTAAAGGTGAAGAACTTACGTCATCTTTCGGCGGCGCATCAGCAGAACTAGAAGAGGAATTTGCCATACCGACTAGCTTCTGAATTTTTGACACGTCAATAACTAGTTGATTACTGGGATAGGCTTGGAGAAAGCTGGCTATTCCTAGACCTTCTGGCGATCTTGCTCCTATGATAATGGCAGATCGTAGTGCTTGTATACTGGCTTGATCGCGACGAGCGATCGCTTGGGAAGCAAAAGATAAAATTTGCTTGCCCATTCCTGTGTTTACCAGCTTATCTAAAGCCACAATATCAAGCGACATTTTCACCTGAAGGGCTTCTTGGAACTTCTGTTTCTCTTTAACGCTGAGGTAATCTAGAAAAGATTGCAGATCGGCAGAAACCTTTTGTGTCTCGTCATAGTTGCGTATATCTGCCACCGGGATCGATTGCTCAAACAATCCGTACCTGACGGTAACTTTTTCGGCTGCCAAACTAGGTAATAAACCAAGCCCGCTATGCAGCAGTAAAAATATAAAGCACCCAGATAGGCTTATTAGAAGACGATAGAAATATTTCATCACAGAAGATAAGAAGATAGATAGTCAATAGTTAATAGTCAAGAGTCAAGAGTCAAAAGTCAAGGGGAATTGGGAAAGAGGAGGCAGAAGTTCTTTGTAGAGACGGCGATTCATCGCGTCTCTTGCCTTAACCAAACAGTATTGCCCCCACTCCCCCTCGCCATCAACAGCCAACCCTAATTTGGGAATACTCAATCCAGTAGGCGTGAGGATAGAACTGTGGTAGAAGAAGGGGCATATTGGCTAGCTTGGGCACAAATTTCGGGAATTGGGCCGGTATTACTGCGACGGCTGCAACAGCATTTTGGCACGCTGGCAACTGCTTGGAACGCTACTAAGGTACAGTTAGGAGAAGTAGAGGGTTTTGGTTTTCAGACACTAGAAAAAGTAGTACAACAGCGATCGCATTTACACCCAGAACAACTATTCACCAAGCACCAGCAGGAAAACTCTCATTTCTGGACACCAGCAGATGCAGATTATCCCCGTTTACTGCTAGAAACTCCTAGTCCACCGCCGATTTTGTACTATCGCGGTGAAGTCGAACTCCAAGAAAATCTCGGACAAAAACCAATGATTGGGATTGTCGGAACCCGCCAACCCTCAGAATACGGTATCCGTTGGACTCGCCAAATTAGTACAGCTTTGGCTAAAAATGGCTTTACAGTTGTTTCTGGGATGGCAGAGGGAATTGACACCGAAAGCCACATCGCCGCCATGAAAGCAGGTGGACGGACGATCGCAGTTTTGGGAACTGGTGTCGATGTCATCTATCCACATAAAAATCGGGATTTGTACAAGCAAATTTTGACGGCTGGGTTAGTCGTAAGTGAGTACCCCACAAAAACCCCACCCGATCGGACTCACTTTCCCCGTCGCAACCGAATTATTGCGGGTTTAAGCCGCGCCATCCTAGTAATGGAAGCGCCTTTAAAATCTGGTGCTTTAATAACAGCTACCTACGCAAATGAATTTGGTAGAGATGTCTATGCATTACCTGGGAGACTGGACGATTATCCATCCCAAGGATGCTTAAAGTTACTGAATCAGGGAGCTTCCTTCATTCTTAAGGAACTAGACGAACTGTTAACAATGCTAGGAGCAATACCACAAATTGATGGAGTTGAGGCTTCCACAGCACCAGAACAGTTAAGTTTGCCAACTTTATCGCCAGAATTGCAAACGGTAATGGATGCGATGGCAAGTGAAGCTTTACCCTTCGATTTGATTGTCCAACAAACCGGCATGGCTGCTGGCTCAGTTTCCGGTGCTTTGTTACAGTTGGAACTTATGGGTTTAGTTTCGCAACTACCAGGAATGCGGTATCAAAAAAGTTAAGGGGTAAAAGACAACACACTTTACTGCTGTATACGTGCTTGTATACATCAGTAAAGTGTTGTCTACATATATGTTTAGACTTGCTTGCCAAAAGTCGATTCAATATCTACCGAATCCGCAACACATTCAGTCCAATTACTGCTGCAATATCTCCAGCACATTGAGAGAACATCGGCAGTTATATAGCTAGTACAGCATGGCGTAAATAAACATACCATTTCAAATGGCGCAAGAGCTTGGAATATAATTCTTTTGACTTTTGAATGCGTGACTTTTGACTTCCGCCTTGCGGTACTAGTGATATTTTAGTTCCCCAAACCCTTCTAAACCATACTTTTTCCATTTATGTAAAACTTCTCTGACTGTCTGTGAAGTTCAATTTACATGAGCCACTATTTTTTCTACATACCAACCGTGTACGTTTAACCTAATTACTTCTGCTTGTTCTTTGACTTTCTGTAGTACATCTGCTGTTCTAAGGTTTAACTTGGTTGTGTCTTGCTCGCGAGTCAGAAATACCCTTAAACAAGCGCCCATATTTTAGCTACCTCAGTAGATTCTTTCACCGTATTTATCTTCACATAGTTCAGTTTTTTCGCACTCAGGACTTACGCAAAGGTAACGTATTTACGTCATTGCGAGCGTTCGCGCAGCGTCTCCCTTAGGAGAAGCGAAGCAATCTCATCAAGACTGGGATTGCTTCACTACACTGCGTTTCGTACCCTACGGGAACACCAAAGGCGAACGCAATGACCAATTATCGCTGCGTAAGTCCTGGTACTTACTTATCACCATTATTATACACAAAAATAATATATTTTCTACACAAAAAAGACATACATCTAGTTAAATCCTCGGATAAGATACAAATAAGAGTAAATACTTAGAAGTATATTAACTTTATACTACTTAGATTTTAGTCTGAATTATCAAGCTACCTTTAAAATAATCATGCCATTCGTACAACCGACTAATACTCTAAATCACGAGATTAAAGAGAATCTTCAGCAATTTTGTTTCTGTACTCTAGCTATAGGTGCAAAGTATCGTAAACTCGCTCTTGATTTAGCAGCAGATTTAGAAAAATTTTCATCCCAACCACTGCTTATCCTGACTGATAAACCACAAGATTTCAATCAATCTTCCCATCTACTGGTTTTTAAGCATCAGCAAAAGAGTATAGGATGTTACCATGATAAACGCTATGTTATTGCAAAAGCTTTATCTCTTTATGATGCTTGTGTGTTTGTTGATGCTGATATGCGAATTTTAAAAGATGTGGCACAGATTCAGTGGCAACCTGGTATCTCAGCTCGCAGTTGTGCAAACATTCTGCAACACTATCAACCAGCCAAGGGTAGACCAGATCGCATCAAACGTATACAGATGATTAAAAAATGTTCTAAAAAATTCAATCTGGACTTAGAGCAAGTCAACTTTATAAGTGAGTTTATGTTTGCTGTTGCTAAAGATTCAGGCAAGGAGATCGAGTTTTTAGAACTATGGGAAAAAATTGGCAACTACTTTGAACTAAATGGAATATATGACAGTGAGGGTAGTGTAATAGGACTAGCGGCAGCTGCTCAAGAATTTCCCCTCCGACATCATGAAATGCCAGAAATTGAATTTTTCAATGACAAAATTGATGCTATTAGAATTAGAAAAGGACAGGTAGAGCAGGAAAAACTAGCAGCCTATTTCGAGAATTACAAACAGAAGGCATTCCGACAGCGCTCACTCCTGGAAAAAATTACTAGCCGCATCGGGAAGTTCGCAAGATATCTCTATTTTTTAGCCTGGTTGCGAGTTACTACATTAAAGGATTTTGTTTTTTACTATAGGTAAAAAATTAAGTTTTTACAGAAAGTTTAAAACCACTGCTGAATTGTCGCCTATCTCTCCTGAAGTTTTTGTTCTTCAGAGTAAATTAGTTATTACTGCTGAGACAATTAACTATCTTTAACGCTAAAACTGAGAATAACCACTTACTTAATGGGACTTTAGAAAATATGAAAATAGGATATCTTCTTCATCGCTTAAGATTAGGACTGCACAACAAGTGGTGGCTGTTTAACTACCGCTGGCGAGAGTTTCAGTTAAAGCTACAGTTTTACTGGCTTATGTATCAAAGCAGTAAAGGAATAGATTTTAGTCAAAAATCGGCACTCATATTTGCTCCTCACCAAGATGATGAAGTACTCGGCTGTGGTGGCATAATTGCACTCAAGCGAGAACAAGGTGTGCCTGTTAAGGTTGTTTTTGTCACGGATGGTGGAGCTTCCCATGCAGATTATTCTAAGATTACTCGCGAGGAAATTGTTCAAATCCGTAGACAAGAAGCACTCACTGCTTTGAACATCTTGGGTGTTAATTCCACAGATATTCACTTTCTCGATAAACGAGATGGTGGACTGCGCTGGATGACCAAAACAGAGCGGCAGCAAACCATTGAGGAAATAGCTTTGTTGTTACGTTCTTTTGATCCGAAAGAAGTGTATGTGACTCACAATCAGGATCGGAGTGTTGACCATGAGATTACTTATGAACTCGTTGTTAATGCAATAGCTGTAGCCGAAGTGAAGGTGGAATTGTGGCAGTACGCCATTTGGTTACTTTGGAAATCTTTGCTATTTCGCAATCTGAAGTTTAAAGAATTAGCAGGCGCTCATCGACAAGCTATCCACAAGGTGCAATTCAAGAAAAAGCAAGCAATTGAAACTTACCGCTCCCAATATCTACCTATAGATGCTGAATCCAGTGCTGTATTACCGCCTGGGTTCCTTTGGAGATTTTTATTACCTCATGAGGTTTTTTTCAAATCAGAATTATCAACATATCTCAAAAAGGATAATGCCATTCATCCAAACTACTAACTTTATCGTTTACGAGAGTAAAGATTTAATAAAACTTTTAGAGAGAATAAAATGCTGATAAGCGAACGCTCTATTCACTGCTTATTTGCGTAGTTTTAATCCGATTATCGGCTCGTAATTAAAAAATTCATAATTCATAATTATCTTGGAGGGTAATACTGAGGATTCATTACTGGAGATTGATAACCGCTTGTGGGTACTGTACTTCCCATGCCGTTGGGTACAGGAGTGACAACAGGAGGCTGATAAATGCTCATGGGCGCAGTGCCTGTTGTACCGTTAGGTAAAGCAGGATTCGCAACCTGGGGCTGATAACCATTTGCGGGTACAGTGTTTGTAGTGGCGTTGGGTGTGACAGGATTTTGGCTAAACTCTTGGTAGGCTGCACGAGAAATTGAGCTAATCAATTTTTCGGCACGAGGATCGTTTTCTGGGCGTTGTACCATGACGGAAGCTATGTAGCGCTTGCCAGTTGGAACAACAATTAAACCTGCATCTGCCAACATTGTGCCGATATCACCCGTTTTGTGGTATGCTCTTGCGCCTGTTCCCAAACCTGATGGTAGCAGAGTGTCTTTTTGGGTGCGACGCAAGATATCGAGCATGAGATCGCGTGATGGCATACTGACTAAATTTCCCTGACTCACAATCGCCATCAAATTCCCTAGTTCCTTGGGACTAGTGGTGTTTGTGCCTTGCAAATCTGGGAGTTGATTACGAATTGTTGTAGCTGTCAATCCCCAACTACGGAAACGCTGGTTTAAAGCATCTATTCCTCCCAGTCGGGCAATCAGCATATTTGTCGCTGTGTTGTCGCTGATTGTAATCATTTTAGTGACTACTTCCAAAGCGGCGTACTGAGTTCCGGGTGGTTTGTATTGCAGATTTCCCGAACCGCCAGCTACCATATCCTGTTGCATGGTCAGCATATCATCTAGGCGAATTTTCCCCGCGTCCACATCCTGGAAAAAGGCAATCAGAATTGGCACTTTAATCGTGCTAGCCGCCGGAAAACTGGTAGAGGCATTGATATCTACATAATTACCAGTATCTAAATCTACTAAGAAAATTCCAGGTGTGAGATTTGGGTTGGTGGCCGCCAAATTTTGCACGGAATTTTTCAACGAGGTAATTTCCTGAGATAGGTATAGACTCGAAGCTGCGGCTGGAGGAGTTTGGGTAGGTTGTGGCTGCGATCGCGCCACATTACTATTAGATTGCGACGCCGAGTTCGTGCTGATGCGATTGGCTGGGTCTAATACTGACAATACAGTGCCCACAATTGCACCCATCCCAACACCCACAATCAATAACCGCAAAACATACAATATGGTTTTGGCCATTGGCTTTAACCGGGTTTTCCGCGATGAGCGTCTGCCTGTTTTTGGCTTTTCCATCCGCACTGTTTTAACCATCACAGCACCTGGTCGGAAGGGAGGAATTTTTCCCTTGACACTAGGTATTGGTTTTACTGCCGTTGGCATGACTAACCCCGATTTTACCCTACGTGTAGCGCCAGAGATTGGGGGAGGACTGATTTGATTTTTTGGGCGTGTTAGTGCCCCGTCAGATCCATTTGTAGTTTGCTGCTGACTGTTAGCTTTAACTCTCTTTTTTACCACTTTTTGAACTTTTTGTGGCTGCTGGCGGCGATTTAAGGGTTGACGCCGCGAGAAAGCTGTTAGTTCGCCACTTGATTCTGACACAGTTACTCCTTGTGACCCACTTGACTGTTTTCTTGCAGACTCTTGACCCCAAACTTAATCTTTAAGCAATATTAATACTCAAATTCCACTTTGCCACTAAGTAGCATTTTTGTGTTTAGTTTAAGCCATATTAATTATTTTGGGGAGATGATTGCGTATATATTAAACGAATAATTACAAGTTTTCACTATTCTTCTGGTTTTTCAGCGCCCATTCTACCTGCTGCAAAATTCCTCGCAGCATAGCTACCTCCCCAGTTTTCAAGTGAGCGCGATTATACAATTGGCGAAATTTTCCCATACGACTAGCTGCCGTATGGGGATATACATAACCAATTTTCAGTAATATTGATTCTAATTGCTGGTAGTATCCTTCCACAACCTCCAAGGGTGCGAGTTCAGTTTGAGGTAAGGTTTGAGTGTCAAGTTGTTGGGCACATTGTGACAATTCATAACAACAAATTGCTACAGCAGTAGCCAAATTCAGGGCGACATAATCTTGACTTGTGGGAATGCCAACAAACCTCTGTGCATAATTTAATTCTTCATTGCTTAATCCCCGGTCTTCTCTGCCAAAAATCAGTGCTGTGGGTTTTTCTGGTTCCTCCAGTAACCAGGGTAGTGCAGTGCGAGGATTTTCTAAGGGTGTTTCCCAACTGCGAACGCGACCAGTGGTAGCGATCGCCCGTACACATCCATGCAATGCTTCTGGTAAGGTCGCCACGAATACCGCAGATTCTAAAATTTCTTGAGCGTGAACAGCCATCATCAAAGCTTCCGTCGATAGTGGATCGCATTGGGGGTTCACTAATACTAAATTATATAGACCGAAATTTTTCATTACCCTGGCGATCGCGCCGATATTTATCGGCCCAGCTGGTTCTACCAACACAATTCTTAATCCAGCCAAGCCCATTTTTTGCCTCCTGTGATCGCACCAGATAATCCTTACAGGCTAATTTTCAGCGTCGTCGTTCTGCTGAAGAGTTTCCTTGAAATCATTTTAGCTGTGTAAGTGAATGCCTGCATCAGGTCTGAACAGTTCAGCGCAATCTCCGCCGTTGGGCTAGTCGTTTGTCGCTTTTTAGAAGTTACCTGCTTTAATCATCACAACATTGATGGGCCCAGCTGGTACCAACACAATTCTTAATCCAGCCAAGCTCATTTTTTGCCTACTGCGATCGCACTCAGAAATACTTTTAGGCTGATTCTCAGCATTGTATGTTCTGCTGAAAAGTTTCTTTGACATCATTGTAGCTTTAATCAAGCCAGAATTAATCTGGGTTTATACATGATTTAATCCGTAACTGTCTTTTTTAAAATTGGTATTAGTTTCGAGTAATCACATATTTAACTGACTATCTATGATTTTAAATTAAACCTGTTATTTTTTTACAAATTTGGGAATTCTATAACTGAGACTCTGACCAAGCACATTTGAACAAACGTCATCGTGCTTGGAGTTAAACACCATGTGTGGCTGTGGGAATCATCCGATATACAGTTAGGGATAATCGGAAAACTAAAAGCTATAAGACGAATTTATCTGCTGAAAGCTGGATTTAGTTTCCTTAATCGTCTACCTTGCTAACAAGTATAAAACAATATTTAAGTGAAAGCTATGAACAACGAACTGGGCAAAGAGCTTGATAATCGCTATATAATCACCAAGCTACTTGGTAGCGGAGGATTTGGCGATACTTATCTAGCTAAAGACAAACGTTTAGAATGGCATGAATGTGTAGTCAAAAAAGTTCAATTAAACAAGATTCCTCCAAATTTTATAGATGATGTAAAAAAGCGATTTCGTGAGGAAGCCAAATTCCTATTTTTATTTGAGGAGTGTGATCAAATTCCTAAAATTACTGATTTTTTTGAGAACAATGGGGAACTCTATATAGTCCAAAATTTTATAGATGGTCATGACTTGAGTAAAGAGATGGACAAGCCTTTGAGTGAGAATCAAGTAATCAATATGTTACAAGATATTCTTGAGGTTTTGGAATTTATTCATCAAGAAAACATCATTCACAGAGATATTAAACCTCAAAATTTAATGCGTCGCCAGCGTGACAAAAAGATTGTAATTATTGATTTTGGGATAGCTAAACTTATTGATGAAATGACTACTAAGGCATCTGCCCAAGGTCTAAAGCCTCGAACTATTAGTATTGGTACTCCTGGTTATATGCCATCCGAACAAATCGATGGAAACCCACAACTTAGCAGTGATATCTACGCAGTGGGTATAATTGGTATCCAAGCCCTCACAGGGCTATCTCCACATGTATTAGATAGTGGTTCTAAAATACATGAGATTGTTTGGCGAAATAAAGCACCAAAGGTTAGCCGAAAGTTAGCAGGTATTTTAGAAAAAATGGTTCGTCGTGACTATAACCAGCGTTATCAAGATGCGACAGAGGCTTTGAAAGCTTTAAAGTCATTAAACACCACACCTGTTTTCCTATTTCCTTTACTTTTGTTATTGTTACTTGCAGGAGCTTTAGGACTTTTAAGTGTATTAGTAGTTTTAGGAATATCAAAAAAGCAATCATTTGATAATCCCCCTATAGTCACAAAACCTGAAGCTCCAAAATATGAATCAGTAAAAATAGTTGATGATGTTTATTCGCCGTGGGTGGAAGGTAGAGACAAGTACGGTGGAAGTGCTGAATTTAAGACAGCAGTTCTGTCTATTGGCTATCGATGGAAAGTTGGAGAATCGAATTTTGTAGAAGATAAAAATAAGACTATTACTCTCACACAATTAAAATCTCAAATCGAGAAAAAAGGAGAAATATTCAAGCAGATTGAGAATCCTAATAAAATTATTTCTGTTGGAACAGCATCTTGTGAAGCAGATTCAAGTCAGGAAGATCCACGAACCCGGGAAGAAGCTAGAGCATTACAACGAGCAAAGCAACTGCAAAAGCTGGTTTCTAAAGAGTTGTTTAGTGTAGGTGAATATAAATTGTTGAATTTAGGTCAATTTAAGTCTGATTCTTGTAAACGTCATCCAGATGAAACATCATTGCAGAGAAGCATTATCATGATCGGTGTTAGGAAAGAAACACCTGGTGTAATTCTTGATCAAGCTCTCCGGGATAAGTTTCAACAGGAACTTAATAACCCTAAAAATAAAATTCAAAACTATTCAGTTAATCTCAATAATTACTCACTTGGCTCGGAAGATAAATTTAGGTTAATTACTGATAACACTCCTTAAAGTAGCCCTCGGCATGGTGCGCTTTCCTGAAGTGTGTCCTTCTTTCTATTGTAAACTTGGCAAGAGTGGTATATTACAGCAGTTTTCAATTGAATAGACTATATGCCAAGGGGCATAATGTATTGTGCGCCTACAATGACTTGTATTCCACGTAGTTGAAAATTGCTGTAAAGTAGCGATGTCTATAACAGGCTATACCTACGTCATTTCCTGAAGATTTTGATTAAATTATTGTAATATCAACCTTGTAATATCAACTGATTTCACTTAACAATGAAAAGCTCCAGGAAAGGTTGGTTACGTAAAAGACTCAAAATTACTCTGATTTTCCTGTTAGTGCTAGGGCTATTGTTAGTGGGATTTACCACCTATACTGTGCGCAAATCCTTTCCGCAAGAGAGTGGCACAATTCAATTACGTGAACTGAAAGCCGAAGTAACCGTCCAACGTCATAAATGGGGAGTTCCCCATATTTATGCTGCCAACTCCCACGATTTATTTATGGCGCAAGGTTATATCCATGCCCAAGACCGCTTTTGGCAAATGGACTTTTGGCGACACATTGGTTCTGGGCGACTCTCAGAAATGTTTGGTTCATCTCAAGTTGACACTGATAAATATCTGCGAACAATGGGTTGTGCAAGAGTAGCGCAGCAAGAAATTCAGGAAATTAATGCAGAGATGAAAGCATACCTGGAAGCTTACGCCGATGGTGTCAATGCCTATTTGGCAGAGCATCAAGGTAGCGCCCTGAGTTTAGAATATGCTGTGCTAAAATTCCTCAATCCTGGGTATAAGCCAGAACCTTGGCAAATACTGCATTCTCTGACTTGGGGTAAGGTAATGGCTTACGACTTGGGCAGAAATTTCGAGAGCGAAATTGAACGTGCTATTTTGCTTAAAACCCTTAACCCAAATCAAGTAGAGGAACTTTTTCCACCTTACCCTAAAGACTTGCCAGTTATTTTACCTGAGTTGCAGCAAGAAACAAGGGAAGCAGCGGAAGAGAGGGACAATAATGTTGAAGTCCTTCTCAATTCTCCAGATGTATTACCTGCTTTAGAGTCAATTACTAAGCCGATGATGGCTTTAGAACAACTCATTGGGCCCACAGGAATAGGTATTGGCTCGAACAACTGGGTAATATCTGGTCAGCGGACGGCAACAGGTAAGCCAATCTTGGCGAATGACCCCCACTTAGGTGTGCAAATACCCTCTATCTGGTACGAGGTTGGTTTGCATTGCACACCGAAGAGTGCAGAATGTCCCTACAACGTTTCTGGCTTTTCCTTTGCGGGAATGATTGGGGTAATTATCGGTCATAGCGATCGCATTGCCTGGGGTGTCACCAATGTACAATCTGATGTAATGGATTTATACATCGAGAAAATCAACCCGAAAAATCCCAATCAGTATGAGGTCAATGGCAAATGGGTTGATATGCAACTCGTGCAAGAGGCGATTCAAATAGCCGGAAGTCAGCCGATTGTACAAACGGTGCGCTATACCCGACATGGGCCGATTCTCTCTGATGTTTCGCCAAATCTGAAGCAATTCAAGTCAAGTCAGCCGCTAGAATTACTGCAAAACTACGCCGTAGCCCTACGCTGGACAGCCCTAGCACCATCCAAGCTAGGGTATGCCATTCCCCAAATCAATCGTGCTCAAAACTGGCAGGAATTCCGTACTGCTGCCAGCAATTATGATGTCCCGGCTCAAAACTTGGTCTACGCTGACATTGATGGCAATATTGGCTACCAATTGCCTGGTAAATTCCCCATCCGCGCTAAGGGAGATGGGCGTTATCCCGTTCCTGGTTGGACGGATGAATATGAGTGGCAAGGCTATATTGACTTTGAGAAATTGCCCAAAAGTTTTAATCCACCTCAGGGTTATATTGCTACTGCCAATAATTTAGTTATGCGTGAATATCCTTACTTGATTACCGCAGACTGGGTTTATGGCTACCGAGCAAAGCGGATTGTTGAAATGATTTCACAACAAACTCAGCCGATTTCCTTGAAGGATGTGCAGCAGATACAGGGTGACGATCGCAATTTAAATGCACAAACACTAGTGCCAGTACTAAAATCTATCACTGTTAATACACCTCGCTTACAAGCAGCCCAAAAACTGCTGCAAGATTGGAATTTGCAGTTAAGAATGACATCGCCTGCTGCTGCTCTATTTGAAGTATTCTGGAAACACTTGCTAGCAGATACATTTCACGATCAGTTGCCTGAAAAGTACTTTCCTGATGGAGGCGATCGCTGGTATGCTGTGGTAGCAAATCTGGTAAATCAGCCCAATAGTTCTTGGTGGGATAACCGCAACACCCCAAAAGTTGAAAACCGCGACCAAATCCTTCGGCAGTCCTTTATAGAAGCCGTGGATGAACTAGAACGAATTCAAAGCAAAGACCCGAACAACTGGAATTGGGGCAAGCTGCATACCATTACTTTTCGGAATGCCACCTTGGGTAAATCTGGCGTTGCACCGATTGAAGCTTTATTTAATCGTGGTGCATTTGCGACATCTGGTAATGGCGAAACAGTGAATGCTAACCGCTGGATAGCAAATAAATCCTTTGAGGTAACTGATATTCCTTCACTGCGGATGATTGTAGATTTGGAAAATTTAGATAACTCAGTAACAATTCACACCCCTGGACAATCAGGCCATGCTTTCCATAGCCACTACAACGATATGGTTGAACCTTGGCGCAAAATTGAATACCACCAGATGTTATGGGAATCAAATAATGTTACAGAAAATACTACTGCCACACTAAGGCTAATTCCAAAAGTGGTAGAGTAAAGGACAACATGACTATACAATTTAAAATCCGGCTATTTACGTGTAATTACATACGCATTTTCGGAAAAATGAAGTATAAAGTAACAGGGCAGAAAGAAAGTTAAAAACAAAAATAAAGATTCTTTTTAGAAAAAGTATTTTCGCCGATCGTGCATTTCTACTGCCCAACTTTCACGAAACATAGTTGGAGATCATAGAACCTATGCAGCACGTATTTAAGCAAAGTTTTATACTTTCAGTCACAACTGCGATCGCTTTATTATTTGCAGGTTGTGGCGAAAGTAAAGTTGCTCAATGTAACAAAGTCATAAAAGTTGCCAATCAGGCATCTACTCTAGGTCAGGAATTCGCTAAAAATCCCAATCCCGCAAAAGGTTCTAAAGCTCTAACTGAACTTGCTGGTAAGATAGACCCACTTGCCAAAGAGATGAAAGCACTGGAAATTAAGGATGAAAAATTGCAAGGTTTCCAAGGACGCTTTCTCACACTCTATCAGAACATCAGTAAGGAATTGAATAATGCAGCAACAGCCATAGATAAAAAGAATATACCAGCAGCAAAGGGCTTTTTGGTATCTCTGCAAAAGAGTAGTAGCGAAGAAAGTTCAATAGTCAACGAAATTAATAGTTACTGTTCTGGCAAATAATCAATTCTCCTCTGCCTTAACTTTTGCTGTGTAGCCAAGATCGACAAGCCAAACTTCTCCACGATTAGGGCTACTCATCAGAAGCTTCTTGCCGATCTAACTCCAAAAAAAGTTCTTCTGCATTCCAAACCAAATCTTCCTTTGACAAATATGGAAAGTCCAAATGTCTGACCCTTTTTAAAATCTCCAAAGCTATTTCCAGTCTCTCTGGCTCTGGCAGACGATCAAAGGTGCTTAACAATTCTTCAACTGGAGCAGTCATGACTCTCTTCATTAGACACCCCAATAGCATAGCACGACCCATATAAACGTTTTGTGAGATGAGATTGCTCTATAGACAATTTTTTAAATTATTCAACGATCGCAGGAAATGAGCGATGGCACCACAGACAATCCCAAAACTACGCCAAGTATAAGCGATGCCTGTGGCGGGCTACGCCTACGTACTCTGTTCAGCTTCAGAAAGTTGCATTAGAGTGTAGTGTTAGACAAATAGAATTTTATTGCTGTATATGTAATCCATGAACTATACCGCCTTCAGAATCAAATCTAGACTGAATGATAGAAAAAAATCTGCTATCTCCCTTTTCAAAATGTCTGAAAATTGTGTAAGCGAGTATATCAGCAAGTTGAATTAGTCTCGAAGCTTTTGAGTCTAAAAATAAAGGTACTTCAGAAAAGTTTCTGATAACACCCCAACTGTATCCAATAGTTCTAAAGTCAGTTGCTAAAGATTGAATTGTTGTCTCGTAAGTGGATTTGTCAAAAATTATGATGCCTCTCTGTGTATTATCATTTTTGTGCAGCCTGATCAAATACCTATCAAACCTACTAGCCAGTTGTTCAAATGCAACTTCAACAGGGTCTTTTGGTGATACTACAGTCTTTTTGATCGCACTTGCGAATAGTCGATTAGTTGGGTGTGACTGTAGGAAAACCTGCAAAATATCTTCAATAGCTTTCTCTCTATCGGTCTTAGGATAGCTTCTCCACTTTCCTCTACCACTCAGCATTGGACTACCGTGCAATTCAACTGATACTGGATCGGCAGGATCAAATCTAGCAGCAATTTGGTCAAGCTGATCAGAAATCCAATATCCTTGGCGCTCAAATACACAAAATCCAGCCAGTACAAAATATTGTTGGTTTGAGTCGTGGGTTGTACCAGACTCATCTGCATACAGCAAATACATGACTGTTCTATATTCTTAGACAATAAAAATCAGTCAAGGGAAGACCTAGCTTCCGCGATCTGAAAAGGTCAGACCTCTTGACTGCTATTTATATTGTATCAGCTACTTTATAGGCTAGCTTGTCTCTGGTTGCCTAGTTATTAAAGTAAAATAGCTTACTCTGCGATCACACCACAGATAACCTCAAAACTACGCCCAGTAGAAGCGATCGCATCTTGTTCAGCTTCAGGAAGTTGTATTAGAGTGTGGTATTAAATAAATAGAGTTTTATTGCTATATATGTATCCCTAAAACTTTTCCATCATCTATACATTCATAACCAAAAGCCTCTTGAAAATAATCGTTTGACATAAACTCTAAATATATATCTCGAAATAAACGACTAATACCAATTCTGTATAAAGATGCGCCAAATTATTTATATAAGGAAGGAACCGCATTCGCGCAGCGTCTCGTAAGAGTTGGACACAAAGGAAGAAAGAAAATTTGGCGCAGCCTCACAAAGAAATGGTATAAGCATCGACAAATCGAAACTAACAACTTCGGGATTTTTGCCTATACGTGCACAATAATATTGCCGATTAACCATATTACTTTTTGGAATAGCTTATCTGATGATGCCTAAATGTCTAATTGTATACAACAAAGACGCAGAAAATGCTCTCTGCGCCTCTGCGTCTTTGTATGAAAAAAACTTACACCATCTCAGACGAAGCCTGCACCATTTGCTGCGGCTGAGGCTGGAACATAAACAACGAGTACACCACATCTCGGCGAATGTTAACCATCATATCCAAGAACAATTCATACCCCTCGCTCTTATACTCAATCAGCGGGTCTTTTTGCCCATAACCACGTAATCCCACCGATTCGCGTAAGGCATCCATTTGTTGCAGGTGTTCCCGCCACAGGGTATCAATGCGTTGCAAGATAAAGAAACGTTCCGCTTGGCGCATCAGTCCGGGTTGAACTTGGTCAATCTGCGCTTCTTTGAGGTCGTAAGCAATTCGCACCTGTTCGTGGAGGAAGGCTTTAATCTCGCTGACTGTGATATCTTCTAATTGACTTGCTTGCAAATCCGCTAGCAGATAGACGAATTCTTTGACTTTTTCAACCAACTTTTCTAACTCCCACTCTTCGGAGGGCAAGTCTACGTTGATGTAGAAGTCAACGATGTCATCCATCGTTTTTTCAGCGTATTTAATCACCTGTTCTTTCAAGTCTTGACCTTCTAGGACTCGGCGGCGTTCGGCGTAAATAGCACGACGTTGATTATTCATCACCTCGTCATACTCAAACACCTGCTTCCGAATGTCGTAGTAGTAGGTTTCAACTTTTTTCTGTGCGCCTTCCAAACTGCGGGTAAGCATCCCAGATTCAATGGGCATATCTTCTTCCACTTGGAAGGCATTCATTAACCCAGCAACGCGATCGCCACCAAAAATCCGCAGTAGGTTATCCTCTAAACTGAGGAAGAATCTCGTGGTTCCAGGGTCGCCTTGTCTTCCTGCACGTCCGCGCAACTGATTATCAATCCGCCGCGATTCGTGGCGTTCTGTACCAATTACGTGCAAACCGCCAATTCCCACTACCTCATCATGTTCGCGGGTAGTAAATTGTTCGTATTCCTGTTTAACGCGGTTGTAAGCTGACCGCAATTTTAGAATCACAGGGTCGTCGATGGGAGCTTTTTCGGCGGCTACAGCTACCTTGTCTTCTGCTTCCAATTCTGGTAAACTGCGATCGCCATACTCACGCACTGCAATTTCTACTGCATCTTTGAGTAGTTTCTCTGTTTCTTTTGTTAACTGGGTGGGGAAGATTTCTGGCGAAGCCCGCCAAGTTTTGACTTTTTTGCCAGGGACAAAGCCTTGACCACCACCGTGTCCTGTAGGCAATCCGGCTGGTCTTTGAACGCCAAAGCTATCTTCATCTTCTGGCATGACGATCCGGGGCATGAAGTATTCCCGCAGCTTCAGACGTGCCATATATTCGGAGTTACCACCCAGGATGATGTCTGTACCTCTACCAGCCATGTTAGTAGCAATAGTAACAGCACCTTTGCGTCCTGCCTGAGCGACGATTTCCGCCTCACGTTCGACATTTTCCGGTCGGGCGTTGAGTAATTCGTGGGGAATTTCCAGTTGCTTCAGTAGCCGACTGAGAAGTTCGGATTTTTCTACACTAGTGGTTCCCACTAATACAGGTCTGCCGAGTTCGTGCATTTCGGCACATTCTTTCGCGATCGCTCCCCACTTGCCTGCTTCTGTCTTAAAGACCATATCAGACAAATCTTCGCGTCTGCGATCGCGGTTGGTGGGAATTACCGCAACTTCCAATTTGTAAATTTTTTCAAATTCTGGTTCTTCCGTTTTTGCTGTTCCTGTCATTCCACCGAGTTTTGGATACAGCAAAAACAGATTTTGATAAGTAATTGTCGCTAGAGTTTGAGTTTCTGGCTGAATTTCTACGTGTTCTTTGGCTTCAATCGCCTGGTGTAGTCCATCACTCCAACGCCGTCCGGGTAGTACCCGTCCAGTAAATTCATCCACAATTACCACTTCCCCATTACGGACGATGTAATTTACATCCTTGAGAAAAAGTTCTTTGGCTTTAATTGCATTGAAAACGAAGTGCGCCCAAGGATCTTCTGGGTCAAATAAATCTGTGACTCCCAAAAGATTTTCTGATTCAGCAAACCCTTCATCTGTCAATAGCACGTTACGAGCTTTTTCATCCACATCATAATGCTCGTCTTTTTTGAGTGTGAATGCTATTTCAGCGGCTTGCAGATATTTTTCTGTAGGTCTTTCCACCTGCCCAGAAATAATTAGCGGTGTCCGTGCCTCATCAATTAAAATCGAGTCTACCTCGTCAATCACGCAATAATTGAACGGGCGTTGTACCACATCTGCCATTGATGTCGCCATGTTATCCCGTAGGTAGTCAAACCCTACTTCGCTGTTGGTGACGTATGTGATATCACACTCGTAATTTTTCTGACGTTCGCTGGGAGTCATGCTTGACTGAATTAGCCCCACACTCAACCCCAAGAACCGATGCACCTGTCCCATCCATTCCGCGTCCCGACGAGCCAGGTAATCGTTGACGGTAACGACGTGTACACCTTTACCAGTAAGGGCATTTAAGTAACTCGGCAAGGTAGCGACTAGTGTTTTACCTTCGCCAGTTTTCATTTCGGCAATTTGCCCCACGTGCAAAATGATACCGCCAAGAAGTTGGACATCAAAGTGCCGCAAGCCTAAGACTCGTCGTCCTGCTTCCCGAACAACGGCGTAAGCTTCTGGCAATATGTCATCTAGGGTTTCGCCTTTAGTGAGCCGTTGTTTAAATTCAACGGTTTTACCTTTTAACTCATCATCGGAAAGAACCTTAATTTCTTCCTCTAAAAGGTTAATTTCAGTAACAGAAGGTTGGTATTTTTTAAGCTTACGAGCGTTGGGGTCGCCCAACAAAAGTTTTAGCATGGCAGGTTATAGAACTGAATCAAAGGGGATGGAAATTAAAGGGTAGGCATTGATTATAAACATTTAACCCAGCCCAAACGTTTTAGTCGTAGATGGGTGTGAAATGAGAATTACCTCAAAAACAGGATAAAAACTAGCCAATCATTTAATAAACTGATTGGTTTTAACTCTTATCTTATATTTACTCTTTCTTCATAGTATCATTTTGCCCCCAGATGGGGCCAGAGAGGGAGTGGGGGAATAGAGTTAGGAGTTAGGAGTTAGGAGTTATGAATTTTTCAATTCCTCACTTCTAACTCCTCACTCCTCACTTCCACTCTGGTGTCAGGCGGCGGAAATTGTAATCATTAGCACTGGGATGACAGCTGACACAGCTGCCAATCTGGACGGGACGTCGTAACTCAACTCCTGGATGCAAAGCTTTGAAATAACGCGAGTTGTTGACGCGATATGGTGTTTCTTCGTCGTCTAGCTGCACACGGGAGAAAGTCGAAAGATATTTCCACACCAAGATGCGTGGCGGATCGACTAAAGGCTGGAGTTGTGCTCCGTAGTGCTGCGAGTCTTGCAGAATATTTTTCCAAGTTTGGGTAGGTAAAACGGCTGGTGGTATGGCAATGTGACATCTGGAGCAGTTTTCTAAATACAGTTCTTGCCCCAGTTGGTATTGTGCAGGTACTACGTCAACAGTGCCAATTTCAGCGGGGGAAGTAGCACTTTGGGCGTTAGTTGCCAAGGCTAGAAGCCAGCCCATAGCTAAACTCCACGTTACAATTACCAGAAGTAAACCGAAAAATTGGCGTTTGAATTCACGTTCCGCGCTTGGCTGTAGTGCTTGGCGTTGGCGTAGCCCGCCGTAGGCATCGCGGATTTTGCGCTTAACAAAAATTGACATTCCTCACATTCCCAGATATTTAAAAGTGGCGCTTGTGCTAATCATAAGACTTACGCAGTATTGGCAGTGTTTCAAATTTTGCGTAAGTAGTTTTGGCAAGCAACACATTTTTGATATCGACAACAGTAATATAAATATTTATTCAGCGCACCACTGACTATGCAAGGAAAAATGTTCTAGTACATCACCGCGTAAATAAACTAACCATTTAAAATCAATGAAATGCTTACTCTATATTCATTTTGAATTTTGAATTTTGAATTCGCCTTGCGGTACTAGCAGTTTTAATCTGACTCACTAGAAAAATCAGCCACAATATCTCGGATTTCATTTGCACCAATATCTTCTCGGTCAGATTTGGAATAAATCGTTAGTAGCAAAAGACTTGTAGGTGACTCAACTTGATAAATCAATCGGTATCCAGCACTCTTACCTTTTTGGATACTACTGTTACGAACTCTCACCTTATAAACAATATATTCCTCACCAATGCCCGCAATGCGTAGGCGTAGCCCGCCGTAGGCATCGCCGACAAAATTTCCTTGCTGTAATTGCAGGGTAATCGGTTGAACATCAGAGCGAATATTGCGAAATCTTTTTGATAGTCTGTAAAGTTCTTGCTCAAACTCATCGGAAAATCGAATTAAAACTGCATTATCACTCAGCATCAATCCTGTCCCATAGCTCACTGATTGGTCTAGTTTGACCAGATTTTGCTTGCTGCAAGGCTCTCCTCAAACTAGCTTTAATCTCCTCAACGGGTGTATCATCAGGGTCAACCTCTTCTGTTTCTGCTTGTTCTGGAACCAACACAATCACCCGAACCTGATGAGGATAAGTGTTTCCCTGAATCGGCTCATCTAGAACTAGATTTCCTTGAGAATCAATCCTGCCGGTAACTTCGATCGCTTTCATTTGTTGTCTACCTGATTTTGTAGGAGATCCTAACACGCCCAAATTCCGGCAGGTTCAGGAAACTTAAGTTCAGTCAAGTCTGACTATTATGAGGTATTTACTAAAATGGTGATGGGAGGAAATTTCCCTGATAGTTTGGATAAGTTGATACGCAATGTGCAAACTGACGCAGAAGGAACCGGAGTAAAAGCGTAAAAAAATATTTTTCCCAGCAATAAATAGAGTTATCGCCATCTCGGATAGCTGTTTTTTAGCTCATCGAAGTCACGTTACCTTAAGGAATAGAAACCGATCGCAATAATCGCTCAACAACAGTCCTTGAATTGCGTCCTCCTCTAGGAATAAGGCGATGGCAAAGAACGTGAGGGACAAGAAATTTCACATCATCGGGAATGGCATAATCACGCCCTAATAGAAAAGCTAGCGCTTGGGCAGCCCGTTGTAATGCTAATGTGCCACGCGGACTGACACCAAGAGCGATTTCCTCATCTTGACGTGTTGCCCGCACCAATTCGAGGATGTACTGTTGCAAGGAAGTTGCCACTTTTACTTGAGAGCAGAGGTAACGCAATTCCTGTACTTCTGCCAAGGTAATACAAGGCTGCAAATTAGCAACTTTTACACCATTTTGGAGATTTTGCAGCATCAGCAGTTCTTCTGCCTCAGAAGGATAGCCCAAACTCAGCGACAACATAAACCGATCCATTTGCGCTTCTGGCAGGGGAAAAGTACCTTGATACTCAATAGGGTTTTGAGTGGCAATGACAAAAAATGGTTGGGGAACTGCACGAGAGACACCATCAACTGTTACCTGATGTTCCTCCATAACTTCCAATAAAGCTGACTGAGTGCGGGGTGTAGCGCGGTTAATTTCGTCAGCCAATAGCACATTGGTAAAGACTGGCCCAGGCAGAAAAGTAAATTCGCCGCTTTTTGGGTTCCAGATGTTGGTGCCAGTAATGTCAGTTGGCAGTAAATCGGGAGTGCATTGTAGCCGTTGAAACTTGCCATCTAGTGAACGAGCTAAGGATTTAGCGAGCAGGGTTTTACCAACACCAGGAACATCTTCTAAGAGAGCATGACCACCACCTAGCAATGCTACTAGCACTAAGCGTATTGCCTCAGCTTTGCCAACGATGGTAAGAGCCAGATTTTGTGTTAAAGCGTCGATTTTTTCTCTCATGCGTTGTAGGGAGTGGGGACTGGGGAGTGGGGAATGGGGAATGGGGAGATGAGGGGGATGAGGGAGATGAGGGGACAAGGAGAATAACCATGCCCAATGCCCCATGCCCCATGCCCAATGCCCAATACCCAATGCCCAATACCCAATGCCCTATCTATTGTTCCCACTAAGCACTCAAAACTTCTCTAGCAACAACGCAATCAAGTTGAATTTGTGTTTTCAGGGCTTCAAGAGAAGGAAATTTTTGTTCGGGGCGCAAAAATTTAACTAGCTGCACAACCAGTTTTTTGCCATACAAATCACCTGACCAATTGAATAAATGTACTTCCGCAGATGAATAAGTACCATTTACAGTTGGACGATTACCGATATTCATGACGCCCAAGTTCTCACTAGGAGCGGTATCTGATGTTTCTTCGAGAGTGAAAACGCGGACAGCGTAGACTCCTTGGCGGGGCAAAAACTTTTCTTTTGGTAGTTGGAGGTTAGCAGTGGGAAAGCCAATTGTTCTGCCCAATTGTTGACCTTGAACGACATCACCAAGGAGAGTGTAGGGGCGTCCTAGTAATAGATTTGCGTTTTCGATGTCTCCCTGCTCAAGGGTTTGGCGGATCAATGAAGTGCTAATGCGGGCATCCTGAGTCGGAGTAGTACTGACGCAACTGGTTTGGATGGACGAATCACCTGTATAAGTTTGTAAGGGAACGATGGTAACGGGAATATTGTACTTGGCAGCGAGTAATTGCAAATCTTGAGCAGTACCACTGCGCTTTTCGCCAAAACAAAAATCCTGCCCGATGCTAATTTGCTGGCATCGCAGTTGTTGCACGAGAATTTTTTCGACAAATTCTTCGGGGGTCAACGCAGACAATTCTTTATCAAAAGGTAGTAGTACCAGTTGTTCTACCCCAAGCGATCGCAATTGTTGGACTTTTTCATCTAGTGGCGTTAACAAAGTCCGGGGTTGCCCCGTAAAGAACTCCTGTGGATGGGGGTCAAAGGTGACAACTGTTGAGTAGGTATATTCTTGATTTGTCAGTTGATTTTCCTTTGACTGCGGACTACTAGCTACTGACAAGTTACCACCATGCAAGACTGGTTGAATTACCCTTTGATGACCAAGATGAACACCATCAAACTTGCCAAGGGCAACAGCAGTCGGCGTTAGTAGCCCTTCGCTCGAAAAAGCAACCCGCACAGAACACCCATTTTTAGACAAATTTAGCACGTGGATTCTGAGATTTTAGGTTTATTTTAGCTCTCAGCAGGAAGCTACCCTATGGTAAACCGCCTTCAGGAGGACATTCACCAACTGCCCATGAGGTCTTGTGCTATCAGCCAGGGTGTTAATGCCACCCCTTTTAGCTATCAGCTAAAAGCCTAACCCAAGGGAAGTCGCCCAAGATGGTTTCTTGTGCTATCGGCTTGAGAGCTAATTGCTAAGTCTAGATAACCCCAAATACCAGAGCTAAAAAGGCTCTAGTTCCGTGTTGAGACTTCAACGAGGTTTTAGGGCGACCATCAGCCGCAATCTTAGGGCGTCTGTGGGTATCTGGGCTGTGTTGGTGAATCTATAAAGTTTGTCCTCCTGTTGTCGCCCCAATCCTGTGGTCGGCGCTCTGACAACTCTGGGCAGCGCTGTCTCACCGTACAGCCAACAGGTATGCTCTCGCGCTGAAAGCCTCTGATCACCAATCTAATCTAAAATCTCCAATTCCTCCGATCGCAATCTTTAGGTAGAAAACTTGCTAACAGGAAAAGATTCTGATAAGACAACTGAGGTCGGAACCTGAAGTACCAATCCTTCCCGTGCCATAATAGCACCAGGAAATTTTTCAGCGGCTTCTTTGCCTACACGATCCAAAAAGTCGTCATCGTGTGCCGGGTCGTGGTGGTAAATTACCAGAGTTTTGACGTTAGCGGCTTGTGCCACTTTTACCGCTTCTTGCCAGGTAGAATGTCCCCAGCCAATTTTCGGGGATTTTGGCGAGTGGTATTCCTCGTCTGTGTAGGTAGAATCGTAAACCAGAATGTCAGCATTACGAGCTAGCCACAACACATTGTCATCGAGTCGATCGGGAAAATGTTCGGTATCAGTGATGTAAGTAGCTGCACCACCACGCCAGTTGACGCGGTATCCTACAGCTTCACCTGGATGGTTTAAAGGTGCTGTTTCTATGGTAAGGTCATCGATGTGGATTGGTTGCCCCGGTCGAATATCGTAGAAATTTAAATTGGCTTGCATAATTTGCAAGGGTACGGGAAAGTTCGGGTGCAACATTTGATCGTTGAGGCGCTGTTCTATGGTAGAACCATCAGGTGCGATCGCGCCGTAGATATGAAAGTCATTCCCCTTTACAAATCCTGGCGTAAAGAAGGGAAAACCTTGCATGTGATCCCAGTGAGAGTGGGTAAAAAATATGTGAGCTTCTAACGGCATTTGGCGCAACAGAGATTGCCCCAAAACATGTAGTCCCGTGCCAGCATCGAAAACTAAGCGTTTATCGCCCGCTTGCATTGATATGCAAGGGGTATTACCGCCGTAACGAACAGTGTGTGGACCTGGGCTGGGGATGCTGCCGCGAACGCCCCAAAATTGTACGGTAAATTGATTCTCTATCCTAGACATGGGTGTTGCTTGCTGGACTGAGCGGGCGATAAATGAAAGAATTGTTACTTATTTTGTCTAAGTTTATGCTGTCTCACCGATTTTGCTAGAGGGGGGATTTCTTGGTAAAACAGCATATCCTGTTTCTGGCTGATTGTGTAAAAGTGAATGAGATACGTCAGTTATAATTTCCCAGGTGTTGGGGTGGATGTGTATCGGTTATTTCAAGAGTGCCCCTACGTTATAGCCTACATTTTTTCGTGATGCATTTGAATAACTACATTTTTGTCCTGATAAATCAAATGATTCCAGGAAAATTGAATTCCCACTCCGATAATTTCTCTAATCCAGTTGCGTAAGTAAGATTGTATTGTAACGGAGTAATACTGATGTAGTTTTTACGTACAACCTGCACGTCTGTCGGTACATTTTGAAGCAGATTTAATCCGCTTGGGGGTTCCACATCCTCAATTACCTCTCCGGTTAACCAGTAGTACGTTTTTCCACGAGGATCGACTCGTTTATTAAACACATCAATGTAACGCCGTATGCCTTGACGGGTGAGAGTAACTCCGGCAATTTTTTCCCATTTAACCGCAGGAATATTGACGTTGAGCAACATTAAATCTGGCAGCGGTTTTTGGGCTAACTGGTCTACGAGAACTGTGGCAAACTTAGCAGCAGCTTGAAAGTCTTTAGATGTGTGACTCATAAGACTCAGCGCTACACTGGGAATGCCTTCAATTAAACCTTCCATTGCCGCAGAAACAGTGCCAGAATACAGAATTTCAGTTCCCAAATTCGCACCTTGATTAATACCAGAGAGAACCAAATCTGGGGGAGTTTCCAATAAAGCCCACAGCGCCAATTTGACGCAATCTGAAGGCGTACCATCACAAGCCCAAGCTTTGACAGCAGGATGAAAAATATCTTCAACAATTTCGGCACGAATCGGTTGGTGTAAAGTTAAGCCGTGTCCAGTTGCCGATCGCTCTCGGTCTGGGCAAACTACACTCACATCATGACCAGCCTCTGCCAAATAGTTGGCTAGGGTACGAATCCCCAAGGCAGAAATGCCATCATCGTTGCTAATTAGTAATTTCATAGTCATTAGTCATTGGTCATTAGTTATTAGTTATTTGTTATTAGCCATTTGTCAATGTCTGAGGTCACAAGCAGCAAAAAAACATTTATACTCACTAGACAGTGTGGCGGAATTTTGCTTACCTTTAAGACAAGTTGCTCAATCCCCAAGTCTGGTGAAGTAAGATGTTAGCTGGATTTACGCACCCGCTGTACTAGCCCAATCATCTCTAACTGATAAACAGAGGTTTGGTTTCAACCCTCACCTTTAGCTGATGTTAATGGTATGACTGTAAGTTTATTTATCGACCAGTTCACAGCTTTTGACTATAGACTAATGACTAATGACCAATGACTAATAACTAATGACTAGCAATTTAGAAGCTCAACTTTTAGCACTGCGGCAAGAAGGAGAAAAAGCGATCGCAGCCGCCGACACCTTAGAACGTCTGGAGGAACTCAGAGTTAACTATCTGGGTAAGAAAGGGGAACTGGGGGCACTGTTGCGAAGTATGGGGCAGATGAGCGCAGAGGAACGGCCAAAAATTGGAGCGATCGCCAATACAGTCAAAGAATCCTTGCAAACTAGTCTAGACCAGCAACGTGCTGCCTTAGAAGCCGCGCAAATTCAAGCTTTGCTAGAGGCGGAAACTCTGGATGTAACTATGCCAGGAATTTACAGCCCCCAAGGTCGCATTCATCCCCTCAACGGCATTATTGACCGGGCACTGGATATCTTTGTCGGTATGGGCTACACGGTGGCTGAAGGGCCAGAGATGGAAACAGATTACTATAATTTCGAGGCTCTTAATACCCCGCCTGACCACCCCGCCCGTGATATGCAGGATACCTTCTACCTGCCAGATGGGAATCTTTTACGGACTCATACATCTTCGGTGCAAATTCGTTACATGGAAAGAGAAGAACCACCGATTCGGGTTGTGGCTCCAGGGCGAGTTTATCGGCGAGATAATGTAGACGCGACTCACTCAGCAGTTTTCCATCAAATAGAACTTTTAGCCATTGATGAGGGATTAACTTTTACAGACCTCAAAGGCACAATTAAAGTATTTTTACAAGCAATATTTGGCGATTTACCAATTCGTTTCCGCGCCAGTTATTTCCCGTTTACTGAACCTTCTGCTGAAGTGGATTTGCAGTGGAATGGGCGCTGGCTGGAGGTGATGGGCTGCGGTATGGTCGATCCAAATGTACTTAAGTCTGTGGGTTACGACCCAGAAGTTTATACAGGGTTTGCTGCCGGTTTTGGTGTAGAACGCTTTGCAATGGTGTTACATCAAATCGATGATATTCGTCGTTTGTATGCTAGCGATTTGCGGTTTTTGCAGCAATTTTAGGGAAGCGATCGCTTTAAATAATCAGGCATTTAGTAAATTGGCAAAAGTCAATTTGATGAAAATATAACCACAGATAAATACCCATGAATTATCTGTGGTTTTAAATAATAGATCAGGATTGATGAATTTGGTAAACTATTAGTACGTAACTTCTGTTGACCTGATATGACTGCAATCATTGGCAAAGGTCTAACGCTTGAGGAATATTTTAAGTATGACGATGGCACGGATAGCCAATATGAACTGGTGGCAGGTGAGTTAGTTGCAATGCCACCTGAAAGCCCAAAAAATGTCCAGATATCTCTCTTTCTGCTGGTAAATTTCCTCAAGTTCGTCCCAGTTAATCGCTTAAGTAACAAAGTTGAAATTGTTGTTGCTGGTTCTCGTGCGACAACTCGCATTCCTGACTTAGTTGTGCTGACGGATGAACTTGCAACCGCCTTAGAAGGTGCAACGCGATCCACAATCACTCTAGATATGCCACCTCCGGCTTTAGTTGTCGAGGTTGTTTCTCCTGGCAAAGCTAACGAAGATCGGGACTATCGCTACAAACGTTCCGAGTATGCCGCAAGGGGAATTGCTGAATATTGGATTGTTGATCCACAAATAAATGTAGTTACCGTACTGATATTAGTTGACGGGTTTTATGAAGAAACCAGATTTACAGGAAACAGTGCGATCGCTTCTACTATTTTCCCAGAGTTACAGCTAATCGGAGAGCTAGTACTCAAAGCTGGAGAAAGCAATGCGGGTAATGCCATTTCTTAGTTTAAATTTCAAAGGCAAACAGACGAAGTGATTTGAGAAGTGCAATCATCGCGCAATAAAATTGTGCGATGATGGGTAAACAGATTTCTAAACGTACACGAGTTAGAAAAATGAGAAAATTAAAGAACTTTTGCCGGTTTTAAATTAATTATTTTTTATTAGATATGTATTTCTGTATAGATTGCTAATGGGTCGATGACTGTTTGAACTTCTCCTGCCATTTGAGTCCATAACTCTGCCATATTTAGAGTTCCTGCCAATCCAGGGAATGTAGTTTGTTCTATTCTTCGTTTTGGTACAAATCCAACAATAGTTGTTTCTACATCTCCCGGCATTACATATGTTGAACGTAGTTGATCCTTGGTCATACATAAATTTTCAACATTAAGAGAGCTAATTAAAATTGAATTTCCTATTTTTGTGTGTAAAGTAATTTCTCCAAGGGAGAATAATTTTACTGCTTGTAATATTAGTTTAGTTGCATCTGCTTGTAATGCTTCTTCTGGTGGAGAATTATTAGCTATAAGATTTCCAAATTCATCAAAAACTTTTAGCAATGAATTCCAATCAAAAAATTTTGATGTTCCTGTAATTTTGATTAAAGATGCGTACTGCTTTAATTGATTCTCATGGCGAATTTCTTTTAAAATACCTTTTTTAATCAGTTGCTTTTCAAATATTAAATAAGTGTTATGATAATCAATTTTATCCTGTGAAAAGCTTTCTGATGATTCGTCCATTATTGTTTTGGCACCTTCTTTATATCCTTCTTTTTTAGTTATCTTATCATTCCCTCTCCCTGATACCCCGCCCATAAGATTCTTTGGCCCTACACTCAACTCTATGTCTCTTCCTTCTTCTTCTGTCTTTTCTGTATATCTCTCTCCATGTACATCAGCAGTTTTATTTGCTAAATTTTCTGTTAATCTTCTTACTTGAATTAACCCATCTTCTAATTGAGAAAAATATGAATTTAGACGGTTTCTGTCTAAGTAAATAAAGTGTTTTAAACTAGTAGCGCTTCCATTGTTTTCTAATTTCATCTCTTCTTGCTTTACGTTTAATCTCTGCTTGTAAGGTTCGTTCTTCTTCTTCACTCTCATTCTTTTTAATTATTGTATTAAATTCTTCTGAGGCTTGCTCTGATTTTTTTTTTGATGTTTCTTTTAATGCATTAGTAATTTTTTGACTCAGTTCTGCCGCAGACTGAATCTTTTTATCTAATTCACTGGGTTCGGAGGACATCATTATTCGCCCCACTACTTGCGGACTATTCTAATTTATTTTACCCATTTTTAGCCAAGATTTTGATTTATTCTTGTTTAAGATAGTTGTAGCAAAACCGTGACTGAACTCTATAAGCTTAATCCGCGTTGCTTAAACTATGTTGAAATGAATAGCTCTTTCATTGGAATTAAACTAAAAAGAATACTATCCCAAAAATATTGCTAATAAAGGCTTTCAATCTTACATTAGTGTAAGATTTTCCCGTTTCGGCACAGTGACACCATTTGCGTCTAGGTTTACTGGATTAAAAATATTAAGGTGGTCGGTGAATGACACTAACCACCATGCGTGAGACTTTATTTAACTATTCCTGAATGACCGGGGATATCTGCCAAAGGTTCAAATCTTCCACCTAAGTATTTGGCGAGAAACTCTTCTGCGATCGCATTCCTCGAACAAGCGATTTTTTAGTCTGGTAAACCAGCCTGCTGCTGACCAAAACTATTGGTAAACTGGAGGCAACGCCAGTTGTGCTAAGTGATTTATTCTATGTTCGCTGAAACCTCCTCACGCTACGTTACCCGTAATCCTGAAATTTTGAGTGGAGAGCCAATTATTATAGGTACTCGGACATCTGTTCGTGCCATCGTCGGTTTGTGGCGGTTGGGGATTATGCCAGAAGAAATCCCGAACCATTTGCCACATTTGACACTGGCACAAGTGTTCGATGCCTTGAGTTTTTATCTCGATCATCAGGCAGAGATTAATGAATACATTGAACGAAACCGAGTACCCGATGAATTAATACATCCGTCTGTAAAAGCTATATTGGGGACATTGTGACGGTTTTTGCTGCACTTTACAGTGATGAGGATATGTCAGCATTGGTTGCTAGACTGTTGCGATCGCGCGGTCTGGATATCACAACTGTTCCTGAACAAGGATCTCTCGGCAAAACTGACCGTGAGCAACTGGAATTTGCAACTTCTGTAGGCAGATGTATTCTGACACATAACCGTGTCGATTTTGAGCGGTTGCATCTTCAGTATATGGAGCAGGATAGAGAACATTTTGGGATTATCGTTGTGCCTCAGAAAAATGCTTATGAAGTGGCGCAACGGATTGGTATTCTGGTAAGCACACTAACGGCTGATGAAATTAGGAATCAGTTGTTGTATGCATGAATCGTTCCGAATTAAAAATATTAAGGTGGTCAGTGAATTACACTAACCACCATGCGTGAAACTTTATTTAACTATTCCTGAATGACCGGGGATATCTGCCAAAGGTTCAAATCTACCAGCTAAGTATTTGGCGAGAAACTCTTCAGCGATCGCAAAAAAGTGCAAGCGATTTTCTGGTCTGGCAAAACCATGTCCTTCATCACTGTAAAGTACATATTGCACTGGTAAACCAGCTTGTTGCATTGCGTTGACAATTTGATCGCTTTCTGATTGTTTCACCCGTGGATCGTTTGCACCTTGACCGATAAGTAAAGGTTTTTGAATTCGGTCAGCGAAAAATAAAGGCGATCGCGATTTGAGAAACTCCTCTTCTGTCTCCAAGTTGCCAATGCGATGATAAATCATTGCTTTGATCGGTTCCCAATAGGGCGGTATAGTTTCTATCAGGGTAATCAGGTTACTTGGCCCGACAATATCCACGCCAGCAGCAAAGATTTCGGGTGTAAAAGTCAACCCTGCTAGGGTGGCGTAACCTCCATAAGAACCGCCCATAATCGCAATCTTTTGCGGATCAGAAATACCTTTTTCTACCAGCCAGTTCACGCTGTCAATCAAGTCATCGTGCATTGTGCCACCCCATTCCCGATTTCCAGCATTCAAAAATGCTTTACCATAGCCTGTGGAACCGCGAAAGTTCACTTGCAACACGGCATAACCTCGGTTAGCCAGCCATTGCGTTGTGGGAGAGAAACCCCAAGTATCCCGCGCCCAAGGGCCGCCATGAACCAGCAGGACTGTTGGGAGATTCTGCGTAGGTATTCCCACAGGAGTTGTCAGGTAACTATGGATAGTTAAGCCATCCCGCGCTTCGTAGGAAATCGGTTGCATTGAAGCTAACTGCAACGTTTCTAGTTTGGGTTGGTTGCTAAAAAGGAAAGCGCTAGTTTTGGACTCTCGGTTGTAGGCATAGTAATAAACTGGGCCATTGTCAGTTCTATAAGCTAAAGCCCAAGTTTTATCTTCCAAGTCGCGGCTAATTATAGAGAATTCTCCAGGACGCACCTTGGCGATTTCGTCAAAATCTGCGGCGATACTGCGATCGATTACCTGCCATTCTTGTTTATCTTTGTAGAAAGAAACTGCTTGAATAACTCGCGTCAGTGGATGAATAATTATCCCCACGACATCATACTGCTCATCTTCAGCAATGACAGTTTCTTGACGGGTTTCTAGGTCAACAGCTAGCAGACGTTTGGCGTTAGCATCATGATTCCCTTGAATATAAAGGGTTTTGCCATCATCTGAGAAACTTACAGAATTTCCTTCCTCCTCTGCCCCCCAGTGGCGGAGAATTTCCCACTGTTTATCTGGTTTCTGCAACAATAAATCGTAACCACCATCGGGTGTACTAGCTGTTGCTGCACGTATTTGTAACTGGGCGTTAGATGTCCAACTGATAATGTTACCGGGGTTATCAGTGTCGAACTCAACCGCACCATTTTTGAGGTTGATGCGGTAAACGTCAAACTTTTGGGGATTGTTCAAGTTCAACGCTACCAGCGCTTCATCTGGAAATTTAGGTTCTAGTTCCACAAGTTCGGCCTTCACACCCTGGAATGGCGTTAAGTCACGCACAATCTTGGAGTGAATATTAACCAAGTGGAGGTGAAAGTTCTCATCGCCATCCGAGTCTTGCATATAAATCAACTGGTCGGCGTTATAAGTCCAGAAGAAAATGCGGATACCACGCTTTTTGTCAGCAGTTAGTATCTTGTCGTCTTCTTGTCCTATAGTTCGCAACCATACCTGCAAGACATTTTTCTCATCAGGGGCGATATATGCCAAGTACTTGCCATCAGGGGAGAGTTGTGGACTAGTTTTTTCGGGATTCCCAAACAGAATTTCGCGCGGAATCAACGGTGGTAGGGAGGGCGCTTGAGCAGATGACATATTTTTATCCTCTACTTGACTACCCTATTGTCACTTGGAGGTGAAAATGACAATTCATCCTATTGGATGAACCTAGTACCGCAAGGCGGAAGTCAAAAGTCAAAAGTCACGCATAATTATATTCCAAGCTCTTGCGCCATTTAAAATGGTATGTTTATTTACGCCTGTACTAGCTAGAGAATATCTAGGGGAGCAGGGGAAAGAAAAAAGTTTTAACTTACTCCTTGTCCCGCGATAAGATTATTTATCTTTTCTTTTGTGTCTTTCTCTAACAAAACGCTGCGCGATCGGAGTTATTAAAAAAATTTGGGTATTGTAGCGGGAATACCTGACGGCGAACAAACAGCAAGGGAGTAATACTCGTAAATGAGTCTTTGATACTCGGCGACGAGTCTTTGATACTCGTGAATGAGTCTTTGATACTCGCCAACGAGTCTTTTATACTCGGCGATGAGTCTTTGATACTCGTGAATGAGTCTTTTATATTCGGCGATGAGTCTTTGATACTCATTGACGGCAATTGTCACAATGTCCACAACGCAAGTTAGCTGCTTCTTTATCAAAACCAAAGGCGTTTAACAAAAACTGCCAACGACACTGCTTAGTTGTTAGGTATTGCTGCATTTGTTTAGCAGCGTGTAATTGCGTTGGTTGCTGATTTCCCGCTTTTTGCCCAATGGTGTAATGAAAAGGGTCAAGCCAGTTTAATTGACCGTTGCTGTGGAGTAAAGCTAGTGCCGTCGCACCTTCAGGAAATTGTCGCGTCACTGCATTCACTTCTCCCTGTTTTGGTAATTTTTTCACAAGTTGCTGCGCTATTTGTTGTTGCGATCGCATTTGTTGTTGAAAAAACTCCTGTCTTTGCTTATCCCCTGAATCTAACCACCCCGTAGGTTCACTCACCAATGTCAATGCTTGGGCCGGTTTCCCATCCCTTCCAGCGCGGCCTATTTCTTGCACATATTCAGATAACAAATGTGGCGCGTGAAAATGGGCAATCCAGCGAACATCTGATTTATTAATCCCCATGCCAAACGCACAGGTACAAACCACAAATGGTATTTTACCACTTAACCAGCTTGCTTCTACTTCACGGCGTTCGGTTGCACCTAATCCCGCATGATAACTAGCTGTAGCAAAACCCATCTCTGCTAACCATTGGGCTAAATCTTCGCTATCTCTCCGAGTGCGAACATAAACTAATCCCGATTGTTGCAGTCTATTTTGAATAAACTTTAATAATTGTTGTTTCCTACCTCGTGGTGTCCAAGCAATGCGAACGCTGGGATGCAAATTCGGACGGTAGGGATTCAAGCGGAAAATCTCTGGTTGCTGTAATTGTAAAACTGTTTGAATAATTTTTTGGGCTGAGGGGTCAGCAGTAGCAGTAAAAGCGGCGATGCTAATTTTTGTTCCTGGTGGTTTTGATTTTAGCAATGCCGGACGCACCGCCCCTAATCTGCGATAAGCTGGGCGAAAAGTATCACCCCACTGTACTAAACAATGAGCTTCATCTAAAATCAAACCATTAATTTGCAATTGTGGGTGACATAATCTTTCCCAAACTGGCGCACTGAGCAAAGTTTCGGGTGATAAATAAAGTAATCTTAGCTGTTGACCTTCTAAAGCTTGCAGAGTTGCACGGCGTTGAGATGAAGGTAATTCACTATGCAAAAGTGCTGCTTTTTGGTGGCTTTCTCGTAGTTCCTGTACTTGATTTTCCATTAGCGCCACCAAGGGCGAAACTACCAAGGTTAATCCTGTTTGTAGCAGTGCAGGAAGTTGAAAACAAATCGACTTCCCACCACCTGTGGGCATAATAATCAGCGCATCTTTTTGTGCCAATAAACTGCTAACAATTTCTCCTTGTGGTGGACGAAAATCTTCATAACCCCAGATTTGTTGAAAAGCAGTGCGAACTTCATGCCAAGATTTTGTTGTAGGCTGATTCATAATCAATGGTAAATACATCCATATCATTGAATGCTGAATATAGCCTCTGTTACCAGCTAATGGTTCAGTAATTTCATCATTTGACACTACAAACCACTGACCCCAAGAATGAATTATAATTTTTCAACCTATTAAATAAAAGATGTAGCGAGATGAATGAAGAATTAAAAAATCGATTTTACATCAACACCGATAAATCTAAATTAGATATTCAAATGGTTCATGATTTTTTACAAACTTCTTATTGGGCTGAAAACATCCCATTAGCCACTGTAGAAAAGTCAATAAACAATTCTTTATGTTTTGGACTTTATGAAGATAATCAACAAGTTGGCTTTGCGAGAGTCATCACTGATTATGCAACTTCAGCGTTGTTAAAAGATGTTTTTATTCTGGAGCCTTATCGAGGACAGGGTTTAGGAAAATGGTTTGTAGAATACATTTTAGAATATCCAGAATTGCAAGACGTTCAAAGGTGGTTGTTAGGCACAAAAGATGCTCATGGACTTTATCGCCGTTATGGATTTAAAAATTTGACAGAACCGGAAAAAATTATGATGCGTTTAAATGCCAATGCTAATCAAGCTTGAGCAAAGCGGGGGTAAATCAGTGCGTAGGCGTAGCCCGTCGTAGACATCGCTAACCCGGATTGACAGTTAGATTACAATCTAGGTATAGTTTCTCTGACTGGAGTTGTTCATCGGGTGATTCAATCCGATTCAATGACAAAGCATACCAGACAAGTATTACTTAGTGCGCTTAAGGTGGTTGTCTTATGCCTGACACTGTTCCTACTATGCACGAGCAATAGTTGGGCGCAAATCACTACTGACAGCAAAATTGCTCCCCTGATTCAGAAGCTAATAGATAACGATGCCCACATCAGTAGCATTGCCGCAGATGCATTAGTTAATATCGGTTCGCCAGCAGTGCCGTCTCTGATTGAAGCTTTGAAAAATCAGGATATTAATCTTCGCTGGCACGCCGCTTCGGTTTTAGGAGATTTGGGTGCAGAAGCAGCACCAGCAGTCCCAGCCTTAAGTGCGGCATTGCAGGATGAAGATGGACAAGTCCGCTTGTACGCCACCTTAGCTTTAGGAAATATTGGTACAGCAGCCAAAGCAGCAGTTCCATCGTTGATGGCAGCATTACAAGACAAGGAGCAATTCGTTCGCATTTATGTTCCTTCTGCACTCAGAAAAATTGGCGTAGAAGCGAAAGTCGCTGTCCCAGTATTAACTGCTGCCTTAAAAGATCATAACCCCACTGTACGTTACAATTCAGCCTACGCTCTGGGTGCAATGGGTACAGAAGCAGTATCTTCTGTCCCTAATTTAATTGCCCTGTTGAATGATAGCCAGTTTTACGTGCGTTTAGGTGCGATCAAAGGTTTAGGAGGAATAGCAGCAGGCTTTCAGGACAAAGCAAATGCTTTACCTACCTCCAAGTTGCAGAAAGTCATCTCAGACTTTGAGCAGGTGTTGACAACTATACAAAAATACAAAGATAAATTCACAGAGACGGACATTAGGCTGATACGTCGCCCTCTCAATGCCCTGAAAGCAGAAAAAGAAACTCGCCTTTTCGATAGAGTTCTGGAATCGCTATTTAAGCATAAATTACTTTTGGGAATTGCCGCCTACGTTATTTTATTGCCTTCTATTTGGTTAATTCTCTTGCGGATAGCCCCTTTATGGTTGTTGAAAATTAATAACGCCCTCAAACCTTACACAGACTTTTCCCTCCCATTTATCAGCGTTAATGTACCTCTGCGATATGTGCTATTTGTTGGGTGGTTTCATTACCATCCCAGAGTATTAGATGCGTGGGTAGCTAAATATATCAAAGCAGCCCGCGAACAATTTCCCAAAAAGGATACAGTTAGCAGTCGTGCCTGTTACATTCCCATTCCCGTTGTTCTGGATGGTACAACAGTTCCCCAACTGATGAATGAGAATTTGCACTCAACTTTCGAGAAACAGCGTAGCTGTCTAGTAATTGGTGGGGAAGGGGGTGTAGGTAAAACCAGTTTAGCGTGTCGAATAGCTGGGTGGGCAATGGCTGAGACTGAAGACCAACGACTCTGCAAACATTTGATGTTACCAGTGCTGTTAGAAGAAGAATTTCGGGTAACTGAAGGTAAGTCGCCGCTTTTAGAAGCCATCAGAGGACAGTTGCAAGCTTTAATTGATGAGCCAGAGCCAATTTGTCAAGAATTACTGTTACGTTTGTTAAGAAAGAAACGCATTCTAGTAATTGTAGATCGGTTCTCAGAAATGAATGCGACTACACGAGAAGCAATTGAGCCGGAGTCGCCAGAGTTTCCGGTGAATGCATTGGTGATTACTTCCCGAATTGAGGAAAAGCTGGGGCGGGTTAATAAGACAATAATTAAACCTTTGCGGATTGAGGCTAATAAACTATCGTCCTTTATGGAAGCTTATCTCATGCAGCGAGGTAAACGCGATCGCTTTACCGATCAAGAATTTTTTGACGCTTGTAACCGTCTTTCTCTCATGGTTGGTCAAAATAATATCACTGTCTTGCTGGCTAAACTTTATGCTGAACAGTTAATGGCCAGTAAAGACGTTACATCTAATATTTCTGCGTTACCAGAAAATATTCCTAATTTGATGCTGGGTTATATCAATGAACTCAATCGTGATGTTACAGACGAACAATTTGATGACCGCACTGTTCATCAAATTGCCAAAATCATCGCCTGGGAATGCTTGCAGCAAAGTTATCAACCAGGAACCGCCAAGCGTGCAGATGCTATTGTTGCATTAGCAGCTTTGGGTATTGACGACCCCGAAGCACACCTCAATTATCTGGAAAAGCGTTTGCACTTGATTCAAACTATCGGTTCTGCCAAAGACAGAATCCGTTTTTGTCTCGATCCTTTAGCTGAGTATCTTGCAGGTTGGTATTTAATAGAATTATATGGCAATAATGATGGCAAATGGCGATCGCATTTTTTCAAAAAGGCAGATGATTTAGTCAAAACAGGCAGACAAGATGCCATTAAAGGCTTGTTGTTGGCGGTGCGAGATTGCTACTTATCTGAGGTTCAAGGTAGCAAAGAAACCGACTTTGTACCCCAGAAGTTGGGTAAACTGGCTGGGTTTACACCTCCAGTTACACTAGTTAGTACTGTGCAAACAGTAATACCATGATTAATTGCCAGCTTGTGGTTCTGCCTGTAATTGCTGCAACAGTGGTTTGATTTTCAGTTGGTGGTTGACCCCGACCCCTGGCGATCGCTCATTGACAGTCTAGACAATTTCTCTGATGATTTTATGACTAATTGCGATCAGTCACTCATGGACACCAGAGAGAGTTTGTAAATTAGATACCTCGCATTCCTACGCTGTTGTTAGAGAACTGGGTTGAGTAGCTGTAAATAGTGATCGCACTTTGCCTAAAACTATAAATACTGCATCCCTCCGTCTTTGCATCTTCCTGTTCCCGTATATCCACGTCTCTTTATCGCCACCATCGTGCCACATCTTGAATAGCACGAGCAATTTCTGTCCTTGCTGCTTGGCCACCTAATACAAAAATAGCCGGAAACAATGCCTTTATACCTTGGAGCAATTGAAGGCGAGTACTAAGAGACAATTGATGAAGTATATCTTGCCAAAGGGGAAAAAGTTCAGCAGATGGCATCTGTGATAAACCAAAAGCTAAAGCTCTGAGCGCAGAGACAAAATAATTTTCATTTTGAATTGCCTTTGCCGCTGCTAGCGCTTCTGGCAACAACGCTGGCAGTTTGTCAGTTAAAATACAAAGAGCATCAGCACGATCCTCCTTATCTTGAATTGCTCTTGCTGCCGTCAGTGCTTCTGGCAAGAGTTTCGGGAGCATATCACTTAAAGCTATAAGAGCATTAACGCGAGAATACCCATCCTCAATCGCTCTTGCTGCGGCAAGAGCTTTTGATTTTGACAACAAGTGTGGCGGCTGTTTGTCGTCTAAGGCACAAAGGTTAACAGTATGATCTTCATCATTCATCAAGCTTGCGGCCACCTGGGCTTTTGATAATAACTCTGGCGGTTTGTCGGCTAAGACTGTTAGTAGAGCAGAAGTGCAATACTCTTCATCCTGAATCGCTCTTGCCGCTGCCAGCGCTTCTAGCAATACTTCTGGCAATTTATTAGCTAAGGCACTTAAAGTATTAGCACGATAACTCTCATACTGAATTGTCTTTGCTGCCGTTAGTGCTACTGGCAATAACTGTAACGGCAGTTTGTCGGCTAAAGCACAAAGGGCATCAGCACGATCCTCCTCATCCTGAATTGCTTTTGCCGCCGTTAATGCTTCTGTTAACAACTCTGGCTGTTTGTCAACTAAACCTATCAATGCATAAGCGTGATAATACTCATCCTGAATTGCTCTTGCTGCCATTAGTGCTTCTGGTAACAACTCTGGCAGTTGATCAATTAAAGCTCTCAAAGCCTCAGTGCGATAATACTCATTTTGAATTGTCTTTGCTACTGTTAGCACTTCTGGTAATAACTCTGGTAGTTTATTAGACAGGGCACAAAGAGCAGAGGCACGATACTCCTCATTCTGAATTGCCCTTACTGCGGTTAGTGCTTCTGGCAACAACTCTGCCGGTAGTTTTTTAGCTAAGGCTTTCAGAGCATCAGTGCGATATTCCTCAATTTGAATCGAGCTTGCTACGGTTAGTGCTTCTGGCAACAACTCTGGCAATTTTTCGGCTAAGACAGTTAAGGCAGAGGCACGATACTCCTTAATTTGAATCGCCCTTGCTGCGGTTAGTGCTTCTGGCAACAACTCTGGCAATTTTTCAACTAAGACTGCTAAGGCAAAGGCATGAAAAGACTCATCTTGAATTGTCCTTGCTGTCGCCAGGGCTTTTTGTAGCGCTATTTCTTTATAATCTGGTGGCAAATAGTCAACTAGTTTTGTAAGTAAATACACCTTCTGCTCTTGATACGGGTTTTGCAAGGCGTAACTTAGTCCTTGTTCAGGAGTCCAAATATTGTTTTTGACCAATGCAACTAGCAGTTCATTTGGTAAGTTTGCTGCCAAACTATTTAGGGATGCAGTGATCAAAGCATAGCGACACTGCAAACTCACAACTTGGGGTAGGGGTGATTCAGTCCAATTCGCTTCTATTAGTTCCCAAGCACGAGAAATATCTGTTATGTAACCTTCAGTTTGCCCTAATTTTTCTCGCACTTCATACCAGCCATTGTTTCCTGCCTGCGATTCTTCCCGTAATAACTGGTGAATCTCTTCTACCTGTCCAGCCTTTTCTAAATGCCAAACTAAATTTTGATGAATATAACTATCATTAGGTAGGGTATGCCAAAGGTTTTTTTCAGTCTTTTTCCGATACCGTTCTAGCAGTTGGCTGTGAGCGTCGAGTAAATTCAAACCCATTCCTGTAGGTGGAGATTTAATTAATAGGCTACGAGCTACATCATGCAATAAGTCATGTAGCCTGTAGCCTTTCCACTCAGCACCCCCGATAAATATAGGTGAATCAGACTGAAGTAAGGCATCATTCCAAAGTAGCTCTAAACGCTCATCAGCTTCATCCTGGGATTCCATATCCCATAATGTAACTGCCATTGGTGCGGCGATTGTGACATCCTCTGGTAAAACTCCCAACCAAATAAAATTTTTCCAAGCTTGTTCGTCATAGTCCCGCAAAGCTTTCAGGCTTAAATTAAAGGTTGCTTCTAAAGAGTTTTCTTGACGCGCCCCGTATAAAACTTTTAAGTTTGCAACCTCTTGTTTCAAAGTCGTTTCCAGCTTCACCCATGTAATTCCCCATTTAACTCTTGCTGCTACCAAATTCAGTGCGATGGGTAGGTATCCCACAGTCTGGGATACTCTCAAAGCCTCTTGTTTCTCTACTCCTTCTATTTCTCGTTCTAAAGATTTAGAAAGTAATTCCAGAGATTCTGCCGGCGTCATCAAATTCAATTGTTGCAAATAAGCACCCACGGCATCAGCCACGTCAGCCCGCCGCGAAGTGATTAATAGCTGGGATTGGGAACTTGCTATCAAAAAGGGTTTAACTTTATCTGGCTTCCAAGCATCATCAACTACCAGTAAAACTGCCTTATCATGTAGTAAACTTCGTAAATGGGCTGAGGTTGCTTCTATATTAATGGCACGAAATTCATTGTCTCCCAAGGCTTGCACCCAGCTACTCAGCCACGCCAGAATATCTGGTTCCTGTCCCAAGGTTGCCCAAAGTACACCACCAGAGAAACGTTTTTGGATATCTTCATCATGGGCAAGGGCAGTAACTAAAGTTGTCTTGCCAATGCCACCTAAACCGTGAATTGCACTGATGAGCAAAGCACCAGCATTAGATGTATTTGCCAGTAGACGAGCTTTGATTTCTATAGTAACTTGTGGGCGGTCTACAAAATTGGCAGGTAAACTCTGTACTTGAAAAGGTCTGTCAATTGGGCGACGATAATTAATAGTGAGGCTGCCTTCTACCCGACCTACATTAATATTGTTGTTGCCTTTGACGTTTTGAAGAACATTTTCATTGCCTGAAATTGTTTGTTCAACCTGAGACTGAATAGGAGGTTCTAAACTCGTTACAGAAGCTTCATCATTTTCTATGTTACCTAAAACTGGTTGTTCAACCTGAGACTGAATATGCCTATCTAAACGGGTTTGAGCAACTTCATCTCTAAGTAATAGATGTCGCCTACGTTTTAATCTCCGACGATTCCCTCTCAAAAAGCTAGCTAACTTAGATAAAAAAAGTATTATCTGCTTCCATAACCTTCTCAGGCTTCTTTTCTGCACAGTTTTAACTTCCTATTATTCTAGTTTTCTGACTAATTGATAGTTGCATCACCTCCCACTCTACCAATCGCCTTATTACCATCACCCGCAATGTTTTGCACTACGTTGTCATCGCCAGATATTGTTTGATTAAAAGTATTAACAACCTGAGAAATTGCTTCAGAATCTTCTTGCATTAAACGGGCAATTTCAGCATATAAATTTTTATCTTCATCCAGAAATTTCTTGAGTTGCTTCTGGAGTGTTTCTTTGGCATCTGCATCATTAGGAGAATTAGCCAACTCCTCTGCTGCACCTTTCGCCATTGGCTTTTCCTCCACCTTGGGTTGCAGCTGACTCCACAAAGCTTTGGCTTTTTCCCAGGCATTAGCGCCAAACCCTTCACCAAATTTCTTACCAGCTTCTTCAGTTGCTTTTTCTCCGACTTTGAGTAAGTAGGGTAAAAAAGGAGTCAAGAAAGTAGTTAAAGTTACTATATCCATTTACTTACTCTAATTCTGTATTAATACTTAATAATAAGGGGTGAAATACATAGTAATCACTTAATGTAATAATTTTTTATAGCGATCTCTACGGCGGCAAGCTACGCACAGCTTGTGATAAATGCGGGTACAGCGTATTTCAGGTAAATTAAGTACACGAGTAGGGGCACAACATGTTGTGCCCCTATGATTATCTGTACCTCACGCCTGTTGCAATCTGCTGTATATTTATCTGTGGTTAACTATTTTTTTCTGTAGCTTACCCATGCGAGAACTAGGCAGATTTCTGATTTTCATCTGATGTCTGCCGTGCATTACTTTTCAATCGACTCAACCTGCTTTTGCGTATACGTTCGCTGTCACGAACGCCACCTGCTACTTCATATTCGCTGCTGTCTGTGCCATACTTGAAACCAACTCCCTTCAGCATCTTATCTGAAAGTTTACTTAGCTTTTTTTCCATTTCATCGATTTTAGTTTTAGTAGAGTCAACCACAGCTAAAGCGTTGTTATAAGTATCAAGCATAGTGCGAAACTCCTCAATTGATTGAGTCAGATTTTCCAAATCGCAACTATTACCAAAATCCATGTTTGAATCAACTGCTTTGAATCCAGACGTTCTCAATTCAGCTTTTTCTAGAATCCGCGATGTCCGCTTTGTACGAGGCATGGATGTACTCCTTGAAGATATTTCTAGAACTAGCTTGCCTCAATTAAGCTGTATTCTGTATCAGAAAAACTCGCAAGTCATTATATTTTTTCTAATAATATTTGTAGGCAATTCCAGTGGTTTTGCTGAAGTCAAGAACTAGATGCTGATTTTTATAGAGATAATATATTTGAACTTCATACAAGCTTCAGTTTATTCACGATCGCTTTCATGTTAATGACTAATATTGTAATGTTGGTGACTAATGTCGTAATGTTTGATGACTAATGTCGTAATATTACTCACTAATATCGTAATGTTGGTGACTAATATTGTAATGTTGGTGACTAATATCGTAATGTTTGATGACTAATGTCGTAATATTACTCACTAATGTCGTAATGTTGGTGACTAATGTCGTAATGTTTTGGCAGTTGCTTGAGTAAGGTTGACAGTAATAATCATTTGCTTTGGTAATTAATTCCTAATATTCTTTAGGATAACACTGGATAGGTGGGCGATCGCTGCGATCGTGAGTTAGGCGAATCAGATTGCTGCAACGCGCCGTCAACAATTCAAGGTGCGTTATACCGTTTCACTTTAATTATGATACAAATACGTTGGTAGGGGCACAACATGTTGTGCCCCTACGCGAAATCTATATGTATCAGGGTTTTAGTGAAATGGTATTAGCTTACGGCGTAACGCACACTAGAGCATCGATTCAGTAATCAAAAACCTAACCCCCCAGCCCCCTTCCCTATAAGGGAAGGGGGAGCCAAACTCCCCTCTCCGCCTCGGAGAGGGGTTGGGGGAGAGGTTCTTTCAGGATTACTGAATTGGTGTTCTATATCTACTGATTTTAGGAATGAAAGGGACAACCGCCACTCGTTAATTTCTGAAGAAAGACATTATTATCAAAATAATGCTCTAAAGACTCAATCTTCAAATCATCAGTGACACGAGCAATACTAACTCCGACGATTTCTATTGTTTCACCTGTAGGTATATAGTCCTTATAGGAACCATTAAATGTTCCCCAATGTCGCCACTTAAAGGTAACATTAGGCGGCCCCGAAAGTACTTCTGTTAATTCCCAAAGGAAGCCATTAGGAAAGGCTTTATGAAAAACTTGAAATGAAGATTCAAAGGTTTCTGTTTCAGAGTTATATTGCTCAGTTTTACCCAAAAACAGGTTATATGTACCCTCAACTGCAACATCTTCAGCAGTGAATTGTTGTCCGCCATTGGTACTCATCTTAAACTTATCAGTAACAATCGAAAGCCACTGTTGAGGATTAGATTTATTAGAAGCTTCCATCTCAAAAGTGCGGACTAAGTTTTGAGCGATCGCTTCTAAAGAACCTTCAGGATGCTGAAATTTACTCTCTTGATGAAGAAATTCATTGGTGTATGAATAATCCGGGCGTTTTCCTTCTCGCCACTGTACTTCTTCATCATGAGCAATGACTATATCTCTATCTTGTACCCAGAGTGGCAATTCTGTTGTTTTTTCGCTACTCATACAAGCTGACTGATTATAAACATCGTTTCTCAGAATAAAGTTTTATGCATATAAGTAAATAGAAAAATCTAAAAAAGTAAAAAATATTCATAATGAACTCAATAGACCTCTTGCATAAATCAAAAATAAATAACCCTACCCCGCATTTGAGTAAAGCAAACGCTCCCCTCCCCTTACCAAGGGGAGGGGTTGGGGGTGGGGTGTTAGGGACTTTTGCAAGAGGTTTAATAAACTTGACTTGTTGTACAAATCCGAATATGAGCAAACACCGATGCTTCTTGAGCTAGAAACTTATCCTATCAAATTTAGGTTATTCATCCGCTAGTTACACAGAATTCAGAAATAAATTCTGTTTTGTTAAATCAAATCTAATTGCATTGCATTACCTTCAAAGAAACCGAGGCTGGAGTAAACTGGTTTACCCAATGGCGAGGCGTTAAGAACTACTCGCGTGCAGCCGATCGCTTTTAAATATTCAATTGCTCTATTAGTTAGAGATTTAGCAATGCCTTGTCTGCGGTAAGATTGTTCAACGTAAACACCCCAAATATATCCAAATTTGCGGTATTCATCTTTAAAAACATTCGGGTATAAACCTGCAAACAGTTGACAATTTACAGAACCCACAACTGTATTATCAATCTCTGCAATAAAAGCCTTATAAAACAAATCTCGACGCACCTATTTTATAAATTGGAGGGTAATATTCTGCCACTCCAGAAGAATATTACTCTCATCAACACCAATATCTAGTCACATTTGATAAAAGTGTTTTGCAATCAGTGAATCTTCTTTGCTGGAGGCTTCTCTAATAGTGATATGTTTTTCTGTCAGCATAATTTCTAACGATTTTTTGGAACTCACAAATAACTCCTCCCCAAAGTTGGAGAGGAGTTTGTTAGCATCAGCTAAAAACTGACAGTTTGACAGATCCGATTTCAGACTTTCTGTGCGGTTACTTCCTCTGGCTTTTCTTGAGTTTGCAAAGATGCATACAACCTATTCAACGCATTTACATAAGCTTGCGCAGATGCCACGATGATATCTGTGTTCGCTGCATGACCAGAAAATACTTTAGATTCATAACGTAAACGAATCGTCACTTCTCCAATGGCATCAATACCGGCTGTTACTGACTGCACAGAAAACTCAATCAACTGATTGGGTACATTCACCACACGGTTGATAGCTTTGTAAACTGCATCCACTGGCCCAGTACCGATCGCAGCATCAGTTAATTCTTCACCGTCTGGGGTACGCAGGGTAACTGTTGCGGTAGGACGGGCGTTGCTACCACAGGAAACTTGCACCAACTCTACCCGGAACAAATCAGGTGCTTGTTGGATTTCATCGTTAACGATCGCTTCCAAATCCCAATCAGAAATTTCTTTCTTTTTATCTGCTACTTCTTTGAATCTAACGAAGGCTTTATTTAACTCAGTATCTGACAGTTCAAAGCCCAATTCTTTCAACCGAGTACGGAAAGCATTTCTACCGGAATGTTTGCCCAAAACTATTTGATTGTCTGTCAAGCCAATCAATTGGGCATCCATAATTTCGTAAGTTAGCCTGTTTTTTAACACACCATCTTGGTGAATTCCAGACTCATGGGCAAAGGCATTCGCCCCAACAATCGCTTTATTTGCTTGTACTAACATTCCCGTCAAATTAGAAACTAAGCGTGAGGTTTTGTAAATTTGTCGGGTGTCGATATTTGTCAGGGATTCTTGAGAATTTTCTGGTCTGCCGAGATAAGGGTTAAAATATTGCCGCCGCACATGCAACGCCATTACCAATTCTTCTAGTGATGCATTGCCGGCACGTTCGCCAATGCCATTGATTGTACATTCTAGTTGCCGTGCACCATTTTTCACGGCTTCTAAAAAGTTAGCAACTGCCAAGCCTAAATCATTGTGGCCGTGAACGGAAATAATCGCTTGGTCGATGTTGGGGACATTTTCGATAATGCCTTTAATTATGGCTCCAAATTCGCTAGGGGTTGTGTAACCTACAGTATCGGGAATATTAACTGTTGTTGCACCAGCTGCGATCGCTCGCTCTAACACTTGGTACAGAAATTCTGGATCGGTACGGGCCGCATCCATCGGCGAAAATTCGACATCTGTCATGAAGGACTTGGCATAAGCTACCATTTCTTCGGCGATCGCTAGCACTTCTGCCCGTGACTTTCGCAATTGATACTCTAAATGAATATCAGAAGTCGAAATGAATGTGTGAATTCTGGCATTAACTGCTGGTTTTAATGCTTCGGCAGCCGCTTCAATATCTGCTTTAATGGCTCTTGCCAAACTACAAACTACCGGGCCATTTTCTGTCCCGACAATTTGAGCAATCTTCTTGACTGCTTCAAAATCTCCAGGACTAGCAAAGGCAAAGCCTGCCTCAATTACATCTACACCTAGACGCGCTAATTGTTTGGCAATAACTAGCTTTTCGTCTATATTCAAAGTCGCTCCCGGACACTGCTCTCCATCTCGCAATGTTGTATCAAAAATGATGATTCGATCTGTTTTGTTTGTCATTTGTCCTTTCTTGTTTAGTGTTTAGTGTTTACTTGTGGCTTAATATATCTTCAACCCTAGTTTTTCTTTTACTCTTATTTTTGTAAATAATTGTTAAAGCTACTAACCTTCAGTTTTCTCTATTTGATCTCTGATATCATTTAAATCTATATATCTATCAGTAGCATTGCGTAGTTCTCTAGCAATCATTCCTTCTGTTGATACTACCGTAATATGTGTATTTTTTGAGCGTAATAGTTCGATTGCTCTTTCAAAATCTCCATCACCACTGAATAATACTACTCGGTCATACTGGTCTACTGTATTAAACATATCTACAACAATTTCAATATCTAAATTCGCTTTTTGCGAGTAACGACCTGACGTATCATCATAATATTCTTTCAGAATTTTAGTTCGTACTGTATATCCTAGACTAATCAGAGCGTCTCTGAAACCTCGCTGGTCTTGTGGATCTTTTAAGCCGGTGTACCAGAAGGCATTAATTAATGTTGTTTCTGATTGCTCATGTTTGAAGTATTCTAAGACTCGCCGCGGGTCAAAAAACCAGCCATTTTTTTGTTGAGCATAGAACATATTGTTTCCATCTACAAAAATAGACAGACGATTCATTGGAGAACCCATACAAATTTACACCTAATAATATATATGAATTTAGATGGAACAATAGATTATAGCAATTTTCAAATGCCTTGTTTGCTAATATCTATAACGTAGTTCTTTATCTATAGCTTTTATCCTACCTCTTTCAAGACATAAAAACGCCTGCAATATTGAAGTTGAGATCCTGGGTGTTAACCTGATTCACCTCCAGCACTACAAGGGCCACCCGACGATCAAAATCTACTCATAAAATTGACCCAGTAACAGCATTCATCGCTGCATAACCCTAAAGTTTACTCCTAAAGAGGTATAACATAGGCTTAAGGTAAGATATAAATTAATGCCTATCTTTCGGGAAAGCTGTCAGTATCAGGACACGCTTTCTGGAGATTACCAACATTGCACCAAAGACAGAAGACAGCTTTGGGACTGCTTCTGGTATTGCATCCAGTTAGTAATGTACTTGTTGGTTAGGTTAGGGCAAAATCTTGCCACAACCAAATGCACTGGTAGAGTATATCTGGCTCCGATCTATGAGACAATCACTACTTGTAACTCATTCAACAGAAAAATAATAAATTAAGTAGTGGTTGAGTAAGAATTCCTTGGGGGCTGGCTCTGCCAATAAAAGTTTGTTGATAAATAGAAGATACTTTACAAATGTATAAGATTATCATTTAAGTCTTATTTCGATGTGCTTACACTAAAACGTGGTCTGAATAAATAAAAGTGTTGGACTTAGATCAATCAGTAACACGATATGGCAGAAGAACCTACATCTACCTTAACTAAAAACTATGTCTCTACTGCCAAAGGACTGTCAAGTAAACCAACAAAAGTGACTTCGACAGCATCTGCTCGCCACTCCCGATGGATGGTTCGCTTAGGTCATCTACTGGCAGGTACTTGGGCAATTGGGGGCGCACTATTGAGCGCTTCTGGTGGGGAATTGGTTCAATTGATGGAAAATCAGGTGCTTTCTGGCTTTTTTCAACTGCGCGGGCCGATTGTGCCTCCAGAAGACATTGTAATTTTAGCAATAGACGATCAGTCAATATCGGTTCCCGAACAGTACTATAAAACAGATCCGAAACAGTATGCCTACTTAGAAACACTGAAATCTTATCCTTATAAACGGGCTGCATACTCCCAGGTAATCACAAAATTAATCGAAGCAGGTGCCCGCGCTGTAGCATTAGATGTGGTTCTTGATACAGCAAGTAGTTATGGAGTTACAGACGATCGCCAATTTCAAGCAGTATTGCAAAAATATGGCAAAAAAGTTACCTTAGCAGCTGTCTACGAAAATTCCCAGACGCACCAAGGCTCTTTTACGCAGCTAACAGACCCACAACAAATGTTTCGTACAGGGTCAGTATCCATTGGCTCAGTTAATTTTCCTTTAGAAGTAGATGGAAAAGTTCATCGATTAGCGAGTGAGTTTCCCAAGTTCTTAGGTGAAGATAATCTATTTACCAAAAAGCGACTCTCTTTTGATGAAGCAGCGCTGAGGGCAGCAGAAGTAAATTATCCTCGACCAAAGGGCGATCGCATTTATTTTTGGGGGCCTGCGGGTACATTTGAGCAAAAACCTTTTTGGCACGTACTCGATCCGCAAAACTGGAACAGCTATTTGCAGCAAGGAAAGGTGTTCAAAGATAAGATCGTGCTGATTGGTGCAACAGATAAGTTACATAATGATTATTATCCAGTTGCTGGTAGTAATAGCACTGACCCGATGTCGGGTGTGGAAATTCACGCTAATGCGATCGCAACTTTGATGACAGGAAAAGCGATCGCCCCAGGAATTAATAGTCCACCTTTACAGGGTTTGTTTGTGCTAATGCTAGTGGGCAGTACAGCCTTGATGATTAGCAGACGCAAGCGTAGCATCCATAGATTTTTCTATAGCCTCGTCCTGTCTGGCGCTTGGGGAGGAATTAGTTATGGGTTATTTGTCTATGGTCAGTTAATTTTTCCCACTAGTGTACCAATGATCGCGATCGCAATGACCGGAATTTGCTATTTAGCAACCTCAGTCATCAGAGAAAGCATCAGAAAACGCCAGTTGGTAGACATTTTTCAGAAGTATAAAACTTCCCCCGTTGTCCAAGAGATTATCAGCCAACAAGATGACTTCCAACACCTAATCCAACAACGAGATTTAGCCTTATCAGGGAAAGTTTTGGCTAGACGATACAAAATTGTCAAAGTTCTCGGTTGCGGTGGATTTAGTGAAACCTACATTGCCGAAGATACCCAACGTCCTGGAAATCCGCGATGTGTTGTCAAACAACTAAAACCAGCCAACACCAAACCAGAAGGATTGCAACTTGCCAGACGTTTATTTAACTCAGAGGCACAAACACTAGAAAAATTGGGAACGCACGCTCAAATTCCTCAACTTTTGGCGTATTTTGAAGAAGATGAAGAATTTTATTTAGTGCAAGAACAGATAATTGGTCATCCTTTAAATCAAGAACTTTTAGCAGGTAGAGCAATTGAAGAAATTGCAGCGATCAAAATTATCAGGGACTTATTGCAAACATTAACATTTGTCCATGAAAACCACGTGATTCATCGGGATATTAAACCCAGTAATATCATCCGGCGACACTCAGACGGAAAACTGGTGTTGATTGACTTTGGAGCCGTTAAGGAAGTCGGCATCAAACAGATCGATCGTCAAGAGTCAACCCCTTTCACCATTGGTATTGGTACTCAGGGTTACGCACCAAGCGAACAATGTTTTGGGCGTCCACACTACAGTAGTGATATCTATGCAGTTGGTATGGTTGGGATTAAAGCCTTAACTGGTGTAGCACCCCGTGAGCTAGATAGGGATGCTGATGGGGAGATCAAATGGAGCGATGGCACTCAGGTAAGTCACTCCCTAGCTAAGATTCTCAGTAAAATGGTGCTGGATGACTTCAAACAGCGATATCAGTCTGCATCAGAGGCTCTTAAGGATCTTGAAGCTCTTAAAGCTCTTGACGATTTGGTAAATTTTCAACACAGACACCATCTCCCAGAAGATGACTTATTAATGAATACTTTAGACGATTTAGGCATTGCCACAAAATCTTGCTCAGAAGGACAAGAGACTTCCAAATAAAAAAATATCCAATCGCTGTGGAAGCTGTTCTTGAGTAGGGGAAGCAAAATCTGATAGTTGTATTGGATACAAGAATTTGAATAATTTAATTTTTGGAGCCAAAGTATAATTGGGCACGAAAATAAGGAGATGAGAAGAAGGATTTCCCCCTTCTCTGTTTGTGCCTTTTTCACTCAGCCCTGCACATGATTTTAATTTATAGCTGTAGTCACACAGATTAGGACAGTATTGATTGCTCAAAGTTTTGAAACAACTGGGTTTTTACTCAGCACGGGCTAAACGCCCCGCTTCCGCTAACAGCACTCAGCTATAAGGACAGAAATTCTTCTCCTGTCGTGGGATGAATGCCTATTGTTTCATCCAAATCTTCCTTGGTAATGCCCTTGCGAATTGCCACACCTAGACTTTGAATGATATCTGCTGCATGTTCACCCACCATGTGAGCGCCCAAAACTTGCCCAGAATCACTATTTAGCACTAACTTTATAGTGGTTGGCTCATCCTGTTCGATTAGCTGATACAACAATGGTTGGAACTCGGTGCAGTAGGATTGTACAGATTCACCAAATTTTTCCCGTGCTTTCGCCTCCGTCATCCCCACACTAGCCGCTTCTGGACGGCAAAAAACAGCAGTGGGCACATAATCATAATTTAGTTTTTGCGCCTTGTTGCCAAAAACTGTATCGGCAAAGGCAATACCTTCTGCCTTTGCCACTGGAGTCAATTGCATCCGACTGGTGCAATCACCCACAGCAAAAATATTTTCTTGGCTGGTGCGGCTGTATTCATCTACTTTGATTGCACCATGTTCGCCAAGTTCAACATGGGCATTTTCCAAACCCATATTCTTGGTATTTGGAGCGTAACCTGTGGCAACTAAGATGGTATCTGCTGTAATTATTTCTTGGCTCTCACCAGTAATAGTTAACAACAAACCCTCTTCTGAATATTTGATTTCTTGAACAGTGCTGTTGGTGAAAAACTTAATTCCGCGTTTAATCAAACCCTGTTGTACAGTAGAGCAAATGTCATCATCAAACCCCGATAAAATCATCTCATCTTTTTCAATCACCGTTACCTCACAACCGAAAGCGTGCATCATACTGGAAAATTCTACGCCAATGTAGCCGCCGCCAATAATTGCTAAACGTTTCGGCAGATAGGGTAGCTGAAACATTTCGCGGGATGTGATGGCGTATTCTATACCTGGGATTTTGGGCTTGAGGGGTTGTCCTCCCACAGCAATTAAAATTTTGTCTGCTGTAACTTTGCGTCCATCAATATTGATAGTATGGGCATCGATGAAAGTGATACGTTGGGAAATTAATTCAATTCCAGCTTTTTGCAATTGCTGAAAATAGGATTGGTTAACGCTGTCAATATGCTCATGTACTGACTTAATAAATAATGTCCAGTCAAAGTATGTTTGACAGTCACTCCACCCATAACTGTGCGCGATTTGATTTTTTAGGGCGAAGTCAGCAGCGTAGACAATTAGCTTTTTTGGAACGCAGCCGCGATTTACACAGGTTCCACCAATGGCTTCTTGTTCGGCAATGGCGACACGTACACCATAACTAGCTGCTTTTTTAGCTGCTGCCAATCCCCCAGGCCCAGCACCAATGACAAACAAATCATAATCAAATGTCATAAAAATCTGTTCCTTTTTCACTTTTTGGAAAGCAGAGCTATTTCATCCCTTATAGTTATTCAGACAAAACTTCATCTACTGTCTTTGGGTGGACAATTTGGGATGAAATCAGGCCAATATTTAGCAGATTGCCGCATTAATAGTATTAGATCGAAAAAGAACAGCGATCGCCCAATCATTACTAAGTTATATTACATTTTTTTGACAAACAACGCATCTTGTTTTTGGAATACTTAGAAGTGCGATCGCTGGCGACAAGGTGTAGCCCATTGTAGAGACGGCGATTGATCGCGTCTCTCTAACCGGAAATGCATTATTTGCAGATAATTATGGGCAATCAAGTAAAGTTTGCATCTCCTGTGCATCCCTTGTCATTCCCAATTGCTCAAAACCATTAATAGCCTGAGTTGACAATTGGCAAGCTTTCTGGACACTTCCCCACCTTCTCTCCCAGCGGGCTAGAGAACGTTGATAACGAGCTAGACGCCGTTTATTATTGCTACTTTCGGCGACAGTTAAGCCTTTAATTAATAGCTTTTGAGCTTCATCGCGATCGCCTTGTTCGATGGCAATATCAGCAAGCCAATTTTGAGCAGAATTAATCACCCGATGCCAATTAATTTTTTCTGCACTTTTCATCACATCTTGAAATAGCTTCTTGGTTAAAAAATATTCACCTTCTGAATAAAAGATTTCAGCCCGATGATAAAGAACAGGAATAAAATAGCGGATGTGCTTTCGCTCGTCTAGATTCGCCTCAATCACCAATTTTTCTTCTACCATTAGCCAGTGGCGTGCATCTGTATAATTATTCTGTCTGATTCGCAGTCTAGCCATATTTTCGGCTAAGTCAGCTTGAACGCATGAATCTGCATGGTCGCGTAAAACCCATGCCCGCTGCAATATTTCGTCTGCTTGTGTGAGACTTTGGGGTGAACACTCCCGAATTAGCAGCCAGGTTTTGCGGATCATGAATTTTACTAAAGATGACCATTCACCACGTCGTTCTGATTGTTCTATCAGCCATTGCAACCAATCGAGGCGATCGTCCCAATAAGCATAGAGATTGGCGTAGTGGTTCAAGAGCAACCACAAATCCCTAACTTCCGCATAATGGTCTTGGTTTTTACACCAATAAAGTACTGCCCGTAGATTTCCCTCCTCTTCCTTTAACCTGTTGTAATGTATCCATTTTTCCCAATCTTCTCCGCCGTAACTGTAAGCAAAATCTAGATACCATCTCACCCAACGCATCCGTGCTTCTTTCTCAAAATCTGGGTAAGCAGCTAATTGTGCTAAGGCATACTCACGAGTCAGAGAGAGCATCTCGTATCGCTTAGTCTCTGGATTCAGATTCACTAACGAGAGTTGCTGCAAACGTACCAAGCCATTACTGACAGAATCAGGAGCAGATGTCAGTCCAGCAACTTCAGCCACAGCAGCTTGGATAGGAGCGTCAGGAAAAATCGCCAGTGACATGAGTAACTTGTGTGGTGGCTGTCCCTTCGTACCTTGCACTGATTGCTCAAAGCAAAAACGAGCCACATCGCCTGTAGCGGAGGCTAACTGCTCCAATACAAAGTTCAAAGAGTAGCCACTGGATACTTGACCGAGTGCATAGACAATAGCGAGAGGGATTCCCCCAGTGCGATCGTAGAGCAAGCTAGAGTCTTCATCTTGGATAGTTATACCTTTTTCTTCAGCTTGTTGCTGAATCAACTGCAAACCATCATTCAGGGGCAAGTTTCGCAGACTGATTGGCAGTAGGGCAATTCGTTCGCGGGTAGTAATTACTACTTTGACGCAAATGGGTAAATTGTATAAGAATTCTATAACCTCATCCCTGTCCTCTATAGTCTCCATATTATCCACAATCAGAAGCGTTCGCTGTTTAGAAAGACATTGGCGTACACGCTCAAATTGGTCATTGGGAGGAGATTGAATAATTGTAGAGTCGTTTAAGGCATTGGCAATCACCCGAAAAATCTCGCGCAGGTTACGCTGTCCTTGCTGCCGTTGCAAAATCATATCGGGAATCAGTTCCTGTTGTTTGGCTGAAGTGAAAATAATTGCATCAAATTTAGGTGCATCAGAACTATTTTCGTTACTAGCTTCTAAGCACAGGTAAGCAGCTGCTAACACCAGCGCCGTTTTCCCTACGCCACCAATGCCATGCACTGTAATCATGTGAGCGCCATGCATCGGCAAAAGCCGTTCCAGTAGCTTTTTCATATCTGCCTCGCGCCCAATAAATTCTGTGTAGGTTGGTGATGGCAGATTATGGGGAATAGAGGTGCTTTCGGTACTAGATGCAGCAACACCTCTGCGATATCCATGTATCTCAAGAATGTAAATAAGGTTGCTTGATCTGACGCTGTTATCGGGTTCTCCTGTCAAAGTTTCAATATCTCGATAGATATTGCTCAATCCCACTCTCACACCAGCGTTATCTCTGTACAAGTCCTGACTTATCTTTGTCAAGCTATACCCACATAGCAACCCAAGTAACAGGTCTTTCTTAGAATTTTGCCTGTATCGCTGTTGAATTTTAGACTCCAAATCAGTCAGTAAACGATCTATATCCCAATCCTGTAAAACCTTTTGATACCAAGCTTTAGACAGATTCCCACCCTCTGACTGATCTGACATAAATATCACCCTATTAGTTTTGTTGTTGAATGTTGTGTTAGCAACATTTTAACTAACAAAACTTTTACCATGTTGTATTAGTAATTTTTCACTAACAAATTTTTAACATTGTTAATTACGCTATTTAGGGTCAATTTAGTAGGCTAATTACTAAGTTCATAATTGTTGGTAACAGGCTGCATACAAATGCAAAATCTATCCTGACAACCAACCAAAAACTCTAGCTGAATTATCGTTTTCACTTCTGACAACAAAGGAGTACTGAATGAATAAACTAATTCAAACTGTAAGTATCTTGGTTGGTTTAAAACAAGCTCGACTTTATTTTCCTGAAGAAAAACAAGTCTGTGTCTTTAATAAACTTCCGACACTTTACCGTGAGTTTACACCAAAATCTGTACAAGAATCAATCAACGAATTGCAAGAGCGATTAAAAACTCAAGGTTTACTTGCAGAGATTACTGGTAAATTTGACTTAGAGACAGACGAGGCAGTAAAAGAATTTCAAAAAAGAAATAATCTTCTAGCAGATGGAGTGGTTGGCCCACTGACATGGGCTTGCCTTTTGTACCCAAAACTTTCTCGGAATCAAAAAATTAAGTCCCCAGAATTAAGGAATGCGGTTAAGGAACTGCAAATTATCCTTTATGATGAAGGCTTTTTGAAAAAAGAACCTACTAGCTATTTTGACAGTGCAACAGAAAGAGCAGTGAAACGCTTTCAAAGAATTTATGGATTGAAGAATGATGGCATTGTTGGGGCAGCGACTTGGGCAGTACTGCTGGGAATGCGACAAAAAATTGATAAAAGCTTTCCGAGGTTAATTTATTTTCTGTCGCCGCAATCATGGTTTTTATGGGAGCAATTTTTGATGATTTGTTGCATCCTATTGGGTATTTATTATAGTCCTATACCAGGTCAGACTCCTAAATTCACTACTGCTTTAGCAACTGCGTATGGACTCACCTGTGTAGTACCTTTTCTGTTAGAAAATTTACCGCTAAAGCCTTCAATTAAGCCGAGCTTATCTCTATTGCAATATGCTCCTTATGTATTAACTGGTATCTTTTGGAAACCAATTATCAATTTCTTGGGACAATTGTTTAATTAATCATTCGGTAGTTGAATAATTGATCGGCAATCCAATTTTTGTGTTGTGCTTGTAAAAAAGTGCGATCGCTTCCAGCCGAGCGTAGGCGATCGCACTTTTATGCAGCAACTGCACTGAAGAAAAAATTCAGCCGATTAAGCCATTGATGCCAGACATGAATTAGCCTTGCACGGTCAAATTCAAAAATCTCTGCTTCCTCACCTGGCAAGGCTACGACAATCAGAGCATGGTTAATTTTGCAGTTAAAGAGGCGATCGCTATAATACCGATTTATCGCACCACCATAAGCAGCTAGTTGTAAAGGCTTGTCATAAAGCTTATCAATTCTTAGTTTTGGTTCCTCGGCTGTAGTCCATTCAATTAAATGGGGAACACCTTGGTAACGAGCAACTAAATCAACTTTCCCGGCGTAAAGTTCCTGATAGTTAGGCACAAGTTGCTCAACCAGTTGAACATCGCTAAGTTGATTTAGCACAGATTGAACGCTATCCCAGTAAGGCTGAATCAGGCTGCTGTCAGGTTTGGGTGAGTAACCTTGCAGGTGTTCTTTAATCAACTGGTGCAAGGCATTTCCTCGGCGACGGCTGTTAGCAGCGATTCGATTTGCTTCTGCATCGCCAACTTTATTGCGCCAATAGGAAAGGGCGGCTAGAGACTTTGGTGGCTGTGTCGCTTTTAAAACTGTGGTGACAGCAGGAAGAAGAACGCCACCATTGCCTTGATAGTAGCATCGTCCGTTGATGTAAGTAGATTTCATAAGTTGTAAGTCGTGAATTACTACATCAACTTTTGCGTTAGCCTAGTACACAAGTAATACACATGCTGTGAGTCTTTGTAACTATATCGAGTACACAGATGTGTACTGTGATTGTGATGCGCTAATAGTTATGAATCAACAACATTTCAATGCAGTATTTAATCGCTTAACTGAAAGGCGGCGAGAGGTGCTGCTGAAACTACTGGCTAACGAAACAGATGAAGCGATCGCTAATTCTTTGCATATTCAGAAATCAACTGTCAGAAAACATCGTGAGGAAATTTGTAAGTTATTTGGCTTAAATAATGAATTTTCAGACGAACGCCGTTCAAAGCTTCCAGAATTGATTTCTTTATTTGCCAAGTACAAGCCTGAGTTATTAAATCAAAATACTTCAGACTTACCACAAACTGAAAATTTCAGTGAAGATAAAACGATATCTGAAAATCCTGATTTCGTGGGGCGTGAGGATGCGATCGCAAATTCTATTCCAGAAAATCATCTTGCTGAACTTCTAAGAATTCTCCAGGGAATGCAACAGCAGGAGCAGAAGCCGATTTCTTCGGCTAACCTAATTTCAATACCACCAACACTAGATAACTGGCAAGGACGCAACGCAGAAATTAAAGAACTGCAAACATGGTTAGTAGATACTAAAGTTAAAACTCTTGGAATTCAGGGACTTAGTGGAGTTGGCAAATCTTGGCTGGCTTCATATATGTTTGAATCTACTGATTTCGAGGCAAAGTTTTGGGCTGATGTCAGACAAGGTACTGATTTCACAGTATTTGCCCAAAATGCTCTGATGAAACTGGCTGGGACATCTCCAGAACAGTTAGCAGCATTGCGGGAACCAGAACAACTAATTTTTGCTTTGCTAGACACTTTAAAAAAGCGCCCATGTTTGCTAGTAATCGATAACTTAGAAACCCTACTAGATCAAGATCGGCATTTTATAGGAATTTATAAAGACTTTTTTATTCGCTGGATTGAAAATGGAGTAGGTAGTAAATTGCTACTGACAACCCAAACTCAACCTGAAGTCATGGAAGGGCATGGCTATTGGCTACCGTTGCAAGGATTAGAAGCAATTAATGGAGCACGGCTACTTCAAAGATTTGGAATTGTTGGATCTGATGAGGAACTTCAAGATTTCTCCAAATATCTCAACGGACACCCCAAGATGTTGCGGCTAGTGGCATCAAAGTTAAAATCAGGTAATCACATTAAAGAAGCAGAAAAAATAGGATTTAGACAACTTGATTTACTTTTAAATAAAGTACCTATGCCTTATCGGGATAGAGAACGGATATTTTTTGTTTGGATTTTAGAGCAACATTTTGAGAATTTAGCTTCTGATTTAAAATGTTTTTTCCTCAGTCTTAGTCTCTACCGTAGTTCATTTAATCAAGATGCTGCAACAGTAGTTTTGAATAATAATCAACTAACTTCAAAGTTAATCTTGAACGATAGGCTTAGTCAAGGTTCCCTAAGTGATGATGAAATAAGCTCACTAAAAGGCTTTGATGTAGTTAAAATTAGCACTTGGGGCATGGTATTGACAAATTTAAATTCCCAAGATTTAGAAGATCCGAATAACTATTGGCAAACACAACAAGCAATAAATGAATTAACTAGCCGTTCTCTACTGGATGTAATCAATGAAGAACAACAGTTTCAGTTTCATCCTTTTGTTTTACATTATGCTAGACAAAAGATAGGCAATCAGCAAGATTCACTGAGAGATAGAATCATTACTTATTATGCTTCAATAGCAAAAATTGGAGAGGAATGGCAAAAACTTGAAGATGTAATGCCTCACTTAGAAGTTATATATCATCTATGCCAACAGAAAAAGTATGTAATCGCCTTTGATACACTCCGTCTATGCAAAGGTTTTTTAGATTCACAAGGTTATTATTCTATCCAAATGGAACTTTATGAAAATTTAGTATTTGCTTGGGAATCTAATGAAGAAAATCGATTAAGTTTGGCAGCAATAATGATTGATTTAGGCAGTATATATACACGGATGGGGCAGTACCAAAAAGCAATTAATATTCTTCAAAAAGCTTTACTGATAGAAAGGGAAATCAGCAATAAACAAGGTGAAGCTGCTGCATTGAATAACTTAGGTCTTGTTTACCAGGATATAGGGAATTATCAACAATCTATATATTGTCATCAGCAGCAACTAGAAATTGCAAATATAATAGGGGATTCTGAAGAACAAGCTAATGCATTAAATAATCTAGGCATTGTATGTTATGCATTAGGAAAATACTCTGAAGCAATTGATTACCAAGAACAAAAAGTAAAAATCTTACAAAACAATGGTGATCTTGAAAGAGAGGCTAGTACACTTGGTAATTTAGGTGGTGCATACTGTGCATTAGGAGAATATCAAAAAGTTCTTGATTGCCATAGTCGCCAATTAGAAATTGCTCAATCTATGAGAGATAAGCCTATGGAGGCTAGAGCTTTAGGAAGTCTAGGTGTTGTTTACAATCAACTAAATCAGCCTGAAAAAGCTATTGAGTTGATTCAGCAATCTTTGGATATAGCAAAGGAAATTGGTGAACCAGAACTACAAGCAGATTGTTTATTAAACTTGAGTAATTCTTATTTGTTTTTAGGAAAACTCTTGCATATGCAGGCATTGAAATACTGTAAAGAATCTTTGAAAGTGTCAGAGCAAACAGGTCGTGATATTGGTGCTGCGCGAGCTTTATATAACTTAGGAAATTTATTTGTTGAACTCGGTGAAAAATCAGAAGCAGTCAATGCTTACCAAAAAGCAAGTGCTTTGTTTAAATCAATGGGTATAGATAAGTATGTCAATCAAGCTAATGATGCCATTCAGCGTCTTTCTTGAATGTCTAGCTAGTTCTAAAAAATATGCGTTCACCTGTTAACCTGCGAATTCCATTCCCTTGGGCTGTATTTGAATCAAAAATAAAGGCGGGTGCGGGGATTGAACCCGCTAATCCCCACAATGGTGGAGACGTAACCGATAACCCTAAATTCTTCGGCCCCGAAAGGCAAGTTGCGAACAAGGATAACCCGCCATGAAGCATGAAGGATAAAGTGTTTCATCCTTTACCCTTCAGCAATATCTACAATTCACCCGTAGCTAGCATCTGGATGATCCGAGGCGTACCTGGGTCAAACCCTGCCAAATCCCAAGACAGCGAATCTTCAGGATCTACCAAAGTAATCTGGTAAGGTGTCAAGGTGACATACACCGCCTTGACGTTAGGATTTACCTTTTTGCGGTACTCCTTCAGCGCTTGACTTGGATGCTTATACCCAGCCCAACTTTCCGAGTCAGTCCAAAAGCAGACTACATCTGCTTTAAACTTATTCTTAATCATCCAGTCATAAGCTACAGACGCATCCGTTCCACCGAAATTTTGATTGCTAGCTTTGCGAACCGCAGAACTAAAACTATCTTTGGCAGTGATACTTAATTCCCAGAATTCGGTAGCAAAACCACGAATCATGTAGTTTTTCTCTGCTTTTGCTGTTACCAGTGCCATTGTAGTGGCAATTTCACAGCAAGTCAGTCCCATATCTGCAACCATACTACCCATAGAACCAGAAACGTCTACGGCGTGCATGAACACTTTACCAGTGGGTTGCACAACATCAAAAGACAGCTCAACCGCCTTTTCTAATATGTCTACAATCCGAGGAACTGGGTTCCAAGTTTTCTTACTGCGTCCTAATGTTCCACCAGATTTATAAGTTTTGAGTGCTTTCAAAACATCAATTGGATGGATGCGACCTTTACGCAGATGTTCCTTGTTGTTAAGAACTGCTTCCACTCGCAGCAAGTTGGCACTTTCATCTGTTCGCAACACACCCAGTTCAGTTAAAGAACCCAAGTTACGCAACATTGCACCTATTGGCATTTCCTGAAATAGCAGCTGCCAAGCAAGCTGATCCATTTTGCCCACTGGTGCAGCCATTTCGTGGGTTAAGCGTCCTTGGGAAATAGCTTCATGGGTTTGGGTTGGATTCCGCTTCAGCCACTCATACCACCAAATCTGCGCCAATGCTTCTGAGGGGATATCTGCTGGCAATTCTTCCCAGCCTCTAACTACCCACTCAAATAGTTGACGGTGATTTTCTGTAGGCGGTTTGACATGGAACAACCGCAACGCATCTCGGTGGGAGAAGCCTTGACGCTGTTGATATTTCAACAGTTGATAAGCTAAACCCTTGACATCTTCCCTTGAGAGCCAAGTTTTACCAGCTTCCCGGACTACTTTGCCAAATCCCCGCAGAGATTTGGTGTAGTTCAGCCATTCGTAGAAGTGGCTACCAGTGCGGACAACTTGCGGAAATATTTCACCAAACGCCTGTTTTGCTTCTGGTGCTTCACCCATAGAGAGCAATACCAAAGCCAAGATAGGCGCACTGTTATTGATGGCGCGTCCATCGCTAGCATACAAAATTTCTTCTGCTACACGGCCAGGATTTTCGGCAACAGCTTGTCTGACAACTGTCACAAAATCCTCAGTTAATTCCTGTTTACCAGCGTAGTAAGTGCTTTTTGCTGTGCCAACCAACAAACAACGGCGCAGCATTTTCCAAATACCAGCATCAAACATCCAGCCGCCGGAACGTCCCTGAACCATTTCTGCTTCTCGTCCGGGGATAGGTTGATTTTGAGGTGTAGTTGTTTTCTTTTTAGTGAAAAAATTGTAATTCATCGCTTCATCTCCCGGCCCTTGCGGGCAAAAATGAAAGGTGGCAGAGCAGGAATCGAACCTGCGACATCCGGCTTAAGAGGCGATAACCCTAATTCGTCGGCCTTCTCAGGCAAGGTGTGAACAAGGATGTTTTTCGGCGCTCTACCAACTGAGCTATCTGCCACATGAAAATTAAAAACGCAAAATTTACTCTGGTGGAACAGGATTTGTAGCTTGCTTCCCGTAGGGTACCTGCAACCGATGAATTAACGATAACCCTCGATTCGTCGGCCTTTGCAGGCAAGTTTGTGAACTAAGGACTATGGGAATTAACCCGTTCATTGCTCTGCCAGATTGAGCTACCCACCAGATGACAATTCAAAATTAAGTTTTGGGTGGCGGAGCAGGACTTGAACCTGCGACCTCTCGAACCCTAATCGATAACCCTAATTCGTCGGCCTTTGCAGGCAAGGGGTGAACAAGGATGTTTAGCGCTCTACCTCTGAGCTACCCGCCACATGAAAATTCAAAATTCAAAATTCAAAATTTTAGCACTAGATTTGGTGTAGTGGAGCGGGAATTGAACCCGCGACCTCCCGCTTGGCAGGCGATAACCCTCAATTCGTCGACCTTTTCAGGCAAGGTGTGAATAAGGATATTTAGGCGCTCTATCCACTGAGCTACCCACCACATATAAATTCAAAACTCAGCATTAAATTTGCTGTAACGAAGTAGGATTTTTACCTACACCTCCAGAAGTTTATCAAGGGTGTTTTAGTTATATGCGATAACCCTCGATACGTGGGCCTTTCCAAGCAAAGTGGGTGCTCTGCCATTTGAGTTATTCGCTACTGGTGAAAGCTAACTTCCTTGTGAAAGTTAACTTGTATTATAATGTAGCTTGTGTAGTATAAATTGTCAAGGGTCTGGCAAGCTAATTTAGAATTATTGCTTTGGAAAGAAAAGTCTGAGGAGTATAAGCAAGCCAATGATTAGAAGTTCGGGAGGATATTATCGGATGTCTCTTAACGTGAGTTCAACGGATAGAAAAGCGCAAAAAGCTTGCTATGTATGAATTTGCTCAACTGAACATTCTTCAGGCGATGCCTGCGGCGGGCTACGTCTACGCGACGATTGATTGAGAATTGGTAAAAAAGTGATAAAAAATGCCAAGACTAAAAAATTTGCCTAAAAAACCTTCCATTGACATTTACCCAAAAGATTTGCCTGCATTACCTCCTGCCATTTTTTACTCCCATCGAACTCACGTTAAACCTAAAGCGTGAACCTGATACTGAGCGCCAAAAATTAATTATGTATGTGGCAGTGCGATTAACTCGTACATCGCTTCCGAGTGCACGCCAATAGGTTGAATGGTTTTCACTCTTCCTCCAGTTGGATGAAACTGACGACTTCTTGCCTAGCCAGCTCTCCCTCTAATAACATGATCTCACGCTCGATATGTCGGTTTAGATGTATCGCTTTTGGGGCGTTACGCTATCTTATTGACAAAATTGGCAAATATAAATTATTTAAATTTTTATTTACCATATTTTACAAAGTTATAAAAGCACAACATATATATACACGTAATTTAACAAATCTTTTTTTATCGTGAACGAATACAAGAAAAATTTCTAGTGTCCTGATAACTATGTAATGGCGTGGTATATCTACTTAGAGTTTTTTAGTAACAGTAGGCTCAATGAAACAAAAAAAACCCAACCCTAAATATGGTGTAAGTAGATGGTTATCTGCGTTGAAAACTAAGATTTTCTTATTACTGTGCATTTTTATTACTACTATTTTTGGTATTGTGTTATCAAGTTTGTTGATAACAAGCCAGCCAGCTTTCGCGAAGATTGACCCACTACAACCAGCACCAACTCAACCAGTAGGCTACTACGATTATTTCGGTAAACTCCTCAGCCCCCAAGAAGCATCACAACTGGTTGCTAGTAAAGGACTTAATCCTAAAGACCCTATTTCTTATGAAAAAATAGGCGCAGTTCATATTACTAAAGAATTGATTGCCCAAGGTGAAGATATATTTTTCAATCGACCTTTAGGCGATTTGTTTGGTTTGCAAGGTGTGTTTGGTATTGGAAAAGGTTCAGCCATTCTTTCGGATGAAATTACCACAGCAATTATTAATTTGCAGGGTCAGCCAAGCAATAATTTAAAAATTGTCTTGCAGAAAGATATACCTATAGGTAGTCGGATTTTACGAAAAGGGACAGCCATAAATACAGGCTTAAAGCTAGAAAAAGGATCAACTGCTCCCTTAGGATCGACACCGAATGGGCAAACTAGCTGTGCATTTTGCCATGCGACTCTTTCCAAAGAAGGTAAACGTATTCCTGGTATAGCAAATGGTGAAATAGCATTTCCGATATTTCTGGGTTTAGCACCAAATTCATCTGCTGCTTTCTCACGCACCAAACTCAATCCCTTAGATCCAAAATACCAAGGCAATGGCAAAACTATTATTGACAGTAAAGGTAATTTAGTAAAATTGCCCGATCCTGAAAAGTTTGAGAAGGCTTTTGATGATATTTTATGGCAATTACCTTTTGGTAATTTTGAAAGTTCCACAGATGGAATTAAAAATACTACTCAAATTCCCAACAATTTCACCTTTAAAACTGCTCCTTACACTGCCTCTGGAGAAGCTGCCGTTGGCCCGTTTGCAGGATTGAGTGCTTTCAACAGTGCTGTTCACTCTTCAGAAACGAACATCCTCGCATCATACGAACTAATTGCCAAAAGTCTGAATATTGACCCAGAAGTTTATCTTGGTACTGCTCTTCAAAATGCTGCTGACGAAAGAATACGTTTACCAGAAGGATCTCCTATAAAACCTTCAGAGTTCCTGCGGGCGATCGCACCAGACCCTAATAAAGCAGAGTTACAAGATCAAGTTGTTGCTCCTGGCGTTGGTAACTATCCAGACTTGAAACCCACCCCGTTGACAGCTAATGGACTGATTTTTAGTCCCCCTACTGGCAATCCTTTCGATAATGCCAGTGGGAAGTTCATGTTTGCGAATAACGCCATGTCTGCTTTTCAAAATAGCTTAGTACCACCTGCTAACCGCACTCCTGAAAACTGGCAGGCACTAAATAGTAATTCAGTCAAACGTGGGGTCAAAGTCTTTGAAAAGGCTAATTGTGCAACTTGCCATATTCCCCCTTTCTTTACTGATAACAAAGTTCACCCAGTTGAGGAAATTGGTACTAATCCAGCCCGTGCAAAGTCTCGCTTGGCACTGTTGAAATTCTCAGTGCTTCCCAAGCTATACAGTTTCAATACTCCTGTTCCCATACCTGCTGATGCAAAAGTGTTGGATGTCCCAACCCCAGGCATTTCTGATAACCCCACTAATCAACTACCAAATGGTGGTTACAAAACTACTCCCTTACGTGGCCTTTATTTAAACCCACCCTATTTACATGATGGTGGTGTAACAGTACGTGCTGGTAGTTTAAAATTTGACTCTAATGGCGATTTCACTGTTGTTGATCCTACTGGGTTAGGGCTGCCTGGCACTCTACGCCAAAGCATACCAGCGGATGCTGCTAGCAGCTTAAGAGCTTTAGTTGATCGTGAACTTCGTGCCAAAGTCATCAAAGCTAACAAAGCTGACCCTGATTTAGTAAGTAGTAACCTTGATGGTACAGGTCATGAATTTTATGTAGACAGTCAAGCTGGATTTAATCCTAAACAGCAAACAGACTTGATTAATTTCTTACTGGCGCTTGATGATGACCCTGGTAAATTTTAATTGAAACTGAGGCTGATACAAAGAGTGAATCTACCTTTCATCGGACGCTAACTTCGGGCAAAAGTAATAGAGAGTTGCGTTCAAAGATATTACTTTTTGTTTGGAAACAGGGATTTGGGAGTCAGAAGAAAGAATATTCTGACTCCTACCAGAATTTTTACTTTATTTTTTTGGAGAATTATCTGATGGAATTAGTCAAAAAGCTTGGCATTGCTACCGCTAGTGCTGTTGTCGGCTTGACTGTTGTCGGTGCGTATTCTACAGCACAAGCTGTACAGTTATTTGATTTTCAGTATTCTTTTCCCAGTTACGAAGCAAATGGTACGGCTATTTTAGCTAGCGGCACTCTTACTACAACTGATCTAGACCCCATAAACAACAATTACACAATCACAGGTATAAGTGGGACAAGGACAGCTCAAGGAATTGCAGAGACAATAATCGGGTTGCTCTCACCCGGTACATACGGTGTCAACGATAATCTGTTGAATGCGAGTAAGCCACTGTTAACCACGAACGGTTTTTCTTACCTGGTTTCCGGTAACGGGGAAGACGGTCAGGGGAACGTTAACATATTCTACAGTAGTTTTAGTGAAGGTTATTCAGAGCTTTCAAGTGATGTGGATTATGGCAACTTTAGTATCAATCCACGTCTTGTTCCCGAACCTCATACAGTAGGTGGCTCATTAATTGCTCTTGGTTTTGGCTGGTGGTGGAAACGAAAGCAAGCAGTAGCTTCCCGAAAGAAAGCCTCTTAACAATTCAAAATTCAAAATTCAAAATTCAAAATTAAAGACATTTCACACGGGGATTTAAACCCCGACTGAAACTGATGCTACATATAGATGTAGGGGTCTTAAACCCTTGAATTTACGATAAAAGCATTTAGGGCTAAAAGTAGCCTAACGCAGCAGACTATTGCTCTGACAGTAATAGTCTGCTCAACCATTGGAACTTGTAAACTCTCCATAATAAGCGCGTACACCGAACACTAACCCTTTTTTATCACTCTCGCCAAAGTATAATTAAACGTGAGTTCGACGGATAGGAAAGCGCAAAAAGCTTGCTATGTATGAATTTGCTCAACTGAGCATTATTCAGGCGATGCCTACGCGACGATTGATTGAGAATTCTTTTTGGTTAATTTGATAGCTGGTTTAGCTGCTTATACCTATTTGTCTAAAAAACCTTCCATCGACATTTACCCAAAAGATTTGCCTGCACTACCTCCTGGCATTTTTTACTTCCGTCGAACTCACGTTGTATTACGATCGCTCTTATCAAAACTCCTTTATTTTCTCTGGTAAAAAACTTTTGCGCGATCGCAGACCAATGTTATATGAGCAGAAGGGTAATAAACCTATAACACCTACTGAATAAAGATTTTGCCGACAAATTTGCTGTAAATTTGCCAAAAGATACAAAAAAGTGTCTCAAATTTTGCCAAAATATATAATATTATTTCCCAAAATTCACTTGGCAAAAATCGGCATGAGTGAGAAACCCATAGAAGATAACGGTAAGGCTTTTCTCGTTCTACTTTTGCCCATCTCGTTTTTGATTATTTTCCTAGTTGCCACTTGGAGAATTTTACTGGCGGTAATTTTGCTGGTAATTGCTTTCAAGCTTTGGCAGGAATATCAATGGCAACAGTGGACTGTGCGAGTTAACCCAATTTTTCATCAGTTGGTTCGTGAAAATCAGGGCAGACTGACACCAATGGACTTGGCAATCAAGGGCAATTTTCCTGGAACAACGGCAAAACGCTACTTGGATGGTAAAGCCTCGGAATTTGGTGCCAGTATAGTGAACTCTGAAGATGCGGGGCAGTCTTATTACTTTATAACTGCCAGCATTCTCGGCAATATTCTTGATAGTAGTGAGCCAGTTAAAGAACTTCCGGCTCAACCTGTTACTAAAACAGCGCGATCGCTCTTAGCGCCACCACCAACCCCACAGGAGGAAGAACCAGAAACCGAATCACTCCCGCAGCAAACCCATGAGGAAGCTAAACTATCACTGGAAAAACAGTTAGTTTTTGGCTCTTTGATTCAATCTGAACTTGCGAAACGGCTCAATGTCTATTCCAGCACAGTTTATAAACGGCGAAACGATCCAGAGTTTCCTGAGTGGAGCCGCAGCAAAGACCCTGATGGTATTGCCTGGTCATACTCGGAAAAAACTAAAGAGTTTTTCCCAGTGGAAGAAGAAGGTTAAATAATTCAAAATTCAAAATTCAAAATTCAAAATTAGAATTTTTGAATTTTTGTTTGTAAACCCACAGCTTCGTTGATGGAATTTAATCCGCTTTGTTCTAGCTTGGAAAGTAAACCAGCTAGAATTCGGCGTACCATCATTGGCCCTTCGTAAATCCAGCCTGTATAAACCTGAATCAAGCTAGCACCAGCAGTAATTTTTTCCCAAGCATCTTCAGGAGAAAAGATGCCACCAACGCCAATAATCGGGATTTGTCCTTGAGTTTGCTGCCAAATAAAACGAATTACCTCAGTGGAGCAATCGCGTAATGGTTCACCACTAATTCCGCCAGCTTCATCCTGAGGTGATTTGCCTGTTTGGTCAATCACCTGGGTTTTCAGTCCATCACGGCGGATGGTGGTGTTAGTGGCGATAATTCCCGCCAGTTTGTAGGTTTTAGCCAAAGAAATAATGTCAGCGATCGCTTCCCATTCTAAATCTGGGGCTATCTTGACAAAAATTGGTTTATGTGTAGTATTTTCTTGTTGTAATAAATCTAAGATGGCACTGAGCATAGAAGCATCTTGGAGCGATCGTAAACCTGGTGTATTGGGAGAAGATACATTAACAACAAAATAGTCTCCCAAATTCTTGAGTAAACGAAAACTATCGAGATAATCCTGTGCGGCTGCTTCTAGGGGAGTTACCTTAGATTTACCCAAATTTATCCCTATGGGTATCGATCGGATTAACTCATGCTTTTCTTGTTCCAAACGTGCTGCCATTACTGCTGCACCACTGTTATTAAAGCCCATCCGATTGAGAGCAGCTTTATCCAACGGTAGGCGAAACAAACGAGGACGGGGATTTCCGGGCTGTGCGTGAAAAGTTACAGTTCCTAGTTCTGCAAAGCCAAAACCCAGGTTAGACCAAATGCTAGCAGCGACTCCATCCTTGTCGAAGCCAGCTGCTAACCCTACGGGATTTGGGAAGTTTAGCCCAAACAAATTTTTTTCTAGGCGGGAATCGTACAGACACAGGGATTTTTGTAGGCGGTGGTTTACCCAACTAGCAGGAGGGCTAATATTTCTTTGCGATAGCCAACTAAAACTACGAATCGTCTGCTGGTGTAACCACTCCGGGTCTGTTTTTATCACATTGAACAAAAGCGAACTAATTGCAAATTTATAAATATCCATTAGCTTTTATTTTCGGGGCTATTGCAGATCATTCGGCTTGGGATTGTCTAATTTTCTTGCGGACTAGCTGCTCAAATTGATCCATTGAAGTGATATCAATTCCAGGTTCATCTTGTAGTCTGTCCATGTATGCTTGGAATGCAATCTGGTCTTGTGGATGTTTTTTCACGTAGTCTCTCAATTGCTCTCTGCTCATTGCGGCAAGATTTATATCGGTCATAAAAACCTCACTTTTGCGTTTGGGTAAATCAGCACTTCTATGTCATCGCCAGCCAAGATATAAATTTGGTTGGTTCTCTCATCAAGTCTGACTATATTAATTGGCTGAAGTACATTACTTAATCTGACGCAAACTAAGAAAAATTCAACGGTTTGTTTTGCTGTAGGTACTTGTGGGTACATAACCGCTTATTCATCTGTCAAGGTTCAACATTAAACACTTGTGGCAATATTACTCAGGGTGCTTTTCTGGGCATCTTATATATTACAAGTTATGTTAACCAATAAATCAGATGGGGCAGCCACAAAAACCTATAGCCGCCGAACAGCAGATCCTCTCTTTGGGGCGCGTCCTCCAGAGCCTCAGAGAAGAAGATGATGTTGACGTTCTGATTGAAACTACTATTTCTTATCTCAAGGAAGAGTTTGACTACAAACTGATTTGGATTGCTCTTTACGATCGCCTGAATCACATATTATTCGGTAAAGGAGGCATCACACCCGATCGCGACATGAGCTTTTTACGCCAAAGGGTTGTTCTCAGTCCTGGAGATTTATTAGAGCAAGTAGTAATTGAACAGCATCCTTTAGGCGTAGCTGATTTGCAAACTGAAATCCGTGCCGCTGAATGGCGAAAAATTGCCGAAAAATTCCACATCCAAGGAACGATTATTTTACCAATTCGCTATAAAGACCGTTGCTTGGGCTTGGTATTACTAGGTTCAGAACGCTGGGGCTACCTACTGACAGGAGAAACAAAAGCACGTTTGATGATGGTTTCAGGTGAACTGGGGGCAGTGCTTTATCAAAATGAGATGCATAAGCAGCAAAAGCAAACCAGGCGAACCGACGAGCCATTATTAGAATTGCTAGAAAATTTACGCACCCTCAGTAACCTGAATCAAAGACTTGAAGCAGCGGTGCAAGCAACTCATAAATTTGTCTCTCCCAACCGGACAAATGTTTACTGGTTTGAGCGGGAAGGGCGCTACTTTTGGTGTCGAATGAGCAATCAACTGGTCAAAATGGATCGCAATTCTAGCAGTCAGCAAGCAGCGGGAATGACTGTACAGGACTTGAGCGATTTTTATTATGCTTTGGCAGTTAACCAAATAGTCTCGATTGGTGATGCTCGCAGTTCTTTAAAAAGCCATTTTACAGCTAAATTGCTGCAACGCTTGAAGGTGCGATCGCTCCTAGCAGCTCCGATTATCTGGCAAAAGAACTTAGTCGGTTTTCTGGCGGTGGAAAGCAATGAACCTCGCATCTGGACAGACACAGACAAAAATTTCGTCCAGGGTGTTGCTGGTTTAATCTCCCTAGTTACACCTACCGAAAGCATGGAAAGCACTATCAAACAGATTCAAGAGGATGCTCAACTAACTAGCCAAGTTGCCCAAGGTATCTATAGCGAACATGACCTTCAGACAACTTTACATAGTTGTGCTAAAAAAGTTTTAGCTCGATTAGGTGCTACCCGCTTTTTACTGTTGCAGTACGACCCTGAGCAGAAGAATTATCAATTTACTTACCAAAGTCAGCCCCATAATCGCCGACCATTGACATTTACCCTTCATACTCTCAAAGAATTAGATGGGCAGCTTTTGCAAAGTTCAACTCAGGCGGTGGAAATTGAGAACTTAGATGAAGATTTGCGCTTTTTTAATTGGCGACCCTCGTTGTTAGAGAATAATGTGCGATCGCTACTTGTTTGTAAATGCACTCATGAACATATACCAGCAGCACTTTTAGTCATCACTCACGAAACCCATCGTTCTTGGACAACTCTAGAAAAAGAATTGCTGTGGGCCGTCAGTCAACAGATTGGTGTAATTGTTCGTCAGTGGCAATTACATAATCGCACCACCCAGCAGCAAAAAACTTCCCAGGCATTTGAGCAATGCTTACGCATCCTGACACAATCCCAGAACAGGATTGAGGTCGAAAAAAAGCATTTAGAACGTACAGCACTCGAACAAATAGCATCAATTTTGGCCTGTCCCCTAGCGCTAATGCTATCCTGGGCACCTAGTGAAAGTTGGGCAGAAATTATCCCTGGAGTGATTGACAATAGCCAATTTGGGATTTTTTCTGATGTATCTATTTCTATCCAGGCTGAAGCCTTAATTCAGTGGGCACTTGCTACAGAGACTTACCTGACTTTGAAGGTGGATAATTTACCTTCAGAAACCCGGAAATGGTTGAATGTTCCAGACAAAAGTCAAATTTTGGTAATGGCATTACGTACAACTGCTGATTATGAAACCACTGGTGTAGTGTTGCTTGTAGACTATCAACAGCGTCGCTGGTCAGAACAAAACCTGAGTGCAACAGCAACTCTGATTTCTCAATTAGCCTGGTGGCGTCGTGAAAAGCAAATTACCCGACTTTTAGAATCCACAACCGAAGAATTACGACAACTTAACTGGTACAAACATCGTCGTCTAGAGGAAATTCAAAGAATAACGGCCCATTCTCTTAAACAAATACACGATTTGGGCATTCCTGCTAATGAACTGACTCAGATGCGCTACCAGCTATTGCTGCGGCAGTTAGACCATACAGCCACCTCCATGAGTGGAATGCTAAAACTTGAGAACTGGCAGCTACATATTAGTTGGGAAACTATGCCCATAGCCAGTTTACTGAAGCGATCGCTCGAACGGATCGAAAATTTACTTAAACAACAAAAGCTGTGGATTGGTGTACATGGTTTGGGACAACCAATTGACGAGCAGGAATCACCCAAGAATTCCTCATTAGTTAGAGGCGTTCCTACCTCCAGCGCTCAATCTGCAATGGCGATCGCTGGTGATATTGTCAAAATTGAATTAGTTATCCATGAATTATTGATTACTGCCTGTAACCGTTCTCAAACAGGTAGCAGAATAGATATTTGGTGCCGCCGTTTAGATGCGTCAAAACCCTCAGATACAAAATATTCTTCTACAAGTGGAGGGGCTGAACATCAGACATCGCTAGAATTATCGATCACATATAACGGTGCGATCGAACCACAGCTACTCAAGGAACTACATGATAATATACCGAAACATCTGCTTGCTCCTTCCAACCTCGACCAACCACCAGCTTTACATCTGGCGATCTGCCAAAACCTCATGCAAGAACTAGGAGGAGAGTTGAATTTCTATCAGTTACCAGATAATCGGGTAGTCAGTCGCTTGTTGTTGCCGTTAGCTATTCATGATTCTTAGTGCACAAGCATTAACAATTTATCTTTGTAACTGTCAAGGCTAATTAAACGGAAATATAAAATTATCTTGACAATTATCTCAACTATTTTGGATATATTTACTGATTCCACAAAGAGCTAAAATTGTAGCTTTTGATAATTTTAATATTTACAGAAAAACGTGACATTTTTTATAATAGTAGTTAATATGTAACTTGATAAAAAGCTGATCCATACCATTTATTTTTAATTTAAAAAATAAATATTCAGCCAAAATTAATCGAAATTTTCTATAAAGTCCATCCGCAAATATTATAAAGGAAGTAATTAGCAATTTTCTTTAGTGCTTTTCCAATACTTAAATATTGGTTTAATTTCGCCATCTTATCTAAAAATATTTATAAATAATTAAATTAATATCTATTTTTTAAAAAATATATCATTTTTACATATTTAATCAAATATTTATATCGAAATTAGGGATAAAACTAGTATAAAAAGCCTACTTTTATTAGGTAATAAAATGAAATCAGTGCATAAAATTATAACTGTAATTTTACGGAATCTAAGTTTACTGCAAAGAGGAATATCTGGATACTATGACAAGATATTTAAAAGCATCAAGAGGATTAAATCTCAACTCTTAAGCTACCGCTTTGAGGAAGACCAATATAAAATTTATATGCCTGGAGGAATCTATCAATGAGTTTTAGATACTTCAAGCATTGGTTGAGATTTAGTTCAATCAGAAGCATTATTTTTTTGGCTCTAATATCAATTACTAACTTTTGTAGTGCATCTGCTCAGACTACTCCTAAAGGGGGAATTGACTGGATTTTAGTAGTAGATACTTCTGCTTCCATGCGTGGTGTAGGTGGAACAAAAAACATTTTTGAACCAGTCAAAAATTCTATTACTGAATTTGTTAACACGGCCAGATTAGGCGATACTGTTACTATTTATAGTTTCGCTCAAGATGTCACCCTAAACGCCAATGATATCACCATTAACAGTAATCCAGACAGAGGTAAACTCAAGCAAATAATTAGCTCACTTCAAGCTGAGGGTGTGCGTACTCATACAGGTAAGGCTGTGCAAAAGGCTTTGCAACATTCTGCCCTGTTAAATAAACGTGCTGATGCTCTTGGTCGTACTGTTAGTATCGTATTTCTAACAGACGGATTAGAAGATGTACGTGGTATTCCTAATCCTGTTTCTATTCCTGGCAATACCCAATTTCTACGTGAGCAACAATGCAAACCCTATATATTTTTTGTGTCTTTAGGATTAAAAGAACACGAAAAGCAACTGAATGACTTTGCTAGCAATCCAGCACTTTGCGGTAAGGGGCAGGTATTGCGAGATCCTGGAGGAGTTCAACTCAACCAACTAGCTCAAAATATCCGACCAGCGCTTATTAAACCCAAACTTGATGTTAATTTATCCACTGCCAATTTGCCGCCAGTATTACCGGGAGCAACTACTGAAGCGCTGAATATTAATAGCATCAGTAATATCAATACTAAGGTAAGTTTGCAACTGGAAGACCCCAATCAAAGTGGTATTCGTTTAATTCCACGCGATCGCACCATCGACTTAGCTGCTAATCAAGCAACAGTCATTCCCGTGCGTTTACAGATACCACCAGAGGCAAAAGGGGGCGCAAATAACTTGCGCTTGGTGTTGATCAGCGCAGATCAGGCTATCCCACCAATTAAAATTGACCTACCTGTAACCATTCAGTCAAAACTACAAATACAACCGACAAAGATAGATTTTGGCTCAATAGAAGCAGGGAAAACCACTGAAACCCAAACTTTGGTAATTCGCAGTAATATATCTGGAACCGCTAGCTTACAACTGCAAGGCAATTTCAAAGACGTTTCTATGGCAGAACCTTCAGCAGCCATATCCTTACAACCAGGAGAAACTAAAATTCCTGTGCAGTTGCAGGTTACTGATAACAGTTTTGCAAGCGATCGCACCTTCACCTTAATCCTAACCCCAGATAACTCAATTGCTAATCCTGTCAGTGCGGAAGTTCATCTGTATATTTTGATGCCCCTATGGCGGAAAATAGTTATTTGGTTGCTCTTAGTGCTGTTGGTGTTGTTAATTGCCCTAATAGTAGTTTGTTTGATTCAACGCAAAACCCCCTTGGAATTAGTCGAAGATTTCCGCAACCGCAACCGCTTAGAAGGAGCATTGGTTGTGCTGGAACCACTGCCACAATCATCGCAAGACGAAGAGATTAGTCTGACTCACCTACAGAAGGACAGAGTATGCCTGAGTGATTTAATACCAGCCATTGCTGCGACAAATTCTGATGCTGAGTTAGTCACAGTTTGGCGGGCAGGCAAAAAGAATATAGATTTGCAGTGTTTGAAAGGTGTAATTTTTGTCAATACTAAAAATATAAATACAGATGAACTCTTCGACGAGGACATCATCCAGATTGGCAACGTTAAGTTGCAATTTAACTGGATTGAACACCAAAGACCCTCTGAGCCAAGCAGTGGGCAGACAAACTTTTGAATAAATATCACAGGAAAGTGAATGTTAAGTCCCACGGTTGTGCGTCCCACGGTTGTTTTTCGTCCTACCGTTGTTATCGGGCTAGGAGGAACGGGTTATGAAGTTGTACTCAAACTTAAAAAGCGATTTATAGATGTTTACGGCTCAGTTCCAGAAGTTATTCGTTTTATTTCTATTGATACTACTGAAAATATCCAAGAACGAGAAAAATCACCTGATGGAACTAAGGTTTTCTTAGAACCTAATGAACTTTATGCAATTTCTGTCGCAAATCCACTACCGCTAACACGTAACGACCACATCGCAGAATGGTGGCCTAGGGACATTCCAGCAACCGCCCTGATCAGTGGTGCCGGACAGATTCGTGCACGGGGACGGCTCGCCTTATTTGCGAGAGTAGGCGATATTAAAGGTTTAATTGATCAAGCAATCAATGCTGTCCGCGAAATTCGCACTAGCAAACAAGCATTTTCAGATAACTTTCAAGTTTCCAGTCGGGATGGTGTCGAAGTTTTTATTGTTGGCAGTTTGGCTGGTGGAACGGGCAGTGGCACATTTTTAGATGTGGCATTTTTAACACGGCAACATCTCAATAATTTTTCTAATATTACGGGGGTATTTGTTTTACCCAGAGTGTTTGCCAATATTCCCCAAACTCACTTGGTGAAGTCTAATGCTTATGGCGCTCTTAAAGAAATCGAACACTTTTGGGGATTGTCACCATCTAATAGCATTGAGATTGATTATGGTGTCACAAAAATCAAAGCCGATCGCCCTCCCTTTGATGCAGTGTTTTTAATTGACGGAGTTAACAAAAATGGAACTGTAGTTGGTCGTCCAGACGATTTGCAAAATTTAGTTGCAGATGGTTTGTACATCCAGATTGGTTCTCAAATCGGTCTAGATGCTGCTAACGTTGCTGATAACATTCGCGCTTATCTGGGAAATGGTGAAAAAGTTCGAGGGCGCAATATAAATTACTGTAGTTTTGGCTTTGCTACCCTGACTCTGCCAGTACAGCAATACGAGCGGATGAAATTAGAAGATGCTCAAAGCTTACTGAAAAATGAGTTAATGGCATCTACCCCAGCAATTGATTTAGAAAGCGACATCGCCCGGTTTTTAGAAGATTGCAAGTTAGCAGAAGCGACTACTATCCTGAATGCGTTGACTGAAAGCGATCGCGGCGGACAAATGAAACCTGAATTTAGAATTGGTGAAATCCGTCACGATCGCACAGCTTTGTCAACCATCAAAGAACTCTATAAACGACAGTTAGATCAATTTGAACAACGGACGGCTCAAGAATTGGGATTGAGTTTTTATCGCTTAGAGCAGACTGCAACAGCTGCGATCGCAACTTTCTGGGAACGCAGTCTGAATCGTCCCAATGGACTAGCTTATGTTTTGGAATTTTTGAGTAGCCTTTCCCAAAAATTAGACGAATTACAGCAAAGCGTGCAGCGCAAGTCACAAGAGACGCAATCTAGTTTCAATGCTTTGAAATTAGAACCACAAGAAGAAAAAATTAAAGAAGCCGCAGAAACTTGGTTCCCAAATAAAAATACTATTCAAGCCGCTTGCCAAAGATACAAAGAACGGGCTGACCAAAAGTGGAAGACTTATTTACATTGGAAACGGTGTGATAAAGCGGCTGAACTCTATGGTGTACTGCGGGCTAAGGTAGAGCAAATCCAAGAAAAGTGTCAGCGTCTACATAGCAACTTAGATAAAGTTTATCGAGATTTAGAGCAGAGTTATCACGAAGCCAACCGTCAAGGAAGTAACGATAATCCTTTTATTCACACCATTCAGCGTATCAATCTCCAATCAAAACGCCCCAAAGTTACTGGCGAAGATTTTATCCGTTGGTATCGAGAACAGTCTCAAACTTTAACGAATTGGTCTGAGAAAAAAGCTGAAGATGTCAAGAACGAAATTATAAAATTTGTCGATGAAGCTTACTATCCGCTCACCAGTATGACTGTTGAGCAGGTTTTAGCAGATAGTAATCCCGAAGATGCAGGGCAAGATTTGCAACAACTTGGCAAGCTTGCAGTTCCTCTTTGGCAGTATGAAGAAACGGAAATTCCCGTTCAACAGCAGCACGTAATCACAGAATTTTATTACTACGGAGTAGAGAGCAACAACACAATTTTTAGCGATCCGCCTCTTTCTAGTCGTTTGCCTAAAGGAAATAATAATCCTTCTTTCGTACCAACAGGCGAACCCCATAAGGTGATGCTGTTTCGAGTAGAAATTGGTGTTCCCTTATTTGCATTCAACGGAATGAGGGATATGGAGTCAGCCTACCTAGATCCGAATAAAGTCTTTAAGCACCTACATCGTAATTGGACAAACTTAGCAAATTTAATTCCTCCAGAAGACGACGGTGGGGCGTTGCGTTGGTTTGCTTTAGCGCTGGCACCCGATCCATATAAATTGATTGTCAATCAGGGTAGGAAATATTTCGTTTCTACAGAACAAGCGAAAAGATTAGAGGGCGGAGTTTTGCCTTTGGGAAGCGATGCCTACGGCGGGCAAAGCCTACGCAAATCAGCATTTAAAACTTTCAAAAGTAACTTGCCTCTAGTCAAGGAAATTGCTGACAAAGTTGAGCGTATTACCCACGAAGACCAAGACAAAGCCAAATTTACTTTGCAAAACTACATCAATCACCTCAATCAGGTTTTAAAGGGAGGTAAGGTTGATCCCCAGATTCAAGAACAGGTAGAAATGGAAATCCAGGAAATTGAAGCCTACCTGGAAGATTTAGATGTGATTATTTAGCCCCATAGTTTGCACTCTGAGAGTGTTCCCATGCCAAAACCAACTATTTTACTTGCACTCGATCCTCACAGTGCCGCTTTTTGTGCAGCCATTAAACGGCAACTACAAGAATTTCCCGCCGCCGAAAGCTCTTTAATTCAAACTTATACTTTAACTTGGGATGGTCAAGCTTTTGGCTTTAGTGGCGAGTTAGATCAGTTTGCTGACACGAGTTTTGATCTGGCTCAAACTCATAGTAAACAAGCTTATGTCTCCAAAATTCGTACCCAGTTCAGCGAAGCGACAGGCGAACTGCAAACTGCACTGATTGAATTATTGAAAACGCCTAGTCAATCAAAAGAAGCGATCACAGCAAAACGCCAAGGAGTGGAAATCAGTAGCAGCCATCGAGTATATCTCATGCTATCAGCCAGCAATCAATTTGCTAGGGGATTAGTTTTTGACATAGTACGCTTGATTCGTTGGCTATTTTCTAACTACTTTGCAGATATTCCTTACAGTTTAGAAGCTTTATTCCTACTGCCAGGATTATTTACCCAAGCCACAACTGCTGATTACGGTGCTGCTTACGCCTTCCTGAAAGAGTTAGATTACAAAATGGCCAGTGGAGTTGTGATTAAAGGTGCTCAAAAAGTACCACCTTTTGATAACTGCTGGCTAATGGATGAGCGAATTGGCGGACTGAGGGATAATTTACCTAGCTATGCTGATGCTTTGGCAGGTTTTCTCACCGTGGAACCGGAAACCAACGGCTTATTGATTGGCGTACAAAAAGTACGGGGGAAAATACCCGCTTATAGTTCATTTGGTTATGGAGAATTGTTTTTCGCTGGAGAAATAACTATTAATCGTTTGAGTGCTGCCTTAGCTGCCGATATTATCATGGAGCAGTTTTTACCCAAGGCAGAATTCACTCCCGAAGCAAGCCGTAAATGCCTGTTAGATGCCAAAGAATTTGTCCTCAGCGAAGATTTCAGTAATGCTTTTTTGCAGTTAGAACGAGATAACGGCAAACCAGTTTGGCAAGATTTTAATCCGCGTATTGACATCCATGCTGGCATGGCGCGGGAATATGGGATGGAATTGCAACGTGCTTATCGGCAATTTGAAAATAAAGAGCTACTTTCCTATAAGCGCACGCTCGAAAAGTGTTGCAAACAATTACAAGGAAACCTAACCGGCTTCTTAGATCGCAGCATAAATCGCTATGTCGATGCTACACCTAGAGGCTTACATGAAGGAGTTAGGCTATTAAACATATTGACCTTTTTGTATTTGGAACTGCAAACGGATGCCATTGGCGATCAATCCCAGAATCTGGTTACAGAACTGCGAACGGCTGAAGCATTTCTCGACTCAAGATTGCAGGTAACAATTGATCGAGAAGCCACTCAAAAGCTGCTCAACCAAGTTCTATCCTTAAAATTGCGGCAGCAACAATTACAAGATGGTTTAGCTGAAAGAAAGTCTGAAGAACAACTGCAAGAGCTACAAACAACTCAGAAACAGCTAGAAACAGCAGTTGCTGACTATCGTCAAGCCTTAAATGCCGAAATCGAACAAGCTCGACAAATTCGCTCTATGGCGATCGCTCGCGCTCGTGAACAAGCCGAAGCTGCGATCGTTGTAGCTCAGAACCACTTAACGGCCATTGAAAATCAGCTCGAAAAAGCCACAGATAACTTAGATGAACTGCTAACAGAAGAAAACCGTTTTCGCTCACAGTATCTGATCGTTTATCCTATCTTGGTTACTGCTGCTTTATTAGCCTTGCTGGTTCTGACCGGAATTTTCAGTCAATCAACACTATGGCTATTATTGCAAAAGTTTTGGGCTAACTTAGTTACTTATCTCCTTTGGACTGCGGTAACAATTTTGACTTACTTAGGTATTGTTTGGCTCAAGTACAGCACTAATATTCGCGATCGCATTCAGAAGGTTCAGAAACAAATTAAACGCCTAGAAAGCACTATTAAAGCAACCGCCGTCGAATTGCGTCGCAGTTATAATGAACAATTAAAGTTAGAGTACGATTTATACGCCCAAAATCTCCGTGTCGAGGCGTTGAATTATTTGATTAAAACAGCTAAACAAAGAACTGAAACCTTACGTCAAACTCTGGCCGATTTCTCTGAGATATACAATAATTTAGTTGCTCAACGCGATCAAGCGACCACGAAGTTCTCCGAAATTCGGCTGACAGTTCTAACTGATGCGGATATTGATGCTTATTATCAAAGTTTCCTTTCCAGATTAACGACAGAGAAGTTTACTCAGGAACAGGTTAGCCGTTCTCAGTCGTGGAAAATTTCTGCTGAAGAATTTCAGAACCAACTTATGCCCTTTGTTCGCCAGCAGTTCGAGCAATTGGGTAACTTGTCTCTTGGCGAAGTATTAAAGCAATCAGATTTAATTGCCGCCAATACAGCTACTCTGCGTTTGAATCAACTTTATGATAGCGCTAATTTGTTGCTGCGAATTCAAGATATTGACACTAACTTAAACCCAACTTCTCAACGGGAGATTACCCTCTGGGTGGGAGCAAAAGATAAAGAACAGATTTTTGCGTTTTACAGTCGCTTTAGTCGTAGTTTAACCGCTTTGGTAGCTGAAGATGAGCAACGATTGTGTATTTTGACCCGTTCGTTGGGCTTTCCGGCTTATTTTCTCAGTCAAATTGAGTATTATCGAGACTGCTACGAACGGACTCAAAGCGAACAAATCGAGCTAGACGAAAACATTCCCGATTTAATCCCAGAAGAAATTGGTTCTGGTAGGGAATTAAAACTAGCTTATGAGAAAGTGATCTTAGCGATCGCTCTTGGGCTACTATCCCAGCATTCTCAAGGTGATTATCAATTCAAGGGTGGGTCAATTGGTAAAGACCGAGAACAAATTGCCTTCGCTTTAGCAACTGAGTTTACCCTTCAGGAACTCTATGGAGACTTAGAAGAACGTATCGAAACATTTGAACGTGATTTTATCTACCATAAATTACAGGAATTCGGAACATCTGCCTTAGATTTAAATCCTTACGAACGTAAGCTTTTGGATGATCTACTCTCAGACTATAACCCTTTGAATTAGGCATTCAATCACCTTTTTTACTTCTCTGGAAATTTAATATAGACCTAACCCAACTCCTAAAGGGCTTCCAGTAAAAAAATATCCCATCCCTGCGGGACGCTCCGGGAACGTAGGGGCGCAAAACCTTGTGCCTCCAGTCAGATATTGAGTCATAGACTCAATGAATGCATTCCCAGTTTCGGACTGGGAACGAGAAAAGTCTTATCAAGCTAGGTTTTTAGGACTTGTGTGTACACCGTAGCTTTTTAAGAGTGCACCTTAACCAAACCGGATTGCTACAATTCTGACTTCGACAATTGGTACAGGCGATCGTTGCTTGATTTTACAATGACTTCCTTGCTCATCAAAGGATGCTTTGGCAACAACATCACTTATGTCAACTCCTCCCTACCTATAGGACTCCGATTTGATTTCTGAAAACATACTGAGACTGAAAAGCCTGTTTTATAAGGGTTTTATCTGAAATCTTGTTCAAAAATATGATATGAGTCCTATAAATCCTTACGTAAATACCAATAAAAAAACTCTCCGTTTCACTCAAACTTTACAAGAAACAAATCGATCACGGCTAGTATAAGTATGTAACCAATTATCTACTGCCCCGGATTTATGACTAAATCACTGATGCGGTTATTACTGAATTTTCGGTGCAGTAACGGTAAATAAACATTCGTTCTTAGAAGAGAAGATTTCTTCTGCATAAGACAAAAACGGCTTGAGAATTTCCCAAGTTGTCCATCATGCTTGCCTATATTTTACTCCTGCTCATTAGCAAGGAGTCAGTAAGCATGACAAATTTACAATCCTAGCATGATAAAAGTAAAAATGAGTAATTGTATGAAACAATACATCAAAGTTGTAAAGCGTTTTTTGACACTAGCTACTCCAGCGATCGCTACTTCGATATTGGCAACCTTACCGAGCCAAGCTGCTACCATTGCATATTCTGAGTCAAAATTCAACATCAACAACTTTAGTAGCAGCCCTTTAGATGTTAGGACTTTGACTGATAATGTGACCACAGCAATTAGCACAGGTGGTCAAGTAACTGCTGATGCTAAGGCTGAGGCTAAGTTTAATATCGATGCAAACAACTCTGCCTCTAATTTGTCCTTCAGCCAAGCTCAAGGTCAGGGTGATGGCTATACAGGGTCGGCGGAAAGCTTCGCTGCGATTATCGGTTATGATTTTATAGTAGACAAAGAGTTTTCTTTTGATTTCAGTGGCTTATTTAACCTTAAAACATCCATTGATGATGCACTGACTGAACGTGCAAATGCTCGTGGAGAGTTCTTATATGAGTTATACGACAGTGATAGTGGTAATCTTTTAGACTCTTTCAAGATTTCTGGAAATTTATCAACTATAGGTAACAATGATGCTTTTGTATTTGAACCGAGTAGTAACATAACTCTTGATTCAAGTCAGACTTCTATTGATAAATTTTTTGGCGGAACACAGGAATATGCTTTGACTAGCTTTAAAGGTAAATATTCTCGTACTTTCGATAAGTCAACTCGTTTATTATTAATAGAATCTAAAAGTAATCAGGTGAGCGTCTATACTGTCCCAGAACCCTCAACAATTCTAGGTTCGCTGTTTAGTTGCACTATGTTTGGTGCTGTCTCGATACGCAAGCGTAAAAGAACTTCTTCGGCTGCGTTGTTGGTTAATAAGGATTTAAGGTCTGTTTAGTATGTTTGCACTAAGAGAAGTTCAGGTCATGGATAGCAAAAGCAAAGTCACATTAATCCATCCTAAAAGCGAACTGGCTAAAAGAGACTGATAAGCCAGACCAAAACGGTAATAGTTATTCGGGGTTGCTATTATGCGCTGCTCTATACCAAAAGGTAGCAAACTTCTGTAAGGTCAGCAAAACCGTTAGGAAACTGAGACAGAGGATATATCGAACTGCGCTCTGTCCCTACTCTATTCTTTCTACTTTTGGCTAATGTTCGCTCTGCACGGTCTAGAAACCATAATATAGCGGTTCCCATTCAGATGCGGTACACAACTTTATATCACAAGGTGTAGGGGCATGGCTTGCCATGCCACTACGGGTGTAACTCACATAAACGAGAACCGCTATAAAAAGCGTCTTCCCTGAAAAAATAAAAAATTAAGGGGAAATGGCATTTATGGAAACTTTAAGTCATTAGGTATGCAAATAGTTTTGTGATTTTGCACCCTGACATACAAGCATAAAATAAATGCAAATAAATAGCTATAAAAATGAATGGTTTTAAACCCGAAGTACCCCTTTTACAGTTGTCATAAAACCAAGAGATAGAAGACCATGCTTGTTCTCCACTGGTAAGTCTTGCCATTGAGTTAAGTTCATTAGCAAAAGGAAAGTTAGCTGCAAATACAGCACAATCAATTCAATAATTTATGCAAATTTTTTTTAGCTGTATTTTTAACATTCATCTATAGCCAAATACAGCTATTTTGAATGAATTCTTACAGTCAGAATTGCATTATCTACTGCTGTTATCTGGGCTGACTTTTCATAAGCTTTGAACTCAAAAACAAGCATAGTCATTGAGCAACGCCGAAGTGTCGCTTTTACCTACTGTCTTATACTGCTATATGTAGTATAAGACAGAGGTATAGAAATATTCCTAACAAGCTTTTATAGGCTATGTCCATAAAAGCTTCCTAGAATTTGGTTATGCCAGCTTTAGGAAACTGCTGCCGATGTATTGGCAGATGCAATGGCCTTATCACCATCAGTAATAGCGCCAGCAATACCGCCAGCAATAGCACCTTCAATAGTACCTGTAATACTGGATTTGCCTACTTTATAACTGCTCTTGTTAGCAGTAGAATAACTACGTGCGTAAGCAAATGCAATTCCCCCTTGTACTTGACTAAGATCGGAAACTTCATCTTCACAAAAACTGAGATCGGAAATTCTTAATCGTTCCATAAAAAAGCTCTCTTTGAAAAACGAATGTATTGCTGAAAGTTATCAAAAACTTTCAGCAATTTTTCTATCTAAAATGCCCTGTAGTACACTGTAGTACTAAGGCATATTTAGCCGGCAGCAGAACTAGATTCACCGTAACTAGAAGATAGGCTGTATTTCTTGGAGACAGCAACAGTGCTAACGACAATGCTGGTGGTAGTGATGTTTTTACCAAAAGCGAATGCTTTTACCTTAGCATCTGCAAAAGCTATTCCACCTTGAACATTCTCATTTTCAAGAACGGTTTCTACATGAGAAAGATCGTTGATAATCATGATTTTACTTTCCTAAGAATTAGTAAGGTCAACTTGCAATTTTTCTATCTAAAATGCCCTGTAGTACACTGTAGTACTAAGGCATATTTAGCCGGCAGCAGAACTAGATTCACCGTAACTAGAAGATAGGCTGTATTTCTTGGAGACAGCAACAGTGCTAACGACAATGCTGGTGGTAGTGATGTTTTTACCAAAAGCGAATGCTTTTACCTTAGCATCTGCAAAAGCTATTCCACCTTGAACATTCTCATTTTCAAGAACGGTTTCTACATGAGAAAGATCGTTGATAATCATGATTTTACTTTCCTAAGAATTAGTAAGGTCAACTTGTTTGTTGTCGTGCCACTACAACTTGTTTTTTAGTGGCATACAAACAATAGCACTATTAGAATTCGATTAATAGTAGCTTTACGTAAATTTTATTTTAAAAACGAAAAAACATTCTACTATCAAGTTACTTACAGTATCTAGTATTTAGAAATTGTTTGAAAAGTGTTTTGCTATGTATTATCAAGCTACTTACGGCATTTACTATTTAGAGGTTTTTTGAAAAGTGTTTCGAGATGACTTTAGGCACTTTTAATCTCCCTAACCTCCAGGGCTATTTCATCCGAATCTATTAGGGATATTGTCAACAACATAGGCAATAAATTTGGGGAAGTTAGTAATCGAAAAATTACTATCTCAAAGAGTCAATTCCAGTGCGTTGGCGAAACCTTGCTGGAGGCATCACCATTTTCTTGTGCAATCAGATTTTTTATTCACCTGATTTTTTTGCTTAAAACCTTTGTAAATCAGCACCTTTTAGGCAATGAAACTGCCTTGTCCTAACCTGTCAGGAGTGTTTCATGTCCTTCATTGGTATCAGTCAACTTAAGTTACAGCAGATTGCAACTTTGTGAGGTACAGATAATCGTAGGTGCGGAAGGACTTGCATTGGTGTCAACTTAAGCTGAAATTCCTTTAAAATCTAGTTTCCAGCCTCTTGCTGGAAATGCTGCCTCCCATTAGGCATTCCCAGTCTCCGACAGGGAGCGAGATAATCTGCTAAAAGCTTTTTCTAGACTGGCTTTAACCTTCAGTTGACACCAATGCAAGTCCTTGCACACCTACAAATCTAGAAATAATTTGGGATAATTTATTTTTTGCAAGTCCCTAAAAGAGAAGGATAGTAAGATTCAAAGCCTCTCTTCTTTTAGAAGAGATGTTGCAAATAGGTCTAAGGATAGATTGACAATATATTTATTCGTCGAATTTATCCTGCCTTCTTAGCAAACTGGTTATAATTATCTTCCATCTCCCTCAGAAATGAAATTCTCATCTACACAGTACTTATATGGGACGGGTTCGTTCTAAATCTGACCTCCCGACAAAAATCTGTCCGGTATGTCAACGTCCTTTCACATGGCGTAAAAAGTGGCAAGATTGTTGGGACGATGTGAAATATTGCTCAGAACGTTGTCGTCGTCGCCGTTCTGAAGCTCAAAATGAAACCAACCGCAATACAGACGCAAATAGCGCAAGAGATTAATGGAGTTACAGGTGCAACCTAAATTAATTATTCATGGAGGGGCTGGTAGTTCTCTCCACGGTAAAGGCGGATTAGAGGCGGTGCGCCGATCGCTCCATACAGTAATAGAAGAAGTTTATTCTCTGCTATTGTCAGGAGCAACTGCCTCTGAGGCGGTGGTGCAGGGTTGCCAAATGCTCGAAGACAACCCCCGCTTTAATGCTGGTACTGGTTCAGTATTGCAATCTGATGGACAAATTCGTATGAGTGCTTCCCTGATGGATGGTGCATCAGGGCGGTTTAGTGGTGTGATTAATATCTCGCGGGTGAAAAATCCTATTGATTTAGCGCAATTTTTACAAAGCTCGCCAGACCGAGTGCTATCAGATTTCGGTTCAGCTGAGTTGGCGCGGGAAATGCAAATTCCCAGCTATAACGCTTTAACTGATTTGCGATTACAAGAGTGGATACAAGAGCGCCAGGATAATTTTAAAAGCACAATGGCTGGCGTGGTAGCAGAACCCGAACTGCTAGAAACCAGCAATGCCGGACGCGGTACCATCGGTGTAGTAGCTTTAGATGCATCTGGTAAGCTAGCTGCTGGCACTTCTACTGGTGGTAAGGGATTTGAGCGGATTGGCAGGGTAAGTGATTCGGCGATGCCAGCAGGTAATTATGCTACTAGTAATGCTGGTGTTAGCTGTACTGGCATTGGCGAAGATATCATTGATGAGTGTTTAGCCGCACGGATTGTAGTGCGTGTCACTGATGGGATGTCACTGAAGGAGGCCATGCAGCGATCCTTTGGGGAAGCCCACGAGAACAAACGCGATTTGGGAGCGATCGCCTTAGATGCTAGTGGAGCGATCGCTTGGGGAAAAACTAGTGAAATCTTACTCGCCGCCTACCACGACGGCGAAAAAATTGGTGATACTTTGGAATGGAATGATAGTGAATTGATTGGCTATTGTTGAATCAGTTTCAGTGCTTCGGCTAAAGTTTCTTGCTGGTCAACATTGCAGCTAATTCTTCGGCTTCATAACGCCCTTCAAAAGCTTCTAGCGCCGCTCTTTTGAGTGCCACTTGATATCCTTGTTGCAGAATATCGATTAATTCTGCTTGATTCAAGTAAAAACCACCGGATTTGCGGCGCTTGTTTATTTTGTTGATTTCACGTACTGTATTTTCTATCGAAACATCGCAAGAGCGAGTAGAACGTTTTTCGGCCTTTTGTTTAATTAAATGGATGAGCAGAATTACACTATAACTATCAATTTTATTGATTTTGTCACCGAGGCTCATTTCTTCTAACTCATCCACCAACAGCAGCGCCTCATGGATTTTGCCTTGTTCTAGAAATTGCCTAAGTTCTAGCAGTTCTTCCATGTTATATGTTGAGATTTTGGCTTTACTACTAATCTAGCTAGATTAGACAACTCACAAAAATCCTGGTTTATGCTCTCAAACCACAAATCAACCGCGATTAACACCGATGAATTATTTATGTTGATCTGTGGTTTTATTGTCAACACTTTTCCTACGCCAAGCTGGTTTCACCACCTGACGACTACGAGCAATCACTAGAGAATTATCAGGAACATCTTCTGTCACAGTAGAACCAGCTGCGATATAGACATCATCTCCCAAGGTGAGTGGAGCTACTAAAACGCTATTGGCACCAGTTTTTGTTCGATCGCCTATTTTGGTGGGATGTTTCTTCACGCCGTCATAGTTGGCAGTAATTGTACCAGCACCAATATTCACCTGATTGCCGACAACAGTATCGCCTATATATGACAAATGTGCTGCATTGGTGCGATCGCCTAATTGCGTATTTTTCAATTCCACAAAATTCCCCACACGGCAACCAGCACCCACCTGTACCTGACCGCGCAAATGAGTATAAGGGCCAATTTGGCTTCCGGCCTGTACGGTACTATTTATGACTACTGAATATTGCACTGTGACATTTTCACTTAACTGACTATTTTCAATTAGACTCCCCGGCCCAATGTGACTTCCTGTTTGGATCGCCGTATTTCCCCGCAGGTGAGTTTGGGGTTCAATAATTACATCCGGCTGCAATTCCACTGTTTCATCAATGGTGATGCTTGTGGGGTCGATGAGAGTGACACCCGCCAGCATCCATTTTTCCTTGACTCGTTTTTGCAAAATTTCGGATGCTGTTGCTAGTTGCAGGCGATCGTTGATGCCGAGAATTTCTTGGTAATCTTCCACATCCACTGCCATTACTTGTCCCACTTGAGTCACGGCATCGGTAAGATAGTATTCTTTTTGGGCATTGTTTGCCTGGAGGTGGGGAAGCACCTTTGCCAAATCTGGCCAGCGAAAGCAGTAAACTCCAGCGTTAATCCGCTGATTTTGTGTTTGAGCAGCCGTACAATCCTTATGTTCGACCATTTGCTGCACAATATTTTCATCGTTACAAAAAACGCGCCCATAGCCTGTGGGGTCAGGTAGGTGCGAGGTAAGAATAGTGGCAGAGTTTTGATTTCGGATGTGAGTTTGTAACATCTGCTTAAGAGTTTCGCTGCGTATTAACGGTAAATCGCCGTTAAGTACCAGCAAATCTCCAGTGTAATTTTCCAAGTGAGGAAGTAATTGCTGGATAGCATGACCTGTCCCCAATTGCACAGTCTGTTCGACAAACTCCAAACTGGGAATTGAATGCATGGCGGCTTGGACTTCCTCGGATTGATATCCCACAATCACGATTCGCCGTGAGGGCGAAAGTGGTTCTACACTTTCGAGAACTCTCTCTACTAGCGATCGCCCACCCAAAGAATGTAAAACCTTGGGTAAGCGTGATTTCATCCGTGTGCCGCGTCCTGCCGCTAGAATTGCTACAACTACCATAATTAGCTATCAGCTATCAGTGAAATTGTGATTAATGCTGTTGGTACTTTAAAATCTCGGCTCAAATCATACCAGCTAATTATAGAAGACTGAAAATATCAAAGGAGTCAGAATTCAGAAGTCGGTATAATTTCACTCCTTAAAAGCAGAGATTATCATCATACCAATTAGCGTTGATTACAGCAGCTACAAATCATTACTCCCTATTCCCCACTCTTCCCTTTTTCCTGACAAGAGCAAATAAACTCTGCAAACTGCTGCATTAGTTTGGGATTACGCCAACCGGAATCAGCTTCTTCTTGCATCATTAAAAGTGCTTCTGCTGAAGTAAAAGCTCTTTTGTAAGGTCGTTCGCTGGTTAGGGCATCGTAAATATCAATTAACTGAAATACTTGCGCTAGGTAGGGAATATCATCCCCCTTGAGTCGATCGGGGTAGCCTGAGCCATCCCAACGTTCGTGGTGATGACGAATAATCGGAATTACACCGCGCATACTCCGTAGTGGTTGGCAGATTTTTTCTCCAATCAAAACGTGCTGCTGCATAATTTGCCAATCTTCGGGGGTGAGTTTGCCTTTTTTTAGCAGCACAGCATCGGGAATACCCACCTTACCGATATCGTGGAGATAACCACCCCACATCAAATCTCGAATTTGATAGCGTGAGAGGTTGAGGTATTCACCAAAAACTTGTCCTAGTTTTACTAGACGTTCGCAATGGTTGCCTGTATTGGGATCGCGGCTTTCAATGGACATGGCAATAGAAAACAGTACTTGTTCAGCATGGTCTAAATCTTCGTTCAGACGCTTCTGCCGCACCAAGGACTTGACACGCGCCGCTAGTTCCACCCGATCGAAGGGTTTGGTGAGAAAATCATCTGCCCCAACTTCAATTCCCCGAATGCGCGATCGCCTGTCATTTAACGCTGTAATAAAAATTACTGGGATTAACCTAGTCTGCTCATCATGTTTAAGCAATTGGCACACTTCAAATCCATCCATTCCTGGCATCATTACATCCAGCAAAATCAAATCTGGTTGTTTTTGAGTTACCAATCCAACAACAATAGAACCACTGTCCGCCTCAATCACTTCGTATCCTTCCATCCCCAAGAGCGCAACAGCAGTCATCCGACTGGCGGCATGATCGTCAACTACTAAAACCTTCGGCGGATCTAAATCAAACCCATTCACTTTAGAACCTTTGGCTTGTAGTGTTCTAGAGACCAATGAATCATCACCACAATTAACATCAGATTTTATCCAAGAAGACATTGCTTGTTTATCTTCAAGCATAAGGTCTCCTTGAGATAAGCCTAAAGAATAACCCTCCGCATTTTGCGATTCTACGGCATGATTTGAACCGATACTCTTCACTGTGCTAATGGGGTTTGACCCATTAACAATTTTTTCTGTAAAGTCTGTATGGTTGGATTTCCATTGAATCACAAAGGCACTCCAAGTTTTTGCACAAGTTAGTTAACAGTGTCAGATTTTAAAAACAAATTTAAGATTCGACGGTATCTGAGTCAGAGTTTCGATATGGATTATGCATGATGTCAAGCTGCCATCAGAATTTTTCGCAGTATGTATCTTTTCTAGTACGAACAAGGTGTATCTTGTTGTCAAATTTTTTGCTTCTAATTCCAGTATGATAAATTCTCACAAATGTTAAATCAGGTTTTTTACGGAGATTTTTTCGGCTTGTGGCGTCAGAAAGCGTTATAATTGACTGCTTTATATCGAGATATCGGATTTTGAGTTTCAAGTCTTTATAATAATCATTAGATATAAATGTTTTTACTCACTTATAGCAATACTCCAGTACTGTTAAATAGTATGTAATATTGAATACTAACATATAGATAAGCTATTTGGCTCGTAAAAACTCGTTGAATTAGGCTTGCAGTCTATAGGCGTAGCATATTGTATGATATTGCAATCAAACTACAAGCTAGTTCCCATCAAATCCCTGCCTTGTGTTCCCAATAGCCACCTTTTTCGCCAATGGGAGGCAGGTTCCAGGCAAGAGCTTTGTTGCTCTTGTTGTCGCCGCTTGACTATGACTTCAGTTGGATCGCTCAATTGAGGATCGCGATAGGGAATAGCAGCACGAGTTAGCAAGTGTTCTTTTTCAACTTCTGAAAGGGTAGTGAGTGGCAAGTGGTCTTTAGACTCAGTATTTTTAGAATGTGTTGCCACGGTACCAGGCGATCGCCTTCCTACGGGTGGGGTAGAACCTATCACCAAGCCAGCAGACAAAAGCGCTGTACGTACAGCAGCAGCAGAAGAATAGGTGGCTAATAAACCATCTGGATGTAAGCACAATGACAAGTGTTTAATAAATTCAACAGTCCATAATTGAGGACACTGTGGTGGTGAAAAGGGATCGAGGAAAATTGCATCTGCCCAGAAACCTGACTGACGTACTAGTGTTATCGTAGTTCTAGCATCGCCAATTAGTAGCTTCGCTTTCAAGCAAGGTGTTTGTACTTGATGCTCAAAAGCTAGCTTTTTCAAAATTTCAATATAGTTACAGTTCCAATTGTCGAATAACTGATGAGCGATCGCCGCTTGTGGAACTGCTGGATTCAGTTCTAAACCGATTACTTCAACACAACAACTAGGATTCACTGCCCAAATTGTTTGCAAAGCAGCAGCTGTGTTATATCCTAGACCATAACAAACATCCAATAGTCGCAAGATAGGTTTTTGCGCTGCTGTAGCCAGTTGAGTAGGTTCCACAAACTTGCAAAAACTTTCCTGCTGCGCTCCATAATGGCTGTGAAAGGATTCACCAAACTCTTGAGAGACAAAGGTGAAAGAACCATCTGCTGTTAACTTAGGTGTAAAATTCTCTAAGTCTGACATCTTACAAAAAAACTAAATAATGACTAATGCCTAATCCCCAATTTGTTGTTTCGCCAGCTTGGCTGTTTGAACATCTAGAAGATCCGCAAGTCGTTATTGTGGATTGTCGCTTTTCTTTAGCCGATCCACAACTAGGACAACAACAGTATCAAACAAGCCATATAGAGGGGTCATATTACTTAGATTTGAATCAGGATCTTTCCAGTCCAGTGGGTAAGCATGGCGGGAGACATCCTTTACCTAACCCTAATGATATAGCTAACAAATTGGCAGCGATTGGGGTAAATTACCAAAAAAGTTTAGTTGTAGCTTATGATGATTCGCGCTTTGCCTTTGCGGCTCGTCTATGGTGGCTGTTGTGCTATCTAGGACATGAGCAAGTAGCAGTACTGGATGGCGGCTTGACTGGATGGCAAAAAGCTGGATATTCTGTTACAGATGTTATTCCTCCCGCCCGGATGGGTACGTTTGTAGCTCAAGTACAAACACAAAAGGTGGTAGATATTACAGCGGTGAAAAGCCGGAAAGATAGCCACGAGGTAGTATTGGTAGATTCAAGAGAGAGCGATCGCTATCGAGGCGAACGAGAGCCAATCGATCGAATTGCTGGACATATTTCCGGTGCAGTCAACTATCCTTGGCAAGAAGTTACAGACTCTTCCGGCTACCTACTCCCTCCAGAAGAACAACGGCGTCGGTGGGAAAAGCTAAAAACAGCCGCAGAAATCTTGGTATATTGCGGTTCTGGCGTTACTGCTTGTGTGAATTTACTTTCTTTAGAATTAGCTGGTATTAGCAAGGGGAAACTTTATGCTGGTAGCTGGAGTGATTGGATTTCCTATTTATAGTCATTGGGCATTGGGCATTGGGCATTAGTCATTGATTTTTGACAAAGGACAAAGGATAAATGACAAATTTCAAAACCTACCTAATTGCAAACTGTAATTAATAGCGAAGAACCAGCCATCAAAATCAATGTTTTCGGCGGTTGAACTACCTAAACTTACTCCAGCCTGCATATTCATATTAATGTTGTCGGATATTCGGTAATTTAAGTGTCCGAATAGCCGGTAAAATTCGTCTTCTCGATCGCGCTGTGTAAAGTCTGATAAATTCATTTGGTAGTCAATACCAACCTGGAGAGGCTTTTGCAAGTAGTAGTTCAGAGACACCCAAAAGGAATTGATTATCCGATTACGACTTTGGGGATCGGCAAAATTTACACTCAATTCGTAGAAGCTATCTAGGGTTAATCTTGAAGTTAAGGGATCTCGGCGTCCCAAAGACAGTTGCAGGGAATTTTCATTTAAAAAGCGATCGCCTGCTTTGAAGCTATCCAGGCGATCGCTGCTGTTGGCATAAAATAACTGTTGATTGCTCCAACTGATTTCTCCAAACATTCGTTGGGATAGCTGCTGGTAAATACTGAGATTGAATCTCACCTGGTTGTAATGATATTCTGACTGGTTTATATAACGAATCAGATTGCCATCAATTGAGCCATTTAAAAAAGTCTTAGATCCTAAAGGGAAATATGTAGAGGCTAGTGTCAGTCCAGAAATAATTAAACCATCTTCTATGGGACTATCATTTGAGGAAAATATATTACTCGTTTGGAAGTAGCCGACACGTCCTTGTAGATAGCCGATAGGTTTAAACTGAGGTACAGGTTGTTCTGTCGGTGGTGGTAGCCGTTGTTCTAGAGGTCGTAACCGCACCCGCAACCCCAATTCGCGATCGCTATCAGATTCAAACGGTTGTTTTGGCGATCGCAGCAGTTCTATCAACCTCTCTAGCCTTTGGGAATATTCTATCTCAGGTAAATTTAATAGTTGCTCTTTTGAGTCTGAAGGAGATATGGGCAAATTATTTGGCTGCGATTCTAGCTGTGGCGGGTCATTTTGCTTTTGAGTATCTATAGGTTCTTCGGTTTGATCTGGGATTTGAGTCGTTTCTGGTGTTTGCTGTGCCAGATTTAACCGCATCCGAGAATCTAAAGTATGTGACTCACTCGACAGCTTGCACAAAGAGTTAATTGCCTTTTGCTCCAACTTATGACATAACTGCTCATGAGTTACCTGTGTAGTTGCTAAATTATTAGGATGCCAAACATCTGTAATTGCAGATTCTGCCGCATCTACTCTAATGCAACACCAGCTTCCACCACTAGACGTTAACAAAATACAAAAAAACAAATTTTTCCAGTTCTTGAGTCGCATCTGGTTAGATCGCGTTGATTGCGTTTGGCAAATGTAGACCCACAAGCTGTATCGGAAGTTCCGACTACAAAGATACAGTTGATTGCATCTATTTTAGCTTTGTAGGTATATACTTAGACTACAAACTAAAATTGCTGCTTTTCGGATTTTTTCCCAGATTTTTTGTAAAACCGAGATGCTACCATGAAATTGCTGTTTAAATTTTAGTGAAATACAGCTAGTGGGTAATTTCACAACAAATCCTTAGTAAGTTATTGTTCCCCATAGTTAATGATCCTCTGGCTGAACTGATTATAAAGGATTATATGTAAGTTCTTCTGATTTAATTATTTATATCAAATACTAACTTTTAACTCTGCTACAGACTTTATTGCATACAATTTAAGTTTCAGAAGGAAAACTTAAATCAACTAAAGACATATAGTAATCCAATTTGATTCATGAACTTGCTTAAGTAGAGAAGGAACAGGTAGACACGAAAAAAGATAATAGATGTGTACTGAGTTTTTTCAAAAATAAAATATGAGTCATTGATTTCAATTGTTATCTATTTTAGAGATTAAATTTAAATTAAAATTTAAACCAATTTACCAGAAAAACTCTTACAACAATTAGCATTAGCTTAAACTTTAATTTTTATGATATTAGTTGAAGGTAAAAATTTCTCAAACTATGTTTTATAAATCGTTTCCATTATTGGTGATTGGTTTATGGGGAGTTATAGTACTGCCTCTGCCAAATCGGGTAAGTGCTACAACTCCTCTAACGCGAGCAGAGATTCAGAACCTCCGCAACATCGTACAACTGATACCCAAAGATAAATTGAAGAAACGTCCTGCACGCAAATTAGATGCAATGACTCCTGGGGACGGGCTGTCAACTGGTCGAGCTTCCCTAGCAGATTTGCGTTTTAATGATGGCTCTTTGGCACGAGTTGGAGAACAGGCGTTATTTCAATTTTTGCCGAAGACTCGTGACTTTAAACTGACAAACGGGACTGTGTTGTTGCTCATCCCACCAGGAAAGGGGCAAACACGTATACAAACACCAAATGCAGCAGCAGCAATTCGTGGTTCAGCATTATTTGTACGCTACGACCAACAAACAGACACCACGATTGTGGGTGCGCTGACAAATAGCGGCATTGAAGTTTTTAACAAGAAAGGTTCTCAAAGTCAGGTGTTGGAAGCAGGGCAAATGGTGATTATAATTAAAGGCGAATTTCAGAGGTTATATGATTTTGATCTAAGAAATTTTTATGAAACGAGCCAGATGGTTCGGGAACTTGATTTGAACAGGCAGAGTCCTGTGCCTACACCTGATCCTGCAATCACCAGTGTTCAAGCCGAAACTGCTGCGGCTTTGGAAGCACAGCCACCAATAAAAGGCGAGGGAGTATTTGAAATGAAGCTAACTCCTAGTCCTTCAAATAGCCCATCTGAGACAACATCGAACACCTCATCTGAGACAACATCGAATACCTCATCTGAGACAACACCTGTAACCCCAACAGAACCAACACCTGTAACTCCAACAAATCCAACACCCGTAACCCCAACAAATCCAACACCCGTAACCCCAACAAATCCAACACC